>CAWFSO010000003.1:0-18019 GCA_963818525.1 uncultured Rikenellaceae bacterium
TCAGGTGTGGTGATCTTGATATTCTCCCTGTTACCGTGTGTCAGATGTACTGTAACACCTGCAGCCTCTGCAACTGTTGCATCATCGGTGAAGGCAGGATTACAGGGCCTGTCATAGGCGTTGATTATAATACTGCTGCGGAATACCTGGGGGGTCTGGATCAGGCGCACTTCTGACCTTGGCTGGGGGAAACTGCCGTCGCCGGAAAGAAGTCTTACTGAGTCTGCCGGTTCGATGAAGGGAACTGCATTACCAAATTCCTCTGCATCGGCGAAACAGCGCCAGATTGTGTCGTGACTTACAAGGGGCCTTACACCGTCATGGATCGCCACCAGGCTTTCGCCAGTTACACTTCCGGGATTCTCTGCTGCCACCAGGCTTTCGCCAGTTACACTTCCGGGGTTCTTTGCTGCCACCTTGCCATCTCTACCGGCATTCTCCCGGTCAGCTTCAGAGTGAATCACCTCAAGCCCCGCCTTTACCGAATGAAACCTTTCATCACCCCCGTTTACGACAGTATGTTTTACTGTAAACGAGTACTCCTTTACCAGCCTGCGCCATAGTGCCTGATGCGCCTCCGGAAGTACCAGAATTATTTCAATCGAAGGGTCAAAGGAATAGAAACGCTCTGCAGTGCGCATCAGCACAGGTCGCCCGTCAAGCAGCAGGAACTGCTTCGGAAGGGCGGAACGCATCCGCTGTCCGCTACCGCCCGCAACTATGATACAGTACTTCTTCACATTCTGACATCTTCGGCGGCATACTTATAAAATGCCCTGACAGATTATTCCTTCATATACAGGTAGCGCTTAATGCTCCTCTTCGGTGTTTTCAGAAATTCCTCGGGATGCACCCTGAATTTTGTGACAGCCATATATTCGGGAAGCCTGCTGTTGACATCCTTGCGGATCGTGTCAAGGGCCTCCGGCAATGTGGCTTCGGTGATGCCGTCCTTTGTAAGCTGCTCGTGATCAGGGAATATGAGGCCCACAAGCTTATTATCCTCCGAAATTACAACAGACTCGGTAACGTACCTGTAGTTGTTTATTATCGATTCTATCTCTTCGGGATAAATATTCTTGCCTGACGGTCCCAGGAGCATGTTCTTGCTGCGACCCTTGATGTAAATATTGCCGGCTTTGTCTATCACGCCGAGGTCTCCGGTATGCATCCAGCCCTCCTCGTCAATGACCTCTTTGGTTGCAGCCGGGTTCTTGTAGTAACCGAGCATCACGTTGTCTCCGCGGAGGATTATCTCCCCTACAACATTCTCCTGGTCCTCGGAATCAATCTTCACCTCCAGCGTGTCAACAGCACGGCCTGAAGCTCCCAGCTCGGTGGTGTCCCACGATGCATAGCTGATAAGCGGTCCGCATTCGGTCATTCCGTATCCCACCGTAAAACGGAAGCCAATTGTCCTGAAGAACTTCTCGGCGTCAGCATTGAATGCCGCACCCCCGATTACAAGCTCCTTAAAGCGGCCGCCGAAGGTTTCGACAAGTTTCTCGCGTACCTTTTTGTGAAGCATCTTGTTCACCCCCGGAACCATCAGCAGCGCTTTCATATGCGGCTTGCTGATCACCGGAATGAGCTGCTTCTTGTAAACCTTCTCGATTACAAGCGGTACCGATAGTATCAGTCTCGGCTTAATCTCCTTGAATGCCTGCAGTAGAATCTGAGGCGAGGGCGTTTTCGTGAGAATTGTTATATGACAACCGTATGTAAAGGGAAAAAGGAATTCAAAGGCTCCGCCGAAAGTGTGTGCCAGCGGAAGGAATGATACCACGGGATCACCTGGTTCGAGAGGCATGTGTGTCTGCGCAAAGCGAACATTGGCAGCAAGGCTCCGGTGCGGTATCATCACACCCTTCGAGAAGCCTGTCGTGCCCGAAGTATAACTGATCACTGCCAGCTGCTCATTGTCGATCTTCGAAAAGCTGATGTCATTCTGACTGAATGCGGGAAAAGCCTCTTTGAACTTCGCATCGAGACTGCTGTAAAATGAGGACTGGCTTTCGGAACGGCTCATTACAATTCCGAAGTTGTCAAGGCTGATCGCACAGGAGATCTCCTTCAGCTTTTCGGCCTCAAGCTGCTCCCATATCTTTTCGTCAGCAAAGATGAGCTTCGAGTCAGAATGGTTGATAATGTTCTGCAGGTCTTCGGTCCTGAAATCCGGAAGTATCGGAACAACCACGGCTCCGTATGTCACAACCGCAAGGTAAGTGGCGCACCAGTTGGCTGAGTTCCTGCCAACCATCGCAATCTTGTCTCCCTCCATAATCCCGAATTCCCGGAACACAATATGAAGTTTGACAATCCTTTCGGCTATCTCCTTGTAGGTATAGCCTTTCTCGCGGTAGTTCGAAAGAGCTTCGATGTCCCAGTTCTTCCTGATGCTCTCTTCTACGTATGTAATAAATCTTTCCTTGATCATGACCGTGGAGTTTTTTCGGTTAGTAAAACAAATGTAATATTTATACCGGTTACTGAAATCAGAACCTGTAAAGCAGCAGAACAGTTATTGTCATCACGATATTCACAGCTGAAAAGACCAGGTTAAATTGCACCCGCCGTGAGTTCAGGTGAGTGATCTTGCGTGAAAAAATTGCAACAGTTGGTACGAAAAGCACCACCAGGAAGATGAAGAACTCAGGACCGTCAAAGACCTGGCTCAGTCCTCCGCCGGTGAGGCTGGCAAAGTAAATGACTATCAGTGTTACAAGCAGGTAGAGAAGATAAGAACCCTTCAGTGCGAGTGTCGAAAGAGGCCTGGAATGGTGCAGCTTATGCGGCTTGAGCCAGGCATATGAAATTGAAAAGACGATGAGGACGAAGAAACCGCCAAGGATGAAATTGAATATCTCGGGGAAGTTGTCCATGCCGTTCATTCGTCTGTCATGATTCCCTGCCTGCCCATACAAGTGAACTTGCACCCAGAACGGCTGCATTCTGCGTACTCAGTTCCGAAGGCAGAAGCTTGACCTTGTCCCGGTAAATATAGAGCAGGTTCTCTTCCATATGCTTCTTTGCCGGTTCAAATATAAGCTCCTTTGCAAGCGCCAGCCCGCCGAAGAGGAAAATGGCCTCGGGGTTTGTATGGGCCACCACGTCAGCAAGCTTGAATCCGAGCATTGCACCCGTATGTTCAAATGCACGCAGTGCGATAGCATCTCCGCGCCTGGCAGCCTCATATATCAATTTTGAGTCGAGCTCTTCGAAGCTGTACTTCCGCAGTTCACTGGGCTCAAGCCTGTCTCCCAGTATCTTCAGTACGGTGCGCTTTATGCCGGTGGCTGATACATATGTCTCAAGGCACCCCTTGCGTCCGCAACCACAGTCGCGGTTCGAGAGCCCCGGTCTTATAGATGTGTGCCCTATCTCGCCTGCAAAACCGTCGTGACCATATACCAGCTTACCGTCAACAACGAAGCCGCTGCCGAGACCCGTGCCGAGGGTGATCACAACAAAATTCTTCATCCCCCTCGCGCCGCCATAGATCATCTCCCCCACAGCCGCCGCATTTGCGTCATTGGTTACAATCACGGGCAGGTCAGTATGACGATTGAATATCTCTGCAATTGGAATTATTCCCTTCCATGGCAGGTCAGCAGGGTATTCGATTGTGCCTTTGTTGATGTTGCCCATCGGGGCGCCAATTCCGTAACCGAGGATCTCCACATCCTTTCCGGTTTTCGCCCTGGCAACCATTATCTTTTCATAGAGCGCGGCAATGAAAACCTCGGGTTCTTCATAATGAACAGTCCCGATAGAGCCCTCGGCAAGGATCTTCCCTTCGCGGTCTACAAAGCCGAAGACAGTGTTGGTGCCACCAATATCAATGCCAACAACGACTTTTTCCTTTTCCATTTCAATCGTATAATGTAAAACTAAACGTAAATATAACGTTTAGAATTCATTCCCGACTTTCCTGGCTCTTTTAGGATGATCAAGATCAATCTTCAGGGCGATTCCCGTTTCAACAAGTATGTTCCAACCTGCTGCAAGCTGGATATACTCTGCATACTGACCGCCGGACGGAATTACAATTGTGGGAAAAATTGTCTTTTCCCCGGAAATTGCAATCACATTTATGCCAGCGCCTTTGACGAGGCACTCCATGAATTTATCGCGGTCATCGGTGAAGGGGTCGATCCATATCAGCACTTCGTTCTTGTCCATCACCTCCTCGATGCCGTGAAGTGCGAAATGTGCCCTCCAGGAATGCCGATTTCTTCCGGGTTATCTCATTGGTCTTCAGGGCCAGCTCTGCCGCCACGCCGTTGTCACGGCCGGCAAAATATATCATGTCGGCATTGCGGACCATGTCAATTATCTTTTTATCGATTTTTGCCGTGAGCACCTGTTCGGTCAGTCCGGCAAATGTCTTCAGTCCTTCCATCTTTTCTCCCCTCAGGTTCCTGAGAAGGGAATCATAAAAGAGGCCCTGTTCCACAACCGATTTGGTGGCTGCAACGGCGTTTTCCTTGCCGCATTCAAGAACATGGGTGTCGGCAACCGTTTCTGCCAGTTTGGTGCCTTTGTTTGCCGTGAGGCCGAAAACAGCAGTGTGCTTCTTCTTTTTAAGGCTGCTTACAAGCCTGATCACCTCTTTTGTCTGGCCTGAGTTAGATGCAGCGAAGACAGCAAAATCATCAAGGTTGTAATCGAGCGCCTGGGTACAGCCTTCTGTAATCACCGGAAAAAGAAACTCCTTCTTCAGTGAGGAAAATATTGCCCTTTTTGCCGGGAAAAGCCTGCTGCTGCCCTCCCCGGTAAGGAAGAGCCCTTTTTTGGATTTGACGGCTTTTACAAACTTTTGTGAAACGGACGGGTCAAATGTTCTGATGATGCCCGGGGTCTCCAGCATCTCCCTCACAAGGGCGAACTTGCTGTACTTTTTTTCTGTCAGGTTCATGATTACTGATGTTGCTGTTTAACAATAAATTCTTCCAGGTCGCGCTGTACCTGCGGGTCTTTCTGAAATCCTCCGCCAAGGTGCTGCCAGTAGACCTCGGCATATTCCACACCCACCAGTTTGCCGTAGTTTTTGTTGCCCTCGAGCACATAACCGAAGAAATCGTCAATCTTGTGCATGTGTTTCATCAGCTCAAGCTGCGAGTGGTGCTTGCCGAGCATCTCGATCTTCGTCTTCACGGCGCTTGTTACATCCACGAAGAAGTGCGGCGGCGCTATCTGAGAACCGAGCGGATCACTCAGCGTCAGGGGGGAGGAGTGATAGAGCAGGGGGGTCACTTCAAGCGGCTTTTCAGGGACCGGAACAGGGTCCAGTGATGCCACCATGGCCGCCGCCTCAACGATTGCCGCCGTAGCGCGGTGATCCGGATGATAGTCGTTGGGCAGGTGCGTGAAGACTATCCCGGCCCTGACCTTGCGCATCAGTGAAATTGTTTTCAGCCTCATCTCCCTGGTATCATAAAGAGACCCGTCAATGCCACCAAGCGAATAATATTCCGCATCGAGTACCGCGGCGGCTTCCCTGGCCTCCGTGAATCTGAGCTTAGCCGTCTCCTCCATGCTCATGTTGCAGCCACCCAGGTCGCCGCCGGTCATTGTGGCGATTACAATTTTGTATCCCTTGTCGTGCAGAAGCTTTAATACCCCGGCATTCCATGCCTCAGCATCATCGGGATGCGCATTGAGTGACAGTACTACTTTATTGAATTCTGTTGCCATTATTTCTTTGGTTTATTTCCTGACCATTTTTCTTTCCAGCCTCACAAAACCGGGCAGATCCCCGTTAAGAGGCTTCATATATCTCCGGAAGGCATCGGAGACAAAATTCCCTTCGTCATTGAAATATTCAGCAGGCATAGGTTTTGCCGCAACGGCCACATCACTGAGGCGCGCCGTGCCGAAAACAGTCCCGTAGGGTTCGTCTGACACCCGCTCAATAGTCACCATTTTCCCTGACTCTCCCTTCTCTGCCAGCTTCACTGCTTCAGTCCCGCACAGGTATGCCTCTTCCAGGTCCAGGGGCAGCGCCCTGACAAAGTCACTCATTATAAGTGATTCCGTAATTTGAAACTCGCCGCGAAGCCCGAATTCAGAGGATAACATGTGATGGAGATTCAGTGCTGCGCTGGCCCCACCCATGGCACCGAACTCGGTGTTGCTGAACTTGTCTTTTACCTGCGATGAGCTCACCGGAGTGCCGTCTTCAAATTTAATTCCCTCGCCGCAGACCACCGAGACCCAGCCGTATTTCTTAATGCAGCGGTCAGCGTCTGCAAGGAACTTCTCTCTGCTGAAAACGTGCTCCGGAGTATAGATGAGGTGCGGCGCATCGTCCTCGTCCTTCCTGACCATTGCCGTTGCTGCGGCAAGCCAACCGGCATCACGACCAATTGTCTGGTAGACCACAAACTGGTCCACCTTCTTCATGTCGCGGGCGAGCATCCCTGCCTGCATCACGTTCAGCATATTGGACCTGGCCGCCGAGGCAAAGCCGGGTGTGTGGTCGGTGCCGAAGAGATCGTTGTCGACCGTCTTGGGAATGCCTATGCCGGTCAGGTCATATTGCGCCCCGCGGCAGTATGCCTCCACCCTGTTGATTGTATCCATGGAGTCATTCCCTCCGATGAGAAAGAAATAACGGATGTCATACTTCTTAAGGACCTCCAGTATTCTCGGAAGATCCTCATCCTTCACCTTGTGACGCGAGGAGCCCAGCGCCGACGATGGTGTTTCACGGAGCCCGCTGATTACCCGCGGCGACTGCCTGCCGAGGTCATAAAACCACTCGTTCATCAGTCCCTCAATACCGTAATTCATGCCATAGATCTCGCCGATGACAGAAGAGACCCTTGCGGAATCAATTACCCCTGCCAGGCTTGAGTTAATTACCGATGTGGGTCCGCCGGACTGCCCGATGACTGCATTGCCTTTTGTCATAAATATATGATTGTAGGTTTCTAAACAAACTTCAGGGTGCCGAAAAATTCAGGCCTGTGATAATCGGGCTTCTCCGTCAGCACGGGATTCCAGGTGACAAAATGAGGATTGCTGAGCTTGTCTCCGCATTTGTAAAAGTTGGCTCTGAATGTTTTGCCCGTCAGCCCGGTCACATCATGGTGGAAGAAGATGTCAAGCGGGATGGCCAGGGTCAGCGACCAGCGTATGTCTCCCCTGATCTCCCCGAAAGGCTTGTCACCCATTGTTGTAATGCGGCGTATCCGCTCAGTGTAAGCCGGGTCTGCCCTTTTGCTGTCAGCGCGTCCGTGACCCGCACCCAGCAACACAGTTCCTATGGGATTGAATTCAAAATTGTAATAGATGCCGTCGTCAGCGGGTGATACAAAAAACTCTACGCACGAGTCTTCACACACCATCTGGTTCGGCTGATCCTTTTCGGCTTTTGTGTTGCTCTCCCTGACATAGTATTTCAGAAAAATCTCCTTGTCATCATAAGCGATGTTGAATCTCACCTCCGGTTTGTAGCCGAAATTTCCCCAGTTGACAGTGTCAACAGCATGTCCTTCCCCAAGTTCATCCAGCCTGGCTGATACTTCAGCCATGGCCGGATAAACGTTCCCTGCAATCAACCTTGTAACTTCAATAACCTTCATTGAATCTTGGTTTTGTTTACTTCTGAACCAACAGAACCAATAATACAAAGATATCACAACTTAGTGAGGGTAGCAAATTTTTATTTAAGCTCTTTCCAGATGAGGGCAGAGGCTCCCAGCACTGCTGCACGGGCCTCAGGGAGGCCTGACGGGAGGACGTTGAAAGTACCGCGGAAGACGGGCTGCACAAGCTCGTCGGCATATTTCCTGACAGGCACGAAGATAGCATCCCCTGCCTGTGCGAGTCCTCCGAACAGGTAGATCGTCTCGGGGCTGGAGAATGTGACTGAGTTGGCTATTCCGAGGGCTATCCAGCGTGCCGTCTGGTCGAGGGCCATCTGTGCTATGACATCGCCGGCGGCAGCGGCTTCAGCCACGCGCCTTGAGGTTATCTCGGTACTCTTCAGGTCACGCAGTATGCTCTCCTCGCGGCGGTCGCTCAGCAGGAACAGAACCGTACGCACAAGGCCCGTGGCTGAAGCGTATGTCTCAAGACATCCTCTGCGGCCGCAGCCGCAGACCCTGCCGCCTTCGGCTACCGTCATATGACCCAGCTCGCCGGCAAAACCGGTGTGGCCGTACACTACCCTGCCATCGACTACAATGCCGCTGCCAAGGCCCGTGCCCAGGGTAAGTATTATGAAGTTCTTCACATCCTTCGCGGCACCGAAGAGCATCTCACCAAGTGCAGCCGCATTGGCATCATTGGTTATAAGTGTCCTCAGGCCTGTCTTCCTCTCGGTGATCCTCGCCATCGGGATGATTCCCTTCCACCGGAGGTTGGGCGCCAGCTCGATAGTACCATTATTGAAATTAGCATTGGGCGCCCCAATCCCAATCCCAACAAGCTTCAGATCATCACGCCCCGCAGTCATCTCCTTAAGCTTCCCGTCAAGGGCCGTTACAAAATCATCGGCAAAGGCATAGTCAGCCGTCGCCAGCCTGCCCTCACCGTGTATCTCGCCTGCCGAATCAACTAACCCGATGACTGTGTTTGTTCCGCCGATATCCACCCCGGCAACTACTTCTTTCATATTTTTCTCTTTTTAAACTTCCTTTAAAAGATCCGGCTTCGTCCGGTATGTGTCGAGTACCAGCTCGCCGAAGAGCGTATTTGCCCAGGCAAACCATTTCCGGGTAAACTGCGTCGGATCGTCCTTCATGAACGACTCGTGCATGAAGCCCGTGGCTGCGTGCGTGTTCTGCAGCATCCTCAGCGAGGCCACAATATCATAATCATTATTCGCCGTCAGAGCCTTGACAGTGATGCCGATGGGCCATACACGGTTGAGGCCTGTGTGCGGACTTCCTACGCCGGTGCCCATGATGCCGGAGAAATAATATGGATTGCTTTTGCTCAGCACAAAATTCCTCGTCCTCAGGTACAGCGGGTCATTTCGGTCTATGGTGCCCAGGTAGGGCATGGCGAGCAGACTCGGGACATTGGCGTCATCCATGAAATTGTAATTATGGTAGCCGTCGGTCTCATAGGGTATTATCTCCCCGTGCTCAGGATGAACTGCCCTGGCATATTTGTTCAGTGCCGCTTCCACTTCATCAGCCAGTGCCACAGCTTCGGCACTCAGGCCTGAGTCTTTCAGCACAGCAGCAGAGATCTCTGCAATCTGCCGCAAAGACTTAACGGCAAAATAGTTGGAAGGAATGAGAAAAGGCCAGGTGGTGGCATCATCCGACGGCCTGAAGATTGAGACAATCAGCCCCACAGGCACCACCGGATTGCCGTACCCGGCACCTGCAACTGTATCGGTCTGCCATCCCGTGACCCTCTGAAACTTGTAAGGCCCGGGTCCCTCTTTGCGCTGCTGCTGCCTGAATGTTTTCAATATGAGCTGCATCGCCTCCTTCCACGAGGCGTCGAAGACTGAGGTGTCTCCGGTGGCCTTCCAGTATCCGTGAGAAAGCCTCACAGGATAACACAGCGAGTCTATCTCCCATTTTCGCTCATGCAGCTCGGGCTTCATCTCGGTAAGGTCACTCATCCATTCGCTCTGGCCCGGACCGTCATTGAAAGCATTTGCATAGGGGTCGATGTGAATGCATTTTACCTGCCGGTTTATAACGCCTGCAATCAGATCCTTAAGCCCGGGGTCTGATGCTGTCAGTGACATGTAGGGCCACACCTGGGCAGTCGAGTCACGGAGCCACATGGCGTGAATATCGCCTGTAATCACAAATGTGTCAGGCCTGTTGTCCTTACGGCTGAAGCTGACAGTAGTGTCAAGTGTGTTCGGAAAACAGTTTTCGAAAAGCCAGCCCAGTTCCCTGTCGCCCAGAAAAGATTTTATCTCCTTTATTGTCTCTTCCACAGCCTTACTCTGAAACCTGCGCAGCTTCGGGGCCGGCCTGTTAGTAACCCTCTTTATCTTTTCCTGCATGGCAAATGCCGGCACTCCCGCGCTTACAGCAGCACCGGCAATCACACTGTTCCTGATGAATCTTCGTCGCGTTGTCATCGCTTAATATCTTAATAATTCCGGCCTTCCCGGCCGTCTGATTCTCTCTACCTTTTGGGTTCAGGTTTACTGCGCAGTGAGACATCCTTTTTGTTCTTCAGGCTGATGTCCCAGTCCTGCTCAAGCTCCCAGTTTATTTTTACGTCAAGCTCTCCGTCGTAGTATGTCACAGCCTCCGGACCTGCCAGCGGGATATAGCTGCCGGTCGTCCACGCCCTGTTGCCGTCAGTATCATATATGACCTTAAGCCTGTATTTTCCCTTGTCAAGCAGGGCAAACACCGCCTTGCCTGGACTCTTTAAGAATGCTTCCTTTACAACCTTCTCCCTGTCGCCGAGGAGCTGTACTATGACGTCGCCCTCATATCCCGTAAGGTTGGCAGTAACATTCCCGTAGTCCTCAGTGGTTGCAACAGCAAATTTGTAAACAGTCGAATCTGAAAAGGAGCCGTAAATATCCGAAAAGGAGCTGTCGGCACACGACAGGTTGTACGAAACGCCGGGGAGAAGCGCAACATCCAGGAAGTACCGGCGCAGGTCGAGTGAGTCTCTTTTAAAAGTCAGGGGAACGTTTACAGCCACCGAATCGATGATTTTTTTCAGAATGATTCTCGAAGAGTCTGGATGATTCATCGGGGCCTGACCTGCAAACCAGGGTAATGTGCCTGGTCTTATCCTGTTGTTCAGGTTTGTCCTGAAGAAGCCTCCGGTGCGCCTGGGAGTGCCTCTTGTAGGAGCAGGCTTCTGGAATCTGAGTGATACAGTATCGGTCCGTGCAATGTCAGTGCCGGTACTGTCAGTGAACGGATAAGTAACAAGCGCCTCTATGAAATCACGGTTATAAACCGAGTCTGCTGTGATCCAGAGCCTGAATGTGTCACGTTTGACATTGTTCTCCATGATCCACGCCTCAGGAGGCACATCTGTAAGCCTGACTGAAAACTCTGAGGTGTCTGAAGGGAGCGCCAGGCCAAAGGATAACGATCCTGAGCTCTTCCGTTCGGCAAATTTCAGGTATTGTTTTGAAGGGTCTACGAGGAATGCATATATACGGTGCCTGCCGTATGTGTAGACCGCTGGCTTGGCGCTCTCCGGCGCGGCAGGAGGCTTGAAGCTTATGCTGTCAGTATCGTACACCGAATAATCATCGGGGGTTATCACAAGTACCGAATCAAAGAAAGCAAACGTCTCACTCTCCAGATCATACTTCTTGTTTCCGTTCAGGTCATTTACTGCGAAAAGCCTGTATCTGCCGGGCTTAACATTGCTGATTGCGAATCCGCCCGAAAGATCAGGCCTTGAGATATATGCCGGCAGAAGTGTTCGCGGTGCAGTATCTGAAAGGTTAGAATACATCAATACAAGCATCTCCGGGGCCGTTTCCAGGTCATAGGCGTTGAAGACATTGCCGGTTACTGTAAGAGAGTCAAGAACCGGCCCGGTCGAGAATACATACTGGTAGTTGGGGATCGGGTTGCTTTCGTTGTTGTCACGAATGGCATCCTGAAAATAAAAGGTGTAGGTAGTGCTGTCGGCGAGCACCTCATCCCAGCTTACAACAAGGTCCCTGCCCTTCAGTTTCACCTCCGGTTTAGTCGCCAGGGGCGGCGACACCATGAACTTGTCAGTAATCTTGTCAAGTATCACATACTCGTCAAAGGTCACCCTGAATGATTTGGCGGTGAACATCACGGTGCCGTTCTCCGGCTGGCTTTCAAGTATCACCGGGGGCTCGGTATCCCTTGGTCCGCCTGTGGGAGCACTTATCTTGGCACAGGCAGCCCCTGCAAGGAGGATGAATGCCACAATGCCCACCCTGTTCGTTATGTAACTCTTTATCTCCACTGTTTACAAACTTACATCAAATTTTCCCTTTTGCCTTGCTCCTTAACCTCTCCGGACTTTTTTTTATTTAAGTTTGCAGTGCTAACAGTGAGATCATGACCCTTCAAATCATTCCCTGGGATGTCAATCCCGAAATTTTCAGAATCGGCAGTTTCGCAGTAAGATGGTACGGACTTCTCTTCGCCCTGGGATTCGTCTTCGGGTACTACATCCTTCAGCGGATGTTTAAGAACGAGGGGATGGGTGATGCCGTCCTCGACAGGCTGACGGTCTATGTGGCCATCGGCACAATCCTCGGCGCCCGGCTCGGGCACTGCTTTTTCTATGAGCCACAGTACTACCTCTCCCATCCCTTTGAGATAATCAAGGTCTGGCACGGGGGTCTCGCAAGCCACGGCGCCGCAATAGGAATACTCCTGGCACTGTGGCTCTTCGTGCGAAAGGAGAAAAAGCCCTATATGTGGGTTATTGACAGAGTCGTAATAGTCGTGGCCCTCGCCGGCGCACTGATCCGCCTGGGCAACCTGATGAACTCTGAAATTTATGGTGTTGAGACTGCGCTGCCATGGGGATTCGTCTTCCTTCGCAACGGAGAGAACGCACCAAAGCACCCCACACAGATCTATGAGGCACTGGCATACCTGGCCACCTTCCTTCTTCTCTTCCGCATCTATTGGAAGAACAAAGGCAGACAGCGGCCGGGACTTCTCTTCGGGCTCTTCCTTATATGCGTCTTTTTCTTCAGGTTCCTTGTCGAATATCTGAAGGAAGACCAGGTGGCGTTCGAGGCAGGCATGAAGCTGAATATGGGACAGTGGCTCAGCATTCCCTTTGTACTTGCAGGAATAGGGCTGCTTGTCTGGGCGTATACGCGAAAACAGCCCCCTGTGGTTACGCAGACGCAGACTCAGGTGCAAAAACCTCAGCCCCGCACGCAATACCGACCGCAAAAGAAATAACTATTTTTTCCTGAGCACCCCGTAGAATATAAGCCTCATTATCGCGTCAAGCCGGATGTTGATGTCAAGGTCACGCTTGCGCCAGAATAGGGGAACCTCGAATCCTTTCAGCATAGTCTGGATGGCCATGGCTGTATATTCGCTGTCCTCCACATCGAAGATTCCGCGGCTGTTGCCAAGGTAGACCAGAAGTCTCAATATGGCCAGTTCCTCACGGTCATACCTCTCACGTATCTTTTCGATGAAATCATAATGGTCGAGGTTTTTGTCGAAAACAGCATTGTAGTAGTTTGAGAGCTTGTCAAACGCTCTCATCCTCACGAAGATATAATTGCGAAGCTTGTCTGCGGGAGAGTCCACCTCCCTGATTGCCGTGGTGAGCTGAGTGCGAAGCTGGTTTGCTTCGTGTTTTACAACTGCCTCAAAAATCTCCTCCTTGCTGCCGAAATAATAATAGATCGAGCTTTTTCCCTTTTTCAGGGCCCTGGATATCTCGTCCATCGTGGTGTTCTTGAACCCATGATGACTGAAGATACGGCTGGCCGTAAAAATAATCTTTAGCCTGTATTCCTCCTTGTTTACCATTGCGCCCGTTCACCGCAAAGATAATATGTTGAATTGGAAAATAGAATTCAGGCCCCGGAAATTCGAAAAACGGCAATTGCGGGACGTAAAAAAATAAGAACTGTCAAACATAATGTAAATGAGATCAAGATTATATATTTTTGGCTGACCTATTTTAACGTGGAACTTCAGGTAATGAAGGTTGGGGAGAGACACTTAAGAAGCATCTGGCCGGATGAGCAGGATCCGAATGTTATCCGGATCATTGACCAGCGAAAGCTGCCGTTTTCATTCGAAATTATGACGCTGAAGAACGTCACGGAGGTCTGCATGGCTATTACGGGCATGGCTGTTCGCGGTGCGCCCCTCATTGGTGTCACGGCGGCCTGGGGAATATATCTTTCTCTTCTTGAACATATCACGTCTGACGATATTCTGGCTGCTGTGGGGTCAGATGCCCGCAGGCTGAAAGCTACACGGCCCACTGCCGTCAACCTGTCGTGGGCTGTTGATCTTATGATGAGAACTGTAATTAATGACCCCTCACCGGAGGTTGTCAGAGAGGCTGCAATTTCGCTTACTGACAGCGAGGTTGAGAGCTGTCGCCTGACAGGGCAGAACGGCCTTCCTCTGATTGAAGAGATAAGCCGGAAGAAGAAGGGGGCTCCGGTGAATATCCTCACTCACTGCAATGCAGGATGGCTGGCTTGTGTCGATTACGGCACCGCCCTGGCCCCTGTATACCTTGCACACGACAGGGGAATAAAGGTTCATGTCTGGGTTGATGAGACACGACCCCGCAACCAGGGAAGCAGGCTTACTGCATGGGAGCTTGAAAACCACGGTCTCCCGTATACTGTTATCACAGACAATGCCGGCGGGCATCTGATGCAGCAAGGCCAGGTTGACATTGTAATAGTCGGATGTGACCGCGCCACGGCTGCCGGTGATGTGGCGAACAAAATCGGAACATACCTCAAGGCCCTTGCTGCTTTCGACAATAATATACCGTTCTATTCTGCATTTCCTGTTTCAACGATAGATTTTTCACTGAACCAAATGGAGGATATTCCTGTTGAGGAGAGAGACGGCGACGAGGTTCGTAAAATTGACGGTGTGCTGGCTGACCCCCCGCCTTCAGCTTCTCCCGGAATGCCGGCGCCATCTTTGCTGCCAGGCACTCCGCTATCGGTGTATCTGTTTAAGAAGGATGCCCCGGTATCGAATTACGGTTTTGACATCACGCCGGCAAGGCTGGTGACAGGACTGATTACAGACCGCGGTGTATGCCGGGCTGACAGAGAATCGATTAAAAAAATGTTATCATAAAAATATGGAAGGATTTGTAAAATTCAACTGCTACTGGAGCCAGTCGGGCCCCGTCATCACTGACGAGCAGTACGAGATAATAAATCACTGGAGGGACATCCTTTTCAACCTCGACCTTGTCGGGGCTTTTGAGAACGGAGTCGGCTTCGGTAATATCAGTATTCGCATCGGAAACACCTCGCAGTTTATAATTACGGGTTCATCAACGGGTGATATTCCGGAGCTTGAGCCCGGGCATTATGTGAAGGTGTCATCATATAATATCGATGACAATGCCGTCATGTGCAGCGGTCCGCTGAAAGCCTCCTCAGAGTCGCTTACCCACGCGGCTATCTATATGGCAGATCCGGGGACCCATGCTGTCATTCACGTGCATTCGATCAGTCTCTGGGAAGAGTTGATGGACAAGGTGCCCACGACTGATCCGAAAGTCGAGTATGGTACACCGGCTATGGCGCGCGAGATGTTACGGATATTCGGATCCCCGGAGGTGTATGAAAAGAGGATAATCGTCATGGCGGGAGACCGTGGTGGACTGATAACTTTCGGCAATGATCTGGATGAAGCGGCAGGGGTTCTGTTCGGATATATCAACAGGCAGTGACGCTGCATCCAGTGACTGCCGGCAGAGGCTTCCGCTGTGACAATTCTGTATCGCGGGACCTGCTCCGGAGCAGGGGTAAATAAACATCAGGATTATCTTTTTGGTGATTTTTGTTTTTTTACTTAATATTGCACCCTGATTAACCGGGCCCATAGCTCAGCTGGTTAGCAGCACCTGACTCATAATCAGGGGGTCGCTGGTTCGAGCCCAGCTGGGCCCACAAAAAGCAACAATAAACGGTTGCTTTTTCATATATATGGGCTCGAGCCAGCACACAGCCTGTCCCCTCACTGAAAACTGCGCCACCGGGCATTTTCTATACGCTCGGCCCGGCTCGTGCCTGCGCACTGTCTGTCCCCTCTCCGCCAGCTGGCGGACCACCGGGCATTTCATATACGCTCTGCCCGTCCCGGCCCCGAGCCTCCGCAACTTATGCCTGCTAAAGAACATCCCTGATCACATAATTAATTAAGATTTTTAACTCATTAATAAAACTGCAATAACTAATTTTAACCTTTAATCAAATCATATACAGAATGAAGTATTCCATGATTGCCCGCATGTTTGGATTAATATCTCTTTTCTTCCTGCTACCCGGATCAACCCTGTTATGTCAGGATAATATGTACTGGGGAGATTCTGTTCCTGATAAGTGGAATGGAACCTGGCCGGAAAAATATTTAACAGCCTGCGAGAAATCAGATTTTAAACATACTGCAACCAATCAGGATATCCTTGAATACTTCGCGATGATTCAATGGAACAGCGAGTACGTTCATGTTTTTGATATGTTTATAAGCGACCGGGGGAACACATGCCCGGTACTTGTGATGGCCAATCCGAGGATTACAAGACCTGAGGAGGCAAAAAAATCAGGAAAGACTGTTATCTATCTGCAGGGAGGAATTCACCCCGGAGAGAGTGAGGGCAAGGAAGCCCTCTTAATGCTGATCCGTGATATACTTTTCGGCGACAAGACATACCTCCTTGACAATCTTATTATTATGGTTTGTCCAAATTTTAATGTTGATGGAAACGAAACCAGGAGTGTCAGCGGAGAAATACCAATGCTGACAGGGAACAGAAATAACGCGGCAAACCTTGATATTAACAGGGATGCGATTAAACTGGAATCGACAAACATGAAGGGAGCTTATGAAAAGGTATTCAACACATGGGACCCTGTTTTGATTTACGATACACATCGTATGGGTATTGTAACCCACGGTTATCCGATTGTTTATGCAGGGTCGAATGTAGCTACTGCAAATTCCGGCCCGCGGGATTACGTTACATATAAGATTTTTCCCGAATTAACCAGGGGGTCAAGGGAAACCGGAAAAATTGAAGTTTTCTACCATTGTATACTATCAAGAGGTGAGTGGCCTCCATCGGAATTTACTCATGATAATGCAATCTGGACGACTGAAGGGAAGTTTATGGTAAGTGCCTATGGTCTCCGCAATCGTATGGCCATATTGGCTGAGACTGCCGCATACTTTTCATATCAGAAAATGATTTACAGCCATTATGCATTGGCAAATGAATTGTTGAAATATTGCTATAAGAACGGAAAGGAGATGACAGAGATATGTAGAAAAGCCGACGAAGCCGTGGTCGGGAACATAAAGGAGAAAGCAGGATCGGGTACACTCATGAATTTCACGAAGGGGGAGTATGTCTCTGAAGGAAAATTTAATATCCTTGGTTATAAAGATATTGCACTTGAGTATATTCCGGGCACAAGCATACGGCGGGTAAATCCCGAAATCGTCAATAAAAAGCCGGAGGTAATACCGGGGGTCGATTTAATCACAAAACCTGTAGGGACTAAAGAAGCGGTGATTCCCCGGGGCTACTTTATACCTGAAAACATGTCTTTTATTGTTGATAAGCTTAAAATTATGGGGCTCAAAGTGCAAATTCTTGACAAACCGGTAAAAGCCAGTGGCGAAGAATTTCTTATCGACAGCATGACACATGTGCGACAGGGAGGATACGATATGACTGTGCTTGATGGAAAATTTATAAAGCTTAGCTCCAAAGATATTCCGGCCGGCACCTATATACTTGATATGGCCCAGCCGCTTGCCAACCTCGCATTTTATGCTCTCGAGCCCCAGGTTGGTGATGGGTTTATTGGTTGGAATATCCTGGATGATTATCTTTTAGCACTTGGAGTAAACAAACGAAAAATCAGCTACCCGGTATTTAAATACTTCACGTATACCTATTAATACACTAGTTTTTATTGTTTACTCAAATTCTGACCTAAAACGCCTGGTCTGCAATCCTGTCAAATAAAGTAATTGGAAAATTTATACAGTCTGACACCTCGTGGAATACTGGAAATGTATATTTGGTAAAGATTTATAAACCAGTAAAAACTAACATTAACTTTTAATCGTATGAAGAAACCATTTTTATTTTTAGCCCTGCCACTCCTTTTTTTTGCGTGTGAAAAGACACCTCAGTCAGAACCTGAATCGAAAATTAGTTTTGGAGTTTCAGAAGCCTACATGATACCCAGCGAATCCAGGGCATTCGTGGTCGTGTTCGATAATAGTATTACAGATCAAACAGTTACCTGGTCAGTTGATCCGGCAAATGGCGGAACTATTTCTGAAGACCCGACATATAATAATGTTGGTATTTA
>CAWFSO010000004.1:0-166666 GCA_963818525.1 uncultured Rikenellaceae bacterium
CATTTACAAGTTTATCCACTTTGTCAATAACATCCAGTGATTCCTTTAAACTCGTAATTATCACCCAATCATGGAACATATCAGGATACTCAAAATAATTAAAGCTTATCTTCTGTTCTTTCATTCGCTGTTTAAATTTTTGAGCATCTGCATTTAATATGTCTCTTGTCCCTGTGAAAAGAGATATCCTGCACAACCCGGTTAAGGCTCCGTAAACAGGGCTCACCCGAAAATCTTTCAAATCCAGGTCTGCAGCATACTTCTGTCCGGCATTTTTAAGACCATTAATGCTTAAAATATTATCCTTTTTATCTAATATCTCTAATAGTGGATTGGACATTGTGACATCTAACCAGGGAGAAAAAATGATTATCTGCTCAGGCTGCTTTTTATTTTCATCTCTTAATTGCTGTGTAAATCCTAATGCTAATCCACCACCTGCGGAATCACCCATAAAAACAATGCGTTTGGCAGGATATTCAGTTATCAATCTCCTAAATAATCCTTCAATAAAATCATATGTAGCTTCGCAGTTGGCTTCAGGTGCTAATGGATAGTCAGGAACAACCATTGTCGCACCAGACTTACTGATTAATTTCTCCATAAGACTCCAGTGTTCTTGGATGAGACTACTCATATATGCACCGCCATGGAAATATAAAATTATCAGGTCAGATTTACTATCAACAGGAGAAATTGTCCAAATCTTACGGGTGTCTTGTTCAGCCTCCTGAATATTAAAGCGCTTCAATAATGAACCAGGGATCTTTGCAGGTTCTTTTGCAAAACCGTTTGTTATCATTATTCTTTCCGTTTTTTGTTTCATTCCAAACAAACCCATAGCCATTTGTACAAGTCTGGATTGAAAACTTTCAGGTATGCTGTGCTGATAGTCAATATTATTCATATAACCAAACACTCTTATTCGAGTAGTCATTATTGCTTACCTGATCAAGAAGAAAAGCTGCCACATTTGCCCGTGAGATACTTATACTGCCTTTAATTTTTGTCATTTCACAACCATGTTTCATATTGTCAGTTTTAGCACCATTGGTTAATCCTCCGGGGCGAACTATTGTCCAATTAAGTTGACTTTTAGTAATATGGCTTTCGTTGGTATTGTGGTCTGCTAAAGGTACATGAAGCATTACATCAGCAATAAGAAACCGGAAAGGCTGAGGCATATATTTGCGACTATCGCCGGCACCGAAACTCGATAAATAAATAAAGCGCTTTACTTTTTCTTCTTCCATAATGGTGACGATATTATCTATTCCCTCAATAATTTCGCGACTGTGTTTTGTCAGAGATGCTCCACCGAGAGTTGAAATACATCCATCCGAACCGGAAATGACTGATTTAAGTTTGTCCTTTTCATTCAGATACCCTGCAACAACTTTTAAATTGGGATGATCTGATTTAACAGATTTAGGTTTGCGAACATAAGCTACTACGTAATGACCTGATGTTAATGCTTCATCTACCAACAATGAGCCTGTTTTACCGCTTGCTCCAAATACTACTATTTTCATTATTTTGATTATTTTGAGGTATTATCCTGGTTGCACTCTGACAAAAATCCGATTTTCAAAATTTAAAAATAGCAACCTTCTGAATTTAAATTGTTTTATTCATACGTTCTGCTATCTGATCAGGCCAATGACGGAATGACCAGAAAAGAGTCCTGAAAATTCCCGGTTTAATCAGAATCCGTTTATTCTTTTCAATCATTTCGACTAGGTATTTTGCAACCTGATTGGTAGTCAGTGTTGGCATAAATGGTGTTGATTTTGGAATTCTTTTCTCACTACCGGGATTATTTTCCCAATAACTGCTCTCAACTTTTCCAAATACGGCTAATGACACATTAATCCCTGATGCCAGAAGATAACCTCTTAAACCTTCTGAAAATCCACGTAAGGCATATCGCGCCGCAGAATATCCCAGTGCCATCCCTTTAGGTAAAAAAGATGCATCTGAAGTGAGATTGATGATATGTCCCGTACCACGTATTTTCATTTCGGTAATAAAAGCTTTTGTAATATAAAATGCTGCCAGATATGGTAACGCAATCATTTCTTTCAACTCTTCAGCCGAGGTTTCTTCGATAGTCAGCCATCGGCCAGTCCCTGCATTGTTTATAATTATATCTGGAATGCCGACTTCCTTTTTAATTCTTTCTGCTATTGATTCAACCTGCTCACTATTGGATAAATCTACAGGATAATAATATGACTTGCCCCCTTGTTGTTTAATTTGAGCTGCAACTTGTTCCAGTTTTTCAGGGTTTCGGGCTAATAAGATTACTGTTGCATTTTTACTACTGATCACTTTTGCAGTTTCAGCACCAATGCCACTTGATGCACCAGTAATGAGAACCAGTTTATCACCAATTTTCATTTTACAATAATTTAATGATATAATAAATCATAACAAATCAGTCCCTAAAGTTAATTGGAAAAGTCGTTCATATTGACCACCTTTCGTAGGTCTTGACAGACCATGCTATGCCGGCTGGAAAGACCACGAAGCAGCATCTTATGATTTACTCCGGTATAATCTGAATGATCCTCACCGGATTTTCAACTGATGGGTTGAATACATTGCCCGTTAAATAATCAGGTAATTCCTCCGGTGTGAAAGGTGAAAAAAGCCGTTATTTTTTAGTATTAATAAGGTCAGATATAGCCTGTATAAATTCTTTGTGAACTAACGGCTTCTGAAAGGTCAGATCAGCCCCCAGAAGTTTTGCACTGGTGAGATATCCCTCATAATTAAATCTGCCGCCACCTGAAATTGCTACGATCTTTAATTCCGGATTCTTTCTTCTCAGGTAGAATATCAGTTCAAGACCTTCTTTTTCAGGCATCACAATATCAGTTACCAAAAGATCCGGGGGACAGCTTTCAATTTTCTGCAAACCTTCACTGCCATTGCTGGCAATATCAACTTCGTATCCGGCCTTTTCAAGCATCCTTTGAAGCATTGTCAGGATCGAAGGATCATCATCTATTATCAAAATTTTCGCCATTGCTAAAGTTGATTATTTTTCATCCAGTACTTTTCTGATAACCTTGCTGAACTCGTTCAGTTTGATAGGTTTCAGGATTATTTCGTAAGAACCGGTTTTTGACTTTGCCGCATCAGATAATTTGTCGATGTACCCGGTTATTATAATGACTTTCAGGTCGGGATTTATTTTCCTCATTTTCGCGGCAAGTTCGGTTCCCAGCATTTTGGGCATTGTCTGATCCGTTACGAGCAATGAATACTTCCCGGGGTTTCTTTTAAACTCCTCTAATGCATCACTGCTGTTGGTCCTGGTGGTGACTTTGTATCCGAGATTTTCCAGCATCTTTTTGCCCATAAAAGTTATGTCCATTTCATCGTCGACAAACAGGATGTGTTCGACTCCTCTTGGAAGCTGATCCATAGATTTGACTTCATTTACAACATCTGAAGTGTTGTATGGAAGAAATACAGTGAATAATGTACCTTTCCCCGGAGTGCTGTCTACAGTTATTGCCCCATTATAATTGCTGACTATGCCATGGACAACAGAAAGACCCAGTCCTGTTCCTGAACCCACTTCTTTACTGGTAAAGAATGGTTCAAAAATCCTTTCCTTTGTTCTTCTGTCCATCCCATGACCAGTATCTGACAGTCTGATTCTTACATAAATCCCAACCTTAAGATTGTTAATTTCCTTCGTTGTTTTCTGATCTACCAGTACACTATCGACCTTTATGTCTAGGATGCCTCCCCTATGTTTCATCGCATGGATGGCATTAGTACATAAATTCATGATAATCTGGTGCATATGAACCGGATCTGCAAGAATTATCCCAATTCCCGGATCGATGCTTTTCCTTATCTCAATAGCATGAGGGAGGGATGCCTTGATAAGGTTAATTACTTCGACCACTATCTGGTCTATTTTGACAGGCTTCTTCTCCACGTTCACTTCCCGGCTGAATGTCAGGATCTGCTGGACCAGGTCTTTTCCTCTCTGAGCTGCATTATTTATCTGTTCCAGATCGAACCGGAGTGTGCTGTCCTCAGGGATTTCTTCAAGGGCCATATCTGTGTAACCCAGGATCGGTGTCAGAATATTATTGAAGTCATGAGCTATGCCCCCTGCCAGAGTTCCGATAGTCTCAATTTTTTTAAGGTGAAACAGCTGAGTTTCCAGTTCGCTTCTCTGCTTTTCGGATCTTTTGCGAACCTCAATCTCTTTCTTCAGTTTTAAATTGGTATCCGTCAGCTGTCGTGTCCTCTCAATGACTCGTTTTTCCAGGGTGCTGTTGACTGCTTTGACTTTGTCCTGTTCCAGTTCGAGGAGCTTTCTCATATAAAAATCCCTGCGGGAGGATAGTTCCAGGGAATACCCTGCTAGCATTCCGATAATATTTGAACTGATAAAGAAGAAATTGTTATTTACCATTATTGTGAAAGGAGTGTCTGAGATCCATATAGCTGAGATCTCGTAAGCAATAACAATCAGCCAGCCCGCTAACGATGCATAAATAAACCGCGCTTTCGCAAATGTATACCCAAAAATGAAGATCAGTATAAGGCCGGCATAATATGAGTAGTTAGATATCCTGGCACCAAGAACTATCATTACTATAATCCCGAATCCGGTAATGAACATGACGCCAGTTATCGACAATTGCATATATTTCCTGAACGATTTGAAATATGTAAATGCAAATACTGATAACAAAACCGGTAATACAACAGCAAACCTTATAAGCCAGAATATTTCTTTCAGTTCCGGTACCGTGGCGGCATCAAGAAGTGCAAACCCACCATAAAAGATCATCGCCAGGATCAGGGCAACCCTGAACGGGTTCAAAGCCTTGACATAATAGTCATTAAGGAATTCAGATTCATAATTCGACAAATATCCTGTAAATGAAAGGGTTAGTTTGTTAAAAGTCATTGATTCAGAGCTTTCCCGACTCAATCCCAATAAATTATTCAGCGTATTTTTGAAAATATTCATCCTTTCTGACTATCGATTTATTGATAAACGCCAGAAGTGGGCAATAGATTTTATCAATTGCTTTTAAAAATTATGGGATAACAGCATTTTAACTCTTACAGAGTAATGATTGAAGTGATCGGATTGCTGTTCAGACAAGAGCTTATTTTCAGTTTCACTGAATATTAAGGAAAAGATTTACACCAAGGGTTTCGGCATCGACAAAAACTTTCCTGTTCATGAGACCTGCCTCTCCGGCGATCTTTAAAAGATCTTCTCTGCTTCTGTAGTTCAGGTACCATTCAGATACGACCTCCATAAGGACTTGTGATGGATTTTCAGTGCTGAAATTGCCAATTACAAGTTCACCTCCTTCTGCTACGTAATTAATGTATTTTTTAAGCAGGTAAACAAAGTGCTTCTCTTTGAAGTAATCAAATAATCCCGCACTCCAGATAAGGTCATACCTCATGTAAGGTTCAAACCTTAAAACATTGACTTTGTGATAGGAAATCAGTCTTTCAAATTTTTCATTCTTGGCTGACGAATAATCAATTGCATTCTGGTCATAATCCACAAGGTCAAAAGTGATATCGTTTCCGGTGTACATGTTTAGAAATTCATTTACATCTGTTGCCGGTCCTGACCCGAGTATCAGTACCCTTTTTTCACCCTGTTTTTTAAGAGCAAGATTCAGGCATTGATTAATGAAATAATCTTTACGGTTTCTGACAGCAGTTGTTCCGGCCTGATCCTGATAAAAGATATCCCATTTGCGATATTTTTTATCATCATTAACATGGTTAGAATAAATATGATCGATCAGATAAAAATCTCCCGGATATCCAAATGGTTTTGTGTAACTCCGGCCAATCAGGGTATTGACGTTAAGTATTGGATTAATCACTTCCCTGAACTCATTCATATTATTTGCCTCCAGAGTATTGACAATGTAAACAAATTCTTCATAATCACGCAGTTCAGGGCCTCCGTTTTTGACTAAATAACTAAGGAATAATTTTTTATTTACATCAAAGGCACAATCTGACTTGGAAGTTACGTTAAGCATTGTGTTCAGGTTTAAAACAAAAACAAATTTGATCCCCTTAAGGTACAGACTTTTTCACACCGTAGACAAACATAAAAAATATTTTTAATATTAACGTTCTCAGGTGCAATTTTTTAATCCCTGACATTGGGAATTACACATCGATGCTTAAAAAATGTTGTATAAAGGAACAAGAGGTCGAATTTAGTGTGAGTGCGAGTCTTGAGGAAAAATAGATGAGAGTGCTCGCTCTCGCTCTCACTCTCACTCTCACTCTTTTTCAGTACCCCCAACGGACAAAAGTTGCAACCTTCTCGTAGGATTAACTTCTTTAATAGATGATAATGTTGGCCATTTATGTGATTGTTAATCAATCGCATAGGATTAAACGGTTCAATTTTTTTATAAATTTACAATAATAAACTATTTTGTGTAAACATATTTGTTTACATTTGTATTATGAAAAATGAATTATCAATAATAAAAGGAATCCATCCTGGATTTATTCTTGAGCGTGAGCTTAAACAGCGACATCTGCATAAAGGACCGTTTGCTATTTCATTGAAGGAGTACCCGCAAACGCTAGTATCTATTACTAAAGGTAAGAGAAGGATGAATATAAATCTTGCTTTGAAAATTGAGGAAGCCTTAGGGATTGAAGAAGGATTCTTTATGACTTTGCAGGTTTTTTATGACATTAAAGAAACAAAGAACAAACAATATAAATTACATCCTGATTTTACTAAATTGAGGCGAGTTCTGTTTTGGGATACGAAAATGGAAAATATAGACTGGGAAAAACAAAAAAATGCAATTATTAAAAGAGTATATGAGAGAGGTAATGAAATTGAGAAAAGTGAAATAATTCGATTTTATGGACAAGAGAATGTCAATAAAATATTGAACACGCATGGAAAGTAAACTTCATTACAATACTACCGGTCAACAATTGCAAGGTATATTAAAAACACCAATGGCAGCTAAGGAATTTAATCCTTTGAGGTTAGTTGGCGGGACTGCTTTAAGTTTGCTAAGAGGACATAGGGAATCAGTTGATATTGATTTGTTTTCTGATGCTCCCTATGATTCAATTGATTTTGGAGCAATCTATGAATTTTTATGTAATACATTTTCTTATGTTGATACAAATGAGTATAAAGTAGTTGGACTAGGTAAGTCCTATTATATTGGTATTAGTGAAGAAGATTGTGTAAAATTGGATTTATTCTATACGGATAAGTTTATTCAAGAATTTATCCTAATAGATGGTATAAGATTGGCGACTGTTGAAGAAATTATAGCCATGAAAATTGATGTCATTTCCAGGGGCGGAAGGAAAAAGGATTTTTGGGATATTCATGAACTAAAAGATGATTATTCAATCGGAAGAATGGTTGCCCTTCACAAACAAAGATATCCTTGCACCCATGACGAGGATCAAATCAGAAGCAATTTCTCAAATTTCCAGAATGCAGATGATGATTTTGATCCAATTTGTTTACAAGGCAAACATTGGGAGATAATAAAATTAGATATTATAGATTTTGCAGGGTAGGGTCACCTCCTGGAATAATACAGGATGTCAGATGGCGCCTAAAAAGTGTGAGTATATGTGCGAGTTGTGAGGAAAAAGAAACGAGAGTGCTCGCTCTCACTCTCGTTCTTTTTCAGCCCACCTTCGCCATGGCTTCGGTGGGCGCTGTACCCCGAACGGACAAAAGTTGCAACCAATCTGGTAACCTTCAATTAGCCCCAATATTCAAGTCGTAATTATTAAAATACATTAAATCAATTATATATGGTTGTTTGATTAATTGTCTGGACCGTTTAAAAAAGGATTAACACTTACTTATGCTCAGTCTTGTAATTTAAATCTTTCGGTATTATTTGTTACTCTGACTATCATTTAAATACTTCTCATGTTATTGTTGCTGTAATGTTAACATTGGTTTTTGATTGAGTTTTGCCAATCCTGTTTCAGGACGATCAAGTGCTAAAATTAAGAACATGACCATAGCAAAAATTAGAGCAAGTAACAGGTTGATCTTGAAACTTCCTTTCCCTGAAATCCCAAACTGATAACCAAGAGCTAGCATCGATAAGAAAGTCATAATAGATAATACTCCAAATATTGCAGGAGGAATACGATACTAAAGCTTCATTGTTACTCTTTGATTATAATTATCAACAAGATCATTTACTGATGAAGTGAATAGTGAATACATTTCTGAGATCCTGTTGGAAAAAACGCCAGCATTGATCAGCCTTATCCGTCACAGCCAGACCATCTCATTTAATTGATTGATATTAGAATAAGGTGGTTCCCAAAACCGGTGACAGGTGGTCTAATGATCCGTTTTGTCCATTGCAGCTTGGCGATGTGGCGGATTTTTAACACAAAAGTTCAACAGAAATAAATCTGTTGAACTTTGCACAAATGTTTGATAGAAGCACTTCATCCGCCATATTGGCAAACTGATGTTACGCTTTTGTGTTTTTCTTTATTCAATGAATTCCTGTCAGAATTCTGATTCACTTTTATAAAAGAAAATGGTGCGCATGGTTTTAAAGTTATTGCTCTCCACCAACGTTTTTCTGGAAAAACGCATCATAAAACCCTTTATGGTCAATAACCCCATTTTCTTCTGCATACTTCATCCAATCGCTAATAAGGGAATCCCTTTTTGCAGGAAACTGCTGCGACAAATCATTAATTTCTCCCGGGTCTTTTTCAAGGTCATAAAGCTGCCAGGTGCCATTTCCGAAAGGCTTACCCAATCGGAGAATTTTCCAGTTGCCTTTGATATAGCCTTTCATCTCAAACAACTCCCAGCCCATGCCTTTCTCAACGCTCAGCGCAGTTGTTTCTCCATTCAGAAGCGGAAGGATGGATATCCCGATGGGTTGTTTTAAAGGGGTACCCTCTTTTGTTTCCTGCGGATAGTTAGCTCCTGCAAGCGCCAACAGCGTTGGCATGATGTCAGAAACATGAACGAAGCTATTATTCCACTCACCTTCGTGCTTTATTCCGGAAGAAGGCATTTTGACAATTAATGGTGCCCTGATACCACCTTCCGCAGTAAAACCTTTAAACATCCTTAACGGTGAGGAAGATGCTTGTGCCCATCCCGGACCCACATCAATTAAAGAGCCGGGCAACCCCCGGTTTTCAACCGTATTATCAAACGTGCCTAAATATTTTCCATCGGCATTACCCGGGTAGGCGGTAGCTGGTGCGCCATTGGCACCATTATCGGACATAAAAAGTATCATGGTGTTGTCATACAATCCTTCCTGTTTCAGGTAGTTAACGATGCGCCCAATACTCATATCCAGGTAGTCAACCATGGCCGCATAAACCTCCATGGTCCGTGCATGCTCTTTTTTCTGCTCGGCATTGAGGGATTCCCATTTTGGAACTCCGCTGGGTGCAAAATCGTTAACATCCTTTGATATAATTCCGAGAGCTTTTAGATTGTTGAGCCTGAGGTTACGCAACGAATCCCATCCCATGTCGAATTTTCCCCGGTATTTTTCGATGTATTCTTTGGGTGCATGCAACGGATCATGGGGGGCAGTGTAGGCAGCATACATAAAGAAAGGGTTATGGTCTGCTTTGTGTTTTTCTATATAGGCTATCAGGGTGTCAGTATAGTTGCTTGTTGAGTAGAAATCAGCCGGAAGTTCTGCCACTTTTTCCCCATTCACCATGTAATCCATCCCTATTGGAATGGATAACGGATTTTGGTCAGCGTAATGGCTTCCTCCGCCCTGTAACAAGGCAAACGATTCTTCAAACCCTCTGTCTTCTGGGGTTTGTCCTTCTTCTTCTCCCAGATGCCATTTGCCTGCCATATAGGTGTGGTACCCATTCTCTCGCAATATTTCAGGAAGAGTCACAACCTGATCATTCAAATGTCCTGAATAACCGGGCAGCCCTTGTAATTCAGGATAAATCATTTCGCTCATGGTACCCAGGCCGGTAATATGGTTGTCATTTCCTGTGAGCAGCACTGAACGGGTTGGCGAACAGGTTGGCAAAACGTGAAAAGAAGAGAAGAGCATGCCCTCCTTTGCCAACTTGTCGAGAACCGGTGTTTGTATGTCCCCTCCAAATGGGCCGATGTCGCTGAAGCCTAAATCATCAGCAACAAGAAGGATAATGTTAGGTTTGGATTGAGTTTCATTCTTTTTATTTTTCTGTTGACTTGAACTGCATGCTGACGCTAAAATCAGGACAAGCGTGCATAAGATAATGTTTTTCAGGGATTTCATAATGTTAGAAAGTTTTTAAGTTGAGTAAAACTTATTTCCAATCGTTACTACACAAATTTATAAAAAAGAAGGATACACATCTCGTTACGTTCACTCTTTCATTACTCTATATTAGAATTTTGATGTCAAATGGATAAAACGGATCATCAGGCCACCTGCCTCCGGTTTTGAGTGACCACCTTATACTATTATCAATCAATTAAATGAGATGATCAGGTTGTGACGGAGAAGGCTGGTTAATGCTGGCGTTTTTTCCATAATTGACCGAAGATTGTCATGATGATGGGATTTCCAGATAAAGGACATCAACTCAAATAAACGAAGGGTTTTTTGATAGCTTAAAAGCAGAGAAGGATCCAATATTTTAATAACCAAAAATCCTTTTGATCTTATTTGGTGGATAATTTATAGAGAACCTCCCGGAATCTTACCGGAAGTCAGACGAGCCACCAAAGAGAAGATCCCTGGTTGCAACTCCCGCAAAAAATCTGATTTCCCAAATTTAAAAGTTGCAACCCTATCCCTAAAAACTAACGTATATCTCATCCTTTTAATTAGTGAGGGCTTCAGAAAGCCATAAAAAGAGACAAGAGGTCGGTTCTGACCTCTTGTGCCTCTGGGTACCCGGAGGGGGACTTGAACCCCCACAGCCGCAATGGCCAAAGGATTTTAAGTCCTTCGTGTCTACCATTCCACCATCCGGGCCATTCTCAGTCTTAAAGTCTCAAGGTCAGAAAGTCCAAAGGTTCATGGTTGAACTAACCTGGCCTATAATTCTCAGATGGTTGTGCAAATATATGATATGTAAGTTATATTTACGGCATCCAATCTCAATTACCGGGCTTAATGAATTATTAAACTTTCAAAATAACATGAAACATACCAGAATGGCAGTTTGTGCTATGGTTGCGCTCCTGCTGGCAGGCAGCACCGCAGGACAGATCCGCAAATCAACCCTGCTTGAACATGACAGACAGATTGATGGCATAATCAGCCAGATGACACTCGATGAAAAAATAAACATGCTGCACGCCAAACACATGTTCGTTTCAGCGGGCGTCGAGCGCCTTGGGATAGCCGACATTAAATATGCCGACGGCCCGTTCGGTATAAGGGAGGAGATGCAGCCTGACGGCTGGATGCCACTCGGCTGGGTCAACGATAAAGCCACTTTCTTCCCTACAGGATCAGCCCTGGCAGCCACATGGAGCCCGGAACTGGCTTACGCCTATGGACTGGCGATTGCAAAGGAAGCACGTCTCCGGGGGAAGGACATGCTGCTCGGACCAGCCATTAATATCCAGAGAATCCCCACTGGCGGAAGAACATATGAATACCTGAGCGAAGACCCGTTCCTGAGCTCCAGGCTCTCCGTCGGGTACACGAAAGGCGTTCAGGACAACGGCGTTGCTGTCTGCCTGAAACACTATGCGCTGAACAACCAGGAGAACAATCGCGGCACAGTAAACGTGATAGTCGGAGAACGGGCCATGCGCGAGATCTATCTCCCGCCCTTCAGGGCCGCGGTTGAGGAGGCCGATGCCTACGGTGTAATGGCTGCATATAACAAGGTTGACGGCTGGTGGTGCGCCGAAAATGATATGCTCCTCAATAAGATACTGCGCGATGAGTGGGGCTTTGCCGGAATGGTAATTTCCGACTGGGGAGGGACACACAGCACTGTGAACTCAATCAATAACGGACTTAATGTTGAAATGCCTGACAAAAAATATCTCGGCCAGGCCCTGCTCGATTCGGTCAGAGCGGGGAAAGTTTCCGAAGAAATAATTGACAGACGCGTCCGGGAGATACTGCGCGTCAGAATGGCCATCAGTCCTGTCCCTGAAAACGAAGCAAACAGGGAAATGACTTCTCAGCCGGCACAGCAGAAAGTTGCCTATGACGTGGCCCTCCGGTCAATCGTTCTGCTGAAAAATGACGGAGTGCTTCCGCTAAAGCTTGCTGACAAACCGGTGATCGCGGTTATCGGAGCCAATGCCACACAGAAAATGGCATCAGGAGGACTGGGAGCCGGGGTGAAGGCACTGTATGAAGTGACCCCTCTTGAGGGATTGAAGAAGAAAATTGACGACAGGGCTGAAATCATTTATGCAAAAGGATACGAACCGGTTCAGTACAACTGGGCCGACAGATTCCGGAAACGGACACCTGAAGAGCTTGAAAAGGAGGCGCAGGCAAAGGAACTTACTGCACAAAAACTGGCGGAAGAAGCTGTCAGAGTAGCCTCCGGAGCAGACCTTGTGATTTTTGTAGGCGGTAATAACCGTGCCGTCGAAACCGAAGGAGAAGACAGGAAGGATATCTTCCTTCCTTCAGGTCAGGATAAGCTGATTACCCGTTTAGCTGAAGTGAACCCGAATATCATTACGGTGCTGACCAGCGGCGCACCCAACGACCTTAACACGGTCAACCCGCTCTCCAGGGCATTGCTCATCTCATGGTTTAACGGTTCCGAAGGTGGAAACGCACTGGCCGATGTGCTTCTCGGAACTATCTCTCCATCAGGGCGGCTCCCTTTCACTATACCTGTGAAACTTGAAGATTCCCCCGCATATGCAATGGGCAACTACCCTCAGAATGACAGTAATGCTGATGTCTTTGCCAGCCTGGTATCAACCAGTGACACAACCGGGAAGAACCGGAAAGAAGCAGGAAAGGAACTGAAGAAAGACCTTGATAACGCATATTATACCGAAGAGTCACTTGTGGGCTACCGGTGGTTCGACACAAAGAAAGTACCGGTGATGTATCCGTTCGGTCACGGCCTTACCTATGCCTCATTCGTGTACTCAAAGCTGAAGACTGATAAAAAAACGTATGGCATAAACGATGCAATAACCATCACATTTGAACTGCAGAACACAGGGGAAATGACTGCGGATGAAGTGGTGCAGGCTTACGTGCACCGAATTAATCCTTCAGTAGAGTGGCCGCATAAGGAACTCAAGGCATTTGACAGGGTAACCCTGAAGCCGGGAGAAACCAAAACGGTAAGCCTGACAGTCCCGGTAGAGAGTCTCATGTATTGGAACGAGACGAAACAGGCATGGGATCATGATCTCTGCAAGATTGAGCTCCTGGTGGGCGCTTCAGCCGGTGATACAAGGCTGAAGAAGAAGGTCAGCCTCAGGTAATCAATGTCAAACCCTTAAAACTCTGGCCAGGTTAAATATAAAATCCGGGGCTGCGGCAGCGCAACCCCGGATTTATAACATTATCCTGGGTAAATCACTTTACTTTACCAGTACCGGGTCTCCGAACCCGACCTTCTTCAATCCCATTCATCTGCGTGGCAGCGTCACCAACCACAACGTAATTCATCTTCATGGGATCAATATATTTCTGCACGGTCTCATCAAACTGCTCCTTTGTCAGGCTTCTGAGGTAAGCCTCCTCCTGTTTGACATAATCTTCGGGCAGCCCGTAGGTGGTCATGGTACTCAGCATGCCGAGCTTGGCCTCATTGGTCTCGAAACGCAAGGCATTGGCCTTGAGAAGCGATCCCTTCGTGAAATCAACCGTCTCCTGGGGAACGCCGGCCCTGTAATCCTTCATTATGTCCCTGAAGAGCTCCAGTGATTCGAGCGTGGCATCGGTGCGAACAGAGGAATAGGCCCTGAAGGTTCCATAACTCCTCATCCCTTCAAAACCGGAGTAGGCGCCGTAGGTGAAACCCTTCTCTTCCCTGAGAATCATGAACAGACGTGCACTGGCAGTGCCTCCGAGCATGTAATTTGCCACATCGGCCTTGTAGTAGTCGGGATGGTTACGGGTCAGTCCAAGTGTGCCGATATTTATAACCGATTGTTTTGCTCCCGGAAAATCAACGAAATAAATTGCAGATTTCTCAGGCGCAGGCGGGAGGACAATTGCCGGCATGACAACCTCCCTGGCTTTCCATTTTTCATTAAGGCTTGTCAGAGCCTTCTCAACCCTTGCCCTGTCAACATCACCAACCACATGGAAGTTAGCCACGGAAGGCGAGAGATTCTTTTCGTAGAATGCCTTCAGATCATCGATTGTGATGGCTTCCACGCTCTCCACCGTCCCGCTGACGTCTATGGCCATGATGTTGTCAGCGCCCAGTGTGAGCCTGTTGAACGCATTGCTGGCCAGGTAATTGGGTTCAGCCAGGTTACGCTTCAGGTTATTGACGGTGCGTGTTTTGTTAATCGAGAACTGCTCCTCATCCCAGCGCGGGCTAAGCAGCATCTCCTCAACAAGGACAAGCGTCTTCTCAAAGTTGCGTGCCAGTGAACTGACAGAAACAGTAATATCCTCCTGTCCTCCCCAGATGCTGATTCTTGCACCCAGCAGCTGAATTTCTTCCTCAAGCTCCTCCGGCGTCTTGCCGGCCGTTCCCTCATTGAGCATCTGGGCTGCAAATCTTGCCACACCAGGCTTGCTGATGTCATCGAGCAGGTGACCACCCTCAATGACAATTGAATAGGTCACAAGCGGGAGCTCATGCTGTTCGATACCGTAGATCTTCATGCCGTTGGCTGCTTCTGCCTTCCATACCTCCGGAATAGTCAACGAAGGTTCAGGTCCGGGTGCCGGTGCCACGGAACGGTCGAAGCTGCTTGGTGTCTTTTCTATCACCTCTTCACCTGCCGGCAGCAACCTCCATCTGCGTCGCCTTTGTGACATCCTCTTCAACCACCCCTGCATTGACAGACCCTGCAGCAATAAGATCAAGCTGCCCTTTGGGCACGAAGCTGGTCGCCACATAATTCTTACCCTTGATATATCGGTTATAAACGTCCCAGACATCATCCATGGTAACATTCTGCATCATCTCCAGCTCCTCGGTCATAAAGTCGGGAGAACCCGCAAATTCACTGTACATGGCAAGCATGAACGACTTGTACATGACACTGCTCAGCATGTTGTAGAAATTGGTCTCCAGACCGGCCTTGATCCTCTCCAGATCCTTCTCAGTGAATTTTTCCGTTTCAAACTTCGCAAACGACTCGAAGATGGCCTTTTCAACTTCATCGAGACTGGTTGATGGGTTGGCCGTGATGTTTATCTCAAACTGGCCGGCAAGTTCCTGCGACTGGTTGTATATTCTCACGTTGGAGGTGAGCTTCTTCTCCTTTACAAGCACCGTGTAGAGCGGCGACTTCTTCCCCACTCCCAGCAACTGTGCAAGGACATCAAGCGAATATGAGTCCTTTGTGAACTGCTCTCCTACGGGAAATACCATAGTATACTGCGGTGCACGGGCAAAGCTGTCCTCGTGATAAAGCTTCTTCGTTTCTGTCAGGGTTACATTCATCGGCTCAGGATCCGTAAGCTCCTCCCCTGCCGGGATCTCTCCGAAATACTTCTCTATCAGTGCTTTTATCTCCTCAATCTCATAATCACCTGACACTACAAGGGTTGCATTGTTGGGGATATAGAATTTCTTGTGAAATTCCTTCACGTCATCGATAGTAGCATTCGCCAGGTCCTCCATCTCCCCGATCACATCCCAGCTGTAGGGATGACCCTGGGGGTAGAGGTTTTTCAGAAGGACATAATCCGTGAATCCGTAGGGCCTGTTATCAACTCCCTGCCTCTTTTCGTTCTGAACGACATTCTGCTGCAGGGCAAACGACTGCGGCGTCACGGTATTACGAAGGAAACCCATGCGGTCTGACTCGAGCCACATGGCCATCTCGATGGCATTCTTCGGGACAACCTCGAAATAGATCGTCTGGTCGAAGCTGGTGCCACCGTTGAGGGTACCTCCTGCTCCTTCGATATACTTGAAGAACTGATCCTCACCGACATTCTCGGAACGCTGGAACATCATGTGCTCGAACAGGTGGGCGAAACCGGTCTTGCCCGGTACCTCCCTGCTTGATCCGACATGGTAGAGTATCACCAGTGATGTGATAGGGTCAGATTTATCCTCGTTGAGGATCACAGTCAATCCGTTGTCAAGTTTGTACGACTCGTACGGGACTGAGAGGGTGCTTTTCTTCTCGCTGCTGCATCCTGAAGCCAGGATCAGCATGGCAAGCATAATTAAACTGATGGTTTTTTTCATAATATCTGTTATTTCACTAAGACGGGTTCTCCAAAGCCGAGCTTCTTAAGCTCCTTAAGCTGCGTGGCGGCATCGCCTGCGACCACATAATACATCTTCATGGGATCAATGTACTTCTGTACCATTGCATTGACCTCCTCAACGGAAAGGTTCCTGACATAATTTTCCTCGCGGGAAATGTAATCATCAGGCAATCCGTAAGCGCTCATCGTGTTAAGCATCCCGAGCAATGCCCGTTGCGTTTCAAACTGAAGAGCATTACCCTTGAGCAGCGCATCACGGGTAAAATCGACATCGCTCTGCGAAACGCCTGCCCTGTATTTTGCCATCAGGTCTCTGAAGATCTCAGCTGACTCGAGGGTGGCTGTTGACCTTACTGCGGAACTGGCCACGAAGGCACCGAAGTTCTTCTGCCCGATGAGGTTGGTTCTTGCACCGTAGGTGTAGCCTTTCTCCTCTCTCAGGACAAGGTTGACATAGCCGTTGAACGAACCGCCGAGCTTGTAGTTGGCAACAAATGCGGCGTAATAATCGGGATGGCCACGGGGTATAGCCGGAGCGCCGATGTAAAGGTTTGACTGTTTGGCTCCGGGCACATCGACGAAATAGACACCTGCCTTCTCAGGTGCCGGTGCGAATGCAATCTCAGGCATCTGAACCTCTTTGGCTTGCCAGTTTGTTCCAAGGGCGGCGAGGGCAGTTTCAATTCTTGCCTGATCTATTGACCCTACAACGAGAAAGCGTGCCACTGAAGGTGATATATTCTTTTCATAGAACGCCTTTATGTCGTCCATGGTCATATTCTGTACGCTCTCAGTGGTTCCTGACACATCAGTAGCAAAGATATTGTCGCTGCCCAGCGTCAGTTTCGTGAGTGCCATTGAGCCGAGGTAGGTCGGATCGATTGAGTTTCTCCTCAGTCCGTTGAGAACGCGTGTGCGGTTAATCTCAAACGCAAGTGAATCCCATCTCGGTTCAAGAAGCATCTCCTCCACAATGGCGAGGGTCTTCTCGAAATTGCGCGCAAGAGTGTTGACGCTTACCGTGATCTCTTCGTCATCCGCTGAGACCCTTATCATTGCTCCGAGAAGGTCAATTTCCTCCTCAAGCTCTTCCGGTGTCTTGTTCTTCGTTCCCTCATTAAGCATCATCGCCAGCATGTTTGCCACGCCCGGAGCGCCGATATCATCCAGCATATGACCTCCTTCAATGACGATGTTGTACTGTACAAGCGGCACCTCGTTGTGCTGTATCCCGTATAGCTTCATGCCATTGGCGAGTGAAGACTTCCATACTGCCGGGACGGTCACGGATACATCCGGTCCCAGTGGCGGCTGCACCGAGCGGTCAAACGAAGAGGGGGTCTTCGCGATCTCCGCGGCATCGCCGGCTTCGATCTTCACCTCGGTTGCGGTGAGTATGTTCTCCTCGACGATGCCCGCATTTACAGATCCGGCAGCAGCAAGATCAACCTTGCCCTTGGGAACAAAGCTTGTTGCAACGTAATTCTTTCCCTTGATGTATTGGTCATAAACGCGCTGCACATCATCTACAGTGACAGCCATCATTCTGGCCATATCTTCCTTGTAAAAACCGGGGTCGCCTGCAAAGATGTCATACTCGGCAAGACGGAATGCCTTGCCCTGAACACTGCTGATCATGTTGTAAAAACTGGTCTCCTGACCTGCCTTCACCCTCTCAAGGTCCTTCTCATCGAAACCCTCCTGCTCAAAGCGGGCAAATCCTTCGAAGATGGCATCTTCAACCTCTGCCAGGGAAATGCCGGGATTGGCCGTTACGGAAATACGGAATGTGCCAGCAAGTTCCTGCGCCATGTTCATCGCCATGACATTCGATGTCAGCTTCTTCTCCTTTACCAGCACCGAGTACATGGGCGATTTCTTGCCTCCGGCGAGAATGTCGGACAGTGCCGAGAGAGCGTAGGAATCTTTCGAATATCTCTCAGGTGTCGGGAATGCCATTGTATACTGCGGTGCATTTGCAAAGTTGTCTTCATGAAACAGTTTCTTTGTCTCCGGAAGAGTGACAGGCAGCGGGGTCAGCTTCTCCACATCCGGACCCTTGGGTATCTCACCGAAATATTTCTGAACCAGCTCTTTGACCTGCTCAGGCTCAAAATCACCCGTGATGGCAAGAGTTGCATTGTTGGGAATATAAAAGCGGCCGTGGAATTCCTTCACATCCTCTACGGTGGCATTGAAAAGATCTTCGATCTCCCCGATGGTAGTCCAGTTGTAGGGATGGCCTGCGGGAAACATCGCTCTTGACAATACTGTCTGGGAATGGCCGTAAGGCCTGTTGTCATAGTTCTGGCGTTTTTCATTCTGAACCACGTTCTGCTGAATGGCAAAAGCCTGCTTTGTAATGGTGTTTGTCAGATATCCCATGCGGTCAGACTCCATCCAGAGAACCATCTCCAGGGCATTCTTCGGAACAGTCTCATAGTAGTTGGTACGGTCCTGGTTGGTGGATCCGTTAAGCGTACCGCCGGCACTCTGTATCAGCCTGAAAAACTGGTCTTCAGGTACATTCTCGCTCTGCTGGAACATCATGTGCTCAAACAGGTGCGCGAATCCTGTGCGGCCGGGTACCTCGCGGTTGCTTCCCACATGATAGTAGATGGCTACAGATACGATCGGATCGGACTTGTCTTCATGCAGTATAACGCTCAGTCCGTTCTCAAGCTGGTACTTCTCAAACGGGATGGTCAGTTCATCTCCTGATTTTTTCTGACAGGAGACCGTGACAATAACGGTAATGATTAATAATGCTTTAATAAAATTTTTCATATTTTTAGGGATTGGGTTTGTTGAAAAGGTAAACATGTGGCTAATTTAAAACAAATTATACTTTGCCCCTGCACCTGTTAACATTTCTTCACATAAAACGGGTATTATAGAGCTCTCTGAACAAATTCGGGCTTTGATTGTCTTTTATTCAAGAAACGTTAAACAAAATATATGATGTTCGACCAGTTTGACCCTGCTGATAACAAGATGCTGCAGGTCATTGACAACAACGGAAAGGTAATCAGCAAGGAACTGATGCCGCAGCTCTCCGACGATGAGATGCTGAAACTCTACAAGGACATGCTCTTTGTCCGGACACTTGACCACATGATCGTCTCCTACCAGAGACAGGGTCGTGTATTCACTTATCCGCCCAACTATGGACAGGAGGCAATTGGCGTTGCCGCCGGTGCGGTGCTCAGGCATGACGACTGGCTGGTGCCGGCGTTCCGAGAGCTGGGCGCCTGGCTGGCCAAGGGGATCACTGTTAAGGAAGTGTTCCTCTACGCCATGGGTCATGAAGACGCGTTTAAGTCTGCAGAAGCAAATCATGTGCTTCCTATGTCCGTGCCGATTGCCTCACAGCTTCTCCACGCTTCAGGCATTGGGTATGCAATAAAATATCAGAAGAAGGATGAGGTTGCTATAGCATTCGTGGGTGATGGTGGAACATCCGAGGGTGACTTTCACGAAGCACTCAACTTCGCCGGTGTCTGGAAAGTGCCGGTGATATTCGTTGTGCAGAATAACCAGTACGCGATTTCCGTACCGGTAAAGAGCCAGACGGCCAGTATCAACATCGCCATCAAGTCAAAGGCTTACGGCATCAAGGGTTTGAAAGTCGACGGCAATGACATTTTTGCCATGCTGGCCGCCTTCAGATTCGCGCATGAGTATGCCCGCACTGAGAGCCAGGCCGTGCTGATTGAGGCAGTAACCTATCGCAAGGGAGCCCATACCACCTCCGACGATCCTACCAAGTACCGTACAACGGAAGAGGAGAAGGAGTGGGACAAGAAGGATCCGCTGCGCCGCATGAAGCTCTTCCTGGAAAAGAAGAAGCTTTGGACAGATGCAGAAGAGGAGAGGATCACCGACGAATACAAAAAGGAGATTGACCGCCTCTTCATGGAGGTTGAAAAGAATGTTAATTATCCTCTTGAAGATGTATTCAAATATACCTATGCCGAGATGCCCCAGGAGCTCCGCGACCAGCAGATCGAACATGAAAAATTCTTACAATGGAAAAACGCACGCAAATGAAACCAATGAATATTGTCAATGCCGTCAATGACGCCCTGGATATCAAACTGACAGAGGATAAGACCGTCGTTGTATACGGCGAGGATGCCGGCTTCGAGGGCGGTGTCTTCAGGGTCACCGAAGGATTACAGAAGAAACACGGAGTAGAGAGGGTGTTTGACTCTCCCCTTGCTGAGTCAGGCATAGCCGGAACGGCAGTCGGGATGGCCGCAGCCGGACTGCGCCCTGTGATAGAGATGCAGTTCTGCGGGTTCATCTACCCGGCCTTCAACCAGATAATCTCACACATAACACGTATGCACAACCGCTCACGGGGCAGGTACAAGATGCCGATAGTGATTCGCCTTCCCTACGGTGGCGGCATCAATGCTCTCGAGCACCACTCCGAGAGCATGGAGTCAATGTTTGCACATATCCCCGGACTGAAGATTGTTGTGCCCTCAACACCTCATGACGCCAAGGGACTGCTGATATCAGCCATCGAGAGTGACGATCCCGTTCTCTTCCTGGAGCCGAAGCGCATCTACAGGGCCATCAAGCAGGAAGTAAGCGAGGAGAAGTTCTCAGTGCCCATAGGAAAGGCAAAGGTTCTTTCACAGGGCACCGATGTGACCGTTGTAGCCTACGGCGCAATGATACGCGAGGTGCAGAAGGCAATGGTCATGGCCAAGGAAGCCGGATACTCTGTGGAGCTGATTGACCTCCGCACCATCTATCCGCTTGACAAGGAGACAATTACTGCATCAGTAAAGAAAACAGGCAGGATAGTGTTTGTGGGCGAAGAGCCGCGCAGCTTCGGAGTGGGATCCGAGATAATGGCGCTGGCAAATGAGGAGGCCTTCCTCCACCTTGAGGCTCCCCCGAAGAGGGTGGCGGCATTTGACGTGATAGTGCCTTATCCCCAGGGTGAGCATCATTACATGATCACGCCCGAGAAGATTTTCTACGAGATTGAAAGAACAATAAAATTCTGAGGTGATGAGATACATATTCAAATTCCCTGATATCGGAGAAGGGCTGACCGAAGGCATCATCATAGAGTGGTATGTTGACAAGGGCAATGCCGTCAAGGTAGGGCAACCGCTGGTGAAGATGGAGACTGACAAGGTGGTGACCGATATTCCCTCACCGCGTGAGGGCACAATTGCCGCGCGATACGGCAAGATCGGTGAGACAATCCATGTGGGAGAGACACTCGTTGAGATAGATATAGCCGGCGAAGCTGCTGCTGCTGCATCCGCTCCGCAGGTGGAGGCGGTTGAGGAAAAGGGAGCCGGCGTGGTCGGAACACTGGAAGTTGCATCGAACAATGCCTTCCTTCCCGCAAGCGATGAGGGCACCCCGGCTAAACCTGCAGCCTCCGCTGCTGCACCTAAGAAGGTGCTGGCAACGCCTGTGGCACGCGCCATGGCACGCGAGATGAATATCGACATAAACCAGGTCACAGGAACAGGTCCTGCAGGCAGGGTAATGAAGAGCGACATACAGAACTTCCACGCCCCGGCATCAGCTCCAAAGAGCTCTGCCACACCGGTCGCGGCCGCCCAGCAGGGTGATCTTGTTGAGATCAGGCCTATGACCCAGATCAGGAAATCGATAGCCAAAAACATGCTGCGCTCAAAACAGAGCACAGCCCACATGACCCTCTTCGAAGAACCCGAGGTATCGGCACTGGTTGAAGCAAGAGCAAGATACAGGGAGGAATATAAAAAAGAGGATATCAGCCTTACCTACCTTCCTTTCATTATCAAGGCAGTTGTGGCAGCGCTGAAACGTCACCCGGAGCTTAACTCCGAGATGGATTTCGAAAAGGGTAACATCATCTATAAGAATTACTATAACATAGGGATCGCAGTGAGTACGCCGGATGGCCTCGTGGTACCGGTTATACGCAACGCCGACAGGCTGACCGTAAAAGAGCTGAGCAGGGCTGTCGCTGAGATAGCTGTGAAGGCACGCGACAGGAAGCTGACACTTGACGACATGAAGGACGGCACCTTCACCATCACCAACTACGGAGCCCTGGGCGGATGGTTCGGCGTGCCCGTGATCAACTACCCGCAGGTGGGCATCCTGGGAATAGGCCGCATAAACCAGCAGCCTGTGGTTGCCGGCGGTGAGATAAAGGTCGGGAATGTGATGCCGCTCTCCCTCTCGGTTGACCACAGGATGGTTGACGGAGCCGAGGCTACGGAGTTCCTGAATGATGTGGCGGCAGGTGTTGCTGACCCGCTTTCACTGATAATGAGACAATAATAAAGAAGAGGAAGATGGATTATGATCTGATCATTATAGGTGCCGGACCGGCAGGATATGTTGCCGCCATAAGGGCAGGGCAGGCAGGACTGAAGACGGCAGTGATCGAAAAGAAGCATGTCGGCGGGATGTGTCTTAACTGGGGATGCATCCCCTCCAAGGCAATGCTTGAGAGCGCCAAATACTTTGCGAGGCTGGGCATGGCGGCCGATTTCGGGGTGGAAGGGCTTGATCCCAAAAAGCTGACATTCAGCTGGGAGAAGGGCGTTAAGCGCTCTGAGCGGATAGTGAGAAGGCTGACCAAGGGGGTTGAGTACCTCCTCAAGAAGAACAATGTTGAGACCATCACCGGAACAGCCTCTGTGGAGGCGGCCGACACGGTGGTGGTTGACAACCGCAAGCTGACCGCAAAGAATGTCATCATCGCCACAGGTTCATATCCGAGGCCGCTGCCGTTCAAGGTGCATGATAAAAAAATCCTCAACCTCGAGAACTTCTTCTCAATGAAGGAGATACCACAGAAACTGCTGGTGGTGGGTGAAGGTCCGGTATCAGCAGAGATATCACAGATGCTTGCACTCATCGGCAAGGATGTCACTCTGCTGAAAACGGCTGAGAAGGTCTTCCCTGCCCTGGATGATTACCTGAATACCTATATCACCCGCAGGTTTGACTCACTGAAGATAAAGGTCATAGAAGGTACTGCAGGGTATGAGGCCGTCAACCTTGATGAATACGAAGGTGTCGTGAACTGCATGCCCCGCAGAGGCATCAAGCCCACCGGGGCACTGAATCCCGAAGAGAAAGAGAGCTTCTATGTCACCGATGATCACTTCATGACCAGTGTCAGCGGTGTCTATGCCGTAGGCGACGTTAACGGCAGAAGCATCTATGCCCATGCCGCATCGGCGCAGGCGATGGCTGCCGTGAATCATATCCTCGGTATCACTGAGACAATGCAGACGGACCGGGTGCCGCTGACCATCTACACCGATCCGGAGATTGCACAGATAGGCCGTACGGAACAGCAGCTGACTGCTGAGGGTGTTGAATACAAGGTAAACGAGTTTCCTTTGTCGGCAAACGGCAAGGCTCTGACAGAGGGACAGCCGGAAGGTGTGCTGAGGATCATCTCTGAACCAAAATACGGAGAGGTTCTTGGTGTTCAGATCATCGCTCACAATGCCACCGACCTGATCAGTGAAGCTGCTGCATACATGGCCGTCGAGAGCACTGTATGGGATGTGGCTCACACCATGCACGCCCACCCGACAATCTCGGAGGTCTTCCTGGAGGCAGGTGCTGATGCCATTGGCAAACCTGTACACAAAGCCTGACCTGCTGCAGCATGCAGGCAGAGGTGAGACCATATGACCTGCCCGATGCCGCCCTATTTAGCGGCACTGGTAACGGCATGCTGGTATGGCAGCCGGCGGAGACCATAATTGTTCTTGGGCAGAGCAACACACCGGAGAGGTCTCTTATACTCGAAAATGTATTGTCCGATGGCATACCGGTGACCAAACGCCCTACCGGTGGCGAGGCGGTCATACTCACCCCGGAGATGGCAGTTATAACTGTAGCCCGTGTTTCTCCTGAAATGGCACGGTCAAAGGATTTCTTCATGGAGATCAACGCAATGATCCTTGATATGCTTTCTGATCTCGGAGTGAAGAATTATGGTACCCGGGGTATTTCTGACATTACCATCGGTGACAAGAAGATCCTCGGATCTTCAATGCACCGCCGTGAGAATCGCCTGGTCTATCATGCAGTTCTTAATATTGGTGAGGACCCATCAATCTTTGAAAGGTACCTCATGCACCCCTCCCGGGAGCCTGACTACCGTCTGAACCGCCCTCACGGTGAGTTTGTAACCTCTCTTAAGAATGAGGGCTACGACATTCAATATCATAATATAGCCGCATCACTCAGCCTCAGCCGCGCAGCGGTGAATTGATTGCAGCCTTCATAAGTAAATAAATCATTAAATTGTTTGAATAAATATTTTTGACTATTTTTGTCAAATCAATTAATTCAACAATGCAGACCTTCGCAGGGAAAATACGTGAGCTGAGACTGAAAAAAGGTGATCCCTTAAGGAAGGTTGCTGCCTTTCTGGATATTGACCAGGCAATATTGAGTAAAATTGAAACCGGCAAACGCACAGCAACAAGAGATAACGTGATAAAACTGGAAGGGTATTATGGGGTTGAACCGGGGACCCTGATGCTTCTTTGGCTGTCTGACAAAATATTACTTGAAGTAAGTGGGGAGGAGCTTGCGGTTGAAGCAATTGGACTTGCCGAAAAAAAAATAGGGTACCTGTCTGCCAGGCCTGTTACAAGAGCACAGGTAATAAAACAGGTAAAAGAGTATTTCAGAAATCAGAACAAGGTGAAAAAAGCATGGCTGTTCGGTTCGTTTGCCCGTGAAGACCATGACATCGACAGCGATGTTGATATACTTGTACATGTTCCTGACAAAAAGTCGTTTTCGCTGTTTGACATTGCAGAGATAAAATATCAGCTGGAGAAGCTTATCCCCTTTAAGGTAGATGTGGTAATGCAAAGTGCTGTAAATCCGGAAATCCTTAAGCGAATTACTCCTGAGATGATCCTGATCTATGAAAAATCAAAGAATAACTAACAGAGACAGATTCCGTCACATTCTTGATTCAATAAATACAATTGAATTCTTCATTGCGGATTATACGAAATCTTCATTTTTAGAGGACAGGAAAACAATAGACGCGACACTTTTTCAATTTGCAGTAATTGGCGAAGCTATTGTTCATGTCAATGAAGAGATACTTGATAAGTATGACTTCCCATGGTATAAGGTCAGGGCTTTCAGGAATTTTATTTTGCATGAATATCATGCATGAGGACAAGGTTACTGGGATACCGCAGAAAAGGACCTGCCTAAGTTAAGACAGATAATTGAGCTGATATTGCAAAAGGAATTCAATGAATAGATACCATGATTCAATTCGAAACGTCTTATTTTTTATGCACATCATCAATAATTCACCATCATGGCCACATCTGAATTTTACCACATTTCCTCCGGCGGAAGCCTGGATAAGATAAGCACATTCGCAGCAGCCGTCAGTGCATTGAAGGAAGACGGGTACGTTTGGTTTAATTACCGTAAGGCTTCACGTGAAGAGCTGTCTGAACTGATTGAACCCCTCGGGCTCCATCCCCTGTCGGTTGAGGACTGCACCGATGAGAACCAGGTTCCGAAGCTGGATGAATTCCCAAACTACGCCTTCATGGTTTTCAACGCTCTTCGGTTTGAGGAGGAAGAACTGCAATCGGATGAGGTTGATATGTTCATCGGTGAAAAATTCCTGGTAACCGTGAGCGGATATTCCGAGGCAACGAAGTACCCGATAGACGGCATAAAGGCGGTGATAGAAAGGAATAACACATCCGTCGGCCGGGGTCCGGCATGGCTGATGCATGTAATTCTCGACTTTATCGTAGACCAGATGGCTGATGCGGTGGAAAAAGCGGAGGATGACATTGACCGGGCTGAGGAGGCAATACTGGCTTCACCGGCGACCTTTGATCCCTCCACCCTGACATACCTTCGCCGCAGCCTGCTCGGCCTGCGCAAGAGTCTTTTCTACGAGAGGGAGATTCTTGTCAAGATCACCCGCAACGACTGTGAGTGGGTGCCTGAGAAGGCTTCGGTACACTACCGTGATATCTTTGACCACCTTTCAAATTTCCTTGAGTTGACAGAGAGCCACAGAGATAACGTGACAAGCCTGATGGAACTCTATGCCTCGATGCTGAACAACCAGATGGCACGCGACTCTAATCAGACCAACGCAACGGTAAGAAGGCTTACCCTCATCACAACCATCTTCATGCCTCTTACGCTGCTGGCAGGTATATTTGGTATGAGCGAGTGGACGGTTATGACTGGCGGTGAAACCAACATACGCCACTCCTACCCTCTTTTCGGAGCCATTTTGGCGGCGATAGGGCTGGTCAATTTTCTGTTAATCAGGTGGCTCGAGCGCAGGGACTGGAAGAAATTTCTGTAACCCCGATTTGCTAACCGGCAAACCCTGATTTATTCATTATCTCCTGAACCATCTTCGTTGTAGTCCGGAAGTCGATCTTGCCGGTGCTCATCATCGGCAATTCCTTTATCACAACGAACTCCCTGGGTAGCGCAATGCTCGGAAGATCATTCATCATCTTCCTGAGTATCTCAGTCTTATGGACTTCACCTGATACCGAAGCAACAATGTATGAGCCCTTCTTTTCATCAGGGATCTCAACTATGCAGCACGAGATTCCTTCAGGAAGGTACTTTTCCATTATGTTCTCAACCTTGACAAGTGAGACCATCTCCCCGCCTACCTTGGCAAACCTCTTGAATCGTCCTGCATGCCACAGGTATCCGTCCTCATCAAAGAAGCCCATGTCTCCTGTGTTGTACCATCCGTTAACAAGAACCTCAGCCGTAAGCACCGGATCTTCATAATATCCCTTCATGACTGAGTCGCCTCTGACCATAATCTTGCCCACTTCACCGGTTTTGCAAGTTTCCCCGGTCTCAAAATTCTCAATCCGCACCTCAACACCCGGGATAACCTTGCCCGTGCTTCCCGGCCTGTTGAACTCGATGGAGTTAACCGAAATCACCGGTGATGTCTCAGTTGCACCGTAACCTTCAAGGAGTGTTACTCCATGCTTTTTCATGAACCCGTCCCTGAGGGCATCAGGACACTTATCGGCTCCCGCAACCATCAGCCTGAGCGTTTTAAAGTCACCCGGCTCGGATTTATTGAGATAACCCCAGAAGAAACTCGGGGTACCAACCATGATGGTAGGTTTCTCCTCGCGGGCAATCTTGCTTATCGTCTGAAAATCGAGCGGGTTGGCATATGAAACCATGGTCATACCGTGATAGAATACTACCCAGAGGTTCACAGTCAGTCCGAAAATATGATAAAATACAAGGTTGGCAAGCAATATATCTGACTCTCCAACATTCACGTAACTGCTGAAATTCTCAATATTTGAAATGAGATTCCTGTGCGAAAGCTGCACAGCCTTCGGATCTTTCTCACTGCCACTTGTAAACAGTATTGCAGCAGTGTCATTTTCATTGCCTCCGTGGATTGATTTTAAAATCATGCCGACGGGAAGCTTGGTCATCAGGGCAGCCTTAAGCTTGTCGCCCGTTGAGACACCTGCCATGATATCCTCTATTAAGAACCATGCCATCAATAACGGGACAGTTGATCTTCTCGAGCAGGGCTTTTGAGGTAATGATTGTCTTGAAGTTGCATTTTTTCTGTGCATACCTGGCATTAGCCTCGGCGCCTGTGGAGTAATTGATCAGAACAGGAATCCGGCCGCTCATCAGTGCACCCACGTTAGCCAGTGCGGCACCGGCCGAGGTCGGGATCATTATGCCTATGAATCCCTTGTCATACTTTTTGAATTTGGAACTAAGAATCAGAGCACCGATTAAGGCCCTCGAATAAGTCACACTCTTTCCGGTGGTCTTATCAATGACTGCCAGCTTACTGGCAAGCTTCTTTGCCGTACGGACAAACTGATGGTGTAGTAACATGGTCACAGTTGTTAATTGTTCATTATTCAAAACACTCAAGGGTCCGAAGATAATTAATTATGTTATAACAGATATCAAAATCAAATTTTCGTTCGAATTTTTTCCGTCATGCATGAAGATTGTATATAACTGTTTAGATGATTATTAGAACTTTTTTAACAGATTTATGTAAATCAGATAATACTTCCATTCGAAAATTTTAGGAAATCCAGGAGGCGTGAATTACGGGCCGGCCTCTGGAGGAAAAAGAGCGGGAGTGCTTTCATGCACTCCCGCTCTCTGTCTGATACTGCAGGCTTTATTTAATAAGAATTGTCTGCTGTGCGTTTATCCGGACCAGATCCCAGGTCCATAACGAAGCCGGCATTTACATTCCCTTGAGCTTCTGATTCGCGCGGAAAAGATCCATCTCCACCTTCTCGCGGGCGAGCCTGGACGATTGCTTGTATGCGGCAAATTCCTCCTTCACCTCTTTCAGATCCTTTTCGGTTCTGAGCAGAACAACCAGGTTCCTTTTAAAGATAAGAAAACCAATAGCCATGAGGATGATCAAGCCTCCGATGATAGTCCACATAATGGCGTTATAGGCCTTCTTGTTTATGCCCAGGCCAAGGATACTAATCTGGTTTTTTGTTTCGGTGACCTCCTTAAGGTCGCTCCGGGTTGATACAAGCAGGCTGTTCAGCGAGTCTGTCTTCTGGTTCAACGAAGACGTCAGGTTCTTTAATTCCGCAATCCGGCTTTTCTCTGCCGAGATAGTATCAAGGATATTACGGTTTAGTTTCTGGAAAATGTCTTCCCTGATAGCCCGGAAACCCTCATAGATCCTTGTTTTGTTCTCAACGTAATTGATCTGCTCCCTGATCGTGCTGGTGGCCAGTTCCTCCGGCATTGTCGTCTGCCCGGATGCAACTGTGAGAGTAAGTGTAAGTGCGGATAGCAGCAGCAATTGTTTAAATCTTAAATGATTCATTTTTTTCCCCGGTTTGGATTTATATAACTATGGCTATACATATCAACGAACGGATGGGTGAAAAATTTTATGCTCATCCATTATATATTGATCCGGATTTGTATTTGCACAAACATCTTCTTTCCTTTACAATGATTTGACAGTAATCCTGAACACTTACGCCGATGTACAAGAGATTGATGCTGATAAGCCTGTGCCTGTTCCTCATGATTTCCGCAGCGGCACAAAGGGCAGAAGATTACTCGCCTGAGATAACCCCGGAAGCAATAATGAAAGTGATGAAGGCGGTGGCAGACTGGCAGATTGACAATTTCGCATCTGTGCCGCACCATCAGCTCGACTGGACCAATGGTGCACTCTATGCCGGCATGATGGAGTTTGCTAAAATCAGTCCGGATGCAGGAAATACCTGGATTGGCTGTTACAAGCTCGGTAAAAGTAATGAATGGCAGCCGGGTAAAAGGATGTATCATGCTGATGATATCGCCGTCTGCCAGATGTACCTTGAGATGTACAGGCTGAAGAAAACAGATAAGGACAGTTATCTGATTGTGGCACCCACGCAGGCCAGGCTTGATTATGTGATTTCGCATCCCTCCTCAGGCAGCCTATTGCTCGATTACAATGACGGACAAACAACTGAAAGATGGTCGTGGTGCGATGCCCTCTTCATGGCGCCCCCGGTCTATGCAAAACTGTCAGCCATTACGGGTGACAATAAGTACCTGGAGTTCATGGACAGGGAGTACAAGGTCACCTGGAATTTCCTGTATGATGCTGAAGAACATCTGTTTTACCGCGATCATCGCTATTTCCCTGAAAAAGCGCTGGAAGCAAACGGAAGGAAGATATTCTGGGGTCGTGGAAACGGCTGGGTGATGGGTGGACTTGTTGCCCTGCTGAAGGAGCTGCCTGATGACAGTGTTTACCGGCCATTCTATGAGAAACTCTATACTGAAATGGCAGAAAAGGTTGCCCTGTGCCAGGATAAAGAGGGCTTCTGGCATGCCAGCATGCTCGATCATGAGAGCTTTCCAAACCCCGAGACCAGCTCTTCATCCTTCTTCTGCTATGCCCTTGCTTACGGAATCAATTCCGGTCTGCTCGATAAAGAGATCTATACCCCTGTGGTCAGCAGCGCATGGAAAGCGCTTGTCAGTGCTGTTCATGCAGACGGTAAACTCGGCTGGGTGCAACCTATCGGCCAGGATCCGAAGCTTGTTACATCTGATATGACTGAAGTCTATGGCGTCGGAGCATTTCTTCTCGCAGGTACGGAAATGATCAAATTCTCCAAGAACAGCCATTGAATGAACACTGACAAGCCACAATTTGTTGGTTTTTGATAAATCGTTCTGGTAGTTTATCCAATTCCGTCACCCCCATTAATGCAAAATCCCGCAGATCATTGATCTTGCGGGATTTGCGGTTTTAAGATGTGGTACCACCAGGAATCGAACCGGGGACACACGGATTTTCAGTCCGTTGCTCTACCAACTGAGCTATGGTACCATTTCGGTCGGCAAATATACTGCCTTTTTCTTTTTCATGCAACACCCTCCTTTCACTTTGTTCAAAGCTCCAAACGGCTGATTTCATTGTTATCTTTGTCAATTCTTAAAAACAGGCATGGACCTTACCTTTCACACTCTCCCCAACGGCATCAGGATGGTGCACTGCCAGACGGCAAGCGAGGTGGCGCACTGCGGAATAATAATCAATGCGGGATCGCGCGATGAGCTGCCCGAAGAACACGGCACTGCCCACTTCATCGAACATATGCTCTTCAAGGGAACAACACACCGGAAATCCTACCATATCCTCAGCCGCCTTGAAGACGTCGGAGGCGAGCTGAACGCCTATACCACCAAGGAGGAGACTGCCATCCATGCCTCCTTCCTCCGGGAACACTATGCGCGTGCCACAGAACTGCTGGCCGACCTGCTCTTCTCTTCCACCTTCCCTCCTGCCGAGATTGAAAAGGAAAAGGAAGTTGTGACGGAGGAGATAAACTCATACCTCGATAACCCGGCAGAATATATATTCGACGAGTTCGAGGAACTGGTTTTTCCTGACCAGCCAATCGGCAGGAATATCCTCGGTACCCCCGAAACGGTGCGGTCGATCTCAGCCGACTCCATCCGCAGATTCATAAAAAGAAACTACTCTACCACCCAGATGGTATTCTGCTCGGTGGGTGCCATCAGCCCTAAAAATATTGTCTCCCTCTTTGAAAAGCATTTCAGCCGCATCGAACCCGGCAACGGTGAAAAAAGAAAAAGGGTCGATTACATCTATACTCCCGTTTCAACGGAAAAGCAGATGGATACCTTCCAGAACCACTGCATCATCGGGAACATTGCCTACGACCTCCACAACAGCCGCCGGATGGGGCTCTTCATGCTGAACAATATCCTCGGCGGCCAGGGGATGAACTCGCGCCTGAACCTCTCGCTCCGCGAAAAGCGCGGATATGCCTATAATGTCGAATCGATGTACAATCCCTACACCGACACCGGCCTTGTAACCATATACTTCGGCACCGACAACCGGAACCTGGGGAAGAGCATATCGCTTACCCATGCTGAGCTGGAGCGACTGCGACGCCAGCCGCTGGGCACCCTGCAGCTCTCCAGGGCCAGGAACCAGATCAAGGGCTACCTCGCCAGGGCATACGAGAACCACGAGAGCCTCATGCTCAGCCTGGGCAAGAGCCTCCTGATATTTGACCGCATCGACAGCGTGGAGGAGATCTTCCGTAAGATCGATGCAGTGACCGCAGCTGAGCTGGCTGAAACTGCCGGCATCGTCTTTGACAATTCATCGCTTTCGACTCTGATATACAGGCAAAATGGAGAAAGAACTTGACAGGTACATAAGGGAACACAGCACCCCTGAGGATAAGGTCCTTGAAGAATTATACCGGCAGACACACCTCTATGTGGTTAACCCGAACATGGTCTCGGGTCATATCCAGGGAAAGTTCCTGGAGATGCTTTCATATATGATCCATCCGTCCCGCATCCTTGAGATTGGAACATACACGGGATACTCAGCCATCTGTCTCGCCAGGGGACTGAAGAGCGGAGGACAGCTGCATACCATTGAGATCAATGACGAACTCAACGAGATGAGCACCCATTATTTTGCGCTGGCAGGGGTGGCCGACAGGGTTACCCTCCATACCGGCAGGGCACAGGATGTGATACCTGCCCTGAACTACATCTTCGACCTGGTATTTATTGACGGCGACAAGCGCGAGTACAGCGAATATTACGACCTCGTCTTTGACAGGGTGCGCAGGGGAGGCTTCATTATCGCTGATAATGTCCTATGGGGAGGGAAGATAGAGAGCGAGGATGCACTCAAAGACCCGCAGACAAAGGGAGTTGTGATGTTCAATGAGAAGGTGCGCAACGATCACCGCGTCGAAAAAATAGTGCTGCCGCTGAGAGACGGACTGATGATTGTCCGCAAAAAATAACGGTGGTACGGTTTTTGATCATACCCATATATAAATTACACAACGCCATGAAGAAGATTATAGCTTCGCTGTCCCTGTTGTTTATGGGCATTGCACTTATTGCACAGGATCTGCCGAAAGCAACCATCAAGGGATCACCCCGGCTCTTCGGAGACAAGGATGACCTCACATCAGTCATAATGATCATCCCTGAAGGAAGCACTGTTGAAGTTGTGACACCTGACTCATTATTCACACTGGTACGGTTCGAAGGAACCGAGGGTTATGTCAAGTCAGAGAGGCTCGGAGCACCTAAAGAGGTGGCTGTTGCAGCGCCCGCGCCGGCAGCACAACCCGTTGCAACGGGTCAGCCTGCAGCCTCGCAGTCGCAACAGCAACAACCACAGCAGCAGGCCGGTGTGCAGGAGTACTCCGCCCCTGAAGACAGGTACCAGATGCTTGCAACCAAATACGGAACAGATATAGGCAAACGCCTCTACCAGCATAAGGTGTGGAAGGGGATCACCTCCGACATGGCACGCGACAGCTGGGGCAAGCCCGTGCAGATAAACCGCATGTTTGTCGACCAGAGCGTTGATGAAGAGTGGATCTACTCCAAGAAATATCTCTATTTCAGAGACGGCATACTCATTGAATGGGGCCCCGTTAAATAACAGGCAATACAATCATCATACACCGGAGCCCGCGAGGGCACCGTCACAAAAAGAAAAACGCCCGATGAGGCGTTTTCTTTTTTTAATCTGAGCGGGAAACGAGACTCGAACTCGCGACCCCGACCTTGGCAAGGTCGTGCTCTACCAACTGAGCTATTCCCGCAAATGTGAGTGCAAATTTAATATTTTTTTTAAAATTACAAGCAACTGAATTTACTTCAGTAATTTCCTGATATTATACAGTTTGTTCAACGCATCCATCGGGGTCAGATTGTCAAGATCAAGGCCCATCAGCTCGTCGCGTATCTGCTTCAGCACCGGGTCGTCAAGCTGATAGATGCTAAGCTGGTAGCCCTCACGGTTAACAGCGATCTCATCAACAGGCTTACCCAGGTTCTTTCCGCCGCGCCCCTCTTCAAGCAGTTTCAGTATCTCATCGGCGCGCCCCACAACACTCTTCGGCATGCCTGCCATACGTGCCACATGTATCCCGAAGCTGTGTTCGCTTCCACCCCTCTTCAGCTTGCGTAGGAAGATCACCTTGTTGTCAAGTTCCCTGATTGATACATTATAATTCTTAACCCTTGCAAAGGTGTTCTCCATCTCATTGAGCTCATGGTAGTGTGTGGCGAAGAGGGTCTTGGCCTTCTGCCTGTACTCATGGATATACTCAACCATGGCCCACGCTATGGAGATGCCGTCATAGGTGCTTGTCCCGCGGCCGATCTCATCAAGCAGAATCAGGCTCCGGTCGGAGAGATTGTTCAGAATGCTTGCCGCCTCGTTCATCTCAACCATGAAGGTCGACTCACCCAGCGAGAGGTTATCGGAGGCTCCCACCCTGGTGAATATCTTGTCTATGATGCCAATGCGGGCTTCCCGTGCCGGGACGAAACAGCCGGCCTGCGCCATGATCACTATCAGCGCCGTCTGCCTGAGGAGCGCCGACTTACCCGACATGTTGGGCCCTGTGAGTATTATTACCTGCTGCTTGTCATTGTCAAGCCATACGTCATTGGGCACATACGGGTCATCAGGAGGAAGCTGCCTCTCGATAACAGGGTGACGCCCATCCCTTATGTCGAGCACGTGGCTTTCGTCAAGAACAGGTCTTGAATACCCATACTCTTCCGAAATTACAGCAAACGAGCGGAGGCAGTCAATCCGTCCTACCGCCGCAGCGTCAGCCTGCATGAGAGCGATGTAGGGGGTGAGTGACAGCACCAGGTCATTGAAGAGGGAGGTCTCAAGAGCAAGGATCTTCTCCCCTGCCCCGAGGATCTTGCTCTCATACTCCTTCAGCTCCTCAGTGATGTATCGTTCGGCACTGACGAGGGTCTGCTTGCGGATCCAGTCGGCCGGCACCTTGTCCTTATGCGTATTGCGTACCTCTATATAATATCCGAAGACATTGTTGTAGCTTATCTTCAGCGAGCTGATGCCCGTGCGGACGCTCTCCCTCTGCTGCAGGTCGTTCAGGTAGTCCTTTCCTCCGTAGAAGATGTTTCTCAGATCATCAAGCTCCTGTGAGACGCCCTCGGCAATTACCTGGCCCTTGTTGACGGCGACGGGTGGATCGGGCGTCAGCGTCCGGCTGATTATCTCTGCCAGCTCGGGACAGGGATCAAATCCTGATGCCATGGAGACAAGCGGCTGGCAGCCGGTGTCGGCACACAGTCTTTTCAGTTCTCCGATGGCTGTCAGCGCCCTGCGTATCTGGGCCACCTCCCGCGGGGTGACCCGTCCCACGGCAGCCTTGCTCAGCAGCCGCTCGAGGTCGCCCACCTCCCTGATGAGCCCTTCCATGGTCTCACTGACACCCTTGTCACTTATCAGGAACTCCACGATATCGAGCCTGGTGTTAAGCACAGTCGTATCCTTCAGCGGCAGCGAGATCCACCTCTTCATCATGCGCCCTCCCATAGGCGAGAGGGTCCGGTCAACGATGTCAATCAGCGTCTTCGCTCCCTCGTAAGGCGAATGGAATAGCTCAAGATTGCGCACCGTGAACCGGTCGAGCCATACATACTTCTCCTCCTCAATGCGCGAGATGCGGTTTATGTGACCGAGGTTCTCGTGACGGGTCATGTCAAGATAATGGAGGATGGCCCCGGCAGCAATGATACCCTGGGGTATGCCCTGGACACCGAATCCCTTAAGCGAGGTTGTTCCGAACTGCTTCAGCAGCCTGTCGCCGGCAGCCTCGGCAGTGAAGATCCAGTCGTCAAGCTTGTATGTGTAGAACCGGCTTCCGAACCTCTCGCGGAAGAGTTCTGACTTCCTTTTCTCAAACAGAACCTCCCGCGGATGGAAGTTATTCAGTACCTGCTCAACATGGGGAGTATCACCCTCGGTGACGAAGAATTCACCGGTGGAGACATCGAGCAGGGCCACGCCAACGGCCTGTTTCTCTATGTGTATTGCCGCCAGGAAATTATTCTCCTTGTGATTGAGCACGTTGTCACTGAACGAGACTCCCGGGGTTATGAGTTCGGTGATCCCCCGTTTGACGATCTTCTTTGTCAGCTTCGGGTCTTCGAGCTGCTCGCAGATGGCCACCCGCTGCCCAGCCCTGACAAGCTTCGGGAGGTAGGTGTCGAGGGCATGATACGGGAACCCGGCAAGCTCAACTGAGCTGGCCGAGCCGTTGGCACGGCGGGTCAGCGTGATACCAAGTATCTCTGAAGCACGGATGGCATCCTCGCCAAAAGTCTCGTAAAAATCGCCCACCCTGAAAAGGAGTATCGCGTCAGGGTGTTTGGCCTTGACGGCATAATACTGCTTCATCAGCGGTGTTTCGGCATATTTGTGCATCTGAGACATCGGGGGCGGGAGGCTTTATCCTTTCTGAGAAAACAAAATTATAAATCTCCTTCAACTTAAGTATAACTTTTATCATAAATACTCCGGAAGAGTTTATATACTTTTGTGTAGAGGCTCTCAATATAAATGTGCCCGCGGGAATCCGTAAATCAAACTCAGTAAACATAAAAAATATGAAAAAAGTACTCATTCTCGGTGCCGGCCTGGTGTCAAAGCCAATGGTCGAGTATCTGCTTGAAGAAGGTTTTGAAGTTATAATTGCCACCAGGACAAAGGAGAAGGCTGACAAGCTTCTCGGCGGACATAAGAACGGGAGAGCACTGGCATGGATGACGGAGGACATGGATACCCTCTCCGTGATGATCAAAGAGAGCGATCTTGCGGTAAGTCTCCTGCCCTACAAATATCACGTCGATGTGGCAAAACTCTGCCTGAAGCACAGGAAGCCCCTTGTAACCACTTCATACGTTTCTCCGGCAATGCAGGCCCTGCATGACGACGCCGTGAAAGCCGGCGTGATCTTCCTCAATGAGGCTGGCCTTGACCCGGGTATAGACCACATGTCAGCCATGCGCATCATTGACAACGTCAGGCAGAGGGGCGGCAAGATCGATGAGTTCTATTCGCTCTGCGGTGCCCTTCCTGCACCTGAGTATGCCACCAACCCGCTTGGATACAAGTTTTCATGGAGCCCGAAAGGGGTTGTGCTTGCAAGCCGTAACGGAGCAACCTACCTGAAGCACGGAGAGATTATCAATGTGGAACCCATCAACCTCTTCAAGGCCCGCTTCACACATCCCTTCCCGGGCGTTGGCGAACTCGAGGTTTATCCCAACCGTGATTCGGTGAGCTACGTAGACATATACGGACTCAAGGGGATCAGAACCATGTACCGCGGCACATTCAGGTTCAAGGGATGGTGCGAGACCCTCGACCTGATGAAGGCAATAGGACTGATTGATGACGGCGACAAGGATTACACGGGTATGAGCTACAGGCAGTTCGTAGCCGACAAAGCGGGAGTGCCGGGCAAAGATCTCAGGAAAGAGCTTAAGGCCAAACCCGGTCTTAATCCTTCGGACAGAGCCCTGGATGCTTTCGAGTGGCTCGGTCTCTTCAGCGACAAGGAGATGGGATATGCGGTGACCTCGCCCTACGAGATCACCTCCGACCTTATGATCAAACTGATGTGGCTGCAGGATAACGAGCGTGACATGATTGTGATGCAGCACCTCTTCCTGGCCACCTACCATGATGGCAAGAGCGAGGTGATCAGCTCGAGGATGCTCGACTTCGGCACACCGGCAACGAACACCTCTATTGCACGGACTGTTGCCCTTCCCGCCGCCATGGCAGTTAAGATGATACTCACCGGGAAGATAAACCTGCACGGTGTATACAGGCCGATACTACCCGAATTATACAATCCGATCCTCAATGAACTGGAGGCCAACGGCATACGGATGGAGGAGGAGTACGGGCTGCCTGTTGATATGATGATAAAATAGGCCTTCAGAATTTCAGGTAAAAATCCTTTGTGAGGGAGACATACTCATCGGAGTAGAGGTGTCTCCCTCCTTTTTCTATGACCATCTCTGTCTCTTCACAGCTCAGCGGTTTGCCGTGCTGCAGTGACATGAGCACCCTGGCCGGCGGCTTTTCCGGTGTTGGCCTGACAATCATTCTTTTACTGTAGTGCAGATCATATTTCGCGGCCAACGCGCAGAAAATCGATGCTTCATTCACCGGCAGCACCAGGTGCAGTTTGCCCGCAAGTGCCAGAAGCCTTGAAGCAGCATCAAGAAGGTCGGTGATAGTCCATGCTGACGGTGTGTCTCGCCCTCGCCATGGCTTCGTTCGGATTCAGAAGAGAATCAACAAAATAAGGCGGGTTGGTTATGATTGCATCAAAGAGCAGGTTGCCGGATGGACGGTAGTCCTGTATTGAGGTGTTCAGCACCGTGATCCTCTCATGCCAGGGGCTGGCAGTGACATTAAGTCCGGCCTGCATGAAGGAGTTCCGGTCGGGCTCAATAGCAACTATGCGAGCTCCCGACCGCTGCGCAGCCATCAGCGCCAGGAGGCCCGTGCCGGTGCCTATATCGAGGATATTTCCTGCCTCCTCAACGTCAGCCCAGGCGCCAAGCAGTACACTGTCAGTGGTGACCCTGAACGCCGAATGCTCCTGGTGCAATGTGAAATGCTTAAATGCAAAGTAATTATTTGCCATGTCTGATCAGAAGTGCTCGAAAACGCCCAGCCCGAAGAGGGCGAAGTCATATCTGACAGGGTCGGCCGGATCCATGGCCCGAAGGTTTCCGTCGAGCTCTTCCACCGCCTTCGCGTCATTCTGCTTCCGGGTGAGTAACCCCAGCCTGCGGGCCACATTGCCCGAATGAACGTCAAGGGGACAGGAGAGTACAGACGGGGGTATTGATTTCCATAAGCCGAAATCAACTCCCCTGTCGTCATTTCGAACCATCCACCTCAGGAACATATTTATCTTCTTTGCCGCCGATCCCTTGTAAGGATCCGACACATGCCTCTCCGTCCTGGAGTTGTGAGGCAACCCGAAAAAGATCCGCCTGAATTCATGTATGGCAGGCTGCATGGAGTCAGGGGTACGGTAATGAGAAAAGATGGCTTCCATACCTCCCTTTTCCAGGTATATATATTTCAGTGCTTCAATGAAATAGATGAAATCCTCGGCAAAGAAGGTTCGGTGCATGCAACCGTCAATTCCCTTCAGGTCGCTGTCACGGTGACTGACAACAAAATCATATGGCGCATTCCCCATTATGCTCATCATCCGGTTGGAGCTATTGAGTATCGCCACACGGTTGCCCCAGGCGATTGTCGCAGCAAGAAAACCGGATATCTCAATATCCTCCTTAAGGGTGAACCGGTGCGGGATGCTTACAGGGTCAAGTCCAATGAATGCGGGCTTGTTATAGCAGTTGACCCGCTGATCAAGAAAATCTTTGAGCTCGCTCCTCTTCAGCTTCCTGACGTCTTTTTGGGAAATCATTGTGTGGTCATTCCGGCCTTTGTCCTGATGGTCGGAAATCATTTGGTGGTCATTCCGGCTTTTGTCCTGATGGTCGGAAATCATAAGGTGATCAGTCCGTCCTTTATCCTGATGGTTCTGTCAGACATCGCTGCCAGCTGCGGATCATGGGTCACGATGATGAATGTATGTCCGAAGGTGTCGCGCAGCCTGAAGAAGAGGTTATGCAACTCCTTCTTGTTTTCCGTATCAAGATTCCCTGACGGCTCATCGGCGAGGATCAGTGACGGACTGTTGACTATGGCCCGTGCCACTGCCACGCGTTGCTGCTCGCCGCCGCTTAGCTGCGAGGGCTTGTGGTCAAGCCTGTCGCTCATTCCCAGGAACGAAAGCAGTTCGGAGGCCTTCACCCCGGCCTCGGCACGTGATTTACCTGCAATCAGAGCCGGGATGCATACGTTCTCAAGAGCGGTGAACTCTGGCAGCAGCTGGTGAAACTGGAAGACAAACCCGATGTTCCGGTTCCTGAATGAGGCGAGCGCACGCTGTGAGAGTGTTCCAACATCCTGGTTGTTGTATAGCACAGTGCCGGCGTCCGGCCTGTCAAGGGTGCCGATGATCTGGAGCAGGGTGGTCTTGCCCGCCCCGCTGGCGCCCACTATCGCAACCACCTCCTTCTCCCTGACCTCAAGATCAATTCCCTTGAGAACCTTCAGATCACCGTATGACTTGAGAATGCCGGTTGCCTTAATCATTTGATGTCATTGTTTATATCGCGAGCGGTGTCATTGATCTCATCAGTGAGAGGCGATGCGGCTTCCTGAATATCCTTTCGTACATCATACTGCACCTCGTTTATGTTTCGCCTGACGGAATCGGTCACCTCGTTGATGTCTTTGCGGATATCCTGGGTGCTCTCATCAAACTCCTTCTTGATCTCGTCAGTGGCCTTCCTTACCTCACGCATCCCCTTGCCCACGGTACGGGCAATATCCGGGAGCTTGTCGGCACCAAAGAGTAGGAGGACAACTATAAGTATGATTATTATTTCCTGTCCGCTTATGCCCATTTGCTCTTCGATAATGTCCGGCAAAGTTACTAAAGAATACCAAAATATTAAGAGGGGTGCTGCAATAAATGACTGAGGCTGCCTTATCGGGGCAGCCTCAGGTCAGATGCCGTTAGCCGGCTATCTTTTTCTTTTCGGTCTCAGCGGGATGTGCCTCACTTTCCTCTCCTTTCTTCCTGGTGGTTTCATAAAGCACCGGTGTAGAGATGAACAGTGATGAATATGTTCCGAATACGATACCGAACAGGAGCGCGAAGATAAATCCCCGGATAACCTCCCCTCCGAATATGAAGATCACTATCAGTACGAAGATCGTTGCCATACCTGTGTTCAGGGTTCGGGCCAGCGTACTGTTCAGAGCCATGTTATAGACCTCCTTTGTCGGCCTCTTCCTGTATATGGGCAGATACTCCCTTATCCTGTCAAAGATAACCACGGTGTCATTGAGTGAATAACCCACCACGGTAAGGATGGCTGCGATGAACGCCTGGTCTATGTCCATTGAGAAGGGCATTATTCCCTGCAGTATCGAGTAGAGTCCGAGCACTATTATCACGTCGTGTGCCAGTGCCACCACGGAACCAACCCCGTACTGCCATTTACGGAACCTGATGAATATGTAGAGGAACATCCCCACAAGGGCAAGACCTATCGCCCAGATGGCTTTGTTAGCCTGGTCCTTTGCTATTGTTGGCCCGACCGTTTCGGAACTCACAATGTTCTGATTTATGAAGGTTGCCTGATCCACTCCGGGAACAAGATCTTTCAGCCCGTTATAAAGAAGGCTGTTCACCTCGGCTGTAGCACTCGGATCTTCTACCTTGTACTTGGTGCTGATCTTTACCTGGTTATCTGAACCGAAGGTCACAACCACGGGGTCGCTCCCAAGCTCATCTGACAGCAGGTCGGCAATCTCACTCGTATTGACCGGTTGTTCAAACCTGACAATATATGTACGGCCGCCTGTGAAGTCAATACCTCTGCTCAGTCCCTTGGTTGAAAGGCTGACTATGCTGAGTATGGTTAGCGCAATTGAGAATATGTATCCGTATTTTCTAATCCCCATGAAGTCTATCTTCATGTTTGTCATGAAGTTCTGGGTATAAGGAGCCGAGAACTTGAGGTTCATGTTCTTCTTCAGCAGCCACTCATAGATGAGGCGTGAGACGAGCACCGCCGAGAAGAGTGACGTGATGATACCGATAACGAGTGTTGATGCGAAGCCCTTTATGGGTCCGGTACCGAAATAGTAGAGTATCACCCCTGTTACCAGAGTAGTCAGGTTACTGTCTATGATAGCCGAGGAGGCGCCCCTGTAACCGTCGGCAATGGCCTGTTTAACGCCCTTGCCGCCACGCAGCTCCTCCTTGATCCTTTCGAATATAAGCACGTTGGCATCGACTGACATACCGATGGTAAGGACGATACCGGCAATACCGGGCAGTGTAAGCACCGCATTCAGCGAGACAAGCACTCCCATCATGAAGAAGAGGTTGACGGTCATGGCAACGTCTGCCACCAGTCCGGCCGAACGGCTGTAGTAGAAGATCATGTAGAGGAGAACTATTATAAAGGCGATGATGAATGACTTCATACCATTGTTTATAGCCTCTTTACCAAGTGACGGACCCACAACCGTATCCTGGATGATGCGTGCCGGAGCTGGCATCTTTCCTGACTTGAGGATGTTTGCAAGGTCTTCCGCCTCCTCCAGGGTGAAGTCGCCGGTTATTTCAGTGTTACCTCCGGCGATCTCATTCTGTACGCGCGGGTATGATCTCACATAGTCATCAAGTACAACAGCAATACACCTTCCGATGTTGTCACGTGTCATGCGCTGCCATGTCTTGGCACCTTCACCGTTCATCGAGAAGTCGACCTTGATATCCGAACCGGTAACGCCAGTTGAGGGACGGGCACCGGTAACCACGTCACCGGTGAGGGGTGCACGACCGTCACGGGTAGTGATCTTAATGGCATGCAGCTCATAGAGCGTGCCTGTCTCATCATATTTGTAAGGGTTCTGGCTCCAGTAGAACCTCAGTTCCCTCGGGAAGAGTGCTTTCAACTGGTTCATCGCCAGGTAGGCGTTCACCTTCGCGGTGTCTTTCCCGGCAGAGAAGCCGATGAGGCTTCCGGGAACCGGCTGACCGTCCTGTCCAACGTTCGGTCTCAGGACTCCGAACAGCGGGTTCTGACGGGTAAACTCCTCGAGTGTGGAGGCTTCGGTGGCGGCTGCAGTGTCACTGCTGACCATGTCAAGAAGGGACTTGTCACCTGCGGATGTGGTATCCTGTGCGGAGGTTGTACCCTGTGCGGCAACTGTATCAGTCACCGAAGCCACAGTCTCCGTGACCTGTATCGATTTCAGGAAATCATTGGCCTGCATCAGGTAACCTATCACTTCTGAGTTTTCATATGTCTCCCAGAACTCGAGGTTAGCTGTTCCCTGCAGGAGGTCACGTACCCTCTGCGGGTCTTTCACGCCCGGCAACTCCACGAGGATACGGCCACGGGGCTGCAGCTGTGAAATATTAGGCTGAACCACTCCAAAACGGTCAATTCTGTTCCTCAGTACGTTGAAGGCATTGTCAATGGCTGCGTTGGTTTCATCCTCAAGAACCTTCTGGACATCCTCATTGGTGGAGTTGAAATTGATCCGGTCTTTCAGCTCCACGGTGCCAAAGACTGCTGCCAGCCTGGCATTGGGATCTGTCTCCTCAAATGACCGGACGAATAAAATAATATAGTCTTCGTTGCTTCCCGCCAGCTGCTTCTTCTTTGGCCAGCGCCAGGGCGTCATTGAATGTCTTATCCGTGCTATAGTTGGAAAGAGCCCTGATAATGTCATCAACCGAGATCTCCAGCACCACGTTCATCCCGCCCTTCAGGTCAAGACCGAGGTTGAGCTCCTTTGACTGCACCTCCTTGTAGGTATTGCCAAGGAATCCCCACTTATCCTTAGGCAGCGAGGCGATTGAATCAATATAAGCCACCTCTTTGTTCAGATCGCCTGCGGCATACGCTCTTGCCTCTTTCTTCACCTTAAATGATGCCACGGTGAAAGAGAGCTGGTAAACGCAAACGAGGGTCAGGGCAATTGCCAGAGCTGAAATTAATCCTTTATTCTGCATCTGTATCCTCTTTTAAAATTAATGGTTGTGTATGATTAGGTTAAATAATACGAGGCGCAAATATATAACTTTATTTTCTTAAAGCATATTATAAAAAAGCAAAACTGCCGGCATGAGCCGGCAGCTTTAAACTATGCTGTTTTCAATTATTCAACAAGCTTCTCGTAGTCGGTCTCCAGCGGTTTTCTGTTTACAAAATCGTAAAGTGTCAGAGCCCTCATGTTGTAGTAATATGTCCAGAAATTATTCAGAGCCTGGATATAGCTTCGCTTGTTCTGGTCTTTCTTTGTATCGGCGTCATTCAGTTCCAGAACATCGATTCTTCCGATGAGGAATCTCTGTTTTGTCACCTCGTACATCTTCGCAGCAACAGTATCAGATTTGGCGGCAATCCTGACCTGGTCATCCTGCAGGTTAAACTGCTGTACATCAAGCAGAAGTTGCTGTTCAAAATCGATGCGCGACTGTTCAACCTGCACCTGTGTCAGCTCCTCGCTCGACTGCGCCATCTTGTACCTGCCGCGTCCCTGTCCCCAGTCGAGTATCGGCAGGGTAAAGCCAACCCTGATAATCTGCTGCTGGTTTGGGTCGTTGTATGCCTCTTCGAGGATCGGGTCCTGGTCGCGCAGACCGTATGATGCGGTAAGGTTTGCATTAAGACCCTTCTCAGCCTTTGCCTGTGCCACAGAGCTCCGGGCTTCAACAAGCTGTCTTTCCAGTGCTATGAGTTCAGGATTATTTGCTTCAGCCAGTTTCAGCACCTCATTTACCTCAACCTCCAGCGTTGGGATCTCACCGGGGATGAGAAGCTCAAGCCTGACAGTCTGGTTAAATCCCAGGAAAGATCGCAGCTTCAGCTCCCTGTCGCGGAGGTTTATCTCTGACTCATTTATGGCGGTGCCGGCATTAAGATATGAGAGTTCCAGGTTGAGCAGCTCGTCCTCAGCTATCGTTCCGAGGTTATAGCGTCCCTTGGCGATCTGGTACAGGGTATCTGCATTCATCATGTTATTCTGCGCTATCTCCCTGTTGATCTGTGCAAGGGCCAGGTTGAAGAAATACTGGACGGCCATAATGTGAACATTCTCAACGTCACTCAGGTATTTCTTGCGCGCCTCCTCGTACTTGAGCGGCTCTATTTTCTTCTGCCACCTGAGCTCATTGTACCTGAAGAGCGGCTGTGTCAGTCTTATGTTAAGGGGTGCGGTGATATACTTTTCAGTATTGCGCTCAAAATCCTTTTCATATGTCAGGTCTGACACAAGTGATATTGACCCGCCCGTCAGTCCTATATTCTGGGCCAGTGCCAGAGTACCCGATGTCTGCAGCACGTTTGTGGATGCATATTCATACTGCTGTGTCACCGAGTTCCATACCCTGCTGTATGCCGTGCTGTAGTCGGGCAGGTTGCCTGCCAGCGTCAATGCCGGACGGTATTCAGCTACAAAGGTGCGGTACTGCCAGTAACTGGCACGGAAGCGGTGTTTGGCAATAAGGGCGTAGGGCGACTGTTCGGCGGCAATCATCACCACATCGTCAAGCGTCAGTCGCTTTACTTCCTGTGGCCTGAGAGGCACAATAAAGATTGATGCCAGCAGAATAATTAAAAACAGTGTTTTATTACTTTTCATATCTGATTATTATTCATAGCGAAGTGATTCGATCGGATCTCTCTCAGAAGCTCTCTTGGCGGGTGAGTATCCGAAGATTACTCCTACCGCTGCAGATACCCCGAAGGCTACTACTACAGAGAAAAGGGAGATAATGGTGGTTATACCTGCTATCTCCTGGATGGCGACAGAGAGTATTATCCCGATGAAAACCCCGATAAAACCGCCGGTGACACTTATCAGCACAGCCTCCGAAAGGAATTGCACAACAATGTCCATCTTCTTGGCGCCGATAGCCATCCTGGTCCCTATTTCCTTGATCCTCTCCATCACCGATGCGAACATGATATTCATGATACCGATGCCGCCCACTATCAGCGAGATGCTGGCGATGGCCCCGAGCACGATATTGAAGATGTCCTTGGTCCTCTGCTGTTGCTTCAGGAGCAGTTCCGGAACCGTGATCTCGAAGTCCTTGACCCCCGAATGCCTTCTCAGCATCATCCTGCTGAGCACCTCTGTTGTAGGCGTCAGCTGTTCGGTCTCCTGTACCTGCACAACAATCTTGTCAAGCTGGTTGTAGTTGGTTTCGCTGACAGTTGCGCTGGAACTGCTGACAACAACCCTCCCCATATGTCCTCCGCCCCCGAAGATCTGCATGGAGGTGGCTTCGGATGCAAGCTTCGTATTGACAAGGGCCCTGTTCTGATATCTCATCAGCATGGTTTTAATAGGTATGTACACATTGTCATTGTACACGTTGACTCCCTGCTCCTCAAACCCTGTAAGTGAGACGTTTGTTTTCTCAAGTACGCCGATAACCTTCAGCCATACGTTGTCGAACTTCAGGTACTGGCCAATGGGGTCAACCTGGCTGAAGAATTTGGCCCTGATATTTGCGCCTATGATACAAACCTGTATGCCATGTTCCTCCTGGTACCCGTTAAAGAAGACCCCCTGCGCAAGAGGCAGGTTATAGAGTTCGAAGTAGTCATTTGAAACGCCGACGAGCTTGGCGGTATATCTCATGCCGCTCAGCACAATGGTGGAGTTGAATGATATCTCGGGACTGATCCTTTTAACTGCAGGTATACTATTGCGGATTGCTTCCACATCGAGAAGTGTGAGTCCCCTTGAGAACTTGTTGAGCTGCATCTCCCCCTCCTCACTTTCCGAGCTCTTGTCCTGGACTATGGGACTGATGAGGATGTTATTGACACCTACCATCTTTATCTGGTCAAGTATCTCCTGTTGAGCCCCCTTGCCAATAGCAAGCATACTGATGACGGCAGCTACCCCGAAAATAATTCCGAGTGCGGTCAGAATTGACTTCAGCTTGTTAGACAGGATTGATTCAACAGCGATGCGTATGTCGTGCCCGTATCTCTTGAACATATTATTCCTTGGTTAATTACCTGTGTGAATCCCGGATTATACTACTGGTTACGGATAATCACCCTCTGTTGTGTTGCGGTTGTATCCGTCCTGGTGCCGCCTGGTCTGCCCTGTCCTGTGCCCTGTCCGCCGGCTCCTCTCTGCTGGCGCATCGCCTCACGCTGCTCCGGGGTCAGGTTCTGCATGAACGCCCGCATCTGTTCCGGGGTCATGTTTGCAGGGATCATTCCTTCACGCTGAGTGCCTTCCTGCTGGCGTTTCTGCTCCTCAAGCTGCTGCCTCTTACGTTCCTTAATGGCGGCGATGAGCTCTTCACCGTGAAGCTTGAACTTATCACTCTCTTCCGGGATGGAGAGATAGAGCTTGTCACCTTTGGCGAGACCCTGCTCCACAATCACATCATTTTCATTTGATTCCCCAAGAACCACAACCTGACGCCATCCATTCTTCGTATAGACGAATGGCACACTGTCGGGGGTGGCAAAAACTGTTTCAAGAGGAATAAAAATCACATCACTGAATGTCTTTGTGATGATCTGGTTTCCTGTGGTCATTGAAGGCCTGAGTATGGGATCTGAACCGTCAACCTTTATTATGACCTCAAACACCTTGGCGTCAGTGTTGGGCAACTGCTCGCCAATGTTTGCCACGCTCGTAACAGCGCCTGTGTAAGTTTTATCCGGAAAGGCGTCAACAGAGAGCCTTACCCTCTGCCCTGTCTTTACCTTGCTTACATCAATCTCATTAACATATGTCTTGGATATCATTGATGACAGGTCGGGGAGCGTGGCGACTACAGGGTCCCAGGGACTGATCTCTGAACCTACCTTGCGTTTTGCGCCGTTCCATTCCCGCTTATATATCACCATCCCGTCAGACGGGGCCTTGATCACGAAGTTCTGAATAATATCCTGCATTTCGGCAACCTTTCTCCTCTGCTTTGCAAGCTGGAGCTCAGTGTCCCTGATATCAGCCCTGGCCTGCCGTACCTTGAGGTCATAATTGCTAAGAGTTTGCACATAAGACCGCTCGGCCTTGTCAAGGGAAATCTTTGCCTGCCTGATGGTGGTGGGAGGCTCATATTTCGACTGTTCAAGAGTGATCTGCGCCTCCTCCATGTTGAACCTGAGATTGACAAGGTCATCCCTGAGGTTGCCCAGGGAGATGGTTGTGTCAAGCTGCTTCTTCAAAAGCTCGGTCTCAAGAGACTCCTGCCTGTCAAGCTCATCCTTCAGAGAGTTGTCAACACTGGAGCGGTCAAGGGTAGCCACGTATTCGCCTTCCCGGACTTCCGTTCCCTCGGGAACAAGATCCTGTATCTTGATGCCCCCGAACCTCATGTTCCTGCTTGCGAGACCCTCGGGTCCCCTGATGTCTGTTGAGACCTCGGCCTGCAGTTCCCCGGTTGTGGTTACAACTACTTCAAAATCCCCCTGCTGGACTTCGGCAATAAGGGTACCCAAATCTCCCTTGCCTGAAAGTTTGCTGATCACGATCATTGCAATAATCGCCACTGCAACAACGATCGCGGTAATGATAATAGTCCTTTTCATCTGCGGATATTTCTGATTATTTTAATTAAGCGGTGAAATTATTACAAATTTAGGCGTGCTATGCTCTTCTTAAGTAAACATTAACTTTCATTAACTTAACATTGTCAGTCTGAGCAAAAACCGTTCAAATATTGGTTAATACCCTCTCCCAGGTATAAATTTTACAGTTTTTTAACTATGACTGTAACATCGGCTGCCAGTTTTTCAGCCAATTCTCTTTGTCTCTCTTCGGCATAGATGCGGATGACAGGTTCGGTGTTCGATTTGCGTATCTGCACCCAGCCGCTGGGAAAGTCAAGTTTGATTCCGTCGCGGGTGTCACAGGCAGCACCGGGGTACTCCTTCATCAGCATTGTGCAGAGTTTAGTCATGTCAGCGCCGCCTGTCAGTTCAATCTTGGTCTTCGCGATGAAGTAATCGGGATACTGACGCCGCAGAACGCTGCACATGACATTCTTCTTCGCAAGATGTGTAAGGAAAAGCGCTATGCCTGCAAGGGCGTCGCGGCCGTAATGAAGTGCCGGGTATATGACACCGCCATTACCCTCACCACCGATGACAGCACCGGTCCGTTTCATCTCTGCAACCACATTGACTTCGCCCACCGGCGCCGAGCTGTAAGTGCATCCGTGTCCTTCGGTGATATCCCTGAGAGCCTTGGTGGAAGACATGTTTGACACCGTGGAGCCTTTCATGTGACCCAGTACATAATCTGCTACAGAGACGAGAGTATACTCTTCACCGAACATCGAGCCATCCTCACATACGATAGCCAGCCTGTCAACATCCGGATCAACCACGAAGCCAAGATCGGCGTCATGGTCCACCACAACGCGTGAGATTTTTTCAAGATGTTCCGGCAGCGGCTCGGGATTATGCGGGAAGAGGCCTGTAGGCTCGCAATAGAGTTCAATGACTTTCTTTACTCCCAGCGCCCTCAGCAGGGCGGGTACTGCAATACCTCCCACGGAGTTGACTGCATCGACAGCCACGGTGAAACCTGCCTTCTGTATGGCATCCCTGTCAACCAGTGGCATTTCAATGACCGACGCTATGTGCCTCTCCGTCCACCCGTGATCAGCCGTCTGTCCCCCAAGTTTGTCGTAAGTCACATATTCAAAATCGGCAGCTTCGGCAATGGCAAGCACTTCCCTGCCGTCGCTGTCGCTCAGAAATTCCCCGGCCTCATTCAGCAGCTTGAGGGCATTCCACTGGGCCGGATTATGGCTTGCGGTAACAATTATGCCTCCGCCGGCCTTCAGCCCCGTAACCGCCATCTCAACGGTCGGAGTGGTGACCAGCCCGGCGTCTGTAACATCAATTCCCACACTCCTCAGCGAAGCGTTCACCAGCGAGGCAACCATCTCTCCCGAAACGCGGGCATCCCTTCCGGTTACAACCTTCAGGGGCCCCCTGCCCCGTCTTCTGAGCCATGTTCCGTATGCAGAGGCAAACTTCACAATATCTATCGGGGTCAGTGATTCGCCGGGGTTGCCGCCTATGGTTCCCCTGATGCCGGATATCGATTTTATTAGAGCCATGTCATGATAATTTTTTCTATCTGCAAAGGTGCGAAAAAGATCGGGGAGAAAACCGGTAAATAGTTGTAAATTTGCACCCTGAAAAACTACGACGATGGAAAATGTGCCGGCCAGGAGGCCAGGAAAGAGACCCGTAAGACCGGGTACCGACAAGGCTGAAGGAGGAAGAGAGAGATCGGTCAGACCGGGTGCCGGCAAGGCTGAAGGGGGAAGAGAGAGATCATCCAGGCCGGGTGCCGGCAAGGCTGAAGGAGGAAGAGAGAGATCAGCCAGGCCCACCACCGAAAGGGCTGCAGATGAAAGAAAGAGATCCGCGAGGCCCGGTGCCAGACCCGGAACCAGGCCCCCCGCCGGAGCAGGTAAGAGATCGGTCAGACCGGCTGCCGGAGCAGGTAAGAGATCAGCCAGACCGGCCGCAATACCAGCTGCAGCGGAGCTGATCAGGCTGAACAAATACATTGCAAACAGCGGCGTCTGCGCCCGCCGTGAAGCCGATGAACTCATAAAGAACGGATATATCGCCGTCAACGGTAAAAAGGTCACCGACATGGGTGTCAAGGTAAAACCCACTGACACAGTTGAATACAAAGGCAAAGCACTGACCCCGGGAAAGAAGGTCTATATCCTGCTCAACAAGCCCAAGGGGTACGTGACCACCGTAAAGGATCCGCATGCCGATCTGACCGTACTTGACCTGGTGAAGGATGCCACCACTGAGAGAATATATCCCGTCGGAAGGCTTGACAAGTCAACCACCGGCGTACTGCTTCTCACAAACGACGGTGACCTGGCAGGGAAACTGACACACCCCAGTTTCGGTGCGAAGAAAATATACCACGTCTTCACTGACAAGGACATTACCAGGCATGATATGGAGGCAATAGTCAGCGGCGTAACCCTCGATGACGGGAAGGTAAGTGCCGACGCCATCTCCTACCCTGACGCCGAAGACCACACGCAGGTGGGACTCGAGTTGCACTCCGGACAGAACAGGGTTGTCAGACGCATCTTCGAGAAGCTGGGATACCGGGTCAGGAAGCTTGACCGCGTCAGCTTCGCCGGCCTGACGAAGAAGAACCTTCAGCGCGGCCACTGGAGGCATCTGACCGATAAGGAGGTAAGCATGCTTAAGAGAGGTATCTACAAATAGACTATTATCTCCATGGAGCACAGATCCGGTTTTGTCAATATCCTGGGAAATCCAAACGTAGGGAAATCCACACTGATGAACATTCTTGTCGGTGAGAAGCTTTCCGTCACTACACCGAAAGCCCAGACGACCCGCCACAGGATCATGGGCATCCTGACCGGGGAAGGATACCAGATAGTCTATTCCGACACTCCCGGGATCCTGAATCCCAAGTACAAGCTTCAGGCAGCCATGATGAAATCGGTCGAGTCTGCACTTGACGACGCTGACCTGATCATTTATGTCACTGATGTGGTTGAGACGATATCAAAGAACGAGGAACATCTGACGCGCATCCTCGCCTCTCCGGTACCGAAGATCATAGTGATAAACAAGATTGACCTGTCAAACCAGGATGACCTTGAAAAACTGGTGGAGACATGGAGCGGATTGGCGCCCGGAGTACCGGTGCTGCCTGTTGCAGCCATAAAAAAATTCAACACTGACCTGCTTCTAAGGGAGATCATTGCTCGTCTGCCGGAAGGCCCTCCATATTTTCCTGAAGATCAGCTCAGCGACCGCTTCGACCGTTTCTTTGTGACAGAGATAATAAGGGGGAAAATATTCGAGACCTATCAGAAAGAGATCCCATACTCGGTGGAGGTGGAGATAGAGGGCTACCATGAAGAGCCTTCCATCAACAGGATAGCCGCGGTGATCTATGTTGCCCGTGACAGTCAGAAGGGGATCATCATAGGCCATAAGGGGTCAATGTTAAAAAGGGTGGGAACGGCCGCCAGGAAAGATATGGAGGAGTTCCTTGGTAAAAAGGTATTCCTCGAGCTTTATGTCAGGGTAGCACATGAGTGGCGGGATAATCCGCGCATGCTAAAGAAATTTGGTTACCTGTAGTAGTATAATTGATCATGAGTAAGATAGCAGCAATAGTAGGCAGACCTAACGTGGGTAAGTCGACTCTCTTCAACCGAATGACAGAGAGCCGTGCCGCAATAGTGAATGAGGAGAGCGGGGTTACGCGCGACAGGCACTACGGTAAGGTGATATGGAACGGGGTCGATTTCTCCGTAGTCGATACCGGCGGTTTCGTAGAGAACTCCGAAGATGTGTTCGAGAGCGAGATCAACCGCCAGGTTAAGCTTGCAATCAGCGAGGCTGACGTGATCATCTTCATGGTCGACGTGGAGGAGGGTATACACGAGCTCGACAAATCCGTTGCGGAGATGCTTCGCAAGGTTCAGAAAAAGGTCATTACCGTGGTAAACAAGGTGGACAACCATAAGCGTCTGCTTGATGCCCCGGAGTTCTACGGTCTCGGACTGGGTGATTATTTCACCATCAGCTCCGCCAACGGCAGCGGGACAGGCGAGCTGCTCGACGAAATTGTCAGGCACCTTCCCGATACGGTTGAGGCCCCGGAACCGGATATACCAAGGGTAGCCGTCGTCGGACGGCCCAACGTCGGCAAGTCGTCACTGGCAAACGCCCTTCTCGATGAGGAGAGGAACATAGTCACCCCGGTTGCCGGTACAACCCGCGATTCAATCCACAGCCTGTACAATAAATTCAACACCAGCTTCCTGCTGATAGACACTGCCGGGCTCCGCAAGAAGGCCAAGATTGAAGAGGATATAGAATTTTACTCCATCCTGAGGTCTATAAGGTCAATCGAAGAGAGCGACCTCTGCCTCCTTCTCATCGACGCCACACGAGGCATCGAATCGCAGGATCTGAGCATCCTCAGCATCATCCAGAAGAACAACAAGGGGGTAATAATCCTGGTGAACAAATGGGACCTGGTAGAAAAGGACCAGAACAGCACCAAGCAAATTGAGGAGGAGATAAGGTCGCGCACGGAACCGTTCACCGACTATCCGATACTCTTTATTTCAGCCATCACCAAGCAGAGAGTGCACAAGGTGCTGGAACTGATCATGGAGGTCTATGAGAACAGGAGAAGAAAGATCCCCACCTCCAAGCTGAACGATGTGATGCTTAAGATTATTGATGATACGCCTCCTCCTTCACTCAAGGGCAAGCATATCAAGATCAAATACGTTACGCAGATCCCGTCAGCCTACCCGACATTCGCCTTCTTCTGCAACTTCCCGCAGTATATCAAGGAGTCATACAGAAGGTTCGTGGAGAACAGGCTGAGAGAGAATTTCCAGTTCACAGGCGCCCCGGTAAAGATATTTTTCAGGAAAAAATAGTTAATTTGGTGTGATTTTTGCTGGAATAACCATTCAGAGAGGCATGAAAAGGTCATTTATCATATTAGTTTTTGCAGCGTTCATGATGATGGGATCGTGCAAGCCGATCGAGGATCTCCCCGATGAGCCTGCAGTTGAATTCCGGGCCTTTACTCTTTTTGACACCATCGATATACTGGGCAACCCTTCCAAAGCCGGCAAGCTGACTTTTTATTTTGAAGACGGCGACGGCGATCTGGGTCTTGCCGCGCCCGGAGATCTGGATTACGATCCCATGAGCAACCTCTTTTTCAAGCTCTACCGCAAGAAGAACGGTGTCTTTGAGCTGGCCGGACCTGGCGATCCGCACTATCCTTCAGAATACCGGATACCCTATCTTGAGGCAGAGGGACAGAACAAGATACTGAGGGGTACCATTGACGTGACGCTTTTTTACTTCATTTACAATACGAGCGACACCCTCTATTATGACTTCTGGGTAAGGGACCGCAGGGGGCATGACAGCAACACTGACTCAACCTGCATATTCGTCCTCGGTGAAAACGGCACCTGTACGGCCGATTGATCAGACCCTCAGTCCCATAAAGAGGACATCATCCACCTGTTCATTATCCCCTTTCCATTCGGTAAAGAACTCCTTGATCTGAGTGTTCTGTTGCTCCAGCGAAAGGCTGTTGATGTCGTCGATGAGTGTCCTCAGGCGGCTGATCTTCATTTTTTTGGCGCCCTGCCCGCCGAACTGGTCACAGTAACCGTCAGTGAACAGGTACACCGTATCACCTTCGCGGAGATGATACTCCTGGTCGTCATAGAATTTCTCCGTCACAGATTCGCCTCCCACTGATGAGCGGTTACCCCTTACATAATGCTGTTCACCATCAATCACCAGGATCACCGGCCTCATTGCAGAAGAGAACACCAGCTGCCTGGTCTTAATGTTGAACTCGCATACCACTATGTCCATTCCGTCATTTGAGGCCTCCATCTCCTGGTTCTGGTTCAGGGTTGAGAAGATCTGCCTGTCAAGTTCATGCAGAACCTGTGAAGGCCTTGTGATCTTTTTGACCGTGATGATATCCTGGAGCAGGGCCGTGCCGATCATTGACATGAATGCCCCCGGAACGCCGTGACCGGTGGAGTCTGAACATACCAGGACAAATCTGTCCTTGTCGATCCAGTCAAACCAGTAGAAATCGCCGCTGACTATATCGCGGGGCTGGAAGAAGACGAACGCCTCCTTGAACACACTGCCCAGCCTGGCTGTGTCAGGCAGCACGCTGCTCTGTATGCGCTTGGCATATTTGATGCTCTCCGTGATGTCAAGGTTCTTCTGGGCAAGCTCCTCCTTCTGCAGATAGACCTCGGCAGTGCGTTTCTGCAACTCACTCTCGAGGTACTCCCGCTGCTTCCTGTGGGCCCTCTCCCTGAGCCTGATTATAATGTATACTATCACTGACAGCAGCGCAAGTACCGATAGTATGAACCACCACTTCTGTGTAAAAGGCTTCTGAATCACGATGCTGAATGATGCGGTGGCGGCATTTTCGGGGTCATCCCTTGTCAGAGCCTCGACATTGAAGCGGTAATGGCCGCTGCTGAGGCTGTATGTCGCCGACGCGCGATCAGTGGTCACATCTCCCCATGCCTCATCAACATTCTCCATCCTGGTCCTGAAAACGACATTGAGCGGGTCACGCAGCGAGATGCCGGCATATTTGACCCTGACTGAATATGATGACCTGTAAGGCAGATTGTATGACTCGCTGTAAGGATGTTCGACACCATTGATCAGTACCGAGACTATGGCTGCCTGTGGAGGCACTGAAATCTTAGCTTCCATCGCCGGATTATATGCCACTATGCCTTCGGTGGTACCGATATAAACTGACCCGTCATCGGTCTGAGCCATTGCATTTGCCATGCAGTCGCCCCTTACACCGAACTCCGTGCTGAATGACCTGACCGAACCGGTGGCAGGGTTTATGATTGAAAATCCCTTTTCGTGCCCAGTCCATATCCTGCCGTCAGCCGCAATGAGCGTGCTGTAACAGAAGTTTGAAAGCAGGCCGTCTGCCACGGTATAGTTTAGCAGCGTGTCACCGGCAAAGAGGAAGAGCCCGTTGCCGTATGTCCCTGCACAAATTGTACGATCAGGGGCTACTGATATGCTCCGGATGTCAGTGACCATAGCTCCCTCCATTACAAGTCCTTCAGTACGAACTCCGCCGGTCACATGAATATAACAGAGCCTGTCGGTCTTCGTGGCTGCAAGAACCTCTCCCGCCCTGTTGACAACAACCTGTGCAACATTATTGTGCGGAAGCATCTCCCACGTTGTATAGGCGGCCTTCTGGGCTCCTGTCTCCCTGTCAAGCAGAACAACACCGTCAAGTGTTGCGAGCCAGATGTTGCCTGTCTCAACCGCAACAGAGTTCACCCTGTTCTGCCCGGGGTTACCGGAGCGGTAGAACTGCTTCAGGGTACCGTCAGGCTTCATCACCCACAATCCGTCACTCACTGTTCCTATCCAGATATTTCCGCGGTCATCAGTTGCCCACGAGGAGATACCCGATCCGCCGGTCTTCCCGGCAAGAGGACGGTAATCTGAGAAGCTGCCGCTGAGCGGGCTGAAGTCATAGAGACCGTTCCTTGTTCCCATGACTACACGGGTACCGATACTCCCGATAAAGTTTATCTCTTTGTTTGTTTCCGGTTTATGGAAAGAGAATGCGTTGGTTGTCACTGCAGCCAGTCCGCTGTTGTAAAGGCCGATCCAGAGGTTCTCCTCCCGGTCCCTGAAGATCGTCCGGATGTTGTTGTCAGCCAGCCCCGAAGTGATATCATAAACGGCAACCGTCTCCAGTTCAGAGAAGTCCGGATTGAATGCCACCTTAAAGACCCCTGCCTCCTGGGTGGCAACCAGCAGGCTCCTGTCATCACCGGTTATCAGCGCGGGAATGCGCATGTTCATAAACAGGGTGTCACCAACGGAAGTCGGCGTCAGCTTTCCGCCGGCCGCCCTCCTGATCATGAAGAGACCGGCATAGTCTGTTCCTGCGAACCATGTGTCATTATCCATCTGCCTGACGGTATGGACCCATGTGTATTCCAGTTCGGGGAAAGAGTGCTTTTCCGATATCCCGTCACCGGATATGGTGCAAACGTGGAGGTTATCCTGTGTGGCGAGCAGAACAGTTTCGGCACCGTCAAAGGAGATGTCAAACACAACAAATCCCTCCGGCACCGGCAGACTGGTTATCTTCTCCCCTCCCCCGGCATCAGCCAGGTAGATTCCTTCAGTCTGGGTTATGATCCATACTTTACTGTCAGGCCCCTCTGTTATGCGGTTTATCCTGTCAGACGCAGGTAGTGCCATGTGCTTAAGTGACCCGCCCTCGCTCCAGGTGTATAGCGAACCGTCTGTCAGGCCCGCCCACATGGTTCCCTCCCTGTCACAGAAAAGAGCATTGATGTTACCGCGCGACTGTTTTTCAGGGAATGCCATCCGGTGAAAATCAAAACCGTCATACCTGAACAGGTTAGAGTCAACTCCAACCCACAGAAAACCGCTTTTATCCTGTGCAATTACATTCAGGTAACTTCCCGGAAGCCCCGTGTTCTCATCGTAGGTACGGTAACTGAAGGTCTGGGATTGTGCCCGGACGGGGAACAGCACCTGCAAAATGACAATGCAAAGTACTGCAGTAAAGATACTTGCGCTTTTGAACATGCTTACTTCTTAGGTACTACCTTTATCCGTGGCTTATATACAGGGACCCCTCCGATGGGGGCGCTGAAGAACTGCAGGTTTTCACCGTACTGGTTTTCCACTGTCATGACCACGTTGTTGTTCTTTACAAGTTCTCCCTTTCTCTTGTAGAAGCGGAAGTCGAGTGACTTGCCGATCTCTGCATCATCAATAGGCATCCGATCCTCAGTCCAGTGGTCTTCTCCGGAGAGGGGCATTTCCTGACCCTTCCGTACGACGGAGACAACCATGAAATCTCCGTCAGTGTCCCAGTCAAAGTTCTTCTGCTGAATGTAAATGCACCCGCTGTCAATATAAGGATATATATGAGAGACGAATGATGTATCATTGTTGTTCCACATCCTGAAGGTGTACTCATAGGTGAAGGCATTGGCCCCCTCGATGGGAACATTGGCGTCAGGTCTCCTTGAAAGTGCATACCTGTAAAGATTCCCGTCATCACCCCCTATTCCGTCACATATGATCTTGAATACATTGCTGGAAAACTTCGGATAATATTCCCCGTCAGACGGGTTGAACGGCCCGAAGGTGAACCAGCGTTCATCAATCTTGTTGTCCATGCCGAACGCACGTGTAGCGAGAAGTGTTCCGCTTTTGTAGTTGCCCGTGGGACTGATGCCCTTGGCTTCAGGGTGAGTGTAGCAGCCCTTGCCGCCATATACCGAATAGACCATCCGTGTGTCCCAGAAGTTGTTCAGCTCATCTGTTTTGCCGCCGATGTCCGGGTCATATATCCTGATGTAGAAAGGATCCTTGTAGTCTTTCGGAAGCGTGAAGAAGAATGTCTGCGAAAAGTCATCATCTCCCCATGATGTCGCAGCCTTCGGCCCGAAAGTAATAAGGAAGGGTATATTCTCATCCGGACCCGGCACTTCCTGGGCATTAACCAGGGATGGGGCGGCAGCAGTAAGGGTAAGAATGAGTGACAGTATATTGCGGGTAACTCTCATTTTCGTTTTTAAATGTAATCAATTTCCATTTGCAGAAACCTCTATATCCTTGCAGACACAAACCTCACGCACAACACCACCAGGCCCCGGCACAGAACTGACGATAAGCTGGATGTTGTATTTTCCGGGAATCGAATAGACCTTGGTCGCCTCCAGTCCCGTTGCGACGGTCTCATCCCCGAAGTTCCAGTAGTACCTTCCGATCTGCATCCCCGGCAGGTAGGTCTCTCCGGCATTCAGGACCAGTGTCTCGCCCACCATGATCCTGTCGGGCGATGTGATCACGGGCTGCTCAACATCGGTTATTTCAAGTTCATATGAGGCCTGCCTTTTCTCAATGCCACCTGTGATGAGGTTTACAATATCAAGGGTCACATCATACAGGCCCGGACCTGCATAGCAGTGTTCAGCCGTGATGCCGGTGGCCCTGGTTCCGTCACCGAAGTTCCACTCCCACCTGAATCCGGTTTTAACGGTATCCTGCTTCAGGGCGTTCTCTTCGATGAACTCATAGCAGTAAATGTTCTTCTGCATGGTGTCACAGGAGGACCATCGTATGATTGTTGATGCAAAACTGTAAATATCGTCACTGTAGTTGCGGCGGTTTGAGGAAAAGTAACCCTGCAAACCTCCCTGTGCGGCATAGAAGGCAAAGTCGTCATCAGCTGAATTTATCGGCTCATCAAGTACCACGGGTTTTGTCCATGAGCCATAGGCAAGGTTTGAGAACCATATATCGAGGCCGCCCATGCCACCCGGACGGTCAGAAGCAAAATAGAGTCTTCCGGAACTGTGAAGAAACGGATGGATCTCCGCATCCGGGGTGTTTATGCTGTTGCCAAGGCTGACAGGTGCACTCCATTTACCGTCGATCTTCTCGCACATGTAGATGTCATATTTGCCCAGGCTGCCCGGCATGTCGGAGCAGAAAAACAGGTACCTATCGTCAGCCGATATAAACGGATATGAAAGGTTATATTCCGTGTTGTTATATTCAAATGGCTGAATATCTGTCCATTGAGAACCACTTCGCTTTGCGGTGAAGATGCCCAGTCTGTTGGGCTCCCGTTTCCCCAGCTTGCGGCCTGCGGAATAATTCCTTGTAAAATAGAGGGTATTGCCGTCAGGAGTGACAGACGCAGGCCCTATGTTTGCATCCTTACCGAGATTGGTGGCGAAGCGCACCGGACGTTCAGGATCCCCTTCCTCATTGAAGGGGGCAAAATAAAGTTCGTAGAGTCTTATCCCCTCAAGATTTTTCTTTGTAAGGAAAGGATTGGTCTTCCTGTTCGAGCAGAAGAGTATGCCGTCACTGAGTATCACCGGTGCCATGTCGTCTGAACCCGATGAGATGGCAGAGACATTGAAAACCTCAAAAGTGCCTTTTGCCTGTCCGTTAATGACGGGAAGAGAGATAAACAGTATCAGGGATGCAATTGCAATATGTTTCAGTAGTCTCTTCATCCTTTCAGAAATACCTTGGCGATGTTGCACTAACGGAGTACTCGAACTCATATCTCAGTGACACCTCATGGGTACCCGAGGTGTAGCTGTTCAGGTGACCAAGCTGGTAATCAAAGGAATAACCCAGCTTAAGCTGAGGTGTGACCTGAAGGTCAAGAAGCGCCACTGCCGCCTTCTCGGCGATCCTGTAGGAACCTCCAATCCAGAGTATGTCAGCGATGATCAGGTTTGCATTCAGATCCATCTCCAGAGGCTCTGACATTGAATACCGGACAAGCACCGAGGGCTTGACCTTGAAAGCGTCGGAAAAACTAATCAGGGTTCCGGTCAGAAAGTAAGTCTTGAACATCATGAAATCAGGGGAGACACCTGAATCATTCGACGCATCACTCTGGTACGTAAGAATTGAAGGCACCGACAATCCGGCAAAGAACCTGTTTGTGTAATAGTAAAATCCTGCACCGATATTGGGCATTGTGTATCGAATGTCTCCCACAAGCAGCGGATCCTGAGGATTGCCGTCAGGGAACTGGAGGTTGTTGTAATTTGTGTTGCTGAGGTCGACGCCTCCCTTGAGACCCATGGAGAGTCTGCCTTTTCCCAGGCGGACGCTATAGGCATAGAATCCATAAAGCCCTATATCCTTTGTTACCCCGTAGGTCATGTATTCAGCCACAAACCCCAGTGCTACCTTTTCACGCTTGTTAACAGGGCTGTGCAGCGACAGGTTCTGGAACTGCGGTGCACCAACAATTTTAGCCCACTGTTTACGGTATGAGAGGTTGGCGCTGAGAGCACCGCGCGTGCCGGCGTAGGCCGGATTGATAATAAGCCCGTTGGTCAGATACTGGCTCGTAATGGGCGTTTGCTGTGCCATAAGAGCCTGCTGAAGAGCGACTGCCAGAATGAGTAGTATGAATGACTTTCCTTTCATGCTATCTCTTCAGAATTAAGAATCCGCTGATGTTGGCCGTGTATTCGGGTACACTCATATCCTGTGCTCCCCTGATGGTGAGCAGGAAATAATAGGTGCCTTCCGGAACCTCGTTTCCGTTAAGGTCCAGGCCGGTCCATGCATTGATGGGGTCATCGCTCCTGTAATCTTCAGTCTTGTAGACAACTGCTCCGCCGGTATTTATTATAACCAGCTCATTGAAGGTATACTCAAGGCCCTCGATGTTGAAGTAGTCATTTATGTTGTCACCGTTCGGGGTTAATCCCTGCGGAATGATCAGCTCAGGCACTGTCAGCGTCACCAGTACCTCTGCAGCAACACATTTGCCGTTGGTAACCGAAAAGATAAATGTGTTGTCACCGAACCCAAGCTTACGGACCTCGGTTACCTTTTCTCCGGGAGTCGTAAACTCCGGGTCTCCCTCCCCTGTGTTAAAGTCATAACTCCATGCTGCCGTGCCCGCACCGTCGAAGCTACCCTCAAGAAGGGCCGCAAACTGGTATGGGAGCAGTTCTCTGTCAGGACCTGCACTGATGTTCTGAGGCATGATGTCAACCGTCACCGTCACCGGAGCAGAGACGGATGTGCAGCAGTCATTCTCCCCTGAAAAGACCTGTCGTCTGAACTGTGTGGTGCCGTCAAGAAGTGAAGGCTGGTAGCTTGCCGTGTTATTTGCTCCTGCTGCACTGGACCAGCCGGGGGCAGAGGCGGCCTTGCTCTCCCACAGGTAACGGAACTTGCCATCGCCACCGCCGGGAACGTTTCCTGACAGTGCCGCAGGCACCACGGTATTGCATACCGTCTGGTCAGCCGCAACGGTGTTGCCGGTGATCAGGGGCAGAACGGTGATTTTGAAGACCGAGTTCTCAGAGCAGACCCCGGATGTTACTGTTCTGCGGAACCATGTGGTGGCGGTAAGGCTTCCTGGCTGGTATGCCTGTGTTGTTGCGGTGAGACCGGTGAAGTTCACATTGTCAGTAGAGGAAGCCCACGCATAGGTAAAGGTGCCGAGCCCTCCGCCTGGCGTTCCTGACAGCAGTGCAGGAGTGGTCCCTGTGCATATGGTATCGTGACCCTGTGCAGGCATGCCGATGTCAAACCCCGTTATCCGCGGATTGACGGTAATTCTTATATCATTGCTGATACTGGTGCAGGCCGAGGAGGTGACAACGCGCCTGTACCATGTGGTGGCCGTCAGCGCTGTGCCAGGCAGATCCTCGGTTGTGGCCCCGGAGATGTTCGTAAACACTGTACCGTTGGGGCTGTTCATCCACTGGTATACATAGGTGCCTGTCCCGGCGCCGTTGGCAGGGAGAGTGCCGTCAAGGGTGGCGGGAGCAGTGCCCTCACAGATGGTCTGATCAGCAGAAATGGTATTGTTGGTGATTGAAGGATGAGAGACAAGCGTGACTGAATTACTTGCCGACTGGCAGGTGTTGTTCGGTCCGCTGTAGACCATACGCCTGTAATAAGTTGTTCCGGGCGAATCATCCTGGGGATCATAGCCTGGTCCGGCAGAAGGGACGGCAGCAGGCAAAAAGTTAACGTTGTCAGTGCTGCTCATCCACTGGTAAGTGTATGAGGGTGATGCTCCGCCACCGGGTGTGGTACCGGTGAGATTGCTGAAGAGAGTCCCCTGGCAGATGGTCTGGTCAGTCGCCACGGTGTTGCCGGTGATGGATGGGAGAATGGTGATTGTGACCGGTGTGCTGACATCGGTGCAGGCGCCTGAACTGACAACCCTGTGATAGTATGCCGTGGCCGTCAGAGCCAGCGGGTCATACTTCGGATTTGTATTCGCTCCGGCAGCGTTGCTCCACGTAAGGTTATCCGGACTCTGCTCCCATGAGTAATGGAAGATACCGGTTCCTCCTGCCGGCCCGGCATTGAGCTGGTAGAGTGCATGAGGATTCTGGTTATAACAGAGGGTTGTGTCTGCTCCTACGAGGTTGCCGGTTATGCGCGGATGCACAATAATCCTCAAAGCTTTGCTGATATCAATTATTCCGGCGCCGTCATTGACCACCCTGCGGAACCAGAGGGAGACGGACTCAGGTGATGCAGGCGTATAATCGATGCTGGTACCAGGGACATTAGACCATGTGCTGTTATCATAGCTTTTCTGCCACTGGTAGGTATAGGTTCCGCTGCCTCCTGCCGGTTTTGTGCCTGTAAGCTTCGGAGGTATCATCCCCTCGCAGATCGAGTCAAGCATCGTCAGGTTGTGTGAGACATATATCTCATTGAACAGGAATCCGTTAAGGGGAAGGTTCAGGTTATTGCGTATGGTTCCCGCCAACCCGTCCTTATTGGGATCGCCTGCGCTGTGTATCCCTCCCTGGCCCCCTGCCACCGTTGCCGTTCCCGGGAAAGCTCCGGCAGTCCATATGAGACCACCGCCGCCGCCGCCGCCGGCACCGTTCTGGTTAATGTTGTCGCCACCCTTACCACCGTCGGCATTAATAACGGGACTGGTTGCAAAATGTCTTGTACTGACTGCCACGGAGCCGCCTGCACCGCCGCCCGCAGCGCCGCTGCTGGCAGCTGTGTTGTTGCTGCCGTCTCCGCCCCTTGCGGTAATCAGCCGCCCGTTTCCAATTATGGTGTCAGCGTGTATTATTATTATTCCCCCTCCTTTTCCCCCGATTGAGGTAGAGGGTGTGGTTAACCAGACTGAAGCTCCCCCGCCGCCGCCTAAAAACATACCATTGTTTAACGTAGGATAGGTGGTCACGGAAAAGCCTCCGCGTCCTCCCGGCAGCAAGCCGCCGCAGATATCCGGAGCTGTTTCATTGTCTCCCACGCTGCCGGCTCCATAGTTCGACCCGCCGCCGCCGCCTGAGAAATGTCCGTTACCGCCGCCGCCGCCCGTCATATTCGCTCCCTTGCCTTTCATGAAATCAGGGTAAAGAGAGATATCAGCCGCGGTCCTGAAACCAATGCCTTCCCCCTTGTATCCTGCAGCCCGCGACGAGATCCGGTAAGATTCGTAGGTCATGGTATCGTCAGATCTCTGGCAGTTACCGTTACCCTGGGAAGCAATCCCGCCGTTAAATCCCTTACCGGCGACGTTTATGTCAGCATTGAGGGTCAGGACACCCTTGACAAGGAAAGCAATCACCCCTCCTCTCACCGATGCTGAGTCCCATGCCTGGCAGGTAAGCTCCGTGTTGACCACCGCATTCCTGTATGACCTTACCTTTATCAGCTGAACCTTGGCCGCCGCACTGTAAGCATTCAGAAGGAGACGGCTGAAGGAGACGGTTCTGCTAACGGTATTTATTGATGATATAATTACAATTTCATATTTTCCGGGAGTGCCTTCGACATTCTGATAGTTACCCTGCAAGGTTTGTCCGGCATTGATCCTGACGCCGTTCATCTGCATCACCATGACGGTATCATCAACGGCAAAATCAGAGACGTTGTCAACTATTACAAAGTCTGCTCCTACGGAGGTTACCCTGGCATACCTGTTTATTTCCCCGGTTACAAGAGATGTCTGTGCTGACAGAAAGGCGCCCCCGCCGGTTATCATAAACAGAAGAACTGCAAGATAACACCTGGCTATTTCAGACAATCTTTGGGGCATTTTAAGAGTCGTGGTTTGCTAATATATATTGTAATAACTGAAAATCTGCCGGATTATTTTAGGTACTCTTGCTGCTGTTGCGTTCAACGGTGTAGAGAAGTGGAAGTTCAACCGTAAAGGTGGTTCCGCTATCATGCTCAGTATCAAATGATATCGTCCCGCCGGCAGTCTCCACATAACGCTTGACAATTGAGAGTCCAAGCCCCATTCCTGACGATTTTGTGGTAAAATTAGGTGTGAACATCTTCGGGATCAGTTCATCGCGGATACCGGTTCCGTTGTCAATGAACTTTATCTTTACCCTGTCAATGGTTTCCGTAACAACAATCCTTATCTCTCCCTTTCTGTCGGAAGGGATAGCCTGCATGGCGTTCTTGAGGAGATTGGAGAATATTCCGTTAAGATGTTCCCTGTCAGCCATCACAATGGCCTTGCTGATGTTGCCGGTCTCAAGGGTTATAGTTGCATGCTCGGTGTTGCCGAACATGCCAAGGGTGGTCCTTAGCTGTGCAAGCACATCAATTTCGGCAGGCTCGGGCCCGGGCAGCCTCGCGAAATAGGAGAAGGCTGAAGCAATGTTTGACAGGTTGTCAATATATTCGATCTGGTTATCAGTGAAGCTCCTCAGTTTAGCGTCAAAATCAGGCACCTTGTCGTTCCACCATTTGAACAGCTGCTGTACGTTAAGCTTCATCGGTGTAAGCGGATTCTTAATCTCGTGGGCGATCTGCCTGGCCATCTCACGCCATGCCATCTCCCGCTCGGTGCGGGCCAGCTTGCTGGCGCTCTCCTCAAGCTCGTCAGTCATGCGGTTATACTGTCTGACCAGCTCACCCACCTCATCGCGGCTGCTGTATGTGATGTGCTCGTTCTTCTTCCCGTATACCACTGAGCTCATCGCCTGCTGAAGCATGTAAAGGGGAGAGGTTATCCTCTCACTCAGGAAGACCGCAACCCACATCATCACCACCAGGAATAGCAGCGTGAAATTAATAAGTGTCACCACAAGATTGGAGACCTCCCTGGTGAGCAGATTCTGCATCTCAAAATATGGCACATTGAGATAGGCCAGCAGCTCATTCTCTTCATTGTAGAAGGGGAGGTATGCCGAAAGATAACCAAGTCCGCCAATGGTCTCCTCACCAATATATTCCTCCTTTCCTGCTACTGTAAGCACACCATAGGCGACAGGATCCATCATGCTGCCTTCGAGACTCCTGGCAAAGACCTCGGGACGTGATGTGGCCAGCAACCTTCCGGAGGGAGAATAAAGATTTATATCAGTGAAAAACACATTTGAGAACTTCACAAGCAGATGGTTCAGTGTAGGATAATCCGCCGCCTGCCACCCGTCTTCGAGCGTCTCCTCGGATGAGAGCTTGTGTTCCAGCTCGATGGAAAGCGAGGTGGCTTTTTCACGTAATACCCTTGTGTGATTGGTTCTGAACTGCCTTGTGCTCAGCATCAGGGCTCCCGCAATGATAATTATGAACACAACCGACAGAACGGCTGCAAATGACAGCTGGAGCCTTCTCCGGAAGGTATTGAAGTTCAGCAGCTCTGCAGGATGCCGGGTAAAGATGATCAGCACAGCAAACGAATAGAGCAGTATTACTATGAAAAGATAGGCAAACGTGATGACCCTCTCCATCAGTGTTACTGATGCGGTGGTCAGGGCAAGGGTCATCTCTCCGCGATTATAATAGAGGTGCTTGTACCCGTTGGTTCTTGCAAATCTGTACTCATCACCCCCCTCCTGCTCCGGGGTGAACTGGTTATCATAGGGATAATCGCCTGACCTCAGCATCAGTATCCCGCCGGAGTATTTTGCATATGAGATATCCTTGAGCTTCGGAAAGCGCTGGTGCGTACCGTCCAGCAATAGCTCGGGATACCCCGAGAGATATGTTTCAATATGACTCACCAGCTCAATAAACAGCCCGTTGGTGACCTGGGGAGATACTTCATAAAAAATCCTTGAGAAATACCAGGCACGGCCCGTCTGGTTATTCATGAACCAGAAACCGGTACCGGTAATGGTGTCACCCTCAGTCTTAACCCTGTTGTCAAACCAGGCGAAGCAATTCTCGGCCGATGATCCCGTTGAAGCAAGGGCCAGGGGTGAATCACTGCTGCATATAACAATGTTGAGATCATAGTTCTCCCAGTAGCCGTTGAAATAGTTATCCTCCAGGTACCTGAAGACCATGTTGGTCTCAGCTGGAGAGATCCTTTCCCTGCTGATAATTCCTGAAAGGAGGGTGTCATTTTGCAGTTTTGGCCACATGTCAATAAGCATCCCTTCAGCTACCATATCATTGTCATTTGCCAGGGATATTGCCATGACCTTCATGTGCCTGTCCTCCTTGACATCGGAAAATCTCAATACCAGTGCCGTGGCAAAGATCCCTGTCAGTATCGAGAACAGGATTATCAGTGACACCTCCGAATAAGATCTCCTCTGCCACAGGATAACCGCCAGAAAGAGCAGCAGCACGTAAAGGATGCCCCATCCGGTGCATCCTGTACCTGGCATGCATGCCACCGGCAGCACCAGCGCCGCCAGTGCGGCCACTGCGAGGTTCGTCTTTAGCGGCCACTCCTTCATCATCCTTCCGGCCTTCAGGAACAGTATCATCGGTACCGTCAGCAGCAGCATGACAGCGATGAAACCGGCGAGGCTCATAAAACTCATATCGAGGATCTTGAATGCCTCAAAGCTGATTGCCGAATTGAGCACCAGGTCTTTGAATAATGCCTCACCGGTGACGAAGAAAATAAATCCTGCAGCAATCATTGAGGCCGGCGCAGCAAGCCTCCTGAATCCCTGTCCGTTCCACGGCGAGTTGAATGATCCGCTCCTGAAAAGGAGTTTCAGTCCTGAGACAATCAGGAGCCCAAGCAGCATCGCATGCCCCACCGACGGTATCAGGGGGCCTGCTGACCACAGGAACGGTGAAAAAAGCTCTGTAGACCTCACTGATGGCGGCACACCTGTCAGCAGGACAACCGCATAAATGAGAATAAGCGCAACAAATGCCAGCAGAATGGAAAGGGCTTCGCTGACCTTCCGGCCAAAGTGCCCTGTGCCAAGAACCACCAGTCTGACAAGCAGGAACAGAAAGATAAACCAGAGGAGAACAGGTATTATTATGAAGACCGTGTTGGGCTTTTTCTCAGGAAAAACCAGTCCGAAGTGATATTCATCTTCTGACCCCATGACCCGGAATTCCGAGGCAGCCTCATCAAAAGTGATCCGCGTTAAGGCAGGCAGCCAGTATGGCTCTGTAAAGCCAGTTCTGAGAAGGTTGTTGACGATGGGATACTGCCTGTAGACCTTTATCAGTGCCAGCATTTCATACTGACCTGACTCCCTGTGCACCGGGATAAACCATTTGTTGCTGAAAAAGATCGGTTTATGAGTGTCAAAACGGTCTTCATAAGTAACAGGAAAGTCAATGCTGTTAGTTGACCAGTAGGCAATCTTCCCCTGGTCATAAATAAGGATTGTAATACCCTCCTCCTCAGCGTTGCTGCCGGTGCTGTTGCGGAACATGACTGAGGGGTCACCAGCCTCCTCAACCTGCTTCACGACTTCATCAAGCAGAAGAGCCGCGCCCTTTTCCTGGTCAGAAAGCATGGCATCAAGACGTGATGTCCTGAACCGCCACTCCAGGTCACTGAAATAAATCTTGTCGGCCACGATGGCCAGAGCGGCAACGATAAGCAGGGTTACGATTACGACCCTGAGATTCTTCAGTCTTCCCGGCATAATATCATTCATGATGATACGGGTCGCCGGCTATAACCGACAATACCCTGTAAATCTGTTCTGCGAACAATAATCGTACCACCTGGTGTGAAAAGGTGAGCTTGGAGAGGGAAACAATATGATCTGCCCTGGTCCGGACAGAAGGGTCAAAACCCCATGGTCCGCCTACGACAAACACTATTCGTTTTTTTGGTAATGACATCGTTGTGCGCAACCAGGAGGCCATCTCCACCGTCGAGTAACTCCTGCCCTGCTCATCAAGCAGAACCACATGGTCATCACTCTTAATGACCGATAGCATCTTCTCCGCCTCCTTAGCCATCACCTTTTCTGCATATCTGTTGCCGGGGTTTTTGACGTCAGGAAGGGTGATGATCTCAAAGCGGGCATATTTTGAAATTCTCTTTTCATATTCCGCTACGCCTTCCCTTATCCAGGCCTTGTCAGTCTTTCCTGTAAGCAGGAGAACCAGCTTCATTAATTCATCCCGGTTTGTTGAGTAAGGCAAATATAGCAATTAAGGCCTTAAAACTCAGTTGCTGATGCGCAGAATTAAAAGTGGTTCGGTTTTTGATAATAATAGTTAAATTTGCTATGTCCTTAAATGTGTCGCATAAAGGAACTGAAATGAGAAAGAAATTAACAGCGGCAGCCGGGGTACTCTTCATCATTGTATCCCTGCTTGCAGCACAGGAGGAGCCCAGGATACCTTCGGGTATCACAATAGCCTTCCGTTCAGGAAGCGCTGCCGGGCTCTCCGAATACCTGAACAGCACCGTTGAGCTGGTTCTGCCTGACAAGGAGGACTTTTACAGCAAGAGTGTCGCCGAGACCATCCTGAAGGATTTCTTCAGCCGTCACCGCTCCCGTGAGTTCGTCATAAAACACCAGGGCGCCAAGGGTGACGCACAGTATGCCATTGCCAGCCTTGAAACTGACAAGGGGCGCTTCCGCGTATACTTCCTGTTAAAGAAGGTCGATGGCAACCCGCTTATACACCAGATAAGGATAGAACCAGATAATGAGTGATCCCGGCTTCCGGTCATTTATTCTTAATGCTCTCGCTGAAGATACTGGCAGCGGAGACCACAGCTCGATTGCATCAATCACTGCCTCAGTTAAAGGCCGTGCCAGGCTCCTTGTAAAAGAGAGCGGCATCATCGCCGGCCTGAGCGTTGCACGTGAAATATTCAGCATCACCGATCCTTCGCTTGAGACAGTTCTCCTCCTGAAAGACGGCGATAGCGTCAAATACGGAGATATAGCTCTGACAGTTGCCGGCAGCGTGCATTCAATACTGAGAGCTGAGAGGCTGGTACTCAATGTAATGCAGCGGATGAGCGGCATAGCCACTGCCACGGCAACATATGTAGAAAGAGTCAGCGGGACCAAAGCACGCATAACGGATACACGCAAGACAACACCCGGGATGCGGGCCCTCGAGAAGGAAGCCGTGCGCCTGGGAGGAGGAGTCAACCACCGGATGGGACTCTATGACATGATCATGCTCAAGGATAACCACATCGATTACGCAGGCGGGATAACGGCGGCGGTCAAACGTACGCAGGAGTATCTCATCAGGCAAAACCTGCCTCTCAGGATAGAGGTGGAATCACGCAATATAGATGAGGTAAGGGAGATACTGGCTGTGGGCGGGGTCGACCGCATCATGCTCGACAATTTTGACATTCCCTCCACCAGGGAGGCCGTTGAACTTATCGGCGACAGGGCGGAGACGGAATCATCAGGCGGCATCACCCTGGCAAACGTGAGGGAGTATGCACTGTGCGGCGTCGACTATATATCAATCGGGGCTTTGACCCACCACATAAAAAGCCTTGACATGAGCCTGAAAGCATATTAATACCCTTTATGAACGCCAGGGAATCGTTTATTGCCAGGACTGACGGAATAAGAAATGCACGGCTGCCCGGATTTGACGGGGCCCCGCTGGAACTGGTAACGAGATTAATAGTCAAGGGCCTCTTCGGACGAGGGGTGCTGGTCACGAGGGCATCATCAATAGCCTTCAACATGCTCATGGCTCTGCTCCCTGCAACGATCTTTCTCTTCACCCTCATCCCCTTTATCCCCATCCCTAACTTCCAGACCGAACTGATACGGCTCTTTGAAAATTTGATACCGGTACCGGCCTACAGCTTTCTCGAGACTACCATCGTTGACGTGATCACCAACAAAAGCGGGACACTGCTTTTGCTTATGTTCCTGGCGACCATTACATTTTCAACCAATGGCATTCATGCGCTCATTCATGCCTTCAACGTCTCAGCCCATGGCTTTGAGAGCCGCTCATGGCTTCAACAGAGGAAGATTGCCGTTTTCCTGCTCCTCTTCATCCTTATCATGTTCTACGCCTCCAGCGCACTGATCATTCTGAGCCGCTCGGTGGTTGACAGGCTGGTGGAGATAGGCGTACTGGAGTTTAACCTGGTATACTATGTGATAATGGTCTTCAAATGGATACTTATCATTGCCATGCTCTTCTTTGCCATCTCAACCATGTATTACCTGGTTCCCGCCCGTAAAAAGGATTTCAGGTATATTTCCCCCGGATCAATCCTGGCAACTACACTCTTTATTGTCACCTCGCTGGGCTTCTCCGCCTACGTGAATAACTTCGGACAGTATAATAAGTTGTATGGTTCCATCGGGACGCTCATCATGATCCTGATCTGGCTCTACCTTAACTCTGTGGCGCTGCTGGTGGGGTTCGAGCTGAATGTCAGCATCAGGGCCGCCACCTGCGCTAAACCACCTGCAGACCAGTAAACAGTCTGCGTCCCCGGGGGAACCGGCCGCCGGTGACCAACTTCATGTGTCAGGCCGCCGGAAGCAGACCGGCCAGTTGCAGCACAGGTGCCGGCAGGTCAGTATGCAGACTGGCCCCGGTTTAAATAGACTCTTCGCTTATCGTTCTTGGCAGCCAGGTTCAGGAAGGCAAACAGCTCCTTCGCACTCTCTCCCCTGTAGGTTCCCGTGTTGATCTTCAGCTTCCTGGTAAAGAGAAGAGATCCGTCATCAAGATTGTCGATCCTGTAGCTGTAGACTCCATACGGGCCCTCTGCGGTTACCGGTTCGGGGATATATTCGGGTTTGTATCCTGCCGGTATCTTGTATACAATCGAATCAATTATATCCTCCCTTTCATAGATCTTTACAGCAATGGTGTCAAAGGGTTGATATTCAAATGCATTGAGGCAAGGCCTGAAATGTATCCTGGTGCCGGCGAAAACGGCAAAATCGGCCATTGTGAGATCAAAGGAGAGCTCCGACACAGGATCTTCCTGCCTTCTTTCGGTATATGACACCGTGTCGGCGCTGAAGGTTCCGAGTTCCATCCCGCTGTTGAGCATTCTTTTCATCTCGGTGACTGTCTTGCCGTTGAAGATCCGGTTCTTGTCATAACCCAGGCCGCCGCCGGTCATGGTGAATGATCCCCTGGATGCTTCCCTGCGGCCGACTGTGATAACCCCGGTATTCTTCATGTAGCTGTTACGGAACTGCGGCGTGCGGACGAGCTTTCCACCCTGAGGGGTTATCAGCAGCACATCCCTGTCAGAGGTAAAGGTTCCGAGATAGTTGAACGGGATGGTCTGGTTGGTGCATTCCAGCCATACCGTGTCACCCTGCAGAGGAACACACAGGATGATGTGATCAAACTGGTCGGACACGAATGACGGAATGATGTATTGGTTGGTTCCTGATTTTACCCATGTGTAGTATGAAATGATTCCGGCCTCTTTCAGCAATGCCGACATATAATTTGTAAGACCCTTGCAGTCGCCATAGCCCTTCTCCGACACCTCCATGGCGGGAGCGGGTTTATAGCCTCCTATGCCCAGCTGAATCGAGGCATAGCGGGTTCGCGACTGCATGTAGCGGTAGAGTACCTCGGTCTTTTCCCTGTCGCTCTGCAGCCCCGAGGTTATTTCCGCAATGCGCTTTTTCTCGGCATCACTTAGCTGGTCAAGCCCCTGGTTCAGCTTCCATGCCCACTCTCCCAGGCTCTCCCATGAGCGCATGCTGCCGCTGATGCCTCCGAATTCAAAGTCATCTATGGCTGCAAGCAGATAAGGACGGCGGGCAATGGCAAGCGGTGAAAAGTACCACTTCCTGACAGCCGGAATACCCCTCTGAACCCAGGTATAGATGGTCTTGTCCTCCATCCGGATGCTGTCATAAGACGCATTCATGTTATACTCCGAGTACCTGAAGGGCACGGAGTTGGGAACGATGTACTGCACACCCGACTCTTCGACCGACAGGTTAGGGTCAGTATGAAAATACCAGTCTCTGAGGTTGAGTGATCCGCTGATGATCACATCATATTCGACTTCAATTGTAAAGGGATACCGGTTGACCGGGAAAAGGATCCTCTTCCTCCTGGAATCGGAGACGAATCCTCCTCCATCACTCACATCCATGATCCGTGAAGCGGGGATTGACTCAACGAACTTGCCGTCAGCATCATAGACTGCTGCGCTTAACCTTTGAACTGTCCTGAACCTGTCATAAGGGACCTGGAAATAACGAAGATCATCAGCGCTTTCATTCAGGAGGGTGATCACCAGCCTGTAGCTGGCCTTTGCCTTGCTGACAGACTCCACCGTGTAGACCATCTGGTGGCTTCTGACAACTGCCGAGGCATTTTCACGCAGTTCAACGGGTATTGAATCAACCGAGTACTTGTAGCCGAAGGCTCCCATGGGAATCATGAAAGCCATGATAAGAACAATTGAAAGTCGTTTCATCTTCATGGCTGCTAGATCTCCTTCTTTAATATGATGACCTCTGCCTGTTTGCGAATGATTTCAGAATAGAATTTCCTGATTGAGGCGTACCTATCGGGAAGGTAGGTGACGGTGGAGAAGCTGATCTCCGACTCAAGCGTGACCTTTCGGCCGTCAGCGCTGATGTTGTAGATGAACCCGGCTCCTCCCCCATCCATTCGCAAATTTACCGACTGAGGAAGTTCTGCTACGGTCCATCCCTCGGGAATGGTTATGGTGCATCTGTATTTCTCCGTTGAGGGGCATGTCAGGTCAATCACCGAAATACGCTCTTCGGCGTAAAATTCATTCGATTCCTTGCGGCCATACAGGACAGGATTCAGGTACATGAAACCGTCGCCATTGTCTGTGGCCCCCGGGATGGCAAGGCTGATCCTCTCAATGACCGGTTCCTCCGGCTTTTCGAGGTTTTCAAGCTCAAGACCTGAAATTTTCCAGTCTGAATAGACTGACTGCATAAAATCGCGGTAAGCCTCGGTTCCCTGGAGGGAACAGGTCTTCCTCACCATCCATGCGTAATAGCTCTCATAGACGTTGGTTGCCTTTCCGGTCAGGCCGCCCTTTTCATCCAGCTCCATTTCGAGGGAGACTGTTTCGCCGTAATGCTCACCATTGTTCAGGTCTACCCATGACCCTCCCAGTTCGTCAACCAGCCATCCCTGTCCGTTGAGGCACTCCTCCGGCAGCATGTTGAACGGCCTCAGAGGGTCGGTAGCGTCGATGACATATACTTTCCCCTCTGCCGTTGCTGCAACAGCCACATGATTGAACTTCCTGATGATCGCGAAGAAGGGGTTAACCAGGCCATGTTCGCGCGTACTGAGTATCAGCGGATCCGCCTGTAACCCGGCCATCCTGAGCATTGCCAGGAGCATCAGGTTAATGTCTGCCGCATTACCCCGCGCGTCCTCATAAATTTTTGACATTGAGGCGGAAGCGGTGAAGTCGGAGTAACCGTTCCACATCATATAATCGGAAACCCAGGTAAAGATGCGTCTGAGAATATCTGTTTCAGATCCTCCCATTGACTTAAGCTCATCTGCCTTTTTCCTGACCACTGCAGCCTTATCAATGTAACCTCCGAAATCTGTCCGGGCCAGCAGCTTCTCCGAAAGTCTGGGGTAGGTAGGCGAGACCTCCTCGAAGTAGTAACCGGGGATATTGATCTTTGAGAGTTCGAACCCGATCCTCGCGTAAAAGTCCTCCGAGCCGGTGCTGAACGGCTCCTCACGGTAAGCCGGTATGTTGTTTCCTCTCCATGTCCCAGAGAATCCTTCAACACTGCTGTCTCCGAACAGAACCCTTCGCTGCCCGCTGTTGTACCTGATGCCGAAGAGATTTCCGCCGGGCACGAATTTGTACTCGAAATAGCCGGGGAACTCGACCTGGAAATTGCATCTCCTGACGGGGATGTCATGCTGGAACTCCAGGGTATAGAGGGTAAAGTAGTCAGGGCTCTCCAGGGTGTACCTGTATTCAATCACCGTGCCGGGCCTGACATTTGGGACCGAGAAACGCAGTGTGCTCGTGTAACGGCTCGTATTTTCATAATAGAGACTCTTTTTGTCGACCAGGCTCTGCACGGTAACCCCATCTTCCAGGTTATAGGCCGCAGCCCTCATCCCTATGATCTTCTCATCACTGCCATAGGGCAGCTCGACATTGGCGTAATCGAGCCCGTCGGTATTGATGATCTTGATCCTCACATGGCAATCGGTAACGACGGTGATCTTCTCGGCGGATCGCATACTTACCATGGCATGGTTTTCCAGGATCACGGCATCAGCCGACGGATCGGGTTCATACACTGCCATTTCAAGATCCTCCTTCGGGATCTCGCCGAAGGTGATCTCTTTGATCTGGCCGGCTAGTGATGTGCTGAAGGCCAGGGAGACCAGGCTCAAGGTTATCAGTCGAAAAGAATTGTGCATCGCTTTGATAAGGTTAACAGTCGAAAAAGATTATGCATCGCTTTGATAAGGTTAACAGTCGAAAAAGATTATGCATCGCTTTGATGTGATTACTATTTTTATTCCTTAGCCGGGTCATACCTCCAGAAGTCAACCCTCCAATCATCGCCTCCTCCGAAATAGATCATGCCCTCATATCCAAAATCGAGTGAGTTTGCCCTGAAGTATGGCAGTTCATTTTCAAGTTCATCCCATGAATTTAAAGCCGGATCCCAGGAAAATATCTGATTGTTGCCATATGCTCCGTGCCCCAGGTAAACTCTTCCGTTATATACAACCATCATCAGACCGTAATCACCTGGACCGGGGTATACAGATACAGTTGACCAGGTATCACTGACAGGAAAATATTCCCATATTTTTTGGTCAAGGGAAATGGCAAAGTTCCGTCCGTCAACAGTGAAAAAGTTTGACTCAATGCAGTCGAATGGCATATCCTTCAGCCTGGTCCATCTTTCAGCCTCCGGTGTGTACTTCCAGAATTCATTGATATAATAACCAGAGTGGGCCATCCAAAGTCCGCCTCCCGCATAAAGAACCGAATCGCCGTCCATCAGAGAGACATGTGTACTGAGGCTGCCCGGGGGAGCAGATGCTGAACTGAAAGACATTGTATTCCTGTCAAATATTAAAAACTGGGATGCACCATAGGTAAATGCGAACATATAGGCTTTGTCACCTTTTACTACCGGCCTCTCAAAGAAGTCCATGGAGGTGTTGAACTGACCTGCAGAGACGAAGGTTCCTGATCCCGGAACAAATTTGTACAGGGTCACCTCCTGCGAGGCGATAGGTGCTGCAACAAAAACTTCATTACCAAAATCCATCGTGAATGAATTATTCTGAAACGGCAGATCCGGAAGTCTCTTCCATGGGGAAATATATTCAAATTCATTGCCGGAGGTGACTGTATAGCCGCATACTGACAATGAGATGCGGTAATTTCCCTCAGGCACTGCCGGCATCAGGAATTTTATTTCATTGCGGCCGCAGCTGCTTACCGTCGCCTCCATACCATTAATCCTGACCACGTTGTATTCATTAACCCTGCTGAAATTCAGACCGGTGACCGTAACCTCCGTACCGGCCCTGCCGGAAACTGGTGAGAAGTAATTGATTACGGGAGCATCAACCTGAAATATCTCTTCGGTGGCGAGGTACGATTCGACCCAATCGCGCCAGGCCCATGTCATGATAGGTCCTGATGTAAATTCCACTGAAGGAATAATCACCCTTGCATTAGTGCTGTTACCTGAGACAAAATCGCAATAGTATCCCCCCTGCTCCGGGTGATCCGGGTCCATGGCTATAAGAAACCTTGTCACGTTGTTCAGATTCGTGCCTCCTATGGTGAGCGTATCTCCCGGTGAACCATGAGTAGGATAGAATGATGTTATTTTCGGATTGGTCAGGGTAAAGGGTTCACCGTAGACAGCGGAAGAACCACAGACAGTGACGCTGATCACAGCTTCACCAGTATAATTGCCAGGTGCATAGCATTGAATCCTGGTGTCAGTCGCACTTATAACCTGAGATTCAATACCGTTGAATTTTACTGTTGTATAATAGTTTATGAAATTCTTCCCGGTTATTGTGACAACCCCGCCGACATAATCACTCATGGGGCTGACGGATGTAATCACAGGAGGCGACAGGTAAAAGACAGGTACTGTGGTGAATACGAACTGTCTGTACCTGTATGTAATGGTGACCGGCGATTCAGTAAGTGATCCCGGCACGATGACCTTCAGGGAATCCCTTGTCACCGAAACAATCGTCGCAGGGTGAGTGCCAAACAAAACTTCCGTCTGCTGGAGGTCAGTATTGAAAAACCCGTAAAGGGTGACTGTATCTGGCCGGAATGCTATGGTTGGGTAAATCCTTGCTATTGACGGAGGCAGAATGGTAAAGGGATCGTCCCACGGGAAAGTGCCTCCGCCGGCAGAGAAGGTTATGGAGGTCAGATCAAGATCAGCTATCGGCGGGACTATTATCCTCACACTGTGGCCATCGTAGGGTTCAATCGGAAGCAGGTGCATATTCCCGATGAGAAACTGAAGGTTGTCAACATTCCTGAGGTTTCTGAAGAATATTTCAACGGTATCGCCCCAGTGGACCTCGGCGGGACTGAATGATTCAATCTCCGGAAGATCGACTGTAAGCGGTGTCTGCATGAAGCTTACCCTGTTTCCTGCAATCTCGACACTGATAATGTTCACGCTGCCTGAAACGGTAAAGGGTACAACCACCTTCAGCAATGTATCCGTCGCCGGTTCACAGACCCATGCTGTTGCATCATTAAACCTGACGGTGTTGAATGCCCTGACCCAGCTGAAGTTCCTGCCCCTGATCATGATCGTATCACCGCAGAGAGCTCTCCCCGGAGAGAAGCCGGTGATCACCGGGCCCTGGCTGCCCAGGCTTTTAAATTCGACGGTGTTGCCGTAGACAATGTAATCGCCCGCTTTGACAAATGCAGTCACTTCGTAAGATTCGCCTTCAGCAAGGGCTGACCTGACCTCTGCACTGAACTGACCAGTACCGCTGAAAGGACCCAGCAGTATTCTGTTATCATTATCAATGTTCGGGTAATTGGCCGCCCAGGCAAATCCATGTTCCGTAATCTCTCCGTTCCCCGGCTCATAAATTTCAGCGGTAAAGAGTGCTCCCTCAGGTGTGATGTTGGTGACCTCCAGGGTCTTGACCCGCGGATAATCCCTCGGAACAGGCTCATCTTCACAACCTGCCAGGGTGAATAAAAACCCGGCGAGACAGGCCCACATCAGAAATCCTCATGTGACCCCGACCATAAGATGGCTTGATTGACATCCTGCTTGAAATATCAGACACTCGTAAATTTAACAAACATTTTTGGACAATCCTGACGCAATATTCGAAAACATGCTCAAAAACATCTGCCCGCCGGATTAATTTTATTAAGTTAGTACTCTCCATTCCTGCAAAGCAATGAAACGGGGTCTGCTGATAATTATTCTTACTGTCTCGCTGTGCGGCATAGTGTCTGCACAGTCGGAATTCATGAACGGCTACATCATCAAAAAGGATGGAAGCTACACATACGGCCAGTTGAAATACATATCAAAAGGCTACACGGCGAAGGAGTGCCTCTTCAGGTGGTTTGACATCTCAACCGAGCACCTCTTTCTGCCCGGAGATATTGAAGCATTCGGCTTCACCCACGGCATGAGGTACAAGTCTGTATTTAACGTGGGAGGAAAAATTTTCATGGCATGTCTTACTGACGGAGAACTCGATCTGCTCTATGACGGATCAAGGATGTATCTTGACGGGATGGGCATTGACATAGTGCCACTGGGAAACAATGCCGGCAGTTTCATTGCAGACGGGGAGATGGTGAGCTACAGCGACTACAGGGATCTGCTTGAAAAGCTTCCGGACCCGGACAACAAATTCTCTGTGCCATCTGACATCTCCCTGAATCCTGAAAAAATGGCGGAGGTGATAGCCTCCTACAATAGCAGTCGTGAGCGTAAAGGCGACGGTATTCGCTCTGAAGAACCCGTCAGGAGTGTATGAGGAGATGCGCAACCTGGGTGCATTCATGAGCAATTACGGGGTGCTGGCCGGAATGATCGCATCAAGGTACGATGCTGAAAAAGTAAACTACAGCCATCTGGGATTCGTGCCGGAGATGGATTTCTTTGAGGTGACGCCTCTCTTTGGCCTCTGGTACAACCGGCCGCTGACCAGGAAAAAAGACTATATCTCCGCCCAGGGAGAGATAATGGTATTTACGACAAATGTTTACATGTATGACGAAAGAGAAACTTCTTACGTCACACAGAGAAGCGACATCAATCTGAGCTACACCGGAATTAAAGTGCCCCTCTTTTTAAGGGTCAGCCTCCTCGAAGGGAGTGTTAAGCCTTTCTTCAGCGCCGGTGGCTTCGCGATGTTCAACCTGGGTGCTCAATATTCAAGGGAGGGAGAGAATGAGGATTATTTTCACGTCGTCAGGCCATTCACAGACAACTCCATTATTCTTAACACGTCGATGTTTGGCGCCCTGGCAGGAGTCGGTGTCAAAAAGGAGCTCAGCCCTAAAAAGAGCTTCTCCCTGGAGTTCAGGGCCGAATACGGCTCAGGTATTTACGACAGGGAAGGCATAAATCAGAAGACCATCAGCTTCAATCTCATCGCCGGATTTGATTTTCTCTGATTTTTGCCGGAGACTTACTGGCTTACCGGTGGCTGATTCACCCAGGGAAAATAAGGGATTACCTGTCGTGCAGATCGTGCATTGCCCGTACCAGAAATAATAGTTTGTCTGAGGTGCTGGTCCTGAACTGAATGCTGAGGCAATGATTTCTAATCTGCAATGCTTATCCTGCATTGCCGGCATCCAATAATGGCTTCCTGCAGCCCGGATCGTACCCTACCCGCAGTGGAGGTATTCCTTAACCAGCCGGGCTATCGCCTCGTTGTTGCCGTAGAGTTCCTCACTCAGGCTCTTGTCATTGTATGACTTCAGCTTTGCAGCCAGGTTGTCTATCACACCTGCCGGGAAGATGCCGTCCTTCTCAAAATGGTGACGCAGGCTGAGCAGGGCATCTGCCGAATCCCAGCACGAAGCGGGAAGTGACTCGAGCTTCCTGGCCTCGGCCTTCGTCTTCTCCTTGAAAATATTGTAGTTGACATATAGCCTTTCTGCCATCTCGAGGGCACCCGGCATCTCAAGACCGTGCTGTATGGCCACGGCTATGCCTGCCATCAGCATGTAGATGTCGGCCGAGCCGTCAGGAGAACGGAGCTCCACGGTCTGCCTTGATATCTTGTCTGCCACGCCTGCCGGCTCGGCCGGATTGGCATCATGGATCATCTGCGACGCACCCAGCCACCCCAGCGGTACCCTCACAAGCACCGACCGGTTGCGGTCGCCCCAGCAGATGTTCGTGGGGGCCTCCTGGTGCGGCACCAGCCTCAGGTAAGAGGTCGGTATGGTGTTGCCGAAGGCGGTCAGCCCCTTGCTCAGATCGAGGATACCGGCGATCATTTTCCGTGCGGTGTCACTCAGTTTTCCGTTTTCAATCATTATGTTGCGGCCATCCTTCTCCAGCATCAGGTGGATATGCATCCCCGAGCCGGCCTTCCCTACTGTAATCTTCGGCGCGAAGCTGATCTCCACACCGTACTTATAACCCAGCATCCGCAGTATCCACTTGGCAATTATTATCTGTTCAACGGCCTCATCAAGCGGCACATGCAGGAACTCAATCTCATGCTGTTCGTAGTCGTCGCCGTCCTTCGAGAAGCTCCCTACCTCAGAGTGTCCGTACTTGATATGGCACCCTGCCCGCGCACACAGCTCCAGAGCCTCCACGCGCAGATCCTCGAACTTGGCAAAAGGCTTCGACTGATGATATCCCTTCTGGTCAAAAAGAGGATAGAGCTTGTCGCTCTCCGACCTGACGTAGTATTCAAGCTCTCCCAGGGCCCTGATGGTGTAGCCCGTGGCGGCAGAAAACCTCTGTATCGCTTTGCGTAGTATATATTCCGGAGAGCTCTCCAGGGGCTTCCCTTCAGAATTGTAAAACGAACAGAGGATCTCAAGAGTCGGCGTCTGGGCGAAGGGATTGACAAAGGCGGTGCGGTACCGTGGCATGACATAGAGGTCACTGGAACCGGCCTCAATGAACGAAAAGAGGCTGGAGCCGTCAACACGCTCGCCGGCGGTGAGAATGGAAGCAAGGTGATCACGGCTGTAGGGCACGAAATTCAGCGACTTGAGCTTGCCGTCGCCGGCAGCATACCTGAAGTTGACCATCCTGATGCCCTTGGCCTCGATGAACCTGATGATGTCTTCGGAGGTGAACTGGTCTGCCGGCTTCCTGAGAAACTGCACAAGCTCGTTGCGGCTCATAAGTATATCATTGTTCATTATTTGCTGCTTTTTAATGATGGGCAAATCTAAAAATTTCCGGATACAAAAAACAACACCTTTGTCATTATTGAATTTACTATTATGCCGTCCGGGGCATGTTGTCGTTTTTTTTCTAATTTTGGTCCGCACAACGGACCCGGATGAAAAGACTGCTCTTCATTGCCGCTATTATTGTTCTCTCGTCATGCCACAGGGATGAGGGACTGGCCTGGTTTTCCGCCGGGAAGGCTGCCGAGTATTTCAGGCTGACAGAGGAGGTGTGCAATAATGACAACGGAAAGCTCTGGGGCGAGAACCTCTACGGGCCCGCAATGTATGTCGACAACCTCAACAGGGCAATATATGCCAATGTGGCCGACAAGGAGAACATTCTGAAAGCCCGCGAGGGGGTCTTCACCGGAGTGCTGCCCAAAGAGAGGATCATAACCAACAACGTGATCGAGTTCGGAGGTGTCAGGTACGCCATGGTGCCTCTTCCCGAAACGGAAGACCGTTACCGGATGGTCACCCGCACAGTCCACAGCCTCTTCCACAGCTACCAGGAGAGGCATGTGCTTAAGCCCTCGACCTTCAGCACAAGACATCTGAACGACAAAAATGCGAGGCTCTATCTTAAGCTCGAGTGGAAAGCCCTGACCTACGCCATCGGCTCCTCCGGGGAGACGCGCAACCAGGCAATACGCGATGCGCTGGTCTTCCGCGGCGCCAGGCGCGAGCTCTTCCCTGAAGCTATTGCAGATGAGAACAAGTTTGAGAACTACGAGGGACTGACCACCTTCACCTATATTAAACTATGCACCTCCGGTCCCGATGAGCTGAAAAAGCGGATACTCGAATATCTTGACAGGATCTACCAGAACAACTCATACGCATGGGGATACGGGTTTGTGCACGGAGCTCTCTATGCCACCCTTCTTAACGACAAGGACTTCGACTTCAAACAGATACAGGAGTCAGACTTTGACCTGGGCAAGGCCGCGCTGGAGGCTTACGGTGTTACGCTGCCTGCCGTGTGCCGCGACGTTGCAGGATCGCTTGCGATGAACTATGACATACAGGCCATCAGGGCGGAAGAGAGCGAGCGCGAGGCGATGATCAATGAGAACACCCGCCGGATAGTGACGACATTCAATGAGAAGCCCGTTGTGACAATAACCATGGAGAGCCCGAACTTCAGCTTTGAGCCCGAGGATATCAACTTCCTCGATACCCTCGGCACCCTGTATGAGAAGCTCCGCGTGTCAGACAACTGGGGGAGGCTGGCAGTCAATGAGGGAGGCGCCCTCCTGACAAACGACCTTCATACGCTGAGGGTCAGTGCCAGGGATATTGTTGTGGATAAAAACCACATCTCCGGCGCCGGATGGCACCTGGTTCTCAACGACGGATGGCATGCCGTAGCCGAAGCCGACGGCAGTTATACGGTCACAAAAAATTAAATCCCTTACTGCTGGTTCTTAAGGTGGGCGAGGCTCAGCTGTTTTGTCATCTCAGGCTTAGCTCAATCGGTCTTCAGGCCGGGCGTGGCTATATAATTTCATCTGGTGAGCCGGCGGGTTCTGTTATTTCAGAAGTGGCGCGGCTCAGCTGTTATTCAGGCCTGACGTGGCTATGTTATTTCTTCAGGTGGGCGAGGCTCTCCCTAAGCGTCGCTATCTTAGACCGTGCATCCGCCTCCTTCTTCCTCTCAAGCGTCAGGACCTTCTCCGGCGCATTGGCGACGAACTTTTCGTTCGAGAGCTTCTGCATTACCGATGCGAGGAACCCCTCCGTGTAGGCCAGCTCCTCCTCCAGCTTCCTGATCTCATCCTCATGGTCGATCCCGGCTGTCAGCGGCACGAAGAATTCAGAGGTGTGTATCCTGAATGAGGCCGCACCTTCAACTTTGCCTTCCACAATGCGTATCTCCGAGAGGTTGCACAGCCTGGTGATGACCTGGTCAAACTCCGTCCCGGTGGTGCCGGCGACGGCACAAAGTACCAGCGGCTCACGTACCGGAATATTTCTCTCCTTGCGTATTGCGCGCACTGCGGTAACTATCTCCTTCGCCGTCTCAAAGCGTGTCAGCATACCTGCCTCATAGGGTGCGGGAAGGGGCATCTGCTCAACCATGATGCTCTCCCCCTCTTTCCTTTCACCCAGCCTCTGCCATATCTCCTCGGTGATAAAAGGCATGAACGGATGGATGATCTTCATCAGCGTCTCAAAGATCTCAAGTGTCTGTTTGTGAGTCTTGCCATCCATCGGCTCTTTGTAAGCTGGCTTAATAATCTCCAGGAACCATCCCGAGAAGTCATCCCAGAAGAGCTTGTAGGCCTGCATCAGCGCGTCGGAGATGCGGTAACGCACAAAGCTGTCATCGATATCCGCCAGCGTCTTGCTGATGGTGTCCTGCATCCAGTGCACCGCAGCCTTTGATGCCTCAGGCTGCTCAAGGGTCTCATCGGTGGGCATGGTTATCACGAGACGGAACGCGTTCCAGATCTTGTTGGCGAAGTTGCGGCCCTGCTCCGGCAGGCTGTCATCGTAAAGAAGATCATTGCCTGCAGGCGAACAGAGAAGCATGCCTACCCTCACGCCGTCAGCCCCGTACTTCTCCATGAGAGTGATTGGGTCAGGCGAGTTGCCGAGCGATTTCGACATCTTGCGCTTCTGCTTGTCACGCACGAGGCCGGTGAGGTATACATCATGGAATGGCTCCCTCCCGCGGTACTCATACCCTGCAATTATCATCCTGGCAACCCAGAAGAAGAGTATCTCCGGGGCGGTGACAAGGACATTCGATGGATAGTAATATTTTATGTCAGCATTGTCGGGGTCATTGATGCCGTTGAAGCATGTGATTGGCCAGAGCCATGATGAGAACCATGTGTCAAGGACATCTTCATCCTGCCTCAGGTCTTTCAGGGTAAGGTCCTGCCTGCCGCTGGCCTTGCGTGCCATGTCGAGAGCCTCCTCTTCGCTTTCGGCAACCACGAATTCATTGTTACTGTAATAATATGCCGGGATGCGCTGACCCCACCACAGCTGCCTGCTGATGCACCAGTCGCGGACATTCTCCATCCAGTGCCTGTAGACATTCCTGTACTTGTCGGGATAGAGACTCACGGTGTCATCCATGACCGCCTCAAGGGCAGGCCTGGATAAATCCTTCATGCTCAGGAACCACTGCAGCGACAGCTTGGGTTCAATCACTGCATGGGTACGTTCCGAGCGCCCTACCTTATTTATATAATCCTCAACCCTGACGAGGGCTCCGGTTTTGCGGAGCTCCTCCTCCGCAAGCTTCCGGGCTTCGAACCGGTCAGTGCCGACGAACAGTCCGGCCCTCTCGCTGATGGTTCCGTTATCATTGAAGATATCAATGGCTTCGAGGTTATACTTCACCCCTATCTCATAGTCGTTGATGTCATGCGCGGGAGTGATCTTCAGGCATCCCGTACCGAACTCCTTGTCGACATACTCGTCGAAGATGAATGGGACCTCACGCCCCGTCATCGGGACGATGACATGTTTTCCCTTCAGGCCGGCATAGCGCTCATCAGTCGGATTGGCGCAGACGGCCGTGTCGCCGAGGATGGTCTCAGGCCTGGTGGTGGCCACCATTACATAATTATCCTCGCCCACTATTTTATAGCGCACGTAATAGAGCTTCGACTGCTCCTCGGTGTATATAACCTCCTCATCCGAGACGGCGGTCAGAGCCTGCGGATCCCAGTTGACCATGCGCACGCCTCTGTATATAAGGCCCTTTTTATACAGGTCGATGAAAACCCTGATCACTGATTTATACCGGTCGTCATCCATGGTGAAGAGGGTGCGGTCCCAGTCGCACGATGCCCCCAGGCGCTTGAGCTGCTCGAGGATGATGCCTCCGTGCTTGTGCGTCCACTCCCATGCATGGTCAATGAATTCCTCCCTCGATATTGACTTCTTGTCAATGCCTTCGCTGCGCAGCTTGGCAACAACCTTGGCCTCGGTGGCGATGCTTGCATGATCGGTGCCCGGCACCCAGCAGGCATTGAAACCCAGCATGCGTGCACGCCTGACAAGCACATCCTGGGTGGTGTTGTTCAGCATGTGACCCATGTGCAGCACCCCCGTCACATTTGGCGGCGGGATGATAATGGTATAAGGCGTTCTGCCGTCAGGGACACTGCGGAAAAAACCCTTATCCATCCAGTATTTGTACCATTTGTTCTCCGCGGCGGCGGGCTCATATTTTGAAGGAAGACCGGTCATTGAATTTGCGATTTGCGATTTGCGATTTGCGATTGGGGGATGTGGTGAGATTTGCGATTTGCGATTTGCGATGGGGATGTGGTGAGATTTGCGATTGGTGGTTGTGATAAGATTTGCGACTGTCGATTTGCGATTTGCGATTGCGATTAACAGTGATGCGTTAATTTATAATTTACTGTGATATTTTATTGATAATAAATATATTACAAGCTCTCTTTGATTTATCGATTTATAAACCGGTATTTCAATATGTAAGGGGCAAAATTAACAATTTGTTGCCATTATGGAAAAAGGAGAGTGAGCTTATGCCTAAAATCATGGTTCATTAAGGTGAATTTGAATACATTTGCGCTTCATTTTGCAAATGGATTAAAGAGTATAAGTCATGCCAAAGATCTCAGAAAAAGCCGGGAAAATGCCGGCATCGCCGATACGCAAACTCGTTCCCTATGCCGAGGAGGCAAAGCGTAAGGGCAGAAAGGTATACCACCTGAATATCGGGCAGCCTGATATCCACACTCCCGAACTGGCACTCAAGGCACTCAGGGAAACGGATATCAAGGTGATTGAATATACTCACTCCGCCGGGAATGAATCATACCGCCGCAAGCTGGCAGAGAGCTACCGGAAAATCGGCGTCGATGTTGACCACACTGAGATCATCGTCACAACCGGTGGGTCCGAGGCAGTGCTGTTTGCATTCATGTCATGCCTCGATCCGGGTGAAGAGGTGATCACCTTCGAACCATTTTACGCCAACTATAACGGCTTTGCCACCTCTGCCGGAGTAACCATCGTACCGGTGAGGTCATTTATCGAAAATGACTTCGCACTGCCTCCCATCAGTGAGATCGAAAAGAAGATCACACCGAAGACAAAAGCCATCCTTATCTGCAACCCCAACAACCCGACAGGCTCACTCTATTCGAAGGAGGAGCTGATGCAGCTTCGAGACATAGTGAAGAAGTATGACCTGTTCCTATTCTCTGACGAAGTGTACAGGGAGTTTTGCTACGGCGCAGACCATTTCTCAGCCATGGAGCTTGAGGGGATAAGGGAGAATGTGGTGCTACTCGACTCTGTGTCAAAACGATACAGCATGTGCGGGGTGCGCATCGGCGCCCTGATCACCCACAACAGGGAGGTGCTGGCGGCCGCTCTAAAGTTCGGCCAGGCAAGGCTATGCCCTCCGGAGCTTGGACAGATAGTTGCCGAAGCGGCTCTTGACACGCCCAAAGAGTATTTTGATGCTGTCTACAATGAGTATATAGCCCGCCGCGACTTCATGGTCGAGGCTCTTAACAATATGCCGGGCGTCTATTGCCCGATGCCCCGCGGTGCTTTCTATACGGTGGTGAAGCTGCCGATAGACGACTCCGACAGGTTCGCGCAGTGGCTGCTTGAGGACTTCAGTTACAACAACCAGACGGTGATGGTGGCGCCCGCAACGGGGTTCTATTTCACTCCCGGCGCCGGCAAGAACGAGGTGCGTGTTGCCTATGTGCTGAAGATCGATGACCTCCGCAAGGCGATGGAAACCCTGGCCGAGGCGCTGAAGGTCTACCCGGGAAGAATTATGAATTAAAAATTAAGAATTAAGAGTTATTGGCTAGGGTCAGGATGAAGTTTCTGAGTCATTGTCTTTTTTATTGACCCTGTTATCTTTAACAACTCTTCAAGATCTGTCATAAGTTCTTCTGCCTCAGGTTTTTCTATAAGATCAGAATCCCTCAGTAGCTTGAGCCAGAATATAGTTTCACGGCATTCTTTATATGATATGCTGATTTTTGACAGAAAATCTCGCTCTGATTGACCTCCGACAGCCTCTTCAATATTAGCGGCGATAGATGTACCGCTTCTCAGGATCTGACGTGACAATTCAAATTCGTTCTGATTTTTAAGTGAAAGGTACAATCTTACAATTTTCAAAGCCAGGGCATAACTCTTCTCTATTGCAATATTTTCCTTCATAACCCCCTCATTACAAATTTCTTAATTCTTAATTATTAACTCTTAATTATATATAAGGTACTTCGCGCGGATGATCTTGAATTGATCAAGCCCCTCCTTCCACGTGGCTTTGATCTCTTCCGCCGTCATACCCTGGATTATCTGCTCACGCAATGTGCTGCTGCCTGCCAGGGTGTCAAAATATCCGTTGAAGAAACTCTCTTTCTCAGGATAGGCATTGTAGGCATCAATGATCCATCCGAGGTTCATCTCCGGCTTCGGAACGATGCCGTCAGTCAGCGCGTTCCGCAGGTCGGTGCCATAACACACCACCCCGTTATGCTTCGGGTTCGATGCACCGAAAGTGGGTTGCGGCGTGAAGCTGAAGCCTGTGTCGGGCATCTTCGGCGCCCCCAGCACCTGGAACGGAAACTCCGTACCCCTGCCGCACGAGAGCACTGTCCCTTCGGCAAAACATAAAGAAGGATAGAGATAGATCGAATTCATGTTGGGGAGGTTGGGCGACGGTATGACCGGCAGCTCATACATCGTTGCATGAGTATAGTTTTCGCATTGAATAACCTTAAGATCGCACTTCACACCCTTTGCCAGCCACCCCTCTCCGTTGACCATCCCGGCATATTCGCCCAGCGTCATCCCATGCACCACGGGGATAGGGTGTATCCCCACAAAGGAACTGTATCCGGCGGTGTCAAGGATGGGTCCGTCAACATAGAAACCATTGGGATTGGGACGGTCGAGGACGATGAACTGCTTGCCGTTCTCGGCACAGGCCTCCATGACGTAACACATTGTGGTCAGATAGGTGTAGAACCTTGTCCCAACATCCTGGATGTCAAAGATGACGACATCGATTCCTTCAAGGTCTTCAGCCGCCGGTTTCTTCTTGTTTCCATAGAGACTCATAACATTGATGCCCGTGACGGGATCGGTACCTGAGGTTATTTCCGCACCGGCATCGGCCAGGTCCCTGAAGCCGTGCTCAGGAGCGAAGATCAGTTTTATGTTTGCACCCAGCGAGAGCAGGGTGTCAATCAGATGGGCACCGCCAACCATTGAGGTCTGGTTGGCCACCACGGCAACCGTTTTGCCTCCAATCAGCGGGAGGTACTCGCTGATTCGCTCAGCGCCGGTCGTGAGCCTGTTGTCATTTTTGTCAGCTGAACATGCCGTGCCGGCCGTCACCAGAAGAAAGGTCAGTATGAAAAGGTTCTTCATAATATCTTCGTTTTCGGTAAAGTTAAAAAAGCCGCGCAGAATGACCAAAGAATCCGTAAAGTCGGCTAAAAACTGTTAAAGACTCGTTCAAATACCAGTCGATGACGATAGGAGTCGTCCGGCTATCATGCAGTCAGGAATACAGACCGGCTACTTCACTGCCAGTAATTCATTCAATTCGCAATTCATAATTGCAATCGCAAATCGCAAATCTTAAATCGAAATTCCTAATTTTGCCCTGATGTCCACCGGATCCTTCATAGCCCGCCGCCTGATAAAGGAACGCACTCATGGAACAGCCTTCTCACGCCCGATAAACGTGATAGCCATCATCGGCATCGCGCTCGGTCTGGCGGTGATGATCCTCGCCGTCTCCATACTGACAGGCTTCAAGCAGCAGATACGCGATAAGGTGGCAGGCTTCGGGGCACACATCCAGGTTGTGAACTTCGATGCGAACATCTCATACGAGACAGTGCCCGTCAGTGCCTCCCAGTCGTTCGTTGAAAAGATAAGAAACCACCCGGGAATTAAAAACATCCAGGTCTTCGCCACCAAGGCAGGCATCATCAAGACCGATGACAACATCCAGGGGGTGGTGCTCAAGGGCATTGGCAGCGATTACGACTGGAGTTTCTTCGAATCGAACATGGTGGAAGGTGAGGTGGTGACGGTATCCGATACCGCCAGGACTGACAACGTCATCATCTCCAGCAAGGTGGCTGACATGCTCGGACTGAAGCTTGGCGACTCCTTCTCGATGTTCTTCGTACAGGATCCGCCCCGAATGCGTAAGTTTACCATCCGTGGGATCTATGAGACCAGTCTCGAGGAGTTCGACAAAACCTACCTCTTCTGCGACATAGCCCACATAAGGAGTCTGAACGGATGGGAAGACGACCAGGTCAGCGGGTTTGAGGTCTCCGTGAACGACTTCGACGACCTTGATGTCATGACCGACGTCGTGCGCGACGCCATTGGCTACAGGGTGGCCGAGGAGGAGGAACAGCTCAAGGTCACAAACATCAGGAACAGATACCCCCAGATATTCGACTGGCTGGGGTTCCAGGACACCAACGTGATCATCATCCTTATTCTCATGATACTGGTCGCAGGGTTCAACATGATATCGGGACTGCTTATCCTGATCCTCGAAAAGACCAACATGATCGGTGTCCTGAAAGCCATGGGCGCAGGCAACAAAGTCATCCGAAACATTTTTCTTTACCAGGCGGCATGGCTTACCGCCAAGGGGCTACTCTGGGGTAATATCATCGGGTTGGGACTGGCGATGCTGCAGCTGAAGACCGAATTGATTTCTCTCGACCCCTCCTCATACTACCTGAAAAGCGTTCCGATCAATCTTGACCCGCTCCATATCATCCTCCTGAACGTCGGAACGATGCTAGCCATCATTCTTATGCTCCTTATACCATCTCAGCTCATTGCCCGTATCACACCCGTCAAGGCCATCCGATACAACTGATCTTCTTGATGTTGCAAGCTTAATATTATTAAGTCCGGCTCGTTTTAACGTAAAAATCATTTTTAGCGGGCCATGTTTATTTTATAAACCTTCCGGCAATGTTTTCAACATATCGTTAAGCCTCCTGCATTAAAACAAGCCAGCGGATAAAGTTGCGCAAACTTTCTTCATTTGGGCACTTCCATATTTCGGCACTTCTGCTTAAATTGCAGAGACAATGTCGTGCCCTATGACCAGAATTGACCCGGTAAAGAATTACGAAAAGACCAGAGAGGAGATCGGTTATGTCAGCCGTAAGGAGGCGACGCTTAATGATTATAAGCGGATAGGGTTCAAATCGGGTCTCGAGGTGCATCAGCAGCTCAGGACGAAGAGCAAGCTCTTCTGCCGCTGCCCGGCAGGGATATTCCACGGTCACAACGAATACGATGCGGAGGTTGTACGTCATATGAGGCCCACCCTCAGCGAGATGGGCATCTATGACGGCACCGCACTTATGGAGTTCAGGACACGCAAGGAGATCACCTACCGCCTCAATAACCAGACTGCATGTACCTATGAAGTAGATGACACTCCCCCCTTCCCCATTGATCACGAAGCGCTGGAGATAGCCATCAGCATAGCCCTGGCAGCCAAAATGAACATCGTGGGCGAGGTGCACATCACCAGGAAACAGTACCTCGACGGCAGCATCCCGACAGGCTTCCAGCGGTCTGCCATAATCAGCGTGGAGGGCGATCTGCAGCTTAAAAACAAGAAGGTACGGCTTATACAACTGAGCCTCGAGGAGGATTCGTGCCGCGAGGTCTCAGACATCGGCCATAAGAGAATATACAAGACAGACAGGCTCGGCATGCCGCTGATAGAAACGGTGACCTACCCCGATTGCCTCACACCCGACGAGCTTGCTGAAGCTGCCGAATATATCCGTTTCCTCAACCGCAGCACCGGCATGGTGCGCACCGGCATGGGAGCGGCACGCGAGGATGTGAATGTCAGCTGTGAGGGCGGAAGCAGGGTCGAGATAAAAGGGGTGGCACACATAAAGTGGATCCCCGAACTCTCTCATAACGAAGCCTTCAGGCAGTATGCCCTGCTGAATATACGTAGCAAGCTGCAGAAGATGATCGCCGATCCTTCTGCATGGTCGCTGAAAACCAAAGAGATAACGGAAAAGGACTGCCAGTTTCATTTTGCTCCGGTGCGTTCAGCCCTCGACCGCGGTGAGAAGGTCATGGCAGTGAACATTCCGGGCTGCAGGGGCATCCTCTCCCACTTCACCCAGCCGGAACATGTCTTTGCAGATGAACTGAGCGACAGGCTGAAGGTCATAGCCTGCATTGAGAAGCCCAATATGATACACTCGGAAGAGATCGGTGAAACCAACTTCAACAGCCTCTTCCCCGAGGTGGCCATCTGGCTCTCGGCAGCACCGGATGACGCACAGGTAATACTGTGGGGCCCTGAAGAGGATATCCCGACAGCCATAGAGACCATCGACGAACGCATACGCCTGGCTCTCAACGAGGTGCCAAACGAGACACGCAAGGCCTTTGAGGACGGGACCACGATGTTCGAACGGGTCCTCCCCGGACGTGACCGCATGTATCCTGATACCGATTCCCAGCCGATACCTGTTACAACTGAGATGCTGGAGCGACTGGGACGCAACCTTCCCGTGGACATCGCTCTGCGCTTCCGCCAGATGAAGGATTGGGGTATACCTGAGGATGCATGGCACTACCTGCTCAGCAAAAACCTGGTCGGAGTGATTGAAAGGATCGGCAATGACCTGGGTTTTGACCACCGCGAGGTGGGTACAATAATAGGACACCGCTTCCGCAGCCTGGAGGGACGCGGCAGGGTGTCGAAAGGGTTCAGCTATGAGAAACTGTACGACCTGTTCGCCTTCCTGAAAAGCGAGGAGCTGCTGCCACCCGTGGCCCGGATCATGCTTCCCGGCGTTGTCGCCTCAGCCGAACCTGACTTCAAACAGATCCTGGCTGACACCGGGTACGCACCGGCATCCCTGGGGGAGATAAGGTCCGGCGTGAAAGAGCTCGGGAAGAGATTCGAAGAAATTTGCTACAACGGCAACAGCGCAGCAGCAGTCGACTGGGTCATGGGACAGATTCGCATGAAAGCCATCGGTAAGCACAGGCTGGCTGAGGTACGAAAAGAGGTGTCTGATATTCTGGAGGTAAAATAAAGACGGCTATGGAGGTAAGAAACGAGATGTCACAAATTCCGGAGGCTAACCATAGATGGCAATGACAGAAGATTTTTTTCAGGGTTACAAGGGCGAAGCGCTGGCAGTGCTCAAAAAGTACAACGTCAGGGTATGGGGCCAGGCTGATATCGAGACTACGCGCGGCCTCTTCAAGGGTACCGTCCTGCCCAGGGCGGAGAACAATGACGACCTCCACATAGTAATTAAGATTGAGAGCGGGTACAATGTAGGCATTGACATAACCACCGTCATCAGGATGACGGAGACAGGCTATAAGAAAGCCAACTACCAGATCCCTGAAAAAGCATTCCCCTACTCCGATGACAAGCCCACGGTGAAGCTCCTGGGCACCGGCGGCACCATCGCCTCGAGGCTCGACTACCGCACCGGTGCCGTGATACCTGCTTTTTCGCCGGGCGAGCTCTACGGCGCTGTGCCCGAGCTGGCCGACGTGTGTAACATTCACACCGAGAAGCTCTTTGGTGTCTTCAGTGAGAATATGGGTCCTGATCAGTATATGACCCTCGCCAGAGCAATCGGAAAGGAGATAGAGGGCGGTATTGACGGCATTGTTATCGGCCATGGCACAGACACGCTGCACCATACCGCCGCCGCACTCTCATTCATGATACAGAAGCCCCCGGTGCCGATCATTCTGGTGGGTTCACAGCGTTCATCCGACAGGCCTTCGTCAGATGCCGCACTTAACCTGATACACGCTGCAACGGCGGCAGGTCACGGTGACATCGCCGAGGTGATGGTCTGCATGTTCGGCCCCACGAGCGATGAGTACGGCTTCCTGCACCGCGGCACAAGGGTGCGCAAGATGCACAGCTCGTACAGATCGACCTTCAGGACCATAGGCGACATACCCATAGCTACCGTCAGGCGCGGAGAGGTGAAGCCCATGAAGCCGCATTACAACCCGCGCCGCAATGACCGCAATGTCACAATCATGCCCTACTTCAACGAGAATGTGACGATGATCTATTTTTATCCCCACATGAAGGTCGAAATGTTCCATTCGCTCATCGACATGGGGTACAAGGGCATAATTATAGTTGGGACGGGACTGGGACATGTGAACAGGGAGCTCTATCCGGCCATTGAGCGCGCGCAGAAGGAGAATGTGGCGGTATATATGACGCTTCAGACTATCTGGGGATATGTGCATATGTTCGTCTACGAGACCGGCCGCGACATGATGGCGAAAGGTGTCATCCCGCTCGGGAACATGTTGCCGGAGGTGGCCTGGGCGAAGCTGGGATGGGCGCTGGGGCAGACCGATGACCTCGGGGAGGTCAGGAAGATCATGTTAACCCCGGTGGTTGATGAGATCACAGAGCGCGAGCCCTATAACGGCTACCTGGTATACCAGGGCGGCGTGCCGGAGGTGGAGGAATTCATTCGCCGGGTCCACAAATAACCAGAAAATCTCTGTGATGAGAGAGGCATAAAGGTCTGAAGGATTTGCGATTTGCGATTTGCGATTTGCGAATTTTGATTAAATCGACAATCGAAAATCCGAAATCGAAAATTCCTCTCCTGTTATTGCCTTACTTAATGTTTTTATAGTGCTCGTAGCGTTCGAGAATATCCGCCACATACGCATTCACGGCGACACCCTGCTTCAGCCTGCCGTTCCTTACCACGGGATCGCCGTAGAAGACCGGGTCTGACTTGCGCTCAAGGAACAAAGCCACGTTGTTATCCCACTTGCCGGGATTGAGACCATTCTTCTCGGCCAGCTTGATGGCATCAAGCACATGCCCGTGACCGGCGTTATAGGAAGCCAGGATAAACTTGATCCTCTCATCCGGATCCGTCACCCAGTCGTCAAACAACCTGTCGAGCATCCTGATATAACTGATGCCTGCATGTATGTTGTTCTCAACCGACCTCGTCACGTCAAACCCGAAAAACTTGCCGGTCTCAGGCATCACCTGCATCAGACCGTATGCGCCCACGGGCGATGTAACTGAAGGATTGAATCTCGACTCCTGGTAGATGAGCGCTGCGACAAGACGCCAGTCCCATCCAATGCTGTCAGCGTAGTTCCTTATGATATCATCAAAGGGCGATACCTTGCCCGTATTCGTTGCGAAATATTCCGAAGAGGCCATCGTTGCCGGACGGGCACCGCTGAAGTATTTTCTCTCCAGCCGTGCATACTCCCGTGTGGTCTTGAACCCCGTGATCCAGTCGTTAAGCTCAGCGAGAAGGGCATCAGTGCCTTCCTTGCGAACGCTCCATGCTATATTCTGGGGGAAACTGACCGGGGTGTTCAGGTCAAGTTCGGGGAAGAGTGACCCGATGATGTTCGACATATAGTCGTCACAAACGGTATACTCTATCTCTCCGCGCGCCACCTGGCGAGCAAGCTCCTCAGCATCGTAGGGTACCTCAATGATACCTATATCCATGCCCGACTCACGCTCGAGGCTGTAGAGACGCTGGGCATAGGAGGATCCTTTCTGTACGTAGACAGTCTTTTCCGCGAGATCAAGCTGGTTCCTGACCAGTTTGCTCCCTACAGCATCTGCAGTCATCCTTGACCATCCGTTGGGCTTGCGCTGCACCAGCACCTCAGTTGTCTGCATGAGCGGCTCGGTGAAACGCATCATCTCCTTTCGGTCAGCGCTGACAGACAACCCGATGGCTACCAGGTCAGCCTCACCCTCCCGGAGATACTCAAGGCCTTCATCGATATCATTGCTGGCAATTATCTCGAGCTCAAGCTCCAGATGATCAGCAAACCTCTTAAGTAATTCGAAATGAAAGCCCATCGGCTCTCCCTTGTAGATGAAGTAGCTCGTTTGGCTGATGTTGGTGACCGCTTTGATCTTGCCGTCGGCGAGGATTTTGTCAAGATCACGCGGCGGTGCAGCAACAGTGTAACCCACTCTGTTCCCCTTCTCACAGGAGACGACTGACAGAAAAACAATAAACAAGAACGAAATAAACTTCCTCAAAACTTAACAATTAGTCCGACAATCTAACAATCCTCTACCGGAAATGTTCGTGCTGCAAAGATACTACTTTTTTTTTAATCATAGAAAGTCCAGGCTATCCCGTACCGTAACATCCTGACATTCAGAGGATAATTGGGAGCCAGGAAGTACTCATATCCGGTCCAGCCGGAATTCAGATGATCGACCATAATGAAGATTCTGGTCCTTTTTATTTTCAGATTGAGGAAAACGTTGATAAACGGATAGTTACCGGTCTCTGATTCCGACTGGTTAAAATATCTGCCCGTGGCAGGCATGTAATTCATTGCGTTGTATTGAGTGTGGATCATTGCCTCTCCGCCGATCTGGAAGTTCATCTCACCCCCGGTAGCTGCGAACTTGAAGAGATGGTCAAAGTAAAGTGCGCTCCGGGCCGTCGCCAGGGGAAGACTCAGCACGTCATTATTGCTGCTTTGCTGCAGAAGCACTGTATTATCGAAGTGCATCTTCCAGAATATTAAGTCTTTACGTATTGAGAGCGAGAGCACTGACAAACCTCCCTCATGTTGCGCCGGAATGGCATCACTCCCCATATAGATAAAATTATCAACAAGGGCATAGTTGAACCTTAGATTCATGTTGCGGTTGGGCCAGAGAAGCGATGAGCCGGCTGTTAATCTGAACTCCCTGCCGTGGTCAAGCTCCCATGCGAAGTTGTTCGAGCCCCAGGTGTAATACCAGAACGAGGGTGTATAGCTTGCTAATGAGCCCGTTGCATCCCATGTGATCGTCCCCTTTTTGGACGTTGCAAAATCTTTGTAGATGCGACCGTCAACAGTGAAATCACCTGCCCTGTATCCCTGAAACCAGAGATCTCCGGAGGCAGACCACCCGAATTTGGTGCCAATATTGTTGAAAACTTTTCCGGTCAGAACCAGTGAATTCATGTTCCTGGTTACCGTGTCCTGCTTGGTGAGGCTGTCACCCGGCATCACCTGACCGAAGCTGCGCAACTCACTTCTCACCCCTGCCCCGGCACCTATCCTGAAACGACCGGTGCTCCCGGCGGCAAAGTCCACCCTGACAGTGTTCGAGAGGAGGCCCTGGTGAAGGGAATCTTCCGTGATGTCCTTGTCAATCATCACCGTGTCATAAAAGCCAGACATCGGGGAGTCGTCGAGATACCTGCGCTTGTTCCATTCATAAGACCCTATATAAGAGAATGTTATTGGACCGGTCTTAGTAACATCACCTGTAATCGTATCCCGCTTCCCTCCCGGAGAGTATCGCTGCACAAGCATAATATAGCGGTTATTGACGCGGCTCAGGGCTTTATTGAGATCATTTAATACAAACGGTACGTTCTCCGGAGGGTATCGGCTGAGGTCATCTTTATTGACCAGGCCTCCGCTCTCCTCCGACTCATGGTTATTGATACCGGCCGACAGGTATGCGGTGTAGGCGTTGCCGTTATATGACCCGTGCAGCAGGAAGTTCTTGTCAATGGCCTTCTGGAAGCTGTACTGCCCGAAGCTGTAGACAATATCAAATATGAGCCCGAAGTTCAGGAACCTGTTGATGTTCTGCGAATGTCTTACCCTGAATGTCTGCTCCGCCTTGCTGCGCCCGCCGGCGTTGGACCATTTCAGCTCGGTGAAGGGGACATGCGTGTTTATAAAGAGAGTGTTGTCCGGCGTGTACATGAAAGGCAGGTAATATGAATTGAGGAACCGGTCAGGATTCCAGTCGCGGTCAAAGAAATTTATCTGGTAAAGCGGAAGCCCGTAGTTTCCCAGGTGGGCGTTGAAGTCAGATAATTTGTCAGTTACGCGGTAACGGTTAAAAAGCGCAAAGGCCGTATCGAGTGGGATGTTGATCTCTGTTGTGTAGTCCGCCGAGAGGGTCCATTGTCTCGATACTTTTGGATAGGTGGTGTCACGCTCCCGTGAGGCCAGGAGCCGCTGACGCACTGCAGCCGCTTCAGGGATGTTGTCGGAAGGAGCCGCCGGCTTGGTGCCGGTCATTCGCGCCGCTACGGAATCTGCTGCGGGTTTGGACAGCTCAGCGGGCCGTCCCTTCTTCAATGGCACGGTGTCAGGCTCCTGGGCTGTAAGGGTCAGGGGCATGATCAGCAGGGTCATATATACCAGCCAATGGCGCATCAGCGGCAAATTTACTCAAAAAGTGACACCGTCAGTGATAATATAGGGCAGAGCCAAAAAGTAACACCTGCAGTCCACCCGGGGACCTGCAGTAAAAGGGCCGCCCCGACGCGATGTCGGGACGGCCCGGTGAACAACAACCATAATGGAAAAAACAGAATCAATCTACATTATCATTCAGATAGGCATTATTCTCCCTGATAACCGGCTGGTTATCCTCATCGAGGCTCAGCGTGAACTTCGACACCTTGCTGCCTGCCGCTTTATTGGCGTTATGAATGGCGATCTTCTTGCGGACATATGCCGGCACCTCCTCAAAATCCTCGATGTTGTCATTCATCGACTGCGTGGAGAGACCTTCGTTCTTTATGACATTCTGCATATGCTTCAGCTTCCGGAGCGTACCCTCGTTCTTGTCGGCCGGCGGATGCACCGGACGGGCAGGAGCGGGAGAGATGCTGATGTCGCCGTCAGGCTCAAAGTCTATCACACCCTGGTTGATCCCGGTCGATTTCTGCGGGATGCCGCGGTCAGTTGTGCGCGACGGACGGACGGTATACTGCGAGTCACCCTCGGAAGTGCCATCGGTGAGCGAAGGCTGCTGCGTTGCACTGAGACTGATGACCTCCTTCCGCCTGTCAGGCTTATAGCCGTCAAGGTCGGCGCTGGCCTCGAAGCCGGTGGCAACAACAGTGACACTGATGGCGTCGCCCAGCTCCTCCTCGGTTGAAAGACCCCTGATGATAAGGGCATCATCCGAAACAGCCTCATATACATGATCGGTAAGCTCTCCGAGCTCATCCATGGTGATCTCATTGGCACCCGTGCCCGACTTGATATTGAGCAGTATGCTGCGTGCGCCGGTGATGTCATTGGAGCTCAGGAGAGGCGACGTAAGTGCCGCCTCGATGGCTCTCGTGGCACGGTCGTCACCCGAGGCAGTGCCAATGCCCATGAGCGCCACGCCTGAGTCGCGCATCACAGTGTCAACATCGGCAAAGTCAACATTGATATAACCGGTGCAGGTGATTATCTCCGCAATGCCCCTGACGGCATTGGCAAGAACATCATCAGCGCGGGCAAATGCAGCCGAGACACCCTCATCACCGTAGATCTCCCTGAGACGCTCATTGTTGATTACAATGAGCGAGTCGACCTTGTCTTTCAGTTCATTTATTCCGCTGATGGCCAGCTTTATACGCTGGTTAAGCTCGGACCTGAACGGTATGGTGACAACTGCCACGGTAAGATAACCGGCATCCCTGCAGGCCCTGGCTATGACAGGGGTGGCGCCGGTGCCGGTGCCTCCTCCCATGCCTGCAGTGATGAACACCATCTTGGTGTTGCCTGACAGTGCATTCATGACATCATCGATGTTCTCGATAGCCGAGGCACGGCCTCTCTCAGGCTGGCTGCCGGCGCCAAGGCCCTCGGTGGTGACCTCTCCTATCTGCACCCTGACAGGCACCGGGCTCTTCATCAGGGCCTGCTGGTCAGTGTTGCAGACAATGAAATTCACATCCTTGATGCCCTTCCGGTACATGTGGTTGACGGCGTTGCTGCCGCCTCCCCCGATGCCCAGCACCTTTATGATCGAAGACCGCTCTACGGGCAGGTCAAAATTCATCAGATCGTCTGACATGATTTCAGTTATTATTGGAGTTGTTTTCATCAATCTTCTCATCGGTAACCTTGATGATGTCATCCCAGATTTGCTTCATTTTGTCTGTGAAACGCCCCCCGGGACTCCTCCGGACATCCGGCTCGTGGGTCTCCTCAACTGCCATTTCAGGCTCCCTGACAGGCTCCTTCACAGGCTGAGGCTGGGGCGGAGGGGTGTGCTGAACTACCGGCTCCTGTTTCTTCTCACCGAAAGTGACAACCACCTTGTTCTCTTCAATGAACTCAAGCCCCTTCAGGATAAGACCCACGCTGGTTGCATATATCGGATGGTTGATCTCATCCTTGCCCTTGCCGCTGAGGTGGACATTGGGATGGCCAATGCGGACGTCCATGGCCGTCTTGTACTTTACAAGCTGGGGCAGGTTCTTAAGCATTGCGCCGCCGCCGGTGACGACCACTCCTGCAGTGAGCTTCTCGGCGAAGCCTGAATTCTGTATCTCGAAGTTGACGGCGTCAAGTATCTCCTCCATGCGGCTCTGAATGATGTAAGCCAGGTTCTTGAACGATATCTCCTTGGGTTCACGGCCGGCGATGCCGGGAATGGATACCACCTTGTTCTCAGGTGCTATGTCGCCAATGGCATAACCGAACTTGACCTTCAGGTCCTCAGCCTGCTTCTGAAGGATGGAGCATCCCTCCCTGATATCGGCTGTGACCATGTTGCCGCCAAACGGTATGACGGCAGTGTGCCTGATGACATTGTCATAATAGATGGCCACGTCAGTGGTGCCACCACCTATGTCTACAAGTACAACACCGGCTTCCTTCTCCTCGTCGGTCAGCACTGCCTCCGACGATGCCAGCGGCTCAAGCACGAGACTCATGAGGTTCATGTCTGCCTTGTTGATGCACCTCTCGGTGTTGCGCGCCGAGGAAATCTGCCCGATCACAATGTGGAAGTTGGCCTCCAGGCGCTTGCCGCAGATGCCGACAGGATTGCTGATCCCTGATTCGTTGTCGACAATGTAAGTCTGCGGTATGACATGAATGATCTCCTCACCAACATCGATGGGGAGCTTGTACATGTCGGCCGTGAGGCGGCGGATGTCGTTGATGTCGATCTCCGTGTCATGCGAGTCGCGCGTAATGTAACCGCGTGCCATCTTGCTCTTGATATGCCTCCCGGCAATACCTACAAAGACATCGGTGAGAACGAGGCCCGTTCTCTCCTCGAGGTCATCGACGGTGGTTCTGATGGCTTTCACCGTCTCTTCAATGTTTAGCACCACACCACGCTTGACCCCTGTTGATGGTGTGTTGCTCAGGCCGAGGATCTCTATGCCCCCGTTGCCGTCACTACGCCCGACGATTGCCACGATCTTCGTCGTGCCGATGTCGATTGCTGCTACTAACTGATCTTTACTGTTCATAATTTTCATATATGGTTGTTCAACATTTATCTCCTCTGGCAGACCACCTGCCCCTTGTATTCCACATTAACCACCCTGTACCTGTCCCATCCGGCCACCGGCATGGCCTCGCGGTAAAAGACAAGGAGGTTGTCAAGTTTCTCTTCATAGTCATCCGTGCGGCCCAGCTTCACGGTATGGTTGCCCACATGCGGCACCAGCGTCACCCTGCCGTCACGCGTCATGCTCAGCTGGTCTATCATCTCGTTCCAGACACTGTGGCCGCGTATATAATTCACCAGCTCAAAGGCCCGTACCAGGTTCTCAGTCTTCTCCGAATCGTAAATACTTTTTCCCGTCATCTGCTCTGCATTGAATACCATGTCTATCTCGAGGATATGCAGGTTGGGCGTATACAGGTTGTGACGGCGCATTATGACACCCTCGCGGTCGATGAAGAAATCGCCGCCATAGGATGCGACCACTCTCATGACAGGTTCGCGCTGGTCAGCATAGACGTGTAACTTCCTGTCTTCGGATATAAAGACTTCTGCCACTTTCAACTCCTTGAACGACTTAACCTTAGCCTCCAGTTTCATGAGAGGGATCTCACTCACCCTCGCTCCGGTGACACGTATGCCGGTAGCCTTCAGGGCGTTCATGATGTCATCTTCAGTGACAAAGCGGTGTTTGGTGGAGTCAGCGATGGTGATCACCACCCCTCCGCAGATAGCCTCTTTCCCCTTGATACTGATATACAGCGGCGTCAGGAACAGTGCAATTCCCGTCAGTATTGTCAATATCTTCATCAGAAGGCTCATGCGTCGCGTCCTTTTAGCATCTCTGTTATAGGATCAATGAAACGGTCGATGTCACCGGCACCTATCGTAAGAAGGAGGCCTTTATTCACTTCCGCGAGGGCTGGCAGCAGCTCCTCCCTGGTAACAACCCGTACGTTCCTGTTCTTCATCAGTCCGGCTATCATATCAGAGGAAACACCCGGTATGGGTTTCTCCCTGGCGGGATAGAGAGTCAGGAGCAGCACTCCGTCAAGCCTGTCGAGGGCCTCTGCGAATCCTTCGGCAAAGTCGCGTGTCCTGGTGTAAAGATGCGGCTGGAAGATGCCAATGACCTGCCTCCCGGGCCAGAAGTCGCGCACAGCGCTGACAAGTGCGTTGATCTCCGCCGGATGGTGTGCATAGTCGTCGACATATGTTATCTCCTTGCCCGAATACCTCACGTCGAACCTGCGTCGGACGCCCAGGTACGTATCGAAAGCCTCGCGGATGTCGTCAGGACCGACACCGGCGCACCATGCCGCTGCCGCTGCCGCGGTGGCATTAAGTATGTTGATCATGCCGGGTAACGGCAGCCTTATATCTTTAACCGGATCACCCGGGGTGGTCAGTTCAAACCTGTAGCATCCCTCCTCCTTCGCTATGCCGACAGCCCTGAACGAAGCCTTCTCTCCCGTACCGTAGGTGTAGATGGTGGCGTCATCCGGCAGAGAGAGCGAGGAGATTATTTTTTCATTGATAATCAGCCTGCCGCCGTTCCTCACACGGTGACAGAACTGGCCGTAGGCTTCCACCATCGCTTCCGCAGTGCCGTAGATATCAAGATGATCGGGGTCAATGGCTGTCACCACCGAGATAAGCGGCGAGAGGTGCAGGAACGAACGGTCGAACTCGTCGGCCTCCATAACTGTGTACCGGCTCTGTGCCAGGAGCAGGTTGGTGTCGTAGTTCTTCGCGATGCCTCCAAGGAAGGCGGAGCATTTTACCGGTGCCGTTGTGAGGATATGGGCGATCATGGTGCTGACGGTCGTCTTGCCGTGTGTCCCGGCGACGGCAATGGCGTCAGTGTCACGCGAGATCATTCCAAGTATCTCAGCCCTCTTGTAGATGATGTACCCGTTGTCCCTGAAGTAATTAAGCAGTTTGCTCTCCTTTGGTATGGCAGGAGTATAGACGATCAGAACCTTGTTGCTCTCCCGGGGATCAGAAAAAAGCGTTGGCAGGGTATCAACGTTGTCATCGTAGGCGATGCTGCATCCCTCTTCCTCCAGTCGTTCCGTCAGGGCAGTTGAGGTGCGGTCATAGCCACAAACGACATATCCATCTGACAGGAAGTAGCGTGCGAGAGCGCTCATCCCTATCCCTCCTATGCCAAGGAAATACATCCCTTCTATGTTCGTCAGTCCCTTCATTGCTTCACCAGCTATACTTCTCAGTCAGTTTTCTAATTTATTAACCAGCTATAATATTTCGTAAGGCCTTTCATCTCTTACCCTTTTATATGTTCTATCAGGCCCCTCATCTCTTCACCAGCTTTAATACTTCGCGGGCAATTACCTCGTCAGAATTTTTTATTGCCAGTCTCCTTATGTTGTCAGAAAGTTGATTTCGCTTTGCGTCGTCATGCACCAGTGTCAGGGCCGTATTGATGAGCGCTGTCTGTGCATCGGAGTCTCTTACCAGTATGGCGGCGCCACGGTTGACGAGGGCCATGGCATTGTGCGTCTGGTGGTCCTCAGCCACGTTGGGTGACGGCACGAGGATGACCGGCTTGCCGACCAGTGCCAGCTCGGAGATGGTACCGGCGCCGGCACGGGAGATGATGACATCGGCGGCGGCATAGGCCAGGTCCATACGGTTTATGAAGCCTGTGACAACAGTGTTGGTCACAGCCTTCTCTTCAGCCAGCTCGCGCATCCGGTCATAATAGTGACTGCCGGTCTGCCATATCATCTGCACACCGGATGCCTCCACCTGGCCTATGCCGCCACCGACACTGTTGTTGACCGTGCCGGCGCCGAGCGACCCGCCCAGAACAAGTATCACCGGCATGCCTGGCTTCAGCCTGAAGTGCTCCATCGCCTCCGCCCTGAGCGCATCCAGGTTGTCATAGGCCTGCCTGACAGGATTGCCCGTCAGTATTATTTTTTCCTTCGGGAAATATTTTTCCATCCCCTCATAGGCCACGCATATCTTTTCCGCCTTCTTCGCCAGCAGCCTGTTGGTCACACCGGCATAGCTGTTCTGCTCCTGTATCAGGGTGGGTATGCGCTTCCGCTGCGCCTGCTTCAGCACCGGGCCTGAGACATATCCACCGACGCCCACAACAACATCAGGACCGAACCTCCTGATTATCTGTGCCGACTTCATTATGCTGCGGAAGAGCTTCCATGCCACATGGAATGTTTTTGACACTGACACCGCGTACCAGTCCTGCCACCGACAGCCCCTCTATCTCGTAGCCGGCCTCGGGCACCTTCTGCATCTCCATCTTCCCGATGGCGCCGACAAACAGGATTTTCACCGCCGGCTCAATGCGCCGCAGGGCGTTGGCAATGGCAATGGCCGGGAAGAGATGCCCGCCGGTGCCGCCTCCGCTGATGATGATCCTTATATCTTTACCCTCCGCGCTCATGTTAATCTTGTATCTTTCTCTCGCTGCTTATGCTAATCCTTGTGTCTTTCTGTCGCCGTTAATGCTGATACTCCTGTCTTTTCCTTCACCGCTCATTCTTTTCCTTGTATACTGTCCCGCGCCCCTCATGCCGGTATCTTGTCTGTCTGTTCAATCTCGGAAAGCTTCTCCTGCCGCTCACGCATGTTCATCACCCTCGAAACACTCAGTATCGCCCCCAGCGAGAAGCTGATGACCATCACAGAGGTACGGCCCCAGCTGATCATCGGCAGCGTCTGGCCCGTGACCGGGAAAAGCCCCACGGCCACAAGCATGTTGAGAAATGCCTGGAATACGATCATGACGGTAAGTCCCAGCACCATCAGGGCCGGGAACGCATAATCGCATTTTCGCGCTATCTGTATCCCCCGGAACATCAGTGCCAGGTAACTGAGTATTACTATTATTGCGCCGAACAGCCCGTACTCCTCGACGATTATCGCGAAGATGAAGTCGGAGTTCGACTGCGGCAGCATGTTGCGCTGCGTGCTGCCTCCCGGCAGCTTGCCGAACAGCTTGCCCGTCGAGATGGCTATCTTGGCCTGGTTCGACTGGTAGTCGGCATCGGGTGAGCTCTCTCCGCTGAAGAAGGTCTCGATGCGGTTCTTCCAGACCTGAACCCTGTTGTCATCCTTCTTAAAGACCAGCAGCAGAGCCGCAAACAGCACCACGGCTGCCAGTCCCATCCCTGCATAAGCCAGCAGGAATTTTATCGGAACACGGCCGATAAACAGTATTATCATGCTGATCATGAAGATCATGACCGAAGTGGAGAGGTTCTCTGACATGATCAGCCCGCATACAATGGCCACAGGAAGAACCAGCTTCATAGTCACGGTGCGGAAGTTGTTCAGCTCATTCTGGTATATGGTCAGCCCCCTGGCAAGGTATAACACCAGCGCAACCTTCGCAATATCAGATGTTTGCAACCTCAGGCCAATGACGGGTATCTCGAGCCACCGTGTGGCCTCGTTGATGCTCACACCGGCAACAAGGGTAATGCCCAGCAGCACGATCGACGCCCCCAGCCCGATGGCGGCGAACTGCATGTATTTAATATAAGGTATCCAGTGAGTGACAACAATGATCAGCAACCCGAGCATCAGCATGATGAACTGGGTGCGCAGAAAATAGAATGTGTTTCCGTGATGCGACGCGTAGGCCACGCTCACCGACGAGCTGTAGACCGACAGCAGCGAGATGAACATGAAGAGCGCGATGATACCCCACAGATACCTGTCGCCCCTGAAAAACCTTTTTACCGTCACCTGCGCCATCGTTCTCTTTTACCTGCTGATTCTTAAATGTTTGTTACTTTCCTACAGCCGTCTGCTGTCACTTGCTCCACAGTTTAATCTTACTTTCCGATTCCTACAGGTTTCTTACTGCCATCTTGAACTGGCGTCCGCGATCTTCATAGTTATTGAACAGGTCGAAGCTGGCGCATGCCGGCGAGAGCAGCACGGTGTCTCCCTTGTGCGCCAGGTAGTAGGCTGATTTCACAGCCTCCTCCATCGAGGTAGTCTCTACAATGGTCGGCACCATGTCGCCGAATGCGCTGATGATCTTCGAGTTATCCTTACCCAGGCAGACAATGGCCTTCACCTTCTCCTTCACCACGGTGTTCAGCTCGGTGTAGTCATTCCCCTTGTCGATGCCCCCTGCTATCCATACCACCTCGCTCTTCATGCACTCAAGTGCGTACCAGGTGGAGTTGACGTTGGTCGCCTTCGAGTCGTTTATAAAGTTTATTCCTGCCACCATGATGACCGACTCAAGCCTGTGCTCCACACCCTGGAAGTCTGTCAGGCTTTCGCGGATGGTCTCCTTGCGTATGTTGAGAACCTTGCCGGCAATGGCTGCAGCCATCGAATTGTAGGTATTGTGGCGTCCTTTCAACGCCAGGTCGTGAATGGTCATAAGGCTGGTTTTTTGGGTTATTTGAAGGATAAGGTTGTCGTTTTCAACACAGGCTGCCATTCCCTGGCATCTGTCAATGGAGAAGGGGTGTGAATGCGATGCGATGACACGCTTTGCCACCTCGCCGGCGGTCACCGGGTCGTCGGCGCACCAGATGAAGTGGTCGGCTGCCGTCTGGTTGCGTATCACCCTCATCTTGGAGTCGACATAGTTCTGCATCTCGTGATCATACCGGTCGAGGTGATCAGGAGTGATATTCATCAGGATGGCTATCTCGGCCTTGAAGTCGAACATGCCGTCGAGCTGGAAGCTGCTCAGCTCGATGACATAGTAATCATATCCGCCTTCGGCCACCGCCAGGGCGAAGCTGTTGCCCACATTGCCGGTCATCGCCACGTTCAGGCCGGCCTTCTTCATCATGTGGTATATCATATTGGTGGTGGTGGTCTTGCCGTTGCTTCCCGTCACACATATCTTGAAGGCATCAGTGTAGCGGCCGGCAAACTCTATCTCGGAGATGACGGGGATCTTCTTTTCGCGTATGGCTGTCACCAGGGGGTTATCCTCGCGGAGGCCCGGACTCTTGATCACCTCATCGGCATTCATGATCAGCTCAGGTGTGTGCTTCCCCTCCTCAAAGGCGATGTTGTGCGAGACGAGTATCTCGCGGTACTTATCCTTAATGGCGCCGCTGTCGGTCACGAAGACATCAAAGCCCTGCTTCCGTGCCAGCACCGCCGACCCTGCACCGCTCTCTCCCGCGCCCAGTATTACAATTCGTTTCATCATTCTCTATCGTATCTTCAGTGTCACCACGCTCAGCACCGCCAGTAATATGGCGACGATCCAGAATCGTGTGACTATCTTGGGTTCAGCATATCCTAGCTTCTGATAATGGTGGTGCAGCGGCGCCATGAGGAAGATGCGCCTGCCCTCGCCGTATTTGCGCTTCGTTCTCTTGAACCAGCTCACCTGTATCATGACCGACAGGCTCTCAATGAAGAAGACTCCGCACAGGATGGGTATCAGAAGCTCTTTCCTTATCACTATGGCGAAGACGGCGATGATCCCGCCGAGGGTGAGGCTGCCGGTGTCGCCCATGAAGACCTGCGCCGGGTAGGAGTTATACCAGAGGAAGCCCACCGTGGCACCGGCAAAGGCGGCGGCAAAGATCACCAGCTCGCCAATGTTAGGTAAATACATTATTTGCAGGTAGTTAGCAAAGATGACGTTACCCGAGACATATGCAAGTATGCCAAGAGTGACCCCTGCGACAGCACTTGTTCCTGTTGCCAGCCCGTCAAGGCCGTCGGTGAGGTTGACGCCGTTGGAGACGGCCACCACCACGAAGATCACCATCGCCATGAAAACCAGCCATCCGAGCAGCTGCTTCGTCTTCCCCTTGGCAAACGGAACCAGCCATGAGTAGTCGAACTCGTTATTCTTGACAAAGGGGATGGTGGTCTTGGTAGACTTGATGTTGACTGCCGTTGACTGTGGAATGATTTCTCCCGGCTGCCCTGCTGCCATATTCCTGACACATCCGCTGATGTATCCGTTGACATCATCGAGGACATGTTCGCCGACGCCTCCATTGAGGTATCCGTAGACATGCTCTGCGAAACATTTCCCGTAAAACCCGCTGACACATCTGCATACATATCCGTCGACATATCCGCTGAAGCCACCGTAACACCTGCGGGAGCGCTGACATTGACCCTGACAACCACATCATCACTGATATAAAGTGTCAGGGCCACGATAAGACCCAGGCCGACCTGGCCCATGATCTTGAAACGGCCGGCAAGGCCCTCCTTGTTCTTTTTGAATATCTTGATGTAATCGTCCATGAATCCGATGAGGCCAACCCAGACAGTGGTGATGATCATAAGGATGATATAGACGTTGTCAAGCCTCGCGAAGAGAAGAACGGGAACAAGGATGGATGCAATGATTATGATGCCACCCATCGATGGGGTGCCCTGTTTCCTGTACTGACCCTCGAGGTCGAGATTGCGTATTGTCTCTCCTATCTGCCTGCGCTGCAGGTAGTATATCAGCCTTTTCCCGATCAGCACTGCGATTATGAGGGAGGTGATGACAGCAGCAGCAGACCTGAACGAGAGATAATTGAATACTCCTGCTCCGGGAACGCCAAGTTCATCGAGGTATCTGAAGAGATAATACAACATATCAACTTATATTAAATGCTTTACGTAACTCCTCCCTGTCATCGAAGTGGTGCCTGACACCCTTCACCTCCTGGTATGTCTCATGACCTTTGCCCGCGACGATTATTATGTCACCCGGCGTGGCCAGCATCACGGCAGCCCTGATGGCATCAGCGCGACCGGTTATGCGTATCATCTTCGGCATGGCGTCAGGGGTTAGTCCCGCTTCCATGTCGTCAATGATTTTGTCAGGATCCTCGCTGCGGGGATTGTCTGATGTCAGGATAAGCCTGTCGGCTCCGGCCGAGGCGATGCGCGCCATGACGGGCCTCTTGGTGCGGTCACGGTCGCCGCCGGCGCCCACAACCACTATCAGCCTGCCTGCTCCCTGCCTCAGCCTGTTAACTGCTTCGATCACATTCTCGACGGCGTCGGGTGTATGTGCATAGTCTACGATGCCGGTGATGCCGTCTGCCGAGCGTATCACCTCCATGCGGCCGTCAACGGGACGGAGCTTGCTGAGTATAGTCAGAACCTCTTCGCTCTGCGCGCCAAGAAGGATTGCCGAACCGTATACCGCAAGAAGGTTTGATGCGTTGTAGTCGCCAATGAAGTGAGTCCACACCTCTGTGCCGTTGATTTTGAGCAGCATCCCCTCAAATCCCTGCTCGATGATGTTGCACCGGAAGTCGGCCATTTTGCGCATTGAGAAAGTGTGCTTTGCCGCCCTGGTGTTCTGTGTCATCACCATGCCGTTCCGGTCGTCTGTGTTGACCAGGACAAAAGCTTCTTTCGGGAGGTCGTCGAAGAACTTCTTCTTTGCGGCGAGATAATTGTCAAAGGTCAGGTGGTAGTCGAGATGATCATGGGTCAGGTTGGTGAAAACACCTCCCGCGAACTGCAGTCCGGCAATACGTTTCTGGTCAACGGCATGCGAGCTCACCTCCATGAATGCATATTCGCATCCTGCATCGACCATTTCCGCCAGGAGGGCATTCAGTTTGGCGGGGTCGGGAGTGGTATGCGTTGCATCCCTGCGCTCGAGATGCACATAGTTGCAGACCGTCGAGAGCAGTCCGCACTTGTATCCCAGCGCCTCGAACATATTATAAAGTAATGTTGCGATGGTGGTCTTGCCGTTGGTGCCCGTGACTCCCGTCAGCCTTAGCTTTCTTGAAGGGTGATCGTAGAATGCCGAGGCTGCCATTCCTGTTGCCGCTGCCGAGTCGTCGACTACTATCATGGTGACTCCTTCGAAGAGTTTTTCGGGAAGCGCTTCGCAGATGACTGCTGTTGCCCCTGACTCAACTGCTTTGCCGATGAAGGCGTGACCGTCGCTCTTCGTTCCCCTGACAGCTACAAAGAGGCTGCCCGGCTTTACGTCACGGGAGTCGGCTGTTACACCGGTGATGAGCTTGTCTTCATCGCCGTAGATGGACGTCACCCTCAGTTCCTTCAGTATATTCTTAAGCTCCTTCATCACTTTTTCTCAGGTCAGACACTGATCACACTCTGTTTTTTCTTGCTTTATTCATCACTTTTTCTCAGGTCAAAGACTTTGCACAAACAGTTTCTTCCTTGCTTTATTCATCACTCTTATCATGCTGCCTTGTGCCTCCATTGCTTTTTTCATCTCCTCTTTCATGCTCCCCGGTTCTCCATCACCTCAGTCTCAATTCAATCGCCACGGTTGCTCCACGCTTAATTCTGACCCCCGGCTGCGGCGACTGACGTGCCACTTTGCCGCGACCGCTATAGTTCACTCTCAGTCCGCTGTTCTCAAGCATGAACATGGCATCACGAAGGCCCATTCCTACCACATTCGGCATCAGACCCTCTGACCAGGTGAGGTCATCCTTACTTACTATGTCCGCTGCTTCACGAAACTTTACCTTATCCTCATTATCAGGATTCAGAGCCCGCAGGTCGCGGTAAAAACTGGTAGCGTACACCTTGTCTGCTATCTCCTTAAAAACTGGTCCCGACACCACATTGCCGTAATAGACCCAGTTCGACGGCGCATTGACAACTACGATGCATGAATAGAGCGGGTCATCTGCCGGGAAGTAACCCACAAACGATGCCTGGTATGATATGCGTGCGCCGGAGCGGTACCCGTGCTTTGCATTGGCTATCTGGGCGGTGCCAGTCTTACCGGCGATCTTGTAATTGCTGTTCTTCAGGTTCTTGGCAGTGCCGTTCTCCACCACTCCTTCAAGCAGCGACTGCGCCTTGTTGATGGTTGAGCGAGAGCAGATTGCGTTGGTGATCACCTCCGTCTCAAACGACTTGACCGTCCAGTTGCCGTCACGCACCTCTTTCACGAACCTTGGCTTGACCATCTTCCCGTCATTGGCCACGGCGTTGTAGAATGTCAGTATCTGAAGCGGGGTCATAAGCACCTCATAACCGTGCGACATCATCGGGAGCGAAATGCCCGACCAGAGCTTGTCTCCCGGATAGCGGATGACAGGCTTGCCTTCGCCCTGTATCTGGAGGCCAAGCGGCTTGTCAATCTGCATCGAATAGAGACGGTCAACATACCGGCGCGGGTTGTCCTTGTAGCCTTCGCTTATGATCTTGGCGGTGCCAACGTTCGATGAGTGCTCAAAGACCTCGCGGGCTGTGATCTTTCCCAGTCCCTCTTCCTCGTGGTCACGTATGATCTTGTCGTAGTATCTGACAGTGCCGTCGCCGGTGTTTATTGTGTCATGCAGGTCAACGATGCCATCCTCCATCGCGGCTATCATCGACATCAGCTTGAAGGTCGATCCCGGCTCGGTGCTCTCTCCCACTGCGTAGTTGTATGTCTCATGGTACTGGCCATCCGAACCTATCTCGAGGTTGGCGATGGCCTTGATGTCACCGGTGCGCACCTCCATCACCACCGCGCAGCCGTGATGGGCCTTGTGCCTGGCAAGCTGCTTGTAGAGAGCGTTCTCTGCTGCATCCTGCAGGTCCAGGTCGATGGTGGTGACGACATTATAACCCGGACGCGCATGCACCGACTCGAGGTTGTCGACATCGATCCATGCCCCTCCCGTCAGGCGCTGCTGCACCTTCAGCCCGTCCTTCCCGGCGAGGTAGCTGTTGAATGATCCCTCAATACCGACAATACTCGTGATGGTGTCATCAGTGATGTATCCGATGGTACGCCGTGCCAGCAGCCCATTGGGCATGATGCGCCTGTTCTCGGGCTGGTAGACAAACCCTCCCCTGAACTTACCGTGGCGGAAGATCGGGAGCTGCTTGAGGTGGCTGAGCGTTTCATAGCTGACGTGCCTTTTGATGAGGTAGTACCTGTCGCCGCGCTTGCGGGCGTTGGTCAGGGTCGTCCTCCACCCTTCGGGGGAGTTGCCTCCGACATATTTCGAGAGACCGCGGCAGAGGCCGCTGATGCCGTTGGCCCAGGTGGTGTCGGCCATGCCCGAGCTGCGGGTGTCCATGTAGACGGTGTAGTACGGGATGGAGCTTGCAAGGATGCGGCCGTCGTCGGAGAGGATGTCGCCCCTGGCGGCCTGGTCGACCTGCCTGCGGAAGACGACCTTGTCGGCCATGGCGGCCCACTTGTCAGACTGCACGAACTGCAGGATGATAATGCGTACGAAGACGGCAATGGCCATCAGCACCACAACGGCGTAAATGATGCCGGTGCGTGCAAGTATCTGGTCTTTTGGTTTCGTCTTCTTACTCATTGACTGGAGTTCTTTTCTGGCTGGGTGGTTGGATTGGGGTACTGTTGATTGCTGGCTGGCTCTGAATTTGTGTTTGCGGTGGCTGACTAGTGTGTGTTATACTGATCTGATGGTGTGGCTGCTTTGGGTTACTTATGACTGTTTTTGTGACTGTTGACTGGTTGGTGATCAATATTGGGCTGTTTGATTCTTGTGATTGCTGGATCTCTTTAACTGGGTAATTGCGGTGGTTTTATTTATTTCTGCTGTACTATTCTTACTGTAAGGTAACTTTGGGTTTGTTGCGTATTACTGTTCTGATCTGACTGTCTGATTACTTTGACTTACTCTTGTATTCTTGTCCAATTCTTCCTGCTTGGTTGCATGATTTACTTGTTCACTACTATCCTGTAAGGCGGCTCGCGAAGTTCCTCGAGACCCAGTCCCCTCTCCTTAACCAGATCCGTTATCTCACTCTGGCGGCTCACGCTGCCCAACTCTGCCGAGACCGAGAGCGCCTCCGCCCGCATATCCCTCACCTCCTGTTCAAGGACTATAATCTCGCGCTCAACACGCTCAGCATTGAACTTATTGGCAATGAAGATGATAGCTAGCACGGCAATAAGAGCCGAGTATTTCATGTCCTTGAGAATCAGACTCTCGGAGATCAGTGTCCCGCTTATCAGCCCCTTGAATATACCCCCCTGGCTCTTTTTGCCTGAGGATTTCGGTCTGGAGGCCTGCCCTGCTCCTGACTGCCCTTCCGCTGACTGACCATCAGTTGACTGACTGCCGACTGCTGTCCCGACACTGCGTGTTCGGGATTGATTCTCCTCCTTCGTCGGAGCATCAAACTGCCGACTGCTGACTGAGGACGGAGCATCAAACTGCCGACCGCCGACTGCCGTCCCGACACTGCGTGTCCGGGATTGAGTCTCCTCCTTCGTCGGAGCCTCAAACTGCCTGCCTCCGGCTGAATTTTGCAGCTGTTTGATCAACTGACGGGCACTCCATCCCTCTGTGTTCCTCTCCTCTTCCATCCTCTTCAGATTTTCTCCGCTATCCTTAACCTTGCACTGCGTGCCCTTCTGTTTTCTGAAATCTCCTCCGGCGTTGGAACGATCACCTTGCGGTTCACAGCCTTGAACGGAGTTGACAAGTTCCCGTAGAAATCCTTGTCGCTCTCACCCTCGAAATTGCCGGTGCGGATGAAATTCTTCACCAGCCTGTCCTCAAGCGAGTGGTATGTTATCACTGCCAGCCGGCCTCCGGGCTTCAGTACCTGAAGGGCCTGCGAGAGCATCTCCGTGAGAGCATCCAGCTCATGGTTCACCTCAATGCGTAACGACTGAAACAGCCGTGCATAAAACTTATTCTCCTCCCATGACGGGACCAGTCCCGCAAGCGCCGACATGAGGTCACTGACGGTATTTATCGGTTTGCTTAACGCGTGCTTTGACTATGGCCGCTGCCAGCTTCCGTGAGTTGGTCAGTTCGCCGTACTTGTAAAAAACATCTGCCAGCTTCTCTTCCTCGTAAGTGCGGAGGATGTCCGATGCCCTGAGGGTCGACTGGCGGTTCATGCGCATGTCGAGTTCCGCATCGCTGCGGAAGGAGAAGCCCCTCTCCTGCTCATCGAACTGATGAAACGAGACGCCGAGATCAGCTATCAGTCCGTCGATTTCGGTTATCCCGAGGTAGCGAAGGTTGTTCTTCAGGTACCGGAAGTTCTGGTTGAGGAGGGTGAACCGTGCGTCGCTGATGCTGTTCGCTTCGGCATCGGCATCCTGGTCAAAAGCAATGAGCCTGCCTGAGGTGAGCTGGTCGAGGATGGCGCGCGAGTGTCCTCCGCCTCCGAAGGTTACGTCGACATAAATCCCGTCGGGCCTGAGGTTTAGCCCTGCAATGCTCTCTGTCAGCAGTGCCGGGAGGTGATAAATGACCATTATGCGGAACCGGTGTCGGGATTACCAAGCAGCTTCTCCGCCAGGTTGGCAAAGTCGTCGGAAGGAATGTCGATACGGGCGTATACCTCTTCAGCCCACATCTCTATGCGTCCGTCCTGCCCGGCGAGAACAACATCCTTCGCTATGCCCGCAAGGTCAAGGAGGCGCTTGGGTATCAGAAGCCTGTTGCTGCTGTCGAGCGACACCTCTGCCGTGCCCTTGAAGAAATTGCGGAGAAAGATATTGTGCTCCCTGTTGTATGGGTTGATCCTGCTGCGGATCTTCTCGAGCTGCCTGTTCCAGTCGTCAATGGAGTAAAGGACGAGGCACCCTTCGAAGATATCCTTTCTGACCACGAAGCGATCTTCAGCTGCCTTAGGCATCTGCTTCTTGAACGCGGCGGGGAGGATTACTCTTCCCTTGGCATCCAGCCTGCATGAATAATCGCCGATAAATGTGGCCATCAGAGTTGTTGTTTCGGAGGGCTAATGTAGAAAGATTTTTCCCACTTCCCTCCACTTTCCTCCATTTTTCTTCACTTTTGTTGAAAACTTTGTTTTTAGGATATGTTTTGTGTGAGGGAAACAGCAAATTCTATATCCCCTACGAGGAACATAACTAATTGTCAATCATTACACTACAATACTATATGCCCTACGGGCAATTGATTGCTGATGACAATCCCCTTAGTATTGATTGATACAATTCATTACCGCGTAGCGGTTAAAGTATTGTAGAACTGCAAGTAAGATTAGATCAAGTACCCTGTAGAGCTTGCCCCGATAGCCCATGGGCGTATCGGGGGGATCAGGAATTTAGTACCGTCTTTAAATTCAATCCCCCTCATTCGTATCTTTGTATCTCTAATTACCCGGAATGGCAGACACACCCACCCCGCTCCAGCTGGACGTTGAGCAGATCCTCGCCGACAAGAACCCGAAGATCCGCCGGATGCTTCCCGGCTTCGTCATCAGCTACCTGAAACGCATCGTCCACCAGGATATGATCAACGATATCCTCCGCAATTTCAGCCACCTCCGCGGACACGCCTTCAACGACGCCGCCCTTGGATACATGGGTATCAGCTACCGCGCCCACGGTATTGAGAATCTCCCCTCGGGCGGACGAAACATCTTCGTCTCAAACCACCCCCTCGGCGGCCTCGACGGCATGGTCTTCATGAGCGAACTGTCAAAACACTTCCCGGCAATAAAATTCCCCGTCAATGACATCCTCCTGTACATTGAAAACTACTCGGATATCTTCCTCCCGGTGAATAAGGTCGGAACCTTCGGCCGCGAGGCTGCAAAACTGATAGAGGAGGCATATGCATCGGATTACCAGCTTCTTAACTTCCCTGCAGGGATATGTTCCAGAAAAATAAAGGGAGTGATAACCGACCTGAAATGGCAGAAGAGCTTCATCGTCAAAGCCATACAGCACCAGCGCGACATCGTGCCGTGCTACTTCGCGGGACGCAACAGCTCATTCTTTTATAACCTCGCCAACTTAAGGCAATTCCTGGGTCTAAAGATGAATATCGAGATGCTTTACCTGGCCGACGAAATGTACAAACAGAAGGGCAAGGATATCGACGTCTACTTCGGAGAGGTCATCCCGTGGCAGACCTTCGACAAGTCGAAGAGTCCGCAGGAATGGGCTGACATGGTTCGGAGAAAAACTTGCAGACCTTCGACAAGTCGAAGAGTCCGCAGGAATGGGCTGACATGGTTCGCGAGAAAACTTACAGCTTGCAGAAAAAATACGCTCTGGGCTGATATGGCTTAAAAATAACTTTCAAACTTCAGTAATAATAAGTCCCAGGCTTACACAATCCGCGGGAAAACTTGCAGTCTTGAAAAATAATAGACCTGGGGATTACATGGTTTGCTAGAAAGCTTATAGTCAGAGGAAGAGTTATGCTCTGCGTTGACTTGTATCGCAAGAATACATGCATCCTTCAGAAAAATATGCTCCGGGCTGATACGGTTTGCGAAAAAAATCCTGCCTTCAGAAAAAACAGACTTTGGGTGATGTGGCCTGTAAGAAATCTTTTTATCTGCAGAAAAATACGCTGCCGGCTGATCAATTTTTTTCTTAATTTTATTCCTCAATTATTATCCCGATTTGGAGAAGCAGGTGGCACATGACGTGATGGAACCGCTCGATGAGCCGGTGCCGGTGGAAGAGCTCGTTGCTGAATTGGCACGCATTGGTTATATGCGAAAGACCAACAACGCCAACAACGAGGTCTATCTCTTTGACAACCGCACCTCGCCCCTTCTCATGCGTGAGATAGGTCGCATCCGTGAACTCACCTTCAGGCATGCCGGCGGCGGCACGGGCAAGGCGCTCGACCTCGACGAATTCGACCTCAATCCTGACCATCCCCAGAAACAGCTGATTATCTGGGATCCCGACAACCGCGAGATCATCGGCGGCTATCGCTTCATCTTCCCGGGACACAAGGAAAAGGACTTCTCAGTCGACCGTTTCGCCTCATCATCCTACTTCACATTTTCCAGGAAATTCATAAGGAAATACCTGCCCCATACCATGGAACTGGGTCGCTCATTCGTGAGGCCCGAATACCAGAGCGCCGCCATGGGACGCAAGAGCCTCTTTGCCCTGGATAACCTGTGGGATGGACTGGGAGCAATCATTATTGATAACCGTCAGGTCAGGTACCTCTTCGGCAAGGTGACGATGTACACCCATTACAATGTGCATGCGAGGAACATGATCCTCTATTTCATGTTAAAATACTTCCCTGATCCGGATAAGCTGGCCGTTCCAGATGACCCCATCGTCATTGACGTTCACCGCGAGGAGATGAAACAGATCTTCAGGGGTAGGTCCTTTAAGGAAGATCTGAAGATCCTCGGACAGGAGGTGCGCAAGCAGGGGGAAAATATCCCGCCACTGATCAATGCCTACATGAATCTGTCGCCCACCATGCGGTGCTTCGGGACATTCATCAACCATCACTTCGGGAATGTTGAGGAGACCGGCATAATGATCACTGTGCGTGATATTTATATCGATAAGATCAACCGCCACCTCGCCTCCTACCGCGAGGATTTCGACATCTCGCAATAGAAGTCTGAAGGTCCAAAGTCAAAAGTCGAAAGGTCTGCTTTGCAAGCAGAAACTGTAGCGGAGGCTTGAAGATTTGTTAACTGGATGTCAGTCTTAAGCTTTGCCGGTTTAGTTTGACAATAGTGCCTTCAGATATTTTTCGGAATGAGAGAGACATTTTGAAGCTGCGAAGGGGAGGGCTGCAGTAAGCATTACTGTTTGATCCCGACGCAAACTGATATATATATCTTTTGCAGATTAGACTCCGCCGTCGGGGGAGTTGTAATGCGTGTGCAGCTGAAAAATGGATCTCCCGAAAAAGATCTGTGGCTGCCCTTTTACTCACCGATCCTCAGCGGTTCGTGAGCTCGCCCATTAATAATGGGCTCGGTTCTTTGATTCATTTCTTTTGGGCAAGCAAAAGAAATGAAAAATCGCTAGTACGCCCTGCTATTCTTCCCCTCAATATAATTCACAAACGCCCTGTTAACCACCCTGTTACCCCCTGGAGTCGGGTAGTTGCCAGTGAAATACCAGTCGCCGGTATGCCCCGGACAGGCCTTATGCAGCCCTTCAACCGACTGGTAAACAACCTCCACCTCGGCATTGATTTCCGGTGTTTTCAGCATCACGGCAATCTGATCAGAGATCTCCTCGTAAGTGAAGCTGTCATATATCTCCCTGACAACGTTGATCATTTCAATGTCAGGCTTCTTAAGCTCCTCCTGAGCCCTGATATAGACCTGCCTGATGACATCCTCCCTTCCCCTTTTCTTCAACAGTTCAATAGCGGCTTTGAAGGCGATGAAGTCGCCCAGCTTCGCCATGTCAATGCCGTAGCAATCGGGATAGCGTATCTGGGGTGAGGAGGAAACGATAACTATTTTGGCCGGCTCGAGGCGATCGAGAATACGTATGATACTCTCTCTCAGAGTAGTACCGCGCACAATGGAGTCGTCGAGCACCACCAGGTTATCCTTGCCTCTCCTGATTACCCCGTAGGTGACGTCATAAACGTGGGCCACAAGGTCATCCCGGTTGCGGTCCTCGGTGATGAAGGTCCTGAGCTTGATGTCCTTCACTGCAATCTTCTCGATGCGAGGCCTCACATCCATAATCCTCTCAAAGTCAGAGACTGTGATTGCATCCCCCTTTTTGAGAATAGCCTGCCTCTTCCTGTTGTTGAGCCAGTCATCGATGCCCTTTATGAGTCCGAAGAAGGCACTCTCGGCAGTGTTGGGGATGTATGAGAAGACCGTGTTTTTAATGTCATGATTGACAGCAGCCAGCACCGGGTCGGTCAGTGTCTCTCCCAGCATCTTGCGCTCGCGGTATATCTGCTTGTCAGTCCCTCGCGAGAAGTATATCCTTTCAAAGGAGCACTTGGCGGGCGCGACGGCTGGAAGTATCTCCTTCAGCGACCATTCCCCTGATGCCTTGATTATGAGTGCTTTGCCCGGGTCGAGCTCATTCACATCGTCGGTTCTGATATTGAATACCGTCTGTATCACCGGACGCTCGGAGGCAGCCACCACTATCTCATCATCGGCATACCAGAATGCGGGCCTGATGCCTGCCGGATCACGCAGCACGAATGCATCACCGTGGCCGAGCATCCCCGCCATGACATATCCTCCATCCCAGCGGCGGGCGGCGCTCTGCAGTACGCCGGCAAGATCCAGCTCCTTTTCGATGATTGGTGATATTTCCCGTTTCGAGTAACCTTGTCCCTTAAAATGACGATAGAGCCTTTCGACCTCGTTGTCAAGGAAATGGCCCACGTTCTCAAGTATGGTTATAGTATCTGAAAAGTCGACGGGATTCTGGCCTATCTCGATGAGGTTGTTGAAGATAACCTCCATGTTTGTCAGGTTGAAGTTGCCGGCCATGACCAGGCTGCGCGACCGCCAGTTGTTCTCGCGAGTGACGGGATGAACATAATCGATGTTGTAATTCCCGTAAGTGCCGTAACGCAGGTGCCCAAGCCAAACATCGCAGGGATTCTCCTTAATGTCAGGATAAATGCGGTCAAAGACCTCCTTTATCGGGTTGGCGGAGTTGGAGCGCGCACGGTGAATATACCTCGTTCCGGGGCTGGCTCCGATACGTATGCCTGCCAGTCCTGCGCCGTCCTGGCCCCTGTTGTGCTGCTTCTCCATCATGAGATACATCTTCTTCAGACTGTAGTCCCACGATCCGTATTTATCAATGTAGTATTCTGCGGGGCGCAGCAGTCTCATCAGTGCTATCCCGCATTCATGCTTTATGCTCTCGCTCATCTTACTTTACCGGGTTTTTGAAGGCGACCACATCCCTGATCAGGTATGCTTCAGGGTATTTTTAAGTATATCGAAGAAGACCATGGCAGCCTCTTCCCTTGTTCTGAAATCGCCGACCTTTACTTTGAACCAGTTGGGCCTGTCGAAGGTGCGGTATGTGCTCATGTTGGGGAAATCCTCCATGAACCGTGCCCGTATCTTGTTGGAGTCATCTCCTGCCGTGCGGTGCCCGCCGCGGTATATCTGGATGCGCCATCCGTCTACGCCCTCTTTTGCGGCATTGGCGATGATATGCCTGCTGATCAGGGAGTCTATTGCCGGATCCTGGACAATGATAAGCCTCTCCGCCACGTAGCGGGGACGGTCCTCATTCATAAGCTCCAGGACGCCAAGGCCTTCCTGCGCTGTCATCGACAGGGGCAGGAGAAGCAACAATACCGTGACAAGCAACGATGGTTTCATGGTGCAAATATACAACAGTTTTTCACTGAAGCTTAATGCAATTATCATTCCATATTCTTAGAAGTGTCTCGCGGACTTATCATGATTATTCGCTCTTGATTGATAATCACTTTGGCCCTTCCGCAACAAATATTGCATTCCACTCGCCCCTATCCCCTCTTACGGTTATCACTGAGGCCCTTTCTCCATTTGTCTTGAAGCCACAGATTATCACTACGTAGTCCCAGGCAATTTTTCCGGAAAGTCAGAACTGCTTCACGAAGTATCCTGCCCTTTTGCGGGATCCACTTTTTCCACGAATTTCAGACCGGTTTCCATGGATACTTCCAGTCTGCCAGGTTCCCGCTTATCTACTCCAGCGCCTCTGCCAGTTCGTCGGTGATCTCAAGGTTGTGGTAGACAGCCTGAACGTCGTCGTCATCCTCGAGTGCTTCGATGAGCTTCATGACCTTGCGTGCCGAATCTACATCAAGCGTCTTGGTCTCCTTCGGGACCCTCTTAAGCATGGCCTCGTCAGGCTCGATTCCCAGCTCCTCAAGTTTGCGGTTGACGCTGCCGAAATCGTCCTTGGCGCAGGTGACAGTTACTATTTCTTCTTCTACCTCAATATCTTCGGCTCCCGCGTCAATTAGCTCAAGTTCAAGGCTTTCCATATCCTTCCCCTCAATTTCTTCGGCATTGATCGTAAAGACCCCTTTGCGGTCAAATAGGAAGGTGAGTGATCCGTTAGGACCGAGAGCCCCGTTGTATTTGCCGAAGATGAACCTTACGGTAGCCAGGGTGCGGTTGGTGTTATCCGTGAGACCCTCGACGAAGATGGCGATGCCATGTGCCGCATAACCTTCGTAAGTCATCTCATGGTAGGCTTCAGCATCGGAGCCCGATGCCTTTTTTATCGCCCTGTCGATGTTATCCTTGGGCATATTGGCGCCCTTGGCGTTCTGTATTGCCAGTCGCAGGCGCGCGTTTCCCGCCGGGTCAGGACCACTCTCACGTACCGAGATCATTATTTCCTTGATGATCTTCGTAAAGATCTTCCCTCTCTTTGCGTCGGCCGCCCCCTTCTTGCGTTTGATGGTTGACCATTTGCTGTGACCTGACATAACTCTTGAAATTGGTAACACTGCAAAAATATACAAATCCCGCAATCTGCAATGGCATTTTCCCCTCCGCTTGACCGACTCTTCTATCTCCAACCGCGCCCCTGAGCCAAGCCCGGCCAACCTCAGAACTGAACGAGTAACCGACCGCATGACTGCACGACCGCACGGACGGAGCGCAGCGATAGACCTTCCGGCTAGATTCTAATAATCTGAGGCTAATTATGAGACTTTAGATGGACCTACCGACATTACAGACCTTCGCTGGACTTTCGACTTTACTGACTTTAAGGACTTTCGACTTTACAGACATTCTGGACTTTCGACTTTATTGACTTTAAGGACTTTCGACTTTTTCCTACCTTTGCCCCTATTATGTCAAAAAACTATTACATCGAAACCTACGGCTGCCAGATGAATGTCGCTGACAGCGAAGTGGTTGCATCAATCCTCGGCGATGCAGGCTACGAACCTGTCAGGGATATCAAACTTGCCGATCTCATCCTGGTCAACACCTGCTCCATCCGTGAGAATGCGGAGCAACGCGTCTGGGGCCGGCTCGACCTGTTCCGAAGTGAAAAAAGAAAACGCCCGCAGGTGATTGTGGGCGTGCTGGGCTGTATGGCAGAACGACTAAAGGAAAAGCTCCTGGAAAGCGACAAGATGGTCGATATGGTTGTGGGGCCGGATGCCTACCGCGACCTGCCTATGTTGGTTGAGACAGCCGGCTCGGGACATACAGCCGTTAATGTGCTTCTTTCCCGCGAGGAGACCTATGCTGACATATCCCCAGTACGTCTCGAGAGCAACGGCGTTTCGGCCTTCATCTCCATCATGCGGGGATGCAACAACATGTGCTCCTACTGTGTTGTACCTTATGTCCGGGGTGCGGAACGAAGCCGCGATCCGATAACTATAGTGCGGGAGGCACGTGAAATTTTCAACAATGGATTCCGCGAGGTAACCCTCCTGGGACAGAATGTCAATTCATACTCCTGGAATGGCAATACGTTATCTGATGATTCCACCTCCTTGTCAGAGAGAGGTGTCCCGACAAACACTCATATTCGCCAGGACGGAGAGGTCTCATTTTCTATTGCCCCAAATCTTGCAGAACCCATCGGCTTTCCCGATTTATTGGACATGGTCGCCTCTGTCGATCCCCTCTTACGCGTTCGTTTCTCCACCTCCCACCCCAAGGACCTGTCAGATGATGTTCTTGAGGTGATGGCAAGACATGACAATATCTGCAAACATATCCACCTGCCGGTGCAGAGTGGCAGTACAGCAGTGCTGGAGCGAATGAACCGCAAATATACCAGGGAGTGGTACCTTGACAGGATTGCCGCCATCAACCGTATCCTGCCCGGCTGCACTCTGTCTACAGATATCATTGCCGGATTCTGTGGGGAGACTGAAGAGGAACATCAGGAGACCTTATCGCTGATGAGAGAAGTCGGGTTTGATTTCGCCTACATGTTCAAGTATTCCGAGCGTCCCGATACGAAGGCCGCCCGTCATATGAAAGATGATGTCCCCGATGATGTCAAAACGAGGCGTCTGAATGAGATCATTGCCCTTCAGAATGAACTTTCCACCATCAGTAAAAAGGCTGACGTCGGTAAAACCTTCGAGGTACTTGTTGAAGGCAAAGCCAAAAAGCCTGCCGGAGCTATGATGGGACGAACCACCGGAAACAAGGTCGTCGTCTTCCAGGCTGATAGTGTACAACCCGGAGACTATGTCAATGTGACCATCACCCGCGCCACCTCCGCCACTTTGATTGGGACTATTGTCTAATTCCCTAACCATTTAATCGTATGATTAGCAACATCGTCCAAATCCCCAACTGCATAAACGCACGACAGAAAGACCATATGGTCGCAAGACCCTAATAACCAAGACCTTTTAACCTTCAGATTGAAGAACATAGTTCTGAAATCCCATACACCGAGTATCGGGACCCATACTAAAAAGAATACAAAACCAAAATGACCCCCTGCAACCTCTGCCCCCGCCAATGCAACGTCGACCGCTCACGGTCCCTGGGTTGGTGTCGCATGGACGACAGGATTCATATCTCTTCCATTGTCATCCATCGCGGAGAGGAACCTCCGATTTCCGGAGAAAAGGGTATTGTGAATGTCTTCTTCCCTTCCTGCAACATGCAGTGCATTTACTGTCAGAATTGGGAGATCTCATGTCGCGACACTCAGGGCACCGTAATGAGTCTTGATGAAGTATGTGCCCACATAATCAGCCTTCTGCCGCTGTCGGAGAATAACCTCGGCTTTGTTTCCCCTACCCATTTTGTGCCGCAGATGGTGAATATTGTTGAAGAGCTTCGGCGTCGAGGACACAATCCTACCATAATTTACAATACCAACGGTTACGACCTGCCCGAAACAATCCACACTCTTGAAGGTATAGTAGATGTATGGCTTCCAGACTTCAAATACTCAGATGACAATCTTGCGGAGGAGCTCTCTCAGGCTCCTGATTACAGCAGATATGCGCTTGCCTCGCTGAAAGCCATGGTTCACCAGGTGGGCACCACTCTGCACACCGACGATCGTGGCATCGCCCGCCGCGGCATCATCATCCGCCACCTCGTGCTTCCCGGCTTTGTGGATAATAGCATCGGCGTACTCAAGCTAATAGCCGAAGAACTTTCCCCTGACCTGAACATCTCCCTCATGTCGCAATATTATCCTCCGGAAAGTCTGGCATCGGGAGCAACCAATCGCCATCGCAAATCGCAAATTTGAGCCTGCGCCTCAGGCGAAGTCCCGCACACGAACGTGTCCCGATGAAGTCGGGAGTGTCGGGAAGCAGGATCAATCCCGTACACGAACGTGTCCCGATGAAGTCGGGAGTGTCGGGACGCAAATCCCTTCTCCGTCCGGTCAACCGTCAAGAATATGAAAAAGTGGTTGAGGCATTCCATAACCTCGGATTCTTCAATGGCTGGCTTCAGGAATATGAAAGCAATAAAAACTACCGGCCGGATTTCTCAAGAAGAAATCCCTTCGATAAATCCTGTACCTGATAATGACCAATGAAATTGCCTAATAAGCAATAATAATTTTGGCCGCGTCCTGAACAATCGAATTATATACTGAAACAACGTAGACTCCTGGCAACAGGCCAGAGATATCAAAGATGCATTCATTGCTATCAATGACCTTTGTCTGAATATGAGTTCCATTGAGATTGTGCAGGCCAGCCTTGGCAGGGATCAACCGGCTTGGAACCAGCACCCTGAGTTCATAGCGGTTATATGTTATCTTAATGGATTCAACAAGATCAATGGTAACATTAAGTTCCCCGATAACCCCTGAGCCGTCCATTGCAGAAGCCACAACAACTACTTCACCTGGAGCAGTACCTGTTAAAAGTCCCTTTTGTATCAATTGTTGCCTGTCCGGATTTATTTATTACCTCCCACTCTACGCTTTGTATTGTTGCTTCAGCAGGTAAGATCTCGGTCTCCAACTGTAAGGTTCCATCAACTGTAGTAGCGGTTGTAGATTTATTCTTTACCTTGATTCTTATTGAGGAAACAGGCACTATCTGATTACTGAGTATTATTTCAATTTCTCCGTAGATATTGCTCCCGTCATTGGCTGTAGCTCTGACGGTTACCTTTCCGTTTGATCTTGCGGTTACCAGCCCGGTTTCAGTTATCGATGCATGGCCACTACCTTGGGCCAAGGACCATTTAATACTCTTATCAGAAGCATTTGACGGTGAGACTGATGCGATCATCTGAAGAGTTCCGTCGTCAGTATCAATTGTTGTTATACCACCAAAACCCGTAACCGTAATACCGGTAACAGCAACGAACTGGTTTGTAATGGTGATCATCAGATTCACCAAATACCCCCGAGCCGTCGTTTGCGGTGGCCCTGGCAGTTACTGTGCCATTGGCTACTGCTGTGACAAGTCCTGTCGTATTGATCGTCGCCTGGCCCGTGCCGTTGACTATCGACCAGGTGACTGTCTTGTTTGTGGCATCTGGTCGGAAGAACCGTTGCTGTTAACTGCAGTGTGCCGTTATCCGTGGTAATCGTTGTGGCTCCACCGGCACCGGTGACCGTAATGCCAGTTACAGGGATCGTAGGTAAAGTCTGGTTGCTGATTGTGATAACCAGTGACCCAACAACCCCGCTGCCGTCATTGGCAGTGGCCCTGGCTGTTACTGTTCCACTGGCAACTGCTGTGACCAGTCCCGTCGTGTTGATCGTTGCCTGGCCTGTGCCGTTGACTATCGACCAGGTAACTGTCTTGTTCGTGGCATCAGTCGGGGTGACCGTTGCTGTTAACTGCAGTGTGCCGTTATCCGTGGTAATCGTTGTGGCTCCACCGGCGCCTGTGACCGTAATACCCGTTACCGGGATAACCTGGTTGCTGATTGTGATAACCAGTGATCCAACTACTCCGCTGCCGTCATTGGCCGTGGCCCTGGCTGTAACTGTACCATTGGCTACTGCTGTGACAAGTCCTGTCGTGTTGATCGTTGCCTGGCCTGTGCCGTTGACTATCGACCAGGTAACTGTCTTGTTCGTGGCATCTGTCGGGGTGACCGTTGCTGTTAACTGCAGTGTGCCGTTATCCGTAGTGATCGTGTGGCTCCACCGGCGCCGTAACCGTGATACCCGTTACAGGGATAACCTGGTTGCTGATTGTGATAACCAGTGATCCTACAACCCCACTGCCGTCATTGGCAGTGGCCCTGGCTGTAACCGTACCATTGGCAACTGCTGTGACAAGTCCTGTCGCGTTGATCGTTGCCTGGCCTGTGCCGTTGACTATCGACCAGGTAACTGTCTTATTCGTGGCATCTGTCGGGGTGACCGTTGCTGTTAACTGCAGCGTGCCGTTATCCGTGGTGATTAGTGACGAGCCCCCGGCACCTGTAACCGTGATACCCGTTACCGGGATAACCTGGTTGCTGATTGTGATAACCAGTGATCCTACAACCCCGCTGCCGTCATTGGCCGTGGCCCTGGCTGTAACTGTACCATTGGCAACTGCTGTGACAAGTCCCGTCGTGTTGATCGTTGCCTGGCCCGTGCCGTTGACTATCGACCATGTGACTGTCTTGTTCGTGGCATCCGTCGGAGTGACCGTTGCTGTTAACTGCAGTGTGCCGTTATCCGTAGTAATGTGGTGGCTCCACCGGCGCCTGTAACCGTGATACCCGTTACAGGGATAACCTGGTTGCTGATTGTGATAACCAGTTGATCCTACCACCCCACTGCCGTCATTGGCCGTGGCCCTGGCTGTAACTGTTCCATTGGCAACTGCTGTGACAAGTCCTGTGCGTTGATCGTTGCCTGGCCCGTGCCGTTGACTATCGACCAGGTAACTGTCTTGTTTGTGGCATCTGTCGGAGTAACCGTTGCTGTTAACTGCAGTGTGCCGTTATCCGTGGTGATCGTTGTGGCTCCACCGGCACCGGTGACCGTAATGCCCGTTACCGGGATCATCGGTAAATCTGGTTGGATATGGTGATAACCAGTGATCCCACTACTCCGCTGCCGTCATTGGCCGTAGCCCTGGCTGTAACTGTTCCATTGGCTACTGCTGTGACAAGTCCCGTCGTGTTGATCGTTGCCTGGCCGTGCCGTTGACTATCGACCAGGTAACTGTCTTGTTCGTGGCATCTGTCGGAGTGACCGTTGCTGTTAACTGCAGTGTGCCGTTATCCGTAGTGATCGTTGTGGCGCCACCGGCACCTGTAACCGTAATGCCCGTTACAGGGATAACCTGGTTGCTGATGGTGATAACCAGTGATCCCACTATCCCACTGCCGTCATTGGCCGTGGCCCTGGCTGTAACCGTTCCATTGGCTACTGCTGTGACAAGTCCTGTCGTGTTGATCGTCGCCTGGCCTGTGCCGTTGACTATCGACCAGGTAACTGTCTTGTTCGTGGCATCTGTCGGAGTGACCGTGGCTGTTAACTGCAGTGTGCCGTTATCCGTGGTGATGTAGTGAGATCCACCGGCGCCTGTAACCGTGATGCCCGTTACAGGGATAACCTGGTTGCTGATCGTGATAACAAGTGATCCCACTATCCCACTGCCGTCATTGGCCGTAGCCCTGGCTGTAACTGTACCATTGGCAACTGCTGTAACAAGTCCTGTCGTGTTGATCGTCGCCTGGCCCGTGCCGTTGACTATCGACCAGGTAACTGTCTTGTTCGTGGCATCTGACGGAGTGACCGTGGCTGTTAACTGAAGTGTGCCGTTATCCGTCGTGATTAGTGACGATCCACCGGCACCTGTGACCGTAATGCCCGTTACAGGGATAACCTGGTTGCTGATCGTGATAACAAGTGATCCAACTACCCCACTGCCGTCATTGGCCGTGGCCCTGGCTGTAACAGTTCCATTGGCATACTGCTGTGACAAGTCCTGTCGTGTTGATCGTCGCCTGGCCTGTGCCGTTGACTATCGACCAGGTGACTGTCTTGTTCGTGGCATCTGTCGGAGTGACTGTTGCTGTTAACTGCAGTGTGCCGTTATCCGTGGTGATGTAGTGGATCCACCGGCACCTGTAACCGTGATGCCTGTTACCGGGATAACCTGGTTGCTGATCGTGATAACAAGTGATCCAACTACCCCGCTGCCGTCATTGGCCGTGGCCCTGGCTGTAACTGTTCCATTGGCTACTGCTGTAACCAGTCCTGTCGTATTGATCGTCGCCTGGCCCGTGCCGTTGACTATCGACCAGGTAACTGTCTTGTTCGTGGCATCTGTCGGAGTGACCGTTGCTGTTAACTGCAGTGTGCCGTTATCCGTGGTGATCGTTGTGGCTCCACCGGCACCTGTAACTGTGATGCCCGTTACAGGGATAACCTGGTTGCTGATTGTGATAACCAGTGACCCAACAACTCCGCTGCCGTCATTGGCCGTGGCTCTGGCTGTAACTGTTCCATTGGCTACTGCTGTGACAAGTCCTGTCGTGTTGATCGTCGCCTGGCCGGTGCCGTTGACTATCGACCAGGTGACTGTCTTGTTCGTGGCATCAGTCGGAGTGACCGTTGCTGTTAACTGAAGTGTGCCGTTATCCGTGGTGATCGTTGTGGCCCACCGGCACCTGTAACCGTGATACCTGTTACAGGGATAACCTGGTTGCTGATCGTGATAACAAGTGATCCAACTACTCCGCTGCCGTCATTGGCCGTGGCCCTGGCTGTAACTGTTCCATTGGCATACTGCTGTGACAAGTCCTGTCGTGTTGATCGTTGCCTGGCCCGTGCCGTTGACTATCGACCAGGTAACTGTCTTGTTCGTGGCATCTGACGGAGTAACAGTTGCTGTTAACTGCAGTGTGCCGTTATCCGTGGTGATCGTGGTGGCTCCACCGGCACCTGTAACCGTAATGCCCGTTACAGGGATAACCTGGTTGCTGATTGTGATAACCAGTGATCCAACAACTCCGCTGCCGTCATTGGCAGTAGCCCTGGCTGTAACTGTTCCATTGGCAACTGCTGTGACCAGTCCTGTTGTGTTGATCGTCGCCTGGCCAGTGCCGTTGACTATCGACCAGGTGACTGTCTTGTTTGTGGCATCTGACGGAAGAACAGCTGCTGTTAACTGCAGTGTGCCGTTATCCGTAGTAATCGTGGTGGCTCCACCGGCACCGGTGACCGTAATGCCTGTTACAGGGATAACCTGGTTGCTGATTGTAATAACCAAGTGATCCAACAACCCCGCTGCCGTCATTGGCAGTGGCCCTGGCTGTAACTGTTCCATTGGCATACTGCTGTGACAAGTCCCGTCGTGTTGATCGTCGCCTGGCCAGTGCCGTTGACTATCGACCAGGTAACTGTCTTGTTTGTGGCATCTGACGGAAGAACAGCTGCTGTTAACTGCAGTGTGCCGTTATCCGTAGTGATTAGTGACGATCCCCCGGCGCCTGTGACAGTTATGGAAGAAATAGGGATAAATGATGTTCCTCCATCCCATCCTGCAATTCTGGCCAGTAACCACCACATCGCCTTTGCCAGACGCAAGGCCCCAACTTCTCCAATATGATCCCCATCCTCCGTGTGTGATATCATGTTCCATGAAGCATCATAATCCTTCATGTTGTCAGGGTGAATATTCGCATGCGGACGAAGTGTGCCTCCATCATTCCAATTCGTTATATATTTAACTCCACTGTTATTCCAGCATAGAATATCAGCATAATCAAACAGATATCGGGTACTGCTGGCTGAAACATAATTCCTTATATAATCATGCTTTATCTCTCTCTGAAAACCGTTTTCTGTCCCTCCCATTGTCCCGTTTCCGTCATCTACAGGGCCAGTCGTAAATATTACCTTTGTAGAGTATCCATTATCACTGCAATGCTTGATATATTGTTCTACCGCATCCAGATACGTATTCATGCTCACTGAATTTCCCGTCAACGTCTGGTCTCCGCTGTCAAGGCCCCATCTGAGATTGCCGTTGGGACCACCATCTGATGAGCCTGCCCATCGTACATTATAGACTGGATCCAAACCACCGCCAGGGGCATTCTGCCACGTCATGTCCCAACACCAGCCAAATCCCATTACAGAATAAGGGTTGCCACTGCTGTTCTGACTTGTGATATGAGATTTATAGGCATTAATTGCCGTCTGTGAAGTATAGAATGTGGCTTCCCCAACGCTACCATGCCTGCCCAATCGCAAATACTGAGTCGAGTAGGCAGGTAGAGTTCCATCATATGTCAACACCTGAAACTTTGGGTCAAGAATCTCGAGTAGATTTTCTCCGACACGATACCCCAGAGAATGAGATTCACCGGCAATATCAACCAGCATCTTCTTGACCGCATCAATATACTGTTGCGGTATCTCGTTATACTTAGACACCACAGTGTGATCCGCTATGATCTGTGCGTTTGAAAGGAAAGAGAACTGAGTTAAAATCAGAAGTATTAAAACTTTCTTCATTGTTTCTAGTTTGGCCTATTACGCTCAGTCTTGCATTATTTTGACGAACAAACTAATTGTTTTGACAAAGCCACATAATTAAACGATAAAAAAGCTTTTTGGTTGCAGATGAATAGACTTCATTAAACGGCATTCATGTTTTTTATCGAAACTTTATCATTTAAGTTAAACATAGCAATACTAGCACGGTAGACATCAGTCTCCAGACTTACTAATTTCTGAAATGGATGTCAAAAATAGACAATATTCCACAGTTACGCCCCCTGTTAATCAAATAAATAGATACTCTTATCAATAACTAAGCAGTACTATTTGTAGAAGATTCTTACTGAAAAATTCAATGGCGGTACATAGCGCTGATAAACAATATATTAAATTATCAATAATTTCAAGTCTTGATATCTTGCAATTCCAGAGAGCGAACTTAACTAAATAAGTGGCCATTATTGTAAACCATCTGCTGCTGCCATTACTTGGATACTCAGGTTACGATACTTTTAAATTTTGTACGTAAGAAATATTTTCTATTTCAATGATTATTAAAAAAATATTGCCTTTGCAGGGTTGCAAATGTACCTTGACGTTGAATTCTCCGTTTAAACAACATGATAACATCCAATGTCAGCAAAATGAACAAATGCAAAGCAGCCTTTATGGGGCTTTTAGTGTTGATTACCGTTAGCAATGCGACGGCACAGCATACACCTCTTAATCCCATTTCGAGCAGGGTCTTCACTCCCTTTATAATCAATCCTGCAATTGCGGGCAGCAAGGACTTCATGGCACTTGATCTTTCAGCCACAATCCAGGGAAACGACATGTCCCAGCTCCTTAGCGGCAATAGCAGGATAGCAAAGAAAGGTCCCCGCTACTTCGGGGCTCCGGTGGCGAAAAGTTTTACCCAGTTCGGCCTGGGAGCATCTCTCTTTAATGATGTGTCTGGCCCTTCAAGAAACCTCGGAATGGGCATCGCCGCATCATATCACCTCCCCCTGAACGACAAAAACCTTTCATTTTTATCCGGAGGCATTGCGGTTAAGGGCATTTATAACATGATGGATTCAATCGCGGATATTGGCGCCCCACAGAAAAACAGCTTTATTCCAAATGTTGATGCAGGCGTTTACTTCTACGGTCAGAAGTTCTATACAGGCATTTCTGCAACAAACATCCTCGGGAGTATGACCGACAGTACCGATATGGCAATCTATAATATTCCCGTTTCCAGACAGTACTTTTTTCGTGACCGGCTATAAGTTTGTGCTGAGCCGATCGCTGAATATTGTCCTGGAACCGTCACTGATTGTCAATTTGAATGACTCTCTCGATTTTGATAAAAAGGAATCATATAATCCTATGCTGAAGCTGTATATGGATGCCTTCTGCCTGGGTGCCTACCTCCACAACTACGATAACCTGACCTTCTTCTTCCAGTATAAGTTCCCCAAACTGTATATCGGCACCCTGGTCGATTTCCCCAGAAATGTGCCTTTTTATAAGCAAGACCTCACAGTGGAGATCGTGGCTGGCGTGAATTTCGGAGGACCGGCACATACCTCCGGCAACAGGTATCAGTGGTAACCCACAAAACGACAATGTCATGAAAAAATTGATCGCAATACTTCCATTTCTTTACATCTTATCAAGCGAAATAAGCTCCGCTGGTGTAGTTTATGAGGCAGGATCATCAACGCCAACGTATGCATGCGAATTCTCAAAGTCATATTCGACCGATGACAGCATAATCCGTGTGAGACCCTTCCATCTGGATATCATTCCACCTTCATCCGGAGTGCAGTTTTACAGGAACGGAATAATCTTTCTCTCCTACACCAAAGTAGATGAAAAAGTCCCCGAGAAACATCTCTCTTTCGGGTCTCTGAAGACCTATATGGCGCTCGTTTCGGATACCGTGCCAGGAAACTACATGCCATTTCTCCCTTCATCATCAAAAATCTTTCCGAGCGAGGCCACCACATTTACAGAGGATTTCAACACAATGTACATGAGCCTTATACCGGATAGAGATAATAAGGAAAAAATATTCATGGCCTACTCAAGTCGAACAACTGGGTCATAGAAGACCAGGCCCTTAACTTCTGTGATGGTAATTATATCTATTCCCATCCCTCACTGTCTGCCGACGGAAAATTCATGGTATTCTCTTCTGATTTGACAGCTTCCCATGGCGGACTTGATCTCTATGTAACAAAAAAGGAGGAGGGAAAATGGAGCACACCTGAAAACCTTGGGAAACAAATAAATTCGAGCAGGAAATGAACTCTTTGCATCACTTGACAGCCGGAATAATCTCTTTTTCTCATCTGATGGCCTTCCTGGGAAAGGGGGTTACGATGTTTTCGTCTGCGTATCAATGGAACGGGATGGGAAAACCTCATAATCTGTCCGGGACAATAAATTCAAAAGACGATGAACTGGCATTTACTATAAGCCGGACTGACAATTCATCAGCTTTTTATACTTCACGACCAAAATCCGGAAAAGGCAGAACACAATTATTCCTTGTTAAATCTGGTCCTGACTAGGCAAAAATGCAAAGAATGACCTGTCAACCGGTATACTTGCCCTGGCAGGAATAGGACCACAATTCCCCTGAGAAAACTGTTTTTTCACAGCCTGAACCCATGGCAACTGCTGCAGAAGTTAGAACAGAAGGCACCTGCAGCTGAACAGAAAGCCACGCCAAAAGCCGTAGAGCCTGAAAAGAAAACGGTTGAGACGAAAGTGACACCTTCTCCGTCAAGCAAACCGGTCGCAGCCACGCCAACCCAGGAAAAGAAAGATGTTGTGGTGTACAGAGTCCAGATACTTGCAAACACACGACCTGTTGGAAGTCAGAGTATCACCGTCACCGGAAAGACCTACAAATCATTCGAATACCTATATAAAGGCGGATACCGTACAACCATTGGAGAATTCGGTACTATGGCTGAAGCCGTGAAATTACAGAACACCTGCCGTCAAAACGGTTACAGCCAGGCATTTGTGGTAGCCTTTAAGAATGACATCCGCTCTACTGATCCTGAATTATTCAAATAGTGCAGGCGGCCGGCAAAATGAAAAACTGACCTCAAAACAATACCATTTTGCACCCATTCCTCCACGGAAATGATATGTCATACATAATCTCAGAGGACATAGTTCTTTAAGCCTTTTTTTCATCAATTTTTTCAGGCTATTTGTCAAAACCGAGGTTAGGCACAACTCCGGTAATTATTTGATTTACTGACATTTTTATGTCTTGATATTCAACGTATTGCATATTAACCTACCGGATGCAGTCATCACTCTTCCTTTTAAGGTTAATAAAAACCATCATGTTTTGACGAAAATGATCCTTTGATATGCCAACCCGCATAAAAAAGTGATTAACGGCAAATTGTCCCTCTTTGCACCATTATTAAGCCATCTGAGATACCTCTAAAAACTTGACTGCAGTCCTGTTAAGGCTTACCTTTACAATGAAAATTTTATGGACCTTTTAAATGCATTCAGGAGCTCTGGCATATCACCCGGAATTTAACGAGGAACAAATAGTTCATACGAGCTATCAGAAGAGGGATCTGCCCGGGAAAACCCGGATTGGCAGACTGTTTGAAGAGCTCCCGGAAAGAGTCAGGGAGGATTTCTTCAGTTTCCTGAATCAACTGGGACTTACATCCGAATCACGAATGCTGGTAATACCGTCCACACACCATTTCTATTACGATGCGGAGGAACTGAAAGATATTAAAACCGTTGTAAACCTCAGGCAACTGAACCATATCAGGGAAGTGAAGGAATTCCTGAGGACTATTTCAGAACTTCTTCCTCACAATAGCAATTTTGTGGGATGTTTCATCGACAACAAAGCCCATAGTGGTTTCTCGGATAGGTACAATAACCTGCCGGGATACAATACCGATAAGGCTGAAGCCTATGAGAATGGCATAGAATCAAGAATACCGTTCATCAACAGGATGTACAGTTTTATGGACTTGCGTACAAACAGGTATCTGACAAGAAGGAGTGTGACAACCCTTCTCAGGGAATGTGGGCTGATGGTTGCAGGAATGACAGAATTGAATGGAACGACATACTTTTACACGCAGAAAACAATACCTGCTGTCTGAAAGAATAAATTACCTGAATCAGGCGTTTATTTAAAACCCGGTTTCAGAGGCTGACTAAACATGAAGAACTGCTGATGGATATATTCAGTGCGCTATATCGTTTGCATATCATTCCGTTTCTTAAGAAATGGAATCTCCTGAATTATATTCTGGGAGCACTTGATATTCTGGCAATCTTCCTTGCCTTTGAATGCGCATATCTGATAATTTATTCTGGCACGGACATGAGTGCCTTCTTCTTCATGGAAAAGACTTTCCTGCGACTTTTCCTGGCCGTTACCCCATTCTGGCTGCTGACCATGTACCTTCTGAAGGCAACGGAAATACCGAGGACCAAGCAATATATTTCGATATTCTGGGAATACCTTCTTTCAGCCGTAGCAATTTTTCTGTTACTGATTATTTTCTATTTTCTCTTCAAGCTATATGCTGTATCAAGGACATTTATCGCACTTATTCCGCTCTTTGGGTTTATTTTCCTCTTCTCCCTGCGTATCTTCGAGTATAATGTGTTCAAACAATACCGGGCAAAAGGGTTTAACTACCTGAATGTAGTCCTGATAGCGGACACCTCCTCGCTTCCCTTTATTGAGAGCTTGCTTGAGCACAAGGAGTGGGGCTACAAGATAGTTGCCATTTTCACCAGTTCAGATGCGATTAAGGAAAAGTATGAGGAAACGATCATAATACTTCCCGAAGGGTACATTCAGGTTCTGAACGATCTGATGGAAGTGGATATGATCGATGAGGTTCTTTATGTAAAAAGCAAAATCCTGCCTTCCGAAATCAGGAAAATCGTACGGTCATGCGAGGAGCTTGGAGTTGTCTTCAGCCTTATGTACAGGGACGAGAAACTATCGCTTTCAAATGCCGTAAAAACAGAAATAGCCGCCCGTAAATTCCTGACCTTCATAAATGTCCCTCACAATACCTATGCACTTGGCGTAAAAAAGATAATGGACATTTTCGGCTCACTGCTGGGAATAATCATTCTCTCTCCTTTGCTGATCGTTTTAACGCTTCTGATCAGAACCAGCTCTCATGGGCCTGCCATTTATAAGCAACTGCGGGTAGGTCTCCGCGGCCGGCAGTTTGAACTGTACAAGTTCAGAACCATGGTGGCAAATGCCGATGAGCTCAGAAAAGAGCTTGAGGAGATGAACGAAGCAGACGGACCTGCGTTTAAGATAGCAGATGATCCTCGGGTGACAAAGGTTGGCAAATTTCTGCGTAAGAGCGGACTTGATGAGCTGCCTCAGCTCTTTAATATACTTAAGGGGGAGATGTCTCTTATTGGCCCGCGCCCGCCGCTGCCAGAGGAGACAACCCAGTATGAACGCTGGCAGCTCCGACGCCTTTCGGTCAAACCCGGATTATCCTGCTTCTGGCAGGTTAAACCTGACCGAAATAGTATTAAATTCGAAAAGTGGATGGAGCTGGACTTAGCCTACATAGATAATTGGTCGCTGAGGCTGGATTTTGTAATTTTGTTGAAAACATTGAAGACTGTACTTCATAAGACTGGACTGTAATAGAATAAGCCGAATGTATCATGACAAATAGTGTAAAGAAAGTCCGTAACCTATCAGCATTATTGATTCTTATTGCTTTGATGACAGGCTCATGCGTGCCAATAGAGCAATTGAGATACTTCAATGATGTGGAGGAGATTGATGAACCAACTGTAAACCCAAGAGTTCAGAAACTGATTATGCCCTTTGACAAACTGTATATCAGGGTACTCAGCATCGATCTTCAGACAAGCCAGATCTTTAACACAACTGAGGAGATGAGATCATCAAGCTATGGCGCAAGCTCCGGCCTGCTCGGATATCTTGTTGATGAGGAGGGCAATATTAACTTCCCATTTGTAGGCAAGATTTATGTGGCATCCATGACCACCGCAGAAGCAGCTGACAAAATCCAGAAAGCACTTAGCGATTATGTGGCAAACACTTCGATTATCGTAAAATATGTTGACAACCAGGTGACCGTGATGGGAGAGGTTGTCAGACAAGGACTTTATCCATTTATCCAGGATAAACTGAGTATTTATGAGGCTTTGAGCCTTGGAGGGGGACTTACACGCTATGGAGACAGAAAAAACGTAATGCTAATAAGACAGGTGGATGGGAAGATCATCCATTACAGGTTGAATCTTAGCGACTCCAAGATTGCCAATAAAAGTTATTATTATGTACTGCCCAACGATGTTATCGTTGTTGAGCCTCTTAAAGCCCTATCCACCAGTTATTCCAACATAACATATACCACCATACTTTCAACCATCACGACCGCAATTGCAATTCTTCTTTTTGCAGGTCTTGGTTTTAATTAAATCTCCACGAATGACAAACAATAATGATCCCCAGAGCGAAGCCTTTAACATAAAAGAGTTCCTTTTAGAGGCTTTAGCATATAAATATCTGTATATAGCCAGTTTTTTTATCTGCCTCCTGATTGCCTTTATGGTAAACAAATTCTCTCCGACCGTTTACGAAGTCAATTCAACTATCGGACCTGTTCAGGACAAACGTTCTTCACTGCTCGGGTCAAATGACCTCTTCAGCGGCCTTGGAGCACTTGCAGAAGCAAGAAACCTTGAGAATGATATCAACAGTCTCAACTCTTTCAGCCTTATAGCAACAACTATAAAGAATCTGAACCTGGAAATTGGCTATTTCACCGGCAAGAGCAACCTGTTCCAGAAACCTTCGCAGGTTTATCTTGGTAATCCATATACTGTTATCCATTGACAAATCACACATTCAGCCAATAAATACAAAATTCCGGGTTGACATCCTTGATGAGCTTTCTTACAGATTAGTTGCCTCGGAAGATGAGGCAGCCTATTATAATTATATCGATAACGCCATAGTAAGTGATAAAAACACTGTAGAAATTGACACTATTTGCAGGTTTAACGAGACCATTTCATCTTACAATTTCAAGTTCTCCATCGCCCTGAATAAGGAGTATTTTAATGCCGCAAAGACAAAGGAGACGGAATCTTACTTTGAGTTATATCACCTCGATCAGCTTACTAAGTCCTATTTGAAACGCCTTAAGGTTGAACCTGTAAGTATCAGGTCTTCACTCATTACTGTATTTTTCCATGGAGAAAACAGAAGGCTTACAATTGATTTCCTTAACAATTATATTCAATCTTATCTCGATGAAAATCTGTCGAAAAAGAATAAGATAGCCGTTAATACCATAAACTTCATCGATTCTCAGATTTCCGAAATCTCAGACTCCCTTTCCATGTCTGAAAACAAACTGCGCGATTACCGGTCGACTAACCAGGTCACTGACCTCAGTTACCAGGGACAGCAGGCATTGGCGCAGATGAATATGATCCAAAACGAAAGATCAACCCTACAGGTTCAGGAGCGGTACTATAACTATATCCTTGATTATTTCGACAAAAACCAGGATATAGCAGGTCTTGCGCCTCCCTCGGCAGCCAATGTGGTTGACCCCATTATGAACTCACTGGTACTTGATCTTCTTGCACTGAATGCCGAAAGATCAACCATATTGAGTAATAATGCCGAGAAGAACCTCTTCCTTGGTCAGATAGAAAACAAGATCAAACTTCAGAGGCAGGCTATCATTGAGAATGTCAAGAACAACCTGAATACCCTTAATCTGACCCAGAACGAGCTTGACTACCGGGAAAGTAAATTATCGAATGAGATATCAAGGCTGCCGAGGACAGAACTCAATATGGTCAGCATGCAGAGAGAGTTCAACCTTACGGATGCAATTTATACCTTCCTGCTGCAAAAGAGGTCAGAAGCTGCTATAGCAATGGCTTCAAACTATCCGGACTACGAAATCCTTGAGCCCGCACGGGATGTAACGGCTGCCATTATCTCGCCAAGGACAAGCCTCAACTGGCTGATAGCACTGTTCATGGCATTCATGGTCCCGACCATTTACATTATACTGCGGAACTTCTTTAATGAGAAAATATCATCGGTAAGGGATGTGGAGCATATGATAGGTCAGCCTGTCATGAACCTGATCTATACGAATTATTATAAGACCGAGGCTGTTGTAAAGGAATATCCCGGATCATCGATAGCAGAATCCTTCCGTAACCTGAGGAGCAGCCTCTTCCTGAAGTTCAGATCGGAACCACAGAAGGTTATTATGGTTACATCGTCGCAACCCCAGGACGGAAAGAGCTTCGTCTCCAGCAACCTGGCAGCCTCGATTGCCTCGGTTGGTCATAAGACCGTTCTGCTCGACTGTGACCTGCGCAGACCAACGCTTCATGAAAAGCTGAAGGTTGTAAATTCAATCGGACTCTCAAATTACATGGTTAAAAATGCGGGGAGCAATGAGATCATAAAGAAGACCGATATTGACAACCTGTGGTTCATCCCGGCCGGACCGGTACTCCCCAATTCCTCGGAGCTGATAGAAGCCGGTGTACTTGATGACCTGATTGAGGAGCTTAAGGAGAAGTTTGATTATGTTATTATCGACTCCACTCCTGCAGGTCTGGTGGCCGACGCTACTCTGATGATTAAGTATGCATCATATATACTCCTGGTTTGCCGGAACGACTATACACGGAAGGATGTGTTCAATGATGTCCTGAACCTCTTCAGGACAAATAATGTGAACAACTTCGACATCGTATTCAACGACCTTAACCTGAAGAAAAGCAGGTATGGCCGTTATGACAACTATTACAAACAATAATCACTGAAAATCACGTTATTATTATTGAACTTATATTCAATCACTATGGCCATTGAGGTAGCAACCGTAAAGGAAAAAATCAGGAATTATATTGTTCAGACATCACATGCTGATGCAAACAAAATCAAGGATGAATCGCTGATTTTCAAGGAGGGATTCTTTGACTCCATGGGATTCATCATGCTGATCACCTTCCTCGAGGAGGAGTTTGGAATAAAGACCGTTGATTCAGATCTTATCGAGGAGAACTTCGAGTCGATCAACGCAATATCTGAGTTCATTCAGAGGAAAAGCCAGAATTAATAATGTGCGGAGTAGCCGGGATAATCGATTACCGCGGCAAAACCAACACAGTCTCTGCCGTTGGGACGATGCTCCGCTGCCTTCAGCCACCGGGGCCCGGATGAGAGCGGTATTTACCATTCTCCAGTGGCTACAATCGGTAATGTAAGATTAAGCATTATCGACCTGCAGACAGGTCAGCAACCGCTTTCTGATATCTCCGGCAGGTACTGGATTGTCTTTAACGGCGAAATCTTCAATTATATCGAGCTCCGCGAGGAGCTTGAAAAAAAAGACGTCAGGCTCAGGACCCGGTCTGACACCGAGGTACTTGTAAACCTCTATGCCCTGTACGGCAAGAGTTGCCTCAGTATGCTGAACGGCCAGTTTGCCTTCGCAATATGGGATAAACAGAAGGAGGAACTATTTCTTGCACGAGACAGGGTGGGGATCAGGCCTTTGTTTTATACTGTCACCAACGGGGTACTCTACTTCGGTTCCGAGATCAAAGCCATCTTTCGCAATAGCGAAGTGACAAGGGAACTTGACCCGAAAAGCCTGTCTCAGATCTATACCTTCTGGACTGCCCTGACTCCCGGGACAGCCTTCAAGGACATTTTCGAGCTCTCACCCGGTCACTTTATGACCTTTGGCCGGAATGGACTCAGGACGGAAAAATTCTGGGAACTGAATATTGGCCCGAACCGTACTGACCTCTCCCTTCCGGAGGCAATTGAGAGGTTTAATGAGCTGTTCACCAGCGCTGTCCGGATAAGGCTCAGGGCCGATGTGGAGGTGGCAGCATACCTCAGCGGCGGATTGGATTCAACAACAACCGTCGCCTATATCAGGGACATTGAGCCCGGAATCCTGAACACCTTCTCAATCGGCTTCGAGGACAAGGACTTCGATGAGAGTAGATACCAGGAGGAGGCTGTCAGGTACCTCAACACCAACCATCAGGCAATTACCTGCTCCTCAAGGGAGATTGCAGAAGCGTTTCCGAAGAGTTGTGTGGCATTCCGAGACACCCCTGACCCGTACCGCTCCCACCCCGATGCTCATCCTGTCAAAACTGGTAAGGGATAACAATATAAAAGTGGTCATCACCGGAGAGGGATCTGACGAGATACTAGCCGGGTATGACATTTTCAGGGAGGCAATTATCAGACAGTTCTGGGCAAAGCAGCCGGGATCATCGCTCAGACCGATGCTTCTCAAGAGGATCTACCCCGACATCCCCCATCTCAGGAACGCAAGTCCGAATATTCTGAAGATGTTCTTCGGCTACAAGCTTGAGGACACAGCCAATCCGCTCTACTCCCATCTCCTGAGATGGAATAATTCCAATCACATTAAGAAGCACTTTTCGGACATCATTAAGGCTTCTGTCAACGGCTATGATCCGCTTGATGATCTGTCCGGCAAATTACCGCAAGATTTCAACAACTGGTCAACACTGGCAAAGGCACAATGGCTGGAGACTACAGTTTTCATGTCGGGTTATCTCCTGTCATCTCAGGGCGACCGCATGGCGATGGCCAATTCGGTTGAAGGAAGGTATCCCTTCCTGGACTACAGGGTGATTGAGTTTTGCTCCTCCCTGCCCGACCGGCTGAAGCTGAACGGGACGAATGAGAAAGTACCTGCTCAAGAAGACTGATGACCGGCAGAATACCTGACAGCATAGTCAAGACGGCCAAAGCAGCCATACAGAGCTCCTATCAGCAGCGTTTTCCTGGCAGAGGACAAGCCTGATTATGTGAATGAGATGCTCTCGGAAAGCATGATCAGAAAAGCCGGCGTTTTCAGCGCTGAATCAGTTACCGGACTTCTCGGAAAGGTCGGGAAGAGCGCCGCGGCATCGGAGATGGATAATATGGTGTTAACTTCTGTGATCTCGACACATCTTCTTTATCACCAGTTCATTGATGATCAGAATCAGGACCTCCTGAATGAACCTTTGAATAACCTGAAAGTAATAAACGAAATATGAGCACCCTGAAACCATTTACAAAAGACATTATTCTGCTTGAGAACGTTGAAGCAGTTGTGGAGAACATCATTGAACAGATGCGCGAGGATGTCCTTCAGCAGGTTCAAGCGTAACGGTGCAGTGGTCGGGATAAGCGGCGGGATTGACTCCTCAGTTTGTTTCGCACTGGCAGCCAGGGCCTTCGGACCTGAGAAGGTTCTCGGGGTAATGCTTCCCGAGAAGGACTCCAGTCCTGACAGTGAGATGCTTGCCAGGGAACTGGCTTCGAAGTTCGGAGTAAAGGCAATCAAGGAGGAGATTACCGGTGCACTTTCGGGATTCGGATGTTACGAGCGACGCGATGAGGCTGTTAAGAGGGTTTTCCCCGAGTACGACCCCGCTTCGTGGAAGATGAAGATCGGGGTCCGGCAGAGCGGACTATTCAGCAACCTCCCTCCCATCTTCTATCTTACAATAATTGATTCAGATGGCAATGTCAAGGATAAGATGCTGCCTGCCAGGGATTACCTGCAGATTGTTGCTGCATCAAACTTCAAGCAGCGGACCAGGATGTCAATGCTCTACTACCATGCCGAGGCACTGCACTATGCCGTTATTGGCACGCCCAATAAGCATGAGCAGGAACAGGGGTTCTTCGTCAAGTACGGCGACGGCGCCGGGGATGTGATGCCGATTGGCAACCTGTACAAGACGCAGGTTTACCAGCTTGCTGAATACCTGGGAGTTCCGAAGGGAATAATTGAACGGACCCCGACAACCGATACTTACTCTGCCGAGCAGACCCAGGAAGAGTTCTTCTACCAGTTACCTTTCCACCTGATGGACAGGTTCTGGTACGGGTTCGAGAATGGCTACCCGCCGTCGGAGGTTGCAGCCGTTATGGGAGAGACTCCGGAGCGGGTCGAAGCACTATTTCCGCAATTTCGAACGTAAACGGAATACAACGGAATACTTGCGTATGCCGCCGGTGAGGGATTATTATCAGGGATAAACTTCAGTGATATGAATGCATTTGACTATTTCTTTGAGCATACTTCCGGTTTGGATAAGCCATTCCTTGTCGGACGAGAGGAGATCACTTACAAGGACCTCTACAGCTCCTGCATCAGCCTCGCTGAGTGGATAAAGGAGAAAGCAGGAACTGGTCAGCATATTTTCCTGTTATCGGCCAACAATCTGTTTTTCCTGAAGGCTTACCTGGCTATAATCAAATCAGGAAATATATGTATTCCACTTGACCCGGGTATTGAAAAGGAAAACTTCAGGTACATACATGACCTAACCCATCCCAAACTGGTATTCTTGACGCCGGATGTAGAAAGAAGGCTGGATCTTGGTTCGTCGTCAATCAATGTTCTTCCTGATTCTGAAGCCTTTACAGCTAACCTCATCGCAGAGGACCGACCTGAAAAAGAATTTGACAGAGAACGTTGTGCTGAAATCATCTTCACTTCCGGCTCAACAGGAAAGCCGAAAGGAGTGATGATCTCTCACAAGAACCTTATCGCCAATACTTCATCAATAGTCGAGTATCTTCAACTGACTCCAGACGACCGCATGCTGGTTGTTCTGCCTTTCTATTACTGCTACGGACTCTCGCTGCTGCATACCCATCTGAGGGTTGGAGGTTCCATTGTCTTCAACAATGCGTTTATATTCCTCGGAGGTGTGCTGAAGAGCCTGATCGATTACAAGTGCACTGGATTTGCAGGGGTTCCGAGTCACTTCCAAATCCTTCTGAGGAAATCAGACTCCTTTAAGCAAACAAAATTCCCCGATCTGAAATATGTTACCCAGGCAGGTGGCAAGCTTGCCCCGATTTTTATTGATGAGTTCCGCGAGGCACATCCGGATGTAAGGTTTGTTGTCATGTACGGGCAGACCGAGGCCACAGCGAGGCTCTCCTGGCTTCCGCCGGAGGTTTATGACAGAAGGAAAGGCTCAATGGGAAAAGGTATTCCCGGGGTGGAACTGAGAGTTGTGAATGAAAAAGGAGAACCCATCAAACCTGGTGAAACCGGAGAGGTAATAGCCAGGGGCGACAATATTATGATGGGCTATTTTGCCGATGAGGAGGGCACAAAAAATGCCATCCGTAACGGATGGCTTTACACCGGTGACCTTGGCACTGTTGATGAGGATGGTTATATCTACCTCACCGCCCGGTCAAAGGAGATTATCAAGGTCCGCGGCAAACGAATCAGCCCGAAAGAGATTGAAGCAGTTATTCTTGCTCTTCCGGAGGTAATTGATTGCACAATTGAAGGTGTTGAAGATGAAATAGAAGGAGAAATGCTGAAAGCAACTGTTACTGTCCGAAAAGACAGTATTGGCACTCTGACCAAAGGACAAGCTAATTCAGCATTGCTCACAGCATCTTGCTCTATTTAAGGTACCTCAGGTATATGAATTCAAAGATGATCTTACAATCAGCCCAACAGGAAAAAGATCAAAAAAGATCTGATAAATCTGGGTCCTCTAATTGGAGTCAATCGATATTTACAATTTTTCTCCGGTTAGTTTCGTGGTTTTACCACCATTATCGATTACATCAATAATTCTGTTAAACAATAGGTTGGCAACTCTTCCGGCAAAACTTTTGTTTGGATGTGAATCTTCGGGAGATACGGCATACTCATCCTTGAAATACAAGCCGTCTTCCGTCTGCAACTGATAAAGGTCCCATAGAAAAATATTATCTTCCGGCTGGTCCCATTCTCGAGTGGCCCAATCATGAAACTCCCTGGCACGATAGGCTTCTTCTTCTGTCAGAAATGCCCGCACCTGCACAGCCCCGGTAAACAAAATGAACTTATTGTCCGGGAATTCATGTAGTTTATCCCTTAGCGCCTCGTATTGCAGCTTATAATTTTGTAGTGATTTGATATCCGAATTAATGTCAGAGCTCGTCTCATCCGCAACTATATTACTTGAAGGGAAACAGTGTTTGAAGATAATAACACTATACTGACCGGTTAGCATTTCCAGAGTCGGTTCCTTGAGAAATGGTTTGTCTCCGGCATTTTTTACCCAAATATTATAATAGTCATAAGGATAGTTATTCCAGCCGTAAGGTTCTGCATTGGGGAAACTCATTTCCTTGATAAAATAGTTCTTTGAGGTTTCTTTGTTGTATTGAGCGAACAAAAGCGGAATCTGGGACTTTATTCTGGGTTTAACTCTTACGATATCAGGATTAACCTGTGAAAGATCTCCATCCCAGATAACTCCTCCGGTACTGTGATGCAGGAAGACAATGTTCATCCCATCAATGCTTCCTTTTTCTCCGGAACAGGACACGTAAAATACAACGGAAGCAATTAGCAGAACAAATACTACAATTGATTTCATGGTGGAATAATTTAACAAATTAACAAATATTTCAAACTTAAGTTCTAAAATTAATAAAAGTCTTATTTCAAACCAAGATACCGGAACCGATAAAATAAGTAAACTATTAAGTGACTATTTTGTTACTAAAACGAAGGCTTACGAGTTGCAGGAATATTATGCACCATATGCTAAACAGTTAACTGGATGGAATTAATTACGATCTCAGGAAATCAGGCACATAGCTTAAAATATTGTGAAAACTACGTTTATCAAATATATTAATGTAATTGTCAAAAACTTATTGTTTTCAGACCAAAATGAATTATTTTTATAACTATTACACAGCGGTGTAAAGCAAAATTGTCCAGACTAAAAAATACTAATTTCCCAAAGAATGCGAACGGTACTTTCAATTCTATTACTTTCATTGGTTAATGTGGTTATCTCGGGACAGGCGCTCAACCCTGGCCAGATAGGAAGTAACCAGGATATTTGCTACGGGTATGCCCCGCAAGCACTCACTTTTACTGTGCAACCAACAGGCGGGACACCACCATATACATATCGTTGGCAACGATCCAACAATGGTTCAGACTGGTATGACATTACAGGTACAACAGCTCAAAGGCAAACCTATTCACCTCCGGTTCTTGGAAGAACAGCGCATTTCCGTTGCCGTGTTACTGATAATGTTTCAGCAAATTCTATTACAAATGTGGCATCGATTAACGTGGCCTCTGACCTTATTGCTCCGTTAATTGGCACTGATCAGACTATATATAATGGCACAGCCCCTGCTCCCCTAATGCAAACCACAGGCCCCTCGGGAGGTCTTGGCGGCTATACCTACAGATGGCAAGTATCAAATGACGGACTTTCATGGTCAGACATTTCCGGAGCATCTGCATCAGGATACAGTCCTGGTGCATTGATTGAAGACATGTGGTTCAGGCAATGGGTAATTGACGCAGGATGCGGATCGACTGCTGGCAACGCAGTTAGAATATCTGTAAATCCAATCACATTGTTTACTTCAGAAATTCCGGCCGGATTTCCAAGCTGGATCAGATTTGATTTTGGGACCCAGTTTGAACCTCTGATGAATGGATTCTTAATAAGCGCAAGAATTTTTACAGGTGCAAATGAAGCCGGACTGCACCAGGTAAGACTCTGGAGACAGAATGATCAATCAGTATTTGAGCTGGTAGCTGGACCTTATGACTGGTCGTTTACCTCAGGCACTCAGGGTTGGCGTGAATTCAGTCTTCCTGCCCCGTTGGCAGTCGAGGCAAACCGAAATTATATTGTCAGCGTTGCAAACAGTGCGGAGGATCAGTACTGGGCCCAGACGAATTCCTTCAGTCCTCTCGTCTCAAACGAATATATAAGATACACCGGATCTGGGGCAGGTAGCATTGGAACTGTGCCTCTGCAGTATCTGGATAATCCACAAGAAAGCTTCTTTAGAGATGTGATTTTTGTGCCATTCTCAGCAGGGTCAGCTGGACAAAACCAGGTTATCTGTTACAGCTCATCGCCCTCTGCTCTCACAGAGTCAGAACCGCCTTCGGGTGGATCTGGCAATTATGTTTATCAGTGGCAATTATCTACCGATGATCAGAACTGGGTTGATATTGACGGAGCAGTTGCTTCGTTTTACCAACCACCTGCTATGACTTCCAGTACTTACTACAGGAGAACTGTTGAGAGCGGAAACCTTACTTCTTACACATCATCTGTGTTAATTGATGTTAATAATCCTTTCCCATCAGCCCAGTTTCAGAGTTCCATATCCATTTATGAGAATACATCGACAAACCTATCTGTTGATATCACTGGAGGTACTCCACCGTACACAATTGACTATACTAGGAACGAAACGTCTTCTTTTACTATTTCCAACTATCAAAGCGGTGCTGACATCAATACCGGATCGCTCCCAGCTGGCATATATGAATTCGAAATAACTTCTTTGACTGACTCCTTTGGTTGTCATCCTCAATCGACAGGCACCAGTATCACGGTCACTGTTTCAGGAACGGGATCCGGGAAGTAACAGGAATGCACTTGTAATGTTCAACTCGGGATCTGCCGCATATTACCCTAATTATATTGACTTCATCAAACCATATCTCGACTGGTTCGGGATTCCTTATGACACCTATGATGCAAATAGTTCTGACCCGTTGCCTAGTTTAAGCAATTACTCCGTTATAATCATGAGTCACAGAGAGGTATACATTGACAATTACCCTTTGACTGAACTTGGAACCGCAATTAGTGGAGGAACAGGCTTATATAGTTTCGATCCGCATCTTTTTGATTTCCCGAGTGCATTCTGCGAATATGTAGGTTCACAGACCGAATTTTACTCCGAGCAGGTCACTTTCAACACAGGTCATTATATAACTGAATACCATACTAATGACATCTACCATCCTACTAATGATAGAATTACAACCAAATACCCATTACATGTCTGGGCATATAGCCATGATCTTATAAACAACATTGCTCTGGCAACGATTGGAACCGGTGGAAGTACTGAAGCCTTGATGCAAGTAGCTGAATTCGGTAATGGACGCATAGTGAAATGGAACTCATACCAATGGATCTTTGATGATTATCTCGGACCTGTATGGGGAATGGACGACCTCATATGGAGGGGAATTGTGTGGGCAGCAAGGAAACCATTCGTGATGCAGGGTCTGCCACCTATGGTCACAATGAGGGTGGACGATGTTGACGACAGAAGTCCATATATGGTTAATCTTCAATGGCTAAGAATCTGCAATGAGTACGGGCTTATCCCCTGGGTAGGGATTTTTACCTCCCGGAGGGTTATGATCCACCCGGTTTCTTCCCTGAAAACTTGGCCAGACTTTTGTTGATAATAATAAGGTTACAGCCGCCCCTCATTCTTTCACCTACAATGATTTCATTTATTATAACTTATCAATGGACCCCGAGTTTTCATCGGTAGAAAATGTCATAAGTGCAGGGAATACCTTTACAGCCAATGGCATCGAAATGTCTAAGTTCCTAGTGCCTCATTACTACTTACTCACTTCCGAGGCTCTCCCTGAAATAAGGCAGATGGGAGTGGAATTCCTTGGGACAAAGTACCCTTTTGATCCTGATCCATATCCCGGAACCTGGCTGAATAACAGGCCTTACAGGATAAACAGGGATGGCTGGGGAGGAACCGGAGTGCCTCATTTTTACGCTGACAGTATCAACTGGGTTAATACCCCGTTTTTCTTGTGTTTTTCCGAAATAGGAGATGACGGACCTCCAGATTCACAGTATGAATGGTATCCCAACAGTGGCACGATCAGTGAAGTAATCGCCAGGGGTGTTCGTCACTTAAGAAGATCCTTGAACAGTATGACACTGCCTGTGCTTTTTACTCACGAAGATCAGCTAAGAATGACTGCCTCCGACTGGCATCTGATACTTTCAGGTGTAACTACCGGAGTCTCACCCTATAACCCGGAATACAAGTCAACTGATGATGCTGTTACGTATATCAGGGCCAAGGACAATCTGGTAATTAAGGATGTAGGTTCAAGCAACGGATTGGTTACTATTTCAGTAGTTGGTGCAAATGACATGGAAACGAAGTGTTACCTTTTTACTGAAACAGGCGGCCAGATTACTCATAGACTGGTTACCCTGCCCAGAGTACAGAACACAGTTATACCTGTAAACTTATGTGTCAATGATTAATGATATTCCATAAAGAATGAAACCAATAAAAAAAGTAATTTTTACTGCTGTCTCAGCCTCCTTGATTGTGATCAACTCTATGGCACAATGGAATACAATAAATGTTCCAGCAAAGAATCACCTTAACGCTATTGCTATAATAGAAGATAAAGCAGGCTGGATTGTTGGAAACAAAGGAACAATGTTATACCGGATCGGTGATTCATGGTTGGCATATACTGCCATAACCGATGAAGACCTTAATTCAATCTGTCTTTTAAGCGAGACCGAGGGTTGGGCTGTTGGTGCGCATGGCACTATTCTCCAGCTGAAAGGGGCGCAATGGCAAAGGGTTGAAAGTCCTACTCAGCAGGAACTCCATACTGTGTGCTTCAGCAGCACTGGTAGCGGATATGCAGTTGGCAATAACGGCACTTTTTTATCCTATAGAAACGGCATCTGGGAGATGGCTGAAATAAAAACTCCATGGCACTTTTATGCAATTGCCGTTAATAACGGAACACCGATGATTGCCGGCGGACGTGAGAATCTGACGGTTCCTATTATGGATGTCATTTATAATAATTCCTATAGCTTTGCTAAAGTATTTGACCCAGGATATGTTGAGATATCTGGCATGGCATCGCCCGGAATCGATATCGTATGGGCTGTTGGCAAACCGGGGACTATTCTGCACAAAGATGCAACAGTCTGGCAAAAGGTTGAGATTGAAGGAAAGCTTCCTGCTCTGACAAATGTATTCTTTGCCGGAGAAGATAATGGCATAACTGTGGGACATGGTGGTACAATTATGACCTATACTGAAAGTGGATGGCAAATAGAGGAATCCCCCGTTAATGTTAAACTTAATGGCTCTTATATAGTAGGTAACACATATTATGCGGTAGGAAACAATGGGACGGTTTTAGAATACACACGAAAACAGCTGTCTGATCCGGATAAAGAGATCATCACCTCGCGGGCTGTAATCTCCTCTTATCCGAATCCTACATCTGGTTTGCTGACAATTAATATTCCTGAATCTATAAATAGAGGAATATTATCAGTTTTGAATTCGAGTGGTCAAGTTGTTATTTTGAAAGAACTTGATGAAGGCAAAGGAGGTGCAACAGATCAAATCGCCACTTCAGGATTAGGCAACGGACTTTACATAGTAAATATTTTAACAGATGGGATAATTACTGCTTCGGGGAAGTTCATTGTACAACACTAATTTACTAATGCGGTCAATTTGCCACCTTCTTATTTCCCCTGAAAGGTACATATGTTATTGGAACGTTACTTTCTCTACAACTTTCCAATCTCGGGTTTCGATGACAACAAGATAAACTCCAGGCCTTACCGTAGGCATGGCAATCTCTTTCAAGTCGCCTTTACCAGCCCATTCAATACTTTGGTTTTTAATAACATTTCTTCCGCTAACATCATAGACTGTAACCAAGCCGGTTGTTGAAGATGGTTCATCAGAGAGTAACCTGATATTGACTGTCCTACTTGAGGTTGTATAAACACTGAATTTTTTGTTTGAGTAACGAAGGCCATTGATATCTGTTGCTGATTTGGTGACAGTAAGAATAAATCTATCCTCCACCATGCCGGCCTCAGCTGTAAAACTGAGATACTCGCCTTTTTTAAGATCGGCAACCGGTTTGTATTCAGGTCCTTAAGTGTTATATTATAAATCTCTAGATTTTTATCTCATTGGTTGAGAGTTTGAAAGTCCCGGGAATCTTCAGATTGACTCCGACCGGTACTTCAATGGTTGTCTCCGGGAAGGGTAGACCATTAATGCTGTATGCTACCTCCTCTATTGTGGTCCAAATATTCAAATCACCCGCGGACTTGCTGAATTCATATGCATCATACTTCCTGTCAACTTTAAATGTTGCCCTTTTATTAAACCTTACCGCAAGCTCTGCACTATCTGAGACACCAAGCAGCCTCAGTCTCACAATAGATATTGTATCAGCAATTGAATTATGACTCTCTGTGCTTTTTTTCTTATACCGGAATTGATCAAGGTTATGTGTTCTTGCATCAAGTGGTAGATAGACACTTGAATTTGCTGAGGCTTTCACAAAAAAACCCTGCATTGGAGGTATCGTACCAGTCCCTCCTTCAACGCCAACCCCGTTTACATATGATGCTATTCCCCCATTTTGTGTAAAATAAATGGCATCGTCAATGTATGCAGGGGTATAATTCTCTATAATAAAGTCCCAGTCCAGACATGATGCAAATGGGTTTCCGATTAGATTATAACCCTGATAATCAGGAAATCCAGACCCACATGAAACTGGCATATCAATTTCGGTAAGATTAAGTGGTCCGGAAAAGGTAAAAGTTGAACTGTTGGCAGAATAGTAATTATAACCCATCCCTAGGGTCATTGTTGAAAATGAAGTACCAAGGGTTGAGCCAGTAGAGTATTGATATCCATCATACGCAACCCACCCTGGATAATTGTCACTTCCTGAAACCAGGCTCTCAATGTATTGCAAGATTTAAAGTGTTAAATGTTGCTACACTTATATTATTAGTAGGAACTGAAACATAATGCCATCTATATGCTCCTCCTGCCGTTGTTCCTCCCGCAAGATAAAGCTTGGTTTCTACGGTTCCGTCTCCAGAATAGAATTTATGAAATAGGGAAGCCACTCCCGGTTCATTTGGACCAGATTCCATCCGGAGCGTTCCATTATTCGCTATTCTATGTACCGTTACACTGATTTTTGGATTAATAATGAAAGCTGCATTGGTTTGTATAGTGAGAGTGGTAGTACCCGTGAACTGTACATGTCCTCCATTAAGTAACCCTGGCGAGATAGTCAGGGAAAAACCTGAAAGAATTGTAATTGTCGATGCAAATATTGTGCTTCCTGAAAAAGTATCGGGATACCATACCGTATTCGGTTAATAGTCCCTGTAAATGGACTTCCGCTTGTGCCATTCCCACTTAATTGTGAAAACAAATTATTAGTCAATAATAGCAATATGCCTACAAGAACCACAAGCTTTTTCATAGCCAAAATTTTAGTCTTTTCTTGAGGATAAAGTTACAACAAATAATTATAAAAACTGGTGCACCCTGAATCATAAGGTACATTGGAAATTAATATTCAAAGGTTTCACCACTTGATCCTCCTGAAAATATTTGCAGCTTTGAATTTAACCATAAATTCCTTATCACGGAACGCTCAGTATATATTCAAAAGAAGCAGATGACAGGACCCCAATCTCTCGGTCCCGGGACAAAATACCCGGCTTGAATCGTTAATCAAAGATATTTAACCTTTTATTAAGTTTTAATATCCTTCTGTCAAAATGAATCTGAGAAATCGTAATTATACTATAACTTTATACTGTAGCGGTTGTTTTTATCTAAACTAAATCTATAGAGCTATGAAAAACCTGAAAATCATCCTTGCCATACTTCTTATGACGGTACTGGCAATCTCATGTTCCAAGGAACAGACTAATGGCACAGATGAAATGCTGAAAAAGGCGACTGTTGTCTATGGTCCGGGAACGCCCGTCTCAATGGAGGGTGTAGTACCATACATAATACCCGGTGCAAATCAAGGAGGCAACAGAACATGCGCAGAGGTTGCCTCTTACTTCAACACATCGTTTGCCGTATGTGGTGATAAACTTGATTACAGTGATTATGACTATGACGGTGACAATGAATTCTCCGGCACATTCCCTGAAGGGCTTAATGTAACTCTGGATGGGATTTACATCTCATTTGACATTGACGGATGTATTAAGATCGGAGATGAGTTCTACAAAGTTGGCGCTGTAATAGTTAAAGGCTCAAATGCTGCAAATGTCTACTATTACCCTGATGGTTCAACAGGAGACAGTGGTCTGGCAGCTCCCGGTGAAAAACCCATGTTAAGCAATCTCACATTCTGCTTCGTCAATTGTGAGATGCCTGCACAGAAGGTAATTGCAGTCAAAACTTTCCTCTGGGGTCCTGATGGCTATACATGGGCAGGCAGCGACGGTTCTTACATTTTCCTCCCGACAACGGAATGGTGCCAGTATATGGGTGCCGTGAATTATCCTGAAACCAATTCATTCCTCCTGCTTGAAGACTATACCAGGGCAAACCTTGGCAACGTGACAATTTCAGAAGCCTACCCGAACGGTGTAAGGTCCCTGGTCATAACCGTGACTAGTTCCTACGGACTTCTTGATAAAACATTTGTATATGTTGGTGAAATGGCAGAATTATTTGGTTCAGGCACTTGTCCCGATTATACGACATGGCCGAACCAGGACCTGGCAGACAGCCAGACTCAAACATTTACTATACCATACTAGTAGAATGACTTTTAATATAAAAAGGGGAGTAACTTAGATTGCTCCCCCTTTTTTTTTTAAGATGTGTCCCGTCCTGAAATAGCGTTACATAAAAATGTAATGTTATGGAAGAAAGAACGAGAAATGAGTATGTTAGACGAAGTCAAAAAGATTACTCAATGTCCTTTAAATTGCGAGTTGTCCAGGAAATTGAATCGGGAGAGCTAAGCAAACTAGCTGCCAGTAGGAAGTACGGTATCCAGGGTAGGAGATACAGTTACCACGTGGCTCAGGAAATATGGTACCTTTGATTGGGAGAATCAAACCCCATCGAATATGCCTAAGAGCCAGGAACAAAAGATCATGGAGCTTGAGCAAAAGGTTAAGCTTCTTGAAAAGCAAAAAGCATTTTTGGAAAGGCAGGTAGAGACGGCAGATAAAAAAGCGATCATATTTGATATGATGATATCGCTGGCTGAGAAGGAGTATAATATCCCTATCAGAAAAAAATGCTCACCCGAGCAATCGATCACTACCGGGAAGAAAATAAAGAGACGCTAGTCTCTGCCTGTGAGTTGTTCGGGGTAAACAGACAGGTTTATTATCGAAGAAAGAAGACTGGGCGAGAGAAGCTGGAGACTGCTAAGAAAGTAGTGTCTCTGGTTGGGGATATACGAATGCAGATGTCACGCATCGGTACGCGTAAGCTTTATTATCTGCTGAAAGATCAGTTGAGAGAGCTGGGGGTAGGACGGGATAAGTTGTTTACTATACTTGAAGCCAATCAAATGCTGATAAAGCCGGTCAGGAGTTATCAGAAAACAACAGACTCGCACCATCGTTTTCATAAACATAAGAATTTGGTAGCCCAATTATCTCCCTCAAGGCCGGAACAAGTATGGGCATCGGATATTACTTATCTCGGAAGCCATAGGAACTATCAATACCTGGCTTTGGTTACTGATGTCTACTCGAAGAAAATCGTCGGTTACGATGTCTCATCCAGCTTGAGTGCTGAAGGAGCTATCAGGGCTCTTAAAATGGGGTTAAAGCAACGGGCTTACCTGGATATGGAGCTGATCCATCACTCTGATCGCGGTTTTCAATATTGTTGTGATGAATACCAAAAAATCTTGAATAAGAGAAATATACGCTGTAGTATGACTGAATCCTACGATCCTTATGCCAATGCTGTTGCAGAAAGAGTAAATGGCATCTTGAAACAAGAGTTCTTGTTAGATAAGTATAATGCGAAATTGCCCATAATGAAAGAAATGGTAAGTAATAGCATCCAGGTCTACAACCAGCTCAGACCCCACCTATCTTGTTATATGAAAACACCGGATCAAATGCATAAGCAGGCTAAAGTCAAAATAAAAACTTATAAAAAAAATGACCGCATCAAAGCGAACCTTGATGCGGTCAGATAAACTTGATACTTTTGTCCAATAATCTGTAACGCTTATTTAGGACTAGTCAATGTTTAAGTATAACATAAACAATTCTAACCTCAAGGTCTTGATACAATGGATGCTTCTGTACCTCCGAGGAGGTTAATGCCATAGGCTGTGTCAAGGAGTTGCTTTCCCACATATGGTTTGAAATGAAGACCATCGTAGAAATTGGATTTTTCGTCTGAGATACTGTTAATTCCCGTAAAATCAAAGACATGATCGGTGCCAAAGACAGACCGGAGAATTTCCAGGTCTTTTTTATTAAAAGAAATCTGTTGGTAGTTGGGGGCAATGATAATTTTATAGTCCGTACCGTTTTTTACAAAGACCATTTTTATCTCATTCAGCATTTTAATGTGATCCTCAGTAATCTGTTGCCTGTATTCGCACTCCATTCCGCTTCTTTCAGGGAATCTGTCCCGCCGTATTTCGTAATATCTCGAAAGAATCACCATTGAGCTCCTCCTGAATGCTGAAATTTGAATACTCGTTTGTTACAGGATTGATATACGACCTTTCATTCAGCAAACAATCAGACATGTAAGGTTTGAACTCATTCGTTAAACCATACACTACCAGGGATCGGATTAAACTTATATCAAAGATCTTCAGCAAATTCTTATACTGAAAATTGTACCATGAAGAATGGCATATCCGGGGATGCTTAACAAAAAGAACATTTTCCCTATCCAGTTTATCAAAAGCGTAATTGTAATCTATTACGAAGACTGCATTCTCAATCGGGTCATTCCTATGATCAATATACTTTATCTTAGACCAGATCCCAATTATATTTTCACGCGAGGCGTCGAATGAAAAGACTTTTGCTGTATCCGGCAGATATGACACCCAGATGCTGGGTCGAACAAACAAGGCTGTTGATGAGCCAAATATGAATGAGTTATATTTCTCCGTCTCTCTGTTCATCAGATAGACCTCTGATGAAACATAGTCCCGATTTTTGGGTATGTATGACCTCCTGTTAAAATCATTATACTTGAAAATGACCATGAATGGATCTATTACAATATAGGCAGCAAGATAAACGAAGAACGGCACCAGGAAGACCAGTACTTTTTTTATGTATCCTAAGAGATCCTTCATTCTAATTAAAACATTTCATAAATAAAAGATGCATTACCATCTAACTGAGTAAGAATCAGAAACAATGCCGAGTAGTAAACGATCATCCTAACAACCTTATTATTTACCCATAACAAATGGATCTTTGTGTGAACTGAATTAAAATCATTCTGTAAAATTTCATACAATAGGAAAATAACCACAAACGTCAGGCCCGAAGAGTAAGGGTTCATTCAACAGCCTCATCTTTTGTATTTCGAGAGGGCTGGAAATTTCCGAAAAGACCCGCAGGACTGATGATAGGTCCGGAGCAAAGAAAAAAGTAAGGGATAGTGCGTAAAAGGAATAGGTAAACAGCCTGCCTGCCAACTGCCGGGTATAGCCCGGGATTAGTGAAAAAAGTGTATTCCGGAACTTCTTGGTTCTAAATTCATAATAAATAACCAAAGCCTGCAAAAATCCCAGTACCATAAAATTCCACCCTGCCCCGTGCCATATTCCAAACAAGATCCATGTCAGGAAGACAGCAATTATTGTGGCATGTCCCTTTAGCTTTCTCAACCTGAAACTTACCTGTTTGAATACATAATCGTTAAACCACGAAGAGAGAGAAATATGAAACCTGCGCCAAAAGGTCGTCATGTTTTCAGAAAGAAAGGGTCTGTTAAAGTTTGGGACCAGTTCTATACCCAACGCACGGGCAAATCCAATGGCAATATCTGTATAACCTGAGAAGTCAAAGTATAGATAAAGGGGCTGAATCAGAATAAGTGTGACAATCTGGTACCCTGTATAATCACCGGTACATGAATAGATCTGTGATACGGCAGCTCCAAGATGGTTAGCTATAATTATTTTTTTAAAATATCCCCGGAGGGCAATTCTGAGCCCGTCTGAAATATTAACAGGATTGAACTTATGATTTAGAGTCAGTTGTGGAAGAAAGTGATTTGATCGTTCAATGGGACCAGAAAGAAACTTGGGAAAGAAAACCAAATAAAGGAAAAACCGAAGAAAATTGTTTTCGGGTTTTTCCCAGCCCATTTTTATATTAATCAGGTACCCTATCCCCTGGAGTGTGTAATATGATATACCGATTGGAATAATTATTTCTGAAAGGATAGAGATCCCTGATGTTTACATTAAGTATCTCCAGAACCGGATCGATTGCAAAGGAGGCATAACGAAGCAGGAAAAGCTGGGAGAGATTCAATAATACCTGCACGAAATAAAGCTGTCTTGTGTTTTGAAGCCGGAAGTTTATGTCCTACAAGATAGTTGATGAAAGCATATGCTGCCAGGTAGAAAGGAAGGAAGATATTATAGGATGCAATGAAACCACAGCTAAGCAACACCAGGTAGCCCACCTTTAACCTTGAAGGTATAATATAAAAAATAAAAACAGCTGTAATTGCCAGTAGGCAAACTTAAGAGAGGTTATTTCCACCTGTGTCTAAGTTAATATAGCATCCAATAATAATGCATATTCCTGACTCATTACAGCAAATTGTGACTAAATGAGAGTAACCATTGACTAATCAGGATTTTCCCACATTCTTTAATGATATCGTCCAGTTTTGTATTAGCAATTCCAGCCATCTGAACCTCTCAAATGCATGCTCCAGCTCAGTTAAAAACTAACTAACAGCTACCCTTTATGAAGTATCTCTGCCAGTCATCAACTGCCTGCATAAGCATATTTACGTGAAAAAGTCGTTGTCCTGTAGTAATCCTCAGAATATAAGTCCCTCTCGTAAGACCGTTAGTGTTTATGTTAAGTAGAGTCTCCTCAGACATTGGAGTGCTGTATACCATCTTACCATTGATGCTGAACATCTCAATAGACATTTTATTTTCACCTGTGCGTGAAATATTATAGTTAATTGATCATGTCCGGGATTTGGATAGATAATTACTTCACCCGCATGATCAAAAGTATCATTGATTCCTGTCGGCTGACTTTTAAATGTATTTACTATAAACTGTGCAAATATAGGCCCAACTACCTGATTAGCATTTAGATTTGGATGGGAATCAATTACGGTATGACTCTTTTCATAATCATATTTAAGACAGTTAACCTTCCCGTTGACCGGGGTTGGATTTGACTCTGCAACGAGATTGTAGAAATCAAAGATGTAAATATTAGGATGAGACTTGCCATCTTCCGTCAGCCAGGTTGATTTAACCCAGTTTACAAATTCCCTGGCTCTGGCCGCCTCCTCTGTCGTTGTCTCAAGACGATGGAGAGGCGCCAGTGTCCATATAATAAACTTCTTCGTCGGATACTGATCCATTAAACCCCGTAAAGCACGGTATTGCAGCTTGTAGTTAGCAATACTCTTTACGGGCGAGCTCACAGCAGGTGTTCCGTTATCAGGTACTAGCCCGGCGCCTGGAAAACAATGCTTGAATATCACAACATCAAATGACTGCAAAATGTTACTCAGACATTGAATATTGGCATTTGTAGTATTGCATTGACCGTTTACCCAGAGGTTCCAGTAGTCATAAGGATAATTCTCCCAAGGATATGGCGAATCTGGATAAGATCTTTCTGTTATTGTGTAATTTGTTCCGTTTGAAGAGTTATAGTTGTTGATCCATGAAGCTACATTACCTTCGACATAGACCCCTTCACCAGTTGAATGATGAAGGAAAATAGCGGACTGACCCCATAATTCTGTAACCAGTCCCAGTATCATACATATCAATATTCCGTGTTTCATTCTCATTCTAATTTAGAGTATAACATCGATCTTTTATACTAAGTTCATTTTGTTTTGTTTCCACTTCCTTTCTGTATTGATAAGATTTTAATATTATATTTAATCCAATTCAACGGAGTTAGTATACTTACTATAAATTTGTCCACAATCGAAAAATCATTATCGCCGGACTGATTTTATGATTTGGGCTCCACCTTCTTTCATCAAAAAAATGTAACAAAACCAATTATTGACCGTAAAAATAGCTACGTTTGTCAAAGTAAATCACACATTCGTCAAAATAGTCAGTTTATGAAAAGATTTCTACTGCCATTTCTGTTTGTAGTCAGCACAAGTTTATCCGGTAAGACCTATTACGTAGCGCCCAATGGAAGTGATTTAAACAGCGGAACCTCGCTGACCACTCCTTTCGCCACATGGCAAAGAGGGATAAACGTAGCTTATCCCGGGGATACAATTTTTGTCAGGGGGGGGGTATACTATATTACCGGCAAAAATAATTTTGTCGAAGTAAATCCACAGGCTTATCCAACTGGTAAGGGTCGCAGTGGAACGAGAGAAAACCCTATTTGCTTTTGGGCATATCCACCAGATTTCGAAGCCGGTAATCATCCAATACTCGATTGCAATGCAGCGTTGGAGACTTATGAAACAAATTATTCAGCGTTTGGTTTACAAGCAGTTGAATACTGGCATATCAAAGGAATAACTGTCAGGAATGCCTGGCAAAGAGGTGTGGCAAATAGAAGAGCACAGGGGATAGGTGCCGCCCTTACCGCAAATATTATTTTTGAAAATTGTACAACACATGATATAACAGGCAGGGGATTCTATTATGAAAGTGGCGCATGGAATACATGGGACGGCCCAGAATGCAATGTGGGATAACGACACAACTTACTTCATTAATTGTGATACATATAATATTTGTGATAGCGCAAATAATTCTTCTGGTGATGGATGGAAATGCGGTAATTATTTTGGTGGAGTTATGTATTTTATCGGATGCCGTGCATGGAACTATGCTGATGATGGATTTTGATCCAGGGGGTGCGGGGAAAAGGGTCTTTAATAACTGTTGGGCGATGTCAACAGATAAATACATTGGACTTGGAGGCATAGAGGGAAATGGATTTAAAACCGGAGCGATTGGAGAAGATCAAGCAGGTCATTATCCGACAGGATATGTCTTTGTAGAAGTAACCAATTGTTTAGCAGTCCACAATTTTGGTTATGGATTTTATAATAATCTTGAGTTAGGCACAGATAACAATGCAAAGTTTTTGAACAACACATCATATCAAAATTTTGGTGGCTATTTTGATGTTCCACTTTTAGTTGTAAGTTCAAGAGGCCTAGAGATGCGCAACAATCTGGCATATGGTAATATCAACTCAAATTATTCGCAAGTAGGCATTTATAATCCTTCTGTATATACAGAAAGTAATAATACCTGGGTGGCAACACAGGAGACTGGTGCAGGAAGTTGGCCGGGATGGAGAATAAATCCTGCCGTTACAGTCACGGCAACAGATTTTGTCAATCTTGACGCCTCCCAACTGACATTACCAAGAAAACCAGATGGATCTTTGCCAGACATAACTTTCCTTAAGCTTACTGCTGGAAGTGACTTGATTGATGCAGGAGTTAAAGTCGGATTACCCTTCTCAGGATCTGCACCTGATATAGGATATGCAGAGTTTGGAACCGTCACCGTGAACCCACCGGTACCTACTTTAGTAAGTGCGGTAATCCAGAATGCCACCCCGACAAAACTTGAAATGACTTACAGCCTCACCCTTGCCGGTATTGTGCCAGCCACTTCAGCATTCTCAGTAAAGGTCAATACTGTAACCAGGACAGTCAGCTCCGTAGCAGTCTCCGGAACAAAGGTAACACTAACCCATGGCCAGTCCGGTGGCCTATGGAGATGCGGTTACCGTAGCTTATACCAAACCGGCAACCAATCCCCTCCAGACCCCTGACGGTGCGCAGGCAGAGACACTCTCTGCACGTAATATAACCAATAACGTGGCTGCATCTGTCCCGGTATTCACAAGTGCGGTGATCCAGAATGCCACCCCGACAAAACTTGAAATGACTTACAACCTCACCCTTGCCGGTATTGTGCCAGCCACTTCAGCATTCTCCGTAAAGGTCAATACTTTAACAAGGAGTGTCAGCTCCGTAGGTCTCCGGAACAAAGGTAACACTAACCCTGGCCAGTCCGGTGGCGTATGGAGATGCGGTTACCGTGGCTTATACCAAACCGGCAACCAATCCCCTCCAGACCCCTGACGGTGCGCAGGCAGAGACACTCTCTGCGCGTAATATAACCAATAACGTGGCTGCATCTGTCCCGGTATTCACAAGTGCGGTGATCCAGAATGCCACCCCGACAAAACTTGAAATGACTTACAACCTCACCCTTGCCGGTATTGTGCCAGCCACTTCAGCATTCTCAGTAAAGGTCAATACTGTAACCAGGACAGTCAGCTCCGTAGCAGTCTCCGGAACAAAGGTAACACTAACCCTGGCCAGTCCGGTGGCCTATGGAGATGCGGTTACCGTAGCTTATACCAAACCGGCAACCAATCCCCTCCAGACCCCTGACGGTGCGCAGGCAGAGACACTCTCTGCACGTAATATAACCAATAACGTGGCTGCATCTGTCCCGGTATTCACAAGTGCGGTGATCCAGAATGCCACCCCGACAAAACTTGAAATGACTTACAACCTTACCCTTGCCGGTATTGTGCCAGCCACTTCAGCATTCTCAGTAAAGGTCAATACTGTAACCAGGACAGTCAGCTCCGTAGCAGTCTCCGGAACAAAGGTAACACTAACCCTGGCCAGTCCGGTGGTCTATGGAGATGCGGTTACCGTAGGCTTATACCAAACCGGCAACCAATCCCCTCCAGACCCCTGACGGTGGGCAGGCCGAAACCATTTCTGCACAACCCGTAATTAATAACTGTTCGGTCACTCCTAATCAACCACCATTGGTTAATATTTCCTCTCCAACCAAGAGCAGTGCCTTCTATGTTCCTGCTACAATCACAATAGATGCTACCGCCTCAGACCCTGACGGAAATATTGCTAAAGTCGAATTCTATAACGGCCAGACTAAACTTGGAGAAGTGGCATTGGCTCCTTATTCATTTACATGGAAAGAAGTACCTGAGGGGACTTATATAATTTCTGCAGCAGCCACAGATAATATGAATGCACGTACAGTTTCTTCCTCAGTCACAGTAGTTGTTGAAAAAGCCGCACCTGTTGTGAACCAACTCCCTGTAGTAACAATAAAGAACCCCAACAAAGGGAGAAAGTTCAAAACAAGTGAAACAATTGTCCTGGAAGCTGAAGCATCAGACCCTGACGGGACAATCACTAAGATTGAATTTAAGAGTGGAGATGTAATCCTGGCAGAATTGACAGAAGCTCCATATATCTTTAACTGGCAAAATACTGATACAGGCACTTTTATCATAACGGCCATTGCAACAGATAATCTAGGAGCGGTTTCGCAGTCATCAGAAGTGGACTTCAGAGTTTTTGACCCAAAAGTTCCCGGTTTTATAATACGGAGTCTTTATCCAAACCCAAATGATGGCCAATTTACGGTAGAGATGGCAGAATCAATTGAATTCTGAAAGAATCTATACTATTTATAGCTTATCAGGACAAGCCTTATACAACGAGAAGAGAGACGGTCATGAGATTACTGCAGAATTCAACTTGAGTTCATTACCGGCAGGGAATTATGTTCTAGCCGTCTCCTCAGGAAAGAAAATAATAGATACAAGAAAATTTATCAAAAGGTGAATTCAAAAATGACAGGTCTTTCTGGTCATCTGTGATTAATTTTCTTTCTATTCTTTGATTTAGTGTAGTTTAGGCTTATCCACTTGCTATCAACCTCTATCGTTTGCTTAACTTCATTGAATACAAGCCAAGGTAATAGTGATTTAGGCATTGAAGGTTTCTCAATATAGAAAGCAAATTGATTTTGTTGCCTGGGGAAAATTTTAACAAAAGCGCAGTATAAGGGTCGTAGAAACTTAATTATTAGCTTCTTTGACCTCGACAAATCAGGACCACTCGGCCATACAGTACCATATCTAAATATTATTCGATGTTCGAAATAAGGCGAATATGAACTTATAGTCTTGCTAATCTCCCTTTCAGTCCACCTAAATATAAAATTCGGAATATCAGTACCATTAACCCCCATACCCGGATAACTCCCAGCAACTTCGTAGGCCTGAGTTAAACCAAAACGTTCTGCGATACGTATGAGAAGTGAATCACGACTTTCAAAGGCTAATGCCCCCTTTTTTGATACACGATATAGCTCAGTCACTACCTTATGAGGTAAGTGGGTGTGATGAATTGCTGCATGTATTACTGCATAATCAACTGATTTGTCTGGCAAAGAAAGCGATTCAACATTTTCTTCTCTCCAAACATAAGGGCTATAGTCGTAGACACGCTTTTCCATCCCGGAAATCACAACATTCAGATACCCCAAACTGGCGAACATATCTTTATCTGTAATATCACCACCACAAACAAGTATTGAAGCTGTCCTGTCTGTAATGATTTCACCCAATATTCTACGATAGAAAGAATCTACTTCTCCATTCATTTCTCAGGAATTTTGCCTTGTAATTAAAACACTGTTCTTAAGATAAGGACAATATCACCTATAAAGGTTCTCCTTTTAATGTATTCCAAATTCATACGCATCTTATCTGGCCAGATAACCTCATCGAAATGCTTCTGTGGATCAGGCACCAGAGACAAAAGTTCCTCCTCCCTGGCATATTTTATTGAAGCAGGACTGGTGAGGCCTGGTCTGACAGTAAGAATCTCTCTCTGTTTACCCTGAAGACGAGCGGCGTATTCGGGCATATCAGGACGGGGACCAACAAAACTCATATCACCGATTAGTATATTCCACAGTTCCGGGAACTCATCAATTTTAAATTTTCGAAGAACTGCCCCTATCGGTGTTATTCTCTTCTCCCCTTTAACCGAAACGGAACTTCCACCATGGTCTACAAACATCGTTCTGAATTTATAGATTGTGAATGGTATACCGTGTCGCCCCGTTCTCTCTTGCCTGAACAGGACCGGTCCCTCAGAACTGAATCTGACCAATAATCCCGCAACCAATAGAAGAGGGGATAATATTATAAGTCCAAAAAATGACGCAAGAATATCAAATGTTCTTTTTAAAAGCATGTTTCACGCAGACTTACATATTAAATCGGGCAGTATCTATTGCGGGGTTTTGCCTGTCATAAGATTGTCAGGAAGGAATTCCACCAACAGGTAGTCATCCTTCAGTTCTTTTAGTACGACCATATTCCTGTTGCCGGAATGCGCCCTCATTATTGAATGGTTTTTCCTCGAAATCGTCGACAAGCACCTGAATTTCATTCTCCAGGCCGTCTCATACATGATTCGATTCATAATCAACCCTATTCCATGGCCACGATAATTCTGATCTATCAGTCTGCCTACAAAACACTTCCTGTTCACAAACATTCGAAGAAAGAAATAACCGACCAGAATATCATTGCTGAAAGCCCCCATCATAAGAAAAGAGGATTTCCCTGTCTGCTTGCTTATTGAGTCAAGTTCAAAAGAATGTGGCTTGAAATAAGTTAAATCTGAGGGAGGTTGATTCTTTACCAGTTCATAGAGCTTACCAGATTCGGCAATGGAAATCTTCCTGTAGATAATCGGATACTGCTGAATTTCTTCAAAGACTTGCTGAGTAATTCTGTCCAGTCTTTTTTTATACAGGAGACAAAAGAGAATATTGTTCATACTCTCAATGATTGACCAGATGAACCCCAGATTATGCTTAATGAACAACAGGATTCGTTCCATTACTGAAATCTCAGAAGTTCCGCTTTCAACCCCCTGTTAACTGGTAACTGCCATAACAATTTGCACCAGTTATGGTTCCCTTCAATCAGTTCAGCGCCATCCTCGGTTACTGCAATATCCCAACCAACAGATTTATTTCCGGATGCATTGCGTGCTGCAGTTCCGGCAAGCTCAAGGACCTTTTCCCAGTGTGGGATTCTGAAGCCCTCAATCTCTTTGCCGGTAACCGGATGCACCCGTACGGAATCTCTGGTTATATCACTGAACACTCCGGGGCCTGTAACTACACCCGTCTTCAGATCTACCGGAGCGGCAATGTTTCCAGCCGCCATATTGTCAACAGGAGAGTTTACTGAGATCCGGAGCCTGGCGGCAAGGAAGACTATTTCATCATTCTCCATTTGTGTAATGATCCTTAGGGTATTCAGCCCGGATGGTGAGAGATCATTCAGGGTTGGATGCTGTATGACAAATTCCTCTACAAGGTCATAGTGATGTTGCTTCATATAAGCAATAAGCATTAGTGGCGTAAACCTATCAGAGGTAACTACTTCAACTTCCGCCCCTACCTGTCCCTTCGATCCTTTAAGGACCAGTCTCCCAGACGGATTCAGGAGCATTGTATCTAAAAACATTCTATCAGAAGCCGAATCAGAAATATGCAAAAACACCCTCTTTACCAATAATCTGTAGTGTTTCAGAAATTGCACCTTATTTTCAAGCAATTCTCTTGAATCATGTGGGTTCATGCGAAGCTGATATTCATACATAAAACCGGTACCAGCCCATTCCTTGCGTTCAGAATGGGATCTCTCGTAAAACCTGAAACAATAATAATCCTTGAAAGAGATATTATATCTGAGAACCGATAACACAGAGTCCAGAATGATACTCAACTTTGATTTACCTGAACTAACTGAGGCATAACCAAGGAATCGTCCGAGAAGTTTCCAATCCGATTCCTTCAAATAATAGAATGTGTATAAAAAGCGTCTGAAGAAAATCATGCCTGATTAATGCTTTTTTCAATATATGAACTGAGATAAAGCCCGGCGTTCTGACTTGTATAGATGCCGGAAGCTTCTAATGAGCTTGATGAATAAAAGCTCCTTTGTTCTCTGTCGTTCCTGAGTTCAAGGATGAATTTACTCATACCCGCAATATTACTCTTCTCAAAGACCTTTCCTATCTGATGGCTGATCACAAGGTCAGCAACACCTGAATCATGTGAGGCAATTGCCATGACCGGAAGCCCGGCAGACATAATATTGTAAATCTTGCTGGGGATACTAATATCAGGGGTCTTGTCATCAAGAATAATTACAGCAATATCTGCCTCACAAAGAGACTCATACAATTCGAAATCATTCCTGAATGGGAGAAGCATACAGTTGGTAAGTTCATTTTCATTGATCCGCCTGGCGATCTCATTGATTCTATCGCCACGGCCGATTATCTGAAATATAATTTCAGTCTCATCCCGAAGGGTATCAGCAACCTCCAACAGTGTCTCAACATTATGTGTCACTCCAATATTCCCGGAATACTGAATTATAAACTTCCCCTGAAGGCCATCCCTCCTAAGGATGTTGTTGTTTTCTTTTGGAATGGGTTCCAGATGAGAAAAGGCTGACCAGTTTGGAATTACTCTGATATCCCTGTCGGCTGCATAACGACTAATTCCTGTTTTCATGGCATCACTCAGGGTATAAATCATGTGAGCATGCAGAAATACTCTTTGGTTGCGTCTGCCCCATAGCCGGCTTAGTAATCCATTCTCCCTGAATCCATTTGCCCTCAAGGCATCCGGATAGAGGTCAAAAACCAGGACTGAATATTTCTCCCTGAACCATGGAGCCATCAGGTATGCCGTGGGAGGTACAGTGAAGAAAAACTTGTCATACCTGTTATACCGGAATCTCAGAAGGAAAAATATCTGAAATGAGGCAACTATCCAGGATATCATCTTTTTAAAATTACTACCTCTGTCATAACGGATGATCTTCTCAGTCTTAATCCTATGATCAAGGTGTGTATCCTGTACCCTGACGCTTCCTGTAATCAGCACAACTTCATCAAAGTACCCTGCAAATGCATTTACAATGTCAATGGTAAGGTAACCTGTGGCCTGATTAATAAATACTATTCGCTGGCAAGCGCCTTTTGTGTAATGCTTCATTCAGGACTTAAATATGCTCAAAAATGTTCGTGCCGCAGCACTGACCCTCTCCGAATATTCCTGGTAGAGCATTTTCCCCGGTTCGCGTCCGGGGAAATTTTCAAGAAGTCCGGCAAGGGCTTCGTAGTCTTCAGGCTCAAAATAGCTTCCGTCAGGGCCCAGTTGCTCAATATTCACCGGAAGTGAAGATGCAATTACTGGTACCTGGAGTGAAATGGCGTCTTCAATAACGGTGCTCCAGCCTTCAAACAGACTTGGCTGTATAACTGCCTGAGAATGCTTCATCAGCAGTAACTGCTCATCTCGGGGTATAACTCCCAACAGGCTGATCTTAGGTTTAAGGTGTTATCAGTGATAATTGAATGTAATTCCTTCATATAGGGTGAATGATTGGCATCAGGAAATCGGCCGGTCATTGCCATATGGATTTCAGCTTGCCCTTCTGCTTCAGTAAAGCCAGGGATCTTAATAGAACCCGGTGATTCTTGTGCGTATGAAACTGATTGGAGATCATGAAGTACTTTTCCGGAAAATTGTACTTTTCCCTGACTTCACCGATATTAAGGCCGTCAAGGTCATCAATTACTGATGCAAAGTGAAAAATATGCATTTTCATTCCGTTCCTTAGTTTAAAGAATTTGCTGAAATCATCCGCAACAGACTGACTTGAAACAACCAGATCCTCTGAGTTCTTTAGCATAAATTTGATCCTGAAATTTCTCTCAATGATCTTCCTTCGTGTGAAAAATTCAGGATAATATTTATGCTGCAGATCTGCATACCAGCTTACTAGTTCTTGTATCTGTCTTGGCTCTTACCGGATAATCATGAAGCGGATACAAACCATCCAGATTCATACTGCTTTAGAATTTCATCCACAAAAACATTCATCCGAAAAATCCACGATTGTATAGTAACCTTTATAGACAGAAGGGAATTGCCATTCAACAAGGTTTATATATGGATAATTGATCTGTTCAACATACTTTCTTAGGTCAGGCCTGTAAAATATTACTATCTCAGGTTTATCTTCATCGTTAAGGAAATCAAGTATTTTGATCAGATTGATAATGTAGACAATACCCCCCATCCACTTTGGGACTAAAGTAAAATAAAATGCCAAGTCTGAGCCTTTTTTCTCTTACAAGGTCAGCCATTTACCTGTCAAGTTTCAGCTTTCTTGATAATATTTTCTTTTCATTCGGGTAGTTCCATGCATCCCATGGAAAATGCTCTCCATGACTCCACTTGCGCCATCGTTCAAGATCAGACTTAAGCATGATTCCGGCAAGTTCGTTAAATCTTGTTTTTGGTTCCCATCCGAGTTTGGCCAGGCTTTTCTGATAATCTCCCTTAAGATAATGGACATCCACCGGTCTCATAAATCGTTCATCAATTTTGATATACTTTTTCCAGTCAAGTCCCACAATATTAAATGCAGTTTCCAAAAACTCTTTTATTGTATGTGTTTCATTAGTGGCAATTACATAATCATCAGGTATCTCCTGTTGCATCATAAGCCACATTGCTTCAACGTATTCCGGAGCATAACCCCAATCCCGCTTCGCATCAATATTACCAAGTTCAATACTATCTTCAAGTCCAAGACTTATTTTTGCCACACCATTGGTTATTTTCCTTGTCACAAACTCTAATCCCCGAAGGGGACTTTCGTGATTAAAGAGAATACCGTTACAGGCAAAAAGTCCATAACCTTTCCTGTATATTTTGACCATGCTGTGAGCATATAGCTTTGCGGCTGCATATGGGCTGGATGGGTCAAATGGTGTTTCTTCTGATTGTTCCGGAAAATGATTATCTCCAAACATTTCACTTGTCGATGCCTGGTAAAATTTCACATCCGGGGCAATGTTCCTGATGGCTTCAAGGAATTTTACAACTCCAAGTCCCGTAATCTCTGCGGATGCCAGTGGTTGCTCAAAAGAAGCTCCTACAAAGCTCATTGCGCCAAGATTATAAATTTCATCAGGTTTGGCCAGTTTTAATGATTCAATAATAGAAAAACTATCAAGCAGATCAACCGGCAATAACTCAATCTGTTCAAAGATCCCAAGATACTGTAATCTCCAGAAGTTAGGTGTTGAAAGCCTTCTGTAGGTTCCAAATACCTTATATCCCTTATCGAGCAGGAATTTAGCCAGGTATGCGCCATCCTGTCCGGTTATTCCTGTTATGAGTGCACGCTTCATAAGTAGTTGTGATTTTCTCTTTAATGAATGTGTTTCAGTCAAATTTATTAATAGTGACCCACTCATAATATTTCTCCAAACCATTTTCAATTGTAAAGGAGGGCTGGTAGCCATATGATATAAGTTTGCTGATATCTGCCACCCAGTTAAC
>CAWFSO010000005.1:0-937087 GCA_963818525.1 uncultured Rikenellaceae bacterium
ACGTCGAGGGCCTGCCCATCGTCACCTACGCGGCCCGCGCGCCCGCGATGACGCTCGAACAGCTTTCGTGGTTCATCGACGACGTGGTGGCGCGCAAGCTCCAGGGCGTGCGCGGCGTGGCCAAGGTGGATCGCATCGGCGGCGTCGATCGCGAAATCCGCGTTTCGCTCATTCCCGAGCGTCTGCTCGCCCTCGGGCGTGACGGCGGGCGACGTGAGCCGCCAGCTGCGCGCCACCAACGTCGACGTTTCCGGCGGGCGCAGCGAAATCGGCGGCGCCGAGCAGGCCATCCGCGCCCTGGGCAACGCCTCCACGGTCGAGCGTCTGGCGTCGACGATGATCGCGCTGCCGGGCGGCCGCAAGGTGCGCCTCGACGATCTCGGCAAAGTCACCGACAGCATTCAGGAGCCGCGCAAATTCGCCCGTCTCGACGGCGAGCCGGTGGTGGCGTTCAACATTCAGCGGTCGAAGGGCTCACAGCGACGTGGTCGTGGCCGAGGGCGTCGCCAAGGCTGTCGCCCAGCTTGCAGAGCGCACGCCCGGCGTGAAGTTCGACGTCATCGATTCCACTGTCTCCTATACGGCCGGAAACTACCGTTCGGCCATGCACACGCTGATCGAAGGCGCCGTACTCGCGATCATCGTGGTGTTTCTGTTTCTGCGCGACATGCGGGCTACGATCATGGCCGCCATCGCCCTGCCTCTGTCGGTGCTGCCAGCGTTCTGGGCCATGGACGTCTCTGGGCTTCTCGCTCAATCTGGTGTCGCTCCTCGCCCTGACCCTGGTGACGGGCATCCTGGTGGACGACGCCATCGTCGAAATCGAGAACATCGTCCGCCACATGCGCACCGGCAAATCGCCCTATCGCGCCGCGCTGGAAGCCGCCGACGAGATCGGCCTCGCCGTCATCGCCATTTCGCTGACCATCGTCGCCGTGTTCACGCCTGTGAGCTTCATGAGCGGCATCGCCGGTCAGTATTTCCGCCAGTTCGGACTCACCGTGGCTATCGCCGTCGTGTTCTCGCTGCTGGTGGCGCGGCTGATCACGCCGATGCTTTCGGCCTACTTCATGCGGCCTATCCCCGTCCATGACGAACATAACGGCTGGCTGTTGACCCGCTACACCCGTCTGGCGGCATGGTCGGTGCGCCATCGAATCATCACCGTGGCGCTCGGTCTGCTCGTTTTCGTCGGATCGATCCTCAGCATGAAGCTGCTCCCGCAGGGCTTCGTGCCCACCGGGGACGCCTCGCGCGCCCTGTTCGCCGTCGAACTGCGCTCCGGGCGCCAAGCTCACGGAAACCATGGCGCTGACCGATCAGATCGTGCCGCTCATCACGAAGCGGCCCGAGGTAAAGAGCGTGTTCGTCGATGGCGGCCGCATCCTCGGCATGATGGGCGGCGGCGCCGAGGTTCGTAAGGCCACGCTGGTGGTCGCCTTCGTTCCCAAGACCGACCGCAAGATGAGTCAGGCCGAGCTTGAGCGGGCCATCAGCCGTGATCTCGCCCAGATACCGGACATTCGCAGTTGGATGCTCAGGGACAACGGCCAGCGCGCGGTGATGCTGGAGGTGCTTGGCTCGGACGCCGACGCTCGTGACTGACACAGCCGCCGCGACTCGCCAGCGAAATGCGTCACGTGCCCATGCTCGGCAACGTGGTGACCGACGGCGGCCATCGACCGGCCCGAACTGCGCATCCGTCCACGCCCTGATCTCGCGGCCGAGCTTGGCGTGCCCGACGGAAACCATGTCCGAGGTGATCCGCATCGCGACCATCGGCGACGTGGACGCCAATCTGGCCAAGTTCAACACGGGCAATCGGCAGATCCCCATCCGGGTGCAGCTCGACGAATCGGCCCGCGCCAGCCGCCAGACCCTGGAATCGCTTAAGGTCGCGACGGCGAGCGGAGCTGCGGCGCCGCTCATCGCGGTGGCCGAAGTCGAGCCTGGGCAAGGACCGACGGCCATCGAGCGCTACGACCGGCTGCGGCGGGTCACGATTGGCGCCGACCTCGTGGGCGACGCGCTGGGCGCGGCCATCGGTGCTGTCAAAGCGCTTCCCGCCGCAGCAGAATGCGCCCACGGGCGTGATCGTCAAGGAGTCGGGCGACGCCGAGGTCATGGTCGAGGTCTTCGAAGGCTTCGCCCTGGCCATGGCCGCTGGTCTGATGATGGTTTACGTCGTGCTCGTGCTGCTGTTCGGCAGCTTCCTGCAGCCGGTGACCATTCTGTTTTCGCTGCCGATGTCGATTGGCGGCGCGATCTTCGCCCTGCTGATCACTCAGCGGCCGATGAGCATGCCCGTGGTGATCGGCATCCTGATGCTCATGGGCATCGTGACCAAGAACGCCATCATGCTGGTCGACTTCGCGGTGGAGGAGATCGCGCACGGAGTGTCGCGGCTCGACGCCATCGTGGACGCGGGCCGCAAGCGGGCCCGGCCGATCATCATGACGACCATCGCCATGGTCGGCGGCATGCTGCCGAGCGCCCTGGGCCTGGGAGAGGGCGGCGAGTTCCGCTCGCCCATGGCCATCGCGGTGATCGGCGGGCTGATCGTTTCGACGGTGCTGTCGCTGGTGTTCGTCCCGGCGGTGTTCGTGCTGATGGATGATCTGGCCGGACTGATCTGGCTGGCTGGTGAGGCGATTTGTCGGCCCCACCGACGAGCCGGGAGATGACACGACGCGACGGAGCGTCACTCCGGCCGAATAGCCTGGCGGTCTGGGGAGGCGCCAACTTAGGGCGGGGAGCCCTCTCCGGGGGGCGGACGGAAATACCGAGTTCGCTCGCAACGCTGAAGCTCTTGTTTCTCCAGACGAGGGGCCGCCACGTCACATGCTGCGCATGTCCTCGCGGCTTAAGGGTGCGGCGCTGTTGGTTAAATCACAAACGCTTTACCCCCTGCCCGGAGATTCAATGACTTAGCCAAGAAGGATGGCTAAGTCATTAAATCCCCACCCTCTCCCCACGGGAGAGGGGACGCACTTCGCCCGCTGTTTTAGCGCCTACAGCGTCTTCGCCACGGGACGGCCGAGTTCGATCCCAAGGAAAGTGACTTCCCTGTTTGGGAACATGCGTCGCTTGAGATTCATGATCATGGCGTCGATCTCGCCAAACGGCGCCACGACTTCGACAAGCCATAGCTTTTCGCCTGATTTCCAGTCGTCGGGCGCCAGCTTCGCGCGACCGCTCAACAGTCGCTGCTCCACCTCGTCGCTGACGAAGGCCCACAGCGCGACGCCAATCGGACGCTCGGACGCGTAGAAACACCCGGAACTGCCTCAACAGCAGCGGCGTCATGACAAGCCACTCCAGGTCGCGCCAGGACAAAGCTCTGGTGCTGTGGCGACTGGGTAAGCAGCCACACAATCTCGCCAAACACTTGCGAGACGGTCTTCCGCTTTTCGCTTAGCGCTAGACTCCGAGCGCGGAGGCGCTGGCGCCGGGACCGCTGGCTCGTCGTGCTTGAGCGCCTGCATCAAGTCTCTGCGGCGTCTCGCTTTTTGGCCGGCTCGAACTCACGGCCATGTTTCGATCCTTTCTGGCGCCAGATGGCGCATGTCTTTTTGTGATGAGGGATATTCCCTATCCTCATTCGGCGGCATGGCCGAAGAACTCATGCTTGGCGGTTGGCGCAACTTTACCACGTAATACCCTCTTCGAAAGGGCGACTTCAGTCACCTCTCCCTGAGTTTTATTCCAATGGTGGTTCAAAATTAGGCGGAAATATATTGGTGCGAAGAATATTTTTCACAGTCTCCAAGCAGGAATTTTGTGTGGATTTAGGTTAAAGGCGCTGAGGTAAGCCATATGAATAATATGATTTATGTTATAGGCAGCAAATCGATCGCGAGCCTTCGTGAAAATCTATCCTCTTGCAGCAACAAAAGCGCTGACGTCATCAAAAAGAAGTGAATATGACATATTGTCGCCGAGGTTTATCGCGCTTTGCCACAACTCGATCACTTTTGGCGCGGAACATCCCAGTGCTGAGGACAGTATCTCTGCGAGGATCAAATTTATGAAATGGACAGCACGTATCGCGACGATGTTGGTCGCGGGATTTTTACTCGGTTCGCCCTGGCTCATGGTTTCGGCGAGCGCAACCCCTGCGGGCGTGTTGCACGACGCCAGCGGGCGGCGGCGGACTTCGGCCTAATTACGAAGGTCTGGTATGACTGTGAAGGCTGTTATCATCACAGCCGGTAGCGGAGCCATCACCGCCAGCGGCAGCGACGGATGTCATAATCGCCATGTGAGCCATTGCCGATCGGGCAGTTACGGCGGCGACTGGCACAGCAAGCTGGCGCAGCCATCATCGCTGGGGCAGCGAAGGCGACTGGCACAGCCGCTGGCGTAGCCACTATCGCTGGAACAGCGAATACTAAGCCCAGTGCCGCGAAAGGATTGACCGATTGGCGGCGTTCTCTTTGTCATTCCCGCGCAAATCGCCCCTCCGGGCAAAAAGTCGCGGGAACCCATGACCACCGTAAGCGTTCAATAACAGGGTCCGTGGCCATGGGTCGCCGGGACAAGCCCGGCGATGACTGAAGGGGGGCGTTGTCGCCTCTGGCGAATGGCGCAAAAGAAACACATCACAGAATTGCGCGGTGTGACGGCATGAGGCGGCTTCCTCCGGGGAGGCCGCCTCTTTATTATGCGTTAGGATTGTCATTCGGCCTTGTCGCCTCTCTCTTCCCGACGCCCAAGGTGGCGCGTCATAAACTTCCCTGGAGTTGTCTTGTGCCTCAAAAATCCCTCGCGCCAGCAGTGTTGTTGGCATTTTTGGCTGCTCTCCTGCTGACCGCGAGCGCCCGCTTCGGTCCTGCTCGGGCCGCGGATGGAGAAGACTGCGCGCCCGGAAAGCCCTGTTCTTCGGGCAAAGTCTATAACAAACAGACGCTTATGCGCATGAGTTGTCAGGCGCTTGAAGACCTTGAAGAGTCCATTCTGCCCCCCGAGGCCAGCTCCCTCGATCCAATCGGGGTCGTTCTGAGGCGCTGGACGAAGCTGATCGTCGCAACATCGCCCTGATCCACGCCGTCGAGCGGCTTAAGGGCTGCGCCCGATAAGCCTGGTTCTGTTTCAGTAAAACTTTATGCGTTTGCCTGTTGCGTGGAGGGGTTTTGAGTATGGCGATCATGGATTCGCGCGTGTTTTATGTGGCGGGCAGGTTGACGGGACGGTGGGTCGTCGAAGTGGCGACCGCCTTCTGGGTGTTGCGGGCGCCGCTGGGCGTGGCGCTGTTGGCGTCTTGGCTGCTTTGTTCCCCGCCTCAGATTATTGAACTTTACGTAACTCTGGCTCAGGCGGTTCTGGCGACCGACGCAACACCTACCTGGCGGGGATGGGGCATGTGGTCCTGGCTTTTTTTCGTTGTCGCTCTGTGCGGATCTTGTGGAGTATCGGCCGCGACCTTACGCTGGTGGACCCCGACACCCAGAGCGCGGTCCCTCGCAACACCGCCAAGGCGTTATTCTTCGCAATCTGCCGGGATTTATCAGCGCAGCGCCGCTCTTTGCGGTGGCCTGGGGAGTCTACAGCGCTTCCTCGCATGAAATCGTACTCGAACTACGCGGTCTTTTTGAAGCAGAATGACGGGCTCTGAATGGCTCTCAGCTGAACGCTATTATCGACGGTCTTCGCGCAACGATTGACCCCGCCACCCTCTTGTCGGCGAGCCTGTTGCTTGGCGCATGGCTTTGCCTTGCGCTCGGGCTGCTTTCATTCTTCTCGTGTTTGGCGAGCCAACACCCGGCTCAAAAAGTTTGAGACCGCCAGGACGCGAATTGTAGGCTCCCCGCGCAGCCTGATCGTCACCTTTATCGTCACTGGCGGACTGATCATTTTTGCCTTCAGTCCGGAAACGCCGGAGGCGCGCTCACGTTTAACTTCACGTACATCTCGCGATACCTGGGAAGCATCGTTATCGTCAACCTCTTTCTCATGTGCTTTGCGGTTTTCGTGAGCACCATGACCCGCCTCTACGATAAACACTGGGTTCCCGTGCTCTCGACTTTGCTGCTCGTGGCGTGGATCGGCTCCTATCTGAATTCCAACGACAATCACGTGGTTCGCACCGTCGATCGGCCGCCCTGGCGCCCCATCCATCGCTCGGTCGGCCGGGATGCGCACGCGGCCCAGTTCGATCCCACCCCCTACGCCGGGCTTGGCGTCCCGCTGCTGTCGAAGGCGTTCACCGACTGGTTTCGAACCGGCACGATCGCGAGCGCTTCAAGGGCCGACCTTACCCCGTCTATATAGTGTCTGCACAGGGTGGTGGACTGTACTCCGCCAATCTTTCGGCCCTCACTCTGGCCCGGCTCTATGATCGCTGCCCGGTGCTCAAAGATCATCTGTTCGCCGCGAGCGGAGTGTCGGGTGGAGGCGTGGGCTCGGCCTCATCTCGTCCCTGCTACGCGCCACGTCGGAAGAAGGCGGCGTAGACCTCCTGCACCGACGACGTCGTCGGGCCCCACCCGGATATTACGAAACCGGGTGAAGCAATTTCTGGCCGAAGACTTCCTGTCTCCGCTGGGAGCCAGCGCGCTCTTTCCCGACGTGTTGCAGCGCTTCATACCATATCCGGCCATTGGCGCCTTCGACCGCGCCAGGGCTTTCGAAGCAAGCCTGGAGGAAACGTGGCCCACCGAGCTTTCGCGCCAATCCGCTTCGGGAAAGTTTTCTGAGTTCGTGGACCGCGTCGGGACCGGCGCCGATGCTCGTTCTCAACGCGACCATGGTCGAGGACGGCAGGCAGGTCGTCGTCGCTCCGGTGGCGTTCGGCGCCAGCGAATTCCGTTCGATTTACGAACCGCTTATCAAGGTCGAGCAGGGGTCGGGCGATGAATGGCGGGCGGCCAGTCCGGGAACGCGCTGGCCGCGACGGCCGTGGCCGGCCGGTCCCACTGCCGCTGGATCGGCGGCCAATGTCTGGCGCCGCTGATTTCCGAAACGCAAGACTTGCCGTTGAGCACGGCGCTTGGCGTCAGCGCCCGCTATCCGCTGGTCATGCCCGCCGCAACCTTTGAAAACAATGGCTCGCGCCACCGGCTGGTGGATGGCGGATATTTCGAGAATTCGGGCATCGAGACGGCTCAGTCCATCGTGGACGCTCTCAAGCGCAGGACCGCTTGCCAGCCGCAACCCGGCTCCGACGACACCTGTGTCTTGACCGACGCCAAGACCGGCGAAAAAATGATCGTCAGGTTTCATCTCATTGTTCTGACTGAAAACTACGATCCGAAGGCTGGCGCCGAGGGGTTGAACGAGTTGATGTCTCCGGTGCGCGCGTTATACCGGACGAGAACCGAGCGCAGCCTGCTGGCGGTCGATCACGCGGCCAATAGCGGTTTGCCCGTGCACAAGATATACATTGATCACGATCTGTTTCCGTTGCCTCTGGGGTGGCAGTTCTCCAGCCCGACGCAGGGATTGATCGGCGCCCAGATCGGCGATCCCGCAAAGTGCCTCGAAATCCAGGACGTGGAGCTTGATCGAGCTTCAGCTCAAGCAGCAGCAGCTTGCCGCGACATCTCCGTTCGCAAAGGATAAGTTCGACAGCATGCGCAAGGTCGTGAGCCTGGTGAACGACAACCGATGCAGTCTTCGCGAGATATTGCAGGATGTCATGGGCGATCAGACAGCGTCGCTGACGAAATAGGCGGGCCCGCCAAGACAGACGGTCCTCGCCAGGACAGGTGGGACCGTCATGTGCGGACGCTTTACACAGTTTTATACGTGGGCCGAAATCCACTCCTACTACGACCTGATCAGCGCGAGTCCGCCGAGCTGAGCGCCTCATGGAACGTCGCGCCGACGCAGCAGGTCGGGGTGGTGGTCGCCGGCGAACGCGGAGCGGTGTATGGCGAGATGCGATGGGGGCTGATCCCCAGCTGGGCCGCCGATGTATCCATTGGCGCCCGCCTGATCAACGCGCGGGCCGAAACGGTCGCGGAGAAGCCTTCGTTTCGCGCGGCCTATCGCTCCCGTCGATGCGTGATCCCCGTGAGCGGGTTTTATGAATGGCGCCAGACGGCTCCTGAATTGGGCAAGAAGGCGGGCAAGACAGCGGGCGCCAAGCAGCCCTATTACGTGACCATGGCCAGCGGCGAGCCGATGAGTTTCGCCGGATTATGGGAAAAGTGGCGCAAAGGCGACGGCGCCGAAGTCCTGAGCTGCACGATCATCACCACGGCGGCGAATGCGCTGATAGCCCCAATTCATGATCGCATGCCGGTTATTCTCAGTCGCGACGACTGCGAGGCCTGGATGCGCCCGGCCGGGGGCGCGGCGCCTGAGCCATCACTCCTTCAGCCTTGCCCGGCGGAATGGTTGCGGTCTTATCGGGTTTCAACCAGGGTGAACAGTCCGAGAAACAACGATCCGAGTCTGATCGAGCCTGAGGCCGACGGGGACGATTAACCGGAAGGAAAGAGGAAAGAGGGCGTGATAACTCGGCCTTGCGGTTGATGGCGGAGTTGCACTTCAGGCGTCTTGCCATTTTCTGATTATGGGGCGTATTTGCAAAAGGTTGCGACGATCAACAGGCCGAAGATCAACAGGTCCATGACCCTGCTTGAGTGGGGGATGCTCTGCGCGCTCTCGCTCCTGTGGGGAGGAGCGTTCTTCTTCAACAGCGTGGCGGTGAAGGAACTGCCGACAGTCGTCGTGGTGACGAGCCGCGTTTCTCTGGCCGCCATAATATTGCATCTGGCTTTGCGGCTGGGCGGCAATCGGCCGAAGATGACACGGGAGTTATGCGGCGCCTATGTCGTCCTGGGGATGCTTGGCAATGTAATTCCGTTTTCGCTCATCGTCTGGGGGCAGTCCCACATCCCTTCAGGACTGGCGGCTATTCTCAACGCGACCACGCCGTTGTTTACGGTGATCCTGGCGCAGTTCCTGACCGCTGACGAAAGGCTGACGCCCGGACGCTTTTTGGGGGTCGGCATAGGGCTGGCCGGAGTCATGATCATGATCGGCGGAGACGCGCTTCAAGCCCTCGACGTCAATATAGCGGCTCAACTTGGCTGTCTCGCCGCCGCTTTCTGCTATGCGCTTGGCGGCGTGTTCGCTCTTCGCTTTAAGGCCATCGGCGTGTCGCCGATGGAGATCGGAGCCGGACAGCTCACCGCCGCCAGCGTCCTGCTCATTCCGGTCATGCTTGCCGTCGAGAGGCCCTGGAGCCTGCCCGCGCCCGGCGCGGCGGCCGTGTGCGCCGTGGTCGGGCTCGCGGCTCTGTCTACTGCTCTCGCCTATATTCTGTATTTCCGGATTCTGGCGAGCGCGGGCGTCACCAATCTCTCGCTGGTGAGTTTTCTGATACCTGTCAGCGCCATTCTTTTGGGCGTTGTTGTGCTCGGCGAAGCTCTCCGGCCGAAGCATCTGCTTGGCATGGCGCTCATCGGGTGCGGTCTTGTGGCGATCGACGGGCGCCTTTGGCGCGGCGACTTGACCCGATTGCTTTGGGAAAAACCGGGTGGTTGCGGAAAAGCCGGAAAGAGCGGAGAATGACGGAAGACTTGGTTCTTTGGCCTCGACCGAAGGTTCATTTCCAGAGGGGCGAAGGTTCATTTCCGGATCGGAACGTCAGCATGCGTAACTCTGCAATGAAATTGCCGCCGACAACGCAGGAGGCCGAGGGACTGCCCCGGCGCCGGTTCACCGTGGCCGAACTGGAGCGGATGACCAAAGCGGGCATCCTCCCTGAAGACGAAAGGCTCGAACTGATCGGCGGGGAGGTTGTGCCGATGTCGCCAAAAGGCGCGCGCCATGAAGCGTTGAAGATGGAACTGAACGAGCTGTGGATGCGGATCAAACCCGGCTCTCTGCAATTGCTTCAGGAGACCACGTTTCGTCTCGGTGCGGACACTTATCTTGAGCCCGACTTCATCGTCTGGCCCCGTGGAGCAGGCGCCCGGACTGGGCAACTCGCCGGGCTGACCGCCGAAACCGCTCTGCTGGCGGTCGAGATCGCCGACTCCAGCCTCGCCTACGATCTCGGCCGCAAGGCGAACGTCTACGCCCGTTTTGGCGTGCGCGAATTGTGGGTCATCGACGCCGTGCGTCTGACTGTGCGCGTACATGTAGAACCAGACGAGGCGCTCGGTCTTTATCGCCGGATCACCAATCACGGAGCGGATGAAACCTTGACCCCTGAATTCGCCCCAGCGTTGACCTTGCGCCTCGGCGATCTCAATTTGTAGAATGCCGACTGGCTCAATTATTTCATGATCGGAACGTCATCATGCGTAACTCCGCGATGAAATTGCCGCCGACAACGCAGGAGGCCGAGGGACTGCCCCGGCGCCGGTTCACCGTGGCCGAACTGGAGCGGATGACCGAAGCGGGCGTCCTCCCCGAACACGAGAGACTGGAACTGATCGGCGGGGAGGTTGTGCCGATGTCGCCAAAGGGCGCCCGCCATGAAGCGTTGAAGATGATGGTGATGCGGCGATGGGCCCGGCTCATTCCCGATGATCTGCTGTTTCTCTCCGAGACGACGTTCCGGCTGAGCCAGGACACCTATCTGGAGCCAGACTTTATTGTCTGGCCAGGCGGCGCGTCCCCTGCCTCGCTGATGGATGACATTCGTGCACTGACCGCCAAAACCGCCCTGCTGGCGGTCGAGATCGCCGACTCCAGCCTCGCCTACGATCTCGGGCGCAAGGCGAACGTCTACGCGCGTTATGGCGTGCGCGAATTGTGGGTCATCGACGCCGTGCGTCTGACTGTGCGCGTACATTTAGAACCGGACGAGGCGCTCGGTCTTTATCGCCGGATCACCAATCACGGAGCGGATGAAACCTTGACCCCTGAATTCGCCCCCGCGTTGACCTTGCGCCTCGGCGATCTCAATTTGTGAGGCCCCCTCTTTGTCGTTCCCGCGCATGTCGCGGGAACCCATGAACACTGTAAACGCCGAATAACGCGGGCCGTGGCCATGGGTCGCCGGGACGAGCCCGGCGATGACAGGCGGGCTTCGCCGCGCTATTCCGGCGCCCGTCCCCAGGCGGCGAAGCCTGGGTTCAGGTAGCCGCGTCTCGCGCTTTCCATAACGCAGCGGCTCGCCGTCGGCGGTGAACACCTCGCCGCCCGCCGCCCGCAGGATGGCGTGTCCGGCGCCGGTGTCCCATTCGTTGGTCGGGCCAAAGCGCGGATACACATCCGCTTCGCCCGCAGCCACCATGCAGAACTTCAGCGACGAGCCGCTGCTCGTGGTCTCGGTGATCTCGTGGCTGGGCCAGAAACGCCTCGGTGGCCTCGTTGCCGTGGGAGCGGCTGGCCACGGCGACCAGATGGCCCGGGCGAGGCTCGCGGGTCTGCAAAGGCGTCAGCTCCAGGGCGTCGAGCGCGGCCGCCTCCGTCCGCGGCGGCGTCCAGATGGGCGGCGAAAGCCTCCGTCTCGGACAGGGTGAAGTACAGCAGGCCGAGCGCTGGCGCATAGATCACACCCAGCCGGGGAACGCCATCTTCGACAAGCGCGATGTTGACGGTAAATTCGCCGTTGCGTTTGATGAACTCCTTGGTGCCGTCGAGAGGGTCCACCACGAAGAAACGCCGTTCCGTGAGCGGGAGTATTCCGGCGGCGGCCTGTTCTTCGGCGATTACCGGGAGATCCGGGCGCCAGCCGCGCCAGATCGGCCAGGATGATGTCTTCGGCCGCCTGTCGGCGGCGGTCACGGGGCTGTTGTCGGCCTTATACGCGACTTCAATGTTTTCGTTGTAATACCGCAGGGCGGCTTTGCCCGCCCGGTGCGCCGTGTCGATGAGGGCGATCGCCAAATCCGGAGTCCGGTTTGCGGCGAGGTGGTATGTGGGACATGGCGGGCGTGGCCTCGGCAAAAGGGCTGGCCTCGGTGAAGTCCTGAAGTCGCGATCGCACGCAACATGTAGCATTTCGGCCTCGGATCGACGAAAGCGCCTCGCAAGCGGCCTTCTGGAGACGGAACGCCTTTTGGGCGTAGACGGAGCAAATAGGCTTGATTCGGCCGTAAGATCTGCGACCCGCTCCCTTTATCCACGGCGAAGGCGCAAAAAAATAGTGGCGTAGCAAGGGGGCCGGCCTGTACAGCAGACCCCTTGGCAGTTCATGGTTGCGCCGTGTATGAGCTTTGGCGCATGGTCATTCTGGCTGGTGAGGACGCCGCGCCGCTCTCGAAGGGCCAGGCTAATTCTGGGAGGCCTCATGCCTATCGATGTAATGCTCGACGATCTTGACCTGACGGCGTTCATGTCGAGCAAGATTTGTCATGATCTCGTGGGGCCGGTGGGGGCCATCAACAATGGCCTCGAACTGCTTGAAGAGGAAACCGACGACGAGACGCGGGAGTACGCTTTCCAGCTCATTCAGAACAGCGCTCAGATCGCCTGGGCGCGGCTCGAATTTGCGCGGCTCGCCTTCGGGGCGTCGGCGGGGCTGGGCACCGTCATCGACCTCGGCCACGCCGAGCGGATCGCCCGCGCCTTCGTCGAAGAGGGCAGGCATCAGCTCAAATGGACCAGGCCCACAGGGCGGCGTGGACAAGCATCAGACCCGCCTGCTGCTGATGCTGATCTCCATCTCCATGCACGCGGTCCCCGCCGGGGGCGAAATCCACGTCACGGTTTCACGAGCAACCTGACGGCGCCGACGTTCCAGCTGCGAATGCAGGGGTCGCGCCGCGCGGGTTCCCGAGCTGACCGCCGACATCTTCGCCGGGCGGCCGGTGGAGGGCCTCGATCCGCGCGTGATCCTGCCCTATTACGCGTGGCGGCTCGCCTGCCGCAGCGGAATGACGGTGACGGTCGCCAAAAAAGGCGCCGAAGTGCGTGTTCATGGCAGCGCCAACGCGTTGAATTCGTCAGGGCGCGGCGCTCGTTTCTGATCCTTGAGAATCGGACGGATTTCAACCGGCGCTTAATCAATTTGCGCAACTGTTGCGGCATCTTAAGGATGACGGCAACAGAGGGCGTCGGCAACGGCGCAGGGTAACGTGTTGGGAGTGTTGCGTAACATGCTTGGTAAAATCTCGGAGCAAGGGCGAGGGACGTTCCGACGAAGCATTGCCTGATTGTCGATGACAGCGCCGAGATACGGCGCGCGGCGCGCAGTATACTGGAGGATCTGCAGCTTCGAGATCTCCGAGGCGGGCAACGGGCTGGACGCCCTGGAGAGCTGCCGGCACAAGATGCCGGACGCCGTGCTGCGTCGACGGCGCCATGCCCGTGATGAGCGGCATGGAGTTTCTCCTGGCGCTGCGAAGCGAAGAGGGCGGGGCGGCGCCGAAGGTGATCTACTGCACCACCTTCAACGACGTCTTCCATATCGTCCGGGCCATAGACGCCGGCGCCAACGAATACCTGATGAAGCCATTCGACCGCGGCGTCATGGAAGCGAAATTCCAGGAAGTCGGGCTCATATAGGGCGCCCCGGATGGACAGGCGCCGGCCGTTCAGACAGCCGGACCGCGTTGCGCCCGATGCCGCAGATAATGATCCGCCAGCACGATGGCGAGCATCGCCTCGCCGACGGGCACGGCGCGAATGCCCACGCAGGGATCGTGCCGCCCCTTGGTGGAGACATGGGTTTCGACCCCATGGCGGTCGATGCTCCGCTTGGGCGTCAGAATCGACGAGGTGGGCTTCACGGCGAACCGGGCGACGATGGGCTGGCCCGTGGATATGCCGCCGAGCATGCCGCCCGCGTGATTGGACAGGAACTCGGGCGCGCCGTCCGGTCCCGGCGCGCATCTCGTCGGCGTTTTCCTCGCCGCTGAAGGCGGCGGCGGCGAAACCCGCGCCGATCTCGACGCCCTTCACCGCGTTGATGCTCATCAGGGCCGAGGCGATGTCCTGGTCCAGCTTGCCGTATAAGCGGGGCGCCGAGGCCCACGGGCGCGCCCTCGGCCACCAGTTCGACGACCGCGCCGCAGGACGAACCGGCCTTGCGCACCTTGTCGAGATATTCGGTCCAGGCCTCGACGGCCTGGGCGTCCGGGCAGAAGAACGGATTGCGCCCGGTTTCCTCCCAGTCCCAGTTGGCGCCGTTCAGGCCGAGAGGCCCCATCTGCACCAGGGCGCCGCGGATGGTGATCGCCAGGAATGATCTTGCGCGCCACGGCGCCCGCCGCCACCCGCATGGCGGTTTCGCGCGCCGACGAGCGTCCGCCGCCGCGATAGTCGCGTATGCCGTATTTGGCCCAGTAGACGTAGTCGGCGTGGCCCGGACGGAACGAATCCTTGATGTCGCCGTAGTCCTTCGAGCGCTGATCGACGTTTTCGATCATCAGCGAGATGGGCGTCCCCGTCGTGACCTGACGGCCATCGTCGTCGGTGAAGACGCCCGAGAGGATTTTGACCGTGTCCGGCTCCTGCCGCTGGGTGGTGAAGCGGGAGGTTCCGGGACGGCGCTTGTCCAGATAGACCTGGATGTCGGCCTCGGTCAGCGGAATGCCCGGAGGGCAGCCGTCGATGACGCAGCCGATGGCCGGTCCATGGCTTTCGCCCCAGGTGGTGACACGGAACATATGGCCGAAAGTGTTGTGGGACATGGCGGAATCCAGGTTTGGCGGCGTTTCTCCGGCTGGTTGTAGCCGAGGCCAGGGGCGTCGTCAAAATGAGATACGGCCGGAAACGGCGAAAGGCCAGACGCGTCGTCGTCCGGCCTTTCGTCTGCGTGGTCTTTTTCCGGTCCGGCTGGTCCTGGTCCGGGCGTTGGCTTTGAGTTCAGGCCAGGTCGAAAGTGAAAGCCGCCAGAATGAGATAGCAGATGACGGCGAGGCCGGCGTGGCCGAACACGACGCCCTTGCTCGGCGTTCCGCCCGAACGGCGGCTGAGCGAGATCACGATGCCGAGCACTATGATGACCACGGCCATGATGATGTTGACGATGACCGGCTTGCCGTCGGCTGGCGTCGGTGAGGAAGGCGTAAATCACGATGGCCGAGCCGACCAGCGACAGAAGACCGTGCAGTGACGCCAGCGCCGGTGGAGCGCTCCTTGCCCGCAAGCACGTTGGCGGCGTTGAGAAGGCCGAGTACGGCGACAACAGTGAAGATGATGAGTGAATAGAGCAGCATGTTTCCTCCCAGGGTTTTATCGGAATAGGGTGCAGTACAATGCGAAAGCCGTCCGGATTTACATACTCCTTTAGCCGCGAAAAGCTAGGCTCGGCGGATTGGCGGGGTACTGCTTTAGCATGAACTCCCGCGGGAGGGGGGGCAAGGAGGGCGGAGCGAGCGGCGACGCGGGGCGGCCTGAACCTGGTTGAGAAAATTTTGACGGAAGCGTCATCGATGGTTGACAAATCACGACGGGAGCGATACTCGTCTGGCCGCAAGGCCCAGGTGGCGGAATTGGTAGACGCGCTGGTTTCAGGTACCAGTGGTGAAAGCCGTGGAGGTTCAAGTCCTCTCCTGGGCACCAAAATTCATCATAAGTCATTGTTTCGAATTGGCTTTTTTATGGTGGGACAATTTTGGGGACCGCACCTGATCCTACACCAACATTAATCCAGACAGATTTACTGAATCCAGGTTGCAGCTTCCTTAGCAAGGGGCGTCTCAACGTTCCCCATGCCTGATGCGATATCATCCAGGCTCAACTGGCGTCAGGCTTTTTGTTCGAGGAATGCTCTGACCTCCGCAACGAAGGCGCTGACGTCGGCGATATCGGAATTCAGCGTTGAAAGATCAGGCAGGGGCGGCAACCGGCCAGCCGGTGAGGGATACCGATATAATGTTGCGGCGCTTGAATGCCGGTCGAGGCCAGCAACACGCAGCCTCAGCGGATGACTATCTGGCAAAGCCGAAGCCATCAAACCCAGATTGTGGCCAGTTCCGAACGGAACTCCGGCCGCTGTCAAAAGCGCCCGCGTCGCTTTTTCGGCCGCCTGCTGGACATAATATGCGGCCTGCCGCGGCGCACTGCCGGCCAAGATCTTGGCGGCGCCGAGTTCCTCGCCGGCTAAAGTGAGAAAGGCTTCAATCCGCTTGCTGGCGCTCATAGACCTTTATTCCGTGATGGGCGGCTTCGAAACATAGGCTGGTTGGATCATCCATGTCTTCCAGAAAGTCTGGCGCAGGCACTGGCAGCACATCACAGGCGATGCCCCTTCCTGCAAGTGGCGCATAGGCCCGGACATAGTCGTAGCCGGCTTCCCCGTCCTCGGGACGTGTGACGATAATTAAGTCGAAATCACTGTCGGGGCGAGCGGTTCCACGCGCCCTGCTGCCGAAAAGATAGATCGCGACAGGGTTCAGGGCCTCCACCAAACGGCCGACCACCTCGTCGAGGGCTTGAGCGGCTGTGGCGTGTCCGCCATAATTCGTAAGTGTCGCCATTCTCTCAAAACCTCTAAGCCAGCATCTACGCTGCTCGCTTTTTATCACAGAACGCCTCGGAAGGCGACGTCGACGAGAGCCCACACACGGGTCACGGCGTTTGAGGCGCTCCCATTCTTCTTCACTGACCGCAGCCTGGGGATGCAACAGAAAATTGCACAACATTTTGCGGCACAAGCGAGGCGCCCGGAAAAGCGTCCGTTGTGATCCAAACAGGACTCCGATAAACGGATGCGCTCATGGGACACTTGCGGCGGCCAGGATCAGCTTCGCGGCGCCGCTCGCAGCCAATTTTTTCCGAGCCGCTTTCCACGTGCAGATACACGCCATATCGGCGTCTTCCCAGACAAACATCGCCATAAGCTCATGTTCGCTGCATTTCAAGCTTATCTTGACGGCGATCCAGGTGACAGAGCAAATGGTCTGACGCCCCAGAATAACCTTCCCCAGGCTGGCTACAACAGGACAAGCAAAATGGTATTGCAAGTTATCAATCCGCCAGGAGCAAACATTCCCGGACTTTCTCAAGGCGTGATCGTGGAGGGCGGCCGGCTGATGTTCCTCTCGGGGCATGTGCCGATCCGGCCTGACGGCACGATTGCCGGTCCGGCTTTGGAAGACCAGCTCATCCAGGTGTTTTCGAATATCTCTCAAACGCTTAGCGCAGCCGGAGCCAGTTTTGAGACTGTCGCGCGTTTGACTATCTACATTCGCGGTTATCAGCCCGAGCAGTTACCGGTTATCCGGAGCATTCGCGATCGTTTCGTTAACGTGAAACATCCGCCTGCCAGCGCGCTTATCGGCGTGGCGGCGTTATTTCATCCAGATGTCTTGGTTGAAGTGGATGCGGTCGCAGTTATTGCATAGCGTCATATTTGTATGCGATTGGGGAATGAAGGAAGCATGCACACGCTGCCGTGTTCTATTTCGCTGGCAACGAATGCACGAAGGCCAGCGCGGCGTCCAACAGCTTACGCTGCAACGCATCGTCTCCGAAGGCCGCCGGCCCTGCCCGCAGCAGTTGTTCAGCCCCTCGTCCCGCGCCGCCGGTTGCGTCCCGCCCAAGTCCCTCGCCTATGTCCCCAGCCTTGTATCCGGGAGGAACCACGTCGCCAGTCCGAGCAGCGGCAGGAATGCGCAGACGTGATAGACGAAGCCGATGCTCGTCACGTCGGCCAGTTCGCCCAGCGCGGCCGCGCCCAGCCCGCCGAGGCCGAAAGCCAGCCCAAAGAACAGGCCCGAGATCGTCCCGACCTTCCCCGGCAGAAGCTCCTGGGCGTACACCACGATGGTGGGAAACGCCGACGACAGCAGAAAGCCGATGATCACCGAAAGCACGCCGGTCCAGAACAGGTTGGCGTAGGGCAGGGCGAGCGTGAACGGCAGTACGCCCGCGATCGACATCCAGATCACGAACTTGCGTCCCAGCCGGTCGCCGATGTGGCCGCCGGTGACCGTTCCGACGGCGGTCGCCGCCAGGAACATGAACAGCATCAGTTCGGCCTGCTTCACGTCGACGTGGAATGTCTCGATCAGATAAAACGTGTAGTAGCTGCTGAGGCTCGACAGATAGAAGAACTTCGAGAACATCAGGATGACCAGGACAGTCAGCGCCCTGATGACGACGCCCCTGGGCAGCGGCTCACGCGCTGGCCGGGCCGGGCGGGAAGCCATCGCCGTCCGATGCGCGCGGCTCCAGAAGCCGATCCAGGTCAGGATGGCGATGCCCAGCGAGGGCCACGACCGAGAACCAGACGAGGCTGCCCTGGCCATAGGGCAGCACCACGAAGGCGGCCAGCAACGGCCCGAGCGCCTGCCCGGCGTTTCCGCCCACCTGGAACATGCCCTGCGCCAGCCCCAGCCGTCCGCCCGACGCCATGCGCGCCACCCGCGACGACTCGGGATGGAACACGGACGATCCGACGCCGATCATGGCGACGGCGATCAGCAGGGCGGGAAAGGTCCCGGCGCCGGAAAGCAGCAGCAGGCCCGGTCAGGGTGAAGGTCATGCCGAGCGGCCAGGGAGAAGGGCTGCGGCCAGCGGTCGGTGAACAGCCCCACGGCAGGCTGGAGCACCGAAGCCGTGAGCTGAAAGGTGAGCGTGATCAGCCCGATCTGGCCGAAGTCCAGGTTGTACGCATCTTTCAGAATGGGATAGCTGGCCTGGATGAGCGACTGGATGAGGTCGTTCAGCATATGGGTGAGGCCGATGGCGATGAGGACGCTGAATACGGCCGTTTCCGCCGCATGCTGCACTATCGGCGCCGCTTTCGGGCTGCGCCGGAGCGGAGGCTTCGGTGGATGCTCTCACAATCTGATCCTGTGCTGGATGCGCGGCGGGCCGGATGGCCGTCGCCTTCGCCTTTCACTCCCAGGAAGATGGCGACACCCCGCCGCTGTCCGCCATTAGTCCATGGGACGGATGGACTTCAGCTCGATTTTGCTATCCAGCGTTCCCGCGCCTCGTCGTCGTCGGCTTTGGCGCCGACCCAGCGGGCGCCGTCCGGCCCCTTCTTCGCGCTTCCAGAACGGGGCGCTGGTCTTCAGGAAGTCCATGATGAACTCGGCCGCCTCGAACGCCGCCCGGCGGTGGGCCGAGGCGGCGATCACCAGCACGATGGTGTCGCCGGGCTGAAGCGCGCCATGAGCGATGCACGATCAGCGTGGCCTGCAGCGGCCAGCGGGCGCAGGCTTCGACGCTCGATGCGCTCCAGTTCGCTCTCGGTCATGCCGGGATAATGTTCGAGAAACAGCGAGGACACCTGTTCGCCGCCGGACGCGTCGCGCACCAGCCCGGTGAAGGTCACGATGGCGCCCAGATCGGTGCGCCCAGCCCGCAAGCGCCGCCGGTTCGGCGCCGATGTCGAAATCAGCCTGCTGTACGCGAATCATGGCGCGCTCTCGACGTCGCCAGCGGTCAACCGCCGGTCACAGGCGGGAAAAACGCGATTTCGCGGCGCTCCGCCACCACGGCGTCATGCTTGACGTGGACGCGGTCCACCGCCGCGCGCACCATGGTCTGGCGTGTCTCGAACGCTGCCGCATATTCAGGGCCGCGCTGCTTCAGCCAGCCGATGAGGTCGCCCACCGTCGCCACGCCGGCCGGAAGCTCCACCTGCTCCTCGGCGCAGCCCGACGCGCTCTTTCACCCATGCGAAATAGAGAAGTTTCACCGCCACTTGGTCCGATTTACGCGCGCCTTGTCAGTGCCAGCCATTGCTCATGGCCTGGATCAGCCCGGCGCGAAAATAATCGAAGCCCGTGTAGAGCGTGACGATGCGCCGCGAGCCACAGCAGGCCCAGACCGGTGCTGGTCGCGCATCCGCAGACCTTGTCCCCGGCGCCGCCTGCCAGCAGGAAGCACAGCGCCACCATCTGCACGGTGGTCTTCCACTTGGCGAGGCGCGACACCGCTACGGTGACGTTGAGTTCGGCCAGGAACTCCCTGAGGCCCGAAACCAGGATCTCACGCGACAGGATGATCAGCGCGGCCCACAGCGACCACCCGGAAATGGTCTGGTCGGCCACCAGCATCAAGAGGGCGGCGCCCACGATGAGCTTGTCGGCGATGGGATCGAGCAGACGGCCGATCATGCTTTGCTGTTCCCAGGCGCGGGCGAGATAGCCGTCGAAGAAGTCGGTGATGGCGGCGACGACGAAAATGCTCAACGCCATCCACTTGGTGGTCGTCGTCGCCCCGGCCGAAAAACATAACGGCCGTCAGCGCAGGAACCGCTGCGAGACGCGCGTAGGTCAGGATATTAGGCAGGCCTAGGAGCATGGCGCCGCACGTGAGGTTGAGGAGGCATGTACAGCATGCAAATCCGGCTGCGTCAATGGCCGACGGCGAGAGAATCGCGGCGGACGGTAAAAAACATGACTGACGGCGCGCTGGCAGGCGCGCGATCCACAACGTCTTCGGTTGCGCTCGAGGACAACGGAGTGCAAAGTTGGTCTCTTGGGCTTGCGCTCAGAGCGGAGGCGGGGGCCTGGCTTGGCGCCCGATCTGCCGCGGTCGTCGCCGCGGCGCGCTCGCCGCTTGCCGTCGGGAATTTCGGAGATGATGCGCGGCGCGCCCGGCCTGAGCCCGCTTCGCGCCCTGACCGGCTCGGCCTGAACTGCCGCGACCTCCTGCGCCTTCTGCGCCTGCTCGGCTGTCTCTCGCCGCTGGCGTCCTGCTCGGCCCGCATCCTTTTCTCGATCTCGCGCCACTTTTCGACATTGGCGTTGTGCTCGGCGTTGGTGTCGGCGAAGACATGGCCGCCAGTGCCGTCGGCCACGAAGTAGAGATTCGACGGTCTTGGCGGGATGCAGCACGGCCTCGATGGCCGCGCGTCCCGGATTGGCGATCGGTCCCGGCGGCAACCCGGAAATGGTGTAGGTGTTGTAAGGCGTAGGCGTATCGCGCTCGGCGCGGGTCGGCGGGTGGCCCAGCGGCCCCTTGCCCATGGTGATCCCGTACATGAAGGTGGGATCGGATTGCAGCCGCATGCTCGTTCTTCAGGCGGTTGAGGAACACGGCGGCCACGCGCGGCCGCTCGTCGGCCTTGCCCGTCTCCTTCTCGACGATGGACGCCAGGATGATCAGTTCTTCCTTGGACTTGATGAGCGATGTCCTTCGACCGCTCCTCCCACACCTTGTCGACGAATTTGCGTTGTTCGGCCTGCATCCGCTTGATCATATCGTCGCGGCTGACGCCATGGGCGAAGCGATAAGTGTCTGGCAGCAGCGTTCCTTCAGGCGGGAACTTCGGCGACCTCGCCAGTCAGTTCCGAATTGGCCGCGAGCCGGTCCACGATCTGCTGGCTGGTGAACCCTTCGGGAATCGAAATCGTGGACAGGCTCGCCCTGTCCGCTGATCAGGGTGTCGAGCACGCCCCGGATGCTGGCGTTCTTCTTTGATGGCGTATTCGCCCGCCTTGAGCTTGCTCTCGGCGCGGAAATAGAGCCGGACGCTGGCCTCGAAAGACAAACCGGTTGGAAATGACGCTCTTCGCGCTCGAGGCGCTCGGCGATGGCGCTGAGCCCTTCGCCCCTCGGAATGACCACCACGGTGTCGTGATCCAGCGGGCCGGGACGGTCGAATTCCGTCTTGGCCACATAGAACAGCGCCCGCCGCGCCGATCAGGATGATGAAGATCAGCGTCAGAATGGCGTTGAGGAAAGTCGAAAACCGGGTGCTGCTGCCGGCCGCGACGCCCGGGCGGCGGCTCGGGAGCGTGATCGGGCTCAAGGGCCTCCTGCGGGCTTCGGGGCATCACCGTGAAATTGCCGTCGCGTCCCTTGCAGGCCGCCGCTGCGGGAATGACGATTCCGGCTATCCCAATCGAAAATGTCGCTTGGCATGTCTGGAACGCTCTCCGGATTGCGCCGCAATAGGTTTCGCGGTTCTTCAAGACGCCGGGCTCAAATGATGAAATCCAAGCGGTGTGATTTGGACGCAACGTACACAAAGCAATGCAGTGCGCCGAACACGTCCAGTCTGGAGTTGACCAAGCAATTATGGCGAAAGGGAGATCACGCGTCGTCGCCGGAGCGTAAACCCGGCGTCTGCGCCGCCGTCGGGGCGACAGCTTGTCGCAAGTGGCGATAATTACGTGAGCGTAAAGGATTTTCAAGCCGGCATCACGCGCGTCATGGACGCGCGCTGATTATTGCAGGCGAAGCGGGTTCACACACGCCGGAGAATCAGCGACGCGTTGGTGCCTCCAAAGCCGAACGAGTTGCTCAGGACCGTATTGATCTCTTTCTTGCGGGCCTGGTGAGGGGCCAGATCAATGGGCGTCTCGACCGACGGATTGTCGAGATTGAGCGTTGGCGGCGCCACGTTGTCGCGGATCGCCAGCGCCGAGAAGATGGCCTCGATCGCGCCAGCCGCGCCCAGGAGATGGCCCGTGGCGGATTTGGTCGAGGACATGGTCAGCGTTGCCGGCCGCGTTGCCGAACAGCCGCTCGACGGCCGCCAGTTCGATCTCGTCGCCCATGGGCGTGGACGTGCCGTGGGCGTTGACGTAGTCGATGTCGGCGGGGCTGATCCCGGCCCGCTTCAGAGCGGCCTGCATGCAGCGATAGGCGCCGTCGCCGCTCTCGGCCGGAGCGCGTGATGTGGAACGCGTCGCCCGACATGCCGTAGCCGATGACTTCGGCGTATATCTTGGCGCCGCGCGCCTTGGCGTGCTCGTATTCTTCGAGAACGACGATGCCCGCGCCTTCGCCCATGAGGAAGCCGTCGCGGTCCCGGTCGTAGGGTCTCGACGCGCGCTGCGGTTCGTCGTTGAAGTGGGTCGTGAGGGCCCGGCATGCGCCGAAGCCGGCGATGGCCAGACGGCACAGCGGCGATTCCGCGCCGCCCGCCACCATCACGTCGGCGTCGCCAAAGGCGATGAGCCGCGAGGCGTCGCCGATGGCGTGCGCGCCGGTGGAGCAGGCCGTCACCACCGCGTGATTAGGCCCCTTGAGGCCGAACCGGATGGAGACGTAGCCCGAGGCAAGATTGATCAGCCTGCCCGGAATGAAGAACGGGCTGATGCGCTTCGGGCCTTTTTCGGCCATGAGCAGGGAGGTCTTCTCGATGCCCTGCAGGCCGCCGATGCCCGAGCCGATCAGCACGCCCGTGCTGTTCTGCTCGTCGGCGGTCTTGGGCTCCCAGCCCGAGTCTTCGCATGGCCTCCGTGGCGGCGCGCCATGGCGAAGACGATGAATTCATCGACCTTGCGCTGTTCTTTGGGCTCCATCCACTGGTCGGGATTGTAGGAGCCGTCCGAGCCGTCGCCGCGCGGAATGAACGCGGCGACCTGGCAGGCCAGATCGGTGATGTCGAATGTGTCAATGCGACGCGCGCCGCTGCCCCCGGCGATCAGTTCGTCGCCAAATCGCCTCAACTCCACACCCGAGTGGAGTGACCATACCCAGTCCGGTAATAACGACGCGCCGCATCCTGTCTCCCAGCTTTACCGTTTAGGTGGGCCGTTGATTGTCTGTCGGCCCGCCGCCGCCTTGATCACGCATCGTATGCGGCCGATAGCCGCAGCAAGACGCCTCATCGCTATCATTGCAGCTTATTGAAAGCAATGACAATGCGAAAGGCGGACCGACGGGTCCGAAGGCGCTCAGCTGGCGTGCTCTTCAAGAAACTTGACAGCGTCACCGACGGTGAGGATGGTCTCGGCCGCGTCATCGGGAATCTCGCAACCAAACTCTTCCTCAAAGGCCATGACCAGTTCGACCGTGTCGAGGCTGTCAGCGCCAAGATCGTCGATAAAGCTCGCATTGGACGTGACCTTCTCGGCCTCGACGCCCAAGTGCTCAACGACGATCTTCTTAACGCGGTCTGCAATGTCGCTCATTTTCTTGCCTCACCGTTTCCCCAAATGTTTCAGTTCAGTACTCTGTAACTGTTCCGATAATTCTGTATCACGCCTGCCGTCGATCCGCCTTCGAGCTTGCGCCTCTTCCAGGCGGATCGACAAAACCTCAAAGGGGCTTGCGCCTTGCATTCCGCCCCTAATTAAAGTCTGCGCTTGGTATCACACCTTATTAGCGTTGACCAGAATTTGGATCACATCATTTGGATCAGTGCATCCGGGCCTCGGCAGGCGCGCGAGGCGCCTTTTGGCATCGACCGCCGGGCGGCAGACCGCAAGCCCTTGTAGTTTCAGACCATGGCCATGCCGCCGTTGACATGGATGGTTTCGCCCGTGATGTAGCGCGCCTCCTGGCTGGCGAGAAACACCACCGACGACGGCGATGTCTTCGGGCTTGCCCAGAACGCCCGACGGTATCGCGGCGGCAATGGCCTGCACCTGCTTTTCGGTGAGAGCGTCGGTCATCGGCGTCTCGATGAAGCCTGGCGCGATGCAGTTGGCCGTTATGCCGCGCGGCGCCATTTCGCGGGCGAGCGACTTGGTCATGCCTACCATGCCCGCCTTGGAGGCCGCATAGTTGCCCTGACCAGGATTGCCGATCACTCCGCTGATTGAGGCGATGTTGATGATTCTGCCGTATCGACGACGCAGCATGTTGCGGATCGCGGCCCGGCACAGGATGAACACCGAAGTGAGATTAACGGCGATGACCTCGTCCCACTCCTCGTCTTTCATGCGCAGAAAGATGTTGTCGCGGGTTATGCCGGCGTTGTTGACCAGGATGTCCATCGAGCCCAGCGCGGACTTCGGCCTCGCTGGTCAGCGCGGCCACGGCGGCGCGGTCCTTGAGATCGCAGGGCAGGCAGATCACGTCCGGCCCCAGTTCGGCGCCGAGCTGGGCCAGCACGTCGGCTCGGGTTCCGGATATGGCGAGCTTCGCGCCCGCGCTTTCAGCGCCCTGGCCGTCGCTGCGCCAATGCCGCCCGTGGCGCCCGTGACCAGAGCGCCTTTTCCGCTTAGATCGAACATGAAAATTTTCTCACCCTTGTTGGCCGCGGCGCCTTATGAAGCGCTGGCGAGCGTTGTGGCGAATTCTTCGATTTCGGAGGGGGAGCCGATTGACTTGGCGTCGAGATTCCGGTCGATGCGCCGGGCCAGCCCGGTCAAGCACGCGTCCCGCTCCCAGTTCGTAGACCGTCTTTACACCGTTGGCGGCCATGAAGGCCACCGATTCGCGCCAGCGCACCGCGCCTGTGACTTGCTGAACGAGCAGTTTGCGAATTTCGTCCGGGGAGGTGACCGCGCTGGCCAGCACGTTGGCCACCAGCGGCGCGGCGGGCGCGTTGATCGTGACGGACGCGAGCGCTTCGGCCATGCGGTCGGCGGCGGGCTGCATCATGGCGCAATGGAAAGGCGCGCTCACCGGCAGCAGCACGCAGCGCCGGGCGCCATATTTGGGAGCGATTTCGATGGCGCGCTCGACGGCGGCCCTGGCGCCGCTGATGACCACCTGCCCCGGCGCGTTGTCGTTGGCGGCCTGACAGACTTCGCCCTGCGCGGCTTCGGCGGCGATCTTCTCCGCCTCGGGGAAGTCCACGTTGAGCAGGGCCGCCATCGCGCCCACGCCCACCGGAACCGCTTCCTGCATGGCGCGTCCGCGAATGCGGAGCAGCCTGGCCGTGTCGGCGACGCTGATCGCGCCCGCGGCGGCGAGCGCCGAATATTCGCCCAGCGAATGGCCTGCGACATATTTGACCGACGCGCCGAGGTCGAGGCCCCTGGCTTCGAGGACGCGGATCACCGCCAGCGAAACCGCCATGAGCGCGGGCTGGGCGTTGGCGGTGAGGGTCAGCTCGGAGTCAGGCCCTTCGAACATGAGGACCGAGAGCTTCTCGCCAAGGGCTTCGTCGACCTCATCGAACACGCGGCGCGCTTCGGGGAAGGGCGGCGAGGTCCTTGCCCATTCCGGTTTGTTGACTGCCCTGTCCGGGAAAAGTGAATGCAATGGTCATGAGGCGAAAAAATGGTTTCATTTTCTGGCTGATGACTGGGTGCTGGGACCATGTCGCGACCGTTGGACCAGGCGCCCGATGGGCATGCGGTGCTCACGTCGTGAGCAGCCAAAGACACTGTTACCAGCCTGCTGTCAAGCGCCCGTTTCGGCGTGGATGCGCGGTTGGACGCCGGGCTATCGCCCGGCGCCCGCCGCCGTCTCTCTGGCGTCACCCGCGCAGGGGCATTATCCACCTGTAAAGCTTATTGGCGTAGTCCGCAGACAGACGTCCGTAGGTTTCGCCCAGACCCGCTGCGAGTCGATGATGGCTCCCGCGATGACGCCCGCCACTCCGCCGCCGGTGGCCTGCTCCATGGCGAACAGCTCTTTGGTCTGCGCCAGGACCTGCCCGGTCTTAGTGTCCACGAACGCGGCCTCGCACATCAGCTTGTGGCTGCATGGGGCCGATGATCGAGGCCGCCCATCACCTTTTCGCCGCCGTCGAGCACGTGAGCGACGAGAATGGTGACCCGCAGAGTCACAGGGCGCGATCCGCGCGGGGCATGGGCGAAGGTCTCCTGAAGCGCCGCCCGCAGAGCGTTCGCCGCCTTCTGACGGACGAAGGTTCGACCCTCTACCGACGTGGACGGATCGACGCCGCCGATGTTGCGGTCAAGATGTTTGGAGGCGAGGTATTCCTCCTCGGCCGGCGGCCAGGAGATGGCCAGCGGGTCAGGCGAGACGAGCACTTCGAATGTGGAAATGTTGAGTGTTTGGTCGTCCACCTGTGGTGGCGTAGGCGCTGAACGCAGCCCGCAACCAAGCCAGCGGACAAGACCGCCGCGATGAGCGGTCCCGCAAATCTTCGGAAGCGCATGAAAATTGATCCCCCGGTTCTGGTGTCGACGGCGTCTGGCGAGTCCCCGACACGGCCGGACGCCCGAGGCGACCTCTCTAGTGCGCCCCGTCGGAAGTCCTGCCCATTTGCGGCACGCTCTTTCAGGACTTCCGACGGATAAGGCGCACTAGCGAACTATTCAGCTCTCGTGCAGCTTTTCCGGAGGAAGTTCGCTACGGCGCGTGCGGCGAACGTGGGAGCGAACTTCCTCCAGGCTGCACTAGTGGAGAGGTCGCCTCGTGCGCGGAATACGATTATCCAGCATGCGCATCAAAAACAATTGAGGAGGCGTATATATTTTATGTAAAATACGGCTGGCTTTGATGGAATAGGTATCGTTGTCACCTTTGTGTTCCAGAGGAGGCGCGCGCTCTTCACGCGATTTTATGTTCAAGGGCGATGCGGACGAGGTCGATCATGGTGCGGGCGCCGAGCTTGTTTTTGACGATGGAGCAGGTATTGGCGACGGTCTTGTAGGAAACGTTGACGTCGCTGGCGATTTCGGCGGTGCTCTTGCCGCTGCACAGCAGCCGGACGATTTCCAGTTCGCGGGCGTTGAGCTGGGAAAGCGGATTGTCGGCGGCCTTCAGGTTGTAGAACGCCAGCTTCTGGGCGATTTCGGGGTTCAGGAACACGCCGCCGTCGGCCACCTTGACGATGGCTTCGATGAAATTGTCGGGATCGTCGTTTTTGGCGAGGTAGCCCTTGGCGCCGCATTCGATGGCCCGGGCGGCGAAGATCGGATCGTCGTTCATGCTGAACAGGATGATCCTGGCCTGCGGGTCTTTGATCAGGATGCGCCGGGTGATCTCGAATCCGGAAGGCCCGGCAGCTTGATGTCGATGACCGCCGCGTCGGGCTGGTGTTCGGCGTAGAGCTTGTAGCCCTGTTCGCCGTCGAGCGCCTCGATGAGGGTGATGTCGGGCCGCTGAGCCAGCAGGGCCCGGCAACCCGAAATGACAATGGGATGATCGTCGACAATCAGAACCTTCACGGCGTACTCGGAATGGTGCGATGGTGGTGGAGGTCGTAACTTACCACTCCGCGGAGAGGAAGGAAAATGATTGACCCAGCCAAGTCTGGCCAGCCGGTGGTTTTCCGGTCGCCGGGCTTGTCCCGGTCGATCCATGGCTACGGACTATGTTATTGAACAATCACGGTGTTCATCCGGTCCCCGCGACGAGCGCGAGGGATGACGCCGAGATTGCCGCACATATGTCATTCGTTTCGTGGGCTGGTATAATGAGCCTCCCAATCTTCTTTTATCGCCTATCGCTGTCATTCATCTGCGGCGTTGTCAATCGACCAGGACGCTTGCACGGAGGCTTGCGCATGTGGCGAAATCTGTCTCTCCGACTGCGGATCAATCTGCTGTTCGCCACGCTGCTGACGCTGGCGCTGGCGGCCAACATCGCCACTCTGATCACCGGCGCGGGGGCGCGGGTGAAGGCGGAGGTCGGCGCCAGCACGCGGCTTGTCGGTCGAGTTCGTCGAGGCCGCGCTGGCCAGTCTGCGTGAGCTCCAGCAGGCGCGACAAGACCCGAAATCGGCCTTGCAGAGCCTGATCGACAGCCTGCAAAACCTCCGGCATGTCCAGATTTATCTGTCCGAGGACGGCGAAGCGGCCGTTTCCGCCGCCTCCCGACGACAGCGCCGCGGGGCAGGTCCCCGCGTGGTTCGCCGCGCTGACGCATCCAGACCGTCGGAGCGCGCATTCGGGCCGATATCGGCGGGCGCAATTACGGCGAGATCGTCATCGCCTCCTATCCCTGGAACGAGATTTCCGAAGTCTGGCGCGACGTCCGCAATCTGGCGCTGGGCGGGGCGGCTGCTCGCGGCGATGGTCTTTGCGCTGACCTATGCGGTGGCGGGTCGGGCCCTGGCGCCCATCCGACTGATCGGCGACGGTCTGACGCGGTTGAAGCGAGGGCGATTACGCCGTGTCCATCAGCGCCCGGCGGCGCTCCCGAATTGCGCGACATCTGCGCCAAGCTCAACGGTCTCGCCGAGGCGCTGGCGCAGACCATGGCCGAGAACCGGCTGCTCACGCAAAAGCTCATCACCGTGCAGGACGACGAGCGCAAGGAACTGGCTCGCGAGCTTCACGACGAGATGGGGCCATATCTGTTCGCCATCAGAGCGGGCGCGCTGTCGCTGGCTGCGCAGGCGGAGGAGGCAGCGGTGGACGCGGCGGCGTTCGTGGCGGGCTGCCGGACGCTGGTAGAACAGGTGAACGAGGTCCAACGGATGAACGCGAGCACGCTGCGCCGCCTGCGGCCTCAGGCGCTGGGCGATCTGGGGGCGACGGAGGCGCTGAAGGCCCTGGTGGCGGCCTGGAGCAGCGTCGGCCCGGCGCTAGACGTGACCCTGTCGCTGCCGCCGGGACTGGACGGAGTGGACGAGACCACCGCCCTGACGATCTACCGCATCGTGCAGGAGGGGTTGACCAATGTGCGCCGCCACGCCAGCGCAACGCGGGCGGATGTGGTGGTGACGCTGGCGCAGGGAGAGGACGGACGGGCGATGGTTCGGGTGTCGGTGACGGACAACGGGGTGGGGTTGCCGGAGGCCCCCCGTCAGGGGCTGGGATTGCTGGGCATGGGGGAACGGGTGCGGGCGCTGGGCGGCGCAATCGAGCTGACGAGCGCCGAAGGGGAGGGGACGGCGCTGACCGTCACGCTGCCCGTTAATTTTGGGGATCGGGCCTGAGCTAGTGCAGCCAGCCGGAAGTTCGCGCTCATGTTCGCCGCACGCGCCGTAACGAACTTCCGGCTAGAAAGCTGCACTAGAATCATAATCTTGCTAGTGCTCCTTATCCGCCGGATGTCCCGATCAGCACTCGCCGCAAAGGGGGCGGGACATCCGGCGGGGAGCACTAGTTCGACTTTGTCACCGCACACGGAGGACGCCGCTCGCCAAAATGGCGTAGGCAGAGATATCGGTTGTGGGGAGGCTCGCGAAGGCTTAGATGAGGCGAGCGCCATTCGGTGCCCATGGTCGTTTATCTTTCTCGTTCCGCTGACTGGCTCTACTATACTGTAATGACTTCGCCAGACAGGCTCCCCCCTTTTAGTGGGCGTCATTCATCTGGAGCCAGGAATAAGCTTTGCATGACCATGCTTTTGGGCTTTATATTTTCTGAACTCGTGATATTGTTCTTGAGAATCAGTTTTTCATGAGGGTGAAAAATGAAACCGCTAAACGCCTTCAGAATCAGTAGACTGTATTTATTCAAGCCTCGACGGAATGGCGGAGAGAGCTTCCGTCGTCCTCGATAAATTTTCCAGACAATTTTCTTGGCGTACAAGATCAATGCTGGACAAGGCCAAGCTTTACATGCTCGGCCTGTTCCAGGCGGACCGCAAGAACATGGAACGTATGGCGGAAGTGGTCGTCGGAGCCAACTCCCAGCAATTGCATCACTTCACCAGCAATTCGCCTTGGCGTGCGCGTCCCGTGTTCGACCAGGTCGCCCGTGAAGCAGACGCCATTTTGGGAGGCCAAACCGACAGTTGTTTGCTGTTGGACGAGTCGGGCTTCCTCAAGAAAGGCAAGCACTCGGTCGGCGTCGCCCGGCAATGGCTCGGCCGCCATGGCAAGGTTGACAATGGTCAAGTCGGCGTTTACGCCGCTCTGGCTAACGGAACCCATCATACACTTATCGATGTCCAGCTTTATTTGCCAAAAGAATGGACCGATGATCCGGAACGATGCAGGAAAGCTGGCGTTCCGAAAGAAGAGATTGTCTTCCGCTCGAAAGCCCAGCTCGCGCTGGAGATGGTCAGGCGTGCTCGCGCCAATGGCGTCCGATACAACTGGGTCGGCGTGGACGGCGGTTACGGCAAGGAGCCGTGGCTGCTGCGGGCGTTGGACGCGGACGGTGAAGTCTTCGTCGCCGACATCCACAAGAACCAGTTGATCTACCTAACCGATCCTGGCCTTCACGTGCCGGAGAAAAAGCCCGGCCGCGGCCGTGGCCCAGCCCGTCTCCACGCGCAGGCGAAGCCGGTCCGGGCCGACGCCTGGGTCGCACAGCAGCCCGCGCATGCCTGGCGCAGAGTCACGTTGCGCGACAGCACGCGCGGCAAACTCGAAGTTGAAATCTTGCGCCAGCGGGTCTGGCTGTGGGACGGAGAAGAAGAAATGGCTCACTGCTGGCATATTATTGTCCGCCGCGAGCCAGGATCGCCAGACGAGATAAAATACAGCCTCAGCAATTCTCCGGAAGAAAGTTCACCTCAGCGTCTGGCCGTCATGCAGGGAGCGAGGTTCTGGGTGGAGCGCAGCTTCCAGGACGGAAAGAGCACTTGCGGCATGGCTGATTATCAGGTTCGGAGCTGGAACGGGTGGCATCATCATATGGCGATGACGCTGATCGCCATGTACTTCATGCTCACCGAACGTCTCCTGCAAAAAGAACAAATGCCACTGTTGAGCTGTGGCGACATCGTCGATTTCTTCAAGTGGAGCCTGCCAATTCAGCCGAATTCCAAACAAAGCATTTATGATTTAATAAGAAAACGTCATAATAAACGTCAAGCAGCCATGAAGTCTGCTTACAAAAGACACGGAAAAATATTGGAATAAGGTGGCAATAGCTCTTCTTGGTGTCAAATTTACTCAACACTCCGATCTTCTGCGAACACAAGGCGCGGCAGATCACGGGGACGTTTGCGCGCATCGTAAGCTTCACTCCAAGGCGCCGTCGGCCACCCCCCTTTTACGCATGCCGACGCCAACGAAAACCTTCCAAAGCAGGCCGAGCCTCTCCTTCGAAAGCCTCGCCATATGAAGCGGAAGGGCCTTGGCCTTCCTTCTCAAGCCCCCTATCGCCCAATTAGGCCGCGTGCGGTGACATAGTCGAACTAGTGCACCCCGGCGGAAATCCTGACCCACTTTCCGGCACGCGCTTACAGGATTTCCGCAGGATAAGGTGCACTAGCAACTTATTGAATTTAGTGCAGCTTTTCAGGCGCAAGTTCGCTCATGCGTGTGCGGCCAACTGGGGTGCGAACTTGCGCCAGGCTGCACTAGCGGCAACCTTTCGCTGGACTTGTTGTCGGCGCCCACTATCTTGGTGCGGATTGTAAGGCGTATGGGCCGCAAGGGGCTTCCGACTGGAGGTTATAAGACCCTTTAACACATCGCGAGGTTACGAGACTTGAATTCCTGCATGGAAGAGCGCCTGAAATTTGCCGGAAAAATAGAAAAAATCAGGGCTCGTTTCGACATGTATGTTTGTGAACCGACCTATAAATCTATATCCGTATTTGTCGCGGGAATGGATTGCTACACCGACTATCGCGCTCTGCGGGGATTTCAGCAGTGGCTGTGCCGGGAGTTCGATGTGGAATCACCCTATCATTGGATAGAGCTCATTGAAACAATGTTGAGTGAGAGCAGCTATGCCCATGATGAAGAATACAAGATAGATGTGCTGCTCGATCTCATCATGGAGTTCCTGGCGGACACCATGGAGGATTGAAATATAAACGACGTGGCCGACACAGTGGCGCAGATGGCGTTATGTACCCTCAACCAATAAGACCGGAGCCGATATGAGCAACCTTACACCGTCGATGTCCGCCGACGAAACGCAAATCGCGGAGTTCTGGCGGGCGTTCCTGGATGCGCGCGGAGCCTGGGAGGCCTTGAGCACGCGTGAAAAAGTGATGGAAATGAACCTGTTCGCGGGCAAATACTTTCCTAACATCGCATTTGAGCTTCTTGAGTCGAAGTCGGGCGAGATCGAGACGTTGTGTATTTCGGCGCATGGCGCCACAAGCGCGTTTCCACTGGTCATGGATCTGGTCGATCAGGCGCCCCCGCTTGGCGACTACAAGCCCTGCGCCTTTCGCGCCCGGGTGACGGAAACCGACTTCGCGATGTCGATGAACGACTTCACGCTGAGTTCGTCCGAAGTTCTTATTGGATATTATGCGGATGGTCTCTGGTTAGGGATGGAAATTCGTTTTGCTCGCGAAATTCCAAGTGAATACGAAGATCACGCCAAGAATATGGCGTTTATCATGCTCGATCATATCATCGGCGAGTATGATTTTGCCGTCAAAGTAGGGAACGTTTGTTTCTCCGAGACCTGGTCGGACGCCATTCAGACGTCAACGTCTTTGGACAGGTTCCCTGCGGTGTTCGACAGCTTTTGGACGTGCGAACTGGGTCACACCGGCGTGTTTCCCCTGGAGGATTGCCAATGGGCGGGCCTGGACGTGACGTTCAATTCGGGCGGCGCCAACGGCGAGCCGGAAGAAACAGCCTTTGTCAGGGTGAATGACGGCGCCAAGGCTCTGGCCATGCGCGCCGATCTGGCGCACGCGATAACGTTGACCCTGCCCGCGTCCAACTCGGACGAATTGGAGCGCGCGCAAGAAAAGCAAGAGCAGATCGCCAATGTCCTGGAGCAGCCGCGCAGCGGAATTCTCGTGCTGACCATGTTGCGATCGGCGAAGCGGCAAGCTGTCTATTACGTCAGCGATGCGGCGGCGGCCCGCGCGTCGATCGAGCGGGTCATGGCGCCGGACCCCTACGAACTGGAAGAGGAATGCGACTTTACCTGGTCGAAATATTGCCGTTTTGCGGACAGGTAGAAGGCGCCCGGAGCAGGCGCCTCCGCATTTTGTGTCGCGTCAACCCTCCGTTAACGTCACGCGGAACCGCCCGTCAAGCGCCCGCGCCTTCGCGAACGGTCCCGTCCCTGGCGCGAGCGTCAGGGCGTCGGCCGCCGCCTCCACGCCCGCCGATCCAAAGCGCGCCTGGATATGCGCGCGCAGCCACGTTTGCGCCTGCCCGTGACGCTGGACGGCCAGCAGACCCTGTTGGTCGAGCCAGGCATGACGGCGCTCGCAGGCTTCGATGAAGGCGTCCACGCCCTCGCCGGTCGAGGCTGAGAGCGAAAGGCACGGAACCTCCCATCCATCCGGCTTGTGCGCGAACAATCCCAGCGCGGACTTCAGGTCGCCCAGCGCCCGCGTCGCCGCCGCGCCCATATCGGCCTTGGTGACGGCGGCGACATGGGGGATCTCCATGATCCCCGCCTTCATGAACTGGAGCGCGTCGCCCGAACCCGGCTGCACGCACAGCGCCACCGTGTCCGCCACGGATGCGATGTCGGCCTCCGACTGTCCGACGCCGACGCTTTCGATGATCACCCGGTCGTACACCGCGCGCATCAGGACGCTGGCGGCGAAGGCAAGGTCGGACAGGCCGCCCAGCCTGCCGCGAGAGGCCAGCGAGCGGATGAACACGCCCTCGTCGCCTGGATTGGTGCGCATGCGGATGCGGTCGCCCAGCAGCGCGCCGCCGGTGAGGTGGGAGGAGGGATCGACCGCGATGACGCCGACCGTCGCGCCCGCCTGTCCGCCAGCGGCGGATCAGCCCGTCGATGAGCGTGGACTTGCCCACGCCGGGAGGCCCGGTGAGGCCCAGCGTCCGAGCCCTGGGCGCAAGCCAGGCGTCATCGAGCAAGGCGGCGACGGCGTTCGCTTCGCTGTCGTTTCCACGCGTGTTTTCGGCGGCGGCCAGCGCCTGGGCCATGGCCCGCTTGCCGCCCTCCCGCAGGGTTTTCAGCGTCAGGACCGGCAATCCGCGCCTCCCGCCGGGGCCGGGCCCGCATTCGGTGGCGCCGGTAAAAATTGATTCATTATTATATATGCGAGTGTGGAGTAAGCCACGGTTCAATCGCTCTGTAGTCAGACTAAAGCGCCTTTCCCCCTCCGCCGCTGATGGCAAGTTCCCGCGTCATCATCTGAGCCAATTCGACCAGCGCCGCGTCCATGCCCTTGAGCGCTTCACGCGTGTATTTCCGCCACACCGGGGTTTTGGACACGCGAATGTATTCGGCGAGTTCATCGTCGGTCAGATCTTTGTAGGCGAAGGCCGAGGCGACCGCGTAGGACCGGGTGGCGTCCTCCAGCATCTTGGCGCGATCGTTCTCCAGTTTGGCTTTGAATTCCTTGACCTTGATGGCGTCGGTTCGCTTGGCCGCGCTGAGCAGGGCGATCTCCATGACCAGAACGGTGTTCATGCGCTGCAACACCCAGGCTTCGGCGCCGCCCGTGGCCTCATCCACGTCATGATAAAGGGCCAGACGCTTGCCGTTGGCCTTGGGGTCTTCCTGGAGCTTCCGCAGAGGCGCCGCGAATTGCTCGGGGTCCACGTTGGAAGCGCCCGCTTCCAGCTCGACGATGCGTTTGCCCAGGGGCGAGTCGAGGAAGGACATCAGCTCCGCCTGCTCCTGATCGGTGAATGTGCTGGCGAAAGTGTCTATGAGCCGGGCCATGATCCGGTCGGGCGCGTAGGCCTTGGCGGCGGCGTTGTTCCAGGATTGAACCACGTCCTCGCTGGTCGGCGTCTGCGTGATCAGCTCACGAAAAGTTTCCTGGATCATTTCGGGCTGGGACGAGGTTTGCCGGGTCAGACCGGATTTTTCGAACAACTGCTGGATGGCGGCGCGATCCGCCGCATTGGCCGCGACGGCCGAAAACATCGCGGGCGGACACAGCAGGAGACACAGCATTGCGAAAAGTGGTGGGCGGATGGTGCGCATGGGGGTGCATTCCGATTTGGGGTCATCGAGCTGGGGTAGAACCAATCCACCCGGAACCAGCTACACTAGAACTCTTGGGTAAATACGTCCAGACCTTGTCAGTACGATGTCGCAATCGCATGGGTTGCACTGCAATGACCATTTCCGGGCCCTCTGGAAATGACGTGGTAAACAATGATTTAGAGCAAGCGTCTAAAGGGGCAAACTCGTCAGGTTCTTCATGAGCTCATCGCTGAAAACGCCCGCGCGCTCGGTAAGCGCGGCGTCGAGCGTGGCGTTGAATGCAAACATCAGCTTTTTCCCTGCGGGGGACCGGGCAAACTCCAAATAAAGACGCAGGTCGTCGGTGCTAAGGTCGCGATAGGCGTAAAGAAACGATATCAGGTTTTCTTGCGACACTTGTTGGCGCAGAAGAGGACGGGTCTTTTCCAGCTTGGATTTTAATTCATCTATACTTATTTTGTTGTGGACTACGCCCGCTTTTAGCTTCGCCGATTGCAAGGCGAGCATGGTGTGCATCGCCACGCTGACGCTCAGATCGGTGGTCCCGGCCGCCTCGTCCAGACGCTGGCAAAGGGCGATGCGATTCTGGAAACGCCGTGAGCTGGTTGCGGTTTCGGTTTCGCGCAGGATGGCCTCCCGGACATAGGCCAGCTTGTCGGTGGAGGCGGCGCTGGCCAAGTCGGCCTCCATGCGGGCGACGCGCTGGCCCAACGGGGAGTTGTAGTGACGCAAAAGTGTTTGAATTTCTTCCGGTTCAAGCAGCTTGCGGAAGCCTTCCACCATGCGCCCGATGACGGCTTCGGACGCGTAGGCGGTTTGCGCGGCTTCGTCCAGGGCCCTCTCGAACTTTTCGCCGGTCAGGCCTCTCTCGCGGGCCTCGGCGTTGCCCAAAATGAGGGCGGCGGGCAAATGGTCGAGGGCGGCCTCGATGCCCGATTTTTGCAAGAGTTCCCGAATTTGAGCGTCATCATCGGCGTGCGTCATCTGAAAAGGAGTGAACGCAAAACACAAAATGACGAAGGCGATGATTGGTTTGCTCGCCATTCCTTCATTTCCTTTGTTGTATATGATGATATAGCTATGATTTTACTAAAACTGTGGCAACATGGTGACACAACAGCGCAGACGAAAGTCTACTGCTTTCCTTTTTTGGACGAGCGGCGTTTGAGAACATCTTGATGGCGCGACGAAAAACGACCTTATTCATAGCAGGCCGCGACAAAAACTTGCGCCACGTCCTGCGATTTCGCATAGAGGTGATGGTTCGGTGGGCAGCGAGCCACGTTCCGACACTCACTCACATAAATGAGGGGCCTGATGAATAACTTGGCGCGCCGCATCGCGGGGCTTGGCGCATGGGGACGCGCGGCGGTGAGTTTCGCGGCGGGCTGGGCTCGGTTCTGGCGCTGGCGCCTTTCCATTTCTGGCCGGTGCTTTTCGTAACGTTGCCCATGCTTGTCTGGACTGCTCGACGGCGTCGCGACGCTCCCACATTGCGCGAGCGACTTCGCCGCGCGGCCGGGCTGGGCTGGTTCGCGGGCTTTGGATACTTCTTGGGCGGGCTTTACTGGATGGGCGGCGGCCTTCCTTGTCGAGCCCGAGAAATTCGCCATCCTGTTGCCCTTCGCGATCACGGCCATGCCCGCAGTCCTTGCGTCTGTTTTGGGCCTTCGGCGCCGTGCTGTCGCCATGGCCTTCTGGCGTCCGGGCGCCGCGCGCGTCGCCGCATTCGCCCTGGGGTTGTTCGCGGCCGAATGGCTTCGCGGCCACTTGTTCACCGGCTTTCCCTGGAACCTGTTCGGCTACGCCCTGACCGGCGACGCCGCCTTGCTGCAGGGCGCTTCCGTGGTTGGCGTCTATGGCTTGACGCTGTTGGCGCTGATCGTTTTCACCAGTCCGGCAGCCGCCTTCGATCCGGCCGACAGTCCTGAAAATCCTCGCCGGGCCAGGTGGTTAGCTGCCCGCATTCGGCGGGCTGCTGCTTCTGGCTGGAGAAGGGTGGGGCGCCTGGCGTCTGGCCAACGCCAGCGACGCCGTGGTCGAGGGCGTGCGTCTGCGGTTGGTGCAGGCGAATATTCCTCAGACGGAAAAATGGAAGCCGGAAAATCGCCGCTGGATATTCGACCGGTACCTTCAGCTCAGCACGGATGGCGGCAGCGGCGAAAAAGCCACAAGTCCGGTAAAGACGGCGGCGGGGCCCAAAGTCACGCATGTGATCTGGCCGGAATCCTCCGTCCCATTTTTGTTCATGTTCAACCACGCGGTTGGCGACGCTCCCTCGCGCGAGGCGCTTTCAAGGATCGTCGAGAATGGCGTCACGCTTATTCTCGGCGCCGAGCGGGCCGAAGCCGCACAGCGGCGAGATGGAAAATATTTGATCGACCGGGTGTTCAATAGCCTGTTCGTAGTGGAAGCGGGAGTCTGAAGAGAAGACGGTGAACAGTCAAGGCAGATGTACGATAAAATTCACCTGACACCCTTTGGCGAATACCTTCCGTTTGAACAGACGCTCAATTCATGGGGGATCAGGCAGCTTACCCACCTGCCATTCAGCTTCACCGCAGGGACAGAAAGAATCTCCATGACTGTGCCCAATGCGCCACTATTCAGTCCGCTCATATGTTATGAGGTCATTTTTCCTGGTTCGGTCGTAGTCTTCGGGCCCTCGTCCCCAGTGGATTTTGAACCTGACCAATGATGCGTGGTTTGGTGTGAGCTCGGGGCCGTATCAGCATCTGGATCAAGCAAAAATGCGGGCCGTGGAAGAGGGGATTGCCAGTGGTCGCGGGCGGCCAATACGGGTATATCCGCGATCATCGACGGTTATGGACGGACAAAAGCAATTCTGGGGCTCAATGAGACCGGCGCGATCGACGCGGCGTTGCCAATTTCCCTCACTCCACCACCAAATACTTCCTGGGGAAAATGGGCGTTATCTGTTATAATCATTGTTGTCCTGGTCTTTTATAGAATCATTCCAAAAATCGAAAGGCCGGGATCGGGCCACAATCACGAGAAAGCCGTGATTGCTCGTTAAACTTGTATATGGTGATGGAGCGCACGCGCACGTTTTGCGTTCGTTCCGCGTAGCGGCGGTTCGTGCGTCGCCGCAGCAAGCTTGACGGTCTGTATCAGTACACGTACAACCGAGAGGTTGTATGCGTAATTAGGGTGCATACTTCAATTTTTGACGGATTGTATCAATGATGGGGCATAGATTGGGTGCTATGGGGACTACCAACGAAATGCGTAGGGCGAGCGAAGACGGGCTGGAAATGCCGGGCCGCAAGCCCAATCCAGTTGATATTCATGTCGGAAGCCGTGTTCGGCTGACGGCGCATGGTTATTGGCATGAGCCAGGAGAAGCTCGGCGAAAAGATGGGGTTGACTTTCCAGCAAATCCAGAAATACGAAAAGGGGACGAACCGGATAGGCGCCAGCCGCCTGTTCCAGTTGGCCCAAATTCTGGATGTGCCGGTGCAATTCTTTCTTCGAAGAGGCGCCGCTTCGTACTGGGCAAGGCCCAGCGGCGGCTTCTCTGAATCTAAGACAGAGAGCTTCCTGCTCGATTTTCTGAACAGCCGCGAGGGCCTGGAGCTCAATCGCGCGTTTGTCAGGATCACGGACCCCAAGGTTCGCCGGCGGGTCATTGAACTGGTGCGGGCTCTCGGCGATGAGGCTTTGGGCGCGGCCGCGGGGCTGGCCACGGCTGTTGTGGCCGAGCCAGAGATTTGACGCCATCTGGTGGTGGCTGGTGTTGATTCCGGAGTGGAACGAAAGTTGTTCCGTATTTCTGGAAGGGGGTTATATTGTCTCGTAAAAGCTTTATATTCACCAGCGAGTCCGTTTCCGAAGGTCATCCGGATAAAATCTGTGACCAGATATCGGACGCGATTGTGGACTGCTTTTTGAAAGCGGACCCCCATTCTCGCGTCGCCGTGGAAACAGTCGCCACCACCAACCGCATCATCCTCGTGGGCGAAACCCGCGGGCCGCTGACGGTCAATCATGACACGCTGATCAATGCAGCGCGTCAGTGCGTGCGCGACATTGGGTACGAGCAGTCCGGCTTCCATTGGCAAAACGCCGAGGTTCAGTGCTACGTTCACGAGCAGTCTCCGGACATCGCTCAGGGCGTGGACGCCGCAGGCGAGAAAGACGAAGGCGCGGGCGACCAGGGCATCATGTTTGGCTATGCCTGCCGGAAGTCCGAAGAATACATGCCAGCGCCGATCTATTACGCTCACCGCATTCTGCATGAGTTGTCGAAGGCCCGGCATTCTGGTCAGCTTCCGGAGTTGGGGCCAGACGCCAAGAGCCAGGTGACGCTCCAGTATGAGGACGGCAAGCCGGTTCGGGCCACGTCGATCGTGGTTTCGACCCAGCATGGCGAGAGCGTAAGCCAGGAGCGCGTGCGCGAAATCGTGCGCTCTTATGTGGACCGGGTGCTTCCCGCGGGCTGGATGTGCCCGGAGGAAGACTTCTACGTTAACCCTACTGGACGATTTGTGGTCGGAGGACCTGAGGGCGACTCCGGGCTCACCGGCCGCAAGATCATCGTGGACACATACGGCGGAGCGGCGCCCCATGGCGGCGGCGCTTTCTCCGGCAAGGACCCCACGAAGGTGGACCGTTCGGCAGCTTACGCCGCGCGATATTTGGCGAAAAATATCGTTGCGGCCGGGTTGGCCGACAAGTGCACGTTGCAGTTGTCCTACGCAATCGGCGTGTCGAAGCCTCTTTCGATCTACACCGATCTGCATGGGACGGGACGGGTCGACGAGGACAAACTGGAGAATGTGATCGGCGAGGTCATGGACCTTAGCCCTCGCGGCATCCGTGAACGTTTGGGCCTCAGCCGGCCGATCTATCAGCGCACCGCCGCCTATGGCCATTTCGGTCGCACGCCGGACAACGATGGCGGTTTTTCGTGGGAGAGACTTGATCTCGTCGAATCGATCAAGTCCGCGCTGAGCTGAAACAAAAAAGGCTCTCTCGCCGCGTCCGCGTCCCCACGTTCATATCGCGGACAAGGGTATGAACCAATTAAGATGGTTGGCCTGCTCGCGCAGTCCAGCGGAGGACGCGGCGGCGAGGGGGCGTTGGTGACTATGTCTCAAATTTCGGAATGGCCCGTCACCGACGGACCCAGCGTCCGTTCCGGCTGGAGCCGTCCGCTGGGCAGCCATGTGCACGGCCGACGGCAGAGCCCGTGGACTGACTGATCGTCAGGGCGAGGCGCTGGCGAACCGGCTTCCCTCGCTGGGTCCAACGTGGCGGCTCCGGCCCCTGCTCATTTGCCGCAGGTCTTTGCGGCCGAAGTGGACGACGTCTGGCTCGAAATCGGCTTTGGCGGCGGCGAACATCTGGCGTGGCAGGCGCGAGGCCAACCCGCGCGTCGGTTTCATCGGCTGCGAACCCTTTTGTTAACGGCGTGGCCAAGTTGCTGTGCGAAATCGAAGATCGCGGACTTTCCAATGTGAAGGTCTACGACGACGACGCCCGCCCCCTGCTTCGACTGGCTTCCCGAGGCCAGCATTGGCCGAGCCTTCATTTTATTTCCCGATCCGTGGCCCAAAAGGCGCCATTGGAAGCGGCGTTTTGTCAGCCGCGAAACGCTCGCCGCGCTCGCCCGGCGATCCGTCCTGGCGGAGAACTTCGTTTCGCCACCGACAGCGCCCCCTATGCGCGGACGATGCTGGCTCTGATGAGGCGTCAGCCCGATTTTCAGCTGGCACGCGGAGGCGCCCGGCGACTGGCGCGAACGGACCGGCGGATTGGCCGTCAACCCGATACGAGCAAAAGGCGGTGCGCGCTGGTCGCAAGCCGTGCTATTTGCGGTTTGGCAGAGGTCCGAGCGTTCAGCATTCTGTTTGGAGTTTGGTATTTGTTGTTTTGCCATGACCTTGGGATAGGCGGTCGAATTCTGAGAAGGACGCTTCCTTCTGCTACGACGATGCGCAATCCCCGGAAAATTTTGCTCTGCCCTCGGCGAACACCTTGCGCGTTGCAGAAAAGCCGCTTAGATTGACGACGCTCATGATCATCTTGACTCGAAAGAGTGGGCCGCTCGCCCGCTCTTTTTATTTAGGGCTAATGCATCCGGCGGTTCCAGGGCGGGCTCCGGGCGGCGGCTGGGACCGGGGCGCCGAAATAGGGAGACGCCGAATCGACGGCATGAACGATTGAATGAACGAAACCAAGATTGACCCCAACGCCAAAACGGCGACTAACGCCAGCACGGAACGCTTTTTTCAAGAGCGCGGTCTGGCGGCCAACATTGCGGAGACTTGCTGAACCTGTGATTATGGAGCTTGGCTTCAGGCTGGTTCGCGTCAAGGTCTCCAATCGCGATGGCGGCGTGGTGCAGATCATGGCCGAGCGCCCGGACGGAACGATAAACATCGACGATTGCGCGCTGATAAGCCGCCGGCTGTCGCCGGTTATCGATGTGAACGATCCCCTGCCTGGCAGCTATTATCTCGAAGTGTCCTCTCCCGGCATCGACCGGCCTTTGGTCCGTCCTTCCGATTTCGAAGACTGGGCCGGGTTCGAGGCCAAGATCGAGATGAAGGAAATGATTGACGGCCGGAAGAGATTCCGGGGGTTTATTGAAGGTTTTGAAGATGGCGAGGCGCGCCTCAAAGTCGAACTCGCCGGGTTCTCCGAGCCTCAGGTTATTGGCCTTCCGGTAAACCTCATCGACGAGGCGAAGCTGGTGCTGACTGATGATCTGATTAAGGCGTCTCTTGCAAAGCCTCAGGGCGAAGTTACGCCCGAGGACGATGAAGACGAGAACGCCTGAACTATTGAATACGAATACAGATGCGAATCGGAGTGGATCAATGGCCCATCAAGGTGTGAGCGCAAACCGTCTCGAACTTTTGCAGATCGCCGACGCCGTGGCTCGGGAAAAGTCGATCGACCGGCAGCTTGTCATCGCGGCGATGGAAGACGCCATTCAGAAGGCGGCGAAGTCGCGATATGGCGCCGAGAACGAGATCCGCGCCGAAATAGACACCAAGACCGGCGAAATTCGCCTGTGGCGTCTTCTGGAAGTGGTTGAAGAGGTCGCGGTCGACGCAACGCAGATTTCCTACAAGGACGCCCGGCGCCGCGACGCCAACATCCAGATTGGCGGTTTTCTCGCCGAGCCGCTGCCGCCGCTGGATTTCGGCCGGGTCGCCGCGCAGAACGCCAAGCAGGTCATCGTGCAGAAGGTGCGCGAGGCCGAGCGCGAGCGTCAGTACGCTGAATACAAGGACCGCATGGGCGAAGTGGTCAACGGCGTGGTCAAGCGGGTCGAGTACGGCAACGTGATCGTCGACATGGGGCGCGCCGAGGCCATCCTGCGCCGCGACGAGACCCTTCCCCGCGAGAACTACCGCTATGGCGACCGCATCCGCGCCTATGTCTATGGGGTGGAGCGGGCGCAGAAGGGGCCGCAGATCTTCCTCTCGCGCACCCGTCCGGAGTTCATGTCGAAGCTGTTCGCCCAGGAAGTCCCCGAAGTTTACGACAACGTGGTCGAAATCAAGTCGGTGGCGCGCGATCCCGGAAGCCGCGCCAAGATCGCCGTGGTGTCCAAGGACAGCTCCATCGACCCCGTCGGCGCCTGCGTCGGCATGCGCGGCAGCCGCGTCCAGGCTGTGGTGAACGAGTTGCAGGGCGAGAAGATCGACATCATTCAGTGGTCGCCAGACGCGGCCACGTTCATCGTTAACGCTCTGGCGCCCGCCGAAGTGGTAAAGGTGGTGCTCGACGAAGAGGCCGAGCGCATCGAGGTGGTGGTTCCGGACGATCAGCTCAGCCTGGCCATCGGGCGGCGCGGCCAGAACGTGCGGCTGGCCTCTCAGCTCACGGGCTGGGACATCGACATTCTCACCGAGGCTGAAGAGTCCGAGCGCCGGCAGAAGGAGTTCAACGAACGTTCGGCCTTGTTCATGGAGGCCCTTGACGTAGACGAAATGATAGCCCAACTCCTTGTTTCGGAGGGGTTTGCCAGCGTCGAGGAAATAGCTTACGTTCCGACGCAGGAAGTCGCCGGCATTGAAGGCTTCGGCGAATCCACCGCTGGCGAGATCCAGCAGCGCGCCCGCGACTTTCTTGAAGAGCAGGAAGCGGCCTTCGACGCCCGTCGTCGCGAACTGGGCGTCGCCGATGAGGTGGCGGAAGTTCCCGGCCTCACGGGCGCCATGCTGGTCGCCCTGGGCGAGAAGGGCGTCAAGTCGCTTGAGGATTTGGCTGACTGCGCCACGGACGATCTGGTGGGGTGGAATGAAAAGGCTGAGAGCGGCTCCAAACACAACGCAGGTATTCTTGAGTCGTTTGAGTTGACGCGTGAAGACGCCGAGCGGCTTATTCTGGAGGCGAGAGTCAAGGCGGGTTGGATTTCCGCCGATGATCTGCTGCCTCCGGTCGTCGATGACGGCGCCGACGCCGCCGACGCCGCCGAGGGTATTGAAGATGAAGAGGCTGGGGACGAGGAGCGTCACCATGACGCGGAGCATATCGAAGACGGTCAGCCCATCTGAGAAAGCCGGCGCGAAAACGCATGGGAAAATCAAACGACGGGAAAATAAACAACTGGACGTGAAATCTCGTAAAGCGCAAAGAGAAGAGGTGAAAGTCTCGCGCAAAAGCGCTAAGGTCGGGACCGAGACGGTCCGGCAGTGCGCAGTGACGCGGGAGCGGAAGCCCGAATCCCGGTTGCTGCGGTTTGTACTGGACGGTCAGGGGAGGGCGACGCCCGACATCAAGCGGCGTCTGCCTGGACGAGGTGTTTGGGTCACGGCCAATCGCAGCGTCGTGGCGGAAGCCATGAAGCGCGGAACGCTGTTACGTGGCCTGAAGGCCGAGGGCGGTTTGCGCGCCCACGCCAAGGACAGCCATGAATCGAGGCGAGTGATCAAATCGAGGCGAGCCTTGGCGGAGACGCAGAGACGCCTGAAGGAGAGACATCGTCTTTCGCCGGAGACGTTCTGACCGACGGAGCCTCAGGATCTGCCGGCCGTGGTGGAGATTTTGCTTCGACGGTCGGCGTTAGGCGCTCTGAGTCTGGCGAATAAGGCCGGGCAATTGACGCTGGGCTTCGAGGCGGTCGCCCGGGCGCTCGCCTCTGGCGGCGTTGTTGGTTTGATCCACGCGGCGGATGCCGCGGAAGACGGTCGGCGCAAGCTGGACCGGGTGTTCGCAAAAACCATGTCCGCAAAGAGTGTGTCCGAAAGATTGGCGGATGCAGCGGTTGCGGACGACGGGATTTTGGATGAGTCCGCTCCAGGTCGGAGCGGGAAGAAGATTGTTCGCCAATCGTCGAAGCGTTTTCCTGCGAGGAATTGAGCTCGGCGTTGGGCAGAACGAACGTGATGCACGCCGCGCTCAAAAAAGGTGGCGCGAGCGCGAGTTTTCTTAAGGAGGCGCACCGGCTTTGGAGGTATCTTGAGCCGGCGCCAGCCAAGCCGTCGCAGAGACGGTCAAAACAGGACAAAGTATGAGCGAGACAAGAGAGACCGACGGCAAAGCGATTCCAGGGTCGCGCAAGACAATGACCCTGGGCATGAAACGGACCGTGGAGCAAGGCCACGTGCGACAGAGCTTTAGCCATGGCCGCTCGAAGTCCGTGCTCGTGGAGAAGAAGCGGAAGCGACCCGTTTCCGGTGAAGGAGGCGGCCCCGACGAGGCGCCAGAGGCGGAGATCCTCGTCCACAAGGCCAGGCGCAGCCTCAATCCCAGCAACCCTCTCCGCCACAACAACAGCAGCAGCAACAGCGCTCCGAAGGGCCCAGGCCGCCGCGTCCCCAGCAGGGACAGCCGCGCAAGGTGGGAGGGCGCCAGGCGCCGCACGCCAAGCCCCAGCGTTCGCAGCAGCGCCAGCTTTCCAGCGAAGAGCTTGACGCCCGGACGCGCGCCCTGACCGAGGCCCGCAGGCGCGACGTGGAAGAAGAAGCCGTCCGCAAGCGCGACGAGGCCGAGCGCCAGGTGCGCGAAGCCGAGGCCAGGCGCGTCGCCGACGAGGAGGCCAGGAGGCTCGCGGAAGAGGAAGTCAGGCGCAAGAGCGACGAAGAGAGTCCGGCTGAAGGCCGAGATCGAAGCCAAGAAGCAGCAGGCTGTCGTGAAGGCGCGGCCCGTGGAGGAAGAGCGCAAGGCTCCTCCGGCGACTGCGTCCGCGGCTCCCGCCGCTGGGGCTCATCCCGCGCGGACCGGCCAGCAGGGTCGCCCGCAACACGGCGGCGAGAGGCGGCCGCATACCCCCCGCGAAGGCGGCGGAGCCCGCGCCGAGGGTGGCGGCGGACGTCCCCATGTCGGCCGGGATGGCGGCGGAAGGCCCCAGGAGGGCGTTCGTCCCAAGGACGTGGTCGCCAAGGAAGGCGTCAAGCGGCGGCCCGGCGGCGACGCTACGGCCACCGAGGTCAAGCCCCGTCGCGGCGCGGTCGCGGAGGAGGAGGGCGATCGCGGAAGAGCGCGGACCGACGCCTCCAAGGGCAAGGCCAAGGTCGAGGCGCCGCGTCCCGCCGTCAAGACGGCCGACGATCGGCGCGCCCGCTCGAAGCTCACCATCACCAACGCTCTCGTGGACAGCCAGCGGGAACGCTCGCTCGCGTCCTTGCGGCGTCAACGCGAACGTCTGAAGAAGCAAGCCCTCGGTCAGGAGCCACGTAAGAAAATTACCCGCGAAGTTCAGCTGCCGGAAACCATCACCATCCAAGAGCTCTCCAATCGTATGGCGGAGCGCGCCGTCGATCTTATCAAGTTCCTGATGAAGCAGGGGCAGATGCACAAGATCAACGACGTGATCGACGCCGACACGGCGGAGATCCTCGCCCAGGAGTTCGGGCACACCGTCAAGCGGGTGTCCGAAGCCGACGTGGAGGAAGGTTTCATTGGCGAGACCGACGCCGTCGAGCATCTCAAGCCGCGCGCTCCGGTCGTCACCATCATGGGCCACGTGGACCATGGCAAGACGTCGCTGCTCGACGCTCTGCGCCACACCAATGTGGTGTCCGGCGAGGCGGGCGGCATCACCCAGCATATCGGCGCTTATCAGGTGGTGACCGACCGGGGCAATCCGATCACGTTTATCGACACGCCTGGTCACGCCGCGTTCACCGCCATGCGCGCTCGCGGCGCCAAGGTGACCGATATCGTTGTGCTGGTGGTGGCCGCCGATGACGGCGTCATGCCGCAGACCATCGAGGCCATCAATCACGCCAGGGCGGCCAATGTTCCGTTGATCATTGCGATCAACAAGGTCGACAAGTTCGACGCGGACCCGAACAGGGTGCGCACCGAGCTGTTGCAGCACAGCGTCGTGGTCGAGAGCATGAGCGGCGACACCCTCGAAGTGGAGGTCTCCGCCAAGCAGCGCACGAATCTCGACAAGCTGCTGGAAGCGATTCACCTCCAGTCGGAAATCCTGGAGCTGAAGGCCAATCCGGACCGTCCCGGCGATGGCGTGGTCATCGAGGCCAAGCTGGAGCGCGGCCGTGGTCCCGTGGGCACCGTGCTCGTGGAGCGCGGCACGCTCAGGGTCGGGCAGATCGTGGTCGCCGGCCGGGCCTGGGGCCGGGTGCGCGCCCTGATCGACGACAAGGGCGCCCATGTGAGCGAGGCCGGGCCCGCGGTGCCGGTGGAGGTGTTGGGCTTCAACTCGGCTCCGGAGGCGGGCGATCAGTTCGCCGTCGTGGAGAGCGAGGCCCGCGCCCGTGAAATCACCGAGTATCGCGTCCGCAAGGTTCGCGATCTGAAGGCCATCGGCGCCGGACCGCGCGGTTCGCTCGAACAGATGATGAGCCAGCTTGCCCGCGCCGGTAAGAAAGAGTTCCCGCTCATCGTCAAGGGCGACGTGCAGGGGTCGGTGGAAGCCATCACCTCGGCGCTGGACAAGCTTGGCACCGATGAGGTCTCGGCGCGCATCATCCACGCCGGCGTGGGCGGCATCACCGAGTTCGGACATCTCGCTCGCGGCCACGGCCGGAGCCGCCATCGTCGGCTTCAACGTCCGCGCCAACAGTCAGGCGCGCACGCTGGCCGAGCAGGAAGGCATCGAGATCCGCTATTACAACGTGATCTACAACCTTGTGGACGACATCAAGTCGGCCATGTCGGGCCTTCTGGCGCCAGCCTATCGCGAAGATTTCCTCGGCAACGCCGAAATCCTCGAAGTGTTCAACATCACCAAGGTTGGCAAGGTCGCTGGTTGCCGGGTCACCGAGGGCAAGGTGGAGCGGGGCGCGAATGTGCGTCTGGTCCGCGACAACGTGGTCATCCACGAAGGCAAGCTCGGCACGCTCAAGCGCTTCAAGGACGAGGTCAAGGAAGTCGTCGTCGGTCAGGAGTGCGGCATGGCCTTCGAGAAATACGAAGACATCAAGGCGGGCGACATCATCGAGTGCTATCACGTCCAGCAGGTTCAGCGGACGCTCTAAACGGTGGATGAACGACAAAAGCCCTCTCCCTGTATCCCGAGCGGGATAAGAATGGGGAGAGGGCTTTATTTTTTGAGGTCCGCTTAGAATATCCCTGAGGTAATTCCATGACGAAACGTGGCCATCAGGCACACGGGCCCTGGCAAAGGGCCATCGCAGCGCCAACTGCGCGCGGGCGAACTGATCCGGCACGCGTTGGCCGAGATTTTCATCCGAGTGGACATCAACGACGCCGACTTGAAAGGCGTGCACATCACGGTGTCCGAAGTGAAGTTGAGTCCCGATCTTCGCCACGCCACGGCGTTCGTGGCCCCGCTGATCCTGGGCGGAGACGGCGTGACGCTGGTCAAGGCGTTGAACCGGCATCAGAAGTTTATTCGGGGAGAATTGACGGGCGGGTGGGGCTGAAGTTCATGCCCGACATCGCCTTCAAGCTGGACGAGAGCTTCGAGCAGTCGATGCGCATCGACGCCCTGCTGCGCTCGCCCGATGTGGCGCGCGACCTGGAATAGGCGTCCAGGCGGACCAGGCGTCGAAAAGCGCGCTTTTCCATTACGCTTGAATGGCCTTGCACGATACCCGGAAAATCGAAACAGCGCAAAAAAAGAGCGCCCAACCCCGGCGATGGTTGGGCGCTACTATGCGTACTACGCGGTGCGTCGGGAGGGATACCGACGCTAGCAGAGACGCCTTCGGCTAGACGGGGGGGCACTACCGATGGTGACTGGCGTCTCCGCTCTCACAGTACATATATTACACTAGCACAATTTCAACCGGCAACACAAAAAAAAGTGAATGAAGGCTTGACTGTGTCCAAAAACCCGCACGAGCTCGATTCGTTCGGTTTTTTAGCGCCTTGCGAGGTTATGTTCGGATTTTATGGAAAAGGCTATCCATCCTTTGACGTAGGGTGCGACGTTTTGGCATTACCGGTTGAAACTGGGCATGCCGACATCGGTGAGAATTTAAAGAGGTCGGCGGACAGTTGCCTTGTTGATCTCCAGCGTCGCTGATGGTGATCTTGGTGTTCAGGCCCTGCGGATCGGTGATGATCCATTCCTTGAGCTGAAAGTCTGGCTTGTTGAAAAACAGCCTGATCTGGCCGCCAGCGCTTTGTGACTTGTCCTCAACGGCGATGATCAGTGCACTCTCGCTTTCGATGACCCCTAAAATCCGCGCATCGCGAACAAGGTCCACGTCCTTGGACAACAAAAGGCGGAAGGGTGTGGAATCGAGAGGATAGCGGTCTGTCGTTCCCAGATCGTGGTCCTCGATAGCCAGATATTCTCCATCGGAGATAATGTGGAGTTTGCTCGGATTTGCGTAATCGAATCTGATTTTTCCAGGGCGTTCGATATAGAACTTTGCCCTTTTTCTGCGAGTTGTCGGATTCGGTTTGCAGGAATGCGCCGCTCAGGCTCTTAAGCGCATTGAAATAGCTGTTGACCTTCTGGATGGCGGCTGAATTGTCCCCCGGAGCGCGCGCATCGGCGGCGGGCTGTCCACCCGGCTGGACGTTGGTCTGCCAACCGGAGCCGCTGCCTACCGGGCTCGCGGGCGGCAGGCGCCTGGGGTTTCGCCGCGCCAGCGGGCGCCTGGGCTTTCCCTGGGGCGGGACGTTGCGTGGGCAGCGGGACCGCGGGCGCCTGAGCCTGAGCCTGGGCTTGGGCCTGTGCGCCCGGCTGAACCGCGGGAGCGGGCGCCGGGCCTGGAGTTTTGGCGTATTCGGACACCGTGCCTTGGGCCATGAGCGGCTGAGTCCAACCCACGACGGCGACGAGCGCGGCGGCGCCAGTCGCCGTGGCGGCAAGGGCCCGAATTGAGGCGTTCCAGGCGTTCTGGCGCTTGAATCCGATAGTTTTGGGCGAAATCCCCATCATGGTTGTGCTTTCGTCATAGGATTGCAGAAACGTGCGGATTGGAGGTTGCTCCGCGTCTGGCAAGCGAAACGCCCTCAAGACCGCTTTACCTTTTCACGGCAATACCGTCAAATGTAGGGCGCGTCGTCAGTTGCGCGATCACTAGTGCAGCCCGGAGGAAGTTCGCTCCCACGTTCGCCGCACACGCCGTAGCGAACTTCCTCCGGAAAAGCTGCACTAGATTTAACAAAGCAGTAGCGCTCCTTATCCGCCGGAAGTCCCGATCAGTGCTCGCCACAAACGGGGCGGGACTTCCGGCGGGGAGCACTAGACCTACAACCTGCCACTGACTGTCCGTCGTGTCTATTCCCACTCGATGGTTCCTGGTGGTTTCGATGTGATATCGTAAACCACGCGGTTTACGCCGCGAACTTCATTGATGATGCGCGTGGCCGTTCGTCCCAGGAACTCGTGAGAGAAGTCGTAATAGTCGGCCGTCATGCCGTCGGTGGAGGTCACCGCGCGCAGGGCGCAGACGTGATCGTAGGTGCGCGCGTCGCCCATGACGCCCACCGTGCGCACCGGCAGCAGCACCGCGAACGCCTGCCAGATCGTGTCATAAAGGCCAGCCTTGCGGATTTCTTCGATGTAAATGGCGTCGGCCCGGCGCAGGATGGCGAGTTTCTCGGGCGTGATCTCGCCGGGCATGCGGATCGCCAGCCCCGGCCCTGGGAACGGATGGCGGCCGACGAACGCCTGCGGCAGCCCCAGCTCGCGCCCCAGCGCCCGCACCTCGTCCTTGAACAGCTCACGGAGCGGCTCGACCAGCTTGAGGTTCATGCGCTCGGGCAGTCCGCCCACATTGTGATGCGACTTGATGGTGACCGACGGCCCGCCGGTAAACGACACGCTCTCGATCACGTCGGGATAGAGCGTGCCCTGAGCGAGGAACTGGGCGCCGCCGAGCTTGCGGGCCTCTTCCTCGAACACCTCGATAAACAGCCCGCCGATGATCTTGCGCTTGCGCTCGGGGTCCGACGACGCCCGACAGCGCCGTCAGGAAGCGCTCGGAGGCGTTCACATGGACGAGCGGAATGTTGTAGGAGCCACGGAACAGGCCGACCACCTCGTCGGCCTCGCCCTCGCGCATCAGATCCGTGATCGACAAAGATGCAGGTGAGCTGATTGCCGATGGCTTCGTGGATCAGCACGGCGGCCACGGCGGAGTCGACCCCGCCGGACAGTCCGCAGATCACCCGTGCGTCGCCGACCTGGGCGCGGATCTTGGCGATTTCGGCGTCGCGGAAATGGGCCATGGTCCACTCGCCCGAACATCCGGCGATGCGATGGGTGAAATTGCGCAGCAACGCGGCTCCGATTGGGCGTGTGCGCCACTTCCGGATGGAACTGCACGCCGTAGAAGCGCCGCGCCGTCGTCGGCGATGGCGGCAAACGGCGCGTTCTCGGATACGGCGATCACCTTGAAGCCCTCGGGCAGGCTCATCACCCGGTCGCCGTGGCTCATCCACACCTTTCGCGGGCGCCGGGCCAGGTGACGCCCTCGAACAGCGGCGAGGTGGTCATGATATCCACATCGGCCCGGCCGAATTCGCGGTTGTGGCCGGACTTCGACCGACGCCGCCAAGCTGCGCGACCATGGTCTGTTCGCCGTAACAGACGCCAAGGACCGGGAACGCCAGCGCGTGAACACCGCCGCGGGCGCGTCGGGCGTGTCCGTTTCGGTCACGCTGGCCGGGCCGCCAGACAGGATGATGGCCTTGGGTTCAGGCGGTCGAGAGCGGCTCTCGGCCGAGATGGAACGGGGCGATTTCGGAATAGACGCCGGATTCACGCACTCGGCGCGCAATGAGCTGGGTGAACTGGCTGCCAAAGTCGATGATCAGGACGTTTTCGGTCATTACGCCTTCTGTGGTGGATGCTTCTGTGGTGGACGTCCTCTGGGCGGCCGAAGGCGAGGGAGTGGCGGGGACTTTATTCTGCCGCCCCTCTCGTCGCCGTCGCCGTTTCCGTTGCCGTTTCCGTTACTGGTGCCGTTACCGTTGCCGTTTCCATCGTCGGAATCGGAAATTGGCTCAACGGAAACAACCTGTTCGCCAGCCGCCGTGTTGAAAATCCGAACGCCCTGGGTGGAGCGGCTCACCACGGAAATGCCGTTCACCGGGCAGCGGATCAACTGTCCGCCGTCGGTCACCAGCATGATCTGATGGTTGTCTTCAACCGGGAACGAGCTGATCAGCTTGCCGTTCCGCTCGTTGACGATCATGGCGATGATGCCTTTGCCGCCGCGTCCGGAGATGCGGTACTCGTAGGCGGAAGTTCGCTTTCCGTAGCCTTTTTCCGACAGGGTGAGCACGAACTGCTCCAGCGCGCCCAGTTCGGCGTAGCGTTCCGGCGTCAGCTCGGCGCTTTCGGCGTTTTCGCCTTCCTCTCCGGTCAGCCTCGACCTCTTCCACGCGGACGGCCTTGTCGCCCGACGCCGCGCGGCGCATGGCGTTGGCCAGCCGGACATAGGTGGCGCGCTCGGCGGGGGTGGCCTCGACATTGCGCAGGATCGCCATCGAGATCACCCGGTCGTCGCCGCTCGAGCCTGATGCCCCGCACGCCCGTCGACTCTCGTCCCTTGAACACGCGTACGTCGCGACACCGGGAACCGGATGGCCTGTCCCTTCGCCGTGGTCAGCAGCACGTTGTCGTTCTCGGTGCAGATGTCCACGCTGACGATGTGGTCGTCTCTCGGCGAGCTTCATGGCGATCTTGCCGTTCTGGCGGACCTCCGCGAAGTCGGACAGATCGTTCCGGCGCACGTCGCCAGACGTCGTGGCGAACATCACGTTGAGCTTGGACCAGGTCGATTCGTCCTCGGGCAGCGGCAGGATGGTGGTGATGCGCTCGTTCGCCGTCAGCGGCAGCAGGTTGATCAGCGCCTTGCCCCGCGATTGCGGAAGCGCGGGCGGCAGACCGCCACACCTTCATCTTGTAGGCCATGCCCCGCGATGAAAAGAACAGCACGGGCGTATGGGTGTTGGCCACAAACAGCCGTGTGACGAAATCTTCCTCGCGGGTCGCCATGCCCGAGCGGCCCTTGCCGCCCCGGCGCTGGGCGCGATAGGTGGAGAGCGGCACGCGCTTGATGTAGCCCGCGTGGCTCACGGTAACGACCATGTCTTCGCGCTGGATGAGGTCTTCGTCCTCCAGGTCGCCGTCGAGTTCGACGATTTCGGTCCGGCGCGGGGTGGCGAACTCGGTGCGGATGGCGGTCAGCTCGTCCTTGACGATGGTCACGATGCGGGCCCGCGAACGCAGAATGTCGAGGTAGTCCTTGATGCTGCTCGCCCAGGGTCTTCAATTCGTCGCGCGATTTCGTCGCGGCCCAGGGCGGTGAGGCGTTGCAGGCGCAGGTCGAGGATGGCGCGGGCCTGCTCTTCCGACAGGCGGCAGAAGCCGGCGTCGGTGATCCGGTAGCGCGGATCGTCGATCAGCGCCATGAGCGGCGCGATGTCCGTCGGCGGGCCAGTCGCGGCGTCATGAGCTGCTCGCGCGCGGTCGCCGGATCGGGCGCGGTGCGGATGAGCTTGATCACCTCGTCGATGTTGGCGACGGCGATGGCCAGGCCCACCAAGATGTGGGCCCGTTCGCGCGCCTTGGTCAGCAGATGCTTGGTGCGCCGCGAAACCACCACTTCACGGAACTGGGTGAAGGCGCTGATCATGTCCCGGAGGTTCATCAGCTCCGGCCGTCCGCCGTTGAGCGCCACCATGTTGCAGCCGAAGGTCGATTGCAGCGCGGTGAACCGGTAGAGCTGGTTGAGCACGACATCGGCCATGGCGTCGCGCCGCAGCTCGACGACCACCCGATAGCCCTCGCGGTCGGACTCGTCGCGGACCTCGGCGATGCCTTCGATCTTTTTCTCGCGCACCAGCTCGCCGATTTTCTCGACCATCGAGGCCTTGTTGACCTGATAGGGAATCTCGGTGATGACCAGCGCTTCGCGATCCTTGCGGATGGTCTCGACGTGCCACCCGGCCGCGCATGACGACGGAGCCGCGCCCCTTGTGATAGGCCGAGCGGGCGCCGGAGCGGCCCAAGGATCAGGCCGCCCGTCGGAAAATCCGGGCCGGGCACGATCTCGATGAGTTCGTCGATGGTGATGGACGGATTGTCCAGATAGGCCATGCAGGCGTCGATCACCTCGCCCAGATTGTGGGGCGGAATGTTGGTGGCCATGCCCACGGCGATGCCGCCCGCGCCGTTGACCAGCAGGTTGGGGAAGCGCGCGGGCAGCACCGTCGGCTCCTGCTCGGAGCCGTCGTAGTTGTCCTCGAAATCGACCGTGTCCTTGTCGAGGTCTTCCAGCAGCTGCCTGCGCGACCTTCTTGAGGCGGATTTCCGTGTACCGCATGGCGGCCGGCGGATCGCCGTCCACGGAGCCGAAGTTGCCCTGGCCGTCGATGAGCGGCAGGCGCATGGAGAAATCCTGCGCCATGCGCACCAGGGCGTCGTAAATGGCGCTGTCGCCATGGGGATGATATTTACCCATCACGTCGCCGACGACGCGGGCGGATTTTCGATAGGGCTTGTTCCACTCGTAGCCGCTTTCGTGCATCGAATAGAGGATGCGTCGATGCACGGGCTTGAGACCGTCGCGCACGTCGGGCAAGGCGCGGGACACGATGACGCTCATGGCGTAATCGAGATAGGACCGCTTCATTTCCTGCACGATGGAAATGGGCCGGATGTCGGACGAGCCTTCGCCGCCGCCTTCGTGTGTATTGCCGGTTTCTGCCAATGGATTATCCGTATCGTCAGACTTGATGGGGACGCCCCGCCCGTACAAGACAAAGACGGCGGAAGTGCGTTGTCTGAAAGGCTGAGTGATTTCAGCCGCACTATAGCGGCGCCATCAGCAAACCGCAATGGCTGGAAACAGTCGAAGACGGATCTGTCCAACGGTGTTTTTCTGCGGAAATTCCAGTTGTTAGCTGGAATCACCGTAACAGGGGCAAATTCACGGGCAACGCCTTGCGCGGAGGGTGGGCGTCCTCGCCCGCCCAGCCTGTCGCCAAACGCAGGCGCCCTTGAAAAGGCGGCCGGGACGGCCACCCTCCGAGTGGCTCGCGGGACGCAGGTTCCACGAGCAGCGGCGCGGAGTTTACGAAGGCCGGGGCTCCTCCACCTTCAGCATCAGCCAGAGGCCCGGGCAGCAGAAACACCAGCAGCACCGAAATCCCCAGCCGCTGATCGCCCAGCATCTGGGTGGCGAGCGCCACGGCGAGTTGCGCGGTGAAGGCCGTCGCCCGGTTCGAAAAGGCGAGCAGGCCGAAGAATTCGCTCAGCCGGTCGGGTGGCGACAGGCGCGCCATGAGGCTGCGGCTGGCGGTCTGCAACGGCCCCATGGAGGCGCCGATCAGAAGGCAGAAGCGCCAGATAGGTCTGCTCGTTGATGTTGCTGAACTGAGGCCCGCCGGGCGCGGGAAGGGCGGCGGGAACAACGAACAGGATGGCGTCCCTGCTCACCGAGAGAGCGCCCAGCGCCCCCACGATGAGCATCACGAGCGAATACGACGATCACGGCTCTGCGCGCCGAACCTGTCGTCGAGGAAGCCGCCCAGAAATGCGCTCAGCGCGCCGACCAGGATCAGGATGATGGCGAAGAGTCCCGATCTGCGGATCGCTCCAGCCGAAGATCGAAGCGGGCGTAAATCCCTCCGTACGAAAATACCGCCGAGAGCGCGTCCATGTAGAGCAGGCTCGCCAGCAGGAATAGGCCGATATTGCGATACTGATGCAGGTTGTCGAAGGTGTCTTTCAGCGTCAGCATGGCGGTTTTTATCGCGCGCCAGCGGCGCTCCGGAGCCTCTCGGCGTGTCCGGAGTGAACAGAAACATCGGAATCACGAAGATGACGTACCAGATGGCGCAGAACGGGCCGACGAAACGCTGCTGCTCATAGTTTGGGGCCGTTGAAATCGACAGCAAACAGCGCCTCGCCGCCCAGCGGATTGGGTATGCGCGAAGTTGAAGCTGACGCCGGTGATGATGATCAGGCTCAGCAGACCGCCGTATATCCCACGGCCCGGCCGATGCCCGAAAGCCGGCCCAGCGCGGTCTGGCGGCACAAGCGACAGCATCATCGTGTTGTTGAGCACGACCGCCAGTTCGGCCGCCAGCGTCGCCACGATGAACACCACGATGATGACCGGGACGAGCGCCGCGGCTGACCGGGAACGGCGATCCACAGCATCCACTGGGCAGCGACGAACACTACCGAAATAGCGGCGAGCCAAAGTTTTTGCCGCCCCACGGCGTCGGCGGCCGCTCCCAGCACCGGGCCGAGAAGCCCGATGAGCAGACCCGCGACGGCGTTGGTGTAGCCCCACACGGATTGCCCATGAATGGGATCGCCGATGATCGTGTTGATAAAGTACGGACCAAACAGAAACGTCGTAGATCAGAACGTAAAATGGTTTCGACGCCCAGTCGAACAACACCCAACCGGTAATCGCAAGAGGACCGGCGGACGGTTCCACCTGATTTTATTTCTTTTTGTATGTTTTTAGTCATTTCCCTTTGCACAGGATAACCTCAGGAGTTGTTAGCACGATTAACCATTTGGCGCGAGATCGCGCAGATGAGGCGACCGCAACCGTGAGCTTGGCCAGCGTCATGACGCCGCCGTTCAGGATTTCGTCGATGCCGCGTTTGACGCGGGCGCCACGCGCCGTTGCCGGCGATCCACGCGTCCAGATCAGGGGCGGCGGAGTTGCCGTGGCCGATCAGGCTCACCGTCGCCGAGCGCCACGCCTCCGCCAGGGCGTCGAGATCGCTGTTGAGCGCGAGCCGGTCGAAATAATCGTTGTGGGCGATGCGCTCGCTCAGCCGCGCGCAGTTCATCAAGGCGAAAATATGCGCCTACACCCAAGTGGCACTCTGGCGACCTGCCCTTCCGGCCGCCCCAGCCGCGCGCCGTCAGCACGATGTCCGGACCGTTGGCGAGATGATCGATGGCGGCGAAGTCGTCGGCCAGCGGCTCGGGGACGCCGTCATTCACTATGCGACCGGCGGGCGAGACATTGCGCGTCGACGCGTCGTCCTCCTCGAGAAAGCGCCGCCTTGACGGCGGCAAGCCCCGCTCGATAGAGCGCAATGACCTCAGCCAGGCCCTGCGCTGACCTTGCCGTGGCGCAGGAACCACGCGGTCTGCCGCCTCAGCAGGTCCTGCAGTATGGTGTAAAGCTCCAAGCTGCCGTCCGCCGTCGATCTTGTCGTCAAGCGCATCGACGCCGGCGAAACAGCCGGTCCAGATCGAAAATGTCCCTGACGGCGACAAAGGCGCAGGCGACGTCCGGCAGCGCGCTTCCTGTTTCTTCCGAGAGCCGGACGACAAAGGTCGAGCCGCCACGGTTGATGATCTCGTTGGCCAGCGACGTCGCGATGATTTCCCGCCTGAGCTGATGGCTGTCGATTTCGGCGGCGAAGCGCTGGCGGAGCAGGCTGGGGAAATAGGCCTCCAGCACGCGTTGCATATAGGGATCGTCGGGCAGGGGCGAGGCGGTCAGCGCCAGTTCCAGGTCCATTTTGGCGTAGGCCAGCAGCACCGCCAGCTCCGGCCGGGTGAGCGACGCGTCCCGGCGGGCGCGGCTGGCCAGCTCGACGTCGCCGGGCAGCGCCTCCAGATCACGGTCGAGCAGCCCGCGCGTCTCCAGCTCGTGCATCAGGCGGCTCTGGAAGCCGAGTTCGGAGACGCCCCGCCGCTCGCCCAGGCTCATCGCCAGCGACTGCAAGTAGTTGTTTCGCAAACAGGCAGCAGCGACGTCATCGGTCATTTGGCGCAGCAAGCGCATTGCGCTCGTCCAGCGCTCAGCGCGCCCTTGCGCACGGCGCCGCTCAGGGCGATCTTGATGTTGACCTCGATGTCCGAACAGTTCACGCCGGCGGAATTGTCGATGGCGTCGGTGTTGACCCGCCCGCCCCGCATGGCGAACTCCACGCGCGCCCGCTGGGTCATGCCGAGATTGGCGCCTTCGCCCACCACCTTGACGCGAAGCTGATCGGCGGTCGATCGCGAATGGCGTCGTTGGCCCGGTCCCGGCCTGCGACGTCGGTTTCCGAGGACGCCCGGACGAAAGCGCCGACGCCGCCGAACCACAACAGATCCGCCTCGGCACATCAGCAGCAGCCCGGATAAGTTCGCTGGGCGCCAGGGCCGCGTCGCGCACGCCGAGCAACGCCCGCATTTCCGGCGTGAGCGCGAATGGATTTCGCCGTCCCGGCTGAACACGCCGCCACCCGGCGAGAGGCGCGCCCGGTCATAGTCCTGCCAGCTTGAGCTGGGCAGCTCGAACAGCCGTCTTGCGCTCGGCGAAGCTCAGGGCCGGGTCGGGATTGGGATCGATGAAGATGTCGCGATGATCGAAGGCGGCTATCAGCCGGAGGTTCTGCGACAGCAGCATGCCGTTGCCGAAGACGTCGCCGGACATGTCGCCGACGCCGATCACTCCGCAACGGCGCCGTCTGCGCGTCGATGTTCATTTCGCGGAAATGGCGTTTGACCGTCTCCCACGCGCCGCGCGCGGTGACGGCCATCTTCTTGTGGTCGTATCCGATCGAACCGCCTGAAGCAAAGGCGTCGCCCAGCCAGAAGTTGCGCTCTCATGGCTATGGCGTTGGCCAGGTCGGAAAACCTGGCGGTGCCCTTGTCCGCCGCCACCACCAGATAGGGATCGTCGCCGTCGCGACGGACGATCGACGACAGCGGCGCCGCCTCGCCGTTTTCATAGTTGTCGGTGAGCGACAGCAGGCTTTCGATGAAGGCCTTGTAGCAGGCCACGCCCTCGGCCTGGCCGTTCTTCTGGCGTCGCTGCGTGGTGCATCGCCGTCTTCAGGGCGAAGCCGCCCTTGGCGCCCTGTGGAACGATGACGGTGTTCTTGACCTGCTGGGCTTTCGCCAAGGCTAGGATTTCGGTGCGGAAATCCTGCGGCCGGTCCGACCAGCGCACCCCGCCGCGCGCGACCCTGCCGCGGCGCAGGTGAACGCCCTCAAACCGCGTCGAATAGACGAAGATCTCGGCGTAAGGTCTGGGCCGCGGCATGAATTCGACTTCGCCGCTGGCCAGCTTGAAGGCGATGGTCGGCGGTTGCGGCCCCGCCTTGCGTCCGTAGAAGTTGCTGCGCAGCGTCGCCCTGACAAGATTCAGGAAACGCCGCAGAACGCGATCTTCGTCCAGGCTCTCCACCGTCTCGATGCGCGCTTCGAACTGGCTGGATGAGCATGGCCGCCCGGGCTATCGCCGCTCTTCCGGATACAGCTCCTGCTGCGCATCGAGAGCAGTGCGAAAAGCTCCATGAGATCGGCGGCCGCCGCCCCGTGCCGGTTGAACGGTGTGCGGCCAGATAGTCCTGGCTGAAGGGCGCGCCGATCTGCCGGAGAAAAGCCCCGTAGGCACGAAACAGCGCGGCCTCCCGCCACGTAAAGCCCGCCTTGCCGATCAGGCCGTTGTAGCGATCATTTTCCGCATCCCCCCGCCAGACCGCGAGAAAACAGTCTTCAAGCCTTTCGTCCTGTTGCCCAAAGCTCAGCGGGGCCCCGGTCGTCGGTCTCCAGCATCATGTCGTGGAGGAACACGGCGGGCCGCCCGGCTTGCCGTTCGCCCCGGCGCTGGGCTCTACTCGGAAGGTCTGCTCGGCAATCACCGAAAAGCCGAGGTTTTCGAAGATAGGAACCCGCCGCGACAGCGCGATCGGCTCCCCGATCTGATAGAGCGCCGCCTGCACCTGATATGGGCGGAGCAGCAATCATCCCGAAACAGATCGATGCCGATCGGCGCGTCGGGCGAGAGACGCTCGATGCGCAGAATGTCCTCAATGGCCCGAGCGGGCTGTTGCTCTCCTCGTAGCTTGCCGGAAACGCTTCGAGATATTTGGCGATCAACGGCGCGGCGGACGGGCCGAACCGCTCATGCAGCTGATCCTTCAGTTCATCACGCCATGTCCGGATGATCTGGGCGACTCGCGTTTCAAGTCGGTTCTCGCTGATGTCGGCGATCCTGCCGATCTTGCGCCAGACCACGACGTGGAGGCGAACCAACGGTCCCTGCGCAAAAAACGGCGTAAATTCAGAGATATACCCTTCATGCACGCGCAGCCAGATAGGCGCAGATCTCCTCCCGAACCTGGGTGGTGAACCGTTCGCGCGGAACATAGACGAGCGCGGATATGAACCGGCCAAAACCGTCCCGGCGCACGAATACGCGCGTTCGCGGCCTCAGCGCAAGATGAACGATCCCTTCGGCGATGCGCGAAAGTTGTTCCGGTTCGATCTGGAACAGTTCGTCGCGCGGAAATGTTTCGAGGACGTTGAGCAAGGCCTTGCCGGAATGGCCGGCGGGATTGTGTCCGGACCGGAAAATTACGCCCTTCACCTTGTTGCGCAGCAACGGAATATGGAGCGTCGAGAAGTTATAGGCCGATGCCGTGAACAGACCGGCCACGCGCAGTTCGCCCGTGGCCTGTCCGTCGGTCGAATACAGTTTTATGATGATGCAGTCGGCGTGAACGCGCCGATGTACATCCGAGCGGAAGCTGGCCTTGGCGATCAGCAGCGGCGCGGTGCGGAAAAAGTAGCTTTGCGCGTTGAAAGAGAGTTCGGCCAGATCGCTCGGACGGCGAACCGCCATGCGTTCCGGATCGCGCAGCAGGCCGAGGCTGGCGCCGGCGACCGGCTCGCGTTCGTGACCTTTGCTTCCCTGGACGAATGCGTATTCGCGCATGCCCAGAAAAGTGAAGTTGCCGTCCACGAGCCATTGCAGGAAAGCCTTGGTTTCCCCAAGATCGTGGCCGGGCGGAACAGGAGCGCCTCTCCATGGCGTCGATGACTCCGAGCATCCGCTCGAACATGGGGCGCCGGTCTTCGACCACCGAGCGGATCTGATCCAGGATGCGAGCTCAGTCTTTGCACGGAGCGCCTCGGCGGCGTCCGCCGACATTGCGTCTTCCACATGGATGTGGATGAAACTTTCTTCGCCGCCGGTCTGGACGTCGAGGATGGCTTCCCGGCCCTCGGCGCTTCCAAGGCGGGCCAAGCGCGCCCTCCTCGTCGCGGTCGACCAGGAAGATCGGATGGGCGACCAGACGGACGATCAGCCCCTGGTCCTGTATCTCTCCCAGCACGGAGTCCAGGAGAAAGGGCATGTCGTCGTTGATGATTTCGATGACCGTCAGGCGGCGGGCGGACGCTTTCGCCGTCCAGCGGCGTAGACCCGCGCCTTGGCCGAGCCCGCCGCGCGGACCGCGATGAACTCGAAGGCCGAGCGCGCAAGCCGCGCCCGTCCGCAGGCTCCCATCCTTCGAGCTCGTCTTCGTCCAGACCCGGCGAACATCAGCCGGGTGAAGACTTGCGGAAGCTCACTCAACTCACGCCAGTCAGCGTTTTGATTCATGGAAGATGTTCAGGACTTCTTCCAGCGCTCCAGCGGCCGGAGAGTGAGCAGTCGACGTCATGGCCCGGTCTGTCGGTTCACGCTGCAAACGCGAGTTCGGTCAGGAACCGCAAGTCTATACCTGTGGAGAGACCGGGCGGGCGTGACGCTCCACCTCTTGGGAATCGCCTCAGCCCTCGATTCTGCGTGAAGTCCGCCACTTCCTGGGTGGCGGCGCGAATCTGCGACAGAAGCATCAACCGATTTTCACGCAGTTTTGCTTCGGCGATATTCACCGTCACATGATCGAAAAACGCGTCGACCGGCGCCCGCAACCGCGCCAAAGCGGACATCGCCCCTTCGAAATCCTCATCGGCGAGCGCCTTTCCCGCCTGCCCGCGCACGTCCTGGATGGCCTTGTGCAACGCCTTTTCTTCTTTTTCTTTCAATATCTTGGCGATTCGACTTCGCCGGCGTAGGACCGGCCATCCTTCTTCTCCTCGATCTTGAGAATGTTTTGCGCACGCTTCACCCCGGTCAGCAGGTTCGCGCCGTCCTCGGTCGCCAGGAAGCGGCCAAGCGCCTCAACACGCCTGACAATCAGCACGAGGTCATCCTGCCCGCCCAGTGAAAACACCGCGTCGATGAGATCGTGGCGGGCGCCCTTGTCGCGCAGGTAGACCTTCAAGCCGGTCCGCAAGAAAGCTGAGAAGACTGATCGCCTTGACCTGATTATGGCGGATGATTTCCTTCATCGGGCCGCGCTCTTTCACGTCGGCCTCAATGGTTTCCCGGCTGAAAGCCTCGATGACGCCCGACGAGAAATCCATGCACCGACAAGGTCTCAAGCCCCTTGAGCTGCTCTTCGATATGGCTCCGTTCGATTGCTCCGCATACGCGCGCCATCGGACGGGCCATGAACCGGAACAAATCAAGGCGAAGGTTGTTCTCCAGAACGATGCGGATGACGCCGAGCGCCGCCCGGCGCAGGGCGAACGGATCTTTGGAGCCAGTCGGCTTCTCGCCAATGGCCCAGAAACTCGCCAGCATGTCCAGCTTGTCCGCGAGCGCCACCGCGATGCCGACGGGATCGGCCGGAATGGCGTCAGAAGGCCCCTGCGGCTTGTAGTGATCGGCGATGGCGTTGGCGATCTCCAGATCCTCGCCCTGGTCCAGGGCGATGTAACGCCCGGCAATTCCCTGCAATTCGGGGAATTCGTAGACCACTTCGGACACCAGGTCGGCCTTGCACAGCGTCGCCGCTCTCTCCGCCATGCCGCACGTCGGCGCCCACGACGTCGGCCAGTTCGATCGCCAGGTGCCTGCAGCCGCTCCACGCGCACGCCCTGCGTCCCGAGCTTCTCATGAAAAATGATCTGGTCGAGCTTGGGCAGCAGACTTCCTAAGAGTTCTCTTGCGGTCGTTATCCCAGAAGAACTTGGCGTCCGACAAGCGCGCCCGGATCACGCGCTCATTGCCGGCGACGATGGCCCCGCCGCCATCGGCGGCCGCCAGATTGGCGACCAGAATGAAGCGGTTGGCCAGCTTTCCGGTCTTGGGATTGCGGAGAGAAAAGCACTTCTGGTGCGTTCGCAGCGTGGTGATGATCACCTCCGGCGGCACTTCGAGAAAGTTCTCGTCGAAGCGGCCCATGAGCAGCGACCGGCCATTCGACCAGCCCGGCCGTTTCTTCGAGTACGCCATGGTCTTCGACCAGATCAAGGTCGTTCCTTCGCGCGCGAGCTTCCTGGCCCCATCCATGGATGGTTCCAAGCCGCTTCGGTCGCTCGACAATCACATAGGCGCTTTTGAGTTTGCTAGCATAATCATCGAAGTTGTTGAATTTCGACATGCTCCGCCCGGGCGCCGAGAACACGGTGGCCCCGCGTTACGTCGCCAGCTCTCAACGCCATCGACTTCAAACGGAACCAGCTTGCCGTCCAGCAGGCACAGGATGGAGTGCAGCGGCCGCACCCAGCGCAGCCTGCCGGCCCCCCAGCGCTGCGATTTCGGCCAGGGAAACTTTTGAATCACATCGGGAACAAGCCGGGCGATGATCGACTGAGCGGTCTCGCCGGGGCGTTCGACGACGGCCACGTAGTATTCGCCCTTGGCGTCCTTGCGGGTTTCGCACTGTTCGAGGCTGTCGAGCCCCGCCGAACGCAGGAAGCCTTCAACCGCCTTTTCGGGCGGCGCCAACGCGCGGCCCTTTGCGTTCTTCACGAACGGCCTCGGACAGTTTCGACAGGCCGCGAACAACCAGCACCAGCCGCCGGGGACCGGAATACGTGTCGGCGCCCGCGAAGGCGAGGCCCGCCTCGCGCAACCCTCCGGCGACGAGGCGCTCCAGGTCTTCGGCAAGCCCTCGACCTGCATCCGCGCCGGGATTTCTTCGGAAAAGAGTTCCAGCAATAACTCAGACATTGGCGCGTCCTCCCGCAGTCTTGAGCCATGCGCCGCAGCAAGCCTTGGCCAGTTCTCTGCACCCGAAGTATATAGCTCTGCCGTTCGGTCACGGAAATAACGCCGCGCGCGTCAAGCAGATTAAAGACGTGGGACGCCTTTATGCACTGATCGTAGGCGGGAAGAGCCAGGAGATGCTTCTCGCCCTGGTCTCCTGCTTCGAGCAGCGCCTTGCATTCTTTTTCGGCGTCGCGAAAATGCTGCAGCAGCAGCGCAGTGTCGGCGTATTCGAAATTGTAGCGCGAATACTCCTGCTCTGCCTGCAGAAATATGTCGCCATAGAGCACGCGGCGGTCGCCGTCCAGACCGTTGAAATTCAGATCGTAGACGTTGTCGACGCCCTGGCAATACATCGCCAGCCGTTCCAGCCCGTATGTGATCTCTCCCGAGACAGGATCGCAATCGAAGCCTCCAACCTGTTGGAAATAGGTGAATTGCGACACTTCCATGCCGTCGCACCACACTTCCCAGCCAAGCCCCCACGCGCCAAGCGTCGGGCTTTCCCAGTCGTCTTCGACAAAACGAATGTCGTGCTTGAGCGGGTCAATGCCGATGCAATAAAGGCTTTTGAGATAGAGGTCCTGAATGTCCGTTGGGCGACGGCTTCAGGATCACCTGGAATTGATAGTAATGCTGGAGCCTGTTCGGGTTTTCGCCATAGCGACCGTCGGTCGGCCTGCCGCGACGGCTGCACATAGGCCGCCCGCCATGGCCTCGGGCCCAAGCGCGCGCAAAGTGGTCGCCGGATGAAACGTGCCCGCGCCCACTTCCATGTCGTACGGCTGAAGGATCACGCAACCTTGCGCCGCCCAATAGTTTTGCAAGGTGAGAATAAGGTCCTGAAATGACTTATCCGGCTTCAGAGCCGGAGGTTCAACCTGGCCGGCCGCCTTCGCCGCAGGCGTCTTCGCCTCCGCGGTCTTCGGAATCAACAGCCGTTCGTTTCAGTTGTTTCATCGGAATTTCATGGAGGAGTTGGGGGATAAACCAAGCGCAATCATTGCCAGCCGCACGGTAGACGTCCGACTTGCCGGGGTCAAGCCGGTCACGAGCACAGTCAAGAGAGATTCGGTTGGCGTAAAAGCCCTCTCCCACTGGCCTGCGCCTGCAGGCCAGCATTTTTAGATGGTCCATATCCCTGTTCGGGATATGGACGGGGAGAGGGTTGGGGTGAGGGGGCCTTTCTTTTCCTGTCCGGCCTTGCAAGGAGAAGAAAAACGCCCCCTCACCTGGAAAATCAATGACTTAGCCAAAAGAATGGCTAAATCATTGATTTTCCTTCCTCTCCCCGAAGGGGAGAGGGCTGACAACGAGGGGCGTCAGGCGCGCGGGCAAACAAAACAGCTTGCCCTGCTCCGCGCGGTTTCCCTCGCCAATGGCGGCGATGGCCGCGCTCATCCGCCCCTCCCGTTTCAGCAGATCGTCGCCCAGGCGGATCAGCAGGCGGTTGGGGGCGGCGGACGCCGAAGCCGCCCGCAGCCTCTGGGCGATGGTCAGTTCGGCCACATCGGGATTGAGCGCGCACAATGAAATATATGCGGCCGCCGTCGAGCGGCTAACGCCTTGAAGACAATGGATGAGCAGAGGCGCCGGCTGGTCCCAGGCGGAGACGAAGGCGATGAGGTCGGCGATATGCTCGGACGTTCGGCAGGATCGCGGCCGGGCGGTGGGCTTCTCCACGTCGCTCATCACGAGCCGCAGGTGCCGCTCGGGAGGCAACCACGGCGGGGTGGGAATGGATCGGCATGAGCTGGGCGTTGATCAGCGTCACGATGTGGCTGGCGTCGGCCGTCGCGTCGGAGCTGACGGTGTGCACCGGCCCCACGAGGATCATCCCAGCCCGAGCGCCCGTATTTGACTCACAAGTATTTGGTTCGGCTGTCGATTCGCCGGACTTGCCGCCCGTCGTCAGGTCCGTCATGGGACCACCCCCTGCGTAAGGAGCGCCGCGCTCCCGGCGGGCGAACCATGGCTTTTCCCGACCGAACTATCAGGGCAAGCAGCCGCCTTTGCAAGCGCCGCCGCTCCTGGGCCGGACGGAAATTTGTGAGTGTTGCCCATTTCTCCGGTTGAACCTCGCAAAAATCGCGCCTATCGACCAAGGGCGCGGTTGCGGGATCAATATGGCGCTGGGCATAATGCCCAACGAATTCTGCATATTGAGGAACCGCCATAGCTTCGCTCGCCGCAATAAAATCAAATGGGCGAGGACGGCAGACGTTTACTACTGTCACCCAAAACTGAGGAGGGTTTTCGATGTCTGAGGTTAAGGCTTATCCCGTGCCTGAAGAGTGGCGCAAAACCGCTCACATCGACAACGAAAAATACTTGGCGATGTACCGCGAGAGCGTCGAGAACCCGGATGCATTCTGGGGACGCGAAGGCAAGCGTATCGACTGGATCAAGCCCTACACGCAAAGTGAAGCATACGTCGTACGACCCGCACAACGTCTCGATTAAATGGTTCGAGGACGGCACGCTGAACGTCGCCGCCAACTGCATTGACCGTCATCTGGAGAAGCGCGGCGATCAGGTCGCGATCATCTGGGAAGGCGACGAGCCCGACCTCGATCTGAAGATCACCTACCGCCAGCTTCATGATCGCGTCTGCCGCTTCGCCAACGTGCTGAAGAAGCTGGGCGTCGTCAAGGGCGACCGGGTGACCATCTACATGCCGATGATCCCCGAGGCGGTGTTCGCCATGCTGGCCTGCGCCCGCATCGGCGCCGTGCATTCGGTGGTGTTCGGCGGCTTCTCGCCGGATTCGCTGGCCGGGCCGCATCCATCGATTGCGATTCGAAGGTGGTCATCACCGCCGACGAAGGCGTGCGCGGCGGCAAGAAGGTTCCGCTCAAGGTCAACACCGACAAGGCCATCGAGAAGTGTCCGATGGTCGAGAAGGTGCTGGTGGTCAAGCGCACCAACGGCGACGTTCCGTGGATCGCGGGCCGCGACGTGTGGCTCGACGACGAGCTGGAATACGTCAGCGCCGACTGCCCGCCCGAGGAAATGAACGCCGAAGACCCGCTGTTCATCCTTTATACTTCGGGCTCCACGGGCAGCCCCAAGGGCGTGCTGCACACCACCGGCGGCTATCTGGTCTACGCCTCGCATCACCCATCAGTGCGTGTTCGACTATAAGGACGGCGACATCTACTGGTGCACGGCCGACGTCGGCTGGGTGACCGGGCACAGCTACATCGTCTACGGACCGCTGGCCAACGGCGCCACCACGGTGATGTTCGAGGGCATGCCGAACTATCCGACTCCGGCCCGCTTCTGGGAAGTGTGCGACAAGCACAAGGTCAACATCTTCTACACCGCGCCGACCGCCATCCGCGCGCTGATGGGCGCGGGCGAAGCCCATGTGACCAAGACCTCGCGCAAGTCCATCAAGCTGCTGGGCACCGTGGGCGAGCCGATCAATCCCGAAGCCTGGGAGTGGTATCACCGCGTGGTGGGCGAAGGCCGCTGCCCCATCGTCGACACGTGGTGGCAGACCGAGACCGGCGGCATCCTGATCACGCCGCTGCCCGGCGCCAACGCGCTCAAGCCCGGTTCGGCGACGCGGCCGTTCTTTGGCGTGCAGCCCGCCCTGGTGGACGCCGAGGGCAAGCTTATCGAAGGCGCCGGCTCGGGCAATCTGGTGATCACTCGACTCGTGGCCGGGACAGATGCGCACCGTCTATCGCGACCACGAGCGCTTCGTGCAGACCTACTTCTCCGCCTATATCGGCATGTATTTCACCGGCGACGGCTGCCGCCGCGACGAGGACGGCTTCTACTGGATCACCGGGCGCGTCGACGACGTGATCAACGTGGCCGGTCATCGTCTCGGCACCGCCGAGATCGAGTCGGCGCTGGTGGCGCATCCGAAGGTGTCCGAGGCGGCCGTGGTGGGCTATCCGCATCCGATCAAGGGGCAGGGCATCTATGTTTACGTCGACGCTGATGGCGGGCGAGGAGCAGTCCGAAGCGCTTCGCCAGGAGCTGAAGCAGTGGGTGCGCTCGGAAATCGGGCCGATCGCCGCGCCGGACCTCATCCAGTTCGCGCCGGGGCTGCCGAAGACCCGCTCGGGCAAGATCATGCGCCGCATTCTGCGCAAGATCGCCGAGGACGATTTCAGCAACCTGGGCGACACCTCGACGCTCGCCGAGCCCGCAGGTGGTCGGCGATCTGATCGAGCACCGGCAGAACCGTCCGGGGGGGTAATGGTCAAGATCGCGTGACCTTTTTGACAAAAGCAAACAAAAGCGCGCCCCTCGTGGCGCGCTTTCGGTTTCGTGAGCAGGGGCAGCCGGAAAAAAGCCACAAGCGCGAGGCCAAACAGGTCTTGCGTCACGCTCGTATAACGAGCTTCACTTATACTCGCGCCAGATCGTTCGTCGCTATGACGCACACAAACAGGACTTTTCAATGAGTTTCGTTCAATCCCTCTCCGGCTGCCTTGAGACAAATATCGGATCGATGGGACTGTCTCACGCAGAACTTCAGCGCTGGCTGGATAAGCTCGTTCCCGGTTTTACCGCGCTCAAGGAGCAAGGCGCGCAATCGCAGCCTTCCCATTATTCCGTGTACTGTATGACGAGAACGACATTGTCGCCGCGCAACAGGCGCTCAACCGGCTCAGCGTTGGCGCGGATACTCTGATATTCTTCGGCACAGGCGGATCGAGCCTCGGCGGGCAGGCTCTGGCGCAGCTTTCCGGCTGGTCCGCGCCCGAAGGCGAAGGCTTGGGGCGGCCCGGGCGGCCCCAGGTGCGTCTCCACGACAATCTGGACAGCCGCTCGCTGATGAAGGAGCTCGACGCTCTTGATCTTGAGCGCTCGCGTTTCGTCGCCATCTCGAAGTCCGGCAATACGGCCGAAACCCTGATGCAGGTTCTTACCGTCATCTCCGCGGCTGAAGGCCGCGGGGCTGGGGGACCGCATCGGGAAGATGTTCCTGGGCGTCACCGAGCCCGCGAAGGCTGGCGTCGCCAACGGGCTGCGCTCGCTGCTGGAGCATTTCGGCGTTCCAATTCTGCCCCACGACACGGGCATTGGCGGCCGGTATTCCGCTTTCAGCAACGTGGGCATGCTGCCCGCGCTCGCTTGCGGTCTGGACGCGCGGGCTCTGCGCGCCGGGGCGCGGGCCGTGGTCGACGGGCTCGCGGCGGCTGCAACGCCAGCGGACTGTCCGCCTGCATTGGGGGCGGCGGTTGACGGTCGGCCTCAACGTGGAGAAGGACGTCCGCGCCCTGGTGATGATGCCGTACACCGACCGCTTGCAGCGCTTCGCCCTGTGGTACGCCCAGCTTTGGGGCGAGAGCCTGGGCAAGAGCGGCAAGGGCACGACTCCCGTCGCGGCTCTCGGGCCGGTGGATCAGCACAGCCAGTTGCAGCTCTATCTCGATGGAACTCCGCAGCATCTGGTGACGCTGGTGCGCGTCGCTCCGGTCGCGGGGAGACGCGGGCGGGCCGCTCATCGATCCCGAACTGGCGCGCATCGCCAATGCGCCCTATCTGGCGAACCGCCGCTGCGCGCAGCTTGTGGACGCCGAACAGCGGGCGCTCGCCGACGCGCTTGTTGAATACCGCCGTCCCGTGCGGATATTCGACGCCGACGCGCTTGATGAGGCCAGCCTGGGCGGCCTTATGATGCACTTCATGGTGGAGACGATTCTCGCCGGAGCGCTGTACGGGGTCGATCCGTTCGATCAGCCCGCCGTGGAGCTGGGCAAGAAACTGACGCGGGAGTATCTGGCCCGCGCTTAAGAGGACGCAAATCACATGGCCATTCGCCAGCTTTCCCCGCAGGTGGTCAACCGCATCGCCGCGGGGGAAGTCATCGAGCGCCCGGCCAGCGTCGTCAAGGAACTGATCGAAAACGCCATCGACGCCAAGGCGACCCGCATCGAAGTGGTCGCCGCCGACGCCGGGCTGTCCCTCATCCGGGTGAGCGACGATGGCGTCGGCATGGACGCGGACGATCTCGCGCTGTGCGTCGAGCGTCACGCCACGTCCAAGCTCGATGGCGAAGACCTGCTGAACATCGGCTCGCTGGGGTTTCGCGGCGAGGCGCTGCCGTCCATCGGCTCGGTGGCGCGGTTGTCCATCGCCAGCAGGCCGCGCGGCGCCGACGGGCTGGAAATCACCGTGGACGCCGGGCGCAATCTTGGCGTCGGGCCGGCCGCGATCAATCGCGGAACCCGCATCGAGGTGCGGAACCTGTTTTACGCCACGCCCGCGCGGCTGAAATTTCTGAAGTCGGCGACGGCGGAAGAGGGCGCGATCTCGGACGTGGTGAAGCGGTTCGCGCTGGCCTATCCGCAGGTGGGGTTCACCCTGTCGCTGGGGGAGCGGACCGGGCTGAACCTGCCGCCGCTGGCGCCGGGCGACGACGCCGGGCTGCGCGCCAGAATGGGGCGGGTGCTGGGGAAGGAGTTCGCCGCCGAGGCGCTGCCGCTGGAGGCCGGACGCGAAGGCGTGACGCTTTCCGGGTTCGCCGGGCTGCCGACGCTGAACAAGCCCACCGCCCAGGCGCAGTTTCTGTTTGTCAACGGACGGCCGGTGCGGGACCGGCTGCTGCTGGGCGCGGTGCGCGGCGCTTACGGAGATTTGCTGCCGAAGGGGCGGCATCCGCTGCTGTCGTTGTTTATCGGACTGCCGCCGACCGAGGTGGACGTGAACGTTCATCCGGCCAAGGCCGAGGTGCGGTTTCGCGATGGCGCGCTGGTGCGCGGCCTGATCGTTGGCGGCCTGCGGGACGCGCTGGCCGGGGCGGCTTCGATGGCGGCCGGAGGCGGGGCGGGGGCGGGAGTTGGCGGAGGCGGAAGCGGTTGGGCGGGCGCCGGGCGCACGTCGTCGGCTCTGGCGGGGGAGGCGCTGGCGCGACTGAGTGGCACGGGGCGGCAATACGTCAGCCAGCCTCACCGGGCCGCGGCAGCAAAGCTGGAGTTACGACCGGCGGCCACCGTCGGGGATGTCGGACCAGGCGCAGGCGCCTCTCACTGGCGTTCTCGACGGGGTGATGGCGCCGAGCGCCGACGCCCGCGCGGGCATGGCCGAGCCGGAGCCCGAGGCGCTGGCCCACGCGCTGGGGGCGGCGCGGGCGCAGGTTCTCGAAACCTACATCATCTCTCAAACAGCCGACTCGCTGGTCATTGTTGATCAACACGCCGCCCATGAGCGGCTGGTTTACGAGAAGATGAAGCGCGCGCTGGAAAGCGGCGGCGTGGAAGGGCAGGGGCTGCTGATCCCCGAAATCGTCGAGCTGGACGAGGACGACCGGGCGCGGTTGCTGGAGCATGCGGAGGATTTCGCCCGGCTGGGGCTGGTGATCGACGGGTTTGGACCGGGCGCCGTGGCGGTGCGGGAGGTTCCCGCGCTGTTTGGCGACGGCGACGTGAAGGGGCTGGTGCGCGATCTGGCCGACGAATTGGCCGAGCACGAACGGACGTTTAGCCTGGAAGGCGCGGCTGTACGAGATTTGCGCGACCATGGCGTGTCATGGAAGCGTGCGCGCCGGGCGGCGGCTCAAGCCCGAGGAGATGAACGCGCTGCTGCGCGAGATGGAGGCGACGCCGCATTCCGGGCAGTGCAATCACGGGCGGCCGACCTATGTCGAGCTGAAGCTGGCGGATATCGAGAAGCTGTTCGCGCGGCGGTGAGGCATAAAGTCGATGTGGAGGAGCGGCGGGCTTGGGCCGGGTCGGCGCTTATGGGCGGCCACCCGGACAGGCTTACGCCGCGCTTCCTGGAGATTTAGTGCGAATACAAGTGATCAGCGCTATGGGCTGATGATAAATCCGTCGGCGTGAGGAGAGGGGGCCTTTGCTTGCGCCGCTCAAGTTCCAGGCTGGAGGAAGGTCTTAATCGTTCAAGGAATTCGCCTGCATGGATTTCGCCGGGAAGCCAGCGAGGCGTTTCCGCGGTGTCAGGGGTCAGGATGTCTTGGCCGATTGAACACTGACCGTTTGCGGTGAGCCGGACAATATCCACAGTGGATGGGAGTGACCGCACACATTGCAGGGGAGGGAGGCCTTCGTCAGCCAGCCAGCGTTTGAGTTGCCCGAGTTCGTCGTCGATCGTGAACTGGACGCCCGCTTTTTTCGCCGCCTCCCGCAGGTGTTGAACGTCGCAAAAAAAGCTTCGGGGATCGCCGAGATGGTGGAGCCTGTCGCTGGAGCCAGTTCCCATCAGGGGGCTGAGTATCCACTGATCGACGCCAAGGTTTTTCAGCAGACGGGGCATGCCCTCAAGGCGGTGACGCATGGTTGGCGTCAAAATCGAAATCACCGCCAGGTTGGTTTGCGGCAGTTCCCTGACGGCAAGCTCTATGCCATTGACGATCTTTGCCCAGGCTCCCTTTGTGCGCCGGACGTGATCGTGCGTCTCGGCCGTGGCGCTATCCAGCGAAACGCACAATTTCCTTGGGGAGGTTTCCGCAAATTGCGGGATTGCTTCGGTAAGCATGAAGCCGTTGGTGATGAGGCTGGTCGGGAGTTGGAGTTGTTGGCCTGTTGTGATTATGGAAAATGTACAGGGAATGGAGGCGGGAAGCAGAGGCTCGTGCCCTTGTATGGCTAATGCTGAAATTGGGGCGCGTTCATATATCTCTCGAATAAAGCGCATGTGAGCATCGGGATAGAGGAGTTTATCATTGATCTCCCTTCGCTGCCGGATTAGGCAGAAGCCGCAGCGAAAATTACACCCCCCAAACGCGGGAACTATAAACGTGAGAAGCCAACCTGGCTTTGTGTTCTGCTCATCTTGTGGGTGGTGTCCGATGTTTGCCATAATGATGCGAACCCCCTTGCTATTTTGTAATAATTCTTTATAATCTCGGCTGGCTACCGTTTCAAGGATGCTGGTGAGTTATTGTTAGAAAATAGTGACTTGCATTCGAATATTGGTGTGGAAATAGAGCGCAGATGGGTTGTGTGAGTCTGATAAGGTTTCTCTTTATTTTAGTCAATGAAAAATTGAGATAAGCAGAATTTCTGAGCTCTATGTAATATAATAATACTTTAAAGTCGATATTTATGTTGGAAGGGGCTGTGTTTATTTTAACGGAAGAGAGTATCAAAAATTCTCGCCATCTTTACTGGCTATATGTCAAATTATTGCATGTATTGGAAATAAAAATTTTAGTATTTTGACATAAATTCAGGAATTGTTAATATCTCATAGCTCAAATATTTAAGTTGTTGCACTGCGTCGGCACCGTTGATGGTCGGATGGGTGCCGGTCTGATGGTTTAAACCGAGAATGTGTTCTGCAGCGGCGCATATAGCTCTAAATCCGTTCGCGTAGCGCATGGAAAGAGCTGGCAATTCGAGACTTCGGCCTTCAAATCTGTCTTTATCCTTATCGACAATGAAGGAAGAGTGTGCAAAGTACTTTAGGTCGCATTCTTCTGAAGGCTTATAGAATATAGAAAAACTACGCTGTTCTATTCTACTTAAATCGGACCCATAGAGTGCTCTAAACTCTATTGATGGAAGCCATTCTGAGGGGGTTGGGCTAAGAGAAACATTATGTGCAATAAAAGTAGGGCGTTTTGGGCGATTGTGCCCAATTTCTTGCGGGATGCTATTTAAAAAAATATCATATTCATCATTTTTTACTGTATTTAATAGTATTATTACGGCTCGGGATTGGAGCCAATGCCAACGTTTATCTGAATCACGATCATCAAATAGTTTTAGAGCCCTAAAACGTGTAAGTAATGCTTGAACATTCAGAAATTTCATCCTGGCTCTGAGTTCTTCAAAGCGCAGGTCGCCAAGGTCAAGCACCCAGATAAGAGGTCTCGGCCTGTGGTCGCTTCGCTCAATAGCCCACAATTGATTTATCAAATCTCTGAAACCAATAAGTTCTGTCTTCGGCTTGATCGTGATAAAAGTATTTTCTGGGCTGACGATGACCATAGCGTCACTGTCATAAAATTGCTGAGTAATGACTTCAGGTACTGGACGCCCCGGTAATGTCTCATCAAACTCGATGGGCGTCATCACAGCCATTGTGATGTGGGTGCTGTTTTCTATGCTTTCTTCAATAAAGTCTGAGACAATTTTTGTTTCATCTTGATCAAGTAAGTTTATATATTTAATCCCATCGCCTTCTTTCGTTGGCCAATTTGATAAGCAATATTGGACAAGTACGGCGCCATCATGAGCCTTGATGACGGTTTTGCCATTTAATTTGGGCGTTAGCGATCGGATCGGAGTGTTTTGTTCTTTTAGCTTGTCTTCCAAAAAGCGTTCGCTATGGCGTGGTTTGCCGCCCTGTTTGCCGCCCTCGATCTTCCACTGCCGGTGAAGTTCGCGGACGTATTGGGCGGGTCTGACGGTTGGGTCGATAAGGTGTTCTACCCTGGAGGAGATTTTTTTGAGCGCCTCGGCGAGAGCGTCGGTGTTAGTAACCATGGGTGGCCTCTTTGTCGAACTTGGTCGGGAATTCAAAGTTTGCACGCACTGGCTAGCCAATGTGGCCTATGTGGGGTCCGCTGCATGTCAGCGTCATCAATGAGTTTTGCATCGTCGGCTTCCCGGTTTCTGGGGCCAATCCTTCTGACGCTTCCGCATGAGCTTGGGTGCAGCAGCTTGAAATTGGGCGGGTTCCAATGGGTGGAAATGCGACCACCGAAAGTGTACCATCTTTCGAAAATGTAGAAGATCTGTCAATCAACGAGATAAGCTATACGCATTTTAAACAGGTTTCATTTTTTTTGCAATTTTTTTTGGTGCCACGTAGCTAGGGAAAGAGCCGTTTGAGGCATTATGTATTGATTATAGTTGTTAGTTGCAATTTGCCTTTGGTTGTCCATCCAATTGAACGTGGCTGGGTGTCAGTATGTCATTGTTTTCAGTAGACTAGGTGTGTTTAGAAAAATTCATTCATCAGTCTGGATTGTTTTGTCAATGGAATGATTTAATGTTTCTAAAAATGATGTGACATGATTAATATGAAGTGTTATGTTGGTTGGCATGGATTGTTCTTAGAAGGATGCGCGCTATGGGAAAGCAGAGAAAAGCTGCTGTTGCCGTGCTAAGGATGGCTATTGGGCTTGGACCATTGGCAGCGATGCATATGTCTGTTCCGGAGGAGGCAAGCATCTGTCGGCGGCTCCTCGTAAGAAATGTGCCGATAGGATGTGCATGCTATACTGGAAGGCTTGGTGTTCGTATTCTTGATCAAGCTAGTAGATTTTATGGATATCGCGAGATCTTTAAGGCTATTACCGGCAATACGGTGCTTGAGGGGTTGTCTGAGAAAGAGTTCGACCCGCATGAAGAAACACTACCCGCTTTGGATAAATCCACCAAATGACGCTGGTGGAAATAGCGGGACTTCCGCTGCTTGAGCCCCGCTTCCCATCTCCCCAATTGCTCCCATCGCCTGCATAAGCTAGCCTGCCCCCACGCGCCGCCCCACCCAGCGCATCCCGGCGCGCGGATCACCTGCACCATGCCCAACCTGCCGCACTTCGCCCATCGCTTCACCCGGCTGTTCCGCACGGCGGCTTTCCGCCTTTCGCTGGCGTTTTCGGTGTTGTTCGCGATGGCGGCCACGGTCTCCATCTACTACATCTACTGGCAACACCGACGTCCTTCTCGGCCGCCAGCTCGGCGACGCGGTGAACTCCGAACTCAGCGGCCTCGCCGAGCAATATCGCTCCGGCGGCCTGCCTCAACTCGTCCAGACCATTAACGACCGCAGCGCCACGCCCGGCGCCAGCCTCTACCTCCTCACCGACGCCGAAGGCGGCTGGATCGCGGGCAACCTCCGCGCCATCTCCACCGAACTCTGGAACGCGCCCGGCTGGGTGCAGTTCAACTACCGCCGCCCGGCCCAGGGCGGCGTCGAGACCCGTCTCGCCGTGGCCGGCGTTTTCCACCTGCGCCGGGGGCTACCGCCTCATGGTCGGCCGCGACATCGAAGACCGGCGCGAGTTCGAACAGGTGGTCCGCTCGGCCTTCCTCTGGGGCCTCGGCCTGATGGCGCTGGCGGGCGTCGTGCGGCGGCGCGCTCATCAGCCGGTACATTCTTCAGCGCATCGACGCCATCACGAGCGACCAGCCAGACCATCATGACGGGCGACCTGACCCGCCGCATCCCGCTCACCGGACTCGGGCGACGAGCTCGACCGCCTCTCGGCCAACCTCAACATCATGCTCGAGCGCATCGAAGAGCTGATGCGCGGCCTCAAGGAGGTTTCCGACAACATCGCCCACGACCTGAAGACGCCGCTCAACCGGCTGCGCAACCGGGTCGAGGCGGCGCTTCGCGATCCGCGCGGCGAGCCGGCCTATCGGGACGCCCTGCAGGAAACCATCGAAGAGGCCGACGATCTGATCCGCACCTTCGACGCGCTGCTGATGATCGCGCGCATGGAGGCGGGAGCCCGCAGCGGAGGCTACGGACCGTTCGATCTCTGCGCCGCCGTCGCCGACGTGGCCGAGCTTTACGAGCCGCTCGCCGAGGAGCACGGCCTGCGCATCGTCACCCGTTGCAACGGCGAGCTTCCCATCGAGGGCGAGCGGCAGCTCATCGCCCAGGCGGTGGCCAATCTGCTCGACAACGCCATCAAGTACGCGGCGCCCTCGCCCGACGTCGAAATCGCGGTGACCGCCCGTGACGGCGCGGCCGAAATCGCGGTGGCCGATCACGGCCCTGGGGTGCCGCCCGGCGATCGCGACCGGGTGCTGAAGCGCTTCGTGCGCCTGGAGGCGAGCCGCTCCCGGCCCGGCAGCGGCCTGGGGCTCAGTCTCGTGGCGGCGGCCGCGCGCCTGCATGGCGGCTCGGTGCGGCTGGAGGACAATAACCCCGGCCTGCGGGTCGTCCTGTCGCTCCGGCGCGAGCAGAAAGCTGGCGTCATCGCGGCGGCTTCCGCGCCTGATTATCCCAATCCGCATAAGCATTGACATATCGAAGGCCCCCTCACCCCAACCCTCTCCCCAAGGGGAGAGGGCTAAAAAGCGGAGGACTATCGGCATGTTAGCCCTCTCCCCACTGGGGAGAGGGTTGGGGTGAGGGGCCGTTTCTTAACGGTCAAACATTGTGCGGACTGGTATTATCCCTCGTAAAGGACATAGGCGGCCCACATCTTCGCCGGCCTCCCCCGTTCACGGAAATACGCCTTTGTCTCGCGCAGCGCCGCCGCCGGGTCGCTGATGTTCTGCTGAAGCCAGAAACTGTAGAACCGCTGCATGAACTCGGCGCCGCCACTGTCGCCGACCGGCCAGAGCGTAACCAGAACGTTTTTTGCGCCAGCAAGATAGAAGGCGCGCGGCAGTCCTTCCATCCCCTCGGAATAGTCGATGGCGCCGAGCGCGGTTTCGCAGGCCGAGAGCACGACCAGCTCGGTCCCGTAGAGATTGAGCGTCTGAGCTTCGAGGGCGTAGAGGATTCCGTTTTCGCCGTCCGCGTCCCGGTTGCCCATGCGGCCGGAATTGGCGTTGGCCAGGGCCACGCCGGATTGCAAGAGCGAGTGTCCGCTCGATTCGGCGGTTTGTGTTTGGCTTGTGTCGCCCGGCGGGCTTGGGCGATAGAAGCCATGGGTCGCCAGATGCAGGACGCGCGGCGGACTGGGAAGCCGCTTCAGAAAGCCCTCCGTCGCCCCGTCGCCCGTGTGAATTCCGGTGGGCTCGTCCTTGCGCATGTCCCTATAAAATTCAGCGATTTGCCGGACTTCCCGCGCGCTGCCGTCCAGCGGGTCGAAGCAGCCGAGATCGCCGCGCGGCCGGTCCATCATGTCCAACGCGGCGTGCCGAGGCAAGGCGCCGGTCGCCTCGTCGGGCTTCGGCGCCGTGACGCACTTGCCGAAATCGACCCCGCCCAAGGCGACCAGCCCCTTGCCCAGCGCGGGCCGGTCTTGCAAGACGAGGTCGCGCCCGGTCAGAACCATGCGCACCGCATATGTTTCGCCGAGGCGTTTGCCGCCGCCGTCGGCCAGCATGTCGAAGGGCAGGGCGTGCAGCCCGCCATCGGGCGCAATGAACAGCGTCTCCACGCCTTGCAGATGCTGGGCCAGCGGCGCGATGAGACGCTCATGGAGGATTGCGCCGAGTCCTGCGTCGTTTTCGTCTTTTGGCGTTTGGGCCAGCAGCGCCTGGCGGAGACCCATGATTTCCTTCGCCTCGCCGAGATCGACGACCGCAGGCGTTTCCGATGGCGTGATCACGATGGCGAGCAGGCGTCCGGCGCCTCCGAATTTGCCTTTCTTGAAATCAAAGTTCTTGAAGAACCGGTATTCGATCAGGGCGGCCTTTAGCGGCAGCAGCGCCTGAACGTCCTGGGAGCGGGCTTCCCTGACGCCGAGATAGCGCCGGTACACGGCCGAGCGCTGGCGCAATTCGGTCTCCGCAGCCTCCAGTTTTTCGATCAGCGGTTTCCTGGCCGCAGGCGTCATGCGCGGATCGAGAAGGCCGCGCTCCAGATCCTGGCGGCGGGCCATGACCTCCCGCGCCGCTGGCTCCACGCCCGGATCGCGGCTGTTGCGGATGAGAGTGTTGAGCACCGCCTCGTCCTGCGCCAGACGCTTTTTCCAGCGCAGCGTCAGATCGGCGCCGAAGCGCCGCGCCTCATCGCTCGGGTAGGCGAGCGCGAAACTGTAGATCGCGTTTTGATAGCGCGCATTCTGCTCCAGGAGCTGACGGCGGAGGGCGGCGCCTTGCGTCGTCTGCAATTCCTTGCCGAGCCAGAGCGCCAGACTGGCGTCGAGCGCCTGGAATTGACGGAGAGCCTCTTCCGTTCGGCCGGACGCCGTCAGCAGCGCCGCCAGATTGCCCCGAACAGTGAGCGTGTCTGGATGGTCCTTGCCGAGCACGCGCTCTTCTTGCGTCCATTGCGCGCTTGAACAGCGGCTCGGCCTCCCCGTAGCGGCCTTGGGCCTGATAAAGCCCCGCCAGATTGTTGAGGCTTGTGAGCGTGTCTGGATGGTCCTTGCCGAGCACGCGCTCTGTTGCGTCCAGCGCGCGCTTGTACAGCGGCTCGGCCTCCCCGTAGCGGCCTTGGGCACTTATAAAGCCCCGCCAGATTGTTGAGGCTTGCGAGCGTGTTTGGATGGTCCTTGCCGAGCACGCGCTCTCTGGCGTCCAGTGCGCGCTTGTACAGCGGCTCGGCCTCCCCGTAGCGGCCTTGTGACTCATAAAGCCCCGCCAGATTGTTGAGGCTTGTGAGCGTGTCTGGATGGTCCTTGCCGAGCACGCGCTCGTTTGCGTCCAGTGCGCGCTTGTACAGCGGTTCGGCCTCCCCGTAGCGGCCCTGGGGATTGATAAAGCCCCGCCAGATTGTTGAGGCTTGAGAGTGTCGTGGATGGTCCTTGCCGAGCACGCGCTCTCTTGCGTTCCATTGCGCGCTTGTACAGCGGCTCGGCCTCCCCGTAGCGGCCTTGGGACTGATAAAGGAACGCCAGATTGTTGAGGCTTGTGAGCGTGGATGGATGGTCCTCGCCCAGTTGCTTTTGCGCCTTCTCGAATGTCGCTTTCGCCAGCGCAAGTCCTTCGCCGTATTTTCCTTCGGCGTAAAGCCTGGCGACTTCGTCATTGGCGTTCTGGACGGCCGTAATTGCCTCTGCATTTGGGCCAGCGGCATGCATTGGATGGATATCGAGGCCGAGCGCCAAACAGGCTGCGACAAACCAACGCATAGAGTCCCTCATATCGCAAATATCATCTTGCCAAATGCAGCATATTAACTATTAGTTTACTCCTGTTCCCTTTGGTTACCGCAGAAATGAAAATGCGACAATGATTATTTTGACTTTGATTAATTCCGCACAATGACAAACGGGCTCTGGTCATGAGGAAATATTTATATCCAGCAATAGTTCTGGCCCTGCAGGTTGTGTCGCCGCAAGAGGGCTTCTCCAAGGATAACGCCGCGCCGTGTTTCTGTATGGAGCACATTGCCAGCGGCGCCGTCAGGTGTGGTTGCGAAGAGTTGCAGGCGCCCAACGCGGCGGCGCCGCGCGTGTGGTGCTTCAAAGGACCCGACGCCGAGGAAAAGGGCGTCATCGAGCCTCCCGAAGGCTATCGACGGGTTCCCGAGGGGGCCGGTCAGTGCAATCCCTGTAATCCGGCGGTCGCGCGATCCCGGCCCGATCATCCGCGTTTGCCAGGAGAGACCCAGTGACGCCACCGACGCAACATCCACAGGCCCCCGCCGCCGACTGGACGGGTCTTGGCTCCGCCCTGCTACAGTTCGGGCTCTGGAGCGCCTATGCGGGGGCGCTGCTCATGGTCACCGGATGGGCCTACGCCGACCGCTATTTCGCCAGCTTCGGCCTGGGCTTGTCCGCCATCGACAGCGACATGCACAGCGCCTTCTACATCTACGCGCTCTGGGCCTTCCGCGACGGCGGAAAATTCGTCTGCGTGGGGCTTGCCGACGTTGGCTCCGCCGTGCTCCTTGCGTGGCTGTGGAATTCATCCCCGCATTTCTGGCGTCCCGCCGCCGTGCTGATCATCGCCGCCGCCATGCTCCTCAGCTTCGCCGGCGCTTTCTGGCTGGGCCAGCAGCGGGCCGACAGCCAGATTCCCAAGCTGATAGCCGAAGACTTCGCCACCTTCCCGCGCGTGCTCATCCACGCCAAAGAGGGGAGCGCCGCGGCCGCCTTCCTGAAGACGAAGAACGCCGACAGCAGTTGTCTGCGCAAGCTGTTCATGGATAAGCGCAATCTGTATCTCTATCCTGGCTACGAGGCGCTGCGCGATGCGATCCCGCCCGTCTATATCGTGCCGCTGAGCGAGATCGGCGCTATCGAGATTATCCGCAATCCCGGACTCTGCCGGGGATGATGCCGTGTTAACCCTGACGGCGCGATCAGACGCCGGAGCAGTCTGGCGTTGCTTGCGCTATTCTTGCGCCAAAGGTTAAATTAACCGGAAATCGCAGGGATTTTCCTAACAAGCAGTGAACCTGCACAGCAGACGTTAATATACAGTTTACAGGTGGTTATATCAAAGTTAACAGGCAGCCAGCGCGCTCAAATTTCGCCGTTTTCCCTTTTTTTATCAATGGGATGCGGTGTTATCAAAAATGACCCCTGTCCCGCCAGGGACTTAACCAAAATCTGTACACGAATATGCACTGAGTTGAGTTAATGATCATGGTTAATTCCGCGCGGGCGAAACCGTTAATAACCAGCATTCGCGCCCGGAGCCGCCCCGAATTCGCCTCGTAAGTCTTTATATCCCATTCGTTAACAACCCCAAGAGAAGATGTCGTTGCTATAAGTTGCTAATACAGCCCGCGACACTAAAAAAATAACTTCAGTCAAACTTTGACAAGCGAATCCCATGCCCGTTTACGTCAAATATACATTTTTAGTCGTATTATCTCGACCGCGACAAAACTGCTAAAACCAGCGAGACGGGCAAGGAGATGGGGCATGACAAGCACGGCGGACGGCGTCCATGGCCAACAGCGGACCGAGCCCTCGTGTTGGAGGGCTTCCGAGCGGCTTCACCCGATCGCCCCGCCCGGCAATTTGCCCCGGTTGTGTCCGAAGCAGCGTCTCGCTATTTTTTAAAGTCTTTGGCTGAAACAGGATTTGCGCCCCATGGCTCCGCCGTCCGCCGACACGCGGCCCCTCGCCGAACTGCTCAAGGCCGCCCCGATCCCCTACGACCGCGCCCGCGCCGATTTCAATCTGGCCGAGCTGGAGGCTCGCGCCAAAACCGCCAGGCCTGGACGACCTCCCGGCGCTCCTGACAGCCGCCAACGTCCGCGCGACGCTTCACGGCGTTTTCGGCTCGTCGCCGTTTCTCACCGGACTGTGCCTGCGCAATCCGCGCAACCTTCGCGACTGCCTGATCACGCCGCCGGATCAGTACCTGCAAGTGCGTGCTGCCTCCCGATCAGGCGGAGACCTTCGCCGCCGTCTCGGTCAACGACGCCATGCGCGTCCTGCGCCAGGCCAAGCAGCGCCTCGCGCTTTTCACCGCGCTGGCGGATATCGGCGAAGTCTGGAGCGCGCCCGAAGCGACCGCCGCTCTTTCCGACGGCGCCTCCGCGCTTGCTGAACTACGCCATCCGCGTGCTGCTGAGCAAGGCGGCGGCGCGCGGTCAGTTCCGGCCGCGCGATCCGGCCGCGCCCGAGCGCGGCAGCGGCTATATCGTGCTCGGCATGGGCAAGCACGGCGCGCGCGAGCTCAACTATTCCAGCGACATCGACCTGATCGTGTTCTACGATCCGCGCCGGGCTCCGCCTCGCCGGCGGGCGTCGAGCCCGGAGCCATTCTTCGTCCGCCTCACCCGCGATCTGGTGCGCCTCATGCAGGAGCGCACCGGCGACGGCTACGTGTTCCGCACCGATCTGCGCCTGCGGCCCGATCCCGGCTCCACCCAGGCGGCGCTCTCGATCGACCGCCGCGTATCAGCTATTACGAGAGCTTCGGCCAGAACTGGGAGCGCGCGGCCTTCATCAAGGCGCGCCCCGTGGCCGGCGACATCGCAGTGCGGCGAGACGTTCCTCACGGGCATGGCGCCCTATATCTGGCGCAAGTACCTCGATTTCGCCGCCATCGCCGACATCCACGCCATGAAGCGGCAGATCCACGCCTTCAAGGGGCACGCGTCCATCGCGATTGCCGGGCCATAACCTCAAGCTTGGCCGCGGCGGCATCCGCGAGATCGAGTTTTTCGTCGCAGACCCAGCAGCTGATCGCCGGCGGCCGCCAGCCCGCGCTGCGCGTCCGCCAGACGCTGGCCGCGCTCGACGAGCTGGCGGGGCGCGGCTGGATCAGCCCGGCGGCCGCCCAGGAGCTGGCCGAGGTCTACTGCTTCCTGCGCCGCGTCGAGCACCGCCTGCAGATGATCGACGATCAGCAGACGCACAGCGCTCCCAACCACGCGCCGAGGGTCTGGAGCGGGTCGCGCTGTTCTCCGGCTTCGCCGACGTGGCCAGCTTCTCCCGCGCCCTCATCGCGCGCCTGGAGCGCGTGCAGAACCACTACGCGCGCGCTGTTCGAGAACGTGCCCGAGCTGACCGCGCCGAGCATCCACGGCAACCTGGTCTTCACCGGCGACGACGACGATCCCGGCACGGTGAAGACGCTGACGTCGATGGGCTTCACCAACCCGAGCGCGGTCATCGCGCACGGTGCGGAGCTGGCATTACGGCCGCTACCCGTCGCATGCGCAGCGCGCGCGGCCCGCGAGCGGCTCACCGAGTTCACGCCCGCGCTGCTGGAGGCGCTGGCGCGAGACCATCAATCCCGACCTCGCCCTGGCCAGCTTCGACAAGTTCCTCAGCGAGCTGCCGTCGGGCGTGCAGCTTTTCGCGCTGCTGCGCAACACTCCGGCGCTGTTGCGGCTGGTGGCCGACATCATGGGCATCGGCGCCCCGTCTCGCCCGCATTCTCAGCCGCCGCCGCAAGCTGCTCGACGCGGTGCTCGATCCCGGCTTCATGGGCGCGCTGCCGTCGGACAAATCCCTTGAGGCGATCATCCGGACGGCGCTTGCGCAACGCCCCCGACTACGAGGATATCCTCAACCGCGCCCGCGTCGTCGGACAGGAGCAGGCGTTTCTCATCGGCGTGCGGGTGCTGTCCGGCGCCATCCGGCCGTTCGAGGCGGGCCGGCCTACGCCGCCGCTCGCCGACCGCCTGATCGACGGCCATCACGCCGCGGGTGGACATGGAGCTGGCCCGCCAGCATGGCCGCATGCCGGACGGGCAGGCGGCGGTGATCGCCATGGGCAAGCTCGGCGGCCGGGAGATGGCCGCCAACTCCGATCTCGACCTGATCATCGTCTATGATTACGACGCCGCCCATCCGCAGTCCGACAGCCTGAAGCCGCTGTCCGGCCCGCAGTATTACGCGCGCTTCACCCAGCGGCTGATCGCGGCGCTGTCCGCGCCCACGCCCGAGGGCGCGCTCTACGAGGTGGACATGCGGCTGCGGCCGTCGGGCAACTCGGGGCCGGTGGCCGACGCAGTCTGGCGAGCTTCATCGCCTACCAGCAGCGCGACGCCTGGACCTGGGAGCACATGGCGCTGACCCGCGCCCGCGTCGTCGCCGGGCCTCCGGCCCTGCGCGAGGCCATCGAGAAGACCATCGTCGAGGTGCTGACCCGGCCGCGCGATCCGGCGCGAAGATCGCCGCCGACGTGCGCGACATGCGCGCCCGCATCGAGAAGGAGAAGGGCGCGGCGGCGACATCTGGAACATCAAGCAGGTGCGCGGCGGCCTGATCGATCTGGAGTTCATCGCCCAGTATCTGCAACTGATCGGCGCGTCGCGGGCGCCGGAGGTGCTGGATCAGAACACGGGCGCCGCGTTTCGCAAGCTTGTCCGAGGCGGGGCTGCTCGCGCCCGCCCACGCGGATGTGCTCTGACGAGGCGCTCGACGCTCTATCACAACCTCAGCCAGATCTTGCGGCTGTGCCTGGATGGGCCGTTCGTTCCGGCCCAGGCGCCGGACGGGCTGAAGGCGCTGCTGGCGGAGGCGGCGGGAGAGCCCGACTTCCCCCGCCTGGAGGCGCGGTTGCGCGACGTCTGGCGGAGGCCGCGCGCTTGTTCGACGTGATTATTCCGGCGTAAAAACCCGTCCGCAAACCGAGCTAAAGACCCGTCTCTATTACCGGCGGCATTCGGAATTCGCGCCTGCTCCGGGATGGAAGTTCTTTTCCAGCAGCTCGATGATCGGGATCGTAGCGCTCGCGGTTGGCCATGGGCCAGTTGACCGCCAGAACATTGATGACCTCGCTTCTCGCACGAGAACATCACCTTCTGATAATACACCGCGCCGTCATGGAAACCCGACAGAACAAACCAGGTTTTTCCCCTGGGGCTGTAGGTCACCTTCTCATATCCCGCGAATTGTTTGAGAAGGGTGTCTCTATATTCCTCCATCGTGTATTTTTCGGTGTTGTATGCGCCAAACACCGCGACTTTCGCGGTGTGGTCAGCGGAGTAGAATTTGCGTCCGTCGCCGTTTGCCGACTCGGGCTCGCCGCTGAAGACTTCGCTGGGATAGGTGAGAGAATAACCGAAGCGGGAGTTTTTATAGACCGGACAGCGGGCCGAAATCCCTGCGGCTCTCGTGATGTCTACTGGCGCGCCTGAGCCGCGTCCGGGCAGGCTCCCGAAAGTCAGCGCTCGCTCCAGCCAAGCAGAATTCCCACGCCAGCGATCGCTCGCCACGTTTTGGTCATTGATGATTTCCTTTGTCTGTGAGTCCCTCTGAACCGCATTATGATGCATCCGCCCGACTGGCGCCAATTCGTCCATCGGTGTAAATATTTTTCGTTGGAGGAGCGCCGACGATTCGTGTTTCGTTTATCAGGCCCAATACGAATATCGGTCCGGCGCCGCAGGTAATACGTTAGTTTTGTGACTTGATTTTGAAAGAGGAACAAATTCCATGCGCGCAAGAGCATCGAAAGGCGGCCTGACGCTGCGAATTATTGCCGGGACCAACAATGTGCTGCTCGCCATGGATCTTGCCGAGGCGGCGCGGAAAGACTGCCTCGGCTTCTCGATCGAGCGCACCGATCTGGATACGGGCGACCGGCGCTGGCTGCCGAACATGATCCGATTCCCCGTGGACGCCGACGGGCAAAGGGTGACGTCGGCCCGCGCGCCAATCCAGAAGTTCCGCTGGGGCGATTACACCGTCGAGCCGGGCAAGCGCTACCGATATCGGGTCATCGCCCGGCATGGCTCGCCCGCCGACATCGTCGCGCAGGGCGCGGCGGCCGAGAAGCCGGGCGGTTTCGACTCGCATTTCCGACGGCGTGAGCCTCGAAATCCACACGGAAAACTCGCGGTCGGACGAGACGGCGGTGTTTTTCAATCGCGGCGCGGCGGCGAGCGAGGCCTATGTGCGGCGCTTCGGCGACAACGATCCCGGCAAGATACCCGAGGCGCTAGTCTGGCTGTCGCGGGGGCTCGAAGAGGCGCTCATCGCCTTCATGCCAAGGCCGACGGACGGAGTTTTGCCCTTCACGCCGCAATTTACGAGTTCCAGAAGGAAGAGCTGATCGCGGCGCTTGCCCGAGGCGAAGGCTCGCAGCGCCGAGGTTTCGGTGGTCTATCACGGCCGCAAGAAAGACGACAAGGACACGACGAAGGACAAGAACGAGGCGGCTATCGCCAAGCGCCGGCGTTGATTTCGCCAAGCCGCGCGCCTGCCGCGCCCGAAGGCGCCATCATGCACAACAAGTTCGTGGTGCTGTTGCGGAAAGGGCCGCGCGGCAAGTTGCAGCCCGTGGCCGTCTGGACCGGATCGACCAATTGGACCGAGGGCGCCATCTACGGCCAGCTCAACGTGGGCCACGCGATCTATGACGAGAAGGTCGCCGAGGCCTACGAGACCTGTTTCGCCATGCTGGACGGGGACCTCGGCGCTCCCGCCATGAAGAAGAAGCTGGCCCAGCTTACGCCGCCGCCGAAGGCGCGGGACACCGTCCCCCATGGCGTCACCCCCATATTCTCGCCCCAGTCGGACCTCGACATGATCGATCTGTATGCGGATATCTGCAGCGGCGCCAAGCTGCTGCTGGTCTCCGCTCCGTTCCTGCTGCACGAGAAAATCCGGCAGGCGTTCGACAGCGCTCCCGCCGGAACGCTTCGCTTCCTCCTGGCCGATAAGGAAGGATCGTTCGGCAAGAAACGGCGAAATCGAGATCGTGCAGCGCAATCCGGCCAACATCGCCGCCGTGGCGACGATACTGCGGAATCCGCTCAACGACTTCCAGGGCAAGTTGTTGGAGCACAAGGAGTTGTTCCACCACGCCGGGGTGCATATTCATTCGAAGATCATCGCCGGCCGATCCGTTCGGCGACGACCCCATCCTGGTGACGGGGTCGGCCAATTTCTCGACGAACTCCACCGAGGTGAACGATTCCAACAGTCTGGTGATCCGGGGCGACACGGCCGTGACGGACATTTACGCCACGGAATTCATGCGGATGTTCGAGCATTACTGGTTTCGCTACAAGAAGGCGGCGGGTCGAAGGAAAAGAAGCGGCGGTCGGAGAACCCTGACGCTGTGCGAGGACGCAAGCTGGAGCGACCGTTACTACACAGGAGGGGTCGGACGAAATGCTCGACCGTCTGGCGTTTAGCGGTTCGCGGTAGGAGTTCCCCTCTCCCCGTCCATATCCCGAACAGGGATATGGACCATCTAAGAATGCCGGCCTGCAAGAGCAGGCCGACGGGAGAGGGGACGCCTCCGCAAATGCCTTACTTATTTACGAACGCGCCTTTACTTCAAGTTGGCGCTCGCCGTCATATCGACCGAGAACTTCGCCATGAACGTCGAGCCGCACCAATTGGAGCCGTAGCCGCTCGGGTTGATCGCCGATATATTGGAGGCGCTGGCCTGCGCGGTGTTGTCCGATGTCAGGACATTGCATTCGCCGTCCGAAAGATCCGTGTCGTGATAGCGGAAATCAAGCGTGAAAACCTTGTAGGTAAACGCAACGCCTGCGTTCCAGTGGTTATAGTCAGGCAACGGTATGCCGTTTGCGTAGAGTGTCCCCGGACCGGTGCCGTAGAATGCGCTTGTCGTTCCAAACCAGTAGTGGCCGTACTCTCCAGAAATAAAAGCGCCGATATCCTTGGGCATGAGCTGGGCCGGCAGGTTGACTTTCGCGGTAAGCGAGCCGTACGTGCCATCGGCGCCTTCGTTGAGCCACGACGGGGCATAGAAAATATTGGCGCCAAAGTTGTAGGTATCGTTGGGTGCATAAGCGACCTTGGAAAAATACTCAAAGTAGCTCAGGTTTGCTTCATAGACGTTGCAGCCAAGATTTCCGATGGGCGAGAATGCGCCGTTGGTGCACGAGCCTGGTCCATTCAAGCCGTTGAACAACTGCCCGCCCGGATACCAGTAGTACCAGGCGCCAAGGAAGTATTCAACCATGCCTGCGGCAGCGTGGGCGGTGCAACTGCCAAGGTCAAGCTGGTTCTCGATGGGAGAGCACCATTCCCGTAAGTCCACATCGGATTTTAACCGGAGAGCGTAAGCCGGAGAGTGCAGTAGTATTTGGTTTCCGGCCGGAAAAATTAAGTTTCTTGCTGAACGAGGTTATCTGCCTGCTGGCAGGGGTATAGTCGCGCAGGTCAGGCTGCGGGGCGAGCCAGCCGGTGCCTACCTTGTGCGGCACGCCGGTGACCCATATCTTGCGGTTGAGGACCCTGTTCTTCATTGCCTGACCTCCTTTAAGACTGTTCCATCAGGAGTGAAGAGGATCTCGTAACAACCTGAAGGGAGATTACCTGCTCTCCATGGTCAGGTTGTTCCCGGTGCTCGTGCCGGAGAAATGTCTGGGCGGCATAGGCACTCTTGGAGAGCATATCAGCAAAGGCCGCCATACTCTCGGGCAGCTGTCGAGTCGGTAACCACACCGTATGACTCCAGGGCGCTGTTGCTGAAGGTCATCTTCAGCTCACTTGAGCCGATGCCGGGTTTGAGCTTCATGAACTGCGGCGCGGAGAGGTCAGGCAGATAAACCACTGAGGTCTTCACCGTGTTATCCTTTTCTGCCTGGTATTCAACCAGCAGATAGGGCTTGAGAGTGTAGAAGCGGAGACCGGTTTCATTTTTCAGTCCCGCATCGGAGTAGACTTTCACCGTGGCGCAACCTGACAAGCAGGATATGCCACAACAGACTGCTGCAATAACTGATGTTAACTTTTCATATTTAGTAGTGTTTATCAGACACTACTAATTTAGGAAAGAAAGAAACTCAAGTCAAGTTTTTTTTAGTCGTAAAGTCTGAAGTCTAAAGTCTAAAGGTCAGGGTTATCCTATTTTGAGGTAGGTGATGCCTTCGAGGTCGGTTTTGTTAAAGACACCGCGGCCGTCAATGAGGAGAGGATGTTCTCATCAGTGACCGTACCTTCTGCCAGTCGGGCATGCGGTACTCCTTCCATTCGGTGACATGAAAGAGCACATCTGCATCCCTGACGGCATCATAAATGTCTGTTGCGTATTCAATTGTGTCACCCAGCCGGCGCCTTGCCTCATCCATTGCAGCAGGATCATAGGCTTTCACGGTGCATCCGGCCTCCAGGAGCTGGCTTATCAGGGTCAGTGACGGCGCCTCACGCATGTCATCAGTGCCGGGCTTATAGCTGAGGCCCCAGATGGCAGCCCTCATTCCTTTTATATCTCCCCTGATAGTGATCGCTGAACTTCGTGAAGAGCACCTTCTTCTGCCTCTCGTTGATGGCCTCAACCGATTCGAGCAGTGTCAGCGGGGAATCATGCTCCTTGCCTGTCCTGATAAGCGCCTTGACATCCTTGGGGAAGCATGAGCCGCCGAAGCCCGGACCGGGATAGAGGAACTTGCTGCCTATCCGGGAGTCAGTACCGATACCTTTCCTGACCATCGAGACATCTGCTCCTACCTTCTCGCAGAGGTTGGCTATCTCGTTGATGAAGCTGATGCGTGTCGCAAGCATGGCGTTTGCGGCATACTTGGTCATCTCGGCCGAGGGGATATCCATGAAGATGACCCTGAAGTTACTGAGGAGCATGGGAGCATAGAGCCGTGTCATCAGCTCCTTTGCCCTCTCGCTCTCAACACCTACAACCACACGGTCAGGCTTCATGAAGTCGTCAATGGCAGCGCCCTCCTTGAGGAACTCAGGGTTGGATGCCACGTCAAACTCAATGTTTTTCCTCTTTTCTTCAAGTTCCTTCTCAATTGCATTTCTCACAAGTCTTGGATGAACCGACCGGCACAGTGCTCTTGGTTACAACAAGGAGATATTTTTCAAGATTCTGTCCGATCTTTTTCGCCACTGCAAGTACATGGCTCATGTCTGCGCTGCCGTCCTCTCCGGGAGGGGTGCCCACGGCAATAAAGAGCATCTCAACATCATTGAGGCTCTCGGTCAGGTCGGTTGAGAAGAAGAGCCTGCCGGCCTTTACGTTGCGGCGGACAAGATCTTCAAGTCCCGGCTCATAGATAGGGATGATGCCGTTGTTGAGTTTGTCGATCTTATCCTTATCGGTGTCGATGCAATATACCGTGGCACCGAGTTCGGCGAAGCAGGCACCGGAAACCAGGCCGACATAGCCTGTGCCTACAATGGAAATGTTCATGAAATTAGTCTTAAAGTTGAAAGTCGAAAGTCAAAAGGGTTTAAGTTTGAGGAAAGAGTTTGCAGATAATTTCTATTATTCTTTCAGATGTGTGGCCGTCCCAGAGGGGAGGGATGGTGCCTTTCTTCCAGTGGCCGGAGAGCAGTTTCTGCATGGCAGGGGCGATGGCATCAGGATTGGTGCCGAGGAGCTCATTGGTGCCCATGGTGACCGTCTCGGGCCGTTCGGTGCTGTTGCGCAGGGTCATGCACGGCACTCCCATGACAGTTGTCTCTTCTGTAATGCCGCCGGAATCGGTTATCACTGCCATTGCAGTGTTCAACCAGGTAGTTGAATTCAAGATAGCCCAGGGGTTCAGCCAGACGAAGCGCCGGGCTTGTCAGTCATGCCTGAGTCATGTATGACCTTGCGGGTCCGAGGATGAACGGGAAAGATCAGAGGGAGGCCACCCGAGCTTTCTGATATCTCATCAAGGAGGTGCTTCAGGTTCGCAGGGTCATCAACGTTGTTGGGACGGTGGAGGGTAAGCACGATATAGCTCTTTTCCCTAAGCCCATGTTCATCCCATAATGACGGTTTCCTGAACCGAGGCCGGCTGTCGAGCAGGGTGTCGATCATGGTGTTGCCGACGAAGAAGATCCGGTCGTCACTCACCCCGTTCTTCCTCAGGTTCTCATTGGCCGTTTCAGAGGTGGTGAAGAAGTAGTCAGTAATGCTGTCTGTGACAATGCGGTTGATCTCCTCGGGCATGGTCATGTCTCCTGACCGTATGCCTCCCTCGATATGTGCTACCTGAACCAGCATCTTCTTTGCCGTTATGGCGCAGGCCATGGTTGAGGTTACATCTCCGACCACGATGCAGAGATCAGGTTTCTCCTGCATCAGCAGTTTCTCATAGCCGAGCATGATGCCTGATGTCTGTTCGGCCTGTGTTCCGCTGCCGACATTCAGGTTTACATCCGGCTCCGGTATTCCCAGTTCTGTAAAGAAGGTACCGCTCATTCTGGGGTCATAGTGCTGACCGGTATGAACCAGGCGGTATTTAATGGTTTTGCTGTGCGCCGGTTCCGTGTTTGGCATTCAGAGTCTCAATGGCCCTGATGACCGGGGCTATCTTCATGAAGTTGGGACGGGCGCCAACGATAAGGTCAAGGAGCATAGAGTCAAGTGAAGTAATGGTCTGAAGGTCTCAGGTCTGAAGGTGGACTGCTTAAGGATCGTGTTGGCAAAAGGTTATCTACTTGCCGAAGACAGGCCGAGTTTCATGTTTATGAATGAGTCACGATACCCGGCTCCGCTGTCATTAAAGACATCTTTGTCAAACTGTGTACCAAAAGTCCCGCTGCGAATGAGAGCTGAGTGCTTTTAGCCACCGGGTATAATAATGCCAGCGCCCGGGTTGGCAAAGAAATTGGTCTCCTCCGAAAAGTCTTCGAAGTTCAGCAGGAAGCCACTGTGAGAGCATGACGAAAAACTTGTTCTTCTGTTTCCCTATAAAGTATCTGCCGTCAGCATACAGCGGCAGCATCCATCCCTCATTATAACTGCAGAAACCCTACGCCGCCCCCATGCCAGACCATTGCCAAAACGCCAGCCGTTAACAGTGGTAATTCCGGCAAAATGATGGGAGTAGGGCACATCCTTGATCTTCAAACCAAAACCGTAATGACCTTCCGTCAGGTTGTAAGTACCCACCTGAGATCATGTCAAGTGGCCTGGCAGTTGTAGAGAAGAGTTTGTGGCTTCTCCAGAAATCCTGCCTGTGCTGCAGAAACTGAACCTTGTCAAGGTGCCAGCAGCGTTCGGTGACTATCTGGGCGCCGGCATAAGAGGCAGTTAGTGCCAGGAAAATGAGAATGGTGTAAAGTCTTTTCATGATGGTCCTTTTGTTGAGAGTGAATGACTTTGGGTTACAAGGTATAAAATATTTTTTAGGTAATTGTTTAGTCCAGGTAAAATTTGTCATCAATACAAAGATCTACCTGCCTTTGAGCTCGATGCCGAGTTTGAAGTTGATGAATGAGTTGCGGTTCACCTCACCTGACATGGTCATTAATCCTGCCGAGAAAGAGACCGACATTTTTTCAGCAGCCACCCATCTGACCCCAAGCGAAGGGTTAAGGAATATCCATGTTCTGTCGTCAGCGTCTGAAAGGTTAAATGCCACTCCCCCGGCAGCTCCGAGGAATGGAACAAAGTCGTTTGCATTCAGGCTGAAGCGGGCATCAAGAAACAGCGGAAGAAAAGTACCGTCGTTGTGGAAATGCAGTCCTGTCCCGCCACCTGCCTTGAAATTACGGGTGAACTGATAGCCTGCAACTGATGTAATTCCAAAATAATTCCTGGCATACGGAGCGTCAGTAAGTTTGATTCCCGGTCCTCCTGTTATCTCGGTGATGCTTACAAAGCCGGGGGCCCGGTCATAGTTCAGCCTGCCTGAAAAAACGATAAGGTCATCAGTCTGCCCAGAGAGAGCAGTCAGCGGCAGGACTGCCAGCAGGAGGGCAAAAAGTCCTTTAATATGTTTTGTGTTCATGGTTTTCTATTTTCCTGATCCTTGTCCTATTTGCTTTTAAGCTCGAGGCCGAGTTTAAAATTCAGGAATGATTTTCGGGCGTTGGGACCTCCGGTGGTGACCATTAGTCCCGTTGAAAATGATATTCCGGTACGATTTGCCGCAACATATCTCAGTCCAACCGAAGGATTAATAAAGATACGGGTATAGTCAAGTCTCTGCAGGATCAAGCGCAATGCCTCCGGCTACCTGCAAAGAACGGGCAATACCTCCTGGGCATTGAGGCTATACCTGATATCAAGGTAAACGGGAAAGAGCGTCCCTTCATTATGGATATGCACACCAGCCCTATCTCCGGCTTTTATGTTTCGTGTGAACTGGTAACCGGCTACCGTGGTAATTCCGTAATAGTATCTCGAAAGATCGGATTGCTGTTTCAGCTCAGTCCGATTGCACCGGTCAGTTCAGTTATGCTTACAAATCCGGGACGCCAGTCGTAGTTGAGCTTTGGGGATTTGGCAAGCGCTGATTTGGCTGTGCCATAGGAGGCAGTCAGTGAGATAATCAGAATCAGAAAGAGTCAGTTTTGTTTTCATATTGCTTTTTGTCTTCGGTCTTGCATGTCTTACAGTTATTAATCATTTGTGTAGTAGCCGGAGCTTTTGCCTCCGCCTTTGGTGTAGTAGTTGCCCGGATCATAGTAACGGTTGCCGTAGCCGAGGGTGTAGCCGTAGCGAAGACCGTAGCCATAGTACCCTGAGGCGGAGATGTCATTGACCAGGAGGGCAACGTTTGACATCTCTCCCTTGCGGTAGATCTCATCAAGCAGTGATACCGAGCCCCTGGTTGTATATCTCTGCCTGTACAACGAAGAGCGTACATTGGCAAGCTGACTGAGCAGCAGGGCATCAGTGACAATGCCCACCGGCGGAGTATCAATGATTATTGTGTCAAACTCATTCCGTGCCCGGGCAATGAACTCCGCCATCTTCGGTGAACCGATCAGCTCTGCCGGATTGGGCGGCACCGGTCCGGATGGGGCGAACCAGAGATTCTCAATCTCTGTCGGCACAATCACCTCCTCAAAGGTGGCACTGCCGCTCAGGTACTGGCTCATGCCGTGTCCGTTGCCTGCCTTGAGGATGGCATGTACACGCGGTTTGCGCAGGTCGAGGCCAACAATCAGCACCTTCTTGTTCATCATCGAGATGATGGTTGCCAGGTTCACCGAGACGAAGGTCTTGCCCTCACCGCTGACAGGTGAACTGACAACAATGACAGGGCATTTCGTCTGCCCGGTATAGAAGGCCAGCGAGGTGCGCACCGCCCTGAAGCTCTCTGCCAGCGTGCTGCCGGGCTTCTCTGCCACGGGATCTTCAACATGATATTCTGAATGGCTGATATAGCCTATGATGGGCGCTTTTGTCAGTCGCTCAATATCATGCCTGCCTATGATCTTGTTGTTCATAAGGTCGAAGATCACGATCAGGGCCATTGGAATCAGCAGACCGAGCAGCATGCGCTACAAGGTAGTTCTTCATCTCCTTCGGCTTGATCTGGCTGCTGTTCTGAATCATAGCCTCATCGATGATACGGTTGTCGGTTATCTGCGATGCCTTGTGCTATGCCTGCTTCGGCCCGGCGTTCAAGCAGGTAGGTATATACAGAGTTATTCAGGTCAAATTTCCTCTGAATGCCTATCAGACGTCTTTCAGTGCCCGGGAGGCGGCCCAAGCTCCTTTTCAACCTTTGCGATACGGTCATCAACATTATTTATTGACAGCTTCAGCTGACTGATAGCGCTGTTCACATTCTCGCGAAGCGCATGCGCGTGCATCTTCAAGGTTCTGCTCCATCAGCTGTGCCTGCGGCTGGTTCTCCTTCACCGTAAATGCCATCTGTTTCTTTCTGCTGCTGCAGTGATGCAAACTCACCGACCAGCTTCACCAGGACCGGGTCAGTGACACCCATTATACTCGGGGATATTATGCTCTCACTGTCATTCCTGTGCATTCGAGGTAGTCAAGCAGGTATTCATAATACTGCATCTGCAGGCCCAGTATGTTCTTTTCTCCTTCAAACTTTTCAAGTCTTTGAAGCACCAGAGTCCCCTCAAGGGTCAGGTCAACAAACCGGTTGTTAAGCCTGAAGTTCTCCATGCTGTTCTCAGCCATCTGTCAGCGAGTCGGAGATCAGTCCCAAGCTGTGCCTCGATGAATTTATGGTTTTATCTGCCGCCCTGCTCTTCCATTCCATTCCCTGGATGATATACAGCTCCATCAGGGTGTTCAGGTAGTCGGCACCCTGCTGTGGAGAATATCCGTCAAATGAGAGGGTGAAGACGCTTGCATAGTCCTCAACGGCTTCCACCTTAAGGCCGGAGCGGTAGATATTTGCCAGGGTGTCGGGAGATTCAAACCACACCAGCCAGCGGCTGTCCTTCTCCGAAAACGATTTGGTGCTGTCACGCTGTTCAACAACGAAATTAAATCCATAGTAATTATAGGCTTCACCAAGTTTAAATTCACGACCACGGTTATCCTTCTGTCATTGTTTCTGACCTTTGAGTCCTTTGCCATCTCAGATCATCCTCATCAACTTCAACGGTGTATGAATCCGGTCCTGTGAACCTGATTGTCATCGGCACTCCCTGCCGGCTGCTCATCATCGAGTTTCCTCAGGACGAACGGTGATGTCATGTACGTTCGCTGACCCTGTATGCCGTTGCGGGCGACAGGTATGTAAGCGACATGAAGCTCCGGCATCTCCTCTATGACCCGTCAGTTAAGCGTATATGATTTCAGTATGGCCACCTCATCATCAAGATTGGGATAAGGGTTGTAGATGTTGCCTGCAAATATCTGCTCCATGTTGGCAATGGCGCCGGTGGACTGCTGCTCTTTGATGAGGAGTGGTGCTCTTCACGTTGTAGACGCGCTGCGAGTAGCGGTTAAAGACATAGGCAATACTCAGGGCGATGAACAGTGCCGCGGCTATCCAGAGCCAGTTGCTGATGAAGAGCGAGACGTAGCGCATCAGGTCAATGTCGTCGGAAGGGGGGGCAGGTTTTTTTTTTGTTTCCATGTTTTGTTAGTTGAAGAATGTAGTGGAATGGTTTAGGTCTGAAGTGCACGCTAGGCAATATTGCAATTTGCGATTTGCAGATTTGCAGATGTTGGCTATAGTTTTTGCTCCTGGCTGAGGGGCCAGTTAGTTCGATTTTTAAAATCCTCCGGTTGGTCAGTCACATCGGGTTGAGTGCCTAACAAGCTTAAGGTCAGTTAAATAAAGCGTGAGCCGATTGCTTTTTACGACTCAATATTTTATGTCAATACTTCCCCAAGTTATTCGGACTTCCGCCAATGGCGGATTGCGACGGGCAAAGATAATAAATAAGTCGAAAGTCATAAAGTCGAAAGTCTATAAAGTCGAAAGTCCAAAGTCTGAAGGCTCTGAGATCTGGTTACAGTTCGTTAGCAGGATTAAGTCTTCGCTAAATGTCAGATCTTCAATCTTCCGTGTAGTAGGCTCCTGCCTCATTGCGCGCGCCCTTGCCGTACGAGGTGTGGCCGTAGTACTTGTAACCGTAGTTGTAGCCGTATGAGTAGCCCATGGTGTAGCCGTAACGGAGACCGTAACCGTAGTAGCCCGACATGGAGATGTCGTTGACGATGATGCCCGGGTTCTTGATCTCCTTGTTCCGGTAGATCTCGTCGATGAGATGGAGGGTGCTGCGGGCGCTGTAACGCTGCCTGACAACGAACAGTGTCACATCAGCGCGCTGTGCCAGCAGGAGGGCATCGGTGACCACCGCTGCCGGGGGTGTGTCAATGATGATATAGTCGAACTCCTTGCGGGCCTTCTCAAGGAACTCGGTCATGGCCTTGCGCTCGATCAGCTCGGAAGGATTGGGCGGGATGGGTCCCGATGAGACAAACCAGAGGTTCTCAATCTCGGTCTTCTGTACCACCTGCTCAAACTTGCTGTTGCCGCTGAGATAGGTGCTCATCCCCACCGAATGGTCGAGGCTGAGGATCTTGTTTATCCTCGGCTTGCGAAGGTCGAGCCCCACCAGCAGTGTCTTGCGGCCGAGCATGGAGATGATGGCTGCGAGGTTCATCGCCACGAAGGTCTTGCCCTCGCCGCTGATGGTGGAGGTGACGGCTATCACCGTGGGCTGATCATCAGGAGTGAAGTACTTCAGCGAGGTGCGTATGCTGCGGAAGCTCTCGGCCAGGGTGCTGCCCGGCTTCTCAACGACGGGCACCTCGGAGTCGTATGCGCTGTGGCTGATGAAGCCCAGGATGGGCGCCTTCGTCGCACGCTCAATATCCTTCTTGTCGATGACCTTGTTGTTCATCAGGTCAATAAGGATTATCGCCAGTGCCGGCAGGAGCAGCCCGAGGATCAGGGCCATCATGTAGTTCTGCCTCGTCTTGGGCTTGATGCGCGCAGCATTGTACGGCACAGCCTCGTCGATGATCTTATTGTCAGAGACCTTGGAGGCCATGGCTATGCCGGCCTCCGCCCTCTTCTCGAGGAGGAAATTATAAACGGTGCTGTTCAGGTCGAAGTCGCGCTGAATTCTTATCAGCTGCCGCTCCGTTCCGGGGAGCCTGCCCAGCTGGCTGTTGACATCGGCAATGCGTCCTTCGACATCACCCATGGATATCTTCAGCTGGCTGATGCTGTTGGTGACGTTCTCGAGGAGCGCGGCACGGGCCTGGTCAACCTTGCCTGAGATGAGATTACTGGCAGGAAGCTCATCCTTCAGGACAAACCCCACCTGTTTCTGCTGCAGCTGCAGCTGCGAGAGCTCCTGGACAAGCCTTATCAGCATGGGATCGCCCACACCCATGACGGAGGGGGAGACGATCAGTCCGGTCTCATTGCGCGAGGTCAGGTACTCCTTCAGGTACTCATAGTACTGCATCTGGAGATTGAGCGTGTTCTTCTCCATCTCATAGCGCTCGAGACGCTGCAGCACCAGGTTTCCCTCGGCGGTGAGGTCTACAAAACGGTTGTTGAAGCGGAAGTTTTCCATCTTGCTTTCCGCCTTTGTGAGCGAGTCATCGATGAAGCCAAGCTGCTCCTCAATGAATTTGACGGTCTGCTGTGCCGCCTCATTCTTCCAGTCTCAGTCCCAGGTTGCATGTAGGCTTCCATCAGTGTATTAAGGTAATCAGCCTCCTGCTCGGGTACCAGTCCGCTTACCGTGAGGGTCACAAGCGTTGCCTCCTCCTCTATCGGCGCCACGGAGAGCTTGTACCGGTAACTGTTTGCCAGCGCTGCCGGGGTGGCTATATAGAAGTAGTACTTGTTTGAACGGTCCGCACTGTAGGGCGACACATCCGGATTGCGGGGATTAATGACAAAGTCGAAGCCGAACTTATCGAACCGCTCCCCGAAGCTGTGCTCCTCCTCATATTCATCGGCCTCTATGGTGAGCAGGTATTTTTCATCGGAGAGGATTTTGATATCCACCCTCTTGCCCGGCTGCATCCAGATGCTGTCACAGACGACAACGAACGGCGATGTGCGGTACATGCGGCTCTCGGCTATGCCCCGCTTGCCTACCGCCGTATATATCACATGAAACTCCTCAAGATCATACATCACCTGGTGGTTCAGGTCGAAGGATTTGAGGATGCCTATCTCGTTCTGCAGGTTCTGCTTCGACCCGAATATGTCACCCCCCGGGATGATCTTGTCCATCTCCGTGATAGCCGCCGCCATATCTTATCGTCGCTTGATGAGCATGGTGCTCTGCACGGTATAGATCTCCTCGCCCCACCTGTTGGCGCCATAGGCAATGGCCAGGGTGACGAAGAGAGCCCCGGCAAACCAGTACCAGTTGCTCAGGAAAAGTGAGAAGTACCTCCGGAAGTCGATGCCCTCGCTCTCAGGCATGTAATAGTTCTGGTCGTCGTTTTCCATCAGGTGATCATATTTATTATTCGAAGTAGTTGATCAGCAGACAGGGTCGTGCTGATGGTGCTGGTTATAGTGGTGAGGATGAAGCTGAGATTGTGGGAAGGTTAACGTTAAAGATCCTCTTCGGGTTAGGCTGAACAATCACCACATCATTGGGAGTGATGAAATAGGCCGGAGATGAGAGGAGGCTCTTGTCCTGCAGGTCCAGATGGTAAGTCACGGTCTTGTCTCCCATGGGCCTGACCACCAGTATCTTTTCCTTTGTGCCACCCTCGGATATGCCTCCTGCGCGGCCTATTGCCTCGAGGACAGTCAGCTGGTCATTGTAGTTCACGAAGGTGCCCGGCATTCTTACTTCTCCGATAACAGTGAATTTATAGCTCATGAGCTTCACCTCGACATAAGCGTGACGGAAGAGTGAGTCGACCTTCGCCTGGAAGAGATCACGTATCTGGAAGACTGTCAGTCCTGCCACGGGCACCTTGCCAATCAACGGCAGAGTGACGACCCCCTCGGGATCAACGCTGTAACCAATCAGGTATGATGATCCCTCGTTTGCTATGTTGCTTACGTTTGCCGAGTTCCTGTCGTTGAGCATCTCTGTCAGCGCTCCCTCGGGTGTCTGGGCCTTGACAGATACATAAAGGATATCGCGCGGCTGAACATTGTAATCAGGCACATCCATCGGGAAATAGTTCTCACCACCCAGCTCGTCGAGGTTGTTCAGGTAGGAGAGCTCCTTCTGTGTTGAGCATGAGGCTGCGATAATGATGAGCGCAATGAGGGGGATAAGTTTTTTCATAGGTCTGAAGATTTGCGATTGCGATTTGCGATTGCGATTTGCTTGCCGAAGTTCTGTCTGGGTTGCGACCCTACGGGTCTCAATCTGAAGGTCGGATGTCATAGTTTTTGGCCGGTGCAAAAGTTTACTAAATATCCGAATTTTTATCGAGTTTACGCAGGGCATTGGTTTTTATATCTACGGTAAGGTTCATGCCGGGCTGGATGATGCGTATGACCACCTTGTGCTTGCGTCCCACCCTGATCAGCTCGCCGCGGAGGCCGGTGAGTGACCCGACGATCACCTCCACCATGTCGCCCTCGTCGTATACGTCGGTGCTGACCTACACCTCGGCGTCGCTGCCGCAGAGGATGCGGAGGTTGGTGATCTGGGCCTCGGGGATGGGTACGGGTTTGCCCTGTATCATGATGAACTTGACCACGCCGTCAGTCTTGCGGACCGTGAAGTACTCCTTCGCGGTGACCTTTACGAAGACGTAGGAGCTTATCAGGGGTTTTTCAACCAGTTTCTTGCGGTCGGACCACTGGCGGAGGGTCTTCTGGAGCGGGAGGAATGTTTCGATGCCGAGTTCATTGAGCCTGTCGTTGACTCTCTTCTCCGCCCTGGAGTTGGTATAGATGGCGTACCAGGCCCGCTCCGGCTTTTTGTGCGCCGGGGTCTCCTCCTTTGCGGGGGTGCCCTCCTTCATGCGGGAGTGCCCTCCATCACCGGCGGGGTCTGGTTGTCTTCCATCTCTCTCTGTATTGCGTCGCAAATTTAATAAATTAATGTTGGCAGAGGTGTATATCCTCTCCGAGGAATGTGATGGGGTAATACGGTCATCTTCTACAATACTTTAAGTCCTACGGACTATTGTAGTCAGGCACATAAATTATTGCGCGGAGCGCATCAAGTATTGTAGCTTAGGATATAGAAACATATCTATACCCCGGAGGGGTTAAAGTATTGTAGAATAACCCATTACAAAACCCACCGCCCCGCCTCTCCGGCCCATCCAGCCGGCTGGCCGGCCCTTGATAAACTCAAATGAATCTCTCAAACACCTTCGCCATGCGATCCTGCTCTGACCTCGGCAACTGATACCTGTCGGCTATCCGTCGCCATTGACTGACTGATTCTTTAATCCGGGCAATGATTCTTAATCCACTTTCCCTGTCCATCCGGAAAAACTCAATGACCTCAAGTGCCAGATCCAGGTCCAGCGCATTATAACTAAGACTGATGTTAAGAGACAAACCTGTTCCGTTTTCATCGGGATTAAGATCAAAGGCAGGCGAGAGAATCCACCCTTTGTCCCCGAGAAGAAAGCCATGGTTTCTCAGGTGATCATCGGTATTAGCGATCATGATATTAAAGACAATCCTGGTCCAGAGCTCCTGCAGGTCCCTTTCAACACTGGCACCCCTGGAAACCAGAAAATCGGCAATCTCCAGGTAACTTGCTCCTTCGCGATAGCTGTCACCGTCTTTGTGACCCAACATAGTCATTGCAGAGGCAAAATGAATCCGTTCACCGATGTCAGTCCTGTCAAATCGCTTTGTCAGCAAAGTATGGTGACGCCCGGAAAAAGCTCTGACCATTGAATGTGCCACATTAATCCCGGAAGATTTTGCCAGTTCATGTGCTACCATTTCCCAGCCACCGATATCTTTTGCATCTGATTTGCTTGGAAATTTGGCAATCCATAGGTTTTTTGCATCATCCAGAACACTTGCTTTTGGTCTTGCTCCGCCAAGTGAAGATCCCGGATTGACCAGCATGGTCAACCATTTCATGTACTCTGCGTCATCAATCGAATCTTCTTCCTCAAGCCGGAGGCTAATCTGCTCCAGTTCCCTCAGCGATGTCCATGGAGGCGCAGCAAACTCCTCATTATTGTTAAGGAAAGGACCATCCGGATTCTCCTTAAATCTCAATGCTCCCATCCTATGGCCATCAAAAACACCGAGGAGGTAATCGGAATCCCTGAGTGTCATTTCCGGGCGCTTTTCATATCTCGCCATCGCTGCTTCGCGCCTCTGCATCAGCATTCGTCCCCAACGGTCGGGGGAGGAGTCCAGAAAAACGCCAAAGTTATGTCTTTCATCGCTGGCATATTGAGCGCCTGAAGACAAGAACAACTGAGGGTCAAGGTTTTGCGATGATGTCGTTTTGAGCCAATCGTTATAATAACTGAATGATAAGATTTCCCTTCCTCTGACAAACTCAGCCCTGAGTTCACCCATCAGGACAGGGTCCTGTAAACCTTTCCAATGAGCGTAAACATAGATTTTTCTAAGGCTGTTTCTGGCTTCCATTGTCTTGTTACTCATTAGTTGCAGTGCCGGGATTTCTGTCTTCAATTTTGACGTTGGCTCTTAAATTGATTTTTGGTGCTCTTTCTTTTATTATCAATCCGGCATCCTGAATCTTCCGGCCAAGTATGTCATCTTTTGCCACGTCGGTAATATCCTGTTCAAGTCCCAGCACGGCCAGAACTTTGACATATGCCCCAATTGTTACGTTGGAGTTGCCTCTTTCTATTGAGTGCAGAGTTGGTCTGCTGATATCAGCCCTCTCTGCCACCTGCTCCATGCTGTATCTTCGTCTCAGCCTCGCAAGACGGATGTTTTCTCCAAGGGTAGTCAGAGTCTTTTGTGCTCTTGGTAACAATATATTGTTTCGTGTTTTCATAACATTAATTCTATTTTACAAATATAGTTATTTTTGTAAAATTTACTTAATGTTATAAAACTTTATTGAATAATTTACTTTCTAAATGGGTCCGGGATTCCTAGAATCCCCAGACGATGCCACCGCTGAAGGTGGTGGTCTGGCCGTAGAGATGCGCCGGGTACCAGTCGTTACGGCCCTCAACATTGCGGAAAGTCAGCGAGGCGCTTACCTGCACGCCGCCGGTGATAAGGTAGCTGGCCTCGAATCCCGTGGCCACATTCGACCACTCTATTGTCTCAAGATAGGGCAAACCCACCCTGCTGCCCCCGATGCTCTGGTAATCGGGTCCCCGCTCCGACCACTCATGCCAGAGGCGGAGGGTCATCGCCCTGACCGGCTTGTAATCGAGCGCCAGGTACCAGCTGCGGCTGTTGTCGCGGAGCCAGTGTCCCATGTTGTACCCCTGGTTCTCGTAGGTGGTCACCGGCACAATATGCTGGAAGGTGAGCGGATAGGTGAAGGTGCACTCGGCAGTGAACCAGGTGTTGGGCAGGAAACGGAAGTTGCCGGTGCGGAGCCCTCCTTTCCACGAGAAGAAATTGTAATCGTCAGTGGTGAACCTCTCGGTGGAGAGTTCATCAATAAAAAGGGTGCCGTAGAGGTGCAGGTGCCTTATGTTGTTCGAGCTGATGTCTATGAACATCTGCGAGTTGCTGTTGTCAATGCCGGAGTTGACGCCATGGTCCACCGACTTGTAAAAGAAGAACGGCATGAAATAGTATGGCGAGAGCCTGGGGTCAGACCATATGATGCTGTTGCCTATCGAGAGGTACAGCCGGGGAACAGGCCTGAAGGTGAAGAGGCTGGTGGAGATGTACTTTGTGTGGTAGACCTCGCGGTATTCGAGGCCGTATGCGTTGGAGGTCCAGTATGACCGTGCCGAGTCGACCACCATCGATGTCAGCCATCCGTAGAGCCATGTCATCTCCGCCCATTTCACCGGCTTGAGGTGAAGCTTCAGCTGCATGTAACGACGGCGCCCTGCCCGAGAGGATGTTCGTTCCGGCATAGCCGCTGCCCCACACCGGAGCATCTTTCAGGAAGGAGACATCGCCCCACTTCCACATGTAGCTTGCGCCTCCGGTCATCTCCGAAAAATCCGTTCCGTTCTTGATGTGCCCTCCCCTTTCCGTGGTGAGGAATTCAGGCTCCCCAAGCAGGGGATCCTGGTGGTTGTCCTGCAGGGCGGCGAAGAATGCCAGCCTGCCATAGCTTCCATAGACCTTCGCACCGTTCTTCCAGCTTATGGTGGACTCATCCGACGGGCCGTTCGTTATACCGCCTGTTAATCCCAGTATCGGCGAGACTGTCAGGGTGAAAAGTGAGTCGCGGTACTGTGCCGTGGCCGGGTTATATACCAGCTTAAGCTTTGCCTTCGGGTACTGTCGGCACATAGTTTCCGAGCCAGAAGTCGAGCTCCTTCTGCTGCCTTCGCGTCAGCATATCTCTTTGCGCATCGGCCTCCTTAAGGCATGCGGCTATAATGCCTCTGCTGTAAGGCTTTACGGCCCGGTTAAGATCTATTATTCCGTCCCCCGCAAGCTCATCGATGAAGAGGTAAACGGCCTCGTCGGTCACCGGTTCAGGAATGACCTGAGAGTACGATGTAATGCCGCAACACAATAACAGTAGTGTTAATAAAGTTTGTATGTATGTTGAATAGTTCATGTTTTGGACCTTTCACAAAGATAACGGTTGAAGGAGATTTGCAGTATTCTGTCGATAAACAAAGGGGGAAATGAATAAAAGCCGGTTCCGGGTATATACAATTACTGCTGACATTATCATTCTGACCATCTCGTATGTGCTGATGACGATGCTCAAGCCTGCAGGGGTGAAGCAATATATACCTTCTCATCTTACATTCTTTCTGGTCCTCGCATTGCTGTGGATCATTGTTTCGGTCATCAGCGGCAAGATAGGCCGCGGGAAGATTGTCAATCTCCGCACTCTGTTAACACATGTGCTTTCCGCCAACCTCATTGCAACAAGCATTGCCGCCCTGCTGCTTTTCGCCCTGCGCGACCTGGGTTATTCAAGGCAGGTGGTGTTTGGCACGGCCATCACCGCCACTCTGCTGGAGCTGGCCTTCGGGACTGTTTACATGGCATTCAGGAAGGCGCCGCTGCTGCAACCTGCCCCTGCAAAGCTGACGGAGCGCGACCTTGTAGCCCGGTCGCAGCGCGCCATCGACAATGAGATCACTCCCGATCCTCAGCTGACGATACGGCTCCAGGAGGGATGCTCACGCGAGCGGGCCGAGACACTGTCGTCGATGGTGAGCAGCGATGAGAAATCACGCCTCGCGATAGTCTCAACATCCGAAGCATTTAACATACAGAATCTGGAACAGGGCGAATACACCTGCATCATCAACCTGAAGCCCATGAACAACATCAGGGGGCTGGACCAGTTCCTTGACAAGGTAAATGGACGGCTGACGGGTGACGGCATTTTCCTATGCTCGGTGGAGACGCTGGAGCAGCGTGCCCGCCGCCTGCGGAAAAAGTTTTCACCGCTGTTATATTATTTCATTGCCATTCCTGATTTCCTGTTCCGACGCGTTGCACCCCGGCTGCGCATTACGAGGGGCATATGGGAAAATCTCACCGGAGGCGCCAATCCTCCCTTCTCAAGAGCGGAGGTGCTCGGACGGCTATGCCGGGCCGGCTTCAACATCAGGCAGGAGAAGTTTGCAGGCGACATGCTGTGTATCAAGGCGCAACGCAAGTCGGCGCCGGCGCATGCCAACGGTAACGGCTACGGCCTGATCATCGCTCTTCCGCGCATAGGACGCGACGGAGAGATCTTCAATGTCTACAAGCTGCGCACCATGCATCCCTATTCCGAATATATCCAGGATTATGTTTATGATCTTCATGATCTGGAGGAGGGCGGCAAGATGAATCACGATTTCCGTGTGACAACGTGGGGCCGTTTTGCGAGGCGTGTATGGCTCGATGAGCTGCCGATGATCGTCAACATCCTCAGGGGAGAGATAAAGATTTTTGGCGTCAGGCCGCTGTCAAACCATTACTTCAATCTTTACAACGATGACATCCGCGACCGGCGCATCAGGTACAAGCCCGGCCTCCTTCCGCCATACTATGCCGACATGCCTGCAGGGCTGGAGGCGATACAGCACTCCGAGCTGAGGTACTTCGACTCATGGGATAAGAATCCCATAGGCACAGATCTGCGTTATTTTGCCAGAAGCGTTTACAATATTGTTTTCAGGAGCGCGAGGTCGGCTTAAGACTATTTTTGTTTAAGCTTCGCCTCCATGCTGAGGGTGGCGTGGGGGACGGCGCGGAGACGCTCCTTGCTGATGAGCTTTCCCGTCTCACGGCAGATACCGTAAGTTTTGTTCTCTATTCGTACCAGTGCCGCCTGCAGGTGCTGGATGAACTTCAGCTGACGCTGTGCCAGCCTGCCGGCCTCCTCCTTTGAAAGTGTCGTGGCTCCCTCTTCCAGTACCTTGAAGGTGGGGGAGGTGTCCATGGTATCATTGTTATCCTCATGGGTGATGCTTGCCTTGAGAACATCGTAGTCTTTCCTTGCCTTGTCGAGTTTGGCCATGATTATCTGCCTGAACTCAACCAGGTCCTCGTCCGTGTATCTTGTCTTTTCTGCCATGGCTACCGGTGTTATAATTACGCCGCAAATGTAATACAAAATATGATAAGTTATGCAAGATAATTGAGAGGCAATAGAGGGGCGAGCGTTAAGTCCCGACATGGTATGTCGGGATAGCGAAGCGGTCTGGTTGAAGGTGTGATTAAATGATCTGCTCCATATCCATTTTCAGAAATTCATGCCAGGGGATACCTTTTTCACCGATTAACATCACCCCGGCATGCGGATATTCTCTCCTGAACTCCTCCAAACCTGATCTGCCACGGCTCTCTCCGCTTTTTACCTCCAACGCCAGAACAGCCTTATCACTGGCAAGGACAAAATCGACTTCCCTGTTACCTTTTCTCCAGTAAAAGAGCTTGTAATAGCCTTTCATGTGACCGTCGAGCAGATGTGCTCCAACTGCCGATTCCACATATCTCCCCCACCTGTCAGGATGTTCCTTAATGCTACTGAAAAGTTCAGGATCTGACGAGCTCATAAGGGCTGTATTGTGCACCAGAAATTTAGGGCTCGAAGCGCGTTGCCTGACAATGCTTCCTGAGTACTTCTCGATGCCTGAAAGTAACCCTGCAGATCCGAGTAGTGTCAGGTAATGGGACAGGGTTGTTGTATTGCCGGAATCCTGCAACTGACCGAGTACCTTGGTATAAGAGAGTTCCATCCCGGAATACCTGACACCCATCTCAAAGAGCCGGCGGAGCAGGGCTGGCTTATCTACTCTTGTGAGCATCAGAATATCGAGCGAGATGCTGGTTTCGATAATAGAATCGGCGATGTAACGTTTCCATCTCCTCTCATCATCAGCTATTGCTGCAGAGCCAGGGTATCCACCATACCAGACATACTGTTCAGAGCTCCATCCAAATGCCTCTTGCATCTCCTGAAGGGTCCAGTGGCCCATATAGGTCACCTCAAACCTCCCCCCAAGGGACTCGGTCAGTCCTTTCTGCAGGAGTAGCCTCGATGAACCCGAAATAATGAGTTTCAGCGGAATTTTATTCCAGGTATCCTCATCCCAGAGCTTTTTTACAACTTCACTCCAGTTATCTATCTTCTGGATTTCATCAATGGCCAGAATAAGTTCGCCTGTGCCCTCGGTTAGAAGGGTCTGGCGCGCCGCTGCCCAGTGCTTTTCTATCCAAATCTCACCCTGAGGCCCCGCACCGTCAGCTGAGATATATTTTGAAGGAATTTCAAGCCTGTCAAGCAATTGACTGATGAGAGTCGTTTTGCCTACCTGACGCGGACCGGCGATGACCTGGATGAAGTTTCTTCCTTCTCTCATCCTTGACTCAATCTTCTCTATTACAGGTCTTTGGAACATATTATTTATTTTTACTCAATATACTGAGTAAATTTACTCAATATATCTAGTAAATGCAAATTTATAATCAGGCAATAGGGAGTAGGCAGTTGAAGAATTTTCGATTTCAGATTTTCGATTGTCGATTTAATCCAAATTCGTAAATCGCAAATCCTTAAGTCTTTCGACTTTAAAGACTTTGGAATTTCAGATTGAAGAGCGTAGCTCTGAAATCCCGATACGAAGTGTCGGGAACTTTAGACTTTTCCTTATCTTTGCAGGCTGAAAAATAGCAGGTTTATATGTCGAAGAGATTTCCTGAATACAAGGGCCTTGACCTCCCGAAACTGAACAACGAGGTGCTGAAGATGTGGGATGATAACAACACCTTCCACAGGTCGCTCCGCAGCCGTGACGGCAAGGGCGAATTCATCTTCTACGAGGGCCCCCCCTCCGCCAACGGCATGCCCGGAATACACCACGTCATGTCGCGCGCCATCAAGGACGCCATCTGCCGCTACAAGACGCTGCAGGGCTACGAGGTGAAACGCAAGGCGGGATGGGACACACACGGACTGCCCGTGGAGCTCGGTGTGGAGAAGTCGCTGGGAATCACCAAGGAAGACATCGGCACGAAGATCTCCGTCGATGAGTACAACGCCGCCTGCCGCAAGGATGTGATGAAGTATACCGATGCGTGGGAGGATCTGACCCGCCACATGGGGTACTGGATCGACATGGACAACCCGTACGTCACCTACGATAACCGTTACATCGAGACACTCTGGTGGCTGCTCAAGGAGCTCTACAAGAAGGGACTGCTCTACGAGGGCTACACCATACAGCCCTTCTCTCCCGCCGCCGGCACCGGCCTCAGCTCGCACGAGCTCAACATGCCGGGCTGCTACCGCGATGTGAAGGACACCACATGCATCGCGCTCTTCAGCGTCATCAGGAACGACAAGTCGAAGTTCCTCTTCAGCGGAATCGACACCGAAGGAGTGAAGATCATGGCATGGACCACCACGCCGTGGACGCTTCCTTCAAACACCGCCCTGGCAGTTGGGCCGGAGATCAAATATGCCAGGGTCCACACCACCAACCCCTATACTTCAGAGCCCATCACCGTTATTCTGGCCGAGGAGCTCATACCGGTGATCTTCGCGCCGGACAAGAAGCTGGAATACACCGTTAACGGGAACATACAAAGGCTCTCAGCTGAAAGGAATCGATTACGAGCAGCTCATCGACTGGGTCAATCCGGGTGAGGGCGCCTTCCGCGTCATCACGGGCGACTTTGTCACCACCGTCGATGGTACAGGAATAGTGCATATCGCTCCCACCTTCGGCGCCGACGACTACCGTGCCGGGCGCGAGCATGGCGTCCCGCCGCTGATGGTGCTGATGTCCGACGGTTTCGAGGGACCGCTGGTGGACCGCCGCGGCCGCATGGTCCCGCTGGCAGATCTTGACCAGGCGTTCATTGCCACCCACGTAAACACTGATACTTACGGTCCCTTTGCCGGCCGTTATGTCAAGAACGAATATGACGAGACCCTGACAGAGGCCGACGCCACCCTCGATGTTGACATCGCAGTGATGCTCAAGCAGTCGGGGAAGGCATTCCGCATCGAGAAGCAGGTCCATAACTACCCGCACTGCTGGCGTACCGACAAGCCCGTGCTCTATTACCCGCTCGACTCGTGGTTCATACGCACCACCGCGCTGCGCGACCGCATGATCGAGCTGAACAACACCATCAACTGGAAGCCCGAGAGCACCGGCACGGGCCGCTTCGGCAAGTGGCTCGAGAACCTGGTCGACTGGAACCTGTCGCGCTCACGCTACTGGGGCACGCCGCTGCCTATCTGGATGACCGAGGACCGCCAGGAGGAGATATGCATCGGGTCGCTGGCAGAGCTGAAGATCGAGATAGCCCGGAGCATCGATGCCGGCTACATGACACGCAATCCGCTTGAGAACTTCGTCGAGGGCGACAACAGCCTTGAGAACTACTCACTGCTCGACCTGCACCGTCCCTATGTCGATGACATCATCCTTGTCAGCAAGACCGGCAGGCCGATGAAGCGCGAGACCGACCTGATAGACGTGTGGTTCGACTCCGGCGCGATGCCCTACGCACAGGCGCACTATCCCTTTGAGAACAAGGGGAATTTTACTGATGTGTTCCCTGCTGACTTCATCGCCGAGGGAGTCGACCAGACACGCGGATGGTTCTTCACCCTCCACGCCATCGCCACGATGATATCCGATTCGGTATCGTACAAAAACATCATATCCAACGGCCTGGTGCTAGACAAGAACGGCAACAAGATGTCGAAGCGCCTGGGCAACGCCGTCGACCCGTTCTCGACCATTGACCAGCACGGCTCCGACGCCCTGAGATGGTACATGCTAACCAACGCCCAGCCGTGGGATAACCTTCGCTTCGACATATCAGGAGTGGAAGAGGCGAAGCGCAAGTTCTTCGGGACCCTGTATAACACCTACTCCTTCTTCGCACTCTATGCCAACGTCGACGGTTTCACCGGGAACGAGCCGCAGGTGCCCATGGAGCGCAGGCCCGAGATCGACCGCTGGATCATCTCGCTGCTGAATACCCTCGTTAAGGAGGTGACGGAACGCTACGATGATTATGACCTCACCCCGGCCGGTCGTGCCATTTCCGATTTCGTGACGGAGAATTTATCGAACTGGTACGTGCGCCTCAACCGCAAGACGGTACTGGGGCGGCGGGCTCGATGAGGACAAGCTCTCGGCATACCAGACGCTCTATACATGTCTTGAGACCGTTGCCATCCTGGCATCACCCATGATACCCTTCTTCACCGACCGCATTTTTTCCGATCTCAACTCGGTGAGCGGGAAGCACAGTGAAGGATCAGTTCACCTGGCTGCCTTCCCCTCCTACGACAAGAAGCTGATAGACAAGGCCCTCGAGGAGAGGATGGAGATAGCCCAGAAGATGTCTTCGATGATCCTTGCCCTGCGCCGCCGCGTGAACATACGCGTACGCCAGCCGCTGGCGAAGATCATGGTACCGTCTTCAGACAAGCATTTCCGCAAGAGCTTCGAGGCTGTCAAGTCGCTGATACTTGCCGAGGTGAACGTGAAGGATGTCGAGTATGTCGATGACACCTCCGGCCTGCTCATCCGCAGGGTGAAGCCCAACTTCAAGATGCTGGGACCCCGTTTCGGGAAGAACATGAAGGAGGCCGGAGCGGCCATCCTGGCGCTGACACAGAACGAGATAGCCGAATTTGAGAAATCAGGTTCCTGGAACCTGAAGCTCGACGGGGAGACTTATGCCATCACAACCGCAGAGGTCGAGATTATCTCGGAGGATATCCCCGGGTGGCTCGTGGCCAACGAGGGGAGGCTGACCGTGGCGCTTGACATCACCGTCACAGAGGAGCTGTTGCATGAGGGCATCGCCCGCGAGTTCGTGAACCGCATACAGAACATACGCAAGGAGAGCGGGTTCGAGGTGACCGACAAGATAAAGGTGGTCATTGAGGATCTGCCGTTTGTCTCGGCCGCCGTCCAGAAGCACTCTGATTACATAGCCTCGCAGACGCTGGCGCTGGATATTTCACTGGCACCCTCCGCCGCCCTCACTTCCCCCGTCACCCGGGAGATAGACATCGAGGAGCAGATGGTGAAGGTGCTGGTAGAAAAAGTCTGAAAGTTAAAAGTCAAATGTCGAAAGGGTTAAAGTGATTTAATATTGCGCGTAGCGCATATAGTATTGTAGACAACGTAACATTCATCATTCCCCTTACCCCGCAGGGGTTAAAGTATGGTAGCCCTGGATTTGAAAACAAAACCCTACCCCGTAGGGGCTGGGGCATTGTAGGATTATAGGATGTAACAATTTATATCTTTGCACGAAATAAATCACTGACGACATGTTTTCGGGAATAGTAGAGGAAGCCGCGCCGGTGGTGCGGATTGAAAAGGAAAAGGACAACATCCACATAACCATGCGGTGCTCATTCACCGGTGAGCTGAAGATCGACCAGAGCGTGTCGCACAACGGCGTTTGCCTTACCGTGGTGAAGAAGGAGGCCGATACCTATACCGTCACCGCCATCCGCGAAACCCTTGACAAGACCAACCTCGGTCTTCTGAAGCCGGGCGACAAGGTGAACCTGGAACGCAGCACCCGCCTCGACGGTCGCCTCGACGGACACATGGTACAGGGGCACGTTGATCTCACGGCAACATGCACCTCCGTGCGCGAGGCTGAGGGATCATGGTATTATACCTTTGAATACCAACCCGCCTCGCCCGAGCATATAACGGTCGAAAAGGGATCTGTCAGCGTCAACGGCGTCAGCCTGACGGTTGTCAATTCAAAGGACAAATCATTTGAAGTGGCCATCATTCCCTTCACCTGGGAGGTGACAAACTTCCACCAGATTAAGGCTGGCACCGTCGTCAATATTGAGTTTGACATCCTCGGCAAATACATCGCGAAGATCGTCCGACAGATCCTGGATAAGAACGAATCTAGGCAGTAGGCAACAGTTTTGGAAATATTTTAGGCCGTAGGCCTTACAGTATTGTAGCACGGAATACCACCCAATCAAGCCTTAGGTCGTAGACCTTTAAGTATTGTAGGATTGCAGGATGTAACAATTTGTATCTTTGCATTCCTTAAGAGCTATGAATAACAGGAAAATAATAGTTGCGGTCACCGGCGCCAGCGGGGCGATTTACGCCCTGAAGCTGCTGGAGCGCCTGCGCTCGCTGCCTGAGCCCCCGGCGGAGGTGGCGGTCATATTCACCGGTAACGCCGGGGATATCATGCTCTACGAGACCGGCAGCAAATACACTCCCGCCGGAACCGAGAAGCTCTGGAATAACAACGACTTCAACGCGCCATTTGCCTCCGGGATCATCATCATACGACACCATGATCATCTGTCCTGCCTCCATGGGCATGGTGGGGCGCATCGCCCACGGCGTCTCCGACGACCTCATCACCCGGGCGGCGGACGTCATGCTTAAGGAACGGCGCAGACTGGTACTGGTGCCCCGCGAGACACCCTACAGCCTGATACATATTAATAATATGAAGCTGCTGACAGAGGCCGGCGCTGTGATATGTCCCGCCACCCCCTCCTTCTACAGCCGTCCGCAGACGATAGACGAGCTTGTCATGACCGTCATCGACAGGGTGCTGGCGCTGGCGGGATTTACCATTGATACATTCCGGTGGAACGAGAAAGGTAACTTAAACGAATAAGGTACACCATCAGCACATCCGGATGGAACTATGAAGGTTCCACAAAAGAATAAACTGCACTATTGAGACATCCCCGTGGAACAGCCAGCACTTCACAAACGAATAAGATCGCTTTTCCGGAAGCATCATGTGCTGAGCATCGCCACGGTCAGTGAGCGCGGGCCGTGGTGCGCCTCGTGCTTCTATGCATGGGATGAGGAGAACAACACACTGGTCATCACCACCGACCCGGCCACCAGGCACGGGGCGGAATTCCGCAGCAACCCGCAGGTGGCCGGAACCATCGCCCTCGAGACAATGCGCGTCGGCCGCATCCGGGGAGCACAGTTCACCGGCACCGTCACTGAGCCGGAAGGTGACGAGCTGGCCCGCGCCCGCAAAATATATCTCCGTCGTTTCCCCTACGCCGCGCTTGTTGACCTTCACCTCTGGGTCATCACCCTCAATCACATCAAATTGACAGACAACAGATTGGGATTCGGCAAGAAAATTATCTGGGAATAATTATACCTGATAATATTGTCATTGCCAATAATTAGTGCTATTTTCGTGATTATTATCACAGAAATAACATTAAATACGTGATATTATGATTATACACAGACATATTTCAGGTCGGCTGGTTAGTTGGAAGGACAAACCTTCCCGCAAACCTTTAATCTTGCAGGGAGTCAGACAGGTTGGCAAAACATGGCTCCTAAAGCATTTTGGTTCTGCATATTTTGAAGATACAGCTTATTTCAATTTTGAAAAACAAAAGGAATTATCCCAGTTTTTTAGTACCACCAGAGACCCCGGCAGGATTATTGATAATCTTGCCCTTGTGCACGGTAGGGCTATCCTGCCTCAAAAAACTCTTATTATTTTCGATGAGATTCAGGAATGCAATGAAGCCCTGAACTCATTGAAATATTTCTGTGAAGAGCGTCCTGATTATGTTATAGCCTGCGCCGGATCGTTACTGGGTGTCGCAATGAGCCGCGGCAGTTCGTTTCCCGTTGGTAAAGTTGATTTTTTGCAGCTTCACCCGGTGACCTTTTCGGAGTTTCTTGCGTCAGCGGCACCGGAGTTATACAGTTATCTCGAGCAACTGGATAAGGTGGAACCGATCCCTGATATTTTCTTTAATCCTCTTTGCGAACAGTTAAAGAAGTATTTTATCTCAGGAGGAATGCCTGAAGCGGTGGTAAAACTTCTTGATGAAAGTGATATCGCGGGCACACAGGATGTGCTTCAAAACATAATCAATGCCTACCTCCTTGATTTCTCAAAACATGTTGAAAACAAAGACATCCCCAGAATCAACTTCATTTGGAAATCGCTGCCATCTCAATTGGCCAGGGAGAACAAAAAATTTATTTATCAGGCCGTCAGACCAGGCGCAAGAGCAAGGGAATATGAAGATGCACTACTTTGGCTTATTAACGCTGGTCTTGCTATCCGCGTAAACTGTTCCGCCAGACCGTTCATTCCAATTGCAGGCTACGATGATCTTACAGCTTTTAAGATATATCTGCCGGATGTGGGGGTGCTTCGACGCCTGTCATTGCTCGACCCGATAGCAATCACAGAGGGAAATCGCCTTTTTACAGAGTTTAAGGGTTCATTAACCGAAAACTTCGTTTTGTCAGGTCTTATCGCACAGTTCGAAGTTGCACCGCGCTACTGGAGATCAGGTAACACAGCTGAAGTTGATTTTCTCCTTCAGCACGAGAATAACATTATCCCGGTAGAGGTTAAATCGGATGAAAACATAAGAAGCAAAAGCCTTGCTTTTTACCGAAAAGAATACCACCCGCCGTTGAGTATACGTTTTTCCCTTCGTAATTTAAAGTTGGATGATGGTCTCATCAATATTCCTTTATTCATGGTTGATTATACAGGGAAGCTCATTCGCCATTTCAATGAGGACCTTTCTGCAAATCAGTAATCTATTGAGTTTACACAGATGTGCCCCGTTCCGTCTGGCAGCGTCCTGGGGCAGGCTCTCTATTGCTTATTGCCTTTTTACTAACTTTGAACTCCATGATTGACCACTCCACCATAGAACGAATCTTCGACGCCGCGCAGATAACCGAGGTGGTATCCGAGTTCGTTTCACTGAAGCGAAGAGGGGTCAACATGCTGGGCCTCTGTCCTTTCCATAACGAGAAGACCCCCTCCTTCACCGTCTCGCCCGCCAAGGGCATCTTCAAGTGCTTCGGATGCGGCAAGGGCGGCAACGCCGTCAACTTCATCATGGAGCATGAGCACCTCTCGTACCCCGAGGCACTCCGCTGGCTGGCAAAGAGATACCACATCGAGGTGGAGGAGAAGGAGGTCACCCCTGAGGAGATCGCAAAACAGAACGAGCGCGAGAGCATGCTCGTCGTCACCCAGTACGCCGCCCGCCAGTTCACGGAGAATCTCTTCCACGGACACGAGGGGATGGCGCTGGGCCTGTCTTACTTCAGGGAAAGAGGCTTCGCTGACGCCGTCCTCCGCAAGTTCGAGGTGGGCTACTGCAACGAGAAACGTGACGATTTCACGCAGAAGGCCATCGCGGCGGGCTACCGCAGCGAATACCTGGTAGCGAGCGGACTGACAATAGACAGGGAGGGTTACCTCTTCGACCGCTTCGCCGGCCGCATCATGTTCCCCATCCACTCGCTCTCGGGGCAGGTGCTGGGCTTCGGCGGCCGCATCATCAAGACAGACGCGAAGGCCGCCAAGTACGTCAACACCCCCGAGACGGAGATCTATCACAAGAGCCGCATCGTCTACGGCATCTTCCAGGCGCGCCAGGCCATCAGCAAGGAGGACCGCTGCTACCTCGTGGAGGGTTACACCGATGTCCTCTCCATGCACGAGTCCGGCGTCGAGAACGTCGTCGCCAGCTCCGGCACCGCACTGACACAGGAGCAGATACGCCTCATCAAGCGCTTCACCCCCAACATCACCATGCTTTACGACGGCGACCCGGCCGGCGTAAAAGCCTCAGTGAGAGGCACTGACATGGTTCTCGAGGAGGGCATGAACGTGCGCATCGTCATGCTCCCCGAGGGCGAAGACCCCGACTCCTACTCAAAAAAGACCTCCGAGGAGGAGTTCAAACGCTACCTCAAAGAGAACGAGACCGACTTCATACGGTTCAAGACCAGGCTCCTCCTTGACGAGGCGCAGAGCGATCCCGTCAGGCGTGCCAACCTGGTGCGCGAGGTGGTGCGCTCCATAGCCGTCATCCCCGACCAGATAACCCGCACCGTCTATGTCAAGGAGTGCAGCATGCAGCTCTCCATGCCCGAGGAGGTGATCCTCGACGAGGTGCTGAAGCTGCGAAAGCAGCAGAGCTTCCGCGACCGCAACGCGTGGCCCGCTCAGGACGCCATGGTGAGCCCGCAGACGCAGGCGCCTAAACAACAGAGGAAAAAGGAAGAGACTTCACACTATTCCGAGCAGGAACTCCTCCGTCTCCTCATACGGTACGGCTCCGTGGTGCTGTCGCGCGTCACCGACAAAGAGACGGGCACGGAGACCATCACCACCGTGGCCGACTACATCATCTCACAGATAACGGAGGATGATCTGGAGTTTGAGAACCCGGTCTTCGCTACGATCTTTTCCGAAATACAATTCATTGTTTCACAGGGCCTCGTCCCCGGCGACAGGCACTTCGTGCATCATGCTGACCCGGCTATCAGCGCCATCGCCGTCGACATGCTGACGGAGCAGTACACCCTCAGCCGCATCTGGGGCAAGCACGGCGCATTCGTCGAGACCGAGGATATGAAGCTCAAGGAGATCGTTCCCGACTCGGTCCTCAAGTTCAAGAGCGACAAGATCAAGGTGATGCAGAAGGAGTTGCGCAGGGCGATGACGGAGGCGGCAGGTGACGATGACAAGATCTCCGAACTCCAGGAGAGATACAAGGCGATGACATCGCTCCAGAAAAAAATTTCCACGGGTCTTGGTGGCCGTATCGTATTATAAGGATATCGCAATGATCTTTTTCTTAACTTGTGAAAAATTTCTGCTGTCATGAGACAAATCCTTACTGTCGTCATTACTGTATTTGCGATGACCCTCCTCATCACATCATGTACATGTAACAGAACAGACAAGGGTTCCAATATACCCGTTCCTGTCTTTTCGACTCACCACCCTGAAACCCCCGATAAGAATAAAAATGTCAGGGAGATTTACTACGGCCTCATGACGCCGGTGGAGGTGTGCAACATCTTCGAGAGGCTCGGCATCAGGTACAATGACACCATCCTCCTTCCTTCCGGGAACCGTGACCTGTACATGAGCAGCTACAAGGCCGCCATGAACCTCGGCGTCTACGGCGTCGACATGGGTTACATGAAACTGTTCGGAGTTAACAGGCAGACAGTCAGTTATTTCAACACCATACAGACCCTCAGCGAGCGACTGAACATGCCCGACACCTTTCTCTCCGATGCCATCAGGGGACTCGATGCAGAGATCAGCAATGCCGATTCGCTCACCGGGCTGATGAATGACGCATACGAAAAGATCGACAGCCATCTGCGGCAGGAGGGCAGCGAGGGAACACTGGGACTGATGCTCATGGGCGGATGGATCGAGGCCATGTACCTCGCCACGCAGCTGGCCTATGACCCGGCAAATCCTGACCCCCAGGTGGTTGGAAAGATAGCCGAGCAGAAGTATTCGCTGATATCCCTGCTGAGCTTCATGAAGAACTATTACGATGACCCGATGGTCGTCTTTTACACCAAGAAACTGAAGTACCTCAATCGCTGGTTTGATACATTCGAGATCTATTATCAACCGGGGGATGTCAATATTGACACTCTCCGGCAGGTCATCACCACCACGGGGACGGAGATGACCGTCACTGTGGGTACGCTGAACGAGATACGCGATTACGTGGCGAAGCTCCGGGCTGAGATCACTGCTGTCTGAAAAACCTTATGTGGCCAAGCTCAGTGCCGAGATCACTGCTGTCTGAACAACCTGAAAAAAATATATCATGAACCGTCGTCTTCTCATTGCAACGGCTGTCATTGCCGTAATCGTCATTTCATGCGGAAAAGGGAAACAGACAGCCGGCACCGAAGCCGTCTCCCCTGCCGTCACCATCATTGACAAGGGCTTCAGTAAGTTTATCTCAGCCTATACCACCGGCACCGTGCAGGCGCTGGGAACAGTGCAGGTGGTCTTCACCCCGGAGTTTGCAGCTACCATAGACCGCACCCGCACACAGGGACTCTTCTCCTTCGACCCTTCCGTCAAGGGAACGACAGAGTGGGCCGATGACATCACGCTGGTCTTCAAGCCCTCCAAGCCGTTGTCGTCCGGCACCTCATACCAGGGCACCCTCGACCTGAGCAAACTGGGGCAGGTGGAGGAGCGCTTCCGCTTTTTCCCTCTTATCTTCCGCACCGTTGAGAAGAACTTCACCGTCAACGTCAACCCCGTCACTGTTGACCTTCCCGACGGAAACACCTACACGCTGACCGGCACGGTGGTCACCTCCGATCACATTGACAAGGCCGAGGTCGAAAAGTACCTCACCGCCCGAGTCGGCAGGCGTGATGAGAAGATCACCTGGGATCATGAAAACAATAACATCCACACCTTCACCATTGAAAAGATACGCAGAGAGAAGGAGGAGAAGGAGCTGACCATTGCATGGAATGGTACTTCCTATGGCATTAAGACGAAGGGCGATCTCATCGTCACGATCCCCGCCGAGGGTGTCTTCACCGTTACCAACATAAAGGTCAACACAGGCGAAAGCAAGAGCATCGAGATCTTCTTCTCCGACCTGCTCGATGCTGGGAATGAGCTCGACGGGATGGTCACCACGAATCCCATCCATCCGCTCTCTGTCAGCGCCGATGGCAACAGGCTGCTGGTGATACCGGGCGATCAGATCGTCGGGGTGGTGGAGGTGACAGTCGACGGCTCGCTCCGCAACACCCGCGGCCAGCGCCTTGGCGAACCGGTAAAGAGAAGCATCAGCTTCAACCCCGTTGCGCCGGGTATCCAGTCCGCAGGACGCGGGGTCATCATGCCTTCGTCGGGCAGCCTGGTCTTCCCATTCATGGCGGCCAACCTCAGCGCCGTCGATCTCACCATCATCAAGATATTTGAAAACAACCTGCCTTATTTCCTTCAGCAGAACAGCATGGGCGATGCGTATGACTACGAGAGCTCCATCAGGCAGTTCGGGAGGCCGGTATACCGCGGCCGCATCGATCTCACCAGCGGCGCCGGCTTCGACCCGAATAAATACAACCTCTTCACCATCGACCTTGCCAATTATATCGAGCCCGAGCAGGGAATACTCTATCGCATCGAGCTGGGCATGCGCCCATCATACTCGCTCTTCCCCTGTACCGGCGATCGCAAGCCTTCAAGGTACGAGGAGATGCTTGAGCTGGCCGACCTCGACCGGCGCTGGGAGGGTTCTGACGACTACTATTCGCTCTCGGAAGAAGGTCTTTTCTATGAGTATGCCTATAACTGGCGCGAGAACGAAAACCCCTGCAACGATGCCTATTACAGTCCTGACAAGAAGCTGGTCAGCAACATCCTTGCCTCTGACCTTGGCATCATTGCAAAGAGCGGGAGCGACAACAACCTCCGTATCTTCATCAGGGATCTCCGGACGGCAGAGCCCGTCGAGGCCGCCACGGTTGAGATCTACGACTACCAGATGCAGTCGATGGGATCAGTCACCACCGACAAGGCAGGCATAGCCGCCCTCCCCTGCCCGCGGAAACCTTTCCTGGTGATAGCGCGCAAGGATAAGAACCGCAACTATCTCTCGCTGCAGGACGGCGCCGCCCTCTCAATGAGCTCCTTCGATGTGTCAGGAGAGTCGCCGCAGGATGGCATCAGGGCGTTCATCTATACGGAACGCGATGTCAGGCGTCCGGGTGACACCATCTACGTGGGACTGATAGTCCGCGATGCGGGAAGCGGCCTTCCGGCCGGACACCCCGTTCACTTCGAGCTTTACAACACTAAAGGGCAGAGGGTAGACGAACAGGTTACCACGCTGAACGACAAGGGGTTCCTCACGTTTACATCTGTCACCTCCGATGATGCCGAGACGGGGAATTACCGTGCTCAGGTGCGCATCGGGGCAGCCACCTTCACGAAGATCATCAAGGTGGAGACCGTCAAGCCCAACAGGCTGAAGATTAAACTCGACTTCCCCGATGCCGTTGCCGGAGGAGAAAATAAGGCGATGCGCGGTGCGTTGAAGGTCACATGGCTGAACGGCACCACGGCCCGCGACATGAAGTCGACCGTAGATCTGTTGTTAAGACCCGTAAAGACCACCTTTGACAAGTACGGGCAGTATAACTTCGATGACCCCGCCAAACAGTTCTTTTTTGACAGTCAGACTGTTTTCGAGGGCAATATCAACAGCTCCGGGGAGGCTGTGGTCAACTTCGCTCCTGACGATGAACTGCAGGCTCCGGGCATGCTCAACGCCATATTCACTACCAGGGTGTTCGAGAAGGGCGGCGACGCCAGCATAAATCAGACGGTCATCCCCTATGCGCCCTATCCATCTTTTGTGGGGATGAACATTCCCGCCCTGGGAGCCACAGGCCGCATCCTCTTTACCGACCGTCCCAACGAGGTCCGAGTGGTTACTGTCGACAAGAACGGTAAGCCCGTCCGCAGTGAGGTCGAGATCAACGTTTACAAGCTCGACTACCGGTGGTGGTGGGAGTCGGACGACGAGTACCTGGGATCGTATATCTCACGCGATCGCAACAATAACATTTTTACCGAAACTATCACCACCGCCGGCGGCGAGGGCAAGGTCTCGTTCAGTGTCGACAAGCAGCAGTGGGGGCGCTATCTGGTTCGTGCCACACTGCCCTCGGGGCATTCAACCGGCATGATAGTGCTGGTCGACTGGCCGTGGGACTACGGCATGAAGCCCGGCGGCAACGATGGCGCCAGCCTCCTTCAGCTGAACACCGACAAGGACAAGTACAGCGTGGGTGATGAGATAAGCCTCACCTTCCCGGCACCGGAGAACGGTCGTGCCATCATCACGATAGAGAACAGCACGGGATTGCTGGATATTAAAGAGGTGAACACGCAGGCAGGCAACACCGAGGTGAAGGTCACGGCAACGAAGGAGATGGCCCCCAACGCCTATCTCTATGTGACCATGCTCCAGCCGCACTCGCAGACGGTCAACGACGCGCCGATAAGACTCTACGGCGTCATCCCGGTGATGGTCGAAGACCCCTCCTCCAAACTTGTTCCGGTGATAACCATGCCTGACCAGATAAGGTCAAGGCAGGAGGTTGAGATAAAGATCGAGGAGCAGAACAGGCAGGAGATGACCTACACCCTTGCCGTTGTGGATGAGGGACTGCTTGACCTGACGGGATTCAGGACGCCTGACCCGTGGAAGTGGTACTTCGTCAAGCATGCGCTCGGAGTGAAGACATGGGATCTGTATGACATTGTCTTCGGCGCCTTTGGCGGGAAGCTGGGTCGTGCCTTCGCCATCGGAGGCAGCGAGGCGGCGGTGGACCAGAGCAAGAACAGGGCACGCCGGTTTGAGCCGGTGGTGACGGTTCATAGGACCCTTTACCCTGGCTCCGGGCAAGACCGGGACACACAAGATCAGGCTGCCTCAGTACACCGGATCCGTCAGGGTGATGGTCACCGCTGCCGGTCGCGGAAATACTTTCGGTTCCGCGGAAAAGAGCGTGGTGGTCTCCGACCCGCTGATGATACTGGCAACGGCCCCGCGTGTCCTGTCTCCGGGAGATAAGGTGGCGCTGCCGGTTACCGTCTTTGCACAGAAGAAGGAGATAAGTGATGTTAATGTCACCGCCACGGGAAATGAGATGGTCTCATTCACCCAGGCTGCAGGCTCCGTGCGGTTCACCGAGCCAGGCGACAAGGACCTGGAGCTCCTGTTCAATACGGCGCAGCAGCCCGGCAAGGCTGTCATTAATGTCAGGGCCGAAGGTGGCGGCGAGAGTGCATCATACGACATGGAAGTACAGGTACGTACTCCCAATCCGCCCGAGCGCCGCGCTGAAACACGGTCGCTTGCTCCGGGAGAGAAATATGAGAAGAGCTTTACACCTTTTGGCATTGCAGGGACATCGTCGGCTTCCGTAGAGGTCTTCTCGCTGCCGTCAGTGAACCTGTCGCGGCGGCTGAGCTGGCTCACCTCCTTCCCCCACGGTTGCACCGAGCAGATAACCTCGGCAGCCTTCCCGCAGATCTATCTTCCTGACCTGCTCGGATCCAGCCTTCCCGATCCTGCCATAGTGCGCAACAATGTGCAGGAGGCGCTGCGCAGCATCGCTTCGCGTCAGATCTCCTCAGGAGCTCTTACCTTGTGGCCGGGAAACTCATATCCCGACGACTGGGTGACATCGTACGCCGGCCACTTCGCCATCGAGGCGCAGAAGGCAGGCTATACGCTTCCGGCAGGGTTCATGAGCAAATGGACTGCCTACCAGCGTGCCACTGCCTCCGCATGGAGATACCAGCCGCAGTACCGCTACACTGCCAATGACCAGGCCTACAGGCTCTTCACCATGGCTCTCGCCGGCGCTCCCGACAAGGGCGCCATGAACCGCATGCGCGAGGTGACCGACCTGCCCTCGCTGGCACGGTGGTTCCTCGCTGCAGCCTACGCCACCACAGGGAGACCCGAGGTGGCTCAGAGCCTCACCGACGTCAGGAACCTGAAGACCGAGGAAGAATTCAGGTCGTACTATTACGGCAGCGCCCTCAGGGATCAGTCAATCATACTCTATACGCTGACAACCATCGGCAACACCACGGAGGCACTCGAGCTGCTTAAGGAGGTGGCCGCATCGCTCAGTCGCGACAGCTGGTACAGCACCCAGACGACGGCATGGGGACTGTTTGCCTACATGAACTTCAGCAAGAAGATGAAGGGCGATAACAGCAAGCCGATAAAGGTCTCCTTCGACTTCAACGGTAAGAAGGAGAAGCTGACCGCGCAGGAGGGAGGCATCATGCGAAACCTGGCGCCCGTGGCATCGAACAAGCTCGTCATTGAGAACGAGAGCGACAAGCCGGTGTTTGTGACCTTCACCGAGCAGGGTGTGCCGGTGACTGCTGACATGACCGTGACCGAGAACAACCTGACGATGAAGGTCGACTATCTGGATATGGAGCAGAAGCCTGTGGATGTGTCATCGCTGCAGCAGGGGACAAGCTTCATGATGCTGGTGACCGTCACCAACACCACCTTCCGCCAGATCAGGAACCTGGCGCTGACGAAGATGGTGCCCTCGGGATGGGAGATACAGAACACCCGCCTGTTTGAGGCCGGATTGCCTCTGAAGGAGGGTGCATATGACTACCGCGACTTCCGTGATGACAGGGTCTATACCTATTTCAGCCTGACTCCGGGTGAGACGAAGAAGTTCTTCATCATACTGACGGCTTCATACCGCGGCACCTACTCGATGCCCGCCATAGTATGCGAGGCGATGTATGACGAGGGTGTCACCGCCCGCCGCCCGGGACGTGAGGTGGTTGTCACTGCGGAAAGTGAATAGGAAGTAGGCAGTAGGGGCGAGCGTATGATCCCGACATGGAATGTCAGAATAGCGAAGAACTAGTCCCGCTATAGCGGGAGGCCTGAATTGCAGGCAGGACAGTAGGCAGTAGAGGTAATGTGTTGTAGATCAGCGTCAGATGAACCTACGATCGTAGACGTTAATCGGTATTGTCGCAAATCGACGAGGTCGCTTATAATCTGGTCGTAGACCATCAAGTTTTGTGTCGTGAGGCCAGTCCTGAAAATAGTTCTCGGCGTCGCAGTGCTCATGCCTGCTCTGCATCCTGGCGGCGCCGATGCCCTCATTCGATACACCCTTATCAACGGTTGTCGAGGCCGCCGACGGCACCCTTCTAGGCGCCCGTGTTGCCGGTGACGGACAGTGGCGCTTCCCTCCGCCCGACAGCCTGCCGCAGAAGTATGTCACCTGCCTTATAAACTATGAGGACAGGTACTTCCGCTGGCACCCAGGGGTTAATCCCGTAGCTGTTTTTAAGGCCCTGACGGATAACATACAGGCAGGAGAAACCGTCCGTGGCGGCAGCACCATCACTATGCAGGTTGCCCGGCTGGCACGGGGCAATCCTGACCGGACATACGCAGGCAAGATCATTGAAATGTTCTCTGCCCTCAAGCTCGAGCTCTTCCGTTCCAAGAAAGCCATACTCACCCTCTATGCCGCCAACGCCCCATTCGGAGGAAACACGGTGGGTCTTGAAGCTGCTGCCTGGAGATATAACGGTCGCGGCACCGATGACATGACATGGGCCGAGGCGGCCACACTGGCGGTGCTGCCCAATGCGCCTTCCCTGATCTATCCCGGTCGAAATTCTGAACGTCTGCGGCTTAAGAGAGACAGGCTTCTGCTGACGCTGGCAGAGAGAGGTCATATCGACAGCCTCACCTGCTCGCTGGCAATGAGCGAACCGTTACCCGGCGCTGCAATGCCGATGCCATCGCTTGCCCCGCATCTCACAAACCGGATGTGGACGGCCCACCGGTTGGAGGAGCCTGCACAGGGCAGGACGGAGGCCGGCGATGGAGGATCAGGGAAAACGCGAGGCGTGGACTACAGAGGTAACAGGGTTAGGACCACCATCGACCCGGCCTTGCAGAAAGAGGTAGTGGATCTCGTCAACAGGCACCAGGAGGCGCTTGAAGGAAATATGATACACAACGCCGCTGCCCTGGTGGTGGATGTGGCGTCCGGTCATGTCCTGGCATATGCGGGCAACAGCACCCTCTCCGACACCACCGGCAGGCATGGACGCGATGTGGACATGATCATGGCGCCGCGCAGCACGGGCAGCATCATGAAGCCGTTTCTCTACGCGGGGCTGCTATCTTCGGGCATGATGCTTCCCAACGCTCTCATTGCCGACATACCCACCCGGTTCCAGGGATTTCGTCCGGAGAACTCCGACTTCACCTACAGCGGCGCCGTGCCTGCCGGTGACGCGCTGGCACGTTCACTGAACATCCCCGCAGTGCGCATGCTCCAGATGCTCGAGGAGGAGAGGTTCCTGAACCAGCTGCACCGGATGGGGTTCACCACCTTTGACAAGCCTGCCTCACACTATGGCCTCTCACTCATCCTCGGCGGCGGCGAGGCCACTCTCTGGGAGCTTGCAGGAGCATACGCTTCCATGGCGAGGGTACTCTCTGTCAATAATGGCGCCTGGCATATGCCGGTGTTATTCCAGTCGGCAGCCGGCAGTCCTCAGTCCTCAGTCCTTAGTCACAATCCCAAAATCGCAAATCGCAAATTTGATCCTGCGACGCGGGCGCAGGATCAATCCCGTACACGAACCTGTCCCGATGTAGTCGGGAGTGTCGGGACGCAAATCGCAAATTCTCACACCTCAGTCAATAGCCATCAGGCAGGAACTGATCCCGCTATTTCCCCCTCCGCCATCTGGCTGACTTACGAGGCTCTGCGCAGGGTCAACAGGCCCGAGACGGAGACGGGATGGCAGTATTTCGGGAGCGCGCCGGAGGTGGCATGGAAGACAGGCACCAGCTTCGGTTTCCGCGATGCATGGGCCATAGGCACCACCCCCTCCTGTGTGGTGGCAGTATGGGCGGGCAACGCCGACGGCGAGGGGAGGCCGGGACTATCGGGCATAACCTCGGCAGCGCCGCTGCTGTTCGACATACTCAGGGTGCTTCAGCCTGCCACCGGCACATGGTTCGCCCGTCCCGAAGAAGGGATGACCCTCACTGAGGTGTGCGCCGCCAGCGGCTTCAGAGCAGGTCCCGACTGCACAGAGAGGCGTGAAGAGTGGGTGCCGGAAGCAGGGCTGCGCAGCGACGCCTGCCCCTGGCATACAGTCATAAACCTCGATACGACAGAGAAATACAGGGTTAACATCTCCTGTGCCGCACCCGGAGAAATGGTCAACCGCTCCTGGTTTGTGCTGCCCCCCGCTATGGAGTATTATTACCGCATGCGCAACCCCTCCTATCGCACCCTTCCCCCCTTCATGCCAGGCTGCACAGACGACATGAAGGTACCGTCCATGGAGTTTATCTACCCTCCGCGTGATGCCCGCATCTTCATACCACGGAGCCTCCAGGGAAAAATGATGTCGATGCTCCCCGAGATAGCCCACCGGAGGAATAACGCGGTGGTCTACTGGCACCTCGACAACAGGTACATCGGGATGACCAGGCATATCCACCAGACTGAACTGCAGGTGGGAGAGGGAGAACATGTCATTACTGCCGTAGATGAAAAAGGATTTGCCATTTCACGCAAGTTTTTCTGCATTGGTACGTTGTAATAGGCAGAAGGGGAAATTAAAATATTTTTACCACTGCAAAACAATCCAACTTATAGGAAGGTGATAAGTCTCTTATCGGGAGGTTTCTTTCAGCGTATTCTCTCAGGTAATGCCTTTGCCAGGTACAAGGAGGTATTTGACCAGGCAGGCTTTGCCATAATGCTCATCGACAATAAAACCAACAGGTTCATCAAGGTGAACCGGGCTGCTTCAGAACTCTTCGGATACACCGTGGAAGAGCTGCAGAAGATGACTCCCCTCGATCTCTCCACCGAACCGGAAGAGGACAGGCGTATGCTGGGCGAGAAGCCCGAAAACGCTATTGTAAGACCTTCCCGGCGAAAGGACGGAAAGATCATCATCATCAAGGTTCTGACCCGTCACTCAGACCACTTTCATGTGAGCCTCGTAAGCGATGTCACAGAGGAGTACCGCATCCGTCGTGCACTGGAGATGAACGAGCAACGTATCAGTGAGGCTCAGCGCATTGGACGATTCGGATGGTGGGAATACCGTCCGGAAACGAATATGTACATCGGTTCGGAAGAGATTTCAAGAATATTCAACGACGAGGTGTCAAACTTCTCCTTCACTTATCAGGACAACATCTCATACACCCACCCCGAGGACAGATCATACGTTATCTCAGCCATCGAGGAGGCGATGGAAAAGAAAAAGGAGTCCTACTCCATGACATACAGGATCATTACCCCGAAGGGTAATGTAAAGGCCATCACCGTCAACTCCTACGTCAAGTATGATGAGAACGGCAGAATGCTCTACCGTTACGGGACATGCCAGGATATCACCGAGACGCAGAGGATAATGGACGACCTGATTGCCGCACGGCGCCAGGCCGAGGAGTCCGACAGGCTCAAGACCACCTTCCTCGCCAACTTCAGCCATGAGATACGCACCCCGCTCAATGCGATGCTGGGCTTCCTGAATATCCTCACCTCGATGAATACCACGGAGAAGGAGAAGGAGGAGATGGTCAGGCTGATCGAGGTCAACTCGCAGCGACTTCTGCGACTGATAAATGACATGATTGACATGGCGCGTATCGAGAGCAACAGCATGGAGATCAAATACACCAATCTCGAGATCAACGGGTTCATAGCATCGATGGCCTCGTCGTTCGCATATGAGCTGGAGGCGTCTGGGAAGAAGAATCTAAAGATTACCTCTGTTGTTGATAAAAACAAAAAGGCTGTATATCAGTATATTGATGAGCTGCGACTGAGTCAGATCTTCAGCAACCTGGTGAGTAACGCCATCAAGTTCACAGATGAGGGAGAGATAAAATACGGGTACAGGATCTCGAAGTCGGAGAACAGGTACACGATAACCTATTTTGTCAGCGACACGGGACAGGGAATAGAGCCTGACAGGCTTGATGACATCTTCCTCCCGTTCGTGCAGTATTGGAATGAGGATGTGCCGAAGGTTCAGGGTGCCGGTCTGGGGCTGGCAATATGCAAGCGGCTGACCGAGCTGATGAAGGGGCGCATATGGGTGGAGTCACTGCCAGGCAAGGGTTCGTCGTTTTTATTCTCGTTCAGCACTCCGGTGATGATCGAGTGATTTTAAAAATTCAAAATTTGTTTATCTTTGTCCCCGCCCGTGACATCAGCTAAGGCGGTTTAGTCCGCCAGCTGGCGGATGACAGGCATTACGGGACGTTAGCTCAGTTGGTTTAGAGCGCTTGCTTGACAGGCAAGAGGTCACTGGTTCGATTCCAGTACGCCCCACGAACTACCATACTTTAACCCCTACGGGGTATTTAATTTCCAATAACATTCTGTTCTACAATACTATATGCGCTACGCGCAATGTGTATATTTTCCTTACATCCTTGGCCGTGGCCATACAGTATTTTAGTAGAATTTTACCCGTCTCAAATCCTTGGCCGTAGGCCATGAATTATTGTAGGAGAGCATCACCAGCAACACAAATCCTTGGCCGTAGGCCATGAAGTATGGTAGAAATGCCATGCCTTCTCAAATCCTTGGCCGTAGGCCATGAAGTATTGTAGGAGCAGCACCACAAACCCTTGGCCGTAGGCCATGAAGTATGGTAGAAATGCCATGCCTTCTCAAATCCTTGGCCGTAGGCCATGAAGTATTGTAGGAGCAGCACCACAAACCCTTGGCCGTAGGCCATGAAGTATGGTAGAAATGCCATGCCTTCTCAAATCCTTGGCCGTAGGCCATGAAGTATTGTAGGAGCAGCACCACAAACCCTTGGCCGTAGGCCATAAAGTATTGTAGATTGACACCAGGACTACCCTTCCCCTAACCCGAGAGCTTGCCCCTATTTATCGGGACCATCAGGTATGACAGTTTCAAAGAATTCAAACAGAAACCTCGGATCAAAATCAACATCATATTTATTGAGAATAGACATATATTCTTCTCTGAATGATCTCTTTGCATGATGGATCTCCTGATTTTCAATATACCGGTAAACATCCTCAATCTGCGACTTGCTGTATGTAAACGCGCCATATCCCTCCTGCCAGGAAAAATGTCCCATTACCAACCTATTCTCATTAATAAATAACGAAGAACTCCTCTTTATTCCATATACCGTGTCAGAGACGGAAACCGAAGGATTCAACCCCACAAGAATATGTATGTGGTCCCCGACTCCATTGACAATAATGCTTTTATGTTTCATGCCGGTAATTATCCCGCTGATATATTCAAATACCTTCGGTCGGATTCTGGAGGATAAAACGTTTTCTTTCATATACACAGCAAACACGAGCTGTACATACATCTGAGTGAATGTTCCAGGTTTCATTGTCGATTATTTTATAAATGCAGCTATTCAAATTTACTAAAACGGTCAGGAAATTGATTACTAACTCGTACAAATTTTTAATTGAGTCGATGGTAAATTTCTGAAGGCTGGGGGGACTTGCTCATTAATTAGGAGACGTGATTGAGGAGGGCAAAACCGTTATCCTACATTACCTGAACTCCCCGATAAATCGGGGCAAGCTCTACGGAGTAAAGAATTATTATATAATTACCGCTATCTACAAGACTTAATGGCCTACGGCCAAATGATAAACGGAGAAAGAACTATTTGATAAATACTGTGATCTACAATACTTAATGGCCCCGATAAATCGGGGCAAGCTCTACGGTCAATGGATGATTTGATGTTCCAATTCTACAATCATTTATGCGCAACGCCTAATGGTTTATGATTATATTACAATTCGTGATAGCAATGCCTATCCCGACTTATCGGGGCCATATGGTATTCTATCATAGTTTAGTTAAAACATTAAAACCTAACGCCCTGGAATTAAAAAACAATTGGTTTTATCTGACTGAATAGATCCACGCATCAGAGTTAACAGTCTCTCTGACGGTTGGGAGTGTGGCGCCGGCTTCCTCCGAAGTGGAATAACGGCCGTAACTGATCCGGTAGTAGCCCTGAGGTGTCGGAGGTAGTATTATAATATCAGCTTTGTAGTCGTTTGTGTATTTCTCGGCCACCTGCTGAGCCTGATCAATATCACTGAAGCTTGCCACGATCAGGTAATAACCGCCACCGGGTTCCGAAGGAACCTTCACTTCTGACGGTTCCCGAGCTTCCGACAGAGCTGCCTCCCCTGAGAGTGCTTCAGTCTCCGACGGAGCCTCTGCCTCCATTATCCGGTTCAGGATAGCTTCATCAACAACATTTGTCTCAGTAACGGGATTCGCGGCAACGACCGGATAGATACCTACGCCGGCATCATCTTCCGGCATAAAAGTGTTCGCCCAGAAGTAGACGATGAAAAAGAGGATGGCGCTAATCAGAGCAAATTTCTTCATCAGATCAAGTTAAACAGTCTCAGAGAAAATACCCGGGGTCATCTGATAATCACCCGGATTGAGGCCTGCATATCTACACCATCAAATTTATGTCAGAATAAATCTGCTGTCAAATTTATTTATCAACTAAAAAGGGAAACTATCAACTTCTACAATACTTAAACTCCCCGATAAATCGGGGCAAGCTCTACGGTCAATGGATACTTTGATGTTCCAATTCTACAATCCTTTATGCGCTACGCGCTAATTGGATATAGCCTCCGTTACATACTTGCACAATGGTCTGTTCACTGAAGCCTAACAACCAACTAATCAACTCTGCTTTTTAATGTCTTCCATAATGGATATATTTACATTTGATTATGCTGATAATGAAGCAACAAAAGAGGGACCGGGGTGTAGTGCGAAGGGGCGCCGGTGATCCGCAGACAGGTGCAGGGGCCGGGACAAATCCGCAGACAGGCTCCGGCGCAAGCGCCATGTTTGTGATCCTGCATACACTCATGCTTTCTTTTATGCTTGCGGTCACCAGCCTCTCTTCGCATGCCCAGACCTACCCCTACCGTGAGTACACCATCGATGACGGCCTGCCACAGTCGGAATCGATGGCCGTATTCCAGGACAGCCGGGGTTACCTGTGGATCCCCACCCGCAACGGACTGGCCCTTTTTGACGGACATACCTTCATATCATACCTGCGCAAGGACGGCCTGCCTTCAAACATAGTGAGCCATGTGGTTGAGGACCGTGACGGTATTATCTGGGTCGTCACTCCCAATGGTCTTGCAAGGTTCAACGGCAGGAACTTCAAGAGTTACCCGGTGCCTGATTCTCTGAAACTGAAAAATCTTGGCATGGGCTGTGATGTTGGTGATACGGCTACCTGGTTACTGTCAGGTGCCACAGACGCAAATCGCAATAAAGTCATTCTGTTCAAGAGGGGCAGATATGTAGACCTGACCACCTCGCACCCGGCTCTCAGGGATCAGTCCTTCACTCCGTCTGTCTTTGACAATAAAGACTCTACCCTTTACATGGTGAATACCGACTTTGAGGTCTACGCGTATCGTCTCGGAGTTCTCCGCCTGGTCAGCAAGGGCCCGGCCACTCATGTAGAGCTCACTGACGACGGGCCCCGGCTGATAAATGCTTTAGTAGAGTACAAGCAAAAGGTGAATTCCTTCATAAATGAGATAGGAAATCCGATAAATGCCCTGAGAGACATGGATGGCACATTGTGGCTTACAACGGAGAGCCGGATCTACCGGCTAATCACTGACGCCTTCCTCGAGTATGACAGGGACAATGGCCTCCCGAACAACACATGGGCACTTGCAGCCGACCCGTCAGGAGGACTCTGGACAGGGTCAATCAACGGTGAGTTGAAGTATTTCAACGGCAAAGAGTTCATCGAAAGAAAAGAATACCTCCGGTTGTATGATACGCCTCCGGCATTCTTTCGCGGCAGCACAACCCTCTCCAACGGTGAGGTGTGGTTCTCTTCTAACGTAGGCATCCTTATCTGGAACGGGAAAAGCTTCAGAAAGCTCAGCATGCTGGAGGGCCAGCATCAGATCTGCATCATCTATGAGGATCCGGTCAACGGGAAGATACTCATCGGCTCTGATAAGGGACTGTATATCATAGAGGGTACCAGGTTGACCAGCTATCCGCAGATGTCGTGGCCTGAACTCGGAATAGCTGAAGGAATTGCCCGGGATCATAACGGTAACTACTGGCTTGCGGGCCATTACGGAGTGGTGTTCTTTGACGGCAAAAACTTCGTCCCGTTCCGCTCAGCCCCTGCACCGGCAGAAAGGGTGTGGGGAGTGGTCTGCGATTACAATGGGAATATCTGGAGTGCAGGCTCTGACGGATTATTCACCTGTGACCCTGATGATCCGGTATTCATTGAGGGACTGCCTGATGAAATCAACCTTCCGGCAAACGTCATCCGCGATCTTGGAGGAAAGAGGCTCATTGTGGGCAGGATGATGGATATATGCATCATTGATCTCGAGAGATATTACGCAGGGAAGCCGGACTATTATCAGATCATTGGCCGCAGCCGGGGTTTTACGGGAAACGACTGCCAGGACAACGGAATTATCAGGGATGCCGGCGGAAAATGGTGGATCCTGACTTCCGATAAGCTGATCAGGTTCGACCCTGATAAGATCGTCAAAAACAACCGCCCGCCGATGAACCACATCACCCTTGTTGAGGTACTGGACGACGAGTCAGACTGGGTTGCGGCCAGTGACAGCTCTCTTTTCTATGAAAAGACCAGTCGGGTAAATATCAGAGGAAGGCAGAACGGTATCCGTATCGGCTATACGGGAATATCGACGAGGAACCCTGAAGACATGAAATTCGTCTATCGTATGCTTGGCCTTGATGAAAACTGGTCGAAGCAGACCAGGGAAAGATCTGTGATATTCACTGACCTCCCCCCGGGGAAATACACCTTCGAAGTCAGTGCCATCAACGCCGACGGTGTTGTCTCGGAAATGCCGGACACCCTTGAAATCAATGTCGTTCCCACATTTTTCCAGTCGCTCTTTGCACGCATCATGATGACCCTGATCGGTCTGACCCTGATAATCCTGCTCTCACTGCAGATACGCAGGAGCGTCCTTTTACGCAGGGTGGAGACGGCCCGTCAGCAGGCCGAGAGCTACCGGCTCCAGCTTAATTCGGTTATAAAGCAGTTTGACCCGCACTTCACCTTCAATGCCGTGACCTCCGTGGGATCACTGATAATGAAAGGCGAAAAGGAGAAGGCCTACAACTATTTCATCAAGCTTTCCAACCTCCTTCGCTCCATCATCTCTGACAGCGCTGTCCTGCTCAAGCCCCTGGAGCAGGAGCTGGAATTCGTCACACGTTACTGTGAGCTGCAGAAACTGAGGTTCGGCGACAGGTTTCAATACAGCATCACTGTCTCTGACGATGTAAATCTCAAGACCCCCGTTCCCAAGATGATCATCCAGTCGTTTGCTGAAAACGCCATCAAGCATGGTCTTGAAAACAAGAAGGGGCAGGGGGTCATGGAGGTAATGGTAAGCAGCAGGGAGGAGGGTATTGAGCTGGTGGTGCGTGATAACGGCATTGGAAGGGCTGCCGCGTCAGCACTGCATACAGGAGGGGCCGGTACCGGGCTGAAAAATATGGCCAGCATAATTGAGACCATGAACAGGGCCAACAGAGAGAAGATCACCTTTGAGCTTAAAGATCTGTACAATAACGGGAAACCTGCGGGGACAGAGGTATGGGTGTTTCTTCCGCATAACTACTCGCTCGATTTCCCGCATGTCAGCATATAGATGAAACCCTAATATCATCAACATATGAATAACCATAAAATAAGGGCGATGATCGTCGAGGATGAGCAGGAGGCTCTGGAACTGCTGGCAGCGTTGCTGGACAGCACCGGCCTTGCCACGGTAGTAGCTTCAACTTCAGATCCGTACGAAGCCATTGACCTCCTCAGCAGCCATGAGCCTGACATACTTTTCCTCGACATAAGGATGCCGGGGATGTCAGGATTCGATATCCTGAACGAGCTGCGCGGACTCACCACGGTCAGTCCTCATGTGGTGTTCACCACGGCACACGACGAGTATGCAATCAAAGCTTTTGATTATGCCGCCTTCGATTACCTTCTAAAACCCATTGATCCGGACCGTCTTCTCGAGACCCTTCAACGATTCAATAAAAACGGGAAGAATGGTGAAACTGAGCGTACTGATACCCTTTTCGGGAACGAAAGGGTACTGGTCTTCAAGGGTGTTACCGGCGTGATATTTATTGATCCGGAGGATGTGGTGTTCATCACCGCCGACGGGAACTACTCCAATTTTCATTTCATCTCCGGGAGGGTTGAAACGGTGACTGCACTGCTCGGATCAGTGGAGCCGCACCTCGGAAAGCAGTTCTTCAGGACAGGCAGGTCATGCATCATCAACACCACATACCTTGCCCGCATAGACATGAAGCAGCAGCAGTGCGTATTCATCAGGGAGAACAAGGAATTCAGGTGCGAGATCTCGCGTGACAAGGTAAAACAGCTCATGGATCACATGAAGAGCCGCATTACTGACATCTAAATTTTAAATTTCTCCGACACTATCATTTTAATATCAGCCCTTCATCCTTTAGATGCGCCCTTTCATACAATGGGCCGAAAATTCCTTTGAGATGCAATATATTTGTGCAATTTTTGACCAGCAAGATTTCATTTGAGGTAGAATAGGGTTTTAAGTGATAAAAAATGACAGGTGGTTCTTCCCCCCATTTCCCTGTCAGGCCACACAGATCCAGGATGCAAACGCATCAATAACAGGTCTGTGTGGCGCGTTTTTAGGGGGTCCCTGTTACTTTTCGATTTTCATCACCCATACATGGTCAGAGGGCGGATTGTTTCTCACCTGCTGCGGCACCGTCACACTGAATGAGTCCGGACCGTTCTTCCAGCTGCACTTTGCTCCGGTACCAACGACAGAGACCTTTGATCCTGCCGGGAGGGTCACTCCGTTCATAGTCACGGAGGAGGGCATTTTCTCTCCCTCGTCGGCCATATAGAAAAGGTACATCAGATCATCTCCCTTCCTGTTGATGCACACCTTGCCGTCCTTGTACGGGGCCATGGCCCGTGTGCCGTAAATGGCCTCGCCGTTGGTCTTCATCCACCTGCCCATCTCATCAAGCAGTATGTAGGCTCCTTCCGGCCATGTGCCGTCAGGAGCCGGCCCGATATTCAGAAGCAGGTTTCCTCCCTTGACAACGATATCAACCAGCAGTTGTATGGCATCATGCCCTGACATGAACTTCGGATCAGGCACCCAGGCCCATCCGCCGCCGGCAATGATGCACGATTCCCACGGATAGGGAAGCGCCGCAGCCGGCACCCTGTTCTCCGGCGTCAGGTAGTTCTGGTTCTTGCCGTAAACAGCCCTGTCAACGACTATCGTCCCGGGTTGCTTCTCCCTTACTTTTGCCACAAGCTCATCCATGCGTATGTCCTGGCTCTGTGTACGGACAAACCTCTGGCCCGGCGACAGGAGGTATTCCATCTCCTCTTCTTTGCTCATCTTCTTCACCCAGCCGCCGTCGAGCCACAAAATATCAACCTTACCGTAATCCCCACCCACAAGCTCCATGATCTGACCGTGGGTGAACTCCACGAACTTCTCCCATCGCTCCGGGTATTTTGCGATGTTATAGTTCACGTTGCGGTCGGGGGTGGCGAAGTTGGGCCACCAGTAGTTTTCATTGTGCCAGTCGGGCTTGGAGAAATATGCCCCTGTCCAGAAGCCCTGCTCCCTGAAGGCGGTGAACACCTCCCGCGTCACGTTGGCTCGCGGGTTGACGCTGAACGGGCACTCCGGGTCAGTGATCCTGTAGTCTGTGAGCTTTGTGTCAAACATCGAAAAACCGTCGTGGTGCTTGGTGGTGAAGACAACATATTTCATCCCGGCATTCTTTGCCGCAGCGGCCCATTTTTCGGGATTGAACCCCACAGGGTTGAAGCTCAGCTTAAGAGCCTCATACTGTTTCTTGTATTCAATGTAATCGGGATTTTTCCTGCGGCACCAGTCCTCATCCTCGGCGCAGATAGACCACGACTCAACTATGCCCCACTGGCTGTATGGGCCCCAGTGCATCAGCAGTCCGAACTTCAGGTCCTGCCACTCTTCAAGCTTCTGCAGGACCAGCGGGTCGGTCTCAGGTACATATCTCTCATCATGATCCTGGGCTGCCAGGGGGGCCATGGGGGCCATAATGGCCGCCATCAGCAAAATCAATAAATATCTTTTCATATCGAAGGGGATTTATTTGTTTGGGGCTTGTCTTCCGGGTAAAGGAGAACAGATTATTACCTGTTTTCGGTTTGCGGGCAGGAAATTATCCGGCTTATCCTGCGACCGATGCAGATTACCCAGTTGTCGTCCCGCGTGCAGATTTTTATTCCGTTTTCAGCTTCCCGTCGAGAGAGAGCCCTATGACTGTCATCTTCTCGTCAAGCACCTCTTCGGGCACCTTGATAAAGTAGACCCCGGCATGGCCGCTCCACCATGGTCTCAGATACTCCTTCGCCTCGAGCGTGGTGCCATTGCCTACCACAAAAGCCTTGTTTATCTTGTTCTTCACCCCCTCGAGCATCAGCTCGCCGCCGCCGTCGCCGGCAAAAAAGAGGTATACAGTAGTGCTGTCAGCACTCATGGTCGAGGGTCCCGCAAAGTGTCCGTCGGGCAGTCCTGCCCTGGTGCCGTATATTGCCTGGCTGTGCTTTGTGGTCCAGCGGCCCAGCTCCTTCAGCACCTCAGCCTGCTCGTCCGGTATGGTGCCGTCAGCCTTCGGCCCGATGTCAAGCAGCAGGTTGCCGCCCATGCCGATGCACTCGGCAAAGATGCGTATCACCTGCGCAGGACTCTTGAAATTCCTGTCGTTCCCCTGGTAGCCCCATGAATCATTGATGGTCATGCATAGCTCCCACTGTTTATCCTCAGGCCTTTTTGTCGGAAGTCCCTGTTCGGGAGTGGCATAATCGCCATAACCTGCCAGCCGCGAATTTATTATTGCCGAGGGGTTATGGTCAAGTATCATTTTGCGGATCTCAGGTGCACGCCACATTGCAGCGTTCTGTTCCCAGTCGCCGTCAAACCAGTAAAGGTCAGGACGGAATTCCGTGCCAAGCTCCTTAATCTGTCCGTGGTTGAACTTTACAAAACGCTCCCAGCGCAATGAATCGGCCGTATAGCGCTTAACACTCTTCGTCATGTTTGGATAGTCGGGATGAGACCAGTCGAGCAGTGAATAATAGAGCCCCACCTTCAGTCCCGCCCCCCGTAGCGCCTTCACGAACGGTTTTACCAGGTCACGGCCGGCCGGTGTTGTGTCAACCGCATTGAGATGGCTCAGCTCTGTATCCCACAGTGCCACCCCGTCATGGTGCTTTGATGTCAGCACCGCATATCGGGCCCCGCTCCCCTTTATCAGCTTTACCCATCCCTCGGGGTCATAATCAGCAGCGGTGAATCCCTGAAGCTGTTTCATATAATCGTCATAGCTGATCAGCTCATTAAAGAACGACCATGATTCGTCTATGCCGTTTACCGCATATATGCCCCAGTGGATGAATATCCCCAGTTTCGCATCTTCAAACCATTGCATGCGTTGGGCATCCGTCATCTGAGATGCCTCCCGCGACAGTGCATTATCCTGTCCCTGGCCGGCAGCGTCACCGGTCTGGCCGGCAGCCTGACCAGTCTGTCCGATAGCCTCACCATCCTGGCCGGCAGCCGTCATTAAAAATAAAAAGAGCAGAGCGGCGGTCATACAGCCGCGGCTAAAATTTTCTGTCACCAGCTTTCATTGTTTTATCTCCTGTAAAGGTTATGAAAAGTCAAATCCTGAAATATAGGCCGGAGACTCGTAGAATTTCTCTGTCTCGCCGGCAGAAAAACCGGTGAACAGAGCATATACCAGTCCGGGTTTTGCGTTCAGCATCCTGTTCAGCGCCCCCATCCGCCTGTTTGTCCTCAGAGTATCGTACAGTCCGGAGTGATCATCAAGCCACGTGAGGGCCGTGTGGTAACCCTCCTCCGCGCAGACGGCCTCGAACAGGTCGGGGAGGAGATCTTCGCTGCCCTTGCGGCAGTAGATGGCATTAAGAATGACATACCTGAACTCTTCGGGCCTGAAGAGCCGCCTGAACATGGGTGTACGTGGCAGCACCTTCATCATCAGCCACCCCCATACTCCGGGCACATTGACCACCCTGTACTGTGCCGGGATGGCCCCGACGCCTGCGACGATCTCCCCGTTTTTCCGAAGAACATAATACTTATGATCGTAAAACGAAAACTCATCCGTATAAAAGCAATAATCGCGATAATATTCCTCAAGGAGGCGTGCCATTGCAGGCTCCTCCTCCGGCTTAAGGCGTGCGACGGAGGGATCAGGCTTCGGGTTGAACCTGCTGAAGGCGACAGTGAGGAATGAGCGTATATATTCGTATCCCGACTGGTTTACCATGTTCCGGGAACGCTCATTCTGGCTCTCAACATATGCATACATCACGTGCGGCGCCTCATTCACATGTTCTTCTCCTGTAGCGTGCTGCGGATCCCTTATCAGGGAGAGTATCTTCTGCTTGAAATTGTCTCCGGCCTGTGATAGTTTTTCTCTCCTGCTGTCCGGTGCCCTCTCGGTCTGAAAGGCGCTCTGGATGGCAAGATAACGCAGATAGGCAGAGTTGTGACGAACACCCCTGTTCAGTGTTTCGCGCCGGCACACGCCGATTACCCCCTTCAGGCTGCTCTTCTTGTAGAGGGCCATAAAGGTGAGTCCGTCGCCATAGGACTTTATCCTCTCCTCAGTGTTCAGCATGGAGTAGCGCATCCCGCCCTCAGAGCCGAGAACGGTTGCCTTAAGCAGGGAGACTATCTCCTCGTCGGGTTTCCTGACTCTTCTTACCTCCAGTTTTTTATAGTCAATTATGTTTTCCTGCTCCATAGTTTCCTGCGGTTCATTGTTTGAGCATCCTGATCAGCGTGTGGGCTACGGCCAGGTCCTCAGGTGTGGTTATCTTGATGTTCTCCCTGTTGCCGTGTGTGAGGTGTATCTTCACTCCGGCCGCCTCCGCCACTGTGGCGTCGTCAGTGAATGAGGGATCGAAGGGACGGTCATAAGCATTCATTATCAGACTGCTCAGGAACACCTGTGGCGTCTGTATCAGTCGCACCTCGTGCCTGGGAAGCGGTCTGCTGTCATCGCCGTAAATGATCCTCACCGAATCAGCAGGTTCAATGAATGGGATGGCAGTGCCAAACTCCTCAGCATCAGCATAACAACGCCATATCGTATCATGGCTCACCAGGGGCCTGACGCCGTCATGCACCGCCACAAGTGCTTCCTCCTGCACTGACCCGGCCCGACCGCTGGCACTCCGGGCTCATCACTCTCAGACAATCTGGCCTCATCATGCCCGGTCAACCCGGCCCCTTGCTCAGCATCCCGGCCGGCCTGTCTGACCAGCTCCAGTCCCGCCCTGACCGAGTGGAATCTCTCCTCGCCGCCGGCAGCCACACGGTGACTTATACCAAATGCATACTCATTCACAAGGTTGTTCCAGAGCGAGTGATGTTCGGCAGGCAGAACAAGTATTATCTCTATGGAGCCGTCAAAGGAGTGAAACCGTTCAATTGTGTGCATCAGCAGCGGCCTCCCCTCCAGCAGGAGGAACTGCTTGGGGATGGCGGACCTCATTCGTTTTCCCGCGCCACCGGCAACTATGATACAATACTTCTTCACTCCCATATAATAACAGAGAGGCCCATGACGGGCCTCTTCAGTTCAGTCTGGCGCTACTCCTTCATATAGAGATAACGCTTGATGCTCTTCTTCGGCGTCTTGGCAAACTCCTCGGGGTGTACCCGGAACTTCGTCACGGCCATATAGTCAGGCAGACGGTTGTTTACGTCCCTGCGAATCTCATCAAGCGCAGCAGCAAGTCCTTCCTCTCCTATGCCGGCAGTCCTTAGGGCCTCATAATCAGGATAAATGAGCCCGACAAGCTTATGATCCTCGGTGATGACCACGGCCTCGGTGACAAATTTGTAATTGTTTATCTGTGATTCAATCTCTTCCGGGTAGATGTTCTTGCCCGAAGGGCCCAGAAGCATGTCCTTGCTTCTTCCCTTGATGTAGATATAGCCGTCCTTGTCAATCACTCCCAGGTCGCCGGTATGCATCCATCCATCCTCGTCAATCACATCTTTAGTGGCCTTCTCGTTCTTGTAGTAGCCAAGCATGACGTTGTCGCCCCGGAGAATGATCTCGCCCACAATCTTTTCCTGATCCGGGGAGTCGATCTTAACCTCGAGGGTATCAACAGCCTTTCCGCACGAGCCGATCCTGGCGGTCTTCCATCCGTCATAGCTGATCAGCGGTCCGCACTCGGTCATGCCGTATCCGATGGAGAAACGGAGACCTATTTTCTTAAAGAACTTTTCAGCGTCAGTATTGAAGGCTGCCCCGCCTATGACCAGCTCCTTGAAGCGGCCGCCGAAGCTGGCTTCGAGCTTCTCACGAATTTTTTTGAACAGAATTATATTGATACCCGGCACCTTCAGCAGCGCCTTCATTACAGGTTTGGAGATGGCAGGAACCATTTTCTTCTTGTAAACCTTCTCTATAACAAGCGGAACAGAGAGGATCAGCCTGGGCCTTATCTCCTGGAAGGCCTGCAGGAGAATCTGCGGTGAAGGAGTCTTGGTGAGTATTGTTATATGACACCCGTAGGTGAAGGGGAAGAGGAACTCAAAGGCGCAGCCGTAGGTGTGTGCCAGCGGCAGGAAGGAAACGACAGGGTCACCCGGCTCAAGCGGCATGTTATGTTGAGCATAACGTATGTTGGCTGCCAGACTCCTGTGGGGAACCATCACACCCTTTGAGAAACCGGTTGTGCCGGAAGTGTAACTGAGAACGGCAATCTGCTCATTGTCAATTCCGGAAAATTTGATGTCAGCAGGACTGAATTCAGGAAATGCCTTCTTGAAATGATCGTCAAGGTTCTTGTGGATCTCATTGATCTTTTCCGACCTGCTCATGGTCAACTCAAAGGTATCGAGGCTTTTGACGCCAGTGATCGCTTTTATCTTCTCCGGATCGAGGAGCTCCCAGATCTTATCGTCGACGAATAACAGCTTTGAGTCTGAGTGGTTGATAATATTATGAAGGTCATCAGGCTTGAAGTCCGGCAGTATAGGCACCACAACCGCACCGTAAGTTACCACGGCAAGATACATCGCACACCAGTTGGCTGAGTTCCTGCCCAGCAATGCAATTTTATCGCCCTCCTTAATGCCATATTCCCGGAAGGCAGTATGGTGTTTTACCATGATTTCAGCTATCTGTTTGTAGGTATAGCCCTTCTCACGGTAATTGGAAAGCGCCTCTTTTTCCCAGTTTTTTCTGATGCTCTCCTCTACATATGTGATAAATCTTTCCTTGATCATGATGTTGGAGTTTTTTCTGTTTTATGTAGTAAATATAATCTTAAAAACCGTATGGCAGGTCACATTCTGTAAAGCAAAAGCATCGGCGAAGTGTGGTCTGTTCATTCATCAATCATATGGCAGGTCACCGCCTGTAAAGCAAATGCACCATAGAAGGGTTGTTTGTTCATGCATCAGTCATCCGGCAGGTCACAGTCTGTAAAGCAAAAGTACCGTAAGGGCCATGATGAGATTTACCGCAGTAAAGATCATGTTATACCGCACTCTTTTTGCGCTGAAGCGGGCAATCTTTCTCGAGAAGATGGCTGCGGTCGGCACAAACAGCACAACAAGGAATATGAAGAATTCCGGTCCGTCGAACACCTGGCTCACTCCTCCTCCCCTGAGGCTGGCCAAATAGATTACGATCAGCATCACCAGGAGATACAGGAGATAGCTGCCTTTCAGCGCCAGTGTGGAGAGGGGTCTGGAGTGATGAAGCTTGTGTGGTTTAAGGTAAGCGTATGCTATTGAGAAAACAATCAGCGCGAAGAGGGCCCCAATAATATAACTCATCATCTCCGGAAAATTGTAGTTACTCATTCACAGTTTCATATCACTTTTTCTGATCCATTCCGGACCATACCAGGGAGCTGGCGCCCAGCACGGCTGCGTTTTGCATGCTCAGTTCTGAAGGCAGAAGATTCACCTTGTCGCGGTATATGTAGAGCAGGTTTTTCTCCATGTGCTCCTTGGCCGGCTCGAAGATAAGCTCCTTAGCCAGCGCCAGTCCGCCGAAGAGGAATATCGCCTCGGGATTGGTATGCGCCACCACGTCGGCGAGCTTGAATCCCAGCATGGCACCCGTATGCTCGAAAGCCTCGAGGGCTATGGGGTCTCCGCGGCGGGCAGCCTCATAGATTTTCTTTGAGTCGAGCTCCTCGAAGCTGAAACGACGCAGCTCACTGTCATCAAGCCTGTCGGCCATTATCTTCAGCACCGTCCGTTTCAGTCCCGTAGCTGATACATATGTCTCGAGGCACCCTTTGCGCCCGCACCCGCAGTCGCGGTTCGACATGCCCGGCCTGATGGAGGTGTGTCCGATCTCGCCTGCAAAACCGTCATGGCCGTAGACAAGCTTGCCGTCAACGACAAACCCGCTGCCAAGGCCGGTGCCGAGAGTAATCACAACAAAGTTCTTCATCCCCCTGGCGCCGCCGTAAATCATCTCTCCCACAGCGGCAGCATTGGCGTCATTGGTGACAATAACGGGAAGGGAAGTGTGCTTCCTGAAGATGTCTGCCAGCGGAATTATCCCCTTCCAGGGAAGATCGGCCGGGTACTCAATGGTGCCCTTGTTGATGTTTCCCATCGGGGCCCCTATGCCAAAACCAAGTATCTCAACCTCCCTGCCAATAGCTGAGACAGTCAGCATCATCTTTTCATAGAGTGCGGCAACAAACACCTCAGGCTCGTCATACTGGGTTGTGACCATCTGGCCCTCGGCCAGAACTTTACCGGCCCTGTCAACAAATCCAAAGACAGTGTTTGTGCCTCCGATGTCAATGCCGACTACTACCTTTTCCTTATCCATAGTAAGAGTTGGTGTTTATTACAGGTAAATATTGTTTCGTTCAAACAGGTGAAAATAAATGTCTTTCCGGGAAAAATGGCTTCAGCTCTTTCTAAGCGGGAACATATTCATTTCCAACCTTTCTTGCCCTTCTCGGGTGGTCAAGATCGATGTTCAGGGCGATACCGGTCTCTACCAGTATGTTCCACCCTGCGGCAAGCTGCAGGTACTCAGCGTACTGTCCGCCATCGGGGATGACTATTGTCGGAAAAACAGTCTTTTGCTTAGCTATCGCGATGACATTGACCTCTGCCCCCTTCACGATGCACTCCAGGAACTTGTCATGGTCATGTTCGAAGGGGTCAACCCAGATGAGGACCTCATTCTTGTTCATCACCTCCTCGATGCCATGGAGGGCGAAGGTACCCTCCAGGAAGGCCGACTTCTTCCGGGTGATCTCATTGGTTTTCAGCGCGAGCTCGGCGGCGACGCCGTTATCGCGTCCCGCGAAGTATATCATGCCTGCGTTGCACACCATGTCAATGATCTTTTTGTCGATCCTGGCTGTCAGCACCTCCTCTGCCTGGTCTGCCGCCTTCCTGAGGCCGGTCATCTTCTCACCGCGGAGGTTGCGAAGCAGGGAGTCGTAGAATAGCGCCTGCTCGACCACCGACTTTGTTGCGGCGACGGCGTTCTCCTTGCCGCATTTCAGAACATGTGCGGCGTCGGCAAACTCCTCAAGTTTGGTGTTCGGGTTGGCTGTCAGGCCGAAAATGGCATTGTGCTTCTTCTTTTTCAGGGCAGTAACCAGGCGGATCACCTCCTTTGTCTGACCGGAGTTCGATGCAGCGAATACAACGAAGTCGCTGAGATTATAGTCGAGCGACTGGGTGCAGCCCTCCGTCATCACCGGCAGAAGGAAATCCTTCTTCAGGGATGAGAAGATGGCTCTCTTTGCAGGGAAGAGCCTGCTGCTTCCCTCACCGGTGAGGAAGAGTCCCTTTTTCGATTTGAAAGCCTTCAGGAACGGGGCGGAAACCTCAGGTTTAAATGACCTGATGATGCCGGGTGTTTCCATCATTTCGCGCACCAGGGCGAACTTGCTGTATTTTTTGTTGGTCAGATTCATGTACCGGTATGTTATTGTTTAACAATGAATTCACTCAGGTGACGCTGTATCTGCGGGTCTTTCTGGAAGCCGCCGCCGAGATGCTGCCAGTATACTTCAGCGTACTCCACTCCTGCTAATTTACCATAGTTTTTGTTCCCCTCCAGCACATAGCCGAAGAAATCGTCTATACGGTGCATGTGCTTCATCAGCTCAAGCTGTGACAGATGCTTGCCCAGCATTTCGATCTTGGTGTTCACCACGCTGGTGACATCGACGAAGAAGTGGGGCGGTACGAGCTGTGAGCCCAGCGGGTCACTAAGTGTAAGGGGGGAAGTGTGATAGAGAAGCGGCGTCACCTCCAGTGGCTTCTCCGGCACCGGCACCGGATCAAGCGAGGCAACCATGGCCGCTGCCTCCACGATGGCAGCTGTGGCCCTGTGGTCAGGATGGTAGTCGTTTGGCAGGTGTGTAAAGACGATGCCGGCCCGCACCTTTCGCATCAGTGAAATGGTCTTCAGCCGCAGCTCCCGTGTGTCATAGAGGGAGCCGTCAGTGCCACCCATGGTATAATATTCGGCATCAAGGACGGCGGCAGCAGCTTTAGCCTCTTCATACCGCACCCGTGCCGTCTCCTCCATGCTCATGTTGCATCCGCCCAGATCGCCTCCTGTCATGGTGGCGATCACAATGCGGTATCCCCTGTCGTGCAGGAGCTTCAGCACCCCTGCGTTCCACGCCTCGGCATCATCAGGATGAGCGTTGATGGATAGTGCGACCTTGTTGAATTCCGTTGCCATAGAGTCTTGTTTTACTTTAATACCATAATCTTTTTAAGCTTCACGAAATCAGGTAGTTCACCCGTGAGTGGCTTCATATACCTCATGAAGGCGTCAGAGACGAAGTTGCCGGCGGCGTTGAAGTACTCCGCAGGCATGGGTCTGGCGGCGATGGCCACCTCACCCAGCGGCACCTTTCCGAAAGTCACTTCATAAGGGTCATCGGAAACCCTGTCGATGCTTACCATGAATCCCGACTCTCCCCGCTCGGCCAGTCGTACGGCCTCGATGCCGCACCTGTAAGCCTCATCGAGGTCAAGGGGCAGTGCGCTGACAAAGTTGCTCATTATCAGCGACTCCGTAATCTGGAACTCGCCCCTGAGGCCCATTTCCGACGAGATCATGCGGTGGAGTGTCATCCCCACGCTGGCGCCGCCCATGGCACCGAACTCGGTGTTGCTGAATTTGTCTTTCACCACCGAAGCGCTCACCGGGGAGCCATCGGCATACTTGATCCCCTCGCCGCAGACAACCGAGACCCAGCCGTATCTGGTGATGCAGTGATCAACGTCCGCGAGGAACTGTTCCTTTACAAAATGATGCTCCGGGGTATATATCAGGTGGGGCGCATCATCCTCTTCGCGCCTGGCCACCGCCGTTGCTGCGGCGAGCCATCCGGCATCACGGCCGATGGTCTGGTAGACAACGAACTGATCGACTTTCTTCATGTCGCGGGCGAGCATCCCGCCCTGCATCACGTTGAGAATGTTGGACCATGCCGCCGATGCAAATCCCGGCGTGTGGTCGGTGCCAAACAGGTCATTATCAACCGTTTTCGGGATACCAACACCGGTGAGCTCATAGCCCCTGTCGCGACAGTAGGCCTCTACCCTGTGGATGGTATCCATCGTGTCATTACCGCCTATAAGGAAAAAATACCTGATATCATACTTTTCAAGTATGGAAAGGATTCGGGAAAAATCCTCCTCCTTCAGTTTGTGGCGTGATGAGCCGAGGGCTGATGAGGGTGTGCGGCGGAGGCCGCGGATGATGTCGTCAGGCTGTGCCCCGAGGTCAAAGAGCCACTCGTTCATGAACCCCTCGATGCCGAAGTTCATTCCATATACGCCTGAAATTATTCCCGAGGCCCGTGCGGCCGTGATCACTCCTGCAAGGCTTGAGTTTATAACTGATGTCGGACCTCCCGACTGGCCGATCACTGCATTGCCTTTGATCATAACATTGTAATTTGCGATTTAAGATTTAAGATTTTCGATTTAGGATCTCCCATGTGGGATTTGTGGATGTGTCAGCTGACTGGCAGAGTTGCGATTGGGTCTGCCGTTTGACGGGTTTGTGATTTTAAATGAATTTCAGTATTCCAAAGTATTCAGGACGGTGATAATCAGGTTTTTCAGTTCCTACCGGGTTCCAGGTCACAAAATGCGGGTTACTCAGCTTGTCGCCGCACTTGTAGAAGTTGGCCCTGAAGCTCCTGCCGGCCAGGGTGTCAATTTCATGGCGGAAGAAGCTTTTCAGCGGGATGGCCACTGTCACCGACCATGAAATGTCTCCGCTGATCTCAGCGAACGGTTCATCGCCCATTGTGGTAAGGCGGCGTATGCCTTCAACGACTGAGGCATCGGCCCTGGCACTGTCATGCCGTCCGTGGCCGGAGCCCATCAGTGCGGTGCCTATCGGGTTGAACTCGAAGTTATAATAGATGCCGTCTTCAGTTGGTGCGACGAAGAACTCAACGCACGAATCTTCGCAAACCATCTCGTTAGTGCGGCTCTTCTCCGCCTTGACATGGGCCTCCCTGACATAATATTTGATATATATCTCCCTGTCGCCCCACGCAATATTGAACCTGACCTCAGGCTTGTATGGAAAGGATTCCCAGTTCACCGTTTCTATCGGATGGCCCTCGCCGAGCTCATCCAGCCTGGCAGTGACCTCTGCCATTGGGGGATTGGCATTATCGGTGTTCAGTCTTCTGACCTCAATGGTTCGCATCTGTCTCGTCTTATGTATTATAAAACTATAAAAAGTTGTAAATCCCGTACCCTGCTGCGGTACGATGGCTTCAAATTTACTGAGCCTCTTTCCATATCAGTACCGTCAAGGTCAATCCGTCTTCCAGGCCTGCAGCTGTCAGCTTTGTCCCGCATCCTTCCAGATCAGTGCCGTCAACGTCAACCTGTTTTTCAGTCTCGCAGCCGTCAGCTTTGTCCTGCATCCTTCCAGATCAGGGCCGAGGCGCCGAGTATCGCAGCGCGTGCTTCGGGCAGTCCTGACGGCACCACGTTGAATGTACCCCTGAATATTGGCTGTACAAGTTCATCGGCATATTTCCTTACCGGTTCAAAGAGGGCATCACCTGCTCTTGCCAGTCCTCCGAATAGGAATATTGTTTCCGGGCTGGAGAAGATCACGGCGTTGGCTATACCGAGTGCGATCATACGGGCGGTCTGGTCGAGTGCCTGTATTGCGATGATGTCACCGGCCGCCGCGGCCTCGGCCACTCTTCGCGAGGTAATCTCATTGCTCTTCAGGTCACGGAGTATGCTGTCCTCGCGGAGGTCGCTGAGCAGGGCGAGGACAGTGCGCACCAGCCCTGTGGCCGAAGCGTAGGTCTCCAGGCATCCGCGGCGGCCGCATCCGCATACCCTGCCGCCTTCGGCAACGGTCATGTGACCAAGCTCACCGGCAAAACCGGTATGGCCGTAGACCACCTCACCGTCAACGACGATCCCGCTGCCGAGACCGGTGCCGAGAGTGAGGATTATAAAATGCTTTATGCCCTTCGCCGCGCCAAAGATCATCTCCCCAAGCGCCGCGGCATTGGCGTCGTTGGTTATCCTGGCCTTCAGTCCCGTCTGTCTCTCGATCAGCTTTACCAGGGGTATTATTCCCTTCCACCGGAGGTTCGGCGCCAGCTCAATGGTCCCTTTGTTGAAGTTGGCATTGGGGGCTCCTATCCCGATGCCTGTCAGCATTAGGTCATCATGACCGGCAATCATCTCCTTCAGCTTCTGATCGAGGGCTGTGACAAAGTCATCAGCAAATGCATAATCAGGCGTTGAGAGCCTTCCCTCGGCATGGATCTCACCATCGCGATCCACAAAACCGATGATGGTGTTGGTTCCGCCAATGTCTACTCCGGCTACTACTTCTTTCATATTCTGTCAATTTAAACTTCTTTCAGCAGTTCTGGCCTGGTCCTGTAGGTCTCGAGCACCAGCTCGCCGAACAGCGTGTTGGCCCACGCAAACCACTTCCTGGTGTACTGTGTCGGGTCATCCTTCATGAACGACTCATGCATGAAGCCTGTGGCCGCATGGGTGTTCCTGAGCATCCTGAGTGATGATATGATATCGTAATCGTTATTGGCGGTGAGTGCCCGCATGGTTATAGCTATCGGCCATATGCGGTTCATCCCGGTGTGCGGGCTCCCTACCCCGTGACCGCTGATGCCGGAGAAATAGTAGGGATTGCTCTTGCTCAGCACAAATTCCCTTGTACGGAGATAAAGCGGGTCACTGCGGTCAATGGTTCCCAGGTAGGGCATGCTCAGCAGGCTCGGCACGTTGGCATCATCCATGAAATTGTAATTGTAGTAGCCGTCGGTCTCATATGGGATGATCTCCCCGTGCTGAGGATGGAGTGCCCTGGCGTATGTGGCGAGGGCAGCATCAACCTCATCAGCAAGCCCGGCGGCGTCTTTGGCCAGCGCCTCATCCCGGGTAACGGCTGTGGCAATCTCCGCCATCTGCCTGAGTGACTTCACCGCAAAATAGTTCGAGGGAATGAGGAAAGGCCATATAGTAGCATCATCCGATGGCCTGAAGATGGAGACGATCAGTCCGACAGGATTGACCGGGTTGCCGAAGCCGCCGCCGGCGACAGTATCGGTCTGCCATCCCGTAACCCTCTGGAACCGGTACGGGCCCGGCTCTTCCTTTCGCTGCTGCTGGCGGAATGTTTTTATGATCAGCCTCATGGCAGAGCTCCATGACTCATCGAAGACCGAGGTGTCACCGGTGGTCTTCCAGTAGCCGTGAGCCAGCCTGACGGGATAGCAAAGAGAGTCTATCTCCCACTTGCGCTCATGAAGCTCGGGCTTCATGTCGGTGAGGTCATTCATCCATTCACTCTGTCCGGGACCGTCATTGAAGGCATTGGCATAAGGGTCGATATGAATGCACTTCACCTGTCTGTTGATGACCCCGGCTATCAGATCCTTAAGGTCTGCGTCACCGGCGGTCAGTGAGATATAAGGCCATACCTGTGCGGTCGAATCACGGAGCCACATGGCGTTGATGTCACCGGTGATGACGAATGTGTCGGGCCTGTTATCCTTAACGGAGAAGTTAACGGTAGTGTCAAGCGTGTTGGGGAAGCAGTTGCCGAAGAGCCATGCAAGCTCGTTGCCGCCGAGATATGACTCTATCTCCCTGATGGTCTCTTCCACCGACTTGCTGCGGAACCTGCGCGATTTTGGCGAGGGCCTGTTGGAAGTCCACCTGGCCGCTCTTCCCGTCGAAAATGCCGGAACGCCGGCAGAGATGGCGGCACCTGCCACCATGCTGTTTCTGATGAACCTGCGACGCGTCGACATTTTATTATCTCTTTATTGCCGGTTTATTCCTGATTGAGACATCCTTGCTGTACATTACCCCGAGATCCCAGTCCTGTTCCAGCGCCCAGTTGATCTTTACCTCCAGCTCCCCGGGGTAATAGGAGACAGGTTCGGGATTCCTGAGAAGACCGAAGTCGCCTGTCGTCCATACCCTGTTTGAGTCGAGGTCATAGACAGCCTTAAGCCTGTAGCGTCCTTTGTCGAGAAGCGGGAATGTAATATCGCCGGGGCTCCTTACATAAGCCTCCCTGATGACCTTTTCCTTTTCGGCGAGAAGCTGCACGATGACATCTCCCTCATAACCCGCCAGTTTGACCTTGATACTTCCGTAATCTTCCTCGGTGGCGACGGCAAACCTGTAATTTGTTGAATCGGTGTCATTTCCATAGATATCCCTGAAGGCGCCTGCCATACAGACAAGGGAATAGGCGCCACCCGGTATCAGCGGGGCCCTCATCATCAGGTGTCTTGTAGTGGTGCTGTCGCGGATAAATTCAAAGTTCAGCTCCGTTCTGACCGTATCGATGGTCTGAATGAGCGTTATAAGCGAAGTGTCAGGGTCAGCCAGCGGCACTGCTGACCTGAAGTAAGGTTCAGCTCCGGGTCTGATCTTTCCGGTGAGGTTTGTGGCCAGCGTCAGCGCCGGAGCTCTGCCGGCACCTCCCCGCGGAGTGGCAGGCTTTGTATAACGGAGGTTGAGAGTGTCGGTCCTGGCAATGACAGTGCCGGTGCTGTCAGTGAAGGGATAGGTAAGAAAAGCCTCCAACAGGTCACGTCCGTAAACCTCAGGATCGGTGATCCAGATCATGAAGGTGTCACGTGCAGCATTGTTTTCCATGTACCACGACTGCGGAGGAGCATCGGTAATGGCGATTGACACCTCTCCTGTGTCTGTTGGCAGCGCCAGTCCGAAGCCCACTGACCAGGCGCTTCTCCTGTCGGAGAACCTGAGGTATTGCTTCCTGGGCTCCTGCTGGAAGGCATATAACCTGTGAAGCCCGAAAAGGAAGATATCCGGTTTGGCTGTCTCAGTGGCGGTGGGAGGCTTGTACTTTATCGAGTCAGGCACAATGGAATAATAATTCTCCGGAGTGATATCGATGACCGAATCACAGAAGGCAAATATCTCGTCATCAAGATCGTACAGCCTGTTCCCGTTAAGGTCCTTTACTGCAAAGAGCCTGTAATGGCCGGGTTTGATGTTGCTTATCATGAAACCGCCTGACGGGTCGGGGCGTGATATATATGCCGGAAGAAGTTTACGCGGCGCGGTATCAGAAAGGTTGGAATACATCATTACCATGACTTCCTCCACTATCTCCAGGGTGGCTGCATCAAACACATTGCCCGTGAGAGAGAGTGAGTCGAGCACGGTACCCGTCGAAAAGACATACTGGTAGTTCGGGATGGGATTGTTCTCGTTGTTGTCGCGTATAGCGTCCTGGAAGTAAAACGTATAGGTGGTGCTGTCTGCCAGCTCCTCATCCCATGTCACCAGCAGGCTCTTTCCCTTCAGCCTGATATCCGGTTTTGTCGCAAGGGGAGGCGATACCATGAACTTCTCGGCTATCCGGTCAAGCACGACATACTCGTCAAATGTGATCACGAACTCTTTGCCTGTGAAAAGCACCGTGCTGTTCTCCGGCTGGCTCTTCAGGATTACCGGAGGGTCAGTATCCTTCGGTCCGCCTGACGGGGCGCTTATCTTGGCACATGACAGTATAAACAGCATGATCAGGGCCGTTGCGCCCAGCCTGCCTGATATGTAACTCCTGTGATCCACCGTTTACAAACTTACATCAAATTTTGTTAAGTAAAGAAGATGGGCGGCATGCGTAATCTATACTTTGCACCGGATAAGTTTCCCGTTGCTTTTTTATTTAAATTTGTATCCCATACACAATACCTATGGAGCTTCAGATAATTCCGTGGAATGTTGATCCGGAGATCTTCCGGATCGGCAACTTTGCCGTTAGATGGTACGGCCTGCTCTTCGCATCCGGATTTGTTTTCGGATATTACATCATGAGGAAAATCTTCAGGAATGAGGGACTGAGCGATGAGATGCTTGACAGGCTGACTGTCTACGCTGCCATTGGCACAATTGTCGGCGCCAGGCTTGGTCACTGCCTCTTTTATGAGCCGGCCTATTATCTCGCAAACCCGATAGAGATACTGAAGGTATGGCGCGGGGGACTGGCCAGTCACGGGGCAGCCATCGGAATTCCGCTGGCACTGTGGTTTTTTGTCAGGAAAGAGAAGAAACCTTACCTCTGGGTCATAGACCGCGTGGTCATAGTGGTTGCCCTCGCAGGCGCACTGATACGCCTCGGGAACCTCATGAACTCGGAAATTTACGGTGTGGAGACAACGCTTCCGTGGGGGTTTGTATTCCTCCGCAACGGCGAGACGGTACCGAAACACCCGACACAGATATATGAGTCGCTTGCCTATCTCGTAACCTTCGGTCTCCTGATGATGCTTTACTGGAAGAACAGGGGGAAAGTCAGGCCGGGACTGATCTTCGGAGTGTTTCTCATAATGGTATTCGGCTTCAGGTTCTTCGTTGAGTTTGTCAAGGAGGACCAGGTTGCCTTCGAGGCCGGGATGAAACTGAATATGGGCCAGTGGCTCAGCATTCCGTTAGTCATTTTAGGAATAGTGCTGATTGTCCGTGCCTTCCGGAAGAAACCGGTTCCCGTGGCCACCACGGGTAAGAAGAAACAATAGCCCGACGTCCTCTGGCTGCTACATGGGTTAAAGCCAGGGTCAGCCTGCCATTTGTCTGGGAAGAAGAAACAAGAGCCTTAATTACCTCTTGTTGATCCCGTTGAAGATCAGATTCAGAATTGCGTCGAGGCGGTCATTGATGTCTATCTCGCGCTTGCGCCAGAAGAGAGGTACCTCCATTCCCTTAAGCATGGTCTGTATCGCCATGGCGGTATATTCGCTGTCCTCAACCCGGAAAACGCCCCTCGAGTTGCCCACATAGACAAGCAGCCGGAGTATGGCCAGCTCTTCACGGTCATACCTCGATCTGATCTTCTCTATGAATTCATAATGGTCAAGGTTCTTGTCGAAGACAGCGTTGTAGTAATTGGAGAGCTTGGCAAACGCCTTCATCCTCACATAAATGTAGTTGCGAAGCTTGTCCGGCGGCGAATCGACCTCCTTGATGGCGGTGGTAAGCTGCATGCGCAACTGGTTGGCCTCGTAAAGAACCACCGCCTCAAATATCTCCTCCTTGCTTCCGAAATAGTAATAAATGGAACTCTTCCCCTTTTTGAGCGAACGGGAGATCTCCTCCATGGTGGTCTTCCTGAAGCCGTAATGACTGAAGATCTTCCTGGATGTCAGAATGATCCTTGTCCTGTATTCGTCTTTATCTACCATGATTTTATTCTTATGCAAAGATAATCAATTCATTCTATACATGTGGAACAAACCGTTCGGATATTCGAAAAATAATTTGTACGATTACCAGTCTTCCGGGATACCATGATAAACGGAACATAATCGAACCCCGGGGTCTCTGCCTTCGCTTTGCGGGTTAAGCTGTCCTGCCCTTTTTTGTCAGATTATATCAGGATGAATCATGTAACCCTGATGATATTCAAAGTCAGTGTAATTATTCTTAATTTTACGAATTAATTCCGGTCGGAAAATTTTTTAATGAAGGTTGGGGAAAAGGATTACAGGAGCATCTGGCACGATGAGAGAGACCCGGGATCAATACATGTGATTGATCAGAGGAAGCTGCCATTTTCATTTGAGGTGATGACGCTCAGAAGTTGTGACGAGGTGTGTGATGCCATAAGCACCATGGCAGTGAGGGGTGCGCCACTTATCGGAGCTGTGGCAGCATGGGGAGTCTTTCTCTCATTCCTTGAACACAGCGGTGGAATCGATGTCCATGCCTCAGTAATGAAAGATGCCCTGAAGATAAAATCGACGAGGCCTACCGCTGTCAACCTGGCGTGGGCGGTCGACTATATGACGGAGGTGCTGAAAAACTACCCCGATGCCGGTGTCATGCGCAGGGCTGCAGAGGGACTGTGTGACGATGAGGCGGAGAGAAGCAGGAGGATAGGTGTGAACGGACTGCCGCTTATAGAAGAGATAAGCCGTAAAAAGGGAGGCGGGGTTGTAAATATCCTGACCCACTGTAACGCAGGGTGGCTGGCATGCGTCGATTACGGAACGGCTCTGGCGCCGGTGTACCTGGCTCACGACCGAGGCTTAAAAGTACATGTGTGGGTTGATGAGACGAGACCCCGTAACCAGGGGAGCCGCCTGACGGCATGGGAGCTGAGCTACCACGGGGTGCCGTGCACGCTCATCACTGACAATGCCGGTGGTCACCTGATGCAGAACGGCATGGTTGACATCGTCATCGTGGGATGTGACAGGGCGACGGCCTCAGGGGATGTGGCGAACAAGACCGGTACCTATCTGAAGGCGCTGGCTGCGCATGATAACGGTATCCCGTTTTATTCAGCCTTCCCGGTCTCGACATTTGATATGACCATTGACCGTCCTGACCAGATAACCATTGAAGAGCGTGACGGTGATGAGGTGAGAAAGATAGATGGCATAAATATTGCTCCGGATAATATTCCGGTTTCTAACTACGGGTTTGACGTGACGCCCGCACGTCTTATCACGGCGATCATTACCGATCGCGGAATATGCCGGGCAGATAAGGAATCAATTTTAACATTATTATCATAATTATATGGAAGGCATTGTCAAGTTCAACTGTTACTGGAGCCAGTCGGGTTCAGTCATCACCGATGAGCAGTATGAGATCATCAATCACTGGAGGGATATTCTCTTCAATCTTGATCTTGTGGGGGCACATGAGAACGGTGTGGGGTTCGGGAACATCAGCATACGCATCGGGAAGTCGCAGCAGTTCATAATAACAGGTTCTTCAACCGGGGATATCCCCGAGCTGGAGCCGGGGCATTATGTAAAGGTTTCATCATATAACATCGATGACAACGCGGTGATGTGCAGCGGTCCGCTGAAGGCATCATCGGAGTCGCTCACCCATGCGGCTATTTACACTGCCGATCCGGGCACCAACGCTGTCATTCATGTTCACTCCACCAGTCTGTGGGAGGAGCTGCTGAACAAGGTCCCCACCACTGATCCCGCCATTGAGTACGGCACCCCTGGCATGGCGCGGGAGATGATCCGCATCTTCAGCGAGCCGGAGGTCTTTGAAAAGCGCATCATCGTGATGGGTGGCGACCGCGGAGGGCTGATCACCTTCGGCTACGACCTTGATGAGGCGGGAGGTGTTTTATTCAGCTATATCAATAAATGATTTTTTATTTATATTTGCGGTCTGAATAACCGGGCCCATAGCTCAGATGGTTAGCAGCATCCCGACTAAAGTCGGGAGGGTCGCTGGCCGGATCAGCAAGATGGGCCTTGTGAATTTGAAATGTTTTTTGGGGCCCATAGCTCAGATGGTTAGCAGCATCCCGACTAAAGTCGGGAGGGTCGCTGGCCGGATCAGCAAGATGGCCCGGTGAATTTGAAATGTTTTTTGGGGCCCATAGCTCAGATGGTTAGCAGCACCTGACTCATAATCAGGGGGTCGCTGGTTCGATCCCAGCTGGGCCCACACTTAAGGCAGTCTTTTCGACTGCCTTTTGTCGTTTCATGCCTGGGATCGAGCCAGCCCTGCAGACAGGCTCCTTCGCTAAAAATGCCCAACGGGCATTTTATTAACGCTCGGCCCTGATCCCAGCTGGGCCCACTCAAAATCAAGAAGTTACAACCTTAAAAGTTGTAACTTTTTTTTGGGGGGGGCCAGGATGGTGCCAGGATTTGACAGAAAATCTCAAATAACCCAAGTACTATACCAGAATCAAATCTGTTGGGCTGAATACTATCGATGCCAAAATCAGTGATATATCAATATTGGTGTTTCAATTAATCAGAAATGTAAAGAATAATTAAAGCAAGCAGACTGAGCACCGCAATAGTTGTAATACTTCTGTAGATGATCATATAAGTTCTAAACAACTTCCTCACCTTGTCATCTTTTGTACTTTCTATTAATTCCTTATATTTTTCATTGCCGAACAGCAACATGGTGCCCCTGAACTCCCATAATCCTGTTAATAAACCCCTGGCCGCCATGTTCATTTTAATGATCTGCGCAACAATTACTGATGCCCCTATGGAGATAAACGTTATGATGCCAACTACTTGAAATGCCACAGTGTCTTCCATACTATGAATTCTATTCTTACATGTGGAATTTTAATTTTTAGATTCCAATATTAATAAATATTTATTTTGAGCTTGTTGTAAGATTATTGTGTCTGAAAATGAACTCTTTGTGATAGTGAAAGGAGTTGTAAGTTCCATTATATCGTAAAAATCAATACTTGTTTGAATTACTCTGGAGCCGAAAAGATAGTATTTGTCATTAAAGTAGAGATAATCATGGTTTACCCAGACATTGTTGACTATTAAATCGATACTATCCTTATGTGTTATTTCGGTGGTATTGTTGTAATAATTTTGCATCCTTCTGGTATCCTTGATAATAATAACTGCAAATACAACAGAAAATAGCAGAATGGCACTTATGATGGAAATAATTCTCTTTTTAGGGGATATTTCAGTTATTTCTATCATTTGTGCATGCCGTTTTAATGAAAGTACCTCCATCATGCAGTTTAGGCAAGTACTATGGTGACCAAGAACAGAAGAAGAGCGAAAACAGCACCAATGGAAGCAAAGCGAAGTCCAAAGTATAGTGATTTAAGATTTTCCTTCCCTTTTGTTAATTGTTTCAGGTTAACATAATCGGACAGAGAGGGATTCATATATGTTACTTTGTATCCGTTTTTTTCAAGTATTGATTTGGCGATCACTGTTATTATTGCAAATGTTATAGATAACATAATTGCCAGTGAGATAAAAACTTTGTCAAGTATTGGATTCATGGAAAATAATGATCGATTAAGTCCCCTTTTATGCTATACCGACCTGTTAGCCACAGTTTATTTTTTTTGAGTAATTAATCTGTATTCTGTAATAATCTGATTACCCTTATAAAACAGGGGAGTCCATTGAGTTTGATTCTTATCTATGCTTTCTTCCGTTTCATGATGCACAAATATGCCATTATTTGTCAGAAATGAGAATTGAATCAGACTGGAATCTGGCAATGTAAAATTCTCTGTTTTACTGGTTTCGGATAATAATTTCTGAGCGCTTGATATCATATCACCTGCGAGACTCTTTATGGCAGGATATTCAAATCCTCCAATATATATCTGCCCAGACTTTAAGTATACACTGGCATCGCCGGTTGAAAAGGCAACAATAGTTGCAACATTTGTTTGTATAGGCCAATCAATGATGACTCCGTAGACTGTTGTGTTAACGAGGGGCAAATTCAGTCCAAGGTCAACCGGAGTAACCTTGAAGGCTATATTGCGAAACTCTTCATAAGGATTTTTGTCTGCAGGGATCATATTTACTTGTTTCTGACCAAGAGTTACCTGAGACAGGAGAATGAGCATGGTTACTGTTAACAAATGTTTGGTATGCATAGTTATAAATTGCAGCTTGTTTTTATGTATTGTAAAGATAAAGATATTTGCTCATATGCTTAATTATTACCACTTAGGACTAGTCGTTGAGTATATTCCAAGCCTCAGATAATTCCTGTATTCTGAAGAACCTTTAGAACAGGAAGGATTCATTCGTCTGGTAATAACCATAATGAGAAAGGCTCAATATATAGTGCCAGTCCTGGTGCCGGGATTTGGATGAAAATAGGATGTTCAATAAATGATATGCTCCATATTTGCAAAAGCCAGAAACGTTGACCACATCACGCCGGGCAACCGGTTCGCATCGGTGAGCTCGCCTGCGGGTTGATGATTTTAATGAAACTCCCTCAGGCTTTCGTGGATTCCCTTGTGTATTTCAAACCAGAACTGCAGGGCGGCTTCAAACTTGTCTTCTTCAAAAGCCTTTATCCAAGTGTCAAGTTCCTGATCGCGGACATTATCCTCATCAGCTTTCCTGCGCAAAAACCGGTACAGGAAGTCAACAGTACGCTCGGATTCCCAAAAAATTGATGCATTACGGCTATTGATGCGGGTAGCTGTGAGCTTAAGATTATGTATGAATTTATCTTTAATGCCATAGAGTTCTTCCATAACATCGGGCATTATCTCTTCTGCCCATGCCCGGTGGAAACGACAGAACCCGAGGTTGTCCATCATCAGCTCCATGATCATTCGTCCGGCATTCTGACGGCCCAGCTCACGCGGGGGAATGAAATCCTTGCCGTAAACCATGTAATACTTCCCCATTATGGCCATGGGAGACAATACTCCGGGTGTCCAGTACTGATTCGGAACCATCCATCCCTGCCGCGCAAATCCGATATGCACGAAGCGATCCATTACCCCCACCCCTTTTTCACGGGCAAGGCGACGGGCCAGCTTTCTTGCACCCTGTTTCAAGTTGATTAGGCCATCGGGTTTTACCATCTCGTCGATTAAAACCGAACCGATAAGAGCGTTATGCATCGAGTCGGCAACAACATCAAAACCTTCGGGTGAGAACTTTGGAACTGTATCGGCACCCAGTTGTTCAGGACTGATAAGACCGTCAACCATACATTCCATAAGCCAGGCCAGCACCCCGCCTACAGAAATGGCATCAAAGCCATAGGTGTCGGCTTTGCCGTTAAGCAATTCGGCTGCCCGCTGGTCAAACACTCCGCACAACGGGCCCAAAGTCTGATAGGGCTCATAGTCCTTTTTAAAATTCCCATGCATCTTTTTGCATACTGCGGCACAGGGCTCCCCACAATTCTTCTGCTGTTTCGTTTCTATCGTCTCCTCGTTGAACTGCTTCAGGTAATGATCAACGATAAACCTCTGATGCAGATCAAGACGTTCTTCCTTTGTCATAAAGATTGTCCGGTAATTGAACGCTATTATCCTTTCGTTCAATGTAGCATAGTTGACCCCAAAGGTTCCTCCGGTGTTAAAATCAGGATCGTAGCGATATTTTGTGGTAGCTTCAATGTCTTTTGCCGCCATCTTCTTTTCATAGCGGTCCTGAAACCATTCATCGGCCACCTTCCGGTCACGGAAGTCATCCTCAACCCACGTACCACCGTAAATGATCCCGATAATGCCATGCTGCTGCAAAAGCTTGGTTCCAAACCCACCGCGACCAGCCCAGCAATCAACCGGTGTAAGTTCTCCATTTTTTACCGGCGCCGAAGCAATAGCGCCAATGTCGGTGTACAGCGCAGCCGGACCAACAGCCAATACCCTGGGGTCCTTTTCGTATCTCATGGAATATTGATCCAGAGAATGCTGCATAACACCGTATATGCCTCCTCTTCCTGTTTCCCACAGGGAATTTGGATCGGTGGGGTACAGTTCCACTTCGACCTCTTCGCCATGATTACGATTCAGGTACAGGATAGAAGGTTTTTCAGCCTTACCGATTATTGAAAGGAGGTTAATTCCCAAATTATTAAACACCAGGGCAGCACCTCCCATAGAGGAGATGAAAAAGCCATGCCATGATGGTGAAATACCACTGAATATCAGCCTGTTCGAACCCGGAAATATGCTCCCCGCCAACAGGCCGCCACCGATATTCAGGCTGTTATGCTTATACGACAGGTGAATACCCAGGTCAACAGGACCAAAAAATGAGCCCACCGGATACCTATTGATCCGGTAATATCCGTTTGATGCATCAATCATTAACACCCTCAGGTGTGTCTCTCTTTTCTCCATCAATTTATTTTAGTAAGTAAAAATAAGTCTGATCTTCTGCCAGACATGTTATAAATATACGAAGAACCGGAGTATTCAGCTAAGTCAAATCAGGGTATGCCAGCAAGAATGAGTTCTTCATGTAGAAGATAAATACTCCAACCATACCGGCCGGGGCCACCCTAAGGCAGCCTTATGAAAAACCTTCTGTTTTTTTTTAACAATATCACTTCTTTTATCCGGATGTGAACAGACCCCGGTAAACCCCGATGGCCTAATCAACTTGAAACAGGATGCAAGAAATCCGGCCCCTCTACGCCAGTTGGCGGACCGCAGGTATATTTCTTAACGGTCGCACCGGTTACAACTCAGCAATAATGACTTTTGGAAAGTACCAATGTCCGAGCTGATAAGCAGATGTTTCTTTCAGGGTGAAAAAAATGCGCCCGGTAGTTTCAGCCGTTACAACAAAACTGACTTCCTGTGTACCTGTAAAAGAAAATGCAAACAAAGCTGAATTAGAATAGGCCCCTCCGTAATAAACAGTTATCGTTCTGGTTTTGGACATGGGTATAGTAATTGGAATCCTTACACTGTATTGTTTCCCTGCTATGACATCAAAATCAATGTAGACACTTTGTTTCTTATTAATATCTCTCATTTCGGAGACTATCGGTAAGTCGCCCATGCTAAAGTTGTTTTCGCCAATCCCCAGAGGGAAACGTAAGTACAAACTCGCTTTTTCAGTATTGGTAAAATTTTGAGGAGTCAGTTCGATCTTCATTTTTGGAGTTGTGCCAATTTCAACCGTTCCTATAAAATTTCCTTCAGTCGGGGCAACTTGAGTTACTGCTTGAATTTCTTCAGATTCCAACACTTTTTGACTCACCCGTGTTGTGGTGATTGCGGGCAATTTGTAGCCGGGCACTCTGATTACCCCAGGTCTGACCTGAACGGTTTTGAAAGTCGGCACTGTTGTTGTCTGTGCGTTCACGCAAAAGGTGCCAGACAGGCACATCATGAGAAGAATTGATAATTTTTTCATGGGATGGTGAATTTCTCCTAAATGTACAAAACATTCTGCAATCCATGTTAATTGCCAGGGAAGTCATGAATTCTCCAGGGAGGAGAATTTCATCATGCGCATATTTTCTCCTTCCAGAATGCAAGAGCCGCAAGATTTGACCACTTCGTTCCGGGTTTTCGTACCTTTGAGAAGACATTATTGGGGTAATGTCACAGATAATACAGAAAATTATGTCACACCAGGATGCCTCAAAAAAATCTATAACATTTGCATTACTAGCCAACCTCGGGATTGCTATTACAAAGACAGCAGCAGCCATTGTTACCGGATCGGGGGCAATGCTTGCAGAATCAATTCATTCCTATGCTGATTCCAGCAACCAGGGACTCCTTTTCTGGGGATTGAGAGCTGCAAAGAAAAAGCCAGACCCGGAACACCCGCTGGGATATGGGAAAGAGATATATTTCTGGTCATTTATGGTTGCCCTGATCCTGTTCAGCATGGGCGGACTTTTCTCAATTTATGAGGGAATCCATAAGATAGGGGCGCATGAAGGTTTAAAAAATCCGGGAATAGCAATCGCTGTTCTGGTGGTAAGCATGGTCTTTGAAGCAGCATCCCTGTACGGATGTCTGCTGCAGATAAAGAAATTACGGCACAATGTACCACTGAGGACATGGTATAAAAACAGCCGCCAGAGTGAGCTGATTGTTGTTCTCGGAGAAGATACCGCTGCACTTCTTGGGCTAACCTTTGCTTTGATTGCTGTTGTCCTGTCGGTTATTACCGGTAATCCGGTTTTTGATGCAATAGGAAGCATAGGTATCGGCATCCTTCTTGTCATTATTTCATTCGTCCTTGCCATAAAAATAAAAAGCCTTCTTATAGGCCAGAGCACTGATGAAGAGACAACGGCTCAGATAAAAGCACTGCTTGAATCGAGGACTGAGATAGACAGTATAATTAACCTGATTACCTTTCAGCTTGGCCCGCGGATAATGGTGGCTGTAAAGGCAAAAATGAAAAACACAAATTCAGTTAATGATCTGATTCTTAATATAAATAATTGTGAATCTGAGCTTAAGAAAAATCTTCCCGCTGTTCAGTGGGTATTCTTTGAGCCGGATATCGAGTGAGATCCTTTTATTTTCCCATGCTGTTACATTGGTTCCCGGATGGGTCTGGAACATATTCTTCAGGCGGCGCACCTTTCATTATTTTGATGATTAAGTAATCCCTTCGCCAGCGCCGAATGGTCAATAAACTCCGGCGAAGAGTGGACAGGAGATAACACATAGATTTTTAATAACTTTATAGACAGCATCCCGGTAATAAAAAGAATGAGTAATAAGGTTCATCTGCCTGATAATCACGTAAGATCATTGTCATCAAGCCTGAGGATGATTGAAAATTCCTTGCTGGAACTTGAAGGTATGTTGCTGAACCAGAGCGTTACATGCTGCAGCGCAATGCAGAATGATGTTGATGAAAAAACGATTGCAGTAAATATTGCTGTAATTCAAGAGGCAAAGAGCTATATCTGCGAATTGTCAGAGAAATATGGCACTCTGAAAGAAAAGTTGAGCCTTCAAAGAGTCATTAATGCGAAACGAAGCGTTATCTGGGGAATATTGATTGACTCGCGCTCACGGAGAATGAAGGCTTACGGCACTTTCCCAAAGGAATATGCCGGGGAATTTGACGCAGATATTAATAAACTGATTGAAATAACGAACAAGATAAATTCTTAACCATTTAAATTCATTAAAATGGAAATCATTAATGTAAATGCATTGGAAATACTTGACTCCCGTGGAAATCCTACGGTAGAAGTCAATTTAATGCTGGAAGACGGGACTGAAGCCAGAGCGGCTGTTCCAAGCGGTGCCTCAACAGGTGAGCGTGAAGCATGCGAGCTTCGTGACGGTGACAAGAAACGATATCTTGGAAGAGGTGTCCTGAAAGCAGTTGAAAACGTAAACAATATCATTGCAAAGGAGATTGTCGGAAAATGCTTCGTCAGCCAGCGTGAACTCGACTATTCGATGATAGCACTGGATGGGACTCCAAATAAGGCAAAACTCGGTGCCAATGCCATACTTGGCGTTTCGATGGCGTATGCCCGTGCTGAAGCAATGAGTTCCGGTGTACCACTATACCAGTATCTGGGTGGAAGTAATGCTCATCTGCTGCCAGTACCTTGCATGAACATTATCAACGGAGGTAAACATGCAGATAATAATGTGGACTTTCAGGAATTCATGATTGCCCCGCATGGTGCTCCGACATTTACCGAGGCTATCCGCATGGGAGCAGAAGTTTTTCACACTTTAAAATCGGTACTTAAAGCAAAAGGGTACAGCACCGGAGTGGGTGACGAAGGTGGCTTCGCACCAGACCTGAAGTCAAATGATGAAGCCGTTGAGGTGATTCTAGAAGCAATCACAAAGGCTGGTTATAAGCCAGGTGAAGAGGTTAGTATATGCCTTGACCCTGCTGCAAGTGAATTGTGGGAAGACGGCAAGTATAAATTATTCAAGAGCACGGGGAAATTCCTGACCAGTGATGAAATGGTTAAACTATGGGAAAACTGGGTGAAGCAATACCCGATTGTATTGATTGAAGATGGATTGGCAGAAAATGACTGGAGCGGTTGGGCAAATATGACGAAGACTCTTGGCAAAAAAATTGAAATTGTTGGCGATGATCTGTTCTGCACCAATAAAGCAATCCTGATGGAAGGCATCCAGAAGGGTGTTGCCAATGCTGTTCTGATAAAACTGAATCAGATTGGCACGGTTACCGAAACCCTTGAAACCATTGAGCTGGCATACAAGAATTCCTATAACTGCTTCGTATCGCACCGCAGTGGTGAAACCGTTGACAGTTTCATTTCAGACCTTACTGTTGCTGTAAATGCCGGTCACCTGAAGACAGGAAGCGGATGCAGGGGAGAGCGGGTTGAAAAATTCAACCAGCTTATGAGGATTGAACATGCACTGGGCAGTGCATCCAAATTCGCGGGAAAGAAAGCATTTAAGAACTCAGGGGATCGGGCCACGCATGCAAGCTGGCCTCACGTTACTGTAGTGTAAGTTCTTCTCTAAAACTGACCGCCGGGCAATTTATTGATCCCCGGTCTTGATTTCACTTAAAGCAGGCGGCACTTTCACACCCTGCATCATGGCAGTGGTGTCGCCGTTAAATGTCTTGCCAACAGGATTGCCGTCACGGGTCAGGCCGTCAAAGATGCCGGCATCAACCATATCCCATAGGACGAATTTTGCCTGTCCCTGCAGATTAAACAGCCCGAAATGGTTCTCGGAACCCTGCGGGTTGGCGGCATCTTTCCATTGCTCGTCAAACGCCTCAAAATAAAAACAGCTTATGCCGCGTGCGCCTGTCCATTCCCTCATCAAAGTATAATAGCGGGCCGATTTGTATTCATCGGTTGCCCTGGATCCCGTATCTCCATAAAGACCGTCTGAAACAGTAGCCCAGCCGGTTTCACCTATATGAACGGGTTTATCAACGCCGATGCTTTTCATGTAGGATACCACGCTTTCGTACTGGGAGATGGCATAATCCCTTGCCCTTAGCATGGCCGCATCAACTTTCTCCATGTCTGACAATCCCTCCTCTTCTTCGGGTACTCTCCAGAAGTCGGGGCTATAATGCGTCTCGTGCATGGGGTAGGTGTGCATTGAAATATAATCAACCGCTTTAATTAGCTGGTTCAGATCCTCCAGGTGGTACTCGCTACCGCCGCCGCCCCAGGCAGCATAATTGTCAGAACTGGTTATCCATAAAGAGGCGGGTAATTTGCCCTTCTTCTTGAGACCCTGCAGATGATTTACCCATTTGAGTATGATTGCAGGTTCCACGTAATAATCCCATGCCCAGTGCACCATGGCTTCATTGCCAACTGCAATTATTTTTACTATATCTGGATATTGGCGGGTCAGCTCAACAGCGCGTGCAATCTCAATTTCATTCCTCGGGCTCTCTTCGTTTCTGATACGGTCAGGCAGGGCAGTCCAGGCATTTTTGCAGTCTATCCAGGCTCCAAGCATCACATACATCTCAAAAGCCGGGTCATCGCTCTTCATCTGCCTTATGGCTTCCAGCAGATTGGCTGCTTCATCGAGATGGACGTTATAGGTCCGAACCACCTTGATTCCCATGGCCGACAAGATTTTCAAGTCTTCTTTCAGCTGGGGAATAGTGGGTTGTATATCTCTAGTCTTTTCGCGATACCCTCCGTATGAAATTGCCAGGTAGTCGGGGGAACCCAGGATCTCTGCTGCAGTTTTACCGGCCGCAGACGGTTTCTGAGTACATGAGACAGCCACCAGGGCTGCCAGGGCGAAAATCAGTAATGGAAAGAACTTTCTCATAATGCAGTTGATGTTATCAGTTTTGTATGTGCGAGCAGCAATTTTTGTTATATAGTTTTCAATGAATGCCCCGGTGATATTGTCAATTTTGTAAGGAGACCCTATCCCTTTTTAATTCTCTTCTGATTCTTCCCTTCTTTTTTCCAGCTCTTCCTGCATCAGGAGGCAGGTTTTATGGTCAATGGCATAGAAATACAGCAGAATGGCGCACGACATGTACAGAATTCCCGGAACGACTGAGATCATAAGTTTAATCCCGTTCAGGGTGGTGGCTGACTGATCACTGTTGGGAACGAATTGAAACAGGGCAAGCATCCAGCCTGCAAGTGCGCCGCCAATTCCCCATCCGGCCTTCTGGGCAAATGTGGCTGCCGAAAATACCAGTCCGGTTGCCCGACGGCCAAATTTCCATTCGGAGTAATCGGCAGTATCGGCGAGCATGGTCCATAGTAAGGGTACGGCAGGGGCATATGTGAATTTTGCAAGGACATTAAGTATGTAAACGGCTGTCATATTCTCGCTGCCCGGGAAATATAACAAAATGAAGAAGAGGCCCGAAAGCAAAGAACTGGCAATAAATACATTTCTTTTCCCAAACCTTTTTGCAAGCGGCTTCGAGAAAGGGATACCCGCTATCAGCGCAACGGTGCCTATTACATTGAATAACTGAACGTTCTGTTCCTGACCTATATAATATTTGAAGTAATAGGCAATTGAAAGATTCTGCAGGGCAAACATGATAAATGAGACTATGCCAACAAAGAACAGGATGACCCAGGGACGGTTCCTGAACAGGTTTTTGATATCCTGTTTGAGATTGTGCTGTTGCATGGCAGGCGGTTTTACCCTTTCCCTGGTCGTCCTGAATGTAATCATGAAAAGAATGAAACTGATTGCCGCAAACAGCAAAAGGGTGTATTGGTAGCCTTTGGCGTTGTCGCCCTTGCCGAAATAGCTGGCCAGGTAAAGGGCGGTTCCTGTAACAATAAACTGCCCGGCAAAGGCAAAGATGAAACGATAGGAGTTTAATCCTGCCCTCTCGTAAGAGTCGGAAGTCATTACGGCGCCCAGCGATGAATAGGGAAGGTTGATGGCAGTAAAGACGGTCATCAGCAGCAGGTATGTAACTCCGGCATAAATCACTTTTCCCGTGGGACCAATATCAGGTGTGGAAAAGGTGAGTACTGCCAGTACGGCGTATGGAAGCGCCATCCACAGCAGGTATGGACGGAATTTCCCCCATCGGGTGTTGGTCCTGTCGGCAATGATACCCATGATCGGATCGCTGATCATGTCCCAGAAACGGGCAATCAGCATAATAGTACCGGCTGCAGCAGCAGATATTCCGAAGGTATCCGTATAAAAAATCAGAATCCAGAAGCCCACCATGTCCCATACAAAGTGCGAAGCCGTATCGCCAAGGCCATATCCGATTTTTTCTTTCAGGGATAATTTTGTCGAGTTTGTAGTCATAGAGGTTTAAGGGTTGTAAAACATTTCCGTATATGGTTATGGCGGGTTGAATGCCTGAAAACCAAAACAAACTTGGGTAAATTTTCTCACTCCTTCAAATGAAATGCTGCCTTTTTTCATTTCATGCCGTGATCAGGCCACCACGGGATACTGTAGCCGGGTAACAGAGCTGGGCTCTGATAAGATAACCGAGGGATACTGTAGCCGGGCAGCAGAGGCAGGCCGCGATCTGGCCACCCTGCTTTTGAACTCAGAAATGAAATGACACTCAGGGTTTGGAATTAAATTGACTTTTAGATAGATTTGCCGAAAAGCATGTCATTATATACTGGTATGATAAAGAGAGGCAGATTGTTCTATCCCGGATTTCTGGCTTTTTTACTGATCCTTAATTCCTGTTCAGGACCACTGGAATGGCCGGAATCGCCATTATATGTTTTCGAGCAGGGAGAACCGGACACAACGCAGCCGGCAGACATTGAAAGTGCCCGCAATAAGATTGTAGGACATTATGCGCATTATGATGTGGTGGCTTATGAAGACACCACCACCAAAACGACCATGCGGACCTTTATCATTTCATACGGGTTTACCGATTTTTACCTCGAGGAGGGAAAGCTGATGCAGTCGGACCGGTTTGTACGTGCAGAACAGAAACTGAGCAGAAAGAATGCCCGGTCAGTGTTCAGCGACGAAGCAGTCCAGGCCATCAAACCCAGGATTCAGGAAGTTGAATTAAGCCAGAAAGACGGACGGTGGCACATTTACAGACCTGAGAGCCCAAGCCTTTTAGGAATTAACGGAGACCCGATGAAACCCCTTTCAACCGACCCCAATGACCCAAATCTGACAGATCCTGACAACGATGGTCATCCCGGAGTCACTGTAAAAATAAGCGTGGGGAAATATTTCAGTGGAGAGATTTATATAACAAGAAGGGAGATTTACAGCAACTACCTGAAGCTTAACTATAACGGAACCCTTACCGGATATGTCATTGACAGTTCGGAGCAATTCGTCGTAGGAGCTTCAAAAAAAATACTTAACCAGGAATCCAATCCTCTTCAGCATCCTGATAAAGGACTGAGTCCGGTATTGTTGGTTAAGATCGACCCGGCCATTGATACTCCCGAGGAATTAATGAGCATAAGAGATGAAATCTTCCCGACAGAACCGGAGTTTGACCTGAAAAAGAAATAGCGGGAAGATTCAATCCAATCAATATTACATATATACTTAACCACGCGACATGAAAACAACTCAAAAAATAATTCTGGTTTTTGGTTTAACCTTAATAATGGTTGCCTGCTCTACTACGACACAACTCAGAAAGAGCTGGTCTGATCCTTCCCTTGCGCAGAACCCGGTGGCGCCGTTCAAAAAGGTATTAGTCATGGCTACTCCAAGACATGAGGAGAACAGGAAAATTGCCGAAGATCAGCTCGTGTCACTGCTAAAGAGCGGGACTGCCGTTCCCTCTTATCAATACGTCACTCCGGCTGATACTTCAACCAGAGAGCTGGTTGAAAGGCTGATAAAGGATGGATTTGACGGCAGCCATAACTCTTCGCGTAAAGGCTGCAGTACGAACTAAAACCAAATCCGATCCGGGGACCTCATATTCAAGCTTCGTCAGCTACGGACCCTATGGATATAGTTACGGAACCTCATATACTATCGGCGGAGGGGAAGAAAATGCCCACGTAGATATGAACAGTGCCATGGATTACATTATTGAAACGAATATCTATTCGCTTGAAAGGAAAATGCTTCTCTGGTCAGGAGTTACCGCATCGCTGAGTCCCAGCAAGGTTGAATCGGCCATGACAGGAGTAGTAAATACAATAAGAGCAGAGCTGGAGAAAAAGGGATTCATTAAAAAGGACTAAGAGCCAAATATTCACCTGATTCCCGGATCCCTTTGCAATTAAGACAGAATTACCAAAGGACCTGATCCCGAACCCTGTATTTATTTTCTTGTCGTATCTTGCATGAAAAGTATACAAAAGATGAGTCTATGGCTGGAAGAAAATTTACACAGGCAGTAAGAGGTCAGAACGCTGTTGACGGAGCCGGAGTTCACTTGAGAAGGGTCCTTGGGTACAGGACAATCAGGGATTTTGATCCGTTTCTGATGCTCGACGGATTTGATTCCAAAGATCCCGCTGATTATATCAAGGGATTTCCCTGGCATCCGCACCGGGGGATCGAAACGGTCACCTATCTGCTGAAGGGCGACATTGAACACGGAGACAGCCTGGGCAACAAAGGTGTAATAGGGGATCTGCAATGCCAGTGGATGACCGCCGGATCAGGCATCATTCACCAGGAAATGCCAAGGGCTTCAGAGAGGATGCTGGGATGCCAGCTCTGGGTCAACCTCCCGAAAAAGGATAAGATGACCCAGCCCGCATACCGCGATATAAGACCGCAGGATGTTGCAGAGGTCCGTGAAGAGAACTCTACCGTAAGAGTACTGTCGGGTAACTACAAAAACAATACGGGCGCAGTCAAAGGCGAATATGTCAGTGTGCAATACCTGGATGTGGCACTGGAGCCCGGGAAGGTCTGGAGTTACCGTGAAACCCCAAATGACCAGACCCTTTTCCTCTATCTGATAGACGGTACTCTGGCCGCTGACGAGGCACTGGCCAGCTTTGAAGGCAAGGCATGTGCCATGCTTATGACTGCCTCATCGTCAGACAGCTCTGACTTTGATGATGTAAAGGTCAAGGCAGGTCCTGAGGGAGCAAGATTTTTCCTTATAGCTGCAAAGCCGCTGCAGGAGCCTGTAGCATGGGGCGGCCCCATTGTAATGAACACGCAGGAAGAACTTAACCTGGCCTTCAGCGAGCTGGAAAGCAGAACCTTCATCAAGCACGACAAGCCCCTGGAGTTCTGAGGCAGTCTGAAAACCGGGATTTTATCTCAATGGTGACGGACTGTTTGCCATATTGACCACTGATACAAAGAGCAGCTGGGCCAGATCCTCCATTATTTCCGGCTTGATTATTTCCATATTATCAAGAGGTGTGTGATAGTAATTAACTGATCCATAAGTTGAAAAACTGATCGACGGCACTCCTGCAGTCAGGAATCTTGCCGCATCAAGCCTCGGCCTTCCAAGGTTCGGAAAATTACTGGCTGACACCTTCCGGTGGATATATTTGTCATTTGCAGCCTCAATGAATGACCACAGTCCCGGGTAGTTCAGGCCGGCTGCGGCCCTTATGGAATGGCCGATACCGACACCATCCATATTCAGAAGGATACTCTTCTCGAGCGGCATCACAGGATTGTCAAGATAGGCTTTCGCTCCCATGATTGCCTGCTCTTCGGCACCGAATGAGAGGAACATCACCGTTCTCTTAAGCGGGATTTTGCTTTCGGCAAGTGCCTTTGCCACACCCATCATCACCGCAACGGCCGAAGCGTTGTCGTTGGCACCAGGGATGATCTCGTAGCATTTGCCGAGGTGGTCAAGATGCGCTCCTATTATAACGGTTTCTTTACCAAGTATAGGATCAGAGCCCGGGATAAGCCCTATAATATTGCTTCCCCTGCCATCGGGAAAGTGCCTGGTGCTCATCTTAATTGTAACAACCTTCTTCGTGTTGAATGAACGGGGTTTAAGCGAAGCCTTTATTTCATCCACAACAGTATTGTGATTCAACCCTGTGCCTGAAAAGATGTCACTGACAACCGAATCGCCGACATGAACATAAATGAAATCCTCAATATAGGCATTGTTCGGATTGGCAATGGGCCCGTAATTATAAATCATGCCCACGGCCCCGTGCCTGGCAGCATTGGCCAGCTTGCTCTGGTGAAATGAGTGGTCAAACCAGGGATTGAACTTCTCAGGGCCGGCAGCCGGACTGACCGGCGCTTCGCTCTCTATGAGGATAATTTTACCCCTGACATCAATTTTTGCATAATCATCATAACCCAGTTCCGGTGCGGTGATACCATAACCTGCATAAACAACCTCACCGGTCACTGTTCCGTTGCCTGAGGTAGACCCGGGCATATACTCGCTTATGTAACGATAATGCTTCAGAACGGGTGTGCCGTCCTTCACCGGCATGTGAAGAGAGAGCCCGCAATCGGGATACACCAGTGTATACGGTATATCAAACCACTGGAACCAGCTGCCCTCATCACCTCCCGGAGTCAGTCCCCATGCTGCAAACTCTCCGGCGAGCCATTCAGCGCAGGCCTGGTAACCGGGAGTCCCTGTCAGTCTTCCCTCATACTTGTCGTCACACTGGATACTGACATATTCAAGCAAATCATGACTTGAAATTGAATGCATTGCATTTAAAAGGGCTGCTTCCTCAGATTCCTGTCCGTTGATGATTCCAGCTGTAAGAAGCAGGAACAGTAGCAACATTGTCTTTTTCATCATTATAAAATTTGACTATTAATGTATGATAACTTTTCCCGCAAAGCGGGAGAACTTCCCGGTTTTTATGCCCGCCTCAGACAGCCGTAGGCCGGAACCGGCATTTAAAACTAAAACCTGAAACTGCCCTTCCGGTTTCGCTATGCACATCTGTTTTTTGTACTTTTAAGGACTCTAATATAACAATATAATGACCCGGATAAGTTTTTCAGGTACAATTCTGACGTTGACGCTGATCCTCTCCTGCCAGTCGCTTCAGGCTCAGGGCAGGTTTGAAATCAGCACCGGGGCCGGACTTTTTGACGGGATCTTCATCAAGGCGAAATATGGCCGGACGATTCAGGTGGGCCTGAGCCAGGACCTGGTCAGTCAGTTGCATACCACCGGCCTGGAGGTTTATTACCGGCTGCCGCGAAAATCAGCGCCCGGTTTTCCCGGACCGTTTTACCTGTTATGCGGCGTTAGCACCACCCTGTTCGGCAAGGGTTATGACACCTTCGAGCAGAGTTTCATTTATCCAAGGATAGGAAGATCTTTCCTTATTCCGGGAAGGAGCAGCAGATATGGGCTGAATGTAGACCTGGGAGTTGCCATTCACAGATACTCAAACCCTCCTGATGGTTATATCACCGACTTTGTTCCTATTTCGGGCAGCCTTGGATTTTTCTACAGACTGTGAAAACCGAAAGAAGAAAAGAAGCACATACTAACCTGAAACTAAATCTTAACCATACCCCCCATGTCAATTCTGCTCTCTCCCCTGACAATAAGGAATGTCACCCTGAAAAACCGCATCGCCATGTCTCCCATGTGTCAGTATTCGGCCCATGACGGATTTGCCAACGACTGGCACCTGGTGCATCTTGGCACCAGGGCGACAGGTGGTGCAGGACTACTTATAGCCGAGGCTACAGCCGTTGCGCCTGAAGGAAGGATCACCCCGGGCGATCTCGGGCTATGGAGCGATGACCACATTACAGGGCTCCGGAGAATAACGGATTTCATCCACGGGCAGGGCTCGGTGGCAGGTATTCAGCTTGCTCATGCCGGCAGAAAAGCCTCATGTGCCGTACCATGGAAAGGAGGAAAACAACTTGACCTGAATGGCGGAGGATGGGAAACGGTAGCACCATCGGCTGTTCCCTTCAGTCCGGGTGAGAGAGCTCCCTTTATGGCTGACAGTATCTGTATCGAGCGGATCATTTCGGGGTACCGCGAGGCAGCCGTACGAGCCGTGGAAGCGGGATTCCGGATTGTCGAGATCCATGCCGCCCACGGTTACCTTCTCCAGGAGTTCCTCTCTCCGATAAGCAATCACCGTACTGATGAATATGGCGGGTCATTTGAAAACCGAACCCGGTTACTGATCATGGTCACCAGGGCTGTGAGGGAGGTTTGGCCGGAAGGCAATCCGCTCTTTGTGCGCATTTCCTCAACTGACTGGACTGAGGGAGGCTGGAACCTAGAAGAGAGTATCAGGCTGGCATACCTCCTCAGGGAGGCTGGTGCTGACCTGATAGACTGCTCATCGGGAGGTAATGTCCACAATGCAAAGATTCCGGCAGCCCCCGGTTACCAGGCGCCATTCGCAGAGGCTGTCAGAAAAACCGGAATAATGACAGGCGCCGTAGGCCTCATCACCTCGCCAAAACAGGCAGAGGAGATACTCATGGAAGGACAGGCAGATCTTATTCTGTTGGGGCGCGAACTGCTTCGAAATCCATATTTTGCCTTGCAGGCCGCCCGGGAGCTCGGGGATGAGATCCAATGGCCCAACCAGTACCTCAGAGCCAGATAGTTTAAATGAAATCATAAACTGTTGACCATGAAAAGAGTTGCACTATTTTCAACAGCACTTGTCCTTGCACTGTTAATCTTCTCCTGCAAAACAAACAGCGGCAGTGACAGGGAAAACATCATGAGTACCGAACATGAATTCGCAATCATGGCTGAAGAGGCCGGGGTGGCGGAAGCCTTTTACCACTTTGCAGCCGACAGTGCTGTCATACTCCGCGGCGGGCATATTATCAGGGGCAGGGAGGCGATAAGAGATTACTACCTTATGAACCTTAAACCCGGCACCAGGCTGCTGTGGACGCCTGATTTTGCGGATGTGTCAGGCGACCTGGGATATACTTACGGGAAATACACGCACCAGGTTCCCGACAGTGCGGGAAACATCACCGAATCACACGGCTACTTCCATACGGTATGGAAGCGGCAGCCTGACGGTTCGTGGCGTTTTGTGTGGGATTAGGAGATTCTATTTCTGAAGCGAGTAGAGATACTTTATCTCCTCCGCCCACAGTGCCTCATCCGGAGTCTCAAGTATCAGCGGCATCCCGTCGAAGCGTGGGTCATTCATTATAAGGCTGAAAACCTCATCTCCCAGCTCTCCCTTATGGAGGCTGTCATGCCTGTCAACACGCGTGCCGAATGCCTTTTTCGATTCATTAAGATGCATGCCGCGCAGGTATTTAAATCCCACGATCCTCTCAAACTCGTCAAACACTTTTTTAAATCCTTCTGCCGTTGACAGGTCATAACCTGAGGTATATGCGTGGCAGGTGTCAATGCATACCCCCACCCTGCTTTTATCCTCAACCCTGTCAATGATATACCGGAGGTGTTCGAACCTGTAACCAAGGTTGGTTCCCTGCCCGGCTGTGTTCTCAATGACGGCAATGACGCCGTTGCTTTTTGAGAGTGCAATATTGACTGATTCGGCTATCAGATCGAGGCTCTGCTCTTCGGTTATTTTATCAAGATGGCTTCCCGGGTGAAAGTTCAGCCGGTCAAGTCCAAGCTGCTCACATCTCTTCATCTCGTCATTGAAGGCATAGCGTGAGCGGCCCAGGTTTTCAGGATCAGGAGCGCCCAGGTTGATCAGGTAGCTGTCATGCGGCAGTATCTGGAAGGGCTTGAAACCATATTTCTCGCAGTTGTTACGAAAGGCCTCTATGCTCTTGACAGTCAGCGGGGGCGACACCCACTGGCGCTGGTTCTTGGTGAAGAAGGCAAAAGCCTTCGCTCCTATCTCATGAGCATTGACTGGTGCGTTCTCCACACCACCTGCTGCGCTGATATGTGCTCCTACGTATTTCATTGGATAAAGATTTTGTTACCTGTCTATAAGCGGTTTCTCATAGACAAAGATATCCGTGAATCCGAGTCCTGCAAGCTCAGGATAATAAGGATATGTCTCCTCCCTGGTAAAGAAACCTGTGACAACAACACGATATCTGTCCCAATCCTCCAGGATCTCCACCGGACGCTTCAGTTTCCGTTCAATCTTCTGTTTCGCCCGCTCAGCCTGTGTAAGCTTGGGATAACTTGCCGCATGGAGGATAAACCTCGGTACAGGTGGCGGCGGCGCTGCCTCCTTTTCAACCTGGGGCTTCTCCGGAGCAATGACTGCCGGTGGCTCCTGCGGCACATTCACTTCCGCAGGTTCGGGCGCTTCGGGCAGCCCGGGCTCCGGGGCAGCCGGAGGTATCACTGCAGGAGCAACAGGCACCAGTTCCGTCTCATCCTGATGAATAACAAGAATGTCTGTAAAACCATACTTCTGTAACAGAGGAATGAACTCTCTCACCTCACTGGTGTCGGCAAAACCTGTTATCTGGACCTTGAATTGTCCTCCCTCGTTCCTGATGGTGATAAGCTTCTCGGCAGCGGCAAGGAGCCTGTCGCTCATTGAAACCGTCTCCTCGAGGCTGTTGAAGGCACCGAGCTGAACGGTGGTGCCGGCAATCACTACTGGAATCGGAGCCTCAGCGGCAGCCTCGCCGGCACGGGCAATAGAGTCCGCCCTGGCAGTCTCCCTGACAAGCGCCAGTGAATCCTCCCTGCTGATTGTGATCCATTCTCCCTTAATCGCCTTGTTTGAGATGACCCATATTTCAGTTATGCCCTGGCCGTGTATTATGGGGATATATTTTTCAAGGTCCTCGCGGTCGTCAAAGCCTGTTATGCGCACCTTCCAGAATCCGTCTTCCTCGAACAGCTCCACATTCTTGTCAAGTGCACCCTCAACCTTATTCTTCATTATCTCGGCATAGACCTTGGTTCTGAATGCGCCAAACTGGACGGCAAAATAATCTTCGGTTATCGTCACCAGCTCACGTGTTACCTCGTGGATGACAAGATATGATGTGTCTGTGGCGATGACCCTGTCCGGCGGCCGGGCAACCACAGCAGTATCAGGAATCACAGCTTTGTCCGGTGGGGCGACAGTGTCAGCAACGATAGCGGTCTTTCTCAGTGTAAAGTCGAGTCCGTCAATATAGTCGCCCTCCATGTTCGTCATTATACTGAATGTAAGGGAGTCGGGGTCGGAGATCATGTTCAGTCTTCTCAGCTGGGCCGTGTCAATCCGTACCTGGTAGAGGCCCGGAGCAAGGCCGAAATAGCTGAAGTAGCCATCTTCCTCCGTCAGCGCCCGGCCTGTAATTGTGCCAGTGTTGTTGTAGAAGTTGACGATAACGCGGCCAAGGCCCCTTGAAACGCCATTCTCCTCAAACAGTACGGTACCGGTGGCTTCTCCCCTTACATATACAGGTATTTCAATCAGTTTCATCATGTTTGGATCAGCGGTAACGGCATATGACTTCTTATCGATTCTCCAGGAGATGTTTTCAAAACTGTTCTCGTCAATTTCAATATAGTATTTTGCGTATGGCTCAAGTCCGGTAATATGTATCGTAGTATCTTTTTCGGTGCGTTCAAGCCTTCCGCTGTTGGATCTTACATTCAGTCCTGGAGCTTTCGGTTCACCTTCATCACGGCGGCCGTTGGCATTGAGGTCCATGAATGCGACGATTGATATCCCGCCCCGGCCGACATTGGTTCGGTTATCCGCTTTAAGCCAGCTTGTGGGCCTGTCATTGATAAGACTCCCTCTTGCGTATTGCACAAATGTTGTCTCCTTATTGGTCTGTCTTGCCGAGAGCCCGGCCTGTGCAAAGGAGAAGTCATATCTCATGCCTATCTCTCCCATACGCAAGTCATGCCTGAAGTTCTGCTCGAATGAGAGATTGATATAGCCCTTCTGAAAAATACGTTTCTCCAGACCAAGCTTGGCGGTCATGAACCCGTTGTCAGTATAGCTGTACTGCGCCTGCGGCATGAGAAGAATCTCCGCAGGCAGGCGTATGCCGAGGGACAGGGTGCTGTAAACACTGGGGTCACCCTCCCCTGCAAAGACGCCATATGTTGTGAGGTTGGTATTAACCCCCAGAACAGACCCGGCAATCATCCATTCTGAAGTGCTGTACCTGGTTGCAGGAAGCACTATCTGATAGTAGGAAAGCCTGGAATAGGCTGTGAATTTTTTTATGCTGACTGGAATGGAAAGAGAGGCTCTGCGTTCTTCCAGGTAGTTGTAGCTGATGGCCTTCTGGTCTTTGTCATAACGGATATAATCGAGATCGAGCTGGATGTTGGAAGGGAGCCTGTATGCCAGTGTTCCCCTCGCCCTGACACCGTAAGTGTACTCTCCTGATACAAGCACGTTGCCGGGAAGCCTGACGGAGGCGTTGATAAATGGCATGAAAGGGTCCGAAGACACAGAGGAGAGATATTCAGCCCCGCCGCCCACAGTAAGAAAACGCGTGGCACCGTAACTTATACTTGCCTTTGAGTACCGGCTCCATAGTGAGTCTTCAACCACGCCGGCGCTGACCCTGTATTCAAGCTCCTTGTGAGGAATAAAGTTATAGGGTATGCTCAGGCTCTGTTCGCGTGTGCGTTCCTCTCCCCATGGTCCGTAAAACTTCAGCTTGACCATGGTGGTGCCGTAGACCAGGGGTACCTCAAAGGTGAAAAAGCCCGAAGCGTCGGCTTTGACATAATCGACAAGCACATTGTTGACATAGAGCTCGACGGTCCATCCCGGTTCGGTCCTGTCGGTCAGGGTATATGTCCCGAAGGAACGCCTGAAGGTGGTGGGCGTGTTCGTAAGCTGAATACCTACAACGGGGTCATATATTGATGCTGTGGCGTATGAGGTGATCTTACCCGCCATCACCTGGCGAAGAAGTGTGCGGTCATTGTTGACATGACGCCACAGATAATATTGCTGCTTCTCTGAAAACGGATCACCGGTATTGTAATTGAGCGATGCATTTGCCTCTCCTCCGGCAATTACTGCACCCAGGGAGAGGTTCAGCCGTGCCTGGGAAGTCCCTCCTTCCTGTTCGGTAGCATATACAGACCAGTCTGCCATTCCAAACCTGAAACCAGGATAACTTCTTCCGATGGAAGTGTCAACCTGCACCTCACCGCTGAGACGGGTCATATTGGCACGCATCTCCTCCAGCTTCATCTCCTTAATGCCGGGAAGCTCCTGCTTGGTGTCTATGTTGACCGTAAGATCGCGAAAGCTGAACCGGCATTCGAGCCCGAAGATCCTTCCGTACCATGGTGCCTTCAGGTAAAGGTTGGTTTCTGACCTTACTAGGTCTCCCTCTCCAAGTTCCCAGGTGCGGCCGCCGTAAATGATCTTATTACCGGGCCTGTCAACAGTGTATGTTGCTTCGGGATTGATGAAGAAGCCGGTGATGAGGTCAAGGTCATCCGAAGGGACGTTCTTTATCTTCAGGAAATCAAAAAGTGTGGTTATGGGAAGATAGACCTCCTCGTCCCTTATGAGCGCGTCAATCTCACCGACACCTATATAGGGCAACCTTATATAAACCGAGATCTCATCATAGAGAGGCTCATCCTGTGCCGCCAGCGGTGATAGTGGCAACAGCATCAACAGCAGGAGAAGCCATGGATATACCGACAAAACACGAGACACTGATCCTGAGCATTTGCCTCCGGAATATGTCCCTCTTCTCTGTCATTCGGTTCTGCCTAGGTTAAATTTATTTTTATTCCCTGATCAGTGTTATGCTGAAGTTGCCGGTATAATTACCCGGTGGGTTTGAAGCAATGTTTCCGATGGTAAGAATGCCTCCCACAAGCACCGTTGTCTGCTGGGGCCATGGAAGCGTGGTTACAAAAGGCGAAGCGGGAAGCGACCCCGATACCTGGAGCGTTAAAGTCCCTCCTCCGCTGCCTGTCAGTGTAACGGGCGGACTGACGAGAACGGAAAGCACTGTGCCCTGGTTGGCCCTTACGTAGAACATTGCAGGGGTGTATACAAAACCCATTGATAAAAGCACAACGTCTCCTGAAGAGCTTCTCGATCCTCCGGGAGCAACGGTGACTGTGCCGCCGGCAGCACCCGGAGAGAATGCTCCGAATGCAAGCGGCTGTGATTCGTTAAAAGTGACTATTACAGGTCTCGGAGGGGGCTCCTGGGCAGATACGGTGAAAAACATACCGTACAGTACCAGCAACACCGCGACGGCCAGAAGCTTTCTGTTAATAAGCAGTATTTTCACGCCAGTATTCATCATAAACCTATCGTAAGTTTCAGGGTTTTCCGAAGATCACCTGAGGTAAATTCCACTATATAAATCCCCGCATTTACAATGACGGGAAGGTCGTACTGACCTGTTTCGAATACCCTCCGCACGAAAACCGGGCTTCCGTTCAGGTTATATACTGTTATCAGTCCCTCTTTGCCTTCCAGAGCCCAAACAGTAGCCTTCACAAGACCTCCGGAGTTGTACGCGCTGAAGACCGGGGATGTGGCATCCGGGTAATTCACTGCGGTGGTGCTCTTCAGGAATGCCAGGCTGAACCTGTTGTTATAATCTCCCGCAGGAAGATTCACGCGGTACTCACCGGCAGGAAGCAGGTCTGTGTTTGTACCGGTTACGGCATCACGGAAAACAACGCGGATCCTCCACCGGCAGATTTTCAATATCACGAATACGGAACCTGACCTCACCGTCACGGTAGCCGGTAAAGCCCAGCGGGACATAAACGGCAGTGTCTGTCTGTGTCGGCAGTGCGTTTACGGAGAGCCGGCGACCCCCTGAAATAAGGGAGTAAAAGTTTGTTACCAGCCAGTCTGTATTGAACAGCTTCAGGGCATCAAGCTCCGTATCAAAGGTGGGTTCAGCCGCATCGTCAAAATAGACCACCAGCGGGTCGGCAGAGGCCTGATCGTCAGTAAATGCCGCACTCATCCTGACAAGGAAACGCCCTGACGCATCGGCAGATTTCAAGTATTGACCCGATGCTTTTGCTGACTTGAGGAAGGGTTGGGTCATGTCATTTATCCTGACACTGTTTGTAAAACCCAGTGTGCCTGTGACAGGGAAGGTTCCAGTGGAGACGTGCACAAAGAAGCCCTGCATTGAGGGGATGGTGTCACTTGCAAAACCATCGCTCGATACCCCGTTAACAAAGCTGCTGTATGTACCACTGTACTCGTCTGTGTCACTTGCCCTGAAATAATAGACCGCATTGTCAATATTGGTCTTTGTCCAGCCCGGGAGACTCCATCTGATTGGTGAGGGGTATGGATTTCCCACGAGGTTGAACCCATCAGTATAGGTATGGCCATGATTATAAAGCGTTACCGAAAGGCTTCCGTTATTCACCACTCCTGTAACATCAACCGTCCATGGGAGAGCCGTGGCGCCAAAGTTGACGGCATAACCTTCCATCGGGTTGAGTGGTGAGGCACCTGTTGCATAAGCTACCCACCCCGATGATGTGCGGTTCTCATCATACCTGTAGAACATCGGAAATGACGAGGCCAGGTCCATGTCATCACCAAACTCGCTTACCGTAGCGCCTGTGAATGGCGAACTGAAATATTTATACCCGTACTTTGATGGGAGATAACGCTGCATGGTTACATTGCCGGTCACCTCTCCGGTTCCCGTTCCGTCAATAAGCGCTGTCTGAACAGCATCAGAGAGAAGGGTGAGATGACCTCCGGAAACCAGTGTGCCGCTTTGCACCAGCACAATGCCCCTGACATTCAGAGGACCAAGCAGTGTAAGGCCGGCGACGTTATTCACCGTCAGGTTTCTTACAGTATTGCCGGCAAAGATGCCGGCTCCGGCGCTCTGTGCTGCCGGTCCGCAGAACTCGGCAGTACCGTCTGAAACGTTGAAATTGCCGTTGCTGACCACTAAGCCATGTATCCTGATGGTTCCACCTGACACGGTAAGTGAAGAACCCGGGATTATGGTGATGTTTGCTGCGTTCCCTGTATCGCCGCTGCCAATGACCGGTTCATTTGCCACATCCGGTATCGAAATGTCAGTGACTGGATAGGGCACAAAACCGCATGACCAGTTTGATGGATTATTCCAATCGGAACCGGCAGATCCGTTCCAGCTCTGGCCCGAGACAGTTACGGTGGCAGTTGCTGTCAAAACCCCGCAGGGCGATGGTGATACCGTGTTGGTTACCGTGTATGTTCCCGAAGCGCTGGCCGAGAGATCAATCTGTCCGGTTGCGGTATTCAGGAATACAAGTCCCGGCGTGGATGAAAACAGTCCGGCAACGCTGCCCGGATCGAGCACCGGAAGCGGGTCAGCCTGGTTCTGGCAATATGGGGATCCCGTATATGCAAACGAAGCTACGATTATGTCTATGTCAACGCTACGGGCAGGTCCGGTACCACAGGCGTTGGTGGCAGTTACGCTTAATGTGCCGGCGGTGGCAACCGCATTGAAGTCAATGGTCACGCTGTTTCCCGAACCGTTAATGGTATGACCAGTACCGCTATATGACCAGTTATATGTAACTCCGGAAACGAACGGCACGGTATAAACATATCCTGTCCCTCCCCTGCATACCTGTGTGGCTGCAGCGGTAAACGCCCCGGGCTGCGATGCGACAACAGGGAAGGAGATAACCACATCATCGGCAGAGGTGCAGGGGCCGTTGCTGATAGTCCACCGCAGAGTGTAACTGACCCCCAGCACCCCGTTGAAAACCGTGTTGCGCTGCACGCTGTTCACGAATGACCCTCCAGCTCCGCTGACAACAGTCCACAGACCCTGAAATGGTCCGGGATCATTACCTGCAAGCGTCGCTACCGATACGCCGCATAGCGACTGGTCCGGACCGGCGAGTGAAGTAGTCGGTAAAGCATAAACAGTGACCGTATTACCGTCAACCACTCCTGTTCCTGCTCCTCCGTTGAATTTGAAACCTGTCAGTCTGTAGACGCCGGGAACATTTGCCGGCAGGGTGAATGGCAGGGATGTCACCGTGATGTCAGGACGTGCAATGCCGTCAATGGTGTAGCTTACAATATAGTTGAGGCTGATGGGGGTAAACGAAATGAAATTTACCGGAATGCCCCCTGATCCGCAAATGGGTGCGAAGGAGGCAAAGGTGGCCCTGGCCAGAGTTCCTGAAACGGTTGCTGTGGTAAAATCGGCCGGAGTGGATGTCAGGCTGACACTTCCTGCTGTTTCAACCTCTCCGGTACTGCTGTTTCCCGAGGCAACGGAAGCAAGCTCTGTCCATAGTCCTGTAATGTACTGCGCCACGCGCATGTCAGGCAGACCGTTCACTGTCATGATAGGTGTAAGTTCGCTCTGCGGGTCCCAGCCCATCTTAAGCCTGGCAGATGATGCAGCTGATGATGACACACTCCAGTATTCGAGGGTATTTGACACCTGCAGAGGAGGAGCAATGGATGTTGCCGTACCGTTCGGTGAGAAGTACTCGGCAGTCCAGGCAAGGGTGCTTCCTCCTGTGGGGGTAAGAGTGAACTTATGACCTTTCAGTGTCCCCCTTCCGAGCGGATAGATAAATGATTCTCCGTTTATGATGTACTTGGTAAGCGGACCGTTGATAAATGATGTTGCAGTGCCGCCAACCGGTACCACTGAAGCGGTGGAGGTGCTCAGAAGAATAAGCCTCCCCGTGGCTGAGGTACTGATGATCCCATTTGTCAGGACAAGCTGGTTTGCGGTTTCAATAATACTTCCGCCTGACACGGTAAGACCTGCCGGGTTATTGATTTCAAGATTGTTGAACCTGTTGGTACCGCTGAAATCACCTGCAAGCCCACCGATAGACTGGGGCGCACTGCCGGCAAATGATACGGTGGCGGCAGGGAATGAACCGGTACCGCTACTGAAGGATCCTGAATTATATCTCTCGAATGTTCCGAGGATTATCAGCTTTTTGTTATTCACACTGTTATCCAGGAGCGGACCGTCGATGACCAGTCGTTTGCATACTGTCAGATCAGCATTGGGAAGGATCCTGGTGCCGGTACCGGTAAAGAAAAGGTTGGGCACGGAGGTGTATACACCTGAGACAATTATATAGCTCCCGCTGCCGCCATACTCAATGGTTGCATTTCCTGCACAGTCGGTAAAGTCTGTGTATGTTCCTCCCGGAAGATTGCCTCCCTCAACGTAAAGTTTGCCATCACCGTTAACGTTGCCGAGATTGTGCCCGTAGGTAGGGGCAACTACCCTGAGTTCACCGCTTATAGTTGTGTTAAGGACGGAGATGAAATCTATGTCTGTCGTTACAACGTGGGCAATTGTAACGTTGCAGCCGGCAGGTCCACCCGGAGGAGTCGCAGGAGAAGCGCCCACAGGTGTCCAGATGTTCGGGTCAGACCAGACTCCGTTGCTGTTGGTGATGTATTCAGGAACCTGGTCTGGAATGGCTGTATCTGTCCCTGCGGTATAGTCTCCGTTAAGGTTGTTGCTGCCAGAGTAATTGAATGTAATTGTATGGGTCGTCTCGTCCACATTATCCGTGGCTGCACCCGGCAAAGCCTTGTCCCATGTGCTCCCGGGCATGACCAGCCTTGCTGCAACATAGGCGGCTTCATTTCCGGACACATCTCCGGCCAGGTAACTTAACTTCAGGTTTGCATTGAATCCGGCGATGCCGGAACTCTCAGCCTGCCAGTAATATCCCAAAGAGTTGAGGGGATCAATCACACTCGGATGACATTCGTTAACTGGATTAATCCTGATCGATCCCACCGTTGAGCTTGCAGTTATGGTAAACAGCGCAGGTGTGTACTTACCGGCTACGCCTACCGGAAATGTAAATGTCTGGGCCCCTGCCGGGAAAAACTTAAGAACACCCCTGCTGCTTGAGACCCCGTCAGATTTTATCATTTTGGTAGACTTGAATCCCGTACCCTGGATCAGGCTGTTTTGGCTCAGGGTAAGCTGGTACCTGTTTATGTCAAGGACTCCCCTGGTGATAACAAGGTTATGCTGCAGTGCAATGTCATTGTTGAATCTTGCCCCTGCGCCATTGTCGAGGACAAGCCTTGCGAATGATCCTGTTCCGGTAAGTGACTGCTGGGTGGTGCCTCCAAGAAGAACACCTCCGGTGACGTTATCATCTGTATAAGCTCCGTTGTTGGTCAGATTGCCCAGAAGGGTTGCCAGTATTGAACCGAGTACCAGGTTGCCGGAGACGATATCAAGGTCACGGTTTATGGTGAAGTTCCGGCTTATGGTGAGGGAGGTCAGCGACGAGACTTCCAGGTCATAGAAGTTTGTTGCCGAGGTGCCAGTAACGGCCTGGGCCCCGCCATCAAAGATTGTTCTGCTGGTACCGAAATTATAGGTGCCACTGTTGTTCATATCACCCCTTATCGTGACATTCCTGTTGGCAGTAGAGAAAGAACTCCTGTTGTTGCTGAGGGTAAGTGATCCGTCAAGAATCAGCGGACTGATCATCAGAGAGAGAGCGGCATTCCGGGCTGTTCCTGCCGTCTTTCCGGTGACGACAAGGTTGTTGAGGGCTATGCCGGCGTCAAGGAGATATGCCTGATCAGCATCAATTACAGGGCCGGAAGGCGGGGTCTGACTGAATGATATCGTCCCGCCGGTTACCGCGCCTGTGGCGGGCCTGAGCCAGAGATCACCAAAGGCAGTACCTCCCCCGCGAACGATGGTAATGGTTCCGCCTGACATTGTAAACTCACTTCCGTCGTTGAGGACCTCAAGCTTTGCCTTGGTGACACTTGAGTTATTTCCAAAAATGATGACATTTCCCCCGCTCTGCCTGTATGTAAGGATTCCGTTTGTGGAGGCCAGCGGCCTTCTGATCTGACCGGTCACAAAGAGGTTACCGCTTTGTATTTCCAGAAGCGAAGCACCGCTGCCGGAATATTCAATGTCTGCATTGTTGCCTGTATTGCCTGCAGGTCCGATATATACATTTCCCCCGCCTCCAAGAATCCTGAGCCTGCCGTTGAGGAAGAGTGTCTCAGTGGCGCCGTTGTTGGAAATATTGACGTTTGACGGGGTGTTGAGAGTAAGTCCGGCCGTCGCCGGGATGATGAAATCCGTCGATGTTGATATATTGAAATTACCGCTCCTCTCATATACCAGGGTTCCGTTCTGCAGTGTGAGCCAACCGTTGGTGGGAGTTGTCAGCGTACCGCCAATATTCCATGTTATGGTTGAATCGGGGTTAGTTCCCTTATTGATGGTGACGTTATTGAAGACGGTAACCGGCGTCGTGCTGATAGCCGGGTTATTTGTCACAACAGCGGACCTGTTACCGGTGAAGATGAGATCGCACCTGTTTCCGCCGCTCAGAAACCTGATAAGGCTAGGAGTACCATATGGAGCAGTGGTGTTGTTGCTGTTATTATAGATGGATCCTCCTACAGACATGACGTTAGCCGTACTATTGGCCCATACATCAATGCCCGCACCGGGAGCAACATGGACATCTCCGTCGATATTTATCCGCTGGAGCGTGGTAGTGTTGTAAATGAATCCGAACGAACCGCCTGACACCCTCAGGTTTCCCTTTACATTCACTGTCTTGGCTAAAATGGTTCCGTACTCACCATTCCATGTCATTGCCAGCCAGGCGTCGGCATCTGATCCGTTGCAGATGAGATCCCCGTTTATTGTCACCAGTGGCAGGTTTGGAAGGATAATGTTGGAGCCTCTGAGCGGTGTTAGTATGACAGTGCCGTACTCGCTTGCATTGGATGGCAGGGTGTAATACATTCCCTGCTGCGGGTTTATGGTATAAAACTCCGATATGCCGTCGTTGACACTGAATTCCGAAAAGTCGCCCCCGGGATAGACAAAAGGTTCCGGGCTGTCAAAAGCCGCGGGGTCTCTGGTCGTGATCCTTATCTTGCCGTTACCGTTTGGATGGGTCAGCACCGAGGCAAAGGTGCTTCCCGGGTTGTTCTGTATGTCCAGCACGGAACCTGCTTCAATCTGAAGGGTGGCGCAGTTTACAACTGCCTTGTTCCTCTGGTAATAAGTGACTGCCGGATTATTATCATTGATTGGCAGAGGCGGATTCTCAGTGGCAAGCCAGATGGAATCATTGTCACCTATGATGACAATGTCATTGGCACCGGGAGGTGCCGCAGGAGGATTATTTGCAGTATGCCCGGTCAGAGACCAGGTGCCGGTTGCACTCCACAAACCCGACTGACGGCTGTAAAAGATCCTCGGAGAACCGAAACTTGCCACACTTCCGGCAGTATAGTCGGCATCAAGGAAATTCGTGCTGTTTGTGGGTGAAGACCAGTCTGATATCGTATTGGTAGTGACATTGATATCGGATGTCTGTCCCATATACCAGATGTAGGCCACTCCGTCATACAATGCCGGAACATATGAGGCCTCTGTACCAGCCACATCCGAGTCGCTGTAAACGAACGAATGAGTAACAGAATAGAGTGGAATACCGCTGAAGCCTGAAGATTTCAGCCGCCAGAAGTAGCTCAGGCTCTGTCCGCTGACGGTCGTCACAGGATGTTCATAATCAACCGGGATAACTGTCACAGACCCGTAAGAGGCGGGGGCTGATGTAAAACCAATGGTTGCCGGCGTGTATTTGCCTGCCACCCCTATCGGAAATATAAATGGATCAGTCGATGCAAATGTTCTTGACAAGCCACCGTCACCAGCGTTTCCTGCCGACTGAATAAACCTTGCAGCGCTGCTGTTAATTATTGATGCCGTAGCGTTAAGATGAAGATTATATGTGCCAATGTTCAACACATTGCTGGCTGAGAATGTCAGTACACCGTTAAGGGTCATCCGGTCAAGAAGAATTACCGGTGTTGCTGCGCTATTGGCAAGCTCCACATTGCCGAATATGCCGCCACCGTCTATCGACTGGGAAGATGACCCGTTAAGGACCACCTTTCCTGCACCGGCAGTTACGCCTGAGTTATAGACATTGCCTGCTATATTGATGGTTTTGCCTGCGTCATTCAGGGTTCCGGCAACAAGTCTGAAAACCGAACTTACATTGAGTGTATTCTGTGAACCCGCCAGCGTGAGGGCGATCCCTGACGGCTTGTCAATCGTCAGACTGCTTAATGAGAGCGGAGCTGCAACATTGACTGTCATAGTCTGGGCTCCCGTGCCGTTCAGAGTGGTGGTGTTAGTGCCTGTGGTATATGTTGTCCCGGCCTCAAGTGCAAAAGCTCCTCCGACTGTGAGGTTGTTGCCGTTGGCGTTAAGAACACCGGAGATGATGTTGAGATTATTCATCACGATCAGCGGAGTGGTCATGCCTACAACGGTTGAGCTGCTCGTCCTGTTAATCGTGAGATTATTTAAGCGGGCTGTTGAAAAAACGGAATGGTCTGTAGCGTCAGTTCCCGATCCTGTGACAGGCATAAGCTCCAGCGTGCCTCCTGCAACGTTAATGTTTGCAGCTGATGATTTGACGTCAAATGCCTTTGCAACACCGCTGTTTGTGGCGTCATAAATCCTTATGGTTCCCCCTGATACATTGTAAATGTTGGCGGCATTTTCAAGATTGAAGGAGCCGTAGGCCGTGTTTATGCCTGAATTAGCCCTGGCGGTGTTCAGGGTGGCTGACGTCACATCAGTCAGGTTGGCCACGGAGGTGAAGGCCGTGGGCGTGCGCTGAAACCTTCCCCTTAAAATGAAAAGACCTCCCGACTGGCTGTAAGAGGCAGATCCCGTCGCTGACAGAAACTGCTTGGCGTCAACAGTTCCGCCGTTGATGATAATCTGTCCCGATGCAGTGGATGATGTGACAATTCCTCCGGACTCCTTTGTTGAAAGAAATCCATTGTTGATCTGCAGCTTTCCGAAAACATAGAGAGCACTGTTCGTCCCTGTGGTATTAACACCCATGGCTGCATTACCAGTGGCGGAGACACCGTAAGCAACATTCACCTCCCTGTAATCATCAGCTGTTGACTGTATGACAACATCAACACCGTCGGCAACAAGGGCGCTGCTGGCAGGAATATAATACCAGGCATTCCCTGCCGATCCTTCGGAAAGCGAAGGTATAACAACATTGCCCTTAAGAATAAGAGTACCTGAATAGATCCAGAGGGCTTTCCGCATTGTCGGATTGGCAGTAACAGCCTCGGCCTCCAGTGTGTTGGCTCCGTAAAGCCGGAAATTGGAATAGGCTGAAGAACTTATTGTCAGGCTGAAGGTCTGGTCAGTGCCTTTATTTACAATGAGATTGTAGAAATCGGTGGTTCCGTTGCACGTCAGGGTATTGTCAGACGCCCCTTCAAACCAGACCGAGGCTGCCCCGGATGTTGGTCCGGCGACAGTCGGAGGAAAGGCGTTATAAACAGGATGATTAAGATTCGTAAATCTCACTGTCCCGTTGTTGGTAAAATCTCCGCTGATGATAACCCTGTGGAAATTGAGATAGTAATTCAGGTAGGGAACCGTACCTCCCGTACCTCCAATTGCGGTGTTGGTGACACCGTTACCCACCGCAACAGCAGCTCCGTTATCAACGGTGACATTACCGGTTACGGCAAGAGCCAGCTTGGCAGTGCTTGTATTGTTATTTATCCGGAACGTGCCGCTTCTTACAGTGAGGTTATTGTTGATTGTGAGGTTGTTCAGCTGTGTTGCCGTGGCGCTGCCGGTATTGATGGTAAGGTTATTATATGTTCCCTGTGACACCGGAAGGGTAAAATCAGACCCATTGTAATACTCAACGGTGCCACCTCCTGAGTTGACGAGCGTATTTGATACGGTTCCGGGGAAATTTGCCGTAGCCAGCCTGAGGGTACCCTGGCCCGAGAGTTTTTCGATGATTCCGGTGAAGCGGTAGGTTGACTGGTCAATAAACCCTCCGGATGAAATCGTTATGTCCAGTCCCGTTTCCGCAACATCCTGGTTCAGTGTTACAGTACGGTCGGTAAGGATCACCACGAAAGCTCCCTGTCCGGGAATCTGATTTCCTATCTGAAGCGTGCCGCTGGGATCTGATGTCCACGTTCCCGGATCATGCCAGAGCCCGGTTCTGTAGGAGTAAAATACATCATAGTCAAGAAGACCGATGGCAAAATAGGGGCCGGGGGTGGTGACCGGGGATGAGGTGATTGAGGATGCTCCGGGCAGGCCTCCTATGGCAGAGTAAACACCGGCCGCGGCAGGGGCGACACAGATTGTGGAGGCTGAATTAAGTCCGTTCTCAAACAACTCAATAGCAGCACTTGTCAGGTTCCCGCCGTTGGTATTCAGGAGCGACCAGTATCGTGGTCGTATAACACTGACCGTGATATCGTCCCCGTCAAGAGCCCCGGTTGGACTCACGGATGCCCTGAGAACCGGTCCTGTGGCACCGGTATTAACATCAATCAGGTTTATGGACTTGCAGACACCGCCCTCGCCTATCGGGAAGAGAAAATTATTCCCGGTCCCGGAGAGGTTTGCGGGCAAAGTTCTCTGGAGCCAGCCGGTTGTGACATTCAGGAATGATGATTGATTTCCGGTCACGGCGGAAGAGGAACTGTTTGTGATATTGACGGTGCCGGCGCCGGCGTTAAGGATGCCCTGGGTAAAAGTCAGGGTTCCGGTAACGGTAATGGAAGCGGTCAGGTCAACGCCGGCGGAATTATTTATGGTCAGGCCCTGCACGGTTGCCGGTAATCCCGAACCGGTTATCTGCGAAACGGTACCGTTGTAGGTATAGTTTGCTCCTGTATTGAAGGTTCTGGTACCGGTGACCCGTATGCTTCCGGTGGCGCCGGATGATGAGATGCCTTCCGGATGCGCGGTTATAAGCCCTGCCCCTGAATTCAGTGTAAAGCTCCCCGAGCTGCCATCAAGGACGCTGGTGCCCATATCAATTGTGGAGCCGCTGTTGACGGTGAATCTTAGGTCATTTGAGATGGTGCCGCCGGTCTTGCTGAAGGACTGTATACCTGAACCGTTAAAAATAATTTCTCCGTAGTTGTCGGTCTCCGTCATCGTACCCCCAGTCATGGAAAAGTTTCCACCAAGGTATATCAGCAGCTCTCTTCCGTTGTTGGCTGAAAAACTCAGTGTTCCTCCGGTAACTGTCAGATTGTTTGTAATGGTCAGGTTCCTGTCACTGTTGTTAGGAGTTACGTTTGCCTCAATAACAAGTGAACCCAATGGATTAGGGGGATCTGTATTAAGTGATACGGTATGCCTTACGGTCACCACCCCGGTGCCTGTATTCTGTCCGGGGTAGCTTCCGGCGGCCTGCCATGCAGTGCCGTTATATCTTTGCCAGGTACCGTTATTGTTCCAGTTTCCGTTTGCAGTTGTACGGAAGTCTCCCGCAGTCTGAGAATACAAATGCAGACAGGATCCTGAGAGCACCAGAAAAAATGCAAAAAATCTCAGGATCCTGCTTATATGGGAGATAACAAAAATCATTACTGGCTTAGCATTAGCACTGCCTCAGCATATTTCTCGGGTTTGACATCTGAGGGGGCGGAAAAGGTGATGATCAGCCTGCCGCTTCGCAGGTCAAGACCTTCCGTATTGATGAGGCTGAATTCAAAACGCCTCCGCGTGTTTGGCGTATACACGGCAACTCCGTTTGCAATGCCTACTCTTGTTACAGTCCCCCCCGGAGATACATGATCAACTGCCAGGTCACCGTAAACAGAATAGTCTCCGGAACGATTGAACACTATGGCCAGCCTTGGAGTGGTATCATTTTCAAACTTCAGCTGTGGCTCCGTTATGGTAACGCTGGCAGATGGCTGTCCCACCCTGATGATTGCAGGTATGGTAATCCCGAATATGGGGGTAAGTTTGACGGAGATCGACGATGGATTTGATATTACTTCTTCCTCCTCTCCAAGGGGCTTCTCCTTCGGTACGGCACGGAAATAGAGATGTGACCGGTACTCGCCGGGGTCCAGTCCTCCGCTTTTTGAAAGCTGAATCTTAACCGTCTGTGCCTCATTGGGACCCAGTGTCACAGTCCTTGGAAAATACCTCATGTAGGGACTTGCAAACATCTGCCCTTGGTCAGGTTCGGTGATGGTCTCAAAACCGCCCTCTTCAGTCATCCTGATCTGTATCAGGGATATTGCATAGGTGGCAGTATCATCTCCTATGTTGGCCAGGTTCAGGTCCATCGATCTCTTATTTCCCTCAAACACAACTCTTTTGGGAGTGATGAGCAGGTTGCCCTGTGCCCTTGTATTAAAAGGAAAAAAGACCTGAAGCAGTATCAGGCCTGTGATTGAAAGCAATAGCGAAAGCTTTGACATTATATTTAGTTTTTCTTGTTCAGATCCCTGTCAGTTGAAGTCAAAGGTGATTGCATAAGTTCCTGTATATACCCCCACCGGGTTATCATTGATGGTTCCCACCTTCAGTGTTGCCCCCACGTAAACCGTCTGTGAGCCGTCGGCCAGCATCCCCGCCCCCGGCGTCGGGGCCGGGACTGATCTCCAATCCTCAACCTTCATAGTCCGGGCAGTGCCCATATGGGTTATGATAACCGGCTCAGAAGGCAGTGTTATGGTATAAGCAATTCCGGGGTCGCCGGTGACATAAAAGCTTGCAGCATTGTGAGTTCCACTGCCGGGCCATACGCTGCCCAAAACAGAGATTGTGTTTTCAGGAGTCACCATCAGCTCACCGCCCTGCGGCCCGGGAGAAAATTTGCCAAAGTTCAGCTGCGAGGTCTCAACGGCGGCAAGCGTCGTTATGACCTCTGCAGTGATATGGCCGGTTGCACTCACCGGAGGGGCTATCTGAGCGATAGCCACTCCGTAAGGTATAACCATAAAAGAAAACAGGCCGAAGATATGTCTCCTGAGACTATTCATTATGACCGGACGGTTTTTGTTCCGTTATACGGCCATTAATTGTAGTTGACAGTCACCGTAAAACCGGCTGCATTGGTATAGGTGCCGGCAGGTTGAGCTGCGCCAACATTAAGTGTTGCTCCGACATTCAATGTCTCTGTTCCGCCAGTGAGGGTTCCGGTACCGGAAGGGGTGCTTGTAAAGGTATCTACAACCATGCTGTTTCCTCCACTGTTGATTGTATGGTTAGCGGGGAGAGAGATGGCATAGGTTGCACCGTTAAGACCTGTAACCGTAAAACTTGCTGCAGCAATGGTACCAACAATCGACGGAGAGGTCAGACCGTTAAGTGTGCGGGTTCCTGCAGGAACAAGTACTACAGTTCCTCCGTCAGTATCAGCAATGATGTTTCCAAAACTCATATCTGCCGTACGTGTAAGCGTGATGGGTGATACGATAACTGCTGTTGCTGTTGCTGTTGCTGTTCCTGGCTGTGCAAACGCACCGGCAGTAAATGCAATCAGAAAAACTGAAAACGCAAGGATCTTTTTCATCTTAGAAATTTTTGAGGTTCGTTATTAATTATTTGTTGTCGTAATTATCTACGGTTATGATCAAACTCAAACAGACAGTGAATTAGTATATGCCGCCGGAATTTTTTTGTCAGTTCCGCACGGTAAAATTATATCTTACCGTTTTTTCAGAAATGACAAAAACGGCAACTTATCAACAAATGCGCAGGCTTGTCAACAATATTCAGAAGCTGCTGCTGCCGTCCCAGCAGTGGGTGCAGAGCCTCTCCTTGGGCAGACCGATGGCCGTTACAAGATCATCAAGACGCTGGAACATCAGGGTATCCATCCCCAGTGTTGATGATATCTCGTTGACCATCAGCGAGTATTTTTCAGAATCAGGATCCAGGTACTGTTCAATGTTCTTCTCCTCTCCCTCCAGCCTGACAATAGCCTTACGGGCGGCAAGCTCAAGTGTTGAGCGCGACTGAGAGAAATTCAGGAAAGGACAGGGATAGAGCAGCGGCGGACAGGCAATGCGCATGTGCAGCTCTGAGGCACCTGCCTCGCGCAGGTCGCGCGTGTTGTCCTTCAGCTGCGTTCCCCTGACGATGCTGTCATCAAGGAATACTATCCGCTTTCCGCTGGTAAGCTTCCTGTTGGGAATAAGCTTCATCCGGGCAACAAGATCACGCTGAATCTGCCTCTGCGGCATGAAACTCCTGGGCCATGTGGGTGTATACTTGGAAAATGAGCTCATGTAGGGCAGTTCCTTCTCGTTGACATATCCGAAAGCATGCCCTACGCCGGAGTCGGGAACACCGCATACAAAATCAGCCTCCACCGTGTCACGCTTTGCCAGCTCCGCACCACACCTGTAACGCACCTCCTCAACATTCCGGCCCTCATACTCTGAAGTGGGAAAACCATAATAAACCCAGAGAAAAGCGCATATCTGCATCTTCTTCCCGGGGGCCTTAAGCCTGGTGAAGCCGGAAGGACGGATGTGCACTATCTCTCCGGGACCAAGAAAATATTCCGTTTCGAACCCGGTGTTCGGAAAAGAGCAGGTCTCCGAGGCCACGGCCCGGGCTCCGTCACGCTTGCCTATCACCACCGGCGTGCGTCCCAGTTTGTCCCGGGCGGCTATGATCCCGTCCTTCGTCAAAACAAGCATGGAGCATGAACCCTGGATTTTTTCAAACACATTTGTAATTCCCTCAACAAAAGAGTCGCCGTCACAGATTATGTTTGCAACCATCTCCGTGGGATTGATGTTGCCCATGAAGTTCTCGGTAAAATGCTTCTTGCGGGCGAGATAATAATCGGCAAGCTCGGTGATATTGACAATCCGCGACACCGTGACCAGCGCAAACGGACCGAGGTGAGAATTAAAAAGAATAGGCTGCGGGTCCGTGTCGCTGATAACCCCCATGCCGCTGTTGCCGCTGAAATCTTTAAGCTCCGCTTCGAATTTGTTCCGGAAATATTCGTTTTCCAGGTTGTGAATCCTCCTCCTGAACCCTATATCAGCGTCATAAAAAACCATTCCGGCACGCTTGGTGCCAAGATGAGAATGATAATCAGTACCGTAAAACACATCGTCAACGCAGCTTCTCTCAGAGACAGAACCGTAAAATCCACTCATAAACAACCAGATAAAGGGTTTTTTTTAACAAAAATATCCAAGACTAAGATAATCAAAGAGAAGAATAACTTGTTGTACTGATATAATTACTAATTTTGCACCGGAATAAAAAACAAAAAAATGGAAAATCAGGAAAAATATCAGGCTGAACACGTTGAGCATAAAAAAGGTGCTCCGATTGTCATGATTGTGTCAACCATAATCCTGACACTTGGCTTAATAGCACTGGTCGTACTCTACTACAACCAGAAAAGCAAGATGGTTGAGATGGAACAGGTACTCACGGAAGAGAAAGATTCTCTTGCCAACGAGCTCCGCATGATGATGTACGGCTATGATACCCTCAAGACAAGCAATGATACCCTTAATGCTGAGATACAGCGTGAGCGTACCAGGATCCAGAAACTTCTCGAAGTCAACGCTTCCAATGCACAGCTGATCAGGAAATACAAGGCAGAGATAAGCACCATGCGTGATATCATGAAGAGCTATATCGTTCAGATAGACTCTCTCAACACGCGTAACCAGATACTGACCGCCGAGAACGTTGAGATAAAACAACAGATGACCGTTGTTCAGGAGACAAACGTGGAGCTCGAAAAGGTCAAGGAGGAACTCACCTCCAAAGTCACTGTGGCTTCGGTAATACAGGCCAAGGATGTGGTTGCCGTGGCACTCAATAAAAAACGGAAGGAGACCGATGAGCTGAGAAACCTCGACAAGGTAAGGGTATGCTTCACCCTCAGGGAAAATCCCATCGCCGAGGCTGGCAACAAGATCGTTTACCTGAGAGTTGTGCGCCCTGACCAGCTTGTGATAACTCCCTCACCCGATAATCTCTTTGCAGTGAACGGCGAACAGCTTATATTCTCGGCAAGCAGGGCTGTTGACTATGCAAACGCAGACGTTGAAATGTGTATCTTCCTTGACAATACGGGTGATTTCATACCGGGTTTATATAACGTTGAACTATTTCTCAACGGCGAGAAGATAGGCACCGGAAGCTTTACACTGAAAGGCAGGGGTTAATCAGAGCTCCGTCAGAAGTTCGGCAATAATATTATCAGATATCATCTTACCCTGGTCAGTCAAGACCAGGGTATTTTTTTCTCGCTTCATCAGACCATAACGGATGTACTTGTCAGACAGATTGACAAGATAATCGTGGAGCTCCTTGTCGTAAAAGGACTCCACATGAGACAGGTCTATACCCCACATGGTCCTCAGTGAGGTCATTACATACTCATTGAAAACCGTCAGTCTGTCAAGCTCCTCCCGAACAAAGGGCACCTCTCCGTTATTGACTGACCTGATATATTTTTTGACGTCGGATACGTTCCACTGGCGCGACCTTCTGTCAAAGGAGTGAGCCGAGGGCCCGAGGCCCAGGTAAGGCACCTGCCTCCAGTATGAGGAGTTATGCTTTGAAATATATCCCTCCAGGGCAAAATTGGAGATCTCATAATGAATAAAACCGTGCTCCCTGCACCTGGAGCCAAGCAATGTAAACATTGAAGCACTCGTCTCCTCGTCGGTCTCGGTAAGCTTTCCCTCCTTTTTCATCTTACCCAGACGGGTGCCATCCTCAATTGTCAGATGATAGGCAGAGAGATGGGTGACAGGGAAGGTGAATGTCTTATCCAGGTCGGCCCCGAGGTCAGCGACAGTCATCCCCGGCAGACCGTATATCAGATCAACCGAAACGTTTTTAATTCCTTCCCTGAAGATCTGTTCAAGAGCTTTTTCAGACTGTACGGCGGTATGGCGACGGCCGAGATACTTCAGCCTTTTTTCATCCCACGACTGCACCCCAAGGCTGACCCTGTTCACTCCGATCCTCATGAGGGCACTGAAATAACCCTCAAAGACATCATCGGGATTAGCCTCAACAGTTATCTCCGGATCATCATCCACCCCGAAATTCTCCTTTATCGCAGAGATAATACTCTCCGTCTGGTCAGCAGAAAGGAGCGATGGTGTGCCCCCTCCGAAATAAATAGTATCCACCTTTTCTCCCTCAAGATATCGCGACCGCAGGGAGGCCTCACGGATAAGGGCCTGAACAAGAGCATCCTTTGTGCTGTTATCAGTTATACTGTAAAAGTCACAGTAGCTGCAGAAGCTCTTGCAGAAAGGTATGTGAACGTAAACTCCGGACATGGGAAAATATATACTTTAAAAATACAAAAGATTTAATATTAGTTTGTTATTTTCACAATCGCAAAAATTAAGGATGTTATATCTATTTATAAAACAATATTATAAGAGTATTATCATAGGGTTGCTGATCCTCTGGCTAAGCCTCTCGGGCAGCAAGACTCTTGTTCCCGGACGCATGCTCAACATACCCTATATTGACAAGATGGGGCATTTTGCAATGTATGCTTTCTTCTCAGCCATGCTTTTGCTTGATTCATGCAGGTGGCAGACAGCTCGCAGGTTCAACTATCTTATTCTGCTTATACCTGTGGTCTTCGGGGCACTGATGGAGATAATGCAGATGACGCTTACCACATCACGCAAGGCGGAGACTATCGATCTTGTAGCTAATATTGGCGGTGTTACCGCAGGCATTCTGCTGGCACACATAGCAAGACAGGTTCTCGAAAGATTCAGATCGTAACGGCATTCTCGCCGCTTACCTGCCTGACAAGCTCCTCAACTGTCTTTGAACTGAAAAAATTCTCCAGCCTGACCTTTTCCTTTCTCAAATCATTGTGAAGAATACAGAGGCCGTTGCCGGGTTTATCAAAATTGCACCTCTCCCCTGTCACATAACAGCTGTCAAAGAAATTCCTTCCGTCAATGGCATCAATTATATCCATCAGTGTCAGCTTTGTTGCCGGTATCAGGAGGTAAAAACCGCCATGTGGCCCTTTGGAGGAGTGAAGCATCTTTTTCCTGGCAAGTATCTGTAAGATCTTTGCAAGATAAGGCTGAGGAATTTTCAGTTTCTCACTGATCTCCTTAAGCCCTGTATTAGTCTTCTGGTCGGGCTTTGATGCAATGAAAATCACAGCCCTGATCCCGTATTTACAGGTTGCCGAAAGCATCTAGTTGTTGTTCATGGGAATTTTTTCAATACGCCTCTTGTGCCTGCCTCCTTCAAAAGGAGTGACGAGAAACGTTTTAATGATCTGTATGGCCTCAGCCTCAGAAAGGAACCTCCCCGGCAGCGCACATATGTTTGCGTCATTATGTGCTCTTGCCAGCCTGCTTATGTCTTCATTCCAGCAAACAGCCGAACGTATTCCCTTATGCTTGTTGCTGGCCATGTTGATTCCGTTGCCAGATCCGCAAATGGTAATACCGTACGCAAACTCACCCTTCTCAACCGCCAGGGCAAGAGGATGTGCATAATCAGGGTAATCTACGCTGTCTTCTGAAAAACATCCAAGGTCCTTAACTTCATACCTGTTTTTGATAAGCCATTTCACTAGCTTCTCCTTAAGCCTGAAACCGGCATGGTCTGAGGCAATTATGATCTTTTCCAAAATGCCTTTATTATTTTATACAAATATAACCCTGTAATTATAAAAAGAAAAGAAAACATATGCTGTTTGAATGGTTCATAACATGTAACCACGTTTCTAATTCTTTGTTCAATAGTTTCACCCGGATTCCCCGCGGGTATCACTTGTTATTTTTATGCCAAATCAAAAACATTTTCTTACCGTTTTAGAAAAATGTTTCAACCTCTGCTGAACAGAAGGAACATTCATTTTGCTATATTTCCGTTATTAACAAAACATGCATAACAGTTGTTAATTATCAGTCTAATCGTCTCTTTTTCAGAAAAGGTACATTTTTTGATGTGTTCATAAGGTGTTATTATTCTTTTAACTGCCATTTTTGCAAACAGATTCGTAAAATTGTTTGAACAGTACTAACAGCATATAATAACCATCATATATATAAATCTATTTAAAACATAATAAATAATGGTTGTTAATAAAAACATTATTGAAGAGATCGAAGCCCTGAAAAAGGAGAAGAATGCTGTAATCCTGGCTCACTATTATCAGACTTCCGATATACAGGATATTGCTGACTTTGTCGGTGACAGTCTTGCACTTTCTCAGCAGGCAGCCAAAACAAAAGCTGATATGATAATTTTTGCCGGCGTAAAGTTTATGGCTGAGACAGCAAAGATACTCTCTCCCGGCAAAAAGGTAATCATTCCTGACCTGCTCGCAGGTTGTTCCCTGGCGGATTCCTGCAAAAAGGAGGACTTTGAAAAATTTATTCTGGATAATCCCGGAAGAACAGTTGTTACATATGTCAACACTACAGCCGACATAAAGGCACTGAGTGACATTGCATGCACATCGTCCAACGCCAGGCAGATTATTGAATCGCTTCCTGAGGATGAAAAAATAATATTCGGCCCCGACAGAAATCTCGGCAACTATATTAAAAGCCTCACAGGCAGGGATATCCTTGTCTGGGACGGAGCTTGCCATGTGCATGAACAGTTTTCCCTGGAGGCGATACTTAAGCTGAAAAGGGAGAATAAGGGATCAAAAATAATAGCTCACCCAGAATGCGAAAGACCCGTAAGGATGGTGGCAGACTATATAGGATCAACATCCGGTCTCCTTTCCTTTGTAAGCAAAGATCCGGGCAAGGTATTCATTGTTGCCACTGAACCAGGCATCATCTACCAGATGAAAAAGGCAGAACCGGAAAAGGAATTTATTCCTGCTCCACCGAAAGATTCTACCTGCGGATGCAGTGAATGCAGCTTCATGAAGCTGATAACACTTGAAAAGATATATAAATCACTTAAATTTGAGGAGCCGGAAGTGACTGTTGATGCATCCATAATTGAACGCGCTGCAGTACCGATTAAAAGAATGCTTGATATCTCGGCGAAACTTGGCTTATAAGATGAAGAGGCTTTTTCTGATCATGCTGGTGATTATTCCTTCTGTTGTACATGCACAGCAGAACGAACAACTGAAGGACGGATTTCAGCAATTCAAGTATCCCAACGGGAATATCTCAAGTGAAGGGTTTATAAGAAACGGTAAGCCTGATGGCTACTGGAAGAGTTATTATGTTACCGGGGTTCTCAAGTCAGAAGGAAAACGGACAAGCTTTCTTCTTGACAGCATCTGGGTATTCTATGATCAGGCAGGTGACACGACGGAAAAGATAAGCTACCTCCTGGGCAAGAGGAACGGGTATTATATCAGATATCAGAAGGATCCTGTTTATGGTTCATATGTCTATTCAGCAGAGCTTTTTGCGGGAGACAGGAAAGAGGGCGTTGCCCGAATTTTCTATCCTGACGGGAAGACGCGCCAGACCATACCGTATGTCAATGGCAGAAAGGACGGTCTCTCACGCGAATATGACCGTGAGGGAAAAATCATAACCCTCCTTGAGTACAATAATGATTTCCTTATCAGCCGGTCCAGGATAAATCACACGGATGCATCAGGACTGAAGCAGGGTGAGTGGCTGGATTTCTATCCTGAAGGAGGGATCAAGACCGAAAGAAACTATCGTGATGACCTGCTCCACGGCTATTACAAGGAGTACGATGAAAAAGGAAGACTGCTGGTCACTCTCCTTTATGAAAGCGGGAAAGTTACGGGCACCAATATTGACAACAGTGCCGAGATTGACATACAAAACAGGTATGACGAATCAGGAAAACTGATCTATTCCGGCCCCTTCAAGGAGGGGATCCCGGTGGGTATTCACCGTGAGTATAATCCTGACGGCACCATAAAGAATTCGCGCATATACAATGACAACGGTGTGCTTATCTCTGAAGGCATTGTTGATGAGGAGGGCAACCGCAGGGGGCCATGGAAAGATTATTCTGCCGGAGGTGTGGTGATAGCCGAGGGCACATACACCGACAGCAGGCGTACCGGGATATGGAAGTTTTACAACCCGGCCGGAAGGCTTGAGCAGGCAGGGCCCTACATCAACGGCCGCATTGACGGAGCCTGGCGCTGGTACTATCCTGACGGAGAGCTCCTGAGAGAAGAAGATTATTACCAGGGCAGAAGGGATGGATCCTATACAGAATATACCCGCACCGGAGAGATAATAGCACAGGGCGCCTATGCTGAGGGTGAGAGAAACGGTGAATGGAAGATTACTTCGGGTGACAATACCGAGCAAGGTGTATATCTTCTCGGCCTTCGCGACGGAGAATGGAAATCATGGTATCCTAACGGAAAGCTCAGGTTCAAGGGTGATTACAGGCAGGGCAATCCTGAGGGCCATCATGTTTTGTATTATGACAACGGACGGACAAAGGAAGACAGGTATTATAAAAACGGTTTCCGCACCAAAACCTGGAAGAAGTATAACGAAATAGGCGAAGTGATACTCACCATCACTTATCGCGATGACGTCGAGACAAGCATCAACGGCGTTGCGGTAAATCTTCCGGAGAGCAGCGTCAGGCGCATCCAATAAAAATGAATGATGAGCGAGCAGTTTAACCTGAGGAAAGAGATAACGCTTGCCGCGGATGCGGAGCTCGAGAAGCAGCTGCGCCCCCTCTCCTTCTCCGACTTCAAGGGACAACAGCGCATCACTGAAAACCTGAGCGTCTTCGTCACTGCCGCCATGCAGCGCGGCGAGGCTCTGGACCATGTTCTGCTCCACGGTCCTCCCGGGCTGGGTAAGACCACCCTTGCAGCAATCATTTCAAATGAGCTTAAGGTGAAGCTGAGGGTGACATCGGGGCCGGTGCTCGACAAACCGGGCGATCTGGCCGGGCTGCTCACCAGCCTTGATGAGGGTGATGTTCTGTTTATAGATGAGATACACCGGCTGAGCCCCATCGTTGAAGAGTATCTCTATTCGGCCATGGAGGACTACCAGATCGATATTATGATTGACAAGGGTCCGGGTGCACGTTCCGTTCAGCTCAAACTCAATCCTTTCACACTTATAGGCGCCACCACACGCTCAGGATTGTTGACAAGTCCCCTGCGCGCCCGCTTCGGCATAAAGTTTCATCTCGAGTATTATGACACGCCGGTGCTGAAGGGCATCGTCAGGAGGTCTGCTGCAATACTGAATATAAACATAAATGATATTTCCGCACACGAGATTGCCTCAAGAAGCCGCGGCACGCCAAGGATTGCCAACGCACTGCTCAGAAGGGTGCGCGATTTTGCCCAGGTGAAGGGCACGGGGTCTATAGATCTCGACATAACACGGTACAGCCTGGAGGCACTCAACATAGACAAGCACGGTCTTGACGAGATGGATAACCGCATTCTCAGGACCATCATCGAAAAATTCAGGGGCGGACCGGTGGGACTCAGCAACGTGGCAACGGCGGTAGGCGAGGAGAGCGGAACAATTGAAGAGGTTTACGAGCCATTCCTTATCAAGGAAGGTTACATAAAACGAACGCCTCGGGGCCGCGAAGCCACAGAAACAGCGTACCGCCACCTGGGTATAGTCCGGGGAAAGGAAGATACTCTCTTCTGATCAGCAAAAGCAGAAAATCAGGAACTTATCTTTTCAAGTCCCTTCAGGTCAATGACCCTGATCTTGCGTCCGTTAAGCTCAATGACCTTATCACTCTTGAATTCCGAGAGCAAACGTATGACCGACTCCGTCGCCGTGCCTACAATATTCGCCAGCTCCTCGCGCGTGAGGGAGATGCGCAGATACTTCTGCTCATCGAGGCCGAAATCCTTGACCAGGTTGAGGAGCACCTCGGCAACCCTCTCCCTTACGGTCTTCTGGGCAATGTCCGTGATGTACGAATTGGCTTCCGCCAGTTCATGACATGTAAGCTTGACCACCTCAAAAGCAAAAGCGGGATTGGTCTTGACAAACTGTATCAGCAGCTCCGAAGGGATGAAACATACCTGGCAGTCCTCGATCACCTTGGCCGAGGTGCATGCAGGTTCGTTGCTCAGCACTGACCTGTAGGCGATGATCTCACCCTTGCGGGCGAAACGAATGATTTGTTCCTTCCCGTCAACTCCCGTCTTGAAGACTTTTATTATGCCTGAGTTGATACAGTAGAAACCACTGATGCGGTTGCCTTCGTGATATAGTATATCACCTCTTTTGTAACGTCTGAAGTCCTTCTCAAAATTGAGCCTGTCGGTCTCATCCCTTGTCAGGAAACGAAAGACGGCGTTTGTTTCAAATGCGCATTTATCACAGAATGCTATGGTATAGTCAGACTGTTTCATTCGTTTGGCATATTTATTTTATCGGTCGTATTGAACCTGCTTGAAACCCACTGATCAAATCCTTTTGTGAGGTCTTGGTCATGCAAGTTACATAACCATGGCTGTTAAGTTGACAAAGGTGGATATTAATTCACTAATATCATAAAATTTCAGTTCTGAACTGGTCCAGGAAACGGATGTCATTTTCAAAGTAGAGCCTGAGGTCATTGACCCCGTACTTAAGCATCGCAGCCCTCTCGATGCCCATTCCGAAGGCATAGCCGGTATATTTCACCGGGTCAATGCCGCATGCCTCCAGGACATTAGGGTCAACCATGCCGCAGCCCAGCAGCTCGAGCCAGCCTGTTCCCTTACATACATTGCAGCCTTTTCCGCCGCATATATTGCAGCTTATGTCCATTTCTGCCGAAGGCTCGGTAAACGGAAAGAAAGAGGGCCTGAGCCTTATGCTCACATTCTCTCCGAAAAGCTCAACCGCAAAATATAGAAGCGTCTGTTTCAGATCGGCAAATGATACGTTTTCTGCAATATAGAGTCCTTCCACCTGGTGAAATATACAGTGGGCGCGGGCAGATACGGCCTCGTTGCGGAAGACCCTTCCCGGCGAAATGGTACGGATAGGCGGTTTCTGCGTCTCCATCACCCTGACCTGCACTGAGGATGTATGGGTGCGGAGCAGCACATCATGCGGATCAGATTCAGATCCGGATTTCTTTTCAATGTAGAACGTGTCCTGCATGTCACGTGCCGGATGGTCACTGGCAAAATTGAGCATCGTGAAGACATGATTGTCATCCTCTATCTCCGGACCCTCAGAGACGGTGAAGCCGATGCGGCTGAAGATGTCTATTATCTCATTGCGGACGATGGAAATGGGATGCCTGGTGCCCTCACCGAGAGGATATGCCGGCATGGTAAGGTCAATACCTGACTGTACGGTTTCAGCCATGGCGAGACGCTCCTTGTAATCGCTGTACTTATCCGTGGCAAACTGCTTCAGGTCGTTCAGCAGCTGCCCGGTCTCCTTCTTTTCTTCGGGAGATACATTCCTGAAACCTTCAAACAGCACAGAGATCTGTCCCTTCTTGCTCAGGTAAGCAATCCTGAACTGCTCCAGCGCATCTGCACCACTGATCTGGAAATCTTCAACCTCTTTCCGTAATTCTGCAATCCTCTCCTTCATCTCTTCAGCCGAAAGTTATTTTAAGATTTTTATCTTCAGGATCCTGATGTCCTGTACCGGTTTATCTGTCATGTCTGTAGCCGTGGCGGCAATGGCGTCAACGACCTCCATGCCCTCGAGAACCTCTCCGAAGACGGTATACGCTCCGTCAAGGAAGGGTGTTCCTCCGTCAGTCTTGTATGTGGTCTTGCGCAGTTCAGGCATCACATACGGACCCTCCTCCTCCATGGCATCATAAGCCCTGATAATGGCATTCTGCTGTATTACGTCCTCTGTCATCGGGGTTGGGCTCTGTTTGGCCTCCTCACGCAAATCCTGCAGGGCCTTGTTATAAAGGTACTGCCTGCGGTTGTATTCAATGCGCAGAACGGTATTTTCCAGCGTCTCGTCATCATAGACCTTGCCCTGAACAATGTAAAACTGTGTGCCGGAGGAGTTGCGTGTGGGGTTTACATCATCGCCCATCCTTGCCGCGGCAACGGCTCCACGCTTATGGAAGAGGGAATCGTTTATCTCTGCCGGTATGGTGTAATCATCGCTGATCAGGGATGAGTCCTGCCTGGTTGACCCGTCGCCTGTCTGGATCATGAAATCCTTTATCACGCGATGAAATGTTACACCGTCATAAAAGCCGCTTTCTGCAAGCTTTATGAAATTGTCGCGATGCAAAGGAGTCAGGTCGGAAAGAGAGATAAGTATGTCTCCTTCGGTGGTTTTGATCTCGGCGCGGACGCCTTTTTTGTTGCCTGATGAGCAGCCTGCGATTATAAGCGCTGCCGCCAGCAGCATTAACATGCGTAATGAAGTCCTCATTTTCTTATAATTTACGAATGACAAAGATATATATTTGCAGTAAGAGTTAAGCATGAACGATATACGCAAGCTTGCGGGCCAGACTGCCATTTACGGCTTCGGAACGGTTGTTCCACGATTCCTGAACTATGCGCTGCTGACACCCTTCTACACCCGTATTCTGGGTCTTGAACAATACGGCATTGTAACGGAGCTGTATGCCTGGATGGTTCTGGCGCTGGTCATTCTCACCTACGGCATGGAGACAACCTATTTCAGGTTTGCGGGGAAAAAGGCTCCTGCGGAGAAGGTTTACGGCACCTCTCTCGTCTCGCTCCTCACCACCTCACTCTTTTTCATTCTTGCGGTCTCACTCTTCATTACCCCCGTTTCCGGGTTCCTTGGTTACGGGCAGCATCCGGAATATATCAGGATGTTTGCCTGGATAGTGGCAATTGACGCCTTCTCGGCCATCCCATTTGCCTGGCTGAGGAACAACAACAGGGCGGTCACCTTCAGCATCCTGAAGATTATCAATGTTGTGGTGACCATGATCACGGTCTTTTTCTTTCTGAAGTTAGCCCCGGCACTTGCTGAAAAGGGAAGCACCTGGATTCATAAGGTTTATAATGATGATTTCCAGGTAGGATATGTCTTTGTTGCCAATCTCGCCGGATCGGCAGTTACCATGATCTGCCTGCTGCCCTTCATGCTGAAGATCAGGCCTGCGTTCGACCGGAAGCTGCTGGTGAAAATGCTTTCATACAGCTGGCCCCTGCTGGTAGGCGGAATAGCCGGGTCACTGAACGAGGTACTTGACAAAATACTGCTCAGGAGGCTGATAGGAGGTGCTGAAGGTCTTGCCACGGTAGGACTCTATGGCGCAGGATATAAGGTCGGGGTGCTGATGTCCCTCTTCATACAGATGTACCGGTTTGCCGCAGAGCCCTTCTTCTTTGAAAAAGCCGGCAACAAGGACGCCAAAGAGACCTATGCCGTCACCATGAAGTATTTCGTGATCACGGCCCTGATACTGTTCCTTGGGATAAACCTTTATATCGAAGCACTGCAGATCATCATCGGCCCGATGTTCCGGGAATCACTCATAGTTGTTCCCATAATCAGTATGGGATATCTCCTCCTTGGGATATTCATAAACCAGAGCATCTGGTACAAGGTGGATGACAAAACCATCTACGGAGCATATATCACAATCATAGGAGCAGTGGTGACGGTTATCGTAAACGTTGTGTTCGTGCCGGCCTACGGGTACGTGGCGGCAGCCTGGGCACACGTAGCTTGCTATCTGTCAATGGTTCTTGTATCATACATGGTTGGCCAGAAATACTACCCGATAAAATATGAAACCGGGAAAATCTTCATGTATATCGTCCTGGCGGTTGCCCTCCTGGCAGCTTCACGACTCCTTGCCGGGGAAATTAAAATTGTGAATATAATTGTTGATACTCTGCTGCTTATGATTTTCTTTGCGGTGGCGGAGATAAAAGATAAATTCTTTACGTTAATGTTTAAGAGAGGATAATGAAAATCAGGATAGTCAATAAATCACCCCATCCGTTGCCTGCATATGAAACGGAGCATTCAGCCGGAATGGACCTGAGGGCTTTCACGGGAGGACCGGTGACGCTTAAACCGCTGGAGAGAAAGCTTATACCAACGGGTCTTTTCATGGAATTACCCGTCGGTTTTGAGGCACAGGTAAGACCAAGGAGCGGCCTCGCGGTGAAGCACGGCATTACAGTGCTCAACTCTCCTGGCACAATTGACGCTGATTACCGAGGCGAAGTGGGAGTGATACTCATAAATTTATCTGATACCGAATTTACGGTTAATGACGGTGACCGCATCGCTCAGATGATAATCTCACATCATGAAAAGGCGGAGCTGACAGAAGCGGAAGAAATTAATAATACTAACAGGGGAGCCGGTGGCTTCGGCCATTCAGGGAAAAGATGAGAAGGATCGCGTTACTGTTACTGATAATTGTTGCTGCGGCCGGATGTGCGCGCAAGACCGTAATGTCCACTGCTGATACCGGAAAGACAATAGAGGCCGACAGCCGGTATGATTACCTGTTGGCTGAGGCTCTCAGGCTGAAGTATGTGGGAGATATCGGTGAGGCTGCCAGTCTGCTGGAGAAGTGTATTGAAGCAGATAAGACAAGGGCTGTGCCCTGGTTTGAGCTTGCCCAGATATATTCTGCTGCAGGCATGGCCGATAAATCTTTGAGTTACGCCTCCACAGCCGCCCGGCTCGAACCCGGTAACTACTGGTACCAGCTTGCAGCCGGATCACTCTTCACCCAGTATCAGAAAAAGGATTCGGCACTGGTTTATTTTACAAGGGCCCTCAAGGCTGACAGCCGTGCCGTGGAGGTCAACTCCATCCTGGCTGGGCTGTATGCCGAGATGGGTGAGGCTGAAAAGGCCGATTCACTGTTCAGGGTGCTTGATAAGGAGGGTGCCCTTGGTGATGACATGTTCCTGATGATGATATCAGGACTGATAATGAAGGGAGACCTGGATGAGGCTGCCAGGAGGACTCAGAAACTCATAGAGAAGGAGCCATCGGAGATGAGGTACAAGGCGCTGCTGGCAGATATCTACCTTGAGGACGGCAAACAGGAAAAGAGCGACAGCATCTATAAGGACATCATTGCAAAGGATCCTGATAATATTGAGACACAGCTCCTTTACATGATGAACCTTGTCTATAAGAAGGAATATTCAGGAATCACAGGTTTCCTGAATAATGTATTTGAAAGCGACCTGGTTGAGAGAGAGAGAAAGGTGGCTGTCGCCGGAAGGCTGCTCAGCGATACGGCCTATGTGAAGGAGAACAGCGAATCACTCGCCGAAAGCCTTATAATCCTCGAAGGAAAATATCCGGATGATGAGGAGATCCTTTCAATGAGGCCGGGAATGTATGAGACTGCAGGCAGGGAAGATGAGGCGATTGCAAGATATGAAGAGCTGCTGAAGACGGTGAAACCCGGTTTTTATTACTCGGAAAGACTTATACTGCTCTATGCCGGCAAACGCGAATACAAAAAACTCTATGATCTTGCAGCAGTATATTCCCGCGAGAATAACCGCAGCATCCTTGGCAAGGTCTACTATGGCATAGCGGCAATGGAGCTTAAGGAATATGAGGTGGCTGACAGCGAGCTTAAGAAAGCCCTTATCCTGGCAGGCAATAACGATGAGCTGAAGGTCCAGGTTCTGACCATGATGGGTGACCTGAAATACCGGATGAAAGAGTTTGACGCTGCCTACGCTTTCTATGAGGAAGCTTTGCAAATCTCACCTGATGAGACACTGATACTGAATAACTACGCCTATTTCCTGGCTGAAGGCGACCGTGATCTCAAAAAGGCGCTGAAGATGGCTGAAAGGGTCATGGAGAAGGATGGAGACAATGAAACGTATATCGACACATATGCATGGGTTCTGTACAAGCTCGGAAGGCACAGGGATGCATACAAGGCCATGATGCGGATCTTTGAGAAGGAGGGGGAGCGTGATCCTGAAATACTTGAACATATGGGATACATAGTAAAGGCGCTTGACAGATGTCATGAGGCGGTAGCCTATTGGAGAAGCGCACTTGAGAAGGATAGTACTAAAACGTACCTGGAGGACGAGATAAGCAAATGCGGAAAATACTGAAGACAGGACTGATAACGGTCCTGATCATTATTCTGGCAGGCTGTTCAGCCTCCAGGAAGAGAAAAAGTTCGGAGCCAGGCTCCGTACCTGCTGATGCAACCATAAGTGCAATGATCAGCAGCATAAGGGATTATAACATTACCGAAAAGGGCTTTGTTATTAAGAGGGGGCGGATAGAGCTTGAAGGTACTGAATATGATGGAAGCTATGGTTTTAATGCCAGGCTTAACAGCAAGGGAGATTTTTTTGCATCTGTGAAGGGTCCGCTCGGAATTGAACTGATAAGGCTCCTTGCAGTCGGAAATGATATTGCAGCTATAAGCAGACTGGAAAGAATCGTATACGTCGGAAAGAAGGATGCTGTAATGAAAAAGAACGGGATGCCAGCAGAGTTCATTAAGATAATTTTCGGAGACCTGCCGGAAATGGACTATCAGAATTACAGAACGGTTGGTGACAGGGAGCTGATTGTTAAATCCGTTGATAACGGTTTTGAGAATGAGATTAATATATGCCTTGATGAATTGAAGGTGTGCAGGGAGAATATAATCTCAACAACATCAGACCATCAGATCACTCTTGATTTCAATAACTTCATGAGCAGCGGAGATGTAAAGTATGCCTCGGAGATATTGATGAAGGAAAAAAAGAAGATGTTGCAGGTGAGGCTGAGCATTGAAGAATTTGACAGCGGTTATGATACTGACATAGATTTTAATCTACCCTCATACAAGCGAAGCACTTTATGAGAAGTATCCTGTTCATATTCATTCTTTATCTGGTTGCTGGCGTCAGCCTTTTCGGACAGTCACGTGCCGAGATGGAAGAGCTGAGAAAAAAAAACCTGCAGGAGATTGAATATGTTGACAGGATGTTGAAAACCACTGCCACGCAGAAGAATGAGAACCTCAATGAACTGAGGGTGATAGGTAAGAAGCTAAATCTGCGTGAGAAACTGATAAATGAATACGGTGAGGAGATAAGTCTCCTTGAATACCGTATTTCCCTGAACAGGCTGGCAACGGAGATGCTCGAGCAGGATCTGAACAACCTGAAGAGGGAATATGCAAACTCGATAGTAAGTGCGTTCAAGGCTACCAAGGGCACTCCGGCTGTTGCATTCATTCTTTCTTCTTCGGATTTCAACCAGGGATACAAAAGGCTTAAGTACATTCAGCAGGTTGCCAGGTACAGAAGGAAGGAGACCGAAACAATCGAGACAATCTATGTTGAGCTTCAGAGCACGAAGGAGAGACTGGAGCAGGACAGAAAGAACATTAACGATCTGAAGAATAAGGAGGTCAGGCAGAAACAGATACTCAGTGAAGAACAGAACAAGAAGGAACGGCTTGTTACTTCACTTAGCAGGAAGGAGAAGCAGCTGAAGCAGGAGCTTGAAGAGAAAAAGAGGATTGCCAGGCAGATTGAAAAGGAGATTGAGAGACTTATAGAGGAGGAGAGGAAGAAGAGCGAAGTAACTCCGATGAGCAATGAAATGAAAGTAATAGGGGAATCATTCGGGGAGAACCGTGGCCGTCTGCCCTGGCCGGTTGATAAGGGTATCATAACAAGCCATTTCGGACTGCAACCTCATCCGGTCCTGAAAAACGTAACGGAAGACAATATTGGAATAGAAATAACCTCGAGCGGTGCAACGCAGGCAAAATCAGTATTCAAGGGCGAGGTGGTGCGCGTTTTTGCAATCTCCGGGGCTAACATGGCCGTGATTGTCAGACATGGGAAATACCTGACGGTTTACCAGAACCTGATAAACGTCAAAGTGAAGGCAGGAGATAATATCAGCCTGGGGCATGTTCTGGGAGACGTTTTTCCGGATAATGCCAATGGAGGCAAATCAGTGTTGAAATTTATGATATACGAAGAAAAGAAAAAGCTTAACCCCGAGGTGTGGCTGTTAAAAAAATGACTAAATTTTGCAACAAATTATAAGCCCTGTCAGTATAAAAAGAGATAGGGAATCAGGATGGAAAGCATTACTATAAATTCAGACGTTGAGCAGCTGCGCGTTGTTGAGACGCTGGTTGATACATTATCAAAGAAACTGGGTATTCCGGATGAAGTGTACGGGAAGATACTGATATCAACAGTGGAGGCTGTCAATAATGCCATTCTTCACGGAAATAAGGGAGAGACAAGCAAACTGGTGATTGTTAATTTCACAGCCGACGGAAATATGTTCGACGTAACGGTTACGGATCAGGGTGAGGGATTCAAATACGATGCATTGCCTGATCCGACTGATCCATCAAATATTGAGAACCTTCACGGTCGCGGAGTGTTTATTATGAGAAGCCTGGCAGATAATATTGTATACAATGAGGCCGGGAATGAGGTAAAAATGAGTTTCAGATACTGAAATCTTGAAAGTAAACTTTCACTACGATATTGCAAAATTCAGACTGCGCGACAGCAAGCAGATAAAGAAGAACATCAGCAGGATTGTCAGCGATGCGGGCATGAGGGGAGGCGTTGCAGACATAGTTATTACAAGTGATGATAAAGTGTACGAGATTAACAACGAGTTTCTCGGTCACGATTATTACACTGACATTATAACCTTTGATTACAACAGCGGTAAAACCGTAAATGCCGAAATATATATAAGTGCAGAGAGAGTCAGGGAGAACGCCGCAAAATTCGGGGTTACCTTTGATTCGGAGATGAAACGTGTAATATTTCACGGGTTCCTTCATTTATGCGGATATGATGACAGTACAGCTGAGCAGAAGAAGAAGATGTCTGAGATGGAAGAGATGTACCTGGCCTTATCATATGCCGAATGAACTTCAGATATGATATAATAGTTGTAGGCGGCGGTCACGCCGGTTGCGAAGCTGCTTTTATAGCTGCGACCATGGGTGCCAGGACACTTCTTGTCACCATGGACATGACAAAATTTGCACAGATGTCATGTAACCCGGCTATGGGTGGCATTGCCAAGGGTCAGATAATCAGGGAAATAGACGCACTTGGTGGCATGTCAGGAATTATTACTGACCGCACCATGATACAGTTCAGGATGCTGAACAAAAGTAAGGGTCCTGCAATGTGGAGCCCCAGGGCACAGTGCGACAGGATGCTCTTCAGCCGCGAGTGGCGCAAGGCCCTTGAGGAGACGGAAAACCTGAGCATTTGGCAGGAGCAGGCTAACAGGCTGATTATAGAAGAAGATAAGGTGGCAGGCGTAGCTACCACATTTGGTACTGAGTTCCGGGCTGATGCAGTCATTCTTACCAACGGCACATTCCTGAACGGGCTGATGCACGTGGGATTTAACACTATGGCCGGCGGCCGTTCCGGTGATGCCGCTTCGAAAGGTATAAGCGACCAGCTCCGTGAGATAGGATTCAGTGTTGAAAGACTTAAGACAGGAACAAGTGCGAGGGTAGACGGACGAAGCATTGACCTCGGTATGATGACCGAACAGAAAGGTGACGGCGACGGACGGTGTTTCTCCTATCTCCATGATGATATAGCGATCCGTGACGAGAGATCATGCTGGATAACCCATACAAATGAGAATGCTCACAAGGTGCTTCGCGAGGGACTGAAATTTTCTCCCCTGTTCACCGGCAGGATCAAGGGCAGGGGTCCGCGGTATTGTCCGAGTGTGGAAGACAAGATCGTTACCTTTGCTGACAAGGAATCGCATCAGCTCTTTCTGGAACCGGAAGGGTGGGATACAAACGAATACTACATAAACGGGTTTGCCAGCAGTCTTGCACTGGAGACTCAGCTTAATGCACTGCAACAGATCCGTGGCCTGGAACATGTGGTGATCTACAGGCCGGGGTATGCAATAGAATATGATTTCTTTCAGCCTACACAACTCAGGCATACCCTGGAAACAAAGAGGGTGAGCGGACTGTTTTTTGCGGGACAGATTAACGGCACTACGGGTTATGAGGAGGCCGGGGCACAGGGACTAATGGCTGGAATAAATGCTGTACTGAAGATAAGGGGGAAGGAACCCTTTATATTGAAACGCGATGAAGCATATATTGGCGTCCTGATCGATGACCTTGTAACTAAAGGTATAGATGAACCATACCGTATGTTTACTTCCAGGGCAGAGTACAGAATACTTCTGCGACAGGACAATGCTGACGAAAGGCTCACGCCGAAGGCTTCTCTGCTCGGTACAGCCGGAAGAGCGAGAATTCAAAGGCTGGAAGAGAAATACAAAATGGTTGATGAGGTGGTGGCGTTTCTCAGGAACCGTAGCATTTCCCCCTCGGATATAAATCCCTTCCTTGTGGAAAAGGGAACAGCTGAGATCAACCAGAAGCTGAAGGCAATCAATATAGCATCAAGGCCGCAGGTCGGACTATTTGAGCTTCTTGAAAAAATTGCCGGTGCAAACGAACTTCAATGCAATCATTCCGATAGAAAAAGAGAGATCATTGAGGCAGCAGAGATCAGGATTAAATACTCAGGGTACCTCGAAAGGGAAAGGGGTGTGGCAGACAAAATAAAAAGACTGGAGGATCTGAAAATACCCGATGATATGAGCTACGAGGAGTTGACCTCAATCTCAACCGAGGGAAGACAGAAACTGTCACGGATTAAGCCTGCAACCATTGGACAGGCTTCGAGGATCAGCGGTGTTTCTACTTCAGATGTCTCTATTCTTATAATGTATCTGGGAAGATGATACTATATGTTCCACGTGGAACATATTTTTTGTATATATATTATGAAAGTCTCAGGAAAAATTATTGATGTTCACAAAAGACGTATCTATCCTGGTACTGTTACTTTTTCAGCAGGTAGAATAGAAAGCATCGAGGAAACCGCCGAAGCACCGGATCTCTTCATAATGCCCGGACTGGCAGACGCACACGTGCATATAGAAAGCAGTATGCTTGTGCCATCGCATTTTGCTGTTGCCGCCGTACGGCACGGGACAGTTGTAGTTGTGGCTGATCCGCATGAGATTGCGAATGTTCTGGGCAAGGAAGGAGTAAGATTCATGCTTGACAATTCAGAGACCGTACCGGTAAAAATGCTTTTCGGTGCACCTTCATGCGTTCCGGCAACCGCCTCTGAAAGCGCAGGTGCAAGAATAGGAGCGGATGACGTGGCAGAGCTTCTGCAGGATAAGAGGGTTGGGTTCCTGGCAGAGATGATGAACTTTCCGGGTGTTATTTATAACGACGCTGAGGTATACAGAAAACTCGATGCAGCGAAAAATGCAGGAGTGCCGGTAGATGGCCATGCTCCCGGATTAAGCGGAGAGGAACTTAAAAAATATATCGGAGCAGGAATATCAACTGACCATGAATGTACATCGCTGGAAGAGGCCCTGGAGAAAATTTCAGGCGGAATGAAAATCCTCATCAGGGAGGGCAGCGCTGCAAAAAACCTTGATACCCTGGCACCTTTGCTGAATTATTACCCTGGGGAAGTAATGCTCTGTACCGATGACCTGCATCCTGAGATGCTGGCAAAAGGTCATATAAATAAAATTGTGGCACGGTTGATCGGAATGGGTTATGACCTGTTCAATGTAATACGGGCGGCCTCTGTTAATACGGCAGAGCATTATCACATCAATACCGGTCTCCTGAGGGATGGCGACGCTGCCGATTTCATTGTCGTAGACGATCCTGCAAAGATGAATGTACTGCAGACCTGGATTGACGGTCAGCTGGTTTACGACGGAGACAAGGCCCTCTTCAGCCCGGGAATAGTAGAAAAAGTAAATAAATTTAAATGCACACGGCTACTCACTGATGAGATCCGCGTACCGAACGAGGGTGGCAAATTACGCATAATAGTGGCTGAGAACGGCTCCCTGATGACTGGCTCGGAGGAGACGCCGGCAGGAGAGGAGGAGTTCATAAATCCGCGCCTCGATGACGATATCCTGAAAATAGTCGTCAAGGAAAGATACAACGACAGGCCGCCATCGGTCGGGTTCATAAAGGGATTCGGACTGAAGAAGGGGGCCATGGCATCATCTGTTGCCCATGACAGCCATAACATAGTTGCCGTCGGCACCAGCGACCGGGATATTGTTGCAGCAATAAACCTGATAATTGAAGCAGAGGGAGGGATGTCAGCCGTTTCCGACGAGGGAGCCGATATTCTTAAGCTGCCGGTGGCTGGCATAATGTCAGATATGCCCGTAACGGCAATGGCAGCGCGGTACGAACGGCTCTCAGAGACCGTTAAGGGCTTCGGATCCCGCCTTGACGCGCCTTATATGACGCTCTCTTTCATGGCTTTGCTGGTAATCCCCCGCCTCAAACTAAGCGACAGGGGATTGTTCGACGGTCTGGCCTTCCGGCATGTTCCGCTCTTTGTCCAGAAAACTTATCCGGGACAAAAATCCTGACCACCCACCCGATCCTTTCCGGATATACATTGACCTACAATACTTTATGGTCTACGACCAATAGTGTTGTTGCTGTTCTCCGTCTACAATACTATATGGCCTACGGCCAATTATACCCCGTAGGGGTTAAAGTGTTGTAGCACAACGGCATCTATTAAACCTTACCCCGTAGGGGTTTTAGTGTTGTACACATATCTACCATACTATATGGCCTACGGCCAATATTTGTATTACCGCGCTGCACACTATGGGCTACGAACAATAGTAAATTGATATTCTCCGTCGGCCATACTATATGGCCTACGGCCAATTATACCCCGTAGGGGTTAAAGTGTTGTAGACCAATGGCATTCATTAAACCTTACCGCGTAGCGGTTATAGTATTGTAGGTCAAGTGATTATAATATATTCCTTCTTACCCGTCCACCTTTGCAGCAGTCAATTTTTTCACTGGTCAAATGTTCGTTTGTTCTATTTCCTACCTTTGGGCAGAATGAAAGCAGAATAAACCTGATTTGCCTGAGAGAGACTCCATAAGATCGACCGTTTCAAGGCTTCCCGACAAGCCCGGGGTGTACCAGTTCATCGACGCTTCCGGAACAATACTGTACGTCGGAAAGGCCCGCAGCCTGAGGAAACGCGTTGTTTCCTACTTCTCAAAAAACCAGTCCGGCAAAACCCAGGTTATGCTCTCCCGTGCCGCAGATCTCAGGCACGTTGTCGTTGACAGTGAGTCCGATGCCCTGCTGCTTGAGAACAGCCTGATCAAAAAGCACCAGCCCAGGTACAATATTCTCCTGAAGGATGACAAGACATATCCATGGATATGCATTAAGAATGAGCACTTTCCGCGCGTGTTTCTTACCCGCAAGCTGATTGCCGACGGCTCATCATACCATGGCCCCTACACATCGGTTCCCGCGGTGCGCACTCTCCTGGAACTCATCCGGCAGCTGTTCCAGATAAGAACCTGCTCACTTCCTCTTAACAATAAGGGTATTGCAGAAGGCAAATTCAAGGTCTGCCTGGAATATCATATCGGAAACTGCAAAGCCCCATGTGTTGGCCTGATAAAGGAAGAGGAGTATAACCAGCAGATAGAGAGGATAAAGCAGATCATCAAGGGTGACGTGAGCGGTGTCACGGGCCACCTTGAGGCACTGATGAAGAAATATGCCTCGGAACTCAGGTTCGAAGAGGCACAGAAGGTCAAGGAAAAACTTGAGATACTATCAAAATACCGCAGTAAATCAGTGGTTGTCAACACTTCCGTTAAGAACGTCGATGTCTTCGGATGCTCAGCCGACGAGAGTTCAATGTTTATCAGTTTTATGAAAGTTGTCTCCGGCGCAATTGTGCAGACATATTCCATTGAGTTGAAAATGAGGCTCGAAGAGGAGAAGGAATCCGTTCTTTCAACGGCAATAACGGAGATAAGGCAGAGGGTCTCAAGCGATTCTCCTGAGATTATCGTTCCCTTTATGCCTGATATTCTGACAGATAAAATTAAATACTCTGTGCCGCAGAGAGGTGACAGGCACAAGCTGCTGGAACTGGCAAACCGTAATGCCGTCTTCTTCAGGCTTGAGAGGCAGAAAAAGGCAGCCGAGCACTCAAAGGAGAACCGGACGGAGCGTAACCTCGAGAAGATGAAGAAAGACCTTCACATGCCCGTTTTACCGGTTCATATCGAATGTTTTGACAACTCCAACATACAGGGCGAATCGGCAGTGGCTGCATGTGTCGTCTTCCGTAACGGCAAACCCAGCAACCGGGAATACCGCCACTTCAATATCAGGACTGTCAGCGGTCCCGATGACTTTGCATCAATGGAAGAGGTCATATACCGTCGCTACCGGAGGATGATCGATGAGGAAAAGTCGCTTCCCCAGCTCGTGGTGATAGACGGCGGCAAGGGACAGCTCTCTTCAGCGGTGAAGAGTCTTGATGAACTTGGAATCAGAGGGCGGCTCACGGTGATTGGTATTGCAAAGAAACTGGAGGAGATTTATTTCCCCGGCGATTCTGTTCCGCTCTACCTTGACAAAAACAGCATTACCCTGAAAATTATCCAGCACCTTCGTAACGAAGCGCACCGGTTCGGCATAAATTTTCACCGTGGAAAGAGAAGCTCGAAAATGAACAGGTCATTACTCGACGAAATTCCTGGCATAGGGGAGAAGAGCAAGGAGCTCCTCCTGAAAAAATTCGGCTCGGTGAAAAAAACCACGGAGGCATCCCCGGAAGAGCTTGAAGCAGTCCTGGGGAAGAAAAAAGCCGCGATTCTCATCGCAGCTCTCAAAAAATGATTTTTTTCCACGTGGAACAATTATTTCTGTAAAATCGCATAAATAGCTGATTAACAACAGATAAGACTATATTTTCTGTTGCCTCAACTTCGTGAGAATTGAAAATTTTCTGCTAAGCGGGCAGTCCCCCGAAGATTTTCTTCAGAAAACGGTGAAAGGAATGGACTCCGTTGGGTTTCCAGAACATCATGATGCACTGGCTGTGGATAAGGTTGACATTTTCATTCTCAAGTCCGGCAATGACCGATTTTGATTCTGCCCCCTGCTGGATCCACAAATCTTTTATTCCATGTGCTATCGCCTCCCTGGCTACCGAAAGGGTCTCTTCCTTCGGGGTCATGAAAATCAATCCTTTTATATCAGAAGGCAACTCGCTTACCGAGCTGTAGCATTTTACTCCGTCGAGGGTTTCGGCCTTGGGATTTATGGGCACCACGTCCATACCCTTTTTGCGGAGGTCTTTAAACATTATATGACCGAATTTCTTCGGGTCCCGCGAGACACCTGCCACAGCATACTTCCCCAGTGACAGGAAACGTGCAACGTCTTTCATTTTTTTCTTAGTGTTGAGAATATTACAAATTCAATCAGTGCTGACTTCGTTTCTGAATCAGGGTAAGCATCAAGGATCCGCATCGCCCTGTCTGAGTACTCCTTCATTTTAGTCTCTGCATACTCGAGTCCCTTATGCTCCCTGACGAAGGCAATAACCTCGCTTATCTCCTTCCTGCCCTTTTTCTTTCTTCTTAATATCCTGATGACATGACGTCTCTTCACCGGGCCGGCCTCCCTGAGGGCATGGATAAGCGGAAGGGTGATCTTTTTCTCCTTGATGTCATTACCTTCCCTCTTGCCTGTCAGTCCGTCTCCGGTATAATCCAGGAGATCATCCTTTATCTGGAATGCCACCCCAAGATGCTCACCGAACTCTTTCATCCGCGCGATTATCTCCGGATCGTCGGTGACGGAGCTTGCCCCGCAGGCGGTGCACGCTGAGATGAGAGCAGCCGTCTTCATCCTGATTATCCTGAAGTAATCCTCTTCCTTTATATCCAGCTTGCGGGTCTTCTGCAACTGCACCAGTTCGCCCTTCACTATCTGCTTGACCGCGTCGGAGACTATTCCCAGCATGTTGAATTTCTGCTTCTCAACACTGATCAGCAGACCCTGGGCGAGAAGGTAATCTCCTAGCAGGACGGCAATTTTCGAATTGTAAAGCACATTTATGGATGGCAATCCGCGTCTTTCCGAGGCATCATCCACCACATCGTCATGAACGAGGGTGGCAGTATGCAACAGTTCGATGAAGGTTGCGGCTACAAAGGTTGTCTCGCTGACAGTGCCGTTCAGTTTCGCAGTAAGGAATACCAGCAACGGCCTCATCTGCTTGCCCTTACGGCGGATAATATTGCTGAGGATGATATGAAAGAAGGGTATATCGCTCTGCAGGGTGTGTCTGAAATAGGATTCAAACTCACGCATCTCTGATGCAACAGGCTTCTTTATATCTGTAAGGGCTGCCAACTTGTGCCGACGGTTATTCCCTCAAAAATAAGACAAAATGTGGAATTAGAGTGTTTTTAAACAGTGGTGCTGCAATGAAAGCTCCCGGAATTCAAAATATAGTCAATTGTGTTCTTCCAGGAACTTCTTCTGAAATAGCAGGATGGCCAGAACGCCGGATGTTATTGACGTATCGGCAATATTGAAAACAGGCCTGAAGAAAATGAATGACTGCCCCGGCTTAATTGGCGACCAGTCGGGCCAGTAGGTATCAACCAGGGGAAAATAAAACATATCCACAACTCTTCCATGCAGGAAAGAGGAGTATCCTCCGCCTTCGGGAAACAGAACGGCGGGGGTATGCCAGCTCTCGCTGAATATCATCCCGTAAAACGCACTGTCAATAAGGTTGCCGGCAGCTCCCGCAATAATTGCACTGACTGAAAGGATAAGGCCCAGGCTGGCTTTCTTTCTTATGATGCTGTCAAGATACCAGGCAATTCCGGCTATCGCCACCATTCTGAAGATGGAGAGAGCCACCTTACCGGTTTTGCCACCCCACTCCATGCCGAAGGCCATCCCGTTGTTCTCAAGGAAATGGATCCTGAACCAGTTGCCCAGCACGGGAATTTCCTCACCAATAACCATATTGGTCTTAATTATGATCTTGAGAATCTGGTCAATGATCAGAATTGAAAAAATCAGAAGCAGTGCTTTATTCCTGGCCGACATCTTTGAGCGATTGTGCCGCAAAATTAACAAAAAAACGGCAACCACCTCAGTGATCAACCGTTAGTTGTTATTTCGGCAATCTGTTAACTATATTGACCTAGTAATACAGGAACCTTTTAATCTTGAGAGTGGCTGTCTTCTGGAAAGGCTCAGGCTGATATACCACCACCTGTAGCTGGCTGTACTTGCTGACCTTTGAGTTTACGTACCTGCGCAGTTCCTCGAGATACTCATCAACCATCAGTTCCGCATGATCGGTAAAATCCTTCTTCATCTGCCGGTATTTGGCCTGCAGCTCCTCGATATTGACGTGGACCATTGCAACAAGCTTGCCCTTCTGCTGCACAACAAGCGATTCGATCACATGACCGAAATCGTTGATGACGGACTCAATCTCTTCGGGATAGATGTTCTCGCCGCTTGCTCCCACGATCATGTTCTTCAGTCTTCCCCTTATGCTCAGGTAGTTCTGCTTATCGAACAGGCCCAGGTCTCCGGTACGGAACCATCCGTCAGGTGTCAGCACCTCGGCGGTCATTTCCGGCTCCTTGTAATAACCTTTCATCACGTTGTCTCCCTTTGCCCACACTTCGCCTTCTCCGGTAACGGGATCGGGATTGTGGATCTTGAGTGTCACTCCCTTCATTGCCGGGCCTGTGGAACCCAGTCTGCAGGACCCGACTTTGGTGCCGGCAAGCAGCGGTGCTGTCTCTGTCAGTCCGTAACCGATTGCATAAGGAAATCCGGCGTCGAGAAGAAACTGTTCAACAGTGGGATTGAGTTTTGCGCCTCCTATACCGAAGAATCTCAGCCTGCCGCCAAAGGTTTTGTAGATCTTCTTGCCGGCAATCTTGTTAAGCAGCTTTCTTGCCGGGGTCTTATGGTACAGAAATGAAACTACCTTGTTCTTGCTGAATGTGGGAACGATCTTGTTGAAATATATTTTTTCCATAATCAGGGGCACCGTAAGCATTGTCGTGGGCCTCACCTGCTCAAGGGCCGGCAGCAGCACGGATGGTGTCGGTGCCTTTCTCAGGTAATAGATCGCCGCCCCGTTGAATATCGGAAGGATCAGTCCCAGCGTCTGCTCATAAGTATGCGAGAGCGGAAGAATGGAGAGGAACACGTCTGTCTCCACCACCTTCTGAATTGTCAGAACCTGTTTGGCGGTGAAGCAGATATTCCGGTGGGTCAGCATGACTCCCTTTGATTTCCCAGTGGTTCCCGAGGTGTAGATTATCACTGCCAGATCCTCTTCTGAAACCCTGTATTCACGCAATGGCTTAAGTTCAGGATTATAACCTGTTCCACGGTAGCCTGAGATAACCGCAAAATCATCAGTCGTTATCACTGTCTCAAGCGTTTCAGAATTAAATCCGGTCAGCTTTGATGTGAGGTTGGTTGAAACAAACAGGACTTTGGCTCCGGAGTGAATCAGCACGTTTGATACCTCCACCGCGCTAAAGTCCGGAAGGATGGGAACTGCAACAGCTCCCATGGATGTAATGGCAAGATATGAGACCCCCCAGTTGGGTGTGCTGCCACTCAGAATGGCTACCTTATCACCGGGCTGGACTGAATACTCTTCAAGCAGGCGAATTACCGATTCGGTTCTTGCCTTAAGCTGGTTATAATTAATAACCTCTTCTCCCACAAACCCCATCGCCTTGTTCTCTCCGTGTCTCCTGAAGCTCTCTCCGGCAAGGAACGGGATAGTCAACATCTGATTATTATCCATTGGGTATTATGTTATTAGGGCGCAAAGGTACGCTTAAATTTCTTTGTATGACATTTAACATCATAAATATCAGTGAGAAATCGTGATGTAAACAAAAATCCTCATAAATAGTTTACTTTTGCGGGTACCAGTTTATACATCAATGGCAATAATCAGGGTTACAAAGGAATTTCGTTTCGAGATGGCTCACGCACTGTGGAATTATGACGGTCCGTGCAGAAATGTCCATGGTCACTCATACATTCTGTATGTCACGTTTAAGGGTGAGCCGGTGAATGATCCGGATAACCCTCGCAACGGCATGGTGATGGATTTCGGAGACATTAAGAAGATTGTCCGTGAGAATGTTGTCGACCGGTTTGATCATGCGCTGATGATATCGGGTTTTGCCCCGGCGGAGTCGGTTGAAAGCTACAGGAAGCATTTCGGGAATGTCATTGTTTCGCCATATCAGCCAACGTGCGAGAATCTTGTTGCAGACATCGCAGATATACTCAGCGCCAGGATTCCCTCCGGAGTATCGCTGCACAGCATAAAGCTTTATGAAACAGCCACCGCTTTTGCCGAGTGGCATGCATCTGACAACCGGTGACAACTACAGAAAGTGATAAGAGGCTTTTTCTGCTGGATGCCTATGCCCTGATTTTCAGGTCATATTATGCATTCATAAAAAACCCGCGGGTGACCTCAAAGGGTATGAACACATCTGCGGTTTTCGGATTCCTTCTCACCCTTGAAGATCTGCTGACGAAGCAGAGGCCATCGCATATTGCGGTTGTCTTTGATCCCCCCGGACCCACCTTCAGGAATGAGATCTATCCCGCCTACAAGGCCAATCGCGATGCCACGCCCGAAGACATAAAGATAGCTGTGCCCTACATCAAGCGCCTTCTTGATGCATACAGTATTCCCGTAATAGAAGTGGCCGGTTTTGAAGCTGATGATGTTATCGGCACCCTTGCCCGGAAGGCAGCAGAAGAGGGTTATAGCACCTTCATGATGACCCCTGACAAGGATTTCGCCCAGCTGGTTACTGACAGGGTGGTGATGTACCGGCCGGGGCGCGGAGGAGGAGAGGCTGAGATATGGGGCGAGAAGGAGATCCTTCGCGAGTACGGTGTCCCCCCCGGCAATATCACTGACCTCCTCGGGCTGATGGGAGACGCCTCCGACAATATCCCGGGAGCTCCGGGAATAGGCCCGAAAACGGCCTGTAAGCTCATCAGCGAGCACGGGAGTATCGAGACCCTGCTTGGCAAGACTTCAGAGCTCCAGGGCAGGCAAAAGGATATCCTCGAGCAAAACAGGGATCAGATACTGCTTTCAAAGCGTCTTGCCACCATAGAGCAGAATGTTCCGGTGGAATTCCGGCACACTGATCTGCACCGCAGGGAAATTGATACGGATGCTCTCCGCAGGCTTTATGAGGAGCTCGAATTCCGAACCATGGCATCACGCCTTCCCGCATCCGGCAGTCAGCCATCAGCATCCGTCGTGCCCGCCGGTGATCAACCCCTGGCATCTGTCAAGTTTGCCGGTGATCAACCCTCATCCTCCTCCCTGTTTGCCGGTGACCGGCAGCCACCACCAGCCATGGTACATGGAGAACAGGCTGACCAGGAGATCTTTGCTTCTCAGCAGCAGCCCACACCGGATACGCAGGGCACCCTCTTCGGGGCTTCCCCTGCCGGCAACGGCTCGACACTGGCAAACATAAACACCACTCCGCATAGCTATACCCTTGCCGAAACCCCGGAGCAGGCAAAAGCACTGGCCCGGAAACTGGGCACTCTCAGCGATTTCTGCTTCGATACCGAAACCACCTCGCTTGATCCGCTCAATACCCAGCTTGTAGCCATTGCCTTCTGCTGGGAGAAGGGATCCGGGACGCTCCTATGGCTGCCTCCGGAGAGAAGCAGCGCCATGGAGCTCCTTGAACCATTCCGGCCTCTCTTTGAAAATGAGACCATAAGAAAAACGGGCCAGAACCTGAAGTTCGACATACAGGTGCTGTCAGGTTATGGCATCATGGTGAAGGGACCCCTTTTCGACACCATGATGGCTCACTACCTGCTTGAGCCCGACATGCGCCACAATATGGACCTTCTTGCTGCCAGGTACCTCAACTATGAACCCGTTCATATTGAGGAGCTTATAGGCGAACGTGGTCCCCGGCAGAGAAACATGCGCGATGTGGAGAAGGAGCGGGTCAGGGAATATTCAGTGGAAGACGCTGACGTCACATGGCAGCTAAAGGAAATCTTCGAACCCATTCTTAAGAAGGAAGGACTCGACAAACTGGCTGCCGATATTGAGATGCCGCTCATAAGCGTGCTGGCGGCCATGGAGCGCGAGGGGATTCTCATTGATGAAAGCGTACTCAAGAACTTTGCAGTCACCCTGCGCGAGACCATAATCAAGCTGGAGCAGGAGATATATACGCTTGCAGGGCAGGAGTTCAATATCTCCTCCCCGAAGCAGCTGGGCGACATACTCTTTGTCAGGCTCCGGCTGGATGACAAGGCCCGTCTTACGAAGACCAGGCAATACCGCACTGATGAGGAGGTGCTCCAGCGGCTCACGGCCAAACACCCGATAATAGGCAAAGTGCTTGAATATCGCGGATTAAAGAAGCTTCTCTCTACCTACGTGGAGGCCCTTCCGGAGCTGATCGACCCCGGTACGGGAAGGATTCACACCACATACAACCAGGCGGTTGCCTCAACGGGCCGGCTCAGCTCCACCAATCCCAACCTGCAGAACATACCGGTTCGTGATTCCGAGGGACGCGAGATACGCAAGGCCTTTATTCCGGCAAAGGGGAAGATCTTTCTCAGCGCCGACTATTCGCAGATAGAGCTGAGGCTTATGGCTCACCTGAGCGGCGACAGCGCCATGATTGCAGACTTTCTTTCGGGCCAGGATATTCATTCGGCAACAGCCTCAAAAATATTCGGCGTAGCCCTGAACGAAGTGACGCGCGAGATGCGCGCAAGGGCCAAGACAGCTAACTTCGGCATCATTTACGGCATCTCCGCCTTCGGCCTCTCAGAGAGGCTCACAATAGGACGGAAAGAGGCAAAAGAGCTTATTGACGGTTATTTCAGCTCCTACCCCGGAGTGAAGGCATACATGGATGAGAGCATCCGCAGGGCGAGAGAGCTGGGTTATGTTACTACCATGTTTGGCCGAAGGCGATATCTGCCTGACATCCACTCGAGGAACCAGGTTGTCAGAGGCAACGCCGAACGCAACGCCATCAACGCCCCCCTGCAGGGGAGCGCCGCCGACATCATCAAGATAGCTATGGTAAGGATTGCCGCCAGGCTCGAGAAGGAGCTTCCGGAGGCAAAGATGATACTCCAGGTGCATGATGAACTGATCTTCGAGGTTGACATTGACTCGGTGGAAAAGCTCAGAACCATGGCTATGGAGGAGATGAAGGGTGCTGCTGACCTGCGGGTACCGCTTGAGGTTGACAGCGGCACCGGAAACAACTGGCTGGAGGCCCACTGATATGAGTGCCGTGGTGAAGGTTCTCTATTTTGGCGCAGCGCAGGAGATGGCGGGAAGGGCTTCAGAAGAGTTTGCGGCCGGAGATACGGCTGCACTGCGCAGGGTTATCCTTGAAAAATATCCGGCGATGCGGAACCTTGCATTCAGGGTTGCACTGAACAGAATCCTGCTGAAGGAAGAGTCGCTGCTGAAAGAAAATGATGTAATTGCAATACTTCCGCCCTTTGAGGGGGGATGACACATTAAGGTTTGATATGAAAAACAGGTATCTGGTCGGGGGGCCGATAACACCTCTGCTTATTTCAGAACTGATGACCCTTGGCAATGATGATGCCGGCGCCGGCGCCGTCTCAATATTCATTGGCAGGGTGCGCGATGATGAGGTCAGCGGCAAACGGGTGAAAGCGATAGAATATTCCGCCTACAACGATATGGCCGACAAGGAGGCTGAGGATATAGTGAAAACAGTCAAGGCTGCCTTCAGCGATGTGCGCAGGGTCATAATTGTCCACTCCACCGGAGTGGTCAATGCCGGGGAAGCATCGCTGTTCATCATGGTTACATCAGGCCACCGTGATCATGCAACCCGGGCATGCCGGCACACTCTTGAGATGATCAAGGAGCGGCTTCCCGTCTGGAAGAAGGAGTTGTACCTGTAAGACAGCCGGACCGGCTAAAGGCTCACCGACACCTGGAGTAACGACTGGTAACGAGCCCTGTCGCCTGCAATGCTGATTGCCTCTTTCACCTGGGAGTCACGGGAGAGGGAATATTGAACCATCCCCGAATCATAAAAGTATCTTCCTGCGAGTTCTGATTCTATCAGTTCAGCCACATCTTTTTCGTAAGCCGACATATCTCTTTCAAGGGTATGGCCCAGACCGCTCCTGAGTTTTTCTATTGTCTCGCGGTTGTCATTATAGAGTTCCTCCTCCCTGGCTGCCTTTGCCAGTTCATCGAGCAGTGCCTCGGAGTCAGTCCTGTAGGTGAACTTCCTTTCCGTCAGGAATGCCGCGAAACGTTCCATGTCACTCGCTTTCAGCTTCAGGCTGTCAGGCACTGTAGGCTGTGGCTGAGACCAGTAGTATTCGGTGGCAAAATCAAAGATCATATTCTGGACATACAATTCGCTGGTAAAGCGGTTGAGCATGTCGGAGGGCACGGTCACGTCGGGAATAATTCCGCCCCCGTCCTTTACCAGCCTGCCGTTTCTGGTCTTGAATGTCTTGATGAGGGAATCGGGTATGGTTCCAACACTTCCGTCCTCATTGGGATTAGAGAAGTCCACCGCCTGGATGCAACGTCCGCTGGGGATGTAATACTTGGCAGTGGTGATCTTTACCTGCGCCTTGTAGCTCAGCGGTCTCGCCACCTGCACCAGGCCCTTGCCGTATGACCGTTCGCCTACGATAATGCCACGGTCGAGATCCTGCAGGGCTCCGGCGACTATCTCCGATGCTGAGGCCGAGGCGCGGTTTATAAGCACAACAACCGGCATGTCCGGTGCCACGGGGGTCCTGTTGGTGCGGAAGACGGCGTCATACTGTCTCGCCCTGCCCCTGGTGCTTACAACCTCCTGCCCGGGCCTGACGAAGAGGTTCACTATTTCAACTGCCTCGTTCACCAGTCCGCCGGGATTGCTCCTGAGGTCAAGTATAAGATCTTCCGCTCCCTGTTTGTCTTTAAGGTCAATCAGCGCCTCCCTCACTTCGGCAATGCAGTTCTGTGTGAAGTTTGTGAAGCGGATATAGCCGGTGTTGTCATCCACCATGCCGTAGTAGGGAACGGCAGAAATGGATATTCTCTCACGCTTCAGCCTTTTTGTGAACTCCTCTCCGTTGCGCCTGATGATTATCTCAGCTTCGGTACCCGGCTCTCCCTTAAGCATGTCGGAAGCCTTGTCGGAGGTGACATCCTTGAGCGACTGGCCGTCTATGCTGATCATGAGATCACCGGCCCTGATACCGCCCTTGTCGGCAGGAAATCCCTTATAGACATTGGTAACCTGGATATAATCGCCTGATTTTCTTATCAGTGAACCAAACCCTCCGTATTTGCCCGTGGTCATGAAATCGAGATCCCCGGTCTCCTCTTCAGGGTAGAATGATGTATATGGATCAAGGGTGGAGAGCATCCCCTCGATGCTCTTGTGCACCAGCTTTTCGGGATCGATCTCGTCAACATAAAAGGCGTTGAGCTCCCTCAGAAGGGAAATATATATGTCGAGGTTCTTGGTTAACCTGAAGTCCCTGCTCTCCTGGCCGCCCATAAGAAATCCGAACGTAACCATTGCCGTAATCAGCATTGCAGATACCAGCAGTATCTTATTTCTGTTTCTCTTTCTCATAAAAGAAATTTTCGCAAAGTTAATATTTAAGACGTGTCAATCTCTCAATCACATCTTTTACAGACTTCTCGGTTTCATCATATGACCTGAACAGGGTGTCATTCCATATTATAGCCAGCTCGATGCGCCGGCCGCTGGCTGAAACTACCTCTTTCAGCGGCTGTTTATTCTTTCTCCAGGCCTCCTTAATCCTTCTCCGGATCAGGTTGCGGTCAACGGCTTTCCTGAAGTTTCTTTTGGGTACGGAAACCAGCACTCTGACCGGCTCATGGGCCTCGTCAGCAGGCATCATTCTGTAAATAACCCGGAGAGGGGGCATATTGATCGTGCGGCCTCCTGAAAAGAGTTCACTGACGGCTTTTATACCGCAGAGTCTTTCCCCCCTGGTGAATGATGCATCTGTGTGTCTCATTAAGAAAGCGAAAGCATCGATCAGGAAGGATGGATGCTTTCAATGGGCGCATTATCTCTGTCCGGATCTATTTATTGTTCTTGTTAAAGTCCCTGATGAAACAGTCAAGGGCCATGGTCATTGAAGGAGCCTTTGGATTGGGAGCCTGTATGTCAAGCCGGAACCCTTCGTTTGTCACGGCCTCTGCCGTAGTGGGACCGAAGGCGGCTATTTTGACCTCCCCCTGGGTAAATGACGGGAAATTTTCCTTCAGCGATTTAATTCCCGAGGGACTGTAGAATACAAGGATGTCATAATCGAGCTCCTGTGTTTCAAATCCCCTGCTTATGGTGCGGTACATTGTGCCGATGGCGAACTTGATATTGTTCTTTTTCATCAGTTCGGGGATGTCAGTCTTGTGCGGGTCAGACAGGGGCACGAAGAAGTTTTCGTCCCTGTGCTTAACAATTACATCAATGAGATCCTCAAAGGTTGACTTGCCGTGGAAGATTTTCCTCTTGCGGTACACGATGTACTTCTGGAGGTAAAAAGCCACGTTCTCCGTTATGCAGAAATACTTCATCGTGTCAGGGACAGTGATGCGCATTTCGTCACATATCCTGAAATAGTGATCAATCGAAGTTTTGGATGTAAAAACAACTGCCGTAAAATCGGTGAGAGTGATCTTCTGCTGCCTGAAATCCTTCGCGCTTATACCCTCCACCTGGATGAATTGCCTGAAGTCGATCTTCAGGTTGTATTTTTTAGCGAGCTCGAAATATGGTGATTTCGGATTGTTTGGCTCAGGCTGCGACACAAGTACCTTCCTTATCTTCAACGCCATAAGTTTTTAGTTCAACCTCCTCAATTTACCCGCCAGGGTCAGAAGACACCCAGTATCTTCAGGATGACCAGAACGGGTAAGACTTCAAGGGCACAAAGGTACAAAATGAAATATAATATTGAAATATGCCTGCGATTAAAAATGGCCATCAGCCTTAACGCCCTGATTATAAGAAATATGGCTGATATTATAAGTCCTGAGACAATAAGCGGTACAGGATTGTTCAGCGGGGCAAAAAGGATAAGTGCGTTGAGTATGAAAAGAATTATTGCGTTGGCGAACCATGCATTATATACGACATTCATGTACTCCCGGAAGAGCTCCTTCAAGCCTGTAGCCTCTGCTGCCATTATGCATGTAAGGTGTCTGAGCATCAATGCCGCCAGAAACGATCCGGTCAGGATAACGGCCAGTTTCACGGAGCCGGAAGGGTTGTTGTAGCGGATCACGTCAGTCAGCAGCAGTGCGGTGGTGGCGAAGAGGGCCACGTTCAGAACCGTGAAGATATTCCTGAAGAAGAAAGGCCAGACAAATACTTCCGACGTACCCGGAGGGGCCAGGTCGGGTTGTCTCCTGAAGCCGATGGCGGAAAGGCCGTTTACCATGATCTTTCTTCCTGCAACCATCAGCACTGTCATTACCAGGAGGGAGAAAGCGAGAATAATGAAGCTGAAGTCAGTGCTCATCTTTTCCGGAGGCAGGGGCTGGCCTTCAATTCGTCCGGCTCCTGTCATGTAATCAGCCGTTACGTCGCGCACATTCAGATCCCCTCCCGGATGGTCCTGTCCGGCAGAATGCAGCGGAATGATCCGGCCAATACTGAATTCTTCCTGCGGTGCTGACGCAGAAAGAGTATCAGCAGCAACAACACTTATGGTTTCGCCTGGCCCGGTCATCTTTGCGTAATGTTAAAAATAAGCGGGATGGCCCGGGTACAGCTCGTTAAGGATGTTGTTGGCCAGACGTGAGGCACCTATCCTGAAATAATCGGGGGTGAGCCATTTTTCTCCGAGCATGTTCCTGACGATGAAATAATAAATCAGTGCATCGTCAGGGGTCACTATCCCTCCTGCGGCCTTGAAGCCGATCATAATGCCCGTCTCATTAAAGTAGTCGCGTATGGCCCGGCACATCACCCAGGCAGCTTCGGGGGTTGCCGACACCTGGATCTTTCCGGTGGAGGTCTTTATAAAATCCGCGCCCGATTCCATTGCCACCACTGATGCCCGGTAGATGCTTCTCTCGTCTTTCAGCAGTCCTGTCTCAAGTATCACTTTCAGGGTGGCCTCGCCGGCAGATTGCCTGATTGCCCTCAGCTCCTCAATGACGGAGTCATAGTCTCCCTCAAGGAATGTTCCAAGGGGAATGACGATATCTATCTCATCAGCTCCCATTCTGACAGCCATCTCCGTCTCCAGCGTCTTCACGTCAAGGAATGTCTGGGAGGTGGGGAATGAGGCAGAGACCACTGCGAGTCTTACCCCGCATTTGCCCAGCCCCTCGTGTGCTACGGTGACGAAGTTCGGGAAGACGCACAGAGCCGCCACATTGCTGATATCACTGAAACTATAACGGAATGACGCCGTCCTCTCTGCAAAGCTGCGAATTGCTCCGGTACTGTCGGAGGTGTTGAGGCTCGTGAGGTCGATACAGGAAAAAATGTCCCTCAGAAGAGGGGCCCTCTCAACGGAATGGGTCATCCTTCCGGCCTCGGTGATGCATTCTCCCATCTCCCCGGGCGAGTAGTCGTGATTTAAAAGCTTCTTGTATAATTTGGTCATAATGAATGATATGTATAAACCTACAGATAGTGTTTACAGGCTGTCAAACACGGGTCAATTTAATTGTTTTTAATGAAAAGCAAACAAAAATACGGGGGAACCTATCTGCGAAGGCTTTTATTTCTTGCAAGCGATGCAAAAATACCGGCAAAGCAGAGTATGGAGAAGATCAAGAACCCGCTCCTCATTGCGTTCAGAAGCTGCGGGTAGTTACCGGGATCTATTTTTGCCTGTCCCATGTAGAGTGCAAGGAGCATAAGGGCTATAGCCATGCTGAAGGTCTGACCGACGTTCCTCATGGTACCGAGCATTCCGGATGCATTTCCGAGTTGTCTCTTCTCAACTGAGCTCATGATGGCATTTGAGTTGGGTGACGAGAAGAGTGAAAAGCCAGCACCCATAATGACAAGCACAGCAACGATAAACAGCACGGAGGTCTCTGCCGTGATGAAACAGAGCATTATCAGTCCTGCCGAGGTTATGGTCATGCCAATGGAAGCTATCACGCCCGGGTTATGGCTGTCTGACAGCTTGCCGGCAGCAGTGGAGATAAGCGCCATGGTCACAGGCCATGACATCAGCACGAACCCCGCATCGCGGGGCCCCAGAGCCTTAATATACTGGAGGAAGAGGCTGAGAAAGAATCCTATTGCACTGGTGGCCGCGTAGTGGATCAGGGCCGCCAGGCTGGAGAATGCAAAAACCCTGTTCCCTGAAATCAGGGTTAAGTCGAAAAGCGGGTGCAGCGTTCTCTTCTCCCTCATTATGAAGAGAGGAACAAGCAGCAGCCCGCCGGCGGTAATGATCCAGCCTGCAACCGTCGGCAGTTTCGAAAACCCGTAAATCATTGCAGCTATAGACGTTCCATAGATCACCGCACCCGGCCAGTCAAAGCTTTCTCCCTTCGCCTCGGCCCATTCGCCCTTCATCTTCCTTCGGATCATGATCAGGCTTATTATTCCCATCGGCACGAGAAAGGCGAAGATGCTCCTCCAGCCCAGGTAGCGCGTCAGGAGGCCTCCCAGGAACGGGCCTGATGCCAGTCCGGCATATACTGCCGTGACATTGATTCCCATCGCCCTGCCTCGTTCACCGGCAGGAAAGACGGATGTCAGAATGGCCATGTTTGTGCCGAACATCATTGCCCCGCCCACACCCTGCAGAACCCTTACCCCGATAAGCCATTTTATTCCCGGGGTGAAGGTCAGCAGAATCATGGTCAGGGTAAAGATGATCAGTCCGGCGGTAAATATTTTCTTGCGCCCGAGGATATCCCCGATTCTCCCGGCAGGGAGCAGGAAAACAGAGGTGGTAAGCATATAGCTGCTCACTATCCAGTTCAGGGTGACGGCATTAACGCCCAGTTCATCTCCTATGGACGGCAGGGCAAGGTTGACCGACGATCCCATGAACGGGGTCAGGAATGACGCGAATGCGGTTACAGTCAGTACAGACCTTTTAAGTTCCTTATCTGTCATTCCCTGTTCCTGCTGTCTATGAAAATTGTAACCGGACCGTCATTTACAAGGCTTATCTCCATCATGGCACCGAAGACCCCGGTGCTTACGCGGCGTCCCAGCAAATCTTCGGTGCGCGCTATGAAATCCTCATATAACGGTATCGCCTTTTCGGGCCGGGCAGCCCTGATATAGGACGGCCGGTTCCCTTTCCTTGTCGATGCGTGCAGTGTGAACTGGCTGACGATCATTATCTCACTTCCGGTCTCAAGAGCCGAGAGGTTCATTACGCCGTCACTGTCGTCAAAAAGTCGCAGGTTCACCAGCTTCGATGCAAGCCATGAGGCATCTTCAGTGGTGTCGGCATCCTCAATGCCGACCAATACCAGGAGACCCCGGCCTGTTGCTGACCGTATCTCCCCGCTGATGGTCACCGAGGAGCTCTTTACTCTTTGTATTACTACCCTCATCTGGCTTAACAGGTTGGTAAAAGTAGTAATATTTGACTATTTTTGAGGCCTCCTTTCTGACCATGGATCTCATTACTATAACAGGTATTGCTCTCGCTCTCTCGCTTGACAGCTTTGCGGTATCACTCTCATGCGGTGTAATCGAGTCCAGGATTCGTTTCAGGATAGCAATGCGAATAGCCTTCATCCTGGCCCTCTTCCAGGGCGGATTTACCGTTCTGGGTTTTTTCCTCGGCTCAACGGTCAGCCAGCACATCGAAAAATATGATCACTGGATTGCATTCGGTCTTCTGTTGATACTGGGTGCAAGGATGGTGATAGAGGGGCTGAAGAAGGATGACGAGAAAAGACCGGTTAATTTCAACAGTTTTCCGATCCTCCTGACCATTGCCATAGGAACCAGCATCGACGCCTTTGCCGTCGGCATCAGCTTTGCCCTCCTGAGGGTACAGATATGGCTTGCCGGTATCATAATAGGGGCAGTCACCTTTCTTGCATCGATGACGGCCATACGGATAGGCAAGTCTGCCGGTTACCGCCTCGGATCAAGGGTTGAGATACTCGGAGGAATTATTCTTGCGGTGATCGGAACCAAGATACTTATTGAACACCTGTCCGCCGCAGGGTAAAAGGGAGCCCGAAGCCTTACAGGGTCATAGTCCCGGAATCATATAGCGTTCGCGCCTGGCGAAGACAGCCATCTCTTTGTACCCTGCAAGCCTCAGAAGATCATAGGCCTCATCGAAGTACTGTCCGATCCGGTCGGGAAAATGAGCGTCGGAGTCAACGCAGACCGGCACGCCGTGCTCCGCAAACAGTGAAAGGTACTTCCGGTCAGGATAGAAGTCATTCAGTGGCCTGTTGCGGCCGTTTGTGTTAAGCTCAAAGGCAACGTCATGTATCTCAAAGGCAGATGCCATCATGCTGTATAAATGCGTAATGTCATTATCGGGTATGAAGCGGTGTATCCTCACAAGGTCCGGGTGACCGATGATGTCAAAGAATCCTGTTGCGGCAGCCTCACAGACAAGGTTGAAATAGTTTTCGTAAATGAGATTTATATCCTTGCCGATATAGAATTCAGGGCCGAGATCAACCGTCTCCTCGCCAAGGTAATGGACTGATCCGATAATGTAGTCAAAGGGGAAGGAGTTGATAAGCCTCTCCGTCTCCTTTTCCATATTCGGCAGATAATCGACCTCGATTCCCATCCTTACGGCAATTTCCGGATGCTCTGCCTTAAGCTTCATGATCCGTTCCGCATATTCCGGCAGCCTGTCATGATCCATGCACCATTTCAGATGCTCGCCGGCCGGATTGAGATGATCGGAAAAGCCAATCTCCCTTAATCCCTTCTTCACTGCAGCCTCTATACAGGCCTCTGGTCCCTCCCTTCCGTCGCTGAAGGTGGTGTGTATGTGATAATCGGTTCCGTATATCATGATCTTATCTGCCATCAATGGAGAATTGTCAAAAATAAAAAAGGTGAACGATATTATCTGCAATTTGTTCTAAATTTGCATAATCCATGGCTTTCGTGATAGTACCACAGAAAAAAAAATGCAGTTGTCTCTCCTGCGAACTCAGAAACCTTGCCTTCTCAAGCCTGAGTGAAAATGACATAAACCGTGTCTGTGAATCCAGGGAGGAGATCTCCTATTCAAAGGGGGAGGTAATACATTCGGAGGGCGACAAGATACACGATTTCAAGTACCTGAAGAACGGGCTGGTAAAGCTCTACAGGGTAACTGAGACAGGTGACGAACAGATAATCACCATAACCCGTCCCATGGAATTCGTCAGCAACACTAACGTCTTCCATGAGGAGAGGTACAGGTATTCTCTCTCGGCCCTTGAAGATTCTGTAGTCTGCTGCATTAATATCGGCCTGATAAAGGAGCTGATTTTAAAAAACGGCAGTTTTGGCATGAACCTGATAACTGCCTTGTCGCGCACATCCGAAAACATAATTTCTCTTGGACTGGAGATAAGGAAACGGAACCTGGCAGGCAGGATAGCCTTTGTGCTGCTCTATTTTTCGGGAGAGATCTATCACTCCAGGATTTTTGACCTTCCGGTCTCAAGGAAGGAGATAGCCGATCTGATAAGCATGAGCTCGGCCAACGTCATTCGCACCTTCTCGGAGTTCCGGCGTGACGGCATCATCCAGTCGAACGGCCGTACCATTGAGATAACAGATATGAATAAGCTGGAGGTGATCTCCAAAAGAGGCTGATTGTGCCGGTAAAAGGCATCATAATTAATTCCGTTTTCCGTAAAAATGTCCTTATTATGAAATTTTTCCTCCTGATCATTATCGGAGCCATGGCTCCCGGTATTCTTATCTCACAGTCAGCGCCCGGGTCCGTAAGCAAACCGGACTCAGCAATATACACAGTCTTCGGGGAGAGACATGGCATCAGCTTTTTCCCGCAGTTGCAGCTTCCCGGTGTTGAATACGTCGCCGGCGAAAAACTCACCTTTGACAGGTACCATTCACTGGATGTTATTTACCACTGGATGGAGAGATGGGCTGATGAGTATCCGGATATTGTCTCCCTGCATGAGATTGCCCGGAGCTTTGAGGGCCGGTCTGTGCTGCAGATGACTCTTACCAGCAAGAAACATGGTCGTGATACGGATAAACCTGCTGCGTTTTTTGAGGGAAACAGGCACAGCGGAGAGATAACCAGTGCAGAGTCGGTCCTCTGGCTTGCCCGGCATCTGATTGAAGGCTATGGCAAAGACTCCGTAATAACCGGCCTGCTTGACAATTTTACCGTTTACCTTCGTCCGGTCAACAACCCTGACGGTCATGAGCTTTACCTGAAAACTGCACAGAGCAACCGAAGCACTGTAAGGCCCCATGACACCGACAGCGACGGTCTCTTTGACGAAGACCCGCCCGAGGACCTTGACGGTGACGGTGTGATACTGATGATGAGATGGCCTGACCGCAAAAACGGCACCCTGGTACCTGATCCCGATGATCCTTCGGGAAGGATAATGAAAAGGGTTCCCACGCGGAGAGGGGATATATTCCACATCCGGCGAAGGGATTGACAATGACAGCGACGGCCGCACCAATGAGGATGGCATCGGGGGTCTCGATCTTCACCGGAATTACCCCGAGAACTGGAGGCCGGAGAGTGAGATGACCGGCAGGGGCTTCACCCAGCGGGGTGCAGGCGAGTATCCCCTGAGCGAACCGGAGACCAGGGCTGTCTTCACCTTCCTTCTGACACACCCGCATATCTATGTTGTCAACTCAATGGACACCAGGGTGCCAATGCATCTTCGTCCCCCGTCAACCTCGCCATCGGAGGAGAGAATGTACCCGGAGGACCTGAAATGGTACAGGTATTTTGATGATCTGGGGCGGAAGATCACCGGTTATGAGAAGGCGGGAGATGTTTATGATGATTACGGCAACGGGCAGCCTCTCTTCGGCCATGGACCTGATTTCGGGTACTGGTATTACGGCGCCATATGGTACGGTGATGAAATATGGAACGGCGGGCAGTACAAGGACTATGACGGTGACGGCGACAAGGACCAGATTGACCTGCTGAGATGGGATGACGAAGAAAATAACGGCGAGGGCTTCATTGAATGGAAGCCTGTCAGGCATCCGCTCCATGACAGCGTCGAGGCCGGCGGCTTCCACCCTAAGTTTTTCAGCCAGAATCCACCGGCGGCACATCTAGAGGAATGGGTTTCAAAACAGGCATTGTTCAATCTTGAGATGGTGAAGCATCTGCCGCGCCTCGAGTGGGAAGATGCCGTTGTCAAAAGAGTAAAAAGGCACAAGGGCGATTCTGCCGACTATGACCTGACCATCAGGTTCAGGAATACCGGCAAGCTGCCCACTGCGCTCAGCCAGGCGCATCTTGTCAAGATAGTGAAGCCGGATGAGGTCAGGATAACCTTTGATTCAGTCAGGGGAGAAAAACCGCTGTACAGGGTTCTTGATCCGGTCCCTGAAACAGGGCGGCGCGAAAGCATGATGATGAATGACGATGAAAGGAGGGCCCCGGCATATATTTCAAAGCAGACCGGCTTTACCCCCGGCGGTGCTGTCGGGGAAGCTGTCTTCAGGATAAGGGTATTTGATAATGCTGTGATAGGCGGCAAGGCCACAGTGCTCACCACACGCGCCGGAATCCTTGAAGCAAGGGAGTTCGTTATAAGCAGTCCCTGAGCGCCTTAGCCAGCTCCGGATAACTGAAGACGAATCCTGAACTGATAATCCGTTCGGGAGAAATCCGGTTGCCCGCAGTCAGTATAACAGACATCTCTCCCATTACCGCTCTCAGGAGCCATGCCGGCACGTGAGGCAGGAATACCGGCAGCCGCTTCTGCTTCGCCACACCGGCCATAAGCATATCATGCGTAATGTGATCGGGTGCTGAAGCGTTATACGGTCCGGTCATGGTGATGTCACTGACGGACCTGAGATAGATACGGCAGAGGTCATCTATATGGATCCACGGGAAATACTGGTCTCCCGGACCAAAACGCACAATCAGCCCTGCACTGGCCGGAAAGGTCATCTTTGAAAGGGCTGAGCCCGTGCGTGCCAGCACCACGGCTGTTCTGAGCTTTACCACCCTGATACCAGAAGCTGCAAACGGATCTGCCCCGGCTTCCCACAGGCGGCATGTCTCTCCCAGGAAATCATCACCCGGCGGGTCATTCTCCACATAGATCTTTTCGGTTCTGGCGGAACCGTAATAATTGACCCCCGAGGCGGTGATGTACACCGATGGCCTGATACCAGAACCTGCTGTAGACCGGTAAAGCAGTTCTGCCGTGACGGTCCGGCTTCCTGTGATCTCCCTTCTGCGGGCTTTGGTCCAGGGCCTGGCTCCCAGGTTTTCCCCCGCCAGGTTAATTATCGCATCTCCATCCATGAATGCATCACCGTCACAGTATCCCTGGTCCGGATCCCAGCGGTATGATTTGTAGCTCCCACCCTCCCTGATTTTACGGGTGAGGTGAACCACCTCATAACCCTCGCCGGCAAGAAGGCGGCTCAGGTGCGAGCCAATCAGTCCGGTTCCCCCGGCAATAACAACCCTTTTCATCTCTCCTCCAGCGCCTCAATTATTTCAATTGCATCTGTAATGCACTTTTCACACACCTTTTCGGTGAGCCCTTTGCGGGCAATGCGGCTTTTTCCTTCAGCAGTGTTGAGATCCTCTCCCAGCAACTCCGAACAGCTGTCGTTTCCGTTTCTGGCAACAAAGATCCTGTTGAACTCTCTCACTTTTTCGTATACCCTGGCTTTGTCACTCTCACCGGGAATGCCTTCTGTGGCGCAGGAGAGTCCGAACCAGATATAGGCTCCGGTCACTGCTCCGCAAGTCTTCTGCATCCTTCCCATCCCGCCGCCGAATCCCGCCGCCGCCTTGGCCGTAACCTCATTCTCGCCGGCACAAGCCATAAGCACAGCCTGCGAGCAGTTATATCCTGAACGGAAATAGCCGATGGCCTTGTCTTTTCTTTTCATTAGCTTTTTCCTCAAAAATATTAAAAAAATAAAGGGGAGAACTATTACCTTTTTGATATGATTTTGAAATGTTCTACTTTTGTCGCCTGCATTAAAAGTATACTTAATTAGCATTAGAAATGGCAAACCAGAAGAAAATCAAAGGAGTGATCGGTATCCTGACAGGCGGAGGTGATGTTCCGGGGCTTAATCCCGCAATCAGGGCCGTCACCATCAGGGCGAACAGGGAAGGATACAAAGTGATAGGGCTCCGCAGGGGATGGGGCGGTATCATTGAGATTGTCAGGGACCCCAAGGCAGACAACAGCAACTGTTTCCAGGTGCTTACCGATGACATCGTCAACAAGTCGGGCAGAACCGGAGGGACATTCCTTCATACCTCACGTACCAGGCCGAGTCATGTAACCAAAAATATGGTGCCTGACCACCTAAGGGACACCTACAAGGATGAGGTCAATGACCTTACACCCGAGGTTATCAAGAACCTGGAGTGGCTTGGCATTGATTTTCTTATTCCCATTGGCGGAGACGACACCCTCAGCTACGGCGTTCACCTCTACAAGCAGGGCGTCAAGGTTGTGGCCATCCCCAAGACCATGGATAACGACGTGCCGGGCACGGACTATTGTATCGGGTTCAGCACATGCGTCACCCGCACCATACAGATGACCAATACGCTTCGTACATCGGCAGGGTCCCACGAGCGCATAATGGTTCTCGAAGTGTTCGGCAGGTATGCCGGTTTCACGGCTATGCTCCCGACAATGGCCGGTGCTGCAAACCGTTGCGTGATACCCGAGTACAGGTTCGACATTGAGCAGCTGACCAGGCTGCTTGTTGAAGACCGCAACTCCAACCCGAGTAAATACTCAATAGTGCTTGTCTCCGAAGGCGCACTCTACAAGGGCGGCGACATGGTCTTCCAGGACAACGAGGTGGATGCCTACGGACATGCCAAACTGGGAGGTATAGGTGATCTCGTGTCTGCAGAGATAAAGGAACACACTGCAAAATTCAACAACGGCAAAGTCATCAATATCATTAACCAGAAGCTTGGCTACATGGTCAGGGGCGGTGATCCTGATGCCGTTGACTCAATTGTTCCGATGGCATTCGGCAACCTGGCCCTCGACCTCATCATGAAGGGAATACACGGCAGGGTCGTGGTGCTCAAGAACGGACGCTACGACAATGTTCCGATTGACGTCGTCACCTCATCCAAAAAGGTGGTCAAGGTGTCGGAGTATTACAATGTAGAAAGGCTCAGGCCCTACTATTCAAATTTTGAGATGAAGCCTTTCTTCCTGATGGCAGCAGAGTATTGAAAAGCATAATCGCTTATAGTACAAGAGGTGATGTCAGGCTTGCACTGACATCACTTTTTTTATTTTTGCCACAAATTTGCGGGCGATGAGACAGGGAATTGTCATTAAGTCGACGGGAAGCCGCTACAGGGTGCTTGATGAAGAGGGGACGGTCCGTGAGTGTGTCCTCAAAGGCATATTCAGGGTCAGCGGTGTCCGTACCACCAACCCGGTGGCTGTGGGAGACCACGTGACGATTGATGAGTCCGAATCACTTATAACGGCACTCTCCCCGAGGCGTAACTATATCATCCGCAAGGCATCGAACCTCTCGAGGGAATCCCAGATTATCGCATCAAATATCGATCAGGCATTCCTGATGATCTCTGTTAAGATGCCTTCAACACCGGTAGAGTTTATAGACCGTTTTCTTGCCACCACGGAAGCCTACCGCATACCCGCATCCATTATCATAAACAAGGCCGACCTGTATGGGACTGAAGAAATAGCCACAGCCCTTAGGATCAGGGAGGTATATGAGAAGATAGGATACCCTGTTTTCATTATCTCTGCGACGGAAGATGAAAACCTTGACCAGGTAGCCGGGGCGCTCAGGAACAAAACAACCCTCGTCTCAGGCAACTCAGGCGTGGGGAAAAGCACGCTGCTCAACAGGCTGAATCCATCACTCTCTCTCCGGACCGGTTCGATATCGGATTATCACGAACAGGGGAGGCACATCACAACCTTCCCGGAGATGCATCCGCTTCCCGGAGGCGGATTTGTCATTGACACACCGGGAATACGCGGTTTCGGGGTCATTGACTTTGACCGCAGCGAGATTTACCATTTCTTTCCCGAGATCTTCAGGCTCTCTTCAGGCTGCCGGTTTTACAACTGCCTTCACATGAGGGAGCCCGGATGCGCCGTCCGGAAAGCCGTTGCAGGCAATGAAATAGAGCCGTGGAGATATAAAAGCTACGTCAGCATGATGATGGAGGACAATGATAAGTACAGATAAACGTTATTGTAACGGGATGAACCAGTACTGAATGAAAAAGATCTCTATCATTGCATTTTCCGCCTTCTTTCTCCTGATGCTGATCACGGTAATATTTTACGTCAGCCTCTACAGGAACCAGATTGAATATTCCAACAAGATTCTTGACAGGCAGGTCATGATTGTCGGCTCTGACATCGACAACACCAGCATGTATATCCTCAGTGACCTCAATGAGATCGATTTTTCCGATGATATTGCGCAATTCTTCGCTGATCAGGCCGTCAATGAACAGGCCAGGGAGAAGATGAAGCTGTATTATTCCAGGTATGAGGATATTGTAGTTGGACTGATGCTGTACAATACGGAGGGAGATGTCTACACCCTGTTCAAGGATGAGGAGAGGAATTCGTGGCTCGACGGGTCATACAGGGCTCAGGCGGTGCCTCGTATCTACACCGTCGAACAGCTTGAAACCGAACGCGACAGGTACAAGTATTACCTGCCGGTCCTCAGCAACGGACAGGTTATGGGTAACCTGGTGATCACGCTCGACTTCACCAGGTACTTCTCAAGGGTCTTTGCCAAGTATAACCTTGAACAGTACCAGTGGCAGTGGGTGGTAAACGATACCGGCACAATAATTTTCGACAACCACGGCGGTGAGGTCATTTACAGCGGGTTAAAAAAGATAACCGAAGATCTTGAACAGGGAAATTCGGGGAGACTCTCACACAGGATGGAGGAAGGCGGTGAGGGTAACGAAATACTTTCGGCGTTTTATCCGGTAAACATACTGGGGCTCGACTTTGGCCTGGTCTTCTCGGCGCCCACCGACTTTTTCCAGAAGTACATCGTCAGGAATTCCCTCATACTGGGCTTTCTGACAATGCTCACACTTCTTTTCATCATTCTCCTCTTCCGGCAATTTGTACAGAAACAGGCGAAGAAGCTTGGGGAAACGAAAGACTCGGAGAAGACCCTTATTTCAATCATTGACCAGATGCCGGTGGGGTTTATTATCTATGACTCCGGCCGGGAGATAATAAGGGCGAACAGGCAGGCAGCCACACTTTTCTCATATGAAAATGAAAGAGAGATGACCGGCAAACTGGTGCCCGACCTCTCGCGCAATGAATATGAGGGCGATCAGTCAGGCCGGCTGAGCCAGGGCAAGGTGATAAGGCTCCCCGGAACAGATGGTGACAGGATCGTCTTCATGAACAGCATACCGGTCAAATACCGGGGTGATAACTCCACGCTTGAGGTGCTCATTGATGTGACATCGCTTGAGTCAGCCCGCAGGCAGGAGGCTGATGCAAATATTGCCAAGTCGGAGCTGCTTGCCCGCATGAGCTTTGAGATAAGGACCCCGCTGAACGGCATCCTCGGCATGACCGAGATGCTCTCCAGGGCCGACCTTCCGGAAGAGACGAAGGAGGTAGCCGCTCTGCTCCGGCGATCGGCAGACCTGCTGCTGACGATCATCAATGACATTTTCGACGTCTCAAAGATGGAGACCGGGAAAATGATCCTTGATGAAATACCTTTCAGGCTCAGGGAGGAGGTGGCCTACTGCATCAACCTTGTCAAGCGGCAGAATCCCGAATCAGCTGTCAGGTTTGTCTCACTGATTGACCAGGCAGTTCCCGAAAACCTCATCGGTGACCCGTACAGGCTGAGGCAGGTGATAACCAACCTCCTGAACAACTCCCTTACCGGTACCAAGACCGGGGAGATAAGGATGGAATGCCACGTCAGACAATCGTCCGGTAACCAGTTCACGCTGGAATTCACAGTGACAGACACCGGGGTCAACTACACGAAAGCAGAGCTCAAAAAACTGTTCGGAGATTATATAACAAGCCTGAGCGAGAGGTCAGAATGGTCAGAGGATCTGAAGCTTGGACCAATCCTGGCAAGGCAGCTCACCGAGCTGATGGGCGGTGAACTGACGGCAGAAAGCCCTGCCGGCAAAGACTCCTCCGGGAATGAAAGAGGCCTTAAGGTTACATTCACCATCAACGTCCATCTCAACGAAAAGATCGTCAAGCATCTCGATCTCAGCCGCTACGGTGAAATTGCCGCAATCCGCACCCTTGCCATTACTGGAACACAGGGACGTGATGACGACTTCCTCAGTGTGATGCACCGGCTCGGCCTTCCTGTTTCAGTTACAAGTTTCCAGAAGCATACCGTCTCCCAGATTAAAACCAGCCTCCAGAGCGAACAGGGCAGGTATGCTCTTCTGGTCATCTTTGACGAACCGGAGACTGACGGTTTTGAGGCGGCGAAAGCAATTATGGATGCCGGGCTTACAGGAGAACATATCGTACTTATGTTCACCTCCAGGGACCCGAAGGGGCATTACGCCAGATGCGTAGACCTGGGCGTTGACCATCTGCTTGTCAAACCCTTTGCCAGTGAGGATCTGCTTAACGTTCTCCAGGATCATTTCCCGGCACTGAGGAACCAGTCAGGCAGGATTAGTTCCGACAAATCCAGGCTTCCCGTGATCCTGGTGGTTGATGACAACTTCCTGAACAGGAAGGTGGTAGGCTCACTGCTTAAGGTTCTGGGAGTGACAGCGGAATATGCTGCCAGCGCCCCCGAGGCCATAGCCATGGTCCGGGAGAAACCTTATGATCTGATTCTCATGGATCTGATTATGCCCGAGATGGATGGTTTTGAGGCTGCAAGGGTCATACTGGAGTTTGACAGGGATACCCTGATTGTTGCCCTTTCAGCTGATAACATGCCTGAAACAAGGATCAGAGCCGAAAAGACAGGGATGAAGGAACTGCTCTCCAAACCGGTGACTGTTGAAGAACTGAGAAGGGTGATTGACAGGTATCACAAGCAGTAACCGGAGATGTCTGTTGATTTAAAAAGGATTCCCCCCGACGAATTTCTAAGACTGAGGTCGCATATAACCGTTGTTGACGTCAGGTCGCCCGGCGAATACGCATCCGGTCATATCCCCGGAGCGGTAAACATCCCGCTTTTTGATGACATGCAGAGGGCAGAGGTGGGGACCCTGTACAAAAAAGAGGGCTCCGAAAAGGCAGTGCTCAGGGGTATCGATCTTGCAGCACCGCAGATGTCGGCAAAGCTGGTCAGGGCACTTGAGCTTGCGGCAGATAAACAGCTGCTGGTCCATTGCTGGAGAGGAGGAATGCGTTCAGAGGCAATGGCGTGGCTCTTTTCGACGGGAGGAATTAAGCCGCTGGTGCTCGGGGGCGGATACAAGGCATACAGAAACCACATACTGGCCGACCTGGGAAGAAGAAGGAAGTACATCATCCTGGGAGGCCTTACCGGTAGCGGAAAGACCGGGATACTGAAGTACATGATGTCTGCCGGTCAGCAGGTCACAGACCTGGAGGGACTGGCCTCGCACCGGGGATCAGCTTTTGGCGCCCTCGGACAGCCACCGCAGCCAACCACCGAACACTTTGCCAACCTGCTGTTTGATGACCTGTCGGGCAGGAGTGATGACACACATATATGGCTTGAGGATGAGAGCAGGAACATAGGTACGGTGTTCATGCCCGACAATTTCTTTGAGCAGATGCAGGCAGCACCTGTTGTTGCGCTGATGATGAGCATCGAGACCCGCATGCCCAGGCTCCTCCAGGAATATACGCTCTTCCCCGCAGAGCAGATAGAGGCTTCGGTGATCAGGATATCAAAGAGGCTGGGTGGTGACCGCACGCGCGAGGCGCTGGAATCGATCCGGAGAGGTGATTACCCGACGGCAATAAGGATCACGCTTGAGTATTATGACAGGTCTTATAATTACGGCCTCTCTAAACGACCCGCTGGCCAGGTGGTATATGTTGAGACTGACACCGATGACGTGGCAGTCAATGCAGCCCGGGTGACCGAAGCAGCCTTAAGGATAAAGCCTGTTTAGTCTTTCTTCAGCGACGAGTGCGTCAACCCACCTGAAGACCTTGTCAGACCGTCTCACCGGATGCGGCGTCTGAACAGAACAAATCTCTCCCTTTGGAACGGTGTCTGCCTCGTTGGTTGAAGCATCCCTTAGTCCGGTGACGGTATGGGCCACTGATCCGGTGGTAGGACCCGTGAATATCAGCTCATCGCCCACACTGAGGCTGCCTGTCTCCAGTTTTATCTCCGCCACGCCCTGCCTGCTGAAGTAGTTCGTGACCTTGCCGAGATAGATTTTTTTCTTTGTGGCAGCCGAGCCGTAGGTGGTGCTCCATTCACCCAGCCGTTGCCCAAGGTAGTAGCCGTCCCAGAATCCCCTGTTGAAGACGGATTCCAGCTGTTTCATCCACTCCTCAACCTTTTCCGGACCGAAGGTACCGTCTGCCACGGCCGCCGCCGCCTCGCCGTAACATTGGGTTACCGTTCTGACATACTCTGCTGACCTGGCCCGGCCCTCGATCTTGAGCACCCGGGCGCCGGCTGCTATTATCTGGTCGAGGAACCTGATAGTGCATAGGTCCTTAGGTGACATGATGAACTGATTATCAATGTCAAGCTCATAACCGGTCTCATTATCAGTCACCCGGTACCCCCTCCTGCATGTCTGATAGCAGTTGCCCCTGTTGGCAGAGGCGTTGTATTCATGGAGGCTCAGGTAACATTTGCCCGATATCGACATGCACAGTGCCCCGTGGACGAACATCTCGAGCCTGACATGATCCCCGCCCGGGCCACGGATGTCATCGCTGATGATGGAGTCGTATATTTTCCTTACCTGTTCCAGGTTAAGCTCACGGGAGAGAACGGCGACATCAGCCCACTGGGAATAGAACTTCAGCGATCCGGCATTGGAGATGTTCAGCTGTGTTGAGAGGTGTATCTCGATCCCGGCTTCCTTTGCCGCCATGATGGCAGCCTGGTCAGTGGCTATCACCGCTGTCACGCCTGCACTGGCCGCGGCTGCGAGCAGGTCGCGCATCTCACTGACCTCTTCATCGAACAGCACGATGTTCAGGGTGAGATAGCTCTTCAGGCCGTGTTCCCTGCACAGTGCAACAATCGCGGGCAGGTCGCCTGTGGTGAAGTTATCCGACGAGCGTGCCCGCATGTTAAGCTTCTCCACACCGAAGTAAACAGAGTCAGCCCCTCCCTGAATCGCAGCGCGGAGCGACTCCCATGAGCCGGCGGGAGCCATTATCTCTATATCGCTTCTCTTCACAGGAGCAGGTGCATGAATGCCTTATTTATTCAGAATGATACGCATGCAGCTTCCCAGTCCGGGTTCTGAGCGCAGTACAAATATTTTACCCTTGTGGTACTCTTCAATGATCCTCTTTGAGAGTGACAGACCCAGTCCCCACCCGCGCTCACGCGTTGTGTAACCGGGTTTGAAGATCGTCTTGAAGTCCTTCCTGGGTATGCCTTTTCCGGTGTCATCCACATCAATGACTGCCTCACCGGAAGTCTCTGTCAGTCTCACAATTATCTGCCCGCTGCCTTTCATTGCATCTGCAGAATTTTTGACAAGATTCTCTATTACCCATCCCAGAAGTACGGGATTGAAAGGCACGGCCGTGCATCCGCTTGTCTCATTAAGCACCGTCAGTTCCACGGTTGACGCTATTCTTTTCCTCAGGTAGGCAGCTGTTGTCTCCACAAGCGCCGGAAGGTTTTCTGGATGAAGCTTCGGCCTTGACCCGATTAGTGAAAATCGTTCGGCAACCCTTACCAGCCTCTCCACATCGGCAGGCAGTTCTTCAGCTATGTCAGTGCCAGGGTACCGGCTGCTGATAATCTCGCTCCACGCCGAGAGTGATGAGGTAGGTGTGCCAAGCTGATGAGCGGTCTCCCTCGAGAGCCCCACCCACACCTGGTTCTGCTCGGCCATGCGTGAGGAGCTGAAGGCCACGTAAGCCACACCTATGAAAAGCAGTATCACCGCCAGCTGTACGTATGGGTATACCCTCAGCTGCCGGAGGAGGGTGCTCTCGCGGTAATAGAGATAGTTGAATATCCCGCCGGAGAGTTCGATGGAGATGGGTTCATTCCTCTTCTCCATGCGGCCCAGCTCCTTCATGAGCGAGTTGATGTCCGAAGAGATGGAAGGGGGGATGTTCCTGTGAGAGATGATATTATGCTCCTGGTCAATCAGTATGACCGGAACGGTGGTATTGTCTTCAATGATGCTGAAGAGGAACTCGAAGTCGTCTGAGGTGACCAGCCTGCGTGTGGCTTCAGCCCACTGCTCCGCCTTTTTTCTCTCCTCCTCCTTGAGCCTGGTTACCAGGTCATGTGTATAGATCAGTGAGCCGAGGCCTATGACCACCGCGAAAACGAGAAGCAAAACCTTCCATAACAGTCTTTTACGGTAGATATTCATGGGTCATTTTTTCTTTCTGAAGATCTTGAGCGGGCTCTCTGGAACTTCCTCCTGCTTCTCCGGGGCGGCGGCAGGAGGCTCTTTTCCCTCCTCCCAGGTGATGGAGAATTTTGGCTTGCTTTCAGCCGGCCTGGCTTTTACGGTGTCTGAACTGTACCATCCGTATTCCTCGTTGAGGATACCCTTAAGGTTCTGCTTTTCAAGGGCTATGTCAGTCTTTATGTTGTCCTGCATCTGGCCGAAGTCATAACCCACATCCGTCTTCCCGTCTATGCACACTATCTTCAGGGGTATGGTTGCCTTGCCGCTGCCGTCAACCTGTACCTGCCCGAATGAGCTTACACCCCTGTTTTGCTCCCTTGCCTTACGGCTCAGAACCTCAGAAAGGAGCAGTCGGACATGATATGAATAATCATTGTCAAATCCGTGTGTGCCATAGAGGGTGAAGTTGACGGCGGAAGAGTTAATAAGCATCTTGGGGATCGAAACGGTGCTGTTATTGATGAACAGGTCGTTCTCCATGCGTGAGAAGCTGATCTCCTTCAGTTCATCAAGGTCAAGGTACGATGAGAGGCTCTCCGCCGGGGCAAACCGTGACAGTTTCCCTTCAGTGATCACCAGATGTGCTTCGGCCACCAGTGCCTTTTTCATGATCCTGTAGGTGCTGTCGAGCGGCGAGAGTACTGTCACTGTGCCTGTAAGATTGCCCTGCAGGTTGTCACTCACAATGAAATTCTGTCCGAAGTTATTGAAAGCTGTGAAGGTCTTTTTGATGTCAATGCCCGTCACATTAAGCTTTGTCCTGGTGATAAAACCACCCTCCTTTTCCTTGCCCAGCATGAATTCACCTGCAATGAGGCCCTCAACTCCAGAGGCCCTGATCTCACTGAAGGTGAACACAAACGGCTTGTAGCCAACCATGGTGCTTAGGTTGGCAGCTCTGAAACCGTTGAAAATAAGGCTGTCAGCCCTTAGTCTCACGTCGGCCCGGATATCAGCGGGGAATATATCCATCTGCTTTCCTCCACCCGAAGTGGTGTCGCTCTCTTTGTCCGTGAACATGGCCGTGACAACCCTGTCGGCGTGCACCTCACCTGTAATGTCAAGCACCTCCGGTCCGCCCGCCACCCAGGGTATGAAGTTCCTCATCAGGGCGTTAACCGTGAAGTGTTGTTCCCTGAAGGTGAAGGAGAGGCTGTCCGCTTTCATGTCATTGGCAATGACAACCGAGCCGTTCATATCTGACACGGCTACACCGCTCTCAGCAATCGCAGCACCGAAATCCTTAAAAACAAGAAAAATGTCAGGCTTGAGCAACGGAAGGTAGGAAACCATATTACTGCCGGAGGGGAGAGTGCCTGAGAGCCTTATCCTGCCTGCTATTGAACCCGTCTGATCATGTATATAGCCCTTTCTGATGATTCTGTTCAGGTCGTTGAAATTAAGATCGCCGTCCAGGGCTAGGGTGATGTGTGGCCTGTTGAGGTTGTTGATCATGAATGAACCTTTCACCGATGCAGATCCGTAGGTGGCGGCAAGATTGTCAACCGTGCAGTGGAATGTCTCCGCAGAATTGAGGGCACCGTTGGTAAGGCCTCCCCTGAATTCGAGGTTGTTGACCCTGAAGCCGCTGGAAAGATGGCTCATTCTTCCGCCGGAGAGGGCATAATTAACGTCTATGTGGGGGTTGCCGGCTTCTCCGTATGATCCGGTGATCTTGCATCTGAGGTCCATTATTCCCGAAGGAGTCACGCTGCCGGTAAACGACCTCCATTTTTCCGGAAGGAGGGAGATCACAGATGCAATGTTTATCTTTTTTCCTGCAATTGAGAGATCTAGAGTGGTGGAGGAGTAATTCACGCTTCCGTCAATATCGAATTTCAGGTCAGCCACTTCCAGGGACCCTTTTGCGACCGAGAGCGAGCTGGCCGATTTACGGAGTTTGATCTCGGCACTGACAGGAATAGCCCTGAAAGCCATGCTGTTAAGATTGACCGAGTCGATATTTGCGCTGACGGTGGTGTTCAGAAAGATCCCCGTCCGGAAGATCTCACCGCCAAGGGTGGCTTCTCCGATTCCGCCTGAAATTCTCATTCCCGAGCTTCGGTCATTCCATACCGCGCGTATGTTGACGGCGCTGATGTTTTTCAGCCTTACGTTCTTTCCTTCCTTCGTTTTCTCCTGAAAGACCTTGTAGTTTATATCACCTCTCTTGTCTGTAAGCAGGTTTACCTCTCCGTCGCGTGCGGTGATCGACCGCACTGCAACGGTGCCTGTCATCAATGAGGGTAATGAGACTGTCACCGAGAGCGATGAGGCATACAGGAGGGTGTCATTGTTTTCGCTTTTAAACTGTGTCCTGTCGTAATAGGGAGAGGGTTCCACGAGCAGGTCACTGAACCTGACGGTTATATTCGGGAACGATTCAAAAATGGTTATCCGCAGGTTACCGTATGAGACTTTGGTGTTGACGCTCTCATTGAGCTTTGCGATAAGTGCCGTGGTGATCTTCTCCTGTCTGAGTGATGCATAGAGTCCAAGCAGTATCACTGTCAGCAGCAGGATAATGCCTGTAATCAGCGCTATTTTTTTCACCAATTTCATTGACCCGGCCCCGGTGATTCCTATTTTTTTCTCCTCTTCAGCAGGAAGGAGAGGTCACTGCCCGGCGCGATCTCAATGGGTTCGCTGCCGTGCCTGAAGATGCGGGTATTCCGCGGCCCGATAAGGGAGAGCTTCCGGTTTTCGAGAAGGAACATGGTACCCTCACGCAGGCCTGCGACAAAGATATCCCTGTTGACCTCAATGAATTCCTGGATCCTCTGCTCGCGTGTCTCACCGGCATGACCGGCCGGGTTGGCATCGAGGTAATGAGGATTGATCTGGAAGGGGATAAGTCCGAAAGCCCTGAATGATGAGGGTGCCGTCACAGGCATGTCATTGGTGGTCATAATGGTCGGGCAGGTCACATTTGATCCTGCGCTCCATCCTATGTAGGGCGTCCCGGCCAGCACCTTCTTCCTGACGGGAGCTATCAGCTTGTTCTCTCTAAGGCATTTGAGGAGCATCCAGGTATTGCCTCCTCCCACAACTATCGCCGGTGCATCCATGACGGCCTTTACCGGGTCCCTGAAACGATGGATAGAGACAACATCATGCCCCACTTCGGCAAAACGGGTCCTCACCTTTTCCTCGTACTCATCATAGGAGAAAGTGACAGCCGCATAGGGAATGAAAAGCGCCCTGACCTTCGTTCTGCCGAGAAATTCCCTGATATTGTTCTTCGGATAATCAAGATATGCCTCTCCGGCATTGGTTGAATTGCTGATTAGAAGTAGTCTCATCTCCTGTAGCTTTTCCGGGTTTGATATCTAACGCTCTGTTTCATGAGGTATTGCGGCAAAGATATATAAAAAAGAGAGAGGGTATTTGCAGTAAATACCCCCTCATGCCTGTGTAGTTTCAGAATTTTCTCAGTCGTTGAATGTCAGGGCAATACCCACCTCGTAAGGATAAAGTACCGGGCCCCTGTCATTTTCAAACATCGGGGAGAGATAGCATGTGCCGTAGACCTGTACCATTTCATATCCGACCCTGGCTGTGACACCGTATCTCAGGAGGTTAAGATTGAAATCGTCATGGTTCTTGTCTTTCTGCTTTTCATCATCACGATATACCGTCTTTGTATGTGAGCCAAACTTGATGGCTCCTATCATTCCAGCACCGAGGTTGATGGTTCTGTTATGGCTTACAGGTATCTGTGCTTCGAGCATAACCGGCAGGATGCCGTAAACCGTTGCAAGCTTGCTCTTTTCGTAAGTGATGCCGTCAGCCGGGTAGCTGGGTGCGACGTTGCCGCTTTCATCGACAGTAATTGAGTTATTGTTGTCAAAAAAGTAGTTGTTGAAGCTGATGCCCAGTGCTGTCACCAGTCCGAACCGGCGTGAAAAGCCAAGGCTCACCGGCGGTGCGACAATATTAAAGCTGGATGACTTGGTGGTATTCAGGTCAAGCCAGTCGTCAAGGGGCTCTTCATTACGGCCCCAGGTATCTGAGGAGTAGCCGTTAAAGGCAAATTCAACGCCTCCCAGGTGACCTTTGAATGCACGTCCCGGATGATCAGAATTGTCGGGTTCTTCGTATTCCTCGAAACGGATCTCTGTGTCATCGCCATCCTCAATGATTTTGACCGACTTCTTCCCTATCCTGATGATTGTCTCGTCATCAGTCTCCTCCACCGTCACAATTTCGCCCACTTTTACGCGGGTGGTATCCTGATCCCCGACCCATACTACTTCTGAGTAAACCTCCTCTTCCGACGTTACCTCCTCTTCTGTGGCCTGTTCTTCTTCAAGTATCAGCGTATCCGGAGGGTTTGCCTTTTCCGTTTGCTGTTCCAGTTTCTCGAGTTCCTTAAGTTTTTCTTCCTTTTCCTGTGCCCTTGCAGGAACAATCAGGGCCAGTATGACAGCCAGTGTCAGCAGTTTTCTTTTCATGGCGAATATTTGTTTGTTGTTTATTACCGGGACGATCAAAGGGTACTGAAAGTTACAATCAGGGTGAATTTTTGTTCACAGGCGCTGAAACTGAGATGAGGGAGGAGCTGAAGTTCACCGCTACCGGTTGCCCTTCATTGTTGCTGGCCTGTTGCAGTTCCATCTCCCATCCGAGGAAATTGCTGATGCCGTTTACGCATGCGCTGGCGACTGCATATCCGTCGATGTTTTTCTCCTCCTTTGTTATGGCTTTTGCCAGTGCGGAGATGCCCCTGAATACCCAGTTTGGCTCCTTGCCGGCGGCAGACATTTCTGCAGAGACGGTGGTTTCAATGGGTGCGGCTGTCGTATTCTTGATTTCCACAGGCCTGAGGTCTCTGCTATCCGCGGCCGCGATCATAAACGAGGTTTCGGCAGCATGGCTTACGGAGACCGGAAGTGGTTTTGCCGCATCAGTGGTTTCGATGACTGTGGCGGGACTAGTTGCGTTAGCAGTTTCAGCCTCCTTACCGGACCTTGTTGCATCAGCAGTCCGTGCGGACACTATTGCATCACGATTCCTGGCGGACCGTGGTATGACCCTGTTTATATCAGCAGTTTCCCCGGCCGCCGGCTCTTCCACTGATCCCTGGATAATTATTGGAGAGCCCTCGGGAATGAGCGCTTCAGACATTGTCGTGTTTTCCTGAATTAAACCGGGCAGGGTATCTGTTGCCTGCCTTGCCGCCGATGGCCACATAACAATGAATGCAACAACTGCAGCAGCAGCCATTAGCGTGACAACGAGTGATCGCCTGATGGCCGCCGTGGCAGGTGATTGTCTGAGCAATCTGTCCCTGTAGAGCCATTTGTCGTTATACGGCGTGAGCCTGATGCTTCTGAAGCTCTCGGCGCGCATCCGCCTGGAGGGGAGCGCTTCAATGGCTGCCTCCATATCTGCCAGAGAGCCTGCTGCCAGGGCACCCTCGGCCCATGCAGCGGCAAGGAGGTCAAACTGTACGTCGGTCAGGTCTCCCGGCTTACGCAGCAGACCGTCACGCTTCGGAAGTCTGTCATCCGGAGGTGTCAGGCGGGGAAAATCGCTGTCGTCTTTCATTGCCATACCGATGTCTTTACCAGGTAATTTCTGAGAGCCACACGGCCCCTGAAGATGTAGGTTTTGACCTGTGCTTCAGAGAGTCCTGTAATGTCTGCTATCTCCCGATAACTGTATCCTTCGTAATCGCGCAGGAGTATTACTGACCGCTGTGCCTCAGGCAGCTTTTCGAGGGCCCGGTGAAGAACCTCATTCAGGTCGCTGCCGCTCTCGTCGGCGAAGAGTGTGCTGTCATCGTAATATTCAACCCCCACGAGCCTGGAATCTTTTCGGATCACGTCTATCATCCTGTTATAGGCTGAGGTAAAGAGCCACGACTTCACCGCTGCATACTCAACCTCGGTGACGCACAGCCACAGTTTCTCGTAGGTGTCCTGCACGATGTCACCTGCCCTGTGGCTGTCCTTCAGGCTGCGGTAGATGAAGCGGTAGACATGGTCACCGAACTCTCTTACGGCGTTGTTGTACTCTTTTACGGTCATTAAGGTCAATGCACTGACAACATAAAGACGGCTGTTACATGCCAAATGTTACAGTCTGAGCAAAAAAAGAGGGGAAAGGTCACAGGCCGGGGATAAAACCATGACAAGTGTTACAGGTCAGGGCAGAAAAAAGATGATAGATATTAAAGAGATGGACGAAAAATAATAAACAGGAGTCAAAACCGTACATGACAAAAAAGAGGCTGCCCCTGTTGAGACAGCCTCCTCGTCAATGCCGTTAAACGGATATTATTTTGCCTGGTAAACCCTTACCCAGTCGACCTCCATCGACGATATGCCGCCAATGGGCTGGTCGACCCCGCCGGCAAGGTTGATGTACATAGCCTCCTGCGGTACGCCTGAGGTCTGTCGCGTCACCTCAACGCCGTTGATCTTCCAGATGAGGCTCTCCGGTGTCCATTCCAGGGTATAGATATAGAAATCGGAGAGATACTTTGAGCCGAGGCTTTTCTTGTAATGGTTGCCGGGAGCGGTAAAGAGGTCAAACCATACTTTTCCCTGACCTGACCTGCATACATCTATATGCGGGGTGATGCGGTCGCCGATGAGCCAGAAGGCGTTGCGCACCCTCGGGTCGGTGAGTTTGATCTTGGCCGTGAAGATGCCGTACTTCTGCCTGAAGGAGGCGCCGGTATTGAGGATGCCTGATGTGAAAGCAAAATCCTTCGTGTAAAAGCCCCTTTCCTGGTCCCACACCTTACCGTTGATCTTTTGCGGTTTGGTGATGATGCGAAGCACGCTGTGACGCACCTCGAAATTATCTGAAGGAGTATAGCAGTGCAGGTCCGAGGCTATGCTATAGCTGTCATGCAGCAGCTTTTCGCCCCAGAAATATTTGTTCAGCCATTTTTTGTTATCCGGAGCCGTTCCGTCGAACTCATCGCTGAAGGTAAGCTTACGGTTCTTGATTACATCGAACTTATTTGAATCCTTAACGCTGAAATACCACTTAATGTCGGGCGAGTTCTTCAGGCTTTCATACTCCTTTAATTCCTTGAATAAATCTGTCTTCTCAAAGCGACGCTTGTCAAGAAGATACTCTTTCCTTTCAGTGAAGGCCTTGGTTTTCAGGTATTCCTCCAGCTCTGCCAGCCTCTTCAATCGTGAAGAATCCTTCACATGGATGTAGTTGTTATAATCTTTTGAGGCCCTGAACTTGTAATATGAGGAAACGTCTGCAGCACCCCTCTTGCTCTTGAAATCAAGCAGTTTCTGATATTCGGGACTATCCTTGAAGGTGACCGGTTTCATGTTCTTCTTCAGCAGGAAGGCAGATGATGTGACAAACGACTGCAGTTCCCTGAACCTTTCAACCTTGGAGGGGTTAAGATTCTTTTTTACCTCCTTGTCCCCCTTAAGTTTCTTGAATTCCAGCCACTTGCCATACTCTTCGGTATCCTTGAATGTCACTGGCTTCATCCTCTCCTTCTGTTTGAAACCTGGCGACTGGATATAGAGCTGAAGGTCTTCGATCTCCTTAATCCTGGCCGAGCCGTCAAGGGAGTTGAAATTCCTGAGGAGGGCGCTGCCTTCTGTCCTGAAATAGGAGACAATGTCCTTCGCCTTTTTCAGGCCCAGGAATTCAGTCTCGCGTGCGTGTTCCTCCGAGCCTTTGTAGGTCAGTGATTCAATCTCTTTCTTTTTCTGCCTGAAGCCGGCTGAATTGACGCTCTCGTGAAGCAGGTTGTATTTTGCAAGGGCTTCGGAACCGGTAAAGGAGATCATTTTTTCATACTCGGCTATCAGTGCCTTCTCATCCTGTTCCAGTTTAGAAGTTGCGGGGATCATCCCCAGCATCAGCTTTAAGGTTGACATTGCAGATTAAGTTTTGGTATAGTTCGGTTAAAGTTAAATATCTTTCAAACATAACGGTCAACATCAGCCAATTATTTGTTACTTAGGAGATAACAAACAAAAAGAACCGATTTTGACAATTGGTTTATTTTCAACAGAATAAAAACGCATGAAAAAGCTCATTATTGTAGCCGGCATGATTATACTGGCAGCTTGCGGCGCTGTGAAGCAGAAATCACTTACTCCGGAAGATAATACCGGCCAGCGTGCCCCGGCGTCCGGGGTAAATCAGGGGCAGCCTGTTCAGGTGTCCGGCGTAGACGCTGACCAGCTTACCCGTGAGTCCGAGGCAAGCCAGGACCAGCTTATACTGGCGACCCTTTGGTACCAGAAATCGGCCGAGATGAGAGCCCTTTCCTACCAGTGTTTCCGGAACGCGGAAATCGCCCTGGCGGAGAACCTGGCATGGGCTGGCCGGACGAAGCCCGCAGCCGTGGTGCTTGACATAGATGAAACGCTTCTCGACAACAGTCCGTTCCAGGGATGGCAGGTGACAGAGAACAGGGCATTCAACAACCAGGACTGGACGCGGTGGGTTGAGCTTGCCCGGGCGGAGCCTCTGCCGGGGGCGGTGGATTTCACCCGCTACGCCGACTCACTCGGGGTGGAGGTGTTTTATGTCTCAAACAGAACTGTGCAGGAGATGGGGCCGACCATCACAAACATGGCCGCCCTGGGGTTTGCCGATGCCGACAGCGTGCATATGCTTCTGAAGGAGAGCACCTCGTCAAAGGTGGAGAGACGGGCACTGATAGAGAAGGATTATGAGATTATCCTGCTGGTGGGCGACAACCTTGCTGATATAAGCGGGGTGTATGAGAAGCGCGGTTCTGATTTCGGCTTCGGTGCCGTTGATGCTGACAGACACCTGTTCGGCACGAGATACATTGTCCTTCCCAACCCGATGTACGGCAACTGGCTCTCTGAGCTGCTGAAGATGACCGAAGGGCTCACGGAGAGAGAGAAGCTGCTGAAGCTGCTCGAGACGTTCTAAAGTCCATAAAGTCCAAAGTCGAAAGCAATATGTATTACAATATTGCAGATGAATGAGATACACAGAAATTATACCCCTTAGAGCTTGCCTGGATTTATCGGAGGGTTAAAGTCTGGTAGATTGTAGAACAATGGAATAATATCCACCACCGGGACTTAGATTTATTCGTTTATCCTCCCTGGCAAATCCTGGAGCTGGTTAACCATGACCGCTGTTAGGGTTGACCGGGCGCTATTTACGTGTGCTTTAATATCAGTTAATTGATTGTAAAAGAATTGGTTGTATTTATTGACTATAAATATAGACGAAAATTGATAAAAAATTTGCACGTCTATAAATATAGTCATATATTTGCATTGAAGGATTGATTGAGAAGTGGTGTCCGGCAGAGGACATTGCTGAGCCATTAATAAAAACCGGGAATCATGCAGCTGACGAAGGCAGAAGAGCAGATAATGCAGATCTTATGGGATCTGAAGGAAGGAGTGGTGAAGGAAATCAGGGATAAGTTTGATGATCCGAAGCCTGCGCGCAATACCATCTCGACCGTGCTGAAGGTATTGGAAAAAAAGGGGTATGTTGATCACAAGGCATACGCCAACGTGTTCCTCTATTATCCCCTGGTGTCGAAAAAGGAGTATTCAAAGCACCAGCTTTTCGGGCTGCTTGAGGGATATTTCAATAACTCCTTCCCGGCAATGACTTCGTTCTTTGCCATGGAGAAGAACCTTTCCATCAAGGATCTGGACACGATACTTGAGGAAGCCAGACGGGACCTTAAGGATAACCAACAGGAATAAGATATGGAATCAATTGCATTTTACCTCCTGAAATCGGCCGCATGGCTTGCGGGTTTTACGCTGATATACCTACTTTTTCTAAGGAAGGAGAGGTTCTTCAGGCTTAAGAGGGCATATCTTGTTGCCGGGGTTATCATGTCACTGCTTCTCCCGCTGATAACGTTTCATTACAGGGTTGAACTGCCGGCGCCGGTAATGCAGGAGGTCCAGGTTGGGACTATGGCCCAGACACCGGAGCCTACGGTCGCCACGGAACAGCATGAGCAGAAATCCCCTCTCGCCCTTTTCCTTCTGATATATTCCAGTGGAATGGTTCTCTTTCTGTTCCGGACCCTGGTGCATATCTTTTCGCTTTACCGGGCATTGAGCACGGGATCTGTCAGCAGGACAGGAGAGGCAGTAATGGTCAAAACCGAAAAATATACCTCCGCTTTCTCGTTCTTCAATTATGTTTTCATCAATCCTTCAGTGAGTGAGCAGGAGGCCAGGGAGATCCTGAACCATGAGATGGTGCACCTTAAACAGAAACACTGGTTCGATCTCCTGCTTGTTGAGATGATGAGCCTGATACAGTGGATGAATCCGTTTGTATGGATCTACTCCGGGTTTGTCAGGCAAAATCACGAAAATCTTGCCGACGAGGAGGCGCTGCAGAGCACGTCTGACCCGGCAGGCTACAGGGCGGCTCTTCTCAACCAGGTCTTCAACGCCAGGCTGATAAGCCTCTCGAATTCATTCAACTTTTCATTTAACACAAACAGATTTGAAATGATGAAAAAGGAATCTTATTCTCCATACAGGAAGCTTAAGCTGCTTCTTGTGTTGCCCCTAATGGCAATTATGATGTACGCATTTGCTGATCCGGTTTATACCTATTCAGACCGGCGGGATAGTTGGGGATCCACTGGCCCGGCAGTCATGATCAAGGATATTAACGGAACAGTGGTCAAAGAAGACGGTACCTTGTTCCAGGGTGTCATGGTAAATGTGTCAGGAACCTCCTTAAGTGTTACCACTGATGAATCAGGGAAGTTTTATTTCAGTGACCTGCCCGGGTATGTTGCTCTCATGTTCACTGTCAGCGGATATGAGCCCGTATCTATAACTGCTGAATCGGCCCGCGGGATTACGGTCACCATGAAGGCCGATCCACGCTATGCCGTACGTGGACCTTCAACAGGGGCCGAAATTGTTGTTATCGACGGAAAGGTGTCAGATCTGTCACTTGAAGAGGCGATAAAGAAGCTGGGCAAGGATTATGGCAAATTTACCTACCTGATGCCTGAGGCAGCAAAGGCAAAATATGGTGAAAAGGGAGCTAAAGGTGCCTTCGAGATCATCTCCAGAAGCAAGGCAAGGGAGTCGGGACTTAACCTGCCATACCCCAGAAGTGATGAAGCAGATTTTCCCATATTCAGGGGTGAGAGTTACCTGGCATTTGCCGACTGGGTAGCGGAAAAAGCAAAATATCCGGAAGAAGCTGCCGCAAAAAATATCAGCGGATGGGCAAGGATGAGCTATACCGTAGAAACAGACGGCTCCGTCTCACAGATAAAGCCCTCATATGACACAGATCCGGCTTTCGCAGCAGAGCTGACAAAGGTGATGGAGTCCTCTCCCCGCTGGAAGAGCCCGGAGAACAGCGATGCCAATGAACCCTTCACCTCCGAGATACTGATCAGGTTCGAACCACCCGCCAGGGTAAGTAACGGTATCGTATATATCATGGTGGATGAGATGCCTAAGTATCCTGGCGGTGATGCTGCTCTGTTCAAGTTTTTATATGAAACTATCAAGTATCCGGCGGAAGCGAAGGACAACGGTATTCAGGGGAAGGTCATCCTCAGGTTTATTGTTACTTCTGAAGGGAATGTTGAGAACGTGTATGTGGTCAGAGGAGTTGATCCCCTGCTCGACAATGAAGCGGTGAGGGTAATGAACCTCTGCCCCAAATGGGAACCCGGGAAAATGAAAGGTAAACCGGTTAATATATATTACTCAGTTCCGATTAGTTTTTCACTGAAATAAAATAGTCGGGGAGATATGTAAACCGACATGTTGCTATTCAGGAATCCGGGAGGGTAATCTCTTCCGGATTTTTTTTGCGAAGTACAATTGGTTCTACAATACTTGAAGCGCTTAGCGCTATAGTCTTTTATACCGACCTGCTACAATAATGAAAGCGCTACGCGCTATAGGCCTTATTAGCAATATCTTCTACAATACTGCAAGCGCTACGCGCTATAATAACCTTTTACATTACTTTCCGTAATTCTCGAAGTGCCACAAAAATTTTTTGAAAAAATATTTGCATTTTTTAAAATCACGTTTTAACTTTGACCGACCGTTCAATCAAAGAACGGTTTTTAAGGGGGGCTTTATTGAATGAACGTTTAATCAAAGACCATGTCACCAAGATCATCTGCACAATTCGAGGAGATGAGGGAGGAGAAAAGGACCCTCATAATGAATGCAGCCCTGGAACACTTTTCAAATACCGGGTTCCACGCTACAACCATAACCCACATAGCAAGGCATGCCGGCATCTCAAAAGGCCTCATGTACAATTATTTCAAAAGCAAGGAAGACCTCCTTGCTGCGATCATAAACAGATCCCTGACTGAGATATATGGTTCGTTCAATCCTGATCACGACAGCCAGCTGACCCCCGCAGAGTTTGAACTGTTCATCCGCAAGGTGTTCAGCCTCTTCCGTGAGAAGCGGCAGTTCTGGAAGCTGTTGTTCAGAATAATGATGCAGCAGGGGGTGTATGAAAATCTCCTCAGTGAAGACAAAATGCCTGTTTCCGTTTCCGGAACCCCCCTCAGGGAGTTTTCCGAAAACATGATCATGCTCCTTGCAGACTACTTCGCCAGAAAGAAGGATTCTGAAGGCCCGGATTACGATCCCACCACCGAGATGCTCATGTTTACCAATACCATCAAGGGTTTTGCCATGACGTACCTTTTTGCAGATGAAAATTACCAGGGTGACTACTTTGAAAAAATGATAGACGCATTAATCAGAAGATACAAATGAAGATGATTATGAGATCGACGATTGTGCCGCTGACGGCTCTTCTCATGCTTCCGGCCTGGCACTTTGCCTCAGCCCAGCAGCTGACCGCCACGGAGATAATCACCAGGGCGGATGAAAAATTCAACGGCGAGATGTCGGGCTACAGCGTGATGAGCATGACCATCATCCGCCCCACCTGGCAGCGTACCGTGGAGTTCAAGTCGTGGTCGCTTGAAGACGATTACGCCCTTACCCTTATCACCGCCCCGGCACGCGAGAAGGGACAGACATTCCTCAAACGCGGCACGGAGATGTGGAGCTGGAACCCGGCAATCAGCAGGCTGATCAAGCTTCCCCCCTCAATGATGTCTCAGGGATGGATGGGCTCAGACTATACCAATGACGATATCCTGAGGGAATCATCAGTGGTAAATGACTATAACCACTCCATTGAAGGAGAGGAGGAGATTGACGGCCGCCACTGCCATAAGATTAAGCTCATGGCAAAGGAGGATGCCGATGTCCTCTGGGGCCATCAGGTATGGTGGGTCGACAAGAAGGAATTCATTATCCTGAAGGCCGAACTCTTTGATGAGGACGGATACCTTGTCCGTACGGAGAGAGGCACTGATCTTAAAACGATGGATGGGAGATTCATTCCCTCCACAATTGAGCTGGTACCGGCGGAAGAGGAGGGTCATAAAACCGTCCTGAAGATCCTGGAGATGAAATTCAACATAAAACTCGATGAGAGTTTCTTCTCACAGCAAAACATGAAAAGCATAAGGTAACATCCGATTAATGAAAGGGCTATCAGCATGAAAGACTATCAGCTCGCCTGGAGGAACCTGTGGCGAAACAGGAGAAGAACCCTCATCACTGCCGCCTCAGTCTTTTTTGCGGTTTTCTTCGCACTGATAATGAGATCATTCCAGCTTGGAACCTATGAGAAGATGTACAGGGATGTCATTGAATCATATACCGGCTATCTGCAGCTGCAGCACGTTGATTATATTGACGAGTCAAGCCTTGACAACGGCTTCATCATTGATCCTGAAGTCATCAGCAGCATTGAGGGTGATCCGAATGTGACAGCCGTCATCCCCAGGCTCGAGTCGTTCGCCCTGGCCGCTGCCGGCAGCCGCACGCAGGGGGTCATGGTAATTGGAATGAATCCCGAAATTGAGATGAAGGGGCTCAATGTCAGAAACCGCCTCGTCAGATACAGGCTTACCCCGGAGGCTGTTGAGTCACTGAAGGCCGAAAGCCTGCCCGGCCGCACGGGAAAGCTGCTTGATGTCTTTATCAACGAATCATTCACTGACGAGGCAAGCCTTATCTCCATTCTTGACATCGACCGTTCCGACACCCTTGAGGTTCTACCGCTTTTCAGAAAGCACGCCATTTTTGAGAACGGCTACCTGACTGCGGCCGATTCGGGTTATGCCGTCATCGGCAACGGTCTCTCCGAATACCTTCATGCCGGAGTGGGTGATACTCTCGTGCTGATGGGCCAGGGATACCACGGAACATCGGCGGCAGGACTATATGTTGTAAAGGGAATTGTGAGCATGCCTCAGCCTGAGATTGATAACAGGTTTGTCTATCTCACCCTGAACGATGCACAGTATCTTTATGCCGCACCCGGCATGGCTACCTCCGCCATAATAAGTGTCAGGGAGACAGATGACGGAGATCTTCTGATGACCCGGGAAAGACTGGGTCAAACCCTCGGCGACGGTCTTGCCATCCGCACATGGAAGGAGATGAATGCCCTCCTCATTAACCAGATGGAGGCAGACAACAGGAGCGGTGCAATAATGATCGGTATCCTGTACCTGGTTATAGCCTTCGGGGTCTTCGGTACAGTACTTATGATGATGGCAGAAAGACGCCGGGAGTTCGGCATGCTGGTATCCATAGGGATGCGGAAGGGCAAGCTCGCCAAAGTGATCTCGATGGAGATGCTGCTGATAGGACTCCTGGGTGTGGCAGCCGGTGTGGCAGGGTCACTGCCGATTGTCTTCCTCGGATATGCCAGGCCACTTCGTTTTACCGGTGAGATGGCAAAGATGTACGAAGACTATGGCTTCGAACCGGTGATGCCAATGCTGTTGCCTGACACCTATTACCTGTGGCAGGTGGTGATTGTCCTCCTGATTCTTTTGATTGCCATTGCCTTCAGCGTCCGCAATGTCTTCAAAATGAATGTTATAAACGCTATCAGAGCCTAACAGAAAAAACCATGATAACATCTTTAGCCTGGAAAAACGTCTGGAGGAACAAGACAAGAAGCCTGACCGTCATTGCTGCCGTTACGGTAGGTGTCTTTGCCGGCGTCTTCGCGATGGCTGCGATAAACAGTTCAATCGTTCAGCGGATTGATGCCGCAGTCAATGAAGAGCTTGCCCACATTCAGGTAAACAACAAAGAGTTCCGGAGCAGCAGTGATATTCAGAATTTCATAGAGGATCCTGCGACTGTGATCACCACCCTTGAGAAGACCCCCGGTGTGACTGACATCACGGGCAGGGTCCTGGTCAGGGGCATCGCCTCTACCTCTGCCGGCAGCACCGGTGTTGAGATCACCGGCATAGATGTTCAGAAGGAACTTGAGATGTTCACCCTCTCCCGGAGGCTGATCCCGGGAACCGGCAGTTACTTCGGAGCCGACACGAAACTGAACAGCGCATTTATCGGGGAGAAGCTCGCCAAAGAGCTCTATATAATCAGGTATATCCTTACCCCCGAAGCGTTTGAGTCGCTTGAGTCGAAAGAGGTGCCCCCTGCCGTCATCGAAAAGCTGAAGCCACTTGAAGGCGAGAGGTTCACCACGGAAAAGAAACTGACGGAGGCACTTGCCGGGCTTTTGTCCCGGAAGGAGATAAAGGAATACGGACTGTTCATCAGGGAAGCGGCCTGGTCATACCGGGAAGGCTCAAGGATCATCCTCTCATTCCTCGATGTCAACGGCAATCAGACCGGTGCGGCATTCAGGATAAGCGGCATCTTCCGAACCAACAACGACCAGTTCGAGGCAATGTCTCTCTTCGTTCCGGAAGATGAGCTCCGCAGGCTGACAGGCATGGAAGAGGGACAGTACCACCGGTTTATCGCAAGGCTGGAGGAAGACGACCTTACCAACAAGGTCACGCCGGTTGTCAGGGAGGCGCTGCCCGGACTGGAAGTACTGAGCTGGAAGGAGATCCAGACCGACCTGGCCATGGTAACTGATTACATAAACCAGATCTATGCCATCTTCATGGTCATTATACTTGCCGCCCTCGCCTTTGGCATAGTGAATACCATGCTGATGTCCGTCCTTGAACGGACACGCGAACTGGGCATGCTGTCGGCAATAGGCATGAACCGGCGCAGGATCTTTGTGATGATAATGCTTGAATCAATATTCCTGTCGGTTGTCGGTGGCTTTGCAGGGATGGCAGTCAGCGGAGGGGTTATTGCCATTACCGGCCGTACTGGAATCAACCTGGTAAAATATGCGGAAGGGATGGAGGCCTTCGGGTACTCTGCCAATCTCTATCCCACAATAGGTGCAGATTTCTTTATCATGCTTACGGTGATGATCGTGATCACGGGGATATTATCTGCGATATACCCGGCCCGCAAGGCACTGCAGCTAAATCCGGTGGAAGCATTAAGAGGTGAATAACAACAAAACAATATACCAATGAAAGTAGTTGAAATCAATGATGTGTCAAAAACCTATCATGATACCGAGGTGGAGGTGAAGGCCGTTAACGGGGTCACGCTCAGTTTTGACAAGGGCGATTTTGCGGTTATCGTAGGACCGTCAGGTTCAGGCAAGACAACCCTGCTTAACCTTATCGGAGGCCTTGACAAGCCCAGCGGGGGGGAGATCATTGTTGCGGGTCACCGGCTCTCTGAGCTGAAACCCTCGGAGCTGATCGACTTCAGGATGGAGCACGTGGGCTTCGTCTTCCAGTCGTACAACCTGATACCCGTTCTCACCGCCGCGGAGAACGTCGGGTTCATCATGAACCTTCAGCGGTGGCCGAAGGAGAAGCGCAAGGCACGTACTGATGAGATGCTGGCTTCAGTGGGGTTGTCAGACCGTCACAACAGCCGTCCCTCACAGCTGTCGGGAGGTCAGCAGCAGCGGGTTGCCGTGGCTCGCGCCCTGGCTCCGCGGCCGGAGTTCATCCTGGCTGACGAACCCACGGCAAACCTTGATACAAAATCAGCCGAGGCACTCCTCGACATCATGGAGAAGCTCAACCGGGAGGAGCAGATGACATTCATCTTCTCAACCCATGACGTCAGGGTTATGAAGAGAGCCCGCAGGGTCATCACCCTCGAAGACGGCAGGGTGGTATCTGATGAAAGGACAAACCACATTTCATGAGGGGAGCTTCACTTCTGGCAGTTGCCGTTCTGGCATCATCCCTTGCATTGCATGCACAGGAGCCCGGCAGTAAACTATCTGCCGGCGGGTATGCATCGTGGCTGCACATGTCTGTCTTTGAAAAACCGTCAGACACATGGCTCAACAGCTCGATGCTGCATAACAGACTGAACTTCAAGGCATATCCGGGAACCAGAACCACCATCGCAGTTGAGGTGAGGAACAGGTTCGTCACGGGTGACATTGTCACTCTTGATCCGACCTATGCCCCGGGACTGGCCTATGATCCGGGATGGATTGACATGTCATGGAATCTCTTCAGCGGGACCTCCTATGTCTTAAACACGATGATAGACAGGGCCTATGTTGATTTTACGGCAGGCAGGCTCCAGGTCAGGGCGGGCCGCCAGCGCATCAACTGGAGCCAGGCACTGGTGTGGAATCCCAATGATCTGTTCAACACCTATTCGTTCTTCGATTTTGACTATGTGGAACGGCCCGGCAGCGATGCCGTAAGAGTGACATACTCCACCGGCCCCTCCTCAGCCGCCGAGGCTGTCGTCAAACTGAACAGTGAGAACGAGGTGACAGCAGCTGCACTGTACCGCTTCAGCATCCTGAACACTGACCTACAGTTCCTTGCCGGAGAGACGGATGAGGAGCTCTTCACAGCGGGCATGGGAGGGTCAGGGGCCATCGGCTCATATTCAATCAGGGGAGAAGCCACTCTCTTCGCTCCCTTTCGGAGTTCAATGGAAGAAAAGAACATTTTTCTGGTCACGGCCGGGGTAGACAGGGCCTTCTCCGACAAGATTACCGCCCTGGCTCAGCTGATGTACTCAAATAACCCAACCCCGCTTGACAGCTTCACCGAGCTGTACAATGGAGCGATGACAGCCAGTCAGCTGGCTTTCTCGGAATGGAGTGCCATAGGCCAGCTGACCTATGCTCCAATACCCCTGCTGAATCTATCCCTTTCGGCTATCTGGTATCCTGACCTTGACGGATTCTACGCCGGTCCGGGAGTCGATTTTTCCCTGGCTGAAAATGTAGACTTCACCTTACTGTGGCAGTATTTCAAAAGCAATATCGGGGGTGAAGAGACGAGGATAAACCTCGGTTTCATGAGGATTAAGTATAATTTCTGAAACCTGCATGTGTTAGCACTCAGAAATACAAGTAAATAGTTATCTGACACATGTAGGTTCTCCCGATAAACCGGGACAGGCTATCATACAAATTAAATCAATAATTATATAATGAAATTTTCATACTTTTACCGCATTAACGCCAAAAAGTATGTCACTGGTCCATGAACTTGAGAAATCCGGTAACTGGTTATTCCGAAGGAGAAGCTGGCTGCCTGCAGTAATCATTGTTCTGGCAGTTGTTTATCTCTTCATTGCCAATCGCAGTGTTATCTATTTCAACCTCACCTGGGAATTGTTATGCATACTGGTCTCTGTCCTGGGGGAGCTTCTCAGGTCGTACACCGTGGGCTATGTTCCGCGTAACACTTCAGGTCGCAATGTGATAGACCAGCTTGCCGATGAGCTCAATACAACAGGCATTTACTCCGTTGTCCGTCATCCTCTTTATATCGGCAATTTCCTCATGTGGCTCGGCCCGGTGCTTTTTCTGAGGTCTGTATGGTGTCTTATGATCTTTGTTCTTGCCTACTGGCTGTATTATGAACGGATTGTTTTTGCCGAGGAGCAGTATCTCCGCCGCAAGTTCGGTGAGGCCTATGACACCTGGGCTTTCAGGGTTAAGGCAGTGATCCCGGGGTTCCGGCACCACATAAAGTCAAAGCTTCCCTTCTCATTAAAGAATGTCCTTAAGCGCGAATACAACAGCATAGCCAACCTCTTCATTGTGTTTGCTATCCTTGACATTTTCCGTAATCTGGCTGTAACCGGAAGGGTTTACATGGAACCCCTGTATGTGACTCTTCTCACAGCAGCGCTTATCTTCTGGGCTGTTATCAGGTATATGGTGAAGAGGACGAAGTTCCTATATGTTGAGGGGAGATAGGAGAGAAAATCTCTTCCTATCTGTCTCTTGCCCCCATGAATAGCATTATGTAATAGATCAGCGTCGCCAGTGAGCCCAGTGCTGCTATGACGTAGGTATATGCAGCCCATCTCAGTGCATCTTCAGCTTTGTCATGCGTTCCCGAATAGGTTATGCCTGCATTGGAGAGCCATGCCAGCGCCCTCTTTGATGCATTTATCTCCACCGGAAGGGTGATGAAGCTGAAAAGGGTGGTGATGGCGAACAGGACTATACCAATCAGCAGTATCTCCGGTCTCGAGTTGAGGAGCACCAGTCCTGCAATCAGCACCCACTGAATCCAGTTGGATGCAAACCCCACCGCCGGAGCAAGCTTCGATCTCATATTCAGCCATGCGTATGACTGTGCGTGCTGCAGGGCATGACCCGTCTCATGGGCTGCAACGGCGGCAGCTGCCACGCTGGCGCCGGAGTATACATCACGGCTCAGGTTGATGGTCTTCTTAAGTGGATTATAATGATCAGAGAGCTCTCCCGCAACGCTGTGAACAGTCACATCGGTGATCCCGTTTTCGCGAAGCATCTTTTCAGCCACATCACGTCCTGTCATGCCGCTGGCTATCGGCATTTTCGAATACTGCCTGAATTTGGATTTAAGCCTTGCGCTGACAACCCAGCTCAGGATCATGAATACTATAAAGATGATCCAGTAAGTTCCGTTGTGTAAAAACATTGTCTCCATTAATATTCTGTCTTTTAAGTTTCTTTTACTAAATCAAAACACCTGCCATCCGGTGAAAGTTCTGAAAGGAGGTCATTTTGTCATGCCAATTCAGCTTATCTTTGAAACCGATGCAAAGTACGATTGCAAAGATATTCTCTTTTTTGTTGCTGATACCGGTCTGGTTTTACAGGTGGTTCATATCGCCCTGGACTCCCGCCTCGTGCCGCCACGTTCCCACCTGCTCGGAGTATACCATTGATGCCTTAAGGATGCATGGGCCTCTGAGGGGTATTGTCATTTCAACCGGCCGCATCCTCAGGTGCAGGCCGGGGGGCACGCACGGTTATGACCCTGTCCCGCGTTTTATCTTCAGGCGATACCGCCCTGAAGGCCGCCTGTTACGAAGCGGTCCGCGGTGCAACAGGCTTAAGGAGCATGACTAGAAGCTTAGTTTTTCCCTGAGCATCTTGTACCCGGCGCGGCTCACGGGTATCTTTTCCCCGGATTTAAGTATTGCCACATAGTTGTCCTTGCTGTATGGTTCAAGGCGGGTGATGTGTTCCACGTTCACGATATATGACCTGTGGACCCTCAGGAAGAGGCCCGGAGGGAGGTGGTCCTCGTAGTATTTCATTGTCTTCGGCTTCAGGGCCTTTCCCTCGCTGTAATAGATCATCACGTAGTCATCCTCCGCGGCGAGGTATGAAACATTGTTCAGTGGTATAATCTTTATGCCGGCCCCTTTCCTGAAGACAATCCTGGTAAGGTAACCCTCCGCCTCTGAAACTGTGGCAACCAGCTTTTCAATTTTTTCCGGATCGGGTGTCTCCTTGTCGAGCCGGTTCACAGCCTTGGCGAGGGCATCGTCAAACCTCTCCTTTGAGAAGGGCTTTAAAAGGTAATCCACAGCGTTCAGTTCAAATGCCCTTATTGCATACTGGTCGAAGGCCGTGGTGAAGATCACCTCGGGCTTTTCATCAATTACCTCCAGCAGCTCAAACCCTGTCAGTTTAGGCATCTGGATATCGAGGAAGATCAGGTCCGGGTGTTTCTCCTTTATCTCCCTGGCCCCGCAGAACCCGTCGCCGCACTCGCCCGCTATCTCAATCTCCGCGTGGTCCTTCAGCATAAATTTAATCAGCTCCCTGGCCGGGGCTTCATCTTCAATTATCAGTGCTCTTATTTTTTTCATGCCCTTATGATGAAATCTTTTTCATGTCTTCCGGAACGGGAACCTGACAACCACAGTAAAGCTCTGCTCTGTCCGGTTTATGGTAAGGTCAGCCATCTCGCCGAAGAACAGCTCAAGCCTGCTGCTTACGTTTTTAAGTCCGATGCCGGCACCCTTTCGTGTCACCACTGCATCAGTATCCACATTATTGGAAACTGATATGACTACCATGTCGTTTTCCTTCCTTGCGTTGGTTCTGATAACAACCTCTTCGGTTGATTCATATACCCCGTGCTTGACAGCGTTCTCGTACAGCGGCTGAAGCAGCATTCCCGGCATCAGTGCCGGGAGGCAATCGGGACTTATATCCTCTTCTATTACAAGCCGGTCGCCAAACCTTACCTTTTCTATCTGAAGGTAGAGCCTGAGGCTCTCCATCTCGCTCTGCAGGGTAACCGGCTGTTCATTCCTCGCCGATAGCGAATAGCGCATGAAATCTGAGAGCTTCACTATCATCTCCCTGGCCCTCAGGGGGTCGGTCACGGTGAGTGAGCTGACGGAGTTAAGGCTGTTGAACAGGAAATGCGGATTTATCTGTGAGCGGAGCATCTTCAGCTCCCCTTCACGAACCTGGGCCTCCAGCTGCGCCTGGCGCATCGCTTTCTCCGCCAGGCGGGTGGCGCTGAGGAAGAGATAGTAAACAAGTACTATCATGGAGAATATAAGTACGCCGGCCGTGGCCCTGAAGACCAGTGATGAATGCCAGAAGATGTCATAATCGATCTTCTCTGACAAGAAGGCTCTGACGATGAACCTTGGGATGAGAAGCCATATCGCCACTGTAAGCGATCCGGTCAGAACTACGTTGAATACAGATGAATAGAGCTCGTTGTCATCGCGCAGCATATACCTCACGGGAAACCATACCGCCAGGCCCAGCAGTCCGAATAACAACATTGAGAAGGTACCGTCGGCGATTGCCGCATCGGTTTTTCCTCCATAGGCAAAATGAATGAGAAGTGACTGGCCTGCTGCCAGTAACAGCCAGGCCAGCCACCAGATAAGAAACCTGTTTCTGCTTTCCAGTAACGGATGCTTCATATCTTACTTATAGCTCTTGATCTCACCCCCGCCGAAAATCACTGTACCCCTTATTACCAGCGACCTGGTGTTATCTTTCATTACATCACCCCTTATCTTCCTGCCGTCAGAGAACCCGCCAAGGATGGGGGTCACGTCCATTATAACATTCCAGCTTTCAGGCACAATGATGGTCGTACCACCAAAGATACAAGTTATTTCAATTACATTCTCGCCCGGAGCAAGTGACGACCTGGTAAGGTCAACCTCGCCGCCGCCGAAGATGGAGGTTATCTTTCCTCCCTGAAAATTTTCGGTTATCAGCTGTCGCTCGGCACCGCTGAAGATATTTGTATAATCAATGTAATCGGCTTTATTGCTGGTTGAAAAGTTCAGCGTCTTGCCGAGCCTTTTCGAGTTCATGAGCAGGACCACCCCTATCACGATGAACAATGCAGGCCAGAAGAAATTGAATGATCTGAAGAAGTCGGTAAACAGTTCGGGGATCATAAAGAAGCCTCCTACGGCAATCAAAACAATTCCTGGTGTTTTATTCTCCGAGCCCGTCAGTGAAATCACACCTATGACTACCAGAAGCATCTGCCAGCTGAAGATGATGTCATCAATGAAATGGTCAAGAGGTTCAGGAAGCACTGCCGATTTCTTGACCATCAGGATCAGTCCTGCGATGATAAGTAGTATCCCGATAATGAACCTGTTGGGGGTCTCGGAATTTCTTGCCGGTTTATTCATTTGGTTTTCCATTGCTTTAAGTATTATGAGTTTATATTATTTCCATTTTTTACTCAGCGGCTTCAGCATGAATGCCAGTCCGGCCAGAACCAGCACCGCAGGCCAGTAAATGTTTTTATATACCGGAGAGAGCTGTACAGTCAAGTCAGGCATCAGGAACCAGAAGCCGATGGCGAAAAGGATCACTGACGAGACCAGTTCCAGGCTGACAAGGGAAAATATCCCGAAGAATATCAGGATCATCTCCCACCGGAAGTATTCCGGTATATCACCCAGCCTGAGCAGGTCCAGCTTTGCCACAATCATTACCAGTCCGAGTGAGATCAGGAACTGGGCGATGCCAATGAACGGATTTTTATTTTTGTCTTTCATGTCAGTGGAAATGATTTACGGTTCAAAAATATATTGAAGCCCCGTGCCGTCGCGAGACATTTCCGGCGGGGTGCGGATATATATCGGTGAACAGCGAAGAAAACGGGCGTTGTTACTTTTTTGTTCATAATTTTTTTTATTGGAAGAGGATTTATAATTTTGCAGACCGAAAAAAAGGGAATATGCCCGGATTGTATTCCATACCGCTTGCGGGATTAAAGGAAGCCAGATATACCTACGACTTCAAAATAGGGGATGACTTCTTTAAGGCTTTCGAGGGGTCTGAGATACAGAGGGGAGAGCTTGATGCGGTAGTGGTGCTTCAGAAAAGTTCCACCCATCTTGAGCTTGACATTGTGATCAACGGCCGTGCCGAGGTAATATGTGACAGGTGCCTTGAAAGCTTTTATTTACCGCTCTCATCAGTCAACAGGCTGGTTGTAAAGCAGGAGAGGGAGTGGGCGGAGGTCGATCCGGACATGATTACAATGCCACTGGATGAGCATGAAATAGATCTTGGTCAATTTTTCTATGAATACATCCATCTGGCGTTACCTTTGAAGCGTATTCACCCTGATGACAGCGAGGGCCGCACAACGTGCAATCCCGAAATGATCAGGAAGCTTGAAGATCATCTTATCAGCGGCGAGGCTGACGCTGATCCGCGATGGGATGAGCTTAAGAAACTGACGAGGAATAACTAAATTAATTCATTACTTCGATGCCAAATCCAAAACACAGACACTCCAGTACCAGGAGGGACAAGAGGAGGACACACTACAAGGCTGTGGCTCCTACAGTATCTGCATGTTCGAACTGCGGATCAGCTCATCTGTACCACAGGGTCTGCCCTGAGTGCGGCTTCTACAGAGGCAAGCTTGCCGTTGAGAAGAAAACGACAGCCTGACAGGCAAACCGTTCAAAAAAGCTGAACGATGAAAATAGGTCTTGATGCAATGGGGGGCGATTTCGCTCCCGATGCTACCGTAGAGGGTGCAGTGGATGCCCTCGACAAGCTGCCGTCAGGAGACCGGCTGGTGCTTATAGGCGATAACGGACGGATAAGGGAGAAGCTCGCATCAATGAATGTCGAGCCTTCACTCTTTGACATAGTCCCGACAACCCAGGTGATAGAGATGTCTGATCACCCGGCAAAAGCCTTTTCGCAGAAAAAGGATTCATCCATTGCTGTCGGATTCGGCATGCTCAAGAGCGGCCTCATTGACGGCTTTGCCAGTGCAGGCAACACCGGCGCCATGCTGGTGGGAGCAAGCTATACGGTCAACGTCATCCCCGGCGTTTTCAGACCAGCCCTGGCAGCGCTTATTCCGAATGTCAACGGAAAGTCATCAATAATACTTGACGTGGGGATCAATCCCGACAGCAAGCCGGATGTATTGCTGCAGTATGGAATGCTGGGCTCCGTCTATGCCAAATATGTTCTGGGAATCCAGAACCCCGAGGTGGGGCTGCTCAACATCGGGGAGGAGGAATCAAAGGGTTCGTCGGCTGTAAAGGCCGCCTACGAACTCCTCCGTGAAAGCAGCGATGTAACATTCAGGGGCAACATCGAAGGACATCATCTTTTTACCGATGAGATGACTGACGTAATCGTCTGTGACGGATTCGTCGGAAACGTTGTTCTGAAAATGGCCGAGAAGTTTTATGCCGTGGCCAAGGCAAAAGGGATAAATGACAGCTTCTTTGACAGGCTCAATTTCGAAGTAGTGGGAGGGACGCCTGTTGTCGGTATTAACGAAAATGTTGTGGTAGGTCACGGCATCTCAAACCGGACAGCAATCATGAATATGATACTCCAGACCCGTGATGTGGTTCATGCTGACCTTGCCAGGAAGATCAAGGAGGCCATCGGAGGATGACGAAAATAAGAGCAGCTATTACAGGGATCAATGCCTGGGTGCCGGAATACCGCCTCACCAACCAGGAGCTTTCCACTATGGTCGATACCACCGACGAATGGATCATGCAGCGCGTCGGCATTAAGGAGAGAAGGATATTAAAGGGAGAAGGGAAGGCTACCTCAGACCTGGGGGAGCCGGCAGTGAGAGGGTTGCTGGAAAAGACAAAGACCTCGCCTGATGAGATCGATCTTCTTATCTGTGCTACGGTAACGGCTGACATGATGTTCCCGGCAACGGCAAACATCATATGCGACAAGGTGGGGATCAAGAACGCCTTCAGTTTTGATATCGGAGCTGCCTGCTCGGGATTCCTGTTTGCACTTCAGACCGGAGCTTCATATGTGGAGTCGGGAAGGTATAAAAAGGTTATCGTCGTTGGCGCCGACAAGATGTCATCGATCACTGACTATACTGACCGCACCACCTGCACTCTCTTTGGTGATGCCGCCGGTGCTGTCCTGCTGGAGCCTACAGAGGAAGAGTATGGCATAATGGACCATATTTTCAAGACTGACGGATCAGGAAGAAAATACCTTCACCAGAAAGCGGGAGGATCACTAAAGCCTGCATCACATGAGACCGTGGGAGCAGGTGAGCATTTCATCTACCAGGAGGGACAGTCTGTATTCAAGTTTGCTGTGTCAAACATGGCTGATATAGCAGTTGAGATCATGGAAAAGAATAACCTCCGCCCCGATGACATAGCCTGGCTGGTGCCGCACCAGGCCAACCTGAGAATAATCGATGCCACCGGTCGAAGGATGGGACTGCCTGCCGAGAAGGTGATGATCAACATACAGAATTACGGCAATACCACTGCCGCTACCATACCCCTCTGCATCTGGGAGTTTGAAAACAGGCTGAAGAAGGGAGACAACCTTGTTCTTGCCGCCTTCGGAGGCGGGTTTACCTGGGGAAGCATCTGGCTCAAATGGGCCTACGATCCCCGGCCGGCAGAGTAATAATCAGAACCGGAGCGGTAATTCCGCACACTTTTTATCCAACGGGCACAATACTTTTTATATTTGTGGGTTAAAGTAATTCAGGGAAATTCGGGAACAAACAAAAATCACTATGGCAAAAATCATCGAGACAGACAACGGCACAGCGGTCAACCTCATAAGCCAGGGCACAGAGATCACAGGCGATATCAAATCATCGGGCGACCTTCGCATTGACGGAGTCCTGAACGGGAACATGTCAACCAAGGGCAAGGTGGTCATAGGCCCGACGGGTCGCGTCAAGGGCGAGGTGGAGTGCAAGAATTCGGAGGTGGCAGGAATTATAGACGGTAAAATAACCGTGTCACAGCTCCTCAACCTTAAGTCTTCATCAAAGATCAACGGAACCATAGTTACCAGCAAGCTCTCCATCGAACCGGGAGCTATCTTTACCGGCAACTGCGCCATGAAAGACGGTGAAAATGGAGGAACAGCGGCAGCCAGACCCAAAGAAGGAGAGAAATAACGGCCAGGAGGGCCTCTCGGCCTACTCCAGGTACAGCACCATCGCCATCCAGATGGCGGTAATAATCATCATTACCTCCCTCGGCGGTGTCAAGCTTGACCAGCTGGCTGGAACAAAACCGTGGCTGACCGTAATACTGTCACTTCTCGGAGTGGCCGCAGCAATGTGGCTCGTCATTAAAGAGGCCCTCAGAAACAAGTAGGATGTTTACCCCCGGGGCTATAAAGCATTATATTCTTCTTCTGATTTTCGCCGTGATTATTGCCCTGGCGATCCTGGGCGTTTGCATGATCCGCCCCTCAGTTATCAATCCCGTCAGCTCCGTCATGCTCGCAGGCGGATTTACCCTTACGGCATTCATTTCACTTATGATCTTCTTCAGGGGCGTCTGGTCAGATCCCGAGAAAAGTGTATTTATGACATTTATGGCGCTTGGCGTCAAAATGCTATTGTCATTTGTTCTCGCCCTGCTGTTTATTGCTGTCTTTAAAAACAATCAGACCGGTTCAGTAATATTGTTTTTTATCCTATATTTGGCATTCACTGTTTTTGTTCTTCTAACAATTTTTCGTTTCCTTAAAAAAGGTCAGTTAAAATAATATTAGCTTGAAAACCAGGTATTTATATATTTTGCTCCTAATACTCGGATTAATGGCTGGAACGGTTCCCGCCATTTCCTCCGGGGCCGGGGAAGAGGATAAAAAATCACACGAAAGCCAGGAAGAGTTTGATGCCAGTACATTTATCATGGGTCATGTGGCCGACTCTCACGAATGGCACATTTTGACGAAAAAGGATGGCAGCCATGTGGCCATTTATCTTCCGGTAATCATAATCGATAAGGAGTCGGGTTTCCACATTTTTTCTTCCCGAAAGCTGGCTCACGGTCATAGCCATCTTGGTTATGCAATTGCCCACGAGGGCAAATATGCAGGCAAAATTGTAAGGGTTGACGCTGAAGGTCATCCTGACGGTACAAAGCCTCCCCTTGATTTTTCCATCACCAAGGCTATCTTCGGCATGTTTGTGGCGGCGGTAATACTTCTATGGCTGATGATCGCCATGGCAAGGTCTTACAAAAAGTCCGGCATAAGCGCCCCTAGGGGTCTGCAGGGTTTCTTTGAGCCGATAATTCTGTTTATCAGGGATGACATTGCCATCCCCAATATAGGTGAGCATAAATATGCAAAGTACATGCCTTACCTGCTGACGGTCTTCTTTTTCATACTTGTGAACAACCTGCTCGGGCTGGTGCCCGTCTTCCCCTTTGGTGCCAACGTGACAGGGAACGTCAATGTGACATTCGTTCTGGCGCTGTTCACCTTCCTTATTACGCAGTTCAGCGGGAACAGGTCACACTGGCGTCATGTCTTTGCCGCCCCGGGTGTCCCTGTCTGGCTGTTGCCAATCATGATACCCATTGAGGTCATCGGGCTCTTTTCAAAACCTTTCGCACTGATGATACGTCTCTTCGCTAATATCACGGCAGGTCATATCATAGTACTCAGCCTGGTCTCGCTTATATTTATCTTCAAATCGGTGGCTGTAGCGCCGGTCTCCATCTTCTTTGTCCTGTTCATGTACTGTATAGAGTTGCTGGTGGCCTTCCTGCAGGCATACGTTTTCACCCTTCTGTCGGCCCTCTTCATCGGAATGGCCACAGCTGAAGCGGAACATCATTAAGATCATTATATCAATATGTTATTTTAAATTTAAGATTATGGAAGAAGCACAAGCAGTAATGTCATTAGCAGCAGTAGGAGCAGGGCTCGCGGTGATAGGCGCCGGTATCGGCATCGGTCGCATCGGCGGCTCGGCCATGGACGCCATCGCACGTCAGCCTGAGGCCTACTCAAAGATCCAGCTTGCAATGATCATCTCAGCAGCACTCATCGAGGGAGCAGCCCTCTTTGCAATTGTTGTTGCAATGATCAAGTAAGCACAAAAACAAAGCCTGCAACGGTTGGTTGCAGGCTTTCCCAATGAATTAAAAACTCAGAACAATATGTTACTACAAAGCAGTCTTGCAAGTCCCGCCATCGGGACCGTTTTCTGGACAACGCTGATCTTCCTCATATTGCTTGTTCTCCTGTGGAAATTCGCATGGGGACCTATCATGAATGCTGTCAAGGCACGTGAGGACATGATCCGCAATGCCCTTGACTCAGCTGAAAAAGCACGCGATGAGATGAAGGTCCTGCAGGCCGACAATGAGATTATCCTGCGCAAAGCCCGTGAGGAGAGAGATAAGATCCTCCGCGAAGCAAGGGTGGCTTATGACAGGATGATGACCGAGGCCAAGGAGAAGAGCCAGTCGGAAGCGGATGCAATGGTCCGTCGGACAAGGGAACTCATCGAACGCGAGAAGGTGACCGCCATCACTGAGGTGAAGCGCGAGGTGGCCAGGCTGGTCATTGAGGTAGCTTCAAAAGTTGTCGGGGAGACACTGAAAAGCGATGCCGAGCAGCAGAAGCTGATTGAAAGATATATTAACGAGATCGAAGCAAACCGGAACTGAGCTGATGAACTCGAGCAAGATATCGGTAAGATATGCAAAGGCGCTTTTTGACCTCGCCCTCGAGCGTGATGTCATTGACAGCGTCTACAGAGACATGAAGACCGTCAGTCAACTCTGTGCAATGGAGGAGGTTAAGGCAGTCATCAATAACCCCGTGATATCGCAGCAGAAGAGAAAAGAGGTCATCCTGGCACTGACCGGCGATGAGACTGATAAGCTGACAGCAAGTTTTGTGGCGCTGATTTTCAATCATGGCCGCGGAGACTACCTGGCTGCAGCTGCCAGGAACTTCATCGATCTCACCCGCCGTCACAGGGGAATACGTCAGGTAACCCTCACCACCGCCGTCCCCGTCGGCGGCAAGCTGAAGGAGGAGATGGCAGCCCTTATTTCCGGCAAGGAGAAAGGCACCATCGAATTCATTGAGAATGTAGACCGTTCGCTTATCGGGGGCTTCATCCTCAGGGTGGACGATGCCTATATTGACGCCAGCGTCAGGAACAGACTGAACAAATACAGAAAGGAATTTTCACTGGCAGGGTATGCCGCAGAATAGTATATAAGATTTAGAGATATGACTAATATTAAACCTTCAGAGGTATCACAGATTTTAAGGCAACAGCTTGAAGGAGTAAAGACGGCCATTGATATTGAGGAAGTGGGAACGGTGCTTCAGGTCGGAGACGGCATTGCGCATATCTACGGCCTCATGAATGCCGGATCCAATGAACTGATAGAGTTTGTCGAGTCCGGGATTAAAGGCATTGTCCTCAACCTTGAGGAAGACAATGTGGGTGCCGTTATCCTTGGTGCCTCGGATAAGATTAAGGAGGGTGACATTGTGCGCCGTACAGGCAGGATCTCGTCGATCATGGTTGGCGAAGGTCTCCTGGGCAGGGTGATCAACACCACGGGTGCTCCCATTGACGGCCGGGGACCAATTACCGGCGAGCTCTATGAGATGCCCTTTGAGAGAAAGGCGCCGGGGGTCATCTTCAGGCAGCCGGTGAAACAACCCGTTCAGACCGGGCTGAAGGCTATCGATGCCATGATACCCATCGGCCGCGGACAGCGCGAGCTGATCATCGGCGACAGGCAGACAGGCAAGACCGCCATCGCTGTTGATACAATCCTGAACCAGAAAAGCGAGTACGATAAGGGTAAGCCTGTATACTGCATCTATGTGGCCATAGGGCAGAAGGGCTCAAACGTGGCAAATATCGCCATGACCCTTGAGAGTTACGGTGCCATGGATTACACTGTCATTGTCAGCGCCACCGCTGCCGACTCGGCTGCCGCCCAGTTCTATGCACCGTTTGCCGGAGCCGCAATCGGCGAGTTCTTCCGTGACACCGGCCGTGATGCGCTGATAATATACGATGACCTCTCAAAGCAGGCCGTATCGTACCGCGAGGTGTCGCTCCTCCTGCGCCGTCCTCCCGGCCGCGAGGCATATCCGGGCGACGTCTTCTACCTCCATTCCCGCCTCCTTGAGAGGGCGGCCAAGATCATTGAATCAGACGAGGTGGCCAGGAACATGAATGACATTCCCGAGACTATCAGGCATCTTGTAAAAGGCGGAGGGTCGCTGACAGCATTGCCCATTATCGAGACACAGGCAGGCGACGTGTCGGCATATATCCCCACAAACGTGATCTCAATCACTGACGGGCAGATCTTCCTTGAGTCGAGCCTCTTCAATGCTGGTATCAGGCCGGCCATCAACGTTGGTATATCAGTCTCAAGGGTAGGCGGCAACGCCCAGATCAAATCGATGAAAAAGGTTGCCGGAACCCTGAAGGTTGACCAGGCTCAGTACCGTGAGCTGGAGGCTTTCTCCAAGTTCGGGTCTGACCTTGACCCTGCAACCCTTGCCGTACTTGACAAGGGATCAAAGAACGTAGAGATACTCAAGCAGAACCTCTTCTCACCCATGAAGGTGGAAGAGCAGGTTGCAATCATTTACTGCGGAACAAAGGGACTGCTGAAGAGTGTGCCGGTGAATAAGGTGAAGGACTTTGAGCATGACTTCCTGGCTTTCCTGCGCAGCAACCATGCAGATATACTTGTGACAATCAGCAAAGGAGTTATAAATGATGAGGTTACTGCTGTCCTTGAGGCTGCGGCAGCGGATGTTGCAGGCAGCTATTCTTCAAAATAGCATAAAACAAGTTAAGTAAGATGGCAAACCTAAAGGCAATAAGGGTCAGGCTCAGCTCGGTGAAGTCAACCCGCCAGATCACTTCAGCAATGAAGATGGTGGCGGCCGCCAAGCTGCGCAAGGCACAGGATGCCATTGTGCGACTCAGACCTTATGCAGATAAACTCAACGAGATCCAGGCGGGATTGAGCGCTGCCCTCCGCGACACGGAGATAGAAAATATCTATGCTCCGAGGAAGAGCGGCAACGGCAGGGTGCTGATAGTGGTGGTCACCTCCAACAAGGGGCTCTGCGGTGCATTCAACGCCAACGTTCTGAGGGATGTCAGACGCCTGATGAACGAGCCATACGGCGAGCAGATGCGGAAAGGCGACCTGTGGTTCATGCCGGTGGGAAAGAAGGGCAATGATGTCCTCAGAAAACTGAAATGCAGTATCCTTGAAGAGCACAGCGATCTCTACTCCGGGCTCTCATTTGACAGGGTAGCCAAGGTTGCCGACAGGCTGACGGAACTGTACCTGACCGGAGAGTATGACAGGATTGAAATAGTATATAACCAGTTCAAGAATGCCGCCGTTCAGAGGCTCACCAGGGAGGTGTACCTGCCGGTCTCGATCGGAGACACCGGCAGCAGGGCGGAGGTCTTCACGGACTACATTTATGAGCCTGACCAGGTAACAATTGTGGGGGAACTGATCCCCAAGACATTGCGCATAAAGCTTTTCAAGGCACTGCTTGACTCATTTGCCGCAGAGCACGGGGCACGGATGACGGCAATGCATCAGGCTACCGACAACGCCACCGATCTCATCAGGGAACTTACATTGCAGTACAACAAGGCCCGCCAGGCCTCCATCACAAACCAGCTGCTTGAGGTGGTCAGCGGCGCGGAAGCACTTAACGGTTAACGAAAAACGAAATGTTCACAAGCGATTATCTGAGAGAACTGTCTGACAAGGCCATCACAAGCCTGGGCGTAGCAGCCGAGGCTGACAAACTCTTTGCCCCCGTGAGGTATATCCTCGGCATCGGGGGAAAGAGGCTGAGACCGGTGATGTGCCTGCTGGCATGCAACCTCTTCAAGGATAAGATCGATGAGGCGGTAATGCCGGCAGTGGGCATTGAGGTATTCCATAACTTCACCCTCATTCATGACGATATAATCGATAAGGCTGACCTGCGGCGTGGATCCCCCACGGTACACTCGAAATGGGGCCATGATCAGGCTATCCTCTCAGGTGACGTGATGGCGTTCGTGGCAACGGAATGCATCGGGCAGGCTCCCGAAAAGGTACTGGCAAAAACCCTGAAACTATTCAATCGCACTGCGATAGAGGTTTGCACCGGACAGCAGCTCGACCTTGATTATGAAAAGAAAGGCCTTGTGTCAGAGTCAGAGTACCTCCGGATGATTGAACTGAAAACAGCAGTGCTGGTGGCAGCCTCACTGAAAACAGGAGCCATCATCGGAGAAGCATCTGAAAAAGACCAGGATCTGCTGTATGAGTTCGGGAGGTGCCTGGGGATAGCTTTCCAGATCCAGGACGATGTTCTTGATACCTATGGCGATACAAGAATGTTCGGCAAAAAGACGGGAAGCGATATCGTGGCAAACAAGAAGACCTACCTCCTTGTCAAAGCCCTCGAGATGGCCGGAGGCGAGAAGCTGCGCCGGCTGAAAAAACTGCTGGAAGCGGGAGACCAGAACCCGGATGAGAAGGTAATTGCTGTGAGGGCGATTTATGATGAACTGGAGATAAGACTCCATGCCGAGAACCTTGCATATGACTACTTCAACAGGTCATTTCAGGCACTTGACCAGGTGAATGTAAATGCCGAACGCAAGAAGGAGATTAAACAGATGGCGGTGAACCTCATAGGGAGGGTGAAATAAACATGGCTGCAACTGCCGGCGGACAGGAAAAATGAACACTATCAAAAAACATTGAAATATCAAGTCAGAGAGATGGCAAAGAAAACAGGAGTGATAAGTCAGGTCATCGGACCTGTGGTTGACGTTACCTTTGAGACGGCAGGTACAGAGATGCCCAACATACTTGATGCGCTGGAGATCACACGTCAGGACGGTTCGGTCCTCGTGGTAGAGTGTCAGCAGCATATAGGTGAAAAAACCGTCAGGGCAATAGCCATGGACTCAACCGACGGGCTGCAGCGGGGTATGGAGGTTGTGGCAACAGGTCTTCCGATTATCATGCCGGTGGGAGAACAGATACGGGGCCGGCTTATGAATGTTACCGGAATGCCTATTGACGGTATTGGTCCGCTGGACAAAACGGGTGGTTATCCGATACACCGGAAGCCGCCAAGATACGAGGACCTGTCAACAGAGAAGGAGGTGCTTTACACCGGGATCAAGGTCATCGACCTGATTGAGCCCTATTCCAAAGGCGGAAAGATAGGCCTCTTCGGCGGAGCGGGTGTGGGCAAGACAGTTGTCATCCTCGAGCTTATAAACAACATTGCCAAGGCCTACTCGGGTCTCTCGGTTTTCGCAGGTGTGGGCGAGCGCACAAGGGAGGGCAATGACCTCCTGCGCGACATGCTTGAAGCCAATGTCATTACCTATGGCAAGGAGTTCATGGAGGATATGGAGAAGGGCGGATGGAATCTTGACCTTATTGACCGTGAGGTGCTTAAGGAATCGAAACTGGCGCTGGTCTTCGGACAGATGAATGAGCCTCCCGGTGCACGTGCACGTGTGGCCCTGTCGGGCCTCTCCGTTGCCGAATACTTCCGCGACGGTGAAGGTGAAGGCACCGGAAAGGATATCCTCTTCTTTATGGACAACGTTTTCCGGTTCACCCAGGCCGGGTCGGAGGTGTCTGCACTGCTCGGACGAATGCCCTCGGCAGTGGGCTACCAGCCTACCCTGGCAACCGAAATGGGGGTGATGCAGGAGAGAATCACCTCGACCCGCCACGGCTCAATCACCTCGGTGCAGGCCGTTTATGTGCCGGCTGATGACCTTACCGACCCGGCGCCTGCAACAACATTCGCCCACCTCGATGCCACAACCGTTCTGAGCCGCAAGATCTCCGAGCTGGGCATCTATCCGGCCGTTGACCCGCTTGATTCAACCTCCAGGATTCTTACCCCGGAGATTGTGGGTGAGGAACACTACCGCTGCGCACAGAGGGTGAAGGAGGTACTGCAGAGGTACAACGAACTTCAGGATATCATCGCCATCCTCGGTATGGATGAACTTTCAGAGGAGGACAAAATGGTGGTGCACCGCGCACGCAGGGTGCAGAGGTTCCTCTCACAGCCCTTCCACGTTGCCGAACAGTTCACCAACATACCCGGTAAACTGGTCTCGATAGAAGACACAATCAGGGGCTTCAACATGATCATCGACGGCGCCGTTGACCAGTACCCCGAGGCTGCCTTCATGCTTGTGGGCACCATCGAAGACGCAATAGAAAAGGGCGAGAAGCTGATTGCCGAGAGCCGGTAATGCCAAACATGATCAGACGTGAAGATTGAGATTATCACACCCGACAAAAGCATCTATTCCGGAGAGATTCGCTCCGTGAGGGTGCCCGGCAGGAAAGGCTCCTTCCAGGTGCTGAAAGACCATGCGCCTATCATCTCTACCCTTGAGGCCGGCATTGTAATCATAGTTGATGAGCAGGGCAACGAGGTGAAGTTTGATATCACCGGCGGAGTGATTGAGGTGAAGAAGAACCGGGTCATCCTTCTCGCCGACTCGGTCATTCAAAGCTGAAGCTGATGGACAGTGACGAGTTCCGCAGACAGGGTCACGAGATTGTTGAGTGGATAGCCCGCTACTTTGAAAACGTAGAACAGTACCCGGTCAAAGCACGCGTGGCCCCGGGGGAGATAAAAAACGCCCTTCCCGGAACAGCTCCCGCCGGGAGTGAGTCTTTTGATCTCTTCATGAAGGACTTCGATGAAATCATCATGCCGGGCATAACGCACTGGCAGAGTCCCAGTTTCTTTGCCTACTTTCCCGCAAACAGCAGTCCCCCCTCCGTTCTTGCCGAGATGCTTACCTCTGCCCTCGGGGCGCAGTGCATGATATGGGAGACCTCCCCTGCCGCAGCCGAGCTTGAGGAGAGGATGATGGAGTGGCTGCGTGAAATGACCGGACTGCCCTCCTCGTTTGAGGGGGTTATACAGGACAGCGCCTCGTCGGCCACCCTGGTGGCTGTTATCACTGCACGGGAGAGAGTCACGCAATACAGGTCCAACATGGAAGGACTGTCAGGGGCGGGCCGGATGCGCGTTTATGCATCACAGCAGGCACACTCGTCAGTGGAGAAGGGTGTTGGCGTGGCTGGTATCGGGAGGGAGAACCTGGTGAGGATTGCGGTCAGGAACGACTACTCGATTGATGCTCCTGCCCTGAGAAAAGCCATTGAGGAGGATATAGCCGCGGGTTACATCCCCTGCTGCGTCGTAGCTACCCTTGGCACTACAGGAACAACGGCAATAGACTCACTGAGGGATGTGGGTGAAATATGCCGCGAAAAGAATATATGGCTGCATGTTGACGGTGCACTGGCCGGCACGGCCCTGCTGCTGCCGGAGATGCGATGGATGGCTGACGGCATTGAATATGTCGACTCCATTGTCTTCAACCCCCACAAGTGGATGTTCACCAACTTCGACTGTTCAGCCTATTTTGTCCGTGATGCCGCCTCGCTGATACACACCTTCGAAATATTGCCCGAATATCTCAAAACGCGCACCAGGGGTAAGGTTAATGACTACCGCGACTGGGGCATACCTCTCGGCAGGCGGTTCAGGGCACTTAAGCTGTGGGCTGTGATACGGACCTACGGCGTTGAACGGCTTCAGTCAATGATCAGGGAACATCTCAGGCTGGCGAAGATGCTTGCCGGGCTGATTGAGGCTGAAAGGGACTTCACCCTGGTGGCGCCGGTACCTCTTAACACCGTATGCTTCCGCTATATGCCCGCGGGTATGAGTGACGAAGAAGCCAACAGGCTGAATGAGAAGATCAACCACACCCTGAATGATACAGGCAGGATATATCTGACCCATACTAAAATAGACGGCATGTATGTTCTGCGGATGGTGACGGCACAGACAAACGTGTCGGAGAGACATGTGCTTCAGGCATGGGAGATGATAAAGGAATGTGCCTCAGCGCTCTCTGCCAAGGACGGTGCCGTAGATATTCACTGAGATTGTGCCGTTTATGAAAAACCGCTCCTGCACGGGGATGTAACCTGCCGTGGCACCTGCGCTGATCTCAAAGGGAAACCGGAGCACATAGAAGTCGGCAAGAAGCTCTGCCCCGAAAGAACCAAAGTCCTTTGAGCCCTCATCAAGCCTCCCGGCGCCGTAATCATATATTTTCCAGCCCGTTGAGCCGTCAAAGAAGGCTGACCCTCTTATTCTCTTCAGGTAGAGAAGGCTGCCGGCAGCAAGGTCAGGATAGAACAGGGGCATGGTGTAGTCTGCAGAGAAGGAGAACAGCTTTTCGGAGACGATCGTCTCATTATATCCCCTCGGATAGGGAAGGGAATTGCTGTAAAGCATCTTCCCGAAGGGAGACTGATTCTCGTAACCGGCTTTGATGACCAGGCTGTGGTTGGCAGCAATGCCGGGGAAGAATAATGTGCCCCTGGCGTACCGTCTTGTTCCGTAGAGGTCTCCGTCCCACGGTGCTGTGGTGATCCTGATATCGATAATCTGTCCCCAGCGCGGGTTGATGTCACGGTAAGCGGTACGAAAGATATTGGAGAAATAGAGTCTTCCTGTCAGATAAACAAGGTCTTTGTCATAGCTGTTCTCTTCGGCAACCCAAGTGTAACTGTTGCGGTAATTCATGTAGACTGCCGGCATAAGGAGCTGCCTGAACTTGCCGTAGGCAAACCAGAGCTGGTCATAAACGCTGAGATTAATCTGAAGGTCGTTTTTCAGTCCTGAGGGTGCCGGCCGGGTGACGGAGTCCCTTGATACCGCCTGCTGGCCTCCGTAGCCTATCTCCGCATCTATCACCGGATGCCATCCGCTCCATTTGATGCCGGAACGGAGGTAATGGTTTCCGCCGGTGTACTCATAACCAACCGTTGAGATAAGTGTGCTGAGGTGGTTCTGTGACATGAGTGTCACACCCGGGCTTATGGCCGTGGGGTCAGTCTGAAGCTCATCAATGTCTGCGTAGAAGGGGAACCAGCTGTGGAAGTTGAACAGGTGGGCTGTCTTGCTGTATGGCTTTGATTCGAGGTTCAGTGATGCCGGCTGCTCCTCACCGGTCCCTGCTGACGGCATAGGCGCCACCTCGGGAATTACACCCTTCATGCCGCTTCCCGCTGACCCGGCTGAAGCCCCGGTATGTTCAGCAGCAATGATGAATCCTCCGGCGGTATAGTCGGAGAAAAGTACCTCATCACCGGATATTGAGAAGCCGGATATTCCGAAGCGCGACCCGGTGACACGTGACGTCTGATTGTCGCCGGTGAGGCGGTATATATTGTCAGAGCCGTCGCCCTGGGCCAGGTAGAAGAGCGTATCATTGCAGAGCTTTGCCTGGATTATGTCCGTAACGCTTTCAGGCAGGTGTACGGTCCATCGCTTGCCTGTCGGCCTGTATGATCTTATTCCTTCTCCATCTTTGCTGAGCGTGACCACAGTCACTTCCCTGCCGTCAGATGACCATGCCGGTCGCTGCAGTATGAGGTTGTCAGGCGGCACCACATCCATCAGCACCTCTCCGGTCACAGCATCGAGGAAGACAAGGGAGCAACGCAGTGCTGGCGTTGTTGATACCGCAACAATGGTTTTCCCGTCAGGGGAGATGTCGGGTGCCGTGTATCTTGTGCGGTAGGTAAGCTGTTTCACCGGCCCCCCGCCGATGTCCATCCGCTTTATTACCGAATAGTCGCGGTTATCCCACCTTATATCAGGGTGTAGCTCTGACCATACAAGAGTGCTGTCAGAATATGAAAAAAAGTAAGGAAATATATATCCGGTGGTGGTCAGTACATGTTCTTTACCACCACTTTCATCAGTTATGACGAACTGTGACGGAGCAGACAGTGAGGTTTTGAGCGAGACAATCCTCCCGTCCCCGGTCCGGTAAGGGGTAAAATGGCTGACGTAGTCCCTCTTCTTTTCGAGGCTGAGTGCCGGGTATTCCCTGAAATCCGGTGCCGCAATCTCCTTCCAGGTTCTCTCAAGCATGGCGAATGTCGAATCGTACAGCTTGCGTTTTGTCAGTCCGGTCTCCCTTTTAAGGCTGTTATTGACGGGATTGAACGGATAACCCGATGACACTTTTCTTACGGCACTGACCCATGCGCTGCTGTCGGTGTTGCGGAGGTGGTTCATCATCAGGTATCCGAAGACGTAGTGGTCGGGGGTATAGTCCCGGTATGAGCCGGAGAGCATCTTATCATAGCCGTATATTCCCTGGGGGCTTGTTGCCAGGGCCCTGGCTCTCTGTGTGAAGGCGTTGCTGCGACCCCTTCCTGACAGTGACGTGACCGTCTCTGCATAGACGGCATCGCCCTCGAATGCCCACATGGGTATCTCCAGGGCGCTCAACCCCACTGACTGTTCCCCGAGGAGATACCGGAGCGCCTTCCCCAGTCCTTTTCCGTTGAGGGATGAGAGCTGCAGAACATGTGCAGTCTCATGCACGGCCAGCTGTTCCGCAGGCAGCATAGGGAGGTTATCCTGTCCGGGCAGGGGAAAGAGCTCCATCCTGCGCGGTGCCCAGCTCACATAACCGTTTGATGACATGGAGAGGTTGTGGATTATCACGGGGATTTTTGTCTTCCCGTCAGGATAAAGAGATGAGAGCCTGCTGTATGACTGTTCCAGCAGCAGTGCATAGTCCTGTGCAACGGCGGAATAATCTTCAGGATGGATTACCCGGAAGTGCGGTGTATTTATCTGGCGCCACTTGAGCGACGCCGGATCCTGCCCCGAATCATAGTACTGTGCTCCGGCCTTCGCTACTGTCAGAAGGCTCAGCAAGAGGAATATAATGCATTTTCTCATGCGGGGCAGTTTACCCAAAAATACCAAAATTGGCTGATATCTTCGGCTTCACTGCAAAATCTTATTAATTTCGTGCGGAATAATACGGAACGGAAAACATACTGTCATGATAAAGAAATACAGGCTCTGGGACAACATACTTGGCTGGACGGCTTTCGTCGTCGCGGCGGTAACCTACCTGATGACCATCGAGCCGACCACCAGTCTGTGGGACTGCGGGGAGTTCATCGCTTCTGCCTTCAAGCTTGAGGTGGGCCACCCTCCCGGGGCTCCCTTCTTCATGATCCTGGGGAGGTTCTTCGCCAATTTTGCCGGCGGTGACGTAACCAGGGTGGCGATGATGATCAACGCCATGTCAGGCCTGGCAAGCGCTCTTACGATACTGTTCCTTTTCTGGACCATCACCCATCTTGCCCGAAGGATCTTCCTGAAGCAGGAGTCTGATTACACTGCCGGACGGATCATTGCCGTTCTGGGTGCCGGGCTGACGGGAGCCATGGCTTATGCCTTCTCCGATACATTCTGGTTCTCAGCGGTGGAGGGAGAGGTCTATGCCACCTCCTCGCTCTTCACGGCCGTTGTCTTCTGGGCCATGCTCAGGTGGGAGGATGTGGCTGACGAGCCGTACGCCGACAGATGGATCATCCTCATTGCCTTTATGATGGGTCTCTCTATAGGGGTGCATCTGCTTAACCTGCTTGCTATACCGGCAATTGTATTTATATACTATTTCCGCAAGTATGAGTTTTCGTGGAAAGGGTTTGCGGCATCGCTGGTCGTCTCGGTCATTCTCCTGGTAATCATTATGTACGGTATCATCCCCGGCATCTTTACGGTTACCTCAAAGTTCGAACTCTTTTTCGTCAACAGCCTTGGCATGCCCTTCAACAGCGGCATGTATATTCACATCATCCTTCTCATTGCGGCCCTTCTTCTCTCAGTCTGGTACTCATTTACCCATCAGGACGGTAAAAGAGGGTTTATCCTGGCGGCCCTGACGCTGATACTATCGGGGATCTGGCTGCTAACCAGCTCGATCATCCTTGATCTTTTCATCCTGGCCGCAATCGTCTATGGTGCATGGTACCTTTCAACCCGCAACAGGGTTGTGCTGAACACGATCATGACCGCCATGCTGGTGATAGTCATCGGGTATTCATCCATTGCAACCATCGTCATAAGGTCAACGGCCAATACCCCGATGAATGAAAACAACCCGTCCAATCCCTTCGCCCTGCTCTATTATCTCAACCGTGAACAGTACGGGCAGCGGCCGCTTTTCCACGGCCCCTATTACAATGCCCCGGTGACAGATTATGTAAAGGGCAAGCCCACATATAATCCCATCGACGGCAAATACGTGATCACCAACCGTGAGACAATCCGCCAATATGATGAGCGGTTCATGACATTGCTTCCGAGGATGTGGAGCGACTCACCTGACCACGTCAGGATTTATGAAGAGTATACGGGCAACAAGGGTAAGCCGGTAAAGATAACCGATCCGCAGACCGGTGAGCCGGCCACGGTACGCGTGCCCACCTTCGGGCAGAACCTGAAATTCATGTTCCAATACCAGTTCGGCATCATGTATTTCAGGTACTTCATGTGGAACTTCAGCGGCCGGCAGAATGACATTCAGAGTATGGGAGGCCCCGTAAACGGGAACTGGATCACCGGGATTGACTTCCTTGATGCACCGCGGGTGGGATCGGTAAAGGGCATGCCTGATGACATGAAGAACGCGCCGTCGCGGAATGCCTATTTCCTCCTGCCCCTGCTGCTGGGGCTGGTAGGGTTCCTCTGGCATTTCAACCGCGATGTGAGGAACTGGTGGATAGTTTTGCTGCTCTTCATCATGACCGGGATAGCCATCGTTATCTACCTGAACCAGTATCCGAACCAGCCTCGTGAGCGCGATTATGCCTATGCGGCCTCCTTCTATGCCTTCACCATCTGGATAGGGCTGGGAGCGCTGGCTCTCTTTGAGCTGTTGCGAAAGGCTGCCGGCGAGACCCCCGCTGCAGTCATTGCCTCTGTACTGACCTTTGCCGCAGTGCCGGCACTGATGGGTGCTGAGAACTGGGATGACCACGACCGCTCGGGAAGGTACCTGGCCAGGGATGTGGCATTCAACTATCTCAACACCTGCAAGCCTCAGGCAATAATTTTCACCGGAGGCGACAATGACACCTTCCCTCTCTGGTATGCCCAGGAGGTGGAAGGGATACGTACCGACGTACGTGTGTGTAACCTGATGCTTCTCAATACCGACTGGTACATTGACCAGATGAAGATGAAGGCCTACACCTCCGAGCCGCTTCCCATCAGCCTCCCGAAGAAGCTGTACTATGACGGGGTAAATAACCAGGTGGCCGTATATGAACGGGTCAGCGAGCCTGCCAGTGCAAAGGAGGTGATGAAGTTCATCAGCAGCGGCAGTGATGTGTCAAAACTCTCAATGTACGGTGAGGATATATACTACATTCCGACACGCACCGTGCGCATTCCGGTGGACGCGGCCAAAGTGCTGGCCAACGGTACCGTCAGGCCGGAAGATGCAGACAAGATCGTACCCTACATCGACATAAACCTCAAGGGCTCATGGATAATGAAGAGCCAGCTGATGGTGCTTGACATCATCGCCAACAACGACTGGGAGAGACCGATCTATTTTGTGGCAGGCATGCATGATGATGCCATGGGCCTGGAGGAGTATTTCCAGCTTGAAGGTATTGCTTACCGCCTGGTGCCCGTGAAAGGCGTCAACAAGGGCTGGCTGGAGTATGGCCGCATCGACACCGATATTCTCTATGATAACCTGATGAACCGCTTCGTATGGGGTGGTGCTGCTGATCCGGATGTCTATATAGACTATTATCATACCCGCACACTGACGGTTATCAGGAGTCGTTTCAACTATGCAAAGCTTGCCGGTGCGCTTGTTGCCGAGGGCGACACCACGAGGGCCCTGGAGGTTCTTGACAAGTGCCTGGAGACATTCCCTGTGTCGAAGCTCGGGTATGACTTTTATTTTGCCGAGATCATTTCAGCCTGCTTTGCTGCCGGCGACAAGGAGAAGGCGGTGTCGCTGGCACGCGGCTTCTCTGATTACTATCTCGAACGCTCGGGATACCTGCTTGACCAGAAACCATCCGTGGCATTCTATGCCGAGCAGGAGATAGCCAACGGGCTTCAGATGGTGTCACCGGTTATGCAGATGTGCTATGACAACGGAGAAACAGCCGCTGCTGAAGAGATAAACAAGAAGTTCAGTGAGCTTTATGCCAGGTACGCCGTACTCAGGCAGTAGGGAGTAGGCAATAGGCAGATGCAGGTGTAACAGGCCGCAGGCAGAATGCAATAGTGTGTAATGGCCTTTGTGTAATAGGCCGTAGGCCTTATAGTATTGTAGATTGCGAGGAGCCCCCCCGACTATAGGCCGTAGGCCTTAAAGTATTGTATACGTGTTAGTCGTAGGCCTGATACGCCGGCCTTGGAGCAAGGTACTTCTCAAGAATCAGGTGGATCTTATCCGGGAAGACAGGCTTGAGGTTATACTCGGTACAACCTGCTATATAAGCTTCGTTCTTGGTCTGTTCAGAGTAGTAGGCGGTGATCAGTATCACCGGAGCCGAACGGTTCATCTGGCGGAAGGCCCTCGTACAGTCAATGCCGTTGATCAGTGGAACAAGAAAATCCATGAAGACAAGGTCAAAGTGAGCCTTGCCAGTAGTGATTGCATCAACAAACTCCTTCCCGTTACGGAAGACTGAGACCTCGGCACCGGTCTCCTTAAGCAGTGTTTCGTAGTACTTCAGTGATGCAATGTCGTCTTCAACGATCGCAATCCTTTTGCCTGTAATATTCAGCATCGTGTATAAAGTGAACCCGGGGTTAATGATCCGAACTCATCGTAAAGGTATCCGGCGAAGGCAAACAAGGTTAATTAAAATTTTCTCAAATTTCAACTTTAGAAACAACTTATTAACAACAACTTTTAAACAAAAAACAGAGGAGTAGTTAACGTTCAGATAATGAACCCCGGAGGCTGATCAATAGCACTCCCACCGCGTGGTGACGCCGTTGTAGGTGGTGGGGGCAATGGCTTTTATGGCGACAAGTTCCTGGTCGCAATATTCGGCTTCGGTGCCCCAGGCAATGGGATTGCCGTTTTCATAGGAGACCGTCTGGCATACCTGGCAGCCGTCACCAAGGAGATCACACGATGTAAAACTACATGTTATAAAGAGCAGACCGGCGATATATAAAAGCTTCCTTTTCATCTTTTTCTGATATAACGGCAAAGTTAAAAAAATAGTATCACAGGGGAAGTGCAGCATTTTTCATAATTTAGAGTCATTAATCTGAACAATAAAGCAAACCCAAAACCCTCATATCATGGAAGAGAATACGATTTCACAGTCACCGGTGACGCCAGAAGAGAACAGGATGAAGAAGCATGTCAATGTTGCAGCCATCCTTCAGATAGTCTTCGGATCACTTAATGTCATAGCCGCGATGGCCATTGCCTTCGCCTTCGGCTTTGTCGATCAGTTTGTTGATGACCCTACGGCTGTTAAGGTCCTGGGAATCGTCGGAACACCCCTGGTAGTACTGTTTCTGCTTTTCGGCGGTGCGATGATAGCAGGGGGAGTGGGTCTCCTGTCATGCAAGCCCTGGGCACGGATTCTTACCCTTGTCATGTCGGCTGTAGGGCTTCTGAACATTCCTATTGGAACCCTCAAGGGAGTATATATCATCTGGGTGCTGGTGCAGTCTGAGACAGTCTCACTGTTTGACAAGGGCTGCCCGAAAACTCAGCTTACCCAATAAAGGAGCTTTCGCCCTCTTTCGGGGCAGACAAAATGATTATTTTTGTCGTCGGTAACCAACAACGTTATGGCAGACGACAAGAAGATCATTTTTTCAATGTACAGGGTAAGCAAGAGCTACCCGCCTCACAAACAAGTTATTAAGGATATTTCGCTCTCCTTCTTCCTGGGAGCCAAGATCGGTATCATCGGTCTGAACGGCTCGGGGAAGTCGACTCTGCTGAAGATTATCGGAGGTATTGAGAAGGAGTTTCAGGGCGAAGTGGTCTTTTCCCCGGGTTATACCGTGGGTCATCTTCCCCAGGATCCGCTGATGGATGAGCGGCGCACCGTCCGTGAGATAGTGGAGGAGGGCGCTGCCGATGTGGTTGCTGTCCTGAAGGAATATGAAGAGATCAACCTCCGCTTTGGTGAGCCGGAGGTCTATGAGAATCCCGCAGCCATGGAGAAGCTGATGACCCGTCAGGCACTGCTTCAGGAGAAGATCGAGGCACTCGACGGATGGAACCTCGAACACCGGCTTGAGCAGGCCATGGACGCACTCAACTGCCCCGACCCCTCAACACCTGTCAATATCCTCTCCGGAGGCGAGCGACGCCGTGTGGCTCTCTGCCGCCTGCTTCTGCTCGAACCTGACGTCCTCCTCCTCGACGAGCCAACCAACCACCTCGATGCCGAGAGCGTCCAGTGGCTTGAGACACACCTCAAACAGTACAATGGCACTGTCATCTGCATCACCCACGACCGCTACTTCCTTGATAATGTGGCAGGATGGATACTGGAGCTCGACAGGGGTGAAGGCATACCGTGGAAGGGCAACTACACCTCATGGCTCGAACAGAAGGCGAAGAGGCTTGAACTTGAGGAAAAGGGCAATGTCAAACGCCGCAAGACTCTGGAGCATGAGCTTGAATGGGTGCGCATGTCACCGAAGGCGCGTCATGCCAAATCGAAGGCCCGACTGAGTGCTTACGAGAGTCTGCTAAGCCAGGATGTCAAACAGAAGGAGGAGAAGCTTGAGATCTTCATTCCCAACGGCCCGAGGCTGGGCGATAAGGTGATAAAGGCAAAAGGTGTCTCCAAGGCCTTCGGCGACAAGATCCTCTTTGAAGACCTGGAGTTCAATCTTCCGCCGAACGGTATTGTGGGGGTTATAGGTCCCAACGGTGCCGGCAAGACTACCCTGTTCCGTATGATCATGGGCCAGGAGATGACTGACAAGGGTACATTTGAGGTGGGCCCGACGGTTACGCTGGGATATGTAGACCAGGCCCATGCAGCCATTGACCCGAAGAAGAGTGTCTATGAGGTTATCTCAGGAGGGGTTGACGAGGTCATGGTCGGCAACAGGCTGGTAAATGCCCGTGCCTATTCCGCAAGATTCAACTTCACCGGCGCAGACCAGGAGAAGAAGTGCGGAGTGCTCTCCGGCGGGGAACGCAACAGGCTGCACCTGGCCCTGACACTCAAGAGCGGTGCCAATGTACTCCTCCTCGACGAACCGACGAACGATATCGATGTGAACACCCTCCGGGCACTGGAGGAGGGTCTGGAGAATTTTGCCGGTTGCGCTGTGATAATATCTCACGACCGCTGGTTCCTTGACCGTGTGGCAACGCACATACTTGCCTTCGAGGGCAACTCTAAAGTGGTGTGGTTTGAAGGCAGCTTCTCGGAGTACGACGAGAACTACCGTAAGCGTACAGCCAATGCCGGCCCTGTTAGGATGAAGTACAAGCGACTCTCCTGACACCGGCTTCAGGTTACAAAATATCATATTAATCATCATAATTGTACTGTTAATCTTAAAACAGTACCTTCGCTTATTGTATAATTATGACCGGCAGTCAGATCCGCTGAGCTGCCGTGGCAGTGATCTGAAATCGTAGCAAAAACATTATAAAGAATGGCAACACGCAGACAATTCATCAGGATCTCAGCGATGGGAGCGGGAGCCGTTATGGCCGGCGCAGCCGGTATCAGGCTCCTGGCTTCGGAGCTTACTGATGGACAGAAGGCAACCATGGCTGCCCTCACCGCCCGTACACCCACATACTGCGAGGTATGTTTCTGGAAGTGTGCAGGTTGGGTTTACAAGAATGACAGTGGAGTAATCCAGAAGATCATCGGAAACAATGAAGACCTCAACTCCAACGGCCGGTTCTGTCCGCGCGGTACCGGCGGTGTGGGCATGTACCATGATGAGGACCGTCTCCGCAAGCCTCTGATACGCACCGAGGAGCGTGGAACGCAGAGCTTCCGGGAAGCCACATGGGAAGAGGCCTTTGATTACATCGCCGAAAAGATAAAAGTGATCTCCGCCGAACACGGTCCGGAGTGCGTTGCGCTATTCACCCACGGCTCGGGAGGGAAGTATTTCTCCACGCTTCTCCGTGCCCTCGGGTCACCCCATATTGCAGCGCCATCCTATGCCCAGTGCCGCGGACCTCGCGAGGTGGCCTTCCAGGCTACCTTCGGAGAGGCACTTGAAAGCCCCGAACCTCTTGATATCCGTGATACAAAGTGCCTTGTCCTGATCGGAAGTCACCTGGGTGAGAACATGCATAACGGACAGGTTCAGGAGATGTCTGATGCCATTGACAAGGGAGCAGCCATCATCACTGTCGACCCGCGTTTCTCGACTGCCGCCGGCAAATCAAAGTACTGGCTGCCGATAAAACCGGCTACCGACATCGCCCTGCTGCTGGCATGGATAAACGTCATCATCACCGAGGAGTTGTATGACAAGCCTTACGTGGAGAAATACACCTACGGCTTTGAGTACCTTAAGGATCATGTGAAAAACATGACTCCGGAGTGGGCTTACGGCATTACTACAATTGATCCCACAGTCATTCGCGAGACTGCCCGTGAGATGGCCAATGCCGCTCCTGCAGTCATAGTGCATCCCGGCCGCCACGTGACGTGGTACGGTGACGACACACAGCGACTGAGGGCAGTGGCCATACTCAACGCCCTGCTGGGCTCATGGGGCCGGAGGGGCGGATTCTTCCGCACCGAGACCTTCGCACTGCCCGAGCCGCCTCACCCTGTGTATCCCACGCCAAAGAGATCATGGAGAACGGAGTTTCCCGATCTTTACAAGCTTGCCGACACGGTTCTGGCCAACGGTGTCTGCGACGCCACCGTTCCCGACCCGAGCCGCAACTGCAAGTTCCAGGCATGGATTGTCAACGGCACAAACCTGATGGAGACCCTCCCCAACCAGGAGAACACCCTTAAGGCCATACAGGCCCTTCAGTTGCTGGTGGTCGTTGATACAATGCCCATGGAGATTACGGGGTGGGCTGACGTGGTGCTGCCGGAGTGCACTTACCTCGAACGCTATGACGACCTGAGAGTCGGTCCGCACCGCAAGCCGCAGATAGCCCTCAGGGCCCCGGCCGCAGAGCCGCTTTACGACACCAGACCGGCCTTCTATATGGCCAGGGAGCTCGCAAAGAGGCTGGGAGTGATTGAATATTTCCCCTTTGAAAAAATTGAAGATCAGCTCGACTGGCAGCTGAAGCAGGTGGGAAGCAGCCTCGAGGAGATGAAACGGATCGGGGTCAAAACCTTCGAACGCACAGCCGACGACCTCTATTTCTATCCCGATGAAGATGTCGAGTTCTTTACTGCCACCGGAAAGATTGAACTCTACTCAACGGCACTGGAAGAGGCAGGCTTCGACCCGATGCCAAAGTATACTGCTCACGAGGAGCCGCCAGCCGGCTACTACCGCCTCAATTACGGAAGGGCCCCGATGCACACCTTCAGCCGCACTTCCAACAATCCCAACCTGACCGACCTGATGGACGAAAACAGCGTGTGGGTCAACCCGCGCGTGGCAAAAGAGTGGGGACTGAGCACGGGTCAGTATGTTCACCTGATAAACCAGGACGGCAAGAGGTCGGAATTCCCCATCAAAGTAAGGGTTACAGAGCGTATCCGCTGGGACTCCGTCTACATGGTTCACGGATTTGGCCACCAGGAGAAGAAGCTTCGACGATGTTACGGCAAGGGCGCCAGCGACACCAATCTCATAACAAAGGTGCTTGTCGACCCGATCATGGGAGGCACCGGGATGCGCGGCAACTTCGTCACCTTTGTCACTGACCTGGCCGGAGAGGAGGTGGTATCATGAGATACGCAATGGCTGTTGATACGAAAAAATGTGTGGGATGCAGCGACTGTGTCGTGGCATGCCAGACGGAGAACAATGTGCCTATAGGCTACTGCCGCGACTGGGTAGTGGAGGTGATGGATGGCACCTATCCTCAGCTCGAGATCGAGCTGCGGTCGGAGCGCTGCAATCACTGCGGCAATGCGCCCTGCGTCAGATGCTGTCCCACGGGAGCGAGCCACATCGCCGAGGGCGGCATAGTGCTTGTCAAACCGAACAAATGCATCGGCTGCGGTGCCTGCATCGCCTCATGCCCCTATGACGCCAGATACCCCCATCCCAAAGGATACGTTGATAAATGCACCTTCTGCATTCATCGTGTAAAGCAGGGAATGAAGCCCGCATGCGTTGCAGTGTGCCCGACAAAATGCATGTACTTCGGCGATCTTGATGACCCCAACAGCGAGGTGAGCGTCATACTCAAGAAACGCAAGTCAAAGACACTCATCCCCGAAGCAGGGACACAACCGCAGTTATATTTCCTAATCTGAGCAGACAATGAACGAAGAGCTTATTATCAGCGGAAGAGAGAACCTGTTGGTTGACCCGCAACTGCATATATGGCATTGGCCCATACCGCTTTACCTCTTTCTCGGAGGACTGGCAGCAGGGGTGCTGTTTTTTGCGGCACTCTTCTATCTGATGGGGAAGGAAGACCAGTACCGCTCTGCCGTACGCAGGGTGCCCTTCATTGCCCCCATTGTGCTTGTCATAGGCCTTGCCGCCCTCTTTTATGACCTTAACCACAAAGCCTTTTTCTGGCAGCTTTACACCACCATTAGGATCCAGTCGCCGATGTCATGGGGTGCATGGACCCTTCTGGTCATAACCACCGTTTCGGTGATCTGGTGTGCCCTGCACATAAGGGAGTTCTTCCCGAACTGGGACTGGAAGTATGGCTGGCTGAAGGAGACTGAGGCATTCTTCAACAAGCACAAGAAACCCCTTGCATGGGTGATGCTGATCTTTGCCATTATCACCGGTGTTTATACCGGCATCCTGCTCTCTGCCTTCAATGCAAGACCGCTGTGGAACACCTCGGTGCTGGGGCCTCTCTTCCTTGCCTCCGGACTGTCGGCAGGGGCGGCAACGATAGTGCTGGCTTCAAAGAACAGCGAGGAGAGGCTGCTCTTTACGAAGATCGACCTTATTATCCTCGGAGCTGAGCTCTTCCTGATAGTCCACATGTTCATGGGCTTCCTGGCCAGCACACAGGTGCAGATAGAGGCCGCACAGCTGTTTCTTGGCGGGCCCTACACAATGGTCTTCTGGATCTTCGTGGTGGTTCTCGGCATTATCATTCCGGGGGTCCTCGACCTGATGGAGCTGCGCGGGAGGCATATCCCGGCACTGATACCCGGAGTGCTTGTACTCATGGGCAGTTTCGCCTTCCGTTTTGTTTTTGTCTTTGCCGGCCAGGTGAGCCGGTGGCTTTACTGATCACAACTAAAAACACAACTATATGAGCAATACTACAACAAATGAGAGGGGCAGGCGATACCTCAACCCATATGTGGGAGGTGTTCTGCTGGGCCTCGTTCTTCTGGCCGCCAATTTTGTATCAGGCAGAGGACTGGGCGCCAGCGGTGCAATCAAGAGTGTCGTTGCCACCTCGATTGAGGCGGTGCACGGCGATGCATCCAGCACAATGCCCTTCATGGCCGAGTATGCAGGATCGCACAGCGGTTCTCCCATGAAATCATGGCTGGTCTTCGAAATGCTTGGCGTGATTGTCGGCGGCTTCCTTTCGGGTGCAATCGCCGGGCGGCTCAGGCTTAAGGTTGAACATTCGCCGAAGATAACCTCAAAGCGCAGGCTGGTATTTGCCCTTGCGGGAGGGATCCTCTTTGGCCTGGGTTCGCAGATCGGACGAGGCTGCACCAGCGGCTCGGCCCTGAGTGGCATGGCCGTGCTCTCACTCGGAGGCTTCATAACCATGATGGCCATATTCGGCACAGCCTTCGCACTGGCTTATTTCTTCAGGAGAAACTGGATTTAAAGGAAAGGAGAAAACAATGGGACCATTAGCACCATACGAAATCATATCGGAGAACACCAATTTTCTCCTTGCATTCTTCATCGGCATAGCATTCGGCTGGGTACTCGAGAGCTCCGGCTTCTCGTCGAGCCGCAAGCTGGCCGGCATCTTCTACGGTTATGACACCGTGGTATTAAAGGTATTTTTCACCGGCGCCATAACGGCAATGCTCGGACTGCTCTTCATGAGTCTCTTCGGCTGGGTCGATCTTGACCTGATATATGTCAACCCGACATACCTGACCTCAGCCATTGTCGGCGGCGTGATCATGGGAGCTGGGTTCATCATGGGCGGCTTCTGTCCGGGTACCAGCTTCTGCGGCGCGGCCATCGGAAAGATTGACGCAATGGTATTCATCGTCGGGCTCTTCATCGGCGTCTACGGCTTCGCGTTTACATATGGTCTCTGGGAGAAACTCTATTTTGCGAATTATCTCGGCGAACCGAAGGTGAGCGAGGCACTGGGCATGAAGGACGGCCTCTTCGGGTTGCTGCTCATAGTGGCGGCGATTGGCATGTTTATTGTCGCTGAATGGGCAGAGAAAAAATTCCCCAGGGAAGAGTATTGACATACAACATTATGTCCACCCGCTTGTTAAACAGTGCCGGAGTGTCATGAACGCCGGTATCTGACAAAGGGCTTGTGAGATAAATAATTAACAAAATAACAGATATGAAACCGTTAAAATTACTTGCACTGATAGTTATTCCTCTTGGAATAATAATTGCGGCCGTACCGGCTGACAGGGTAAAGCACTTTCAGCTCACTGCCGATGAGCTCCTTCAGGAGGCAGGGGCAGGGGTACAGTTCATCTCACCCGATGTGGTGGCTGACATGCTTGTCCAGAAAGACCCGTCGCTGCGCCTTATTGATGTGCGCACTCCGGAAGAATTCGATGCATTCAGCATGCCCGGCGCAATCAATGTTCCGCTCAGCAACCTGCTGGCGGATGAGTACACTGATCTGTTGCACCAGGATGCATACATGAATGTCTTTTATTCAAACGGCTCGGTCTATGCGAACCAGGCATGGATGATCACCAGGCAGCTGGGGTATGAGAATAATTATGTGCTTGAAGGCGGCCTGAACTACTGGTTCGGAAATATTCTCTCCCCGGAAGCTCCTTCGGTGACCAGTCCCGATGAGGAGTTCGCCAGGTATGATTTCCGGAAGAGCGCAGCTGCTGCCCTTGGCGGAGGAGGTGTTGTGGCAACCGAGGGAAGCACCACGACGGTGAAGGCTGTCAAACCGCCAACATCTGCAAAGGCCAAAAAGAAGCCTGCCGGAGGCTGCTGATTTTTTGCGATAACCAAAAATTACTTTACATTTGCGGCTGCAAACGCGCGGCCCTATAGTTCAATGGATAGAACGCGGGTTTCCTAAACCTGAAATCCAGGTTCGATTCCTGGTGGGGCTACAAATGGCCCGGAGCTGAGAGCTCAGATGGTACAGGCCGCAAAGCAACGCATTCCCGTATCACGGGAAATAAAAGCCCGGGAGGTGATCCCGGGTTTTTTTATTGAAGGGCATCGAGGTAATTCATGTCCTCTGCGGCAATCTCGAAGTCCACATCAATGTTCTGGATGATATATTCGGGGTGTGTCGACTTGGGAAGAGGCAGCGCTCCTTTCTGAAGTACGTAACGGATTGAGAGCTGGGCAACGCTCTTTCCGTATTTTTCTGCAATGGCAGCTATTTCGCTGTTCTTCAGAAGCTTTCCGGTTGCGAGAGGGGAGTAACCCTCTACGAGAATCCCGTTCTTAACGCAATGACTGACAATCTCTTTCTGAGGGTATCCGATGTGGAGCTTTATCTGGTTGACCATCGGCTTGATGCGTGAGTTCTCAAGTATGGCGTTAATATCCTTTACATTGAAATTCGATATTCCGATTGACCTGGTCTTGCCGCTCTCATAGAATTCTTCCATGGCCTTCCAGACCTCGATGTTTTCTTTGGTATAGTCGGCGCCTATCTCTGTCCATGGCCACGGGGCGTGAATAAGGTAGAGATCAATATAGTCAAGGCCGATCTGCTTCATTGTGAATGCGGTACGGCGAACAGCCTTGTCATAACTCTTGATCTCGGCTGGCAGCTTTGACGTTACAAAAATCTCACTGCGGTCAATGCCGGAGTCAATTATGGCCTTCCCGACACTGGCCTCATTGCCGTAGGCCTGAGCTGTGTCAATGTGGCGGTATCCTGCCTTAAGGGCTTCTCTGACTGAGTTATAGGCGATATCACCTGAAGGAATTTGCCAGGTTCCGAAACCGATTACCGGGATCTTGACTCCGTTGGCGAGTGTGAAGAAATCGTTGCTTTTCATAGAATGCTGATGTAATGATGTATAAAATTACGGTTTATTCATTAATAACCCTCATTCCGGGAAATTGTTGATCCCCTCCGGGGAAAAGAGGTTTTTTGTTTGACCATGGTCCTACAATACTTCAACTCCTGCGGAGTACAATTGTCCGTAGGACATCAAGTGTTGTAGGCAGGCGGTAAACCCCGATTGGAATCTTTTGTCCGCAGGACATAAAGTATTGTAGAAAAAGCAGCCCGGGGACATCATCTTTGATCTCATTTAGTTAAATTCACTACCTGTAAAAAAACCGTAATTATGCTTAAGGGAATATCTCCGCTGATATCGCCTCAGCTGCTTGAGGTGATGGCCAGGATGGGCCACGGTGATGAGCTGGTGCTGGCCGATGCACACTTCCCGGGTGAGAGCCTCGGGAAACGGGTTATCAGGGCGGACGGACTGCGCATTGCCGACCTCCTGGAAGCAATACTGCCGCTCTTCGAGCTCGACAGCTATGTGCCGCACCCGGTTATCATGATGGAACCTGTTGCCGGCGATCAGCTCGACCCAAAGGTTGAAATGTCATATAAACAGAGCATCCTCCTGACCAACCCGCATCTGCCTCCCATAAAACGGCTTGACCGCTATACCTTTTATGAGAGGGCAAGAAATGCCTTTGCGGTTGTCATGACCGGAGAAACGGCAAAGTATGGTAATGTTATTCTGATAAAGGGAGTTACACCAATCATATAAAACTATAATAGAGATGAAAATAGAACTATCCAAATTTGTCAGGTTCATGGTAGTGGCCACATTTTTTTTGGCCGTCGCAGGAGTCCTGAATACAGAAGCCCAGCGCCTGAAGGCAGGGCCGCAGGACCTCTCATTTTTCTCGTCGGTTGATGATACAGACCAGCCTTATGCCGTCTATATCCCGGAGAATTTTGACGAGTCGAAGTCCTATCCGCTTGTTGTGTTCCTGCACGGGGCATGGTCAAACCACCGCCTGGGCCTGAGGCGACTCTTCGGCGTGGGCAACAGCCAGGGATACGACTTCATCAAACCGGGGAACGTACCGTTTGAGAATGATGTCGAAGCAACCAGGTACTGGCCTGAGTTCAGGCCCGTGGATTATATAGCCGCTGCTCCGCTGGCGCGCGGCACTGCCGGGTACCAGGGAATACCGGAACAGGATGTGTACGATATGATCGATGACCTCAAGTCGCGCTTCATGATTGATGAAGAGCGTATTTATCTTACAGGTCTCTCGATGGGAGGCGGCGGCACCCTGTGGCTCGGCCTCACACGTCCTGACATATGGGCAGCCATCGCGCCCGTCTGTCCCGCACCACCGGATGGCACCATTGACCTGGCAGGGAATGCCGGGAACATGCCGGTTCATCTTTTCATAGGCGATAAGGATTTCCTTTACAAGACTGCCCAGGACTGGAAAGGAAAGCTGGAGACTTCAGCCCGCCGGCTCGACTATGTGGAATATCCCGGGGTGGGGCATAACAGCTGGGAATGGGCTTATAAGGACGGGTTTATTTTCGAGTGGTTCTCGCAGTTCAGGCGTGACCTCTTCCCGGAGCAGGTGAAATTCAGCACGAAGTGGTTCAGGTATAACAAGGCATACTGGGTGAAGATTGATGACCTCGTGCCGGGCAGGATGGCGACTGTGGATGCAAAGTTCACCGCTGCAAACACGGTTGAGGTGGCGACATCCGGAGTTGCTGCCTTCACCCTTAATATCAACGGTCACCCCCAGTTCAATGCAGGCAGGAAGGTAACTGTGAAAGTCGACGGGCAGTCGTATTCCGTCAAAACCGCCGATGCGGTTTCCTTTACCAGGGCAGGGGAAAAATGGGAGAACAGGAAATTCACTCCCGGGCTTACATCAAAGCAGCCAGGGGCAGAAGGACCTCTTTATGAAGCGGTTGCCGGCAGTCACCTGTATGTGTACGGCACCGGCGGCAACCCGTCGCAGCAGGAGCTGGCTGCCAGGAGGGCACAGGCAGCCGAAGCTGCTGACTGGTCGGGTATGGGAGGCCGGATAATGGTCTTTCCCCGCGTAATATCCGACAAGGAGGTGAGGCAGAGCGATTATGTCACCTCCAACCTGATACTGTTCGGCACGAAGGAGACCAATGCCATTATCGAAAAGTTCTCGGACAAGCTGCCGATGCACCTCAGTGCTGATGCCGGGGATTATGGACTGGTCTATATCTTTCCCATGAACAGGCATTACATACTTGTTAGCTCGGGCCTTCCGTGGTGGACCCCTCCGAAAGCGGCTCCCGGCCAGGGCGGCTTGAGGTTTATGGGTTCCAGGGTTGAGGTTCTGAAGAACTACGGGGATTTCATCCTGTTCCGCGAGACCCCGGACAATGCTGTCAGCAAGGGCACTTTTGATGAGAACTGGAAGCTCAGGGCTGATGATGCCGCTCTGCTGAAATCGTCAGGAGTAATTACTCTTCAATAACTGGAAACGCGTCGTCGGCACTTGCTTTCTATCGGAAAGATTAATTGCCATGCGGCTGCGGGAACGCGGTGGCATCACCGGCAGTTTGTCAAAATTTTGGTGCCGGCAGGCCGGATCAGCGGCTGACAGGCGATTTTTAGCTATTATTGCGCCGGAATTATTAAGATATGAAGAATATTACCAGCGTTGTATTTGACATCGGCGGCGTGCTTATCGACTGGAACCCGAGGCATCTCTTCCGCAAAGTGTTTGAAAGCGAGGAGGAGATGGAATGGTTCCTCTCCAATATCTGTACCTATGAGTGGAATGTTCAGCAGGACGGTGGCAAGCTCTTCAGCGTTGCCACTGCAGAGCTGTCAGCCAAATACCCGGAATACAGTGACAAAATTGCCATGTATTACGGCCGCTGGACGGAGATGCTGGGCGGGGAGATAAATGGGACAGTTAAGATATTTCATGAGCTTAAATCGAAGGGAATGCCGCTCTACGCGCTTTCCAACTGGTCGCACGAAGCCTTCCCCGTGGCTTATGAACGGTATGAATTCATGAAACAGTTTGACGGACTGGTGGTATCCGGTTACGAGAAGCTGCTCAAACCTGACCATGCCATTTACCGCGTGCTCATGGAGAGATACGGAATCAACCCGGCAGAATCGGTCTACATCGACGACAACAGGCCAAATGCCGAAGCCGCAGGCGAGCTGGGGTTCCATGCCATACATTTCCTCTCTCCGGATCAGCTAAGGGAGGAACTCGGGGTACTGGGATTACAAGTATAAGACCCGGATTTTTCGGTAACAGATCCTGGAGTTTCCCGGTACAACATGACAGAAATTATCAGGCCCGAATTTTTCCATAGCTTTGTAAGTTGATAGTTTGAACTGTAAAAGACCGGTTAATGATCAGGCGTCTCTTTTTTGCATCTGCAATTCTGCTGTTCGGCCTGTCTGCATCTGTCTGCAGCCAGGAGAAGAGCCCCAAACGTGGAATTTGCGGTGATGCCTCACCTCAGGACCTTGCCGTTCTGGCCCCCGGTGTTACATGGTATTACGACTGGGGTGTGGAACCACCAACTGTGTCACAGGGTCAGCTGTCAGGCATAGAGTGGGTGCCGATGGCCTGGAATGCCCCGGCCAACCTGACCGACTTTGCGAACCGGATACCCGCCGGCAGCCTCTACCTGCTCGGGTTCAACGAGCCAAACTTCAAGTCGCAGGCTAACATGACCCCGGCCCAGGCAGCTGCAGCATGGCCCGGCCTGGAGCAGATCGCCGCTGCCAAGGGTCTGAAACTGGTCAGCCCGGCAGTGAACTGGTGCGGCGGATGTGTTGATGGAGTCACAAATGACCCGGTCGACTGGCTCGACAAGTTCTTTGCCGCCTGTCCCGGCTGCAAAGTCGATTATATTGCCATTCACAGCTATGCCCCTTCCTCAGAGGCCCTGAGGAGCTACCTGGATAAATTCAGGAAATATAACAAGCCGTTGTGGATCACCGAGTTTGCTCCCTGGGATCCGCCAAAACCTGACTATGAAGGCGTTGTTAAATACATGATGGAAGCCATCCCGATACTTGAAAACGACCCGGCAGTTTTCAGATACTCGTGGTTTGCCACCAGGGTAGGAATTAATTCCGACATAAGCCTGCTGGGTGCCGACGGCGTACTCACGAAGCTCGGGTATCTTTATCTGAATATGGCTTTTCAGGGACTGGCAACCGATCTTCCGCCGGTGGCGTTTGCCGGCAGGGACATTTATATCAATCAGCCTGCAACGGATGCGACCCTCAGCGGATCATCATATGATGCCAACGGAGATCAGGTGACCTTCGCATGGACCCAGGAGAGCGGACCCAATACGGCAACCTTCAGCAACAGCACTGTTCCCCGGCCGGTTGTTTCGGGCCTTGTTCCCGGGACCTATCTGTTCCGGATCACCGTGACTGCCCAGGGTAAAACGGATTCTGACGAGGTGTCGGTTAAGGTGGGGACACCAAATATCGCCATTCTCAAACCGGCATCAGCCTCATCATCGGAGGGCTCCTCCACTCCCCCGTCGGCAGTGAATGACGGCAACCTTAATACCCGGTGGTCATCGGCCTTCTCTGATCCACAGTGGATATGGATTGACCTGCAGGAGGTGTATGATCTTACCGGTGCCAGGATATACTGGGAAGCGTCAGCGGCAAAAAGCTATGAAATTCAGATCTCCCAGAACGGATCTGACTGGATAAGGGCATATTACACCTCCGGCGGTGACGGGGGCATTGATGATATCCCCTTTCAGGCCTCAGCAAGATATGTGAGGATGTTATCCCATTCCAGAATCTCCCAGTACGGGAATTCCATCTGGGAGTTCGAGCTGTTTGGCACCATCAGGACAGGGATTGAAAGCACGCACGCCGGAGGATCATTTTCGGTATACCCTAATCCTGCCGCAGGAGGCTCTGTAAATATGTCATTTGGAAGAGAGTGGGCAGGAGAGGACATAACAGTGTCAATCAGCTCTTTTTCAGGACAGCTGATCTGCACTGACAGGATCCGGGTCCTGGATGAAGGAGCCGGAGCAATCGTTTTTCCCCTGAATGACGCTATAAAGCCAGGCATCTATATTTTGACTGTAAGCGGCAGGGGGGGCATAAAACAAACGAAGCTGATAATAAACTGACAGGCCTGCGGGGTTTTTTCCACATGAAAAAACCCCTCTCCGTGCAACCGAAACAATGGAAGAACAACTGCTAAGGGATCAGGATGCGCCTCCGTCGGAGGAGCTGCTGAGGAGTGCCCTGAAAAGCTCCTACCAGGCTTATGAGGAGATGATGAAGGTAATTACAGGTGCCGGTTACGGACTTGAACCGCAATGGAACTATTACAGAGACGGGAAGGCATGGTTATGCAAGGTGGTCTTCAAAAAGAAGACAATATTCTGGTTGTCAGCCTGGGACGGCTTTTTCAGGGCGGGATTTTACTTCGTTGAAAGGCACTGCCCTGGGATCCATGACCTGGAGATCGATGACAGCATCAAGCAGGAGCTGAAAAAAGCCAGACCGTTCGGTACACTTTACCCTGTCGCCCTGAGCATAACCGGACCAGAGCAGGTCAGAGACCTCCTGACCCTTATTAACTACAAAAAGGGTCTGAAGGGATAGAGTCGAAAGTCCGTAAAGTCCGTAAAGTCGAAAGTCCTGTGGTCCTGCGATCTAACTACCTGATTCTTAATTCTTAATTCCTAATTTTTAATTCCTGATCTTACCTGGTGATCAGCACCGGCTTCCCGGTCCGTAAATCAGTCGTTATCGATAATCGCTTTCAGCCCGAGGTAGATCGAAGGCAACTTTGTGCCAAACGCACTTTCATATACTGTTATGGCTGCACCCAGGGCCGTGGCATTCTCAACAGTACTGGCAAATACCCTCTTGTCAGGCATGCGCGCGGCCAGGACTCTTACAAATGTGTCATTTCTGGCGAAGCCTCCTGTGACGTAGACAATCTCAGTATTGTCTGTTGAAGATAAAACCGCCCGGTATGATTCCATGCAGAGATCTACCAGGTCGAACATCATCTGGTGATAGGCATCGGCATAGGTCAGGAAGTGAGACAGGTTGGCATCGTTGTCAACGTATCCTTCCGGCATGCCGTGACGGAAGAAAATCCTTCCGTGCCTGCCGGCCAGCATCTTCTTTATCTTCTTGCTTTTTATCTTTATTGTCTTGAACAGTTCGCCGGTTACGCCGAAACGATCATCGAGCCTTGCCACATTCAGGTCATGTATCTCTCCCAGAAGCGCCCGTGATGTCTTCACCTGCAGCCCCTCGATCTTCACCAGCGAGGTCGTTTCATCAGTCATCCCGTCCGGTGCGTTTATATCCGCATTGAAGGGATTCATGAACGTGCACCATGCTCCGGTGGAGACCAGGATGAATGGCTTTTCGGTGCTCATGAGGTATGGTATCATGGAGGCGGAGGTGTTTCTGACCCCGTAACCGGCCCTGATTTCATGTCCTTCTATATTGATCCCGAAAGTCTCATGGATAGCCGTGTCCCTACCCTTTTTATCCTCTTCAGAACCTATCCAGTTTCCCTTTTCATCAAGATGGATAAGGCATGAGCGTGCACCTGTAAAATTCAGACCGCGTACCGTATAATCGCCTGTCCCGATCACATGGGACAGGCGCGATTTCATCCAGGTGATAATGGCTTCGGTATCATTACAGCCAACTCCGGCGGAGTCGTGAATTTCCTCGAACAGTTTTTCTTCCTGATGCACAATATTGAGCCCGTAGTCAAAGAGAAGAAGCCTTTTACTGCTCTTCCCCACATCGAAGATGGCGATCACATCCATAATTCAATTCGTTTTCATATATAACACTTCAAATATAGTGAATGGTTCAATTCAGTCTTCATTCTTCAGTCCTCAGTCATCAGGCTCCAGTCCTCAGTCTCCAGTAATTATAGATGTATGGCTGCCGACTGCCGGCTGGACTTATACTCCCCTGCAATCTGGCTGCTTCGCTGTAATGACCCACCGGGTCATTACTAAAACGCTCGCCCCTCTATTGCCAGATGCCTTTCAATTTCATAACTTCATCCTCTCAAACTGACTAACCAATGAACTGGATCGACTTTGTAATTCTTGCCCTGCTTGCATTCGGACTGATACAGGGTTTCATCGATGGCCTGATAATCGAAGTGGCTGAGCTGGCCGCCCTTGTTGCGGGCATCTGGGGAGCCATACACTTTTCAGGGTGGACGGCTGACAAGCTGTCAGGGTGGTTTGACATGCAGTCATCATGGACTGGCATTGTGGCTTTTGCCTTAACATTCACCGCCATTGTGATTGCCATCTACCTGCTGGGCAAGATGATCGACTCGCTGATGAAGGCTGTTTCCCTTGGGTTCGTCGTCAAGACCCTCGGCGCAGTATTCGGCGTGCTGAAGACTGCCCTGATACTGAGCGTGCTCTTCGTCTTCCTGAATACCATCGACGAGAAAAAACACTTCCTGCCGTCAGCCACAATTAACAGGTCGTTTCTCTATAATCCCATTGCCGACCTGGTCCCTGCCATCTTCCCGATGGTGGAGGGTGGTGACCTGATTGACAGTTTCAACCGTCATAAAAAGCAGCCGCAGGATGTGACCATCTGAGCTGTTTTGATATCTTTGCGACACTAAAATTCAAGTGTGCTGATGATTAACTTTGTTGAAGAGCTGAGATGGCGGGGAATGATACATGATATCATGCCCGGAACAGAAGAGTTCCTGCTTAAGGAGAAGAGTTCTGCCTACGTTGGCTTTGACCCCACGGCCGACTCGCTGCATATCGGACACCTGGTAGGGGTGATGATGCTGAAGCATTTCCAGAATGCAGGCCATACACCCATAGTTCTTGTCGGCGGCGCAACAGGTATGATAGGCGACCCTTCCGGCAAATCAGAGGAGCGCAACCTGCTGAGCGAGGAGACATTGCGGCACAACCAGGAGTGCCTGAAGAAACAGTTTGAGAAGTTCCTCGACTTCAATTCTTCAGCCCCGAACGCGGCAGTAATGGTCAATAACTACGACTGGATGAAGGAGTACTCTTTCCTGGGGTTCATTCGCGAGATAGGCAAACATATCACGGTTAATTACATGATGTCGAAAGATTCGGTGAAGAAGAGACTTGACTCTGAAACCGGGCAGGGGATGTCATTCACGGAATTCTCATACCAGCTGGTGCAGGGCACTGATTACCTGTTCCTCTACAGCAACCACGGGTGCAGGCTTCAGATGGGAGGATCAGACCAGTGGGGCAACATCGTCACCGGCACCGAGCTCATCAGGCGCAAGACAGGCGGCGAGGCCTATGCCATGACATGCCCGCTGATAACCAAGAGCGACGGCCAGAAGTTCGGCAAGACCGAGAGCGGCAACGTATGGCTTGACCCGGCAAAGACAACACCCTACCAGTTCTTCCAGTTCTGGCTAAACGTGGCTGATGCTGACGCGGAGAAATTCATAAAGATCTTCACAATGCTTACGCGAGCCGAGATAGATGATCTGGTCGCAGCACACCGTGCTGAGCCGCACCTGCGCCTGCTACAGAAACGCCTTGCCGAAGAGGTGACCGTGATGGCTCACTCGAGAGAGGACTATGATGCTGCCGTTGAGGCTTCGCAGATACTTTTTGGAAAGGGCACCACGGAACAGCTGCATCGCATGGACGAAAGCACCTTTCTGGCAGTTTTCGAGGGAGTGCCGATGTTTGACGTCAGTTCTGAAATCATGGCGTCAGGAGTGACGATCTCTGACCTTTGCGCCGTGCACACCAGGATCGCAGAGTCGAAGGGAGAGCTGAGACGACTCATCCAGGGGGGAGGCGTCAGCCTGAATAAAGGCAGGGTCGACAGTGCCGAAATGGTGGTTTCAGTCGGCCATCTGCTCAACCAGCGCTACCTGCTGGTTCAGAAGGGCAAGAAAAGTTATTTTCTCATCAGGGTTATTTAACCAAACAGCGGGCGCGATGAAGAAAAACATAAGGGCTGAATTCAAGCCGGACTCCGTTGACCTGGTCAATTTTATCATCAGGCACTTCAGGAAATTCGTGATCGGCGGCCTGGCCGCGGCAGTACTGTCAGCCATTATATCACTGTTGATCAAGCCTTTGTATGAATCAACGGTGACACTCTATCCTTCATCGAACATCACCGAGGCACGTACCCTCCTCGGTGAGGTGACCTCGAATACAGCCCTGTTCGGTGGTGATGATGCCACTGAAAAACTCATACAGGTTATCAACAGCGAGCAGGTCAGGGAGTATTTAAAGAAGACCTGGGATCTGGCCGGACACTACAGGATAAAGCCGGGAGAAAGGTATCCCAACACTCTCATAGCCGAGAAGATGGACAGGTATATACGCTGCTCCAAGACATCATTCGGGTCAGTGGAGATAAAAGTCAGGGACCGTGACAGGGAGATGGCCTGTGACATGGCAAACGACATGGCCTCACGGGCAGACACAATCTTCAATAACCTGCAGCGAAACGCTGCGCGTGTCATGCTCGATGAAATCAGCAGGAGCTATCAGCTGCAGGACCTCCTGGTCAGGCAGTATGAAGACACCCTCAGCAGCCTGCAGGGAGCCGCCGCCCTGAAGATATATTCCACCCTTGAAACGGAGAACGACTATCTTGGTCTGATCCGCGGGAGGTACCTTGAGGCGCTGGCTCTCAGCCAGCAGACCATGCCCTACACCCTTGTCGTCGACAGGGCCGTGGTGGCAGAGAAGAAAGTCTATCCGCGCCGGAGCGTCATAGTCATTGTATCGACTGCCTCCTTTCTTATTCTCCTGGCACTGATACTGTTCGTGGTTGAGGGCGTGAAGCTGCACCCTGCTGATGACAGGCAGTGAACTGCTTATATTGCTTGTCCCGACGGCCCTGGCAGTGATGCTGCTGGCGCTGCTCTCGCTGGAGCACCTCCTGTTACTGACACTTTTTTTTACACCCCTCTCGCTTCAGCTGAGCTGGTTCACCGGTGGCACCGGCTTCGATCTCTCCGTTCCGACAGAACCGATACTGGCGCTGCTGCTGTTCATCACCCTTTTCAAGCTTATCGTCACCCGTGAGTTTCCGCTGAAGCTGCTGAGGCATCCCATAACCATACTGGTTGGACTTTATCTCCTGTGGACGCTCGTGACATCACTCACCTCAACCATGCCCGGCGTCTCCATCAAGACGCTGGCGTACCGTATGTGGTTCACCGCCGGCTTTTACCTTATTGCGGCCCAGCTGGCCGGCAGTGAGAGGTTCAGCCGGAGATACGTCACAGCCTATTCAGCCGGCCTTGCCATTGTGGTGATCTTTTTCATCATAAGGGTCGAGGGTGCCGGTCTGCTTAACCAGCAGTTCGCCCATTCTGCATGTTATCCCTTTTTTAAGGATCACACCTCCTTCGGTGCTTCCATGGCATTTTTACTTCCTCCCCTGGCTGTAATGCTTTTCAGCAAGAGGAGCGGCTTGCCGGCCAGGGTGCTTCTGTCGTTTCTTATCATTCTCTTCCTTGCCGGCTTCGTCCTGTCATACAGCCGGGCTGCCTGGGTGAGCCTACTGGCTGCGCTGCTTCTTGCCCTCATCCTATGGATCAGGATGCCCGTCAGGCTGCTTGGCGTCACCGCTGCAGGCATGATGCTGGCGCTGGTTCTGTCGGCGGGATGGATATGGCAGAGGATGGACAGCACCACCGAGGATTCGTCGGCCGACCTTGGTCAGCACCTGCGTTCGGCCTCCAACATCTCCACGGACCAGTCAAACCTGGAGCGCATCAACCGCTGGAAGTGCGCACTGAGGATGTTTGCAGAGAAGCCCGTTGCGGGATGGGGCCCCGGCACATATCAGTTCAATTACGGACCGTTCCAGAGAGCATCCGAAAGGACGGCCATAAGCACCGACTTTGGCGATGCGGGTAATGCTCACAGCGAATACCTTGGTGCCCTCAGCGAGTCGGGCCTGCCCGGCGCGGTCCTGTACCTGCTAATAACCATAACCGCAGTCATCACAGGGATAAGGGTGTGGTACAGGGAGAAGAGGGGTGCCTCAGGATACTTCGCACTGGCAATACTGACCGGGTTGATAACCTATGTGGTTCACGCCGTAATGAACAGCTTTCTCGACTCTGACAAGATAGCTGCACTCTGGTGGGGATTTATTGCCATCCTCACCGCGATGGATCTGAAACTAAAGGAAGAATCCTCCTGAGAGTCCAGGATGGTGTTACTGTATCTCGATCGCCAGAATCGATACGTCATCGAAAAGCCGCTCATTACCGGCGGTTATGTCAAAGTCTTCAATCAGGCCATCGATGTTGGCCGCAACCGTCTCCCTGTTCGGAAAGTGTTTTATAAGGGGAGCGATACCCAGCTCATTGCCCTTATCATCCCTCAGTTCGGAGAGGCCGTCGGTATAACAGACAATCTTGGTGGGATTCTTAAGCGTGATGTAATCTGTTCTTACCCATGGCATTTCATCAAGCATGCCAACACCAACACATGATTGCCTGAGGACTGACGAGCGGTTTGTCTGCAGGTCTATCACCACCGGTGGGTTATGGGCGGCATTGACATATTCAAGCACGCGGGTATTAAGGTTATAGCGGGCAATGAACAGGGTGATGAAACGTTCGCCGGCGGAGTTGATCACCACCAGGGTGTTCAGCTTCCTTATCATCTCCTCAAGGCTGGTTTCCGACGTGAAGATAGCCCGGAGGCTTGCCTGGAAGTTTGACATAAGCAGGGCGGCCGACATCCCTTTACCTGAAACGTCAGCGATACAGAAACCGACTACGTTGTCAGAAAGGGTAAGAAAATCATAGTAGTCGCCCCCTACCTCATAATGAGGGTAATAGAAGCCCTGTGCCCTGATCTTGCCATCGGCCGGCAGCCTGGTATTGTCAGGGATGAGCATCATCTGCATGCGTGATGCCAGCTCGAGCTCCCTCCGCAGGGCCTCCTGCCTCAGGGTCTCCCTGAAGAGACGCTGGTTTTCGATGGCTACAACGATGATGCCCGAGATCGTCTGGATGAAGTTGAGGTGTTTTATCAGCGGGCTCATCCCCTCTCCCTCCTCGTCGATATCGCCTATAAGCACGAAAGCAGAAGGGATATTGTTATTCAGGACAGGGATGATAAAATCGACCGATTTAAAAGGCTTCTGGGTAACTTCGGTCTGGATCTCCCTGAAACATAGCAGGTCCTTTTCGACGTCAATCGATTTGAGGAGTGTGTCAGGGAAGCCGGAGTTAAGAAGTGCCTCCCACTGTTCTCCGTATTTGTAGAGGATTATCTTCCCGATACCCAGGTCATCCCGGAGTATCGATTCATACTTCCTGAGAAGCTCCGTGGTAGAGAGGTTGGCATTGATGGAGAGGGTAATATCGAGCAGGGCGTCGAGTTTGAATTTCGACATCAGAAGCCTGTCCTTCGGAAGCCTGCCCTCACTCATCATGACCGGGTCAGCCCTTTACTCTTTCTATGTAGGAGCGGTCGCGGGTATCGACACGTATCTTGTCGCCCACATTGACAAAGAGAGGCACCATTATGGTGGAACCGCTCTCTATCGTTGCACGCTTGAGCGTGTTGGTAGCGGTATCGCCGCGGAGGCCTGGTTCAGTATACGTCACCTCCATGACCACGTTTACAGGGAGATCAACAAGTAGGACATTTTCGGTGTCAGCATGAACCACAACCTCCACCGTGTCGCCCTCTTTGAGGAGATCACTGTTCTCTATCAGAGACTCGGGTACGGTGATCTGTTCGAAAGTCTCGTTGTGCATCAGGTGGTAACCCATGTCATCACTGTAGAGGAACTGATGGGGCCTGCGCTCGACGCGCGCAACATTTACCTTCACTCCCGAGTTGAACGTATTTTCAAGAACCTTGCCTGTGGTTACGTTCTTGAGTCTGGTCCGTACGAATGCCGGACCCTTGCCTGGCTTTACATGCTGAAACTGAACGATAGTATAAAGGTCATTACTGTATTCGATCACCATGCCATTTCTGAAATCTGCCGTTGTTGCCATAAAAAAATCTTCAATCCGTTTTTTAGTCTATATACTTCAGGGGCGTGCTAAGCCCTTCATAACTTGTCATATCCACATGAAATGACCCCACAAAGATATCAAAACGTATCTTAACCGGTAAAAAATTTTCATCGGCAGTGAACCAGATTACCATATCTTCCTCTGATTCAAAGACTCTGCCCACCTCTGTCACAGGGTGAAAACGGTAGCACCGGATCTTTCCGCTCCTGGTTTTCAGGATTTCCGTTCCCTTGTATCTCAGTACAATCGGGTAAAGTTCGTCGGCAAACCAGGTCATCATCGTAAAAGTCTGGCCGGGAACCAGGGTGTCGGCTTCAGCCAGGTAGTACTTCCTGAACCAGTAGAAACAGGAGACAATGTCGAGCAATCCCTGCGGCCCTGTGTGCTTACCTGTGAGGTCACTGAAAACCAGCGTGGAATCATTTCTCGAGGCATGATCAAACCCCACCTCGTTATACATGCGGTAGCGTCCTTCCTGTATGTTCCTTATTGAAAACACCGGCAGGTCTGTTTCCGGGTCAATGTAGCTCTCATATGAGTCCCGCACTTTGTAAAGTGCATCTGCGAGTCCTGTTGTCTGGCCTGTGACCACGGCATGCCAGATGGGTCGTCCCTGGTAGAAACCGTCTTTTATCTCAAGTGTGGCCAGGCCGCTGCCCACAAGACCATATTTGATCTGGTATGACACCTTCTCTCCCGGGCTGTAAGGTTGTTTCTGCGCCGGCAGCCACTGCAAGGATGCAGTAATGAATATCAGAACCGTTATTATCTTTTTTCTCATGATGCACTCTCGTCTGTCAGAGGAATAGCTTCCTGGGGATGGTGGCGATGAATTCTTTCAGGTAATATGGTTCAAAATATGCAACATCCTCAAACTGCTTATTCTTCAGAGCATTTACCGAAGGGATGTGCAAATATGATGCCGAGAGAATGAACCCGTCCCGGAAACGGGCATTCGGGTGCAGGATGGCGCTCCTGCATTTCTCTGCACCGTTGCCGAAAAACATTATCTCCTGCCTGTCGAGGATATCTCTGAATGATGTGCCGTCAATGATATCGGCCGATGTCTCCCTGACCATTGTTCCGTCAGCTTTGAAGAGGGCATTGTATACCTCCATGCGCCGGGCATCGATCATAGGGCATAGGAGGGTTCCGGAGGAGATGTCCTCAGGGTGAAGGGCGAGATACCCGTTGAACATGGCCGTGAGTGTGTTTATCCCCAGGAGTGGTATGCCGGCACCGTAGGCAATTCCCTTGGCTGTAGAGACGCCTATTCTTAGCCCTGTGTAGGAACCGGGACCCTTGCTCACGGCTACGGCGTCGAGGTCACCGGCTTTTACCCCGGTATCCTCAAGCAGTTGTTGAATAATGACAGTCAGCTGTGCGGCATGCGATAACCCGGGTGGCGCTTCAGCCACACGGATGACGCTGAGGTCATCACACAATGCCGCCGAACAGACTCCGGTGGCTGTCTCAATGCAAAGGATCATTAACGGTGTCAGTCTCTTTTGACCTTACTTCTTCTTCTTTTCGGTGCTGAAGAGGGCATCCTTATCGACAACCTCAATCAGGGTGGAGTCGGCCAGCTTCTTCGAGATGGCGCTGAAAGGCTGCACAATAACATCTTCACCTTCCGTGAGACCGCTGAGGATCTCAATGTATACATTATCCTGGATACCCGTCTTCACATCACGGGCCAGGGCGTGGGTTCCGTCAGAAACAAATACCAGGGTACGGATTGCCGCGGCGGCGGCAGCTTCTGTCAGTGTGGTGTCGGTGCGGGTGGTGACGGCCTGTATCGGAACGGTAAGGGTATTTGTCTTGCGGCTGGTGAATATATCCACGGAGGCGGACATGCCGGGCCTGAACGGACTGGGGTTCTTCTCGGTGATCAGGTCTTCATATGATTCCCTGAGGATAAGTATCCTGACCTCAAAGTTGGTTACCTGGTCAGAGGTGGTGGTCACCAGGCTTTTGGCAGAGTTGGCTATCTCCGTCACCACGCCTTTGAAGTCGCGGTCGAGATAGGCATCAACCTCAACTATGGCCGTGTCACCCGGTTTGACCCTGATGATATCGTTCTCATTGACGTCCACAACAACCTCCATGCGGTTAAGGTCAGCCACCCGCAGTACCTCGGTACCGGTCATCATGTTCGCACCGATGACTCTCTCACCGAGTTCCACGGCGAGCCTGGAGATCGTGCCTGTCATGGGTGAATAGACTGTTGTCTTCACCAGGTTTTCGTTGGCCTCCTTGAGAGATGCCTCCGAGCTCTTCACAGCAAATTCTGCGCTCTCCTTCTCGGCTTTTGCAACCTTGTACTGTGACTCAGCCTGCTCAAAGTCCGACTGTGAGATGGTTTTTTCCTCGTGCAGTTTTTTGCTTCTGTTATATGCCAGTTCAGCCTGTATCAGCTGGGCCTCCACCTGGGCGAGCCTTGACTTCGTCGAGTTTAGGGTGGCAGCGGCACGGTCGCGTGAGGAGATATAAATCTCCGGTTTGATTTTGAAAAGAAGGACACCTTTCTGGACAAAATCACCCTCCTTGACATGCAGCTCCACTATCTCCCCGGAGACGTCGGGACTTATCTTGACCTCCGTCTCAGGCTGGATCTTTCCGTTGGCAGTGACAGCCTCGGTGATGGGATTGACCGCCACCTTTTCAATAGCCACCTTTACCGTGGCCTCTTTGCCGAACCAGCCTTTCTTCTTACCGATCACTGCAATGATTATAAGCAGAATAATAGCGGGTAACAGGATCTTGATTATCTTATTGTCCATGATTGTACGATTAATTGCAGGGTTATTTAGCCAGTATTGTTATTTGTTCAAGAGTAAGGGGGATGCCCCGGTAAAAATCAAGAACCTTGGTCTTGAAGACATATTCGTATTTTGCCTGTGCCATTTCGCTCTGGGCATTGAGCAGCGATGTCTTTGACTGGTTATATTCAACCGGGGTTACCAGGCCCACGTTGAATTTTTGTTCGGCATACCTGTAAGCCTCCTCCATTGATGATACAGCCTTCTGACTGGAGTAGTACCTCTTCAGTGCCCCCTTGGCATCGGTATAAGCCTGCTGAATGTTCTTGTAAAGCTGTTTCTTCGTATTCTCAAGCGCGTACTGTGAATTTTCAATACCCAGCTTCGAGTTCTTGATCCGTGTGTTGACCATCCACCCGTTCAGTATGGGGATGTTCATCGAAAAACCTACCGCTCCGTTCCTGTTGATATCAAGCTGAGTCCAGAAATCGTAGGGCTCAAAGGTTACAAGATCGATCCTGTTATCGGAATATGCCGTGTTCCATGAGGCGCCAAATGAGATCTGAGGGCTCCTGCCGCCTTTTGCTATGGCCAGGTCATATTCGGCACCCTTCAGCTTGTACTCGGCACCAAGTATCTCCGGTCTGATTTTTTCCGCGACGGTATAGATGGAGTCGGGATTGCCTTCAAAAGCAACGGGATTAACGTTAATTTCAGGAATTTCAACCTGAAAGTTGTCTGCCGAGGGTAGTTCAAGCAGCTGCGCCAGGGTCAGAAGGGATATTGCCAGCTGGTTCTGGAGGGTGATCAGTTGCAACTCCTCACGGGCAGCCTGGGCTTCAATATCCAGCAGGTTACCGCGAGCCAGGCTTCCTGCATCCACCAGCTTAGCAGTGCGGTCAATCTGCTGTTTTGTCAGTTCGACCTGCGAAGATGTGGTGGCTACCAGTTCGTTGTTCAGAAGTATCTGAAGATAAGCAAGTGCCACATTCAGGGAGATATTATCCCTGAATCCTGCAAGATCCTGCTCGGTGGCCAGCAGTTCAACCTTGTTCTTCTGGATTGTATTGTAGTTAATCAGGCCGTTAAACAATGACATGTTTGAACCGATGTTAAAACTGTTTGACTGAACGGTTTCGCCCTCGGTGTACCTGTTTGTGGTTTCGTCATATGCCCGGCCGAAAGACCAATAGTTGTTGAGGCTTCCGTTAAGGGAAGGCAGGAGGTTTAGTTTCGACTGTTCAAGGCTGGATTCCTGATACCTTGTCATTATCTCCTGCTGCTTTATCTGTATGTTGTTCTGAAGGGCATGTCCAATGCACTCCTCCAGTGTCCATGCCTTTTCCTGCGACAGCAGTGCCAGGGGACTCAGCAGCATGATAAAGCCCAGAGAGAGGATCTTTCTTTTCATGTTTTTTAATGATGGCATTAAATGAAGCTACGAAGATAGGAAATTGATCAGTATTTTATAAAGACAGCAAGGATTTAATGATGCTGCACCCGGCAGGTAATAGTGTCATGCAATTTTGTTTATCTTTGCGCTGCCTTAAGGAAAGTATTAACAAAACGGATAAGATAATGAGTAACAAAGGATTAAATCTGGAGCCCGGTGTCATCTCCGGTGAAGATGTCAGGAAGCTGTTTGATTATGCAAACAGGAATGATTTTGCCATTCCGGCAGTAAATGTTATCGGGACTGACTCGGTGAATGCAGTTCTTGAGACTGCCCGCGAGGTCAAATCTCCGGTAATAATTCAGTTTTCGAACGGCGGCGCACATTTCTTTGCCGGCCAGGGCCTGCCAAAGGAGGGACATACGGGGGCTATTGCCGGTGGTATCTCCGGTGCGCTCCATGTTCATAACGTGGCTGAATATTACGGTGTGCCTGTCATTCTGCACACAGACCATGCTGCACGCAAGCTTCTTCCCTGGATAGATGCCCTGCTGGAGGCAGGCGAGGAGTTCTATGAGACCAACGGTAAGCCCCTTTTCAGCTCTCATATGCTTGACCTGTCAGAGGAGCCGCTGAAGGAGAACATTGAGACATGCAAGAGTTATCTCGAGCGCATGGACAAGATGGGAATGACCCTTGAGATTGAGCTTGGCGTGACCGGCGGAGAGGAAGACGGCGTTGACAACACCGGCGTGGAGAGCTCAAGGCTCTACACACAGCCTGAGGATGTGGCCTATGCATATGAGGAGCTCCTGAAGGTATCTCCCAACTTCACCATCGCAGCTTCATTCGGAAATGTACATGGCGTATACAAGCCCGGTAACGTGACACTGAGACCCGAGATCCTGAAGAATTCACAGGATTACATACAGAAGAAATTCAAGACCGGTCCCAATCCCGTGAACTTCGTATTCCACGGAGGCTCTGGGTCGGAGAAGCATCTCATTGCCGAAGCGATAAAGTACGGTGCAATAAAGATGAATATCGACACTGACATGCAGTGGGCATTCTGGGACGGTGTGAAGAACTACTACGAGGCGAAGAAAGGTTACCTTCAGGGCCAGATAGGCAATCCCGAAGGTGAAGACAAGCCAAATAAAAAGTATTATGATCCGAGGGTATGGCTCCGCAAAGGGCAGGAAACATTCATCTCAAGGCTTAAGGAGGCGTTTGGAGATCTCAATGCCCTGAACCGCCTTTAATACTTATTAATAAGTTAACATCAAGCAGGACAGCAAGTTAATGCCGTCCTGCTTTTTGTTGTTAATAAATCACGCTTTTTAATCCCTGACAGCATGGCAATGGGGGCTACTTTAGTATAAAATTCATTGCGGTATTGAAACGCGGACCGTTAACTGAAGAGAAGATTAAGAGAACAACGACCCTGACTCTCAGGCTTAACCAGAGGGAGGCAAGGGCTCTCAGCATCTACTGCAAGCGGTTCCGGGTAAGGAGCAAGTCGGACTTCATGAGGCGCACTATTCTGCAGGCGATTGTGGACAGGTTTGATGCGGAGCATCCCTCATTGTGGGAGCAGGGTGAGCTCACCCTTTTCTCTCAGGAGGTGAAAAATAACTGAAAAGGGATAGTCGCAAGGCATATTTTATTATTTTTGTGAGGCCACGCAGCGGGGAAGAACATGCATTCGGGGCAAATATGGGATTGGATATCATTAAAATAGAACCTACTAAAGTCACGCCAGGCGTACTTTTTCTGGAGGGTCATCTGGAGATAAAAGGCAGATCGATATCAGAAAACTCGACTGATTTTTACAGGCCGCTCGAGGAATGGGTAGCTGCCTATGTGCAGGAGCCTGCGGTAAGGACGCGGGTAGTTTTCTCCTTTGATTTTATCAATACTGCTTCCACGAAGTGGATATATATGATAGTCAAGCGGTTGGCTCTCTATCCGAACAGCCACGAGATGATATCGATAGAATGGTATTATGAGAAGGGTGATGACGAGCTTTACGAGCTGGGTCAGATAATCCATTCGTTCATCGACTGTCCGTTCATCTATTACGAGACGGAGCAGACCTGAAATTCAAAAAAATAGCTATTTTTGCACCGCCTTATCAGGCACTGATTGACCCATGGTGTAATTGGCAACACGTCTGATTTTGGTTCAGAAGAGTCGGGGTTCGAACCCCTGTGGGTCAACAAAAAAACAGCCTCCGGGCTGTTTTTTTTGTTGAGAGATGATTGTGGCTGAAGGGGTGAGATGCCCGCGCTGCAGTCTGTCACCTTCGCTAAAAATGACCCACCGGGTCATTTTTTTAACGCTCGGTACCCCCTGTGGGTCAACAAAAAAACAGCCTGCGGGCTGTTTTTTTTCCTCCAGTAATATTTATAGCCAGCCTACTTCTGGGCTTTCAATAGCGGATAATAACAGGCTATCATGGTTGTTGCAGGAATCTCATCCATACGACCCTGAGCAATGACTTTCTGATGGAAATAATTAATCCTGTCAAGATTCGTTTCGTCTGTCACTATACCTTCCTCACTATACTTTTCGTCAATTTTTTTAACGCCGAAATACTCACCATTGCAGCTGTACATTATAGACAACCCTTCTGAAATGACGATGTAGTTTTTACAGTTTTTTTCCTTGTCAACCAATATTTCAAGAGAAACAGGCGAATTCTCATAGGTGATTAAGTACGAAGTGACATTCTCACCTGCAAGAATAACGGGTTCATCACAGACTTTGATCACATAGTTTCCAAAGGGAGTGGAGGTGGATCCTTTGGCCACTATTTTGCTGTAAGTCCTTTGTACCTGAGCGTTTGCAATTCCTGCCATGATCAGGACAAGACCGATAATTAACACACTCTTTTTCATAATTGATAGGTTTTCGTTATAAACTCAAAAAAAGGCTTGAAATAGCTTCCCTTCCATAAACTTCCCGTCCGGTGCTTGTTAAAAGAACCACCCTAAAAACTTAACATATATTAATAAACCTACCACGATAATATATGATATCAATCCAAAGGTAAAGTTAGGTTGCCGATAATAAGGAGTATTTAACGCAGGGGTCAAAGACTTATAATTATCGCCCAATGCTATCAATTATGATCCAGACTTTTTAAATCTGGTTCATCACCGTCAAAGGAGGTTCAGAACCGTCGTTGAGGTCAGGTTGAAATTGGAGGGAATAGCGGGAAGGAAAGAATGTCTCTTCTCCGTCCCGCTGTCTCAGCTTACATGTTCAAAATTAGCTTTCCTGTAACCTTAAGGCCACTGCCATCGACCGTGAGAGTGTTAAGACCCGGAAACCTCCGGTATCTTATCAAACTTCAAACCCATAAATTGAAATGAACTGCCGTCAGGCTGGAAAACAACGCTCTCACCGCCGCCCCGGCCATAACCAAGCACAAATGCTTCGGTTTCGTTAACTAAGTCAAGGGCAGCTGAAGCATCCTGCCCGAAAGAAATTTCCGGGTTAAACCCATATCTGAGAATGACAAAGCCATCCTCAACAGAAATATTCATCCTGTCAATCATTGAAAGATCCTTGCTGCCCGTATTTGCCACTGCATAATCACCTGTCCTGGTTTGCCAGGCTTCTGAAACAGGTTTAGGGACAGTCTGAGTACCGATGATATTCAATCCACCCCATGGCATTGCCTGAATGAAGTGTTTCTCTCCGTTGAGTTCTTCAAGGAGAAAGTACATCTTCTTCGACCTGAACATAATACCAAGGAACCTCTTTGCAGGCACAAATGAATTTGAGTCATGCGGAGCCAGGTAAAAATTCTGTCCGTTGATGGTCGGGGAAAGATTGTTGTTTTTCCAGTCGAACCTGCAGACGAGTCCGGGCATGGCATAGGTTCCTGTAAATGACTCAAGATTCTTACTGCTGATCGGGGTTAATTGTAAGATCTTTTCGTGGTTCCTTGTTCGGTCCGGATAAATTCCTGCTGCCCTGCAATATTCAACCATCAGCTGCTCATCAAGTCTCCAGGCGTTATCCTTGCCGTTGGGGGAATCGGAGAGGAGAACGGAAGCAAGGCCGGCATCAGGGGCTATTACAAGCTGTGCACGATGGTACAGGGTTGCCCCTCCATGTTCAAGCAGACGGCCAAGTTCATATGCTTTGTTCTTATAGCTGAAACAGATGGCTGACCTGTGATCAAGATCCAGGAGATTATCATGGTTTTGCAGTTCATACATCTGTTCCAGTGTACTTTTTTTCAGGAGGGTCTCCTTACCGTCGATAAATGACCGTCCGAACCTGATCATGTCATTTACCGTTGAATAGATGGCTCCGGCAGGTTTATCATAAATGGGAAGTTCTGTTCTGGGATTGCCTTTCTCATCAAAGGCCGCTGAAAGTTGCCTTTGTGATTCATAATCGAAGTAGAAACCGGACGAATCCATTCCCAACGGCTCAAAAATGTTCCGAGTAATGTATTCCTCGTATTTCATCCCGCTTACATGTTCGATAACTATACCAAGCAATGCATAACCGAGATTGGAATATGCCCGGATCTGTCCTGCCGGGTAGCAGGTGTACTGGGTATTGAGGTAATCAAGGATAGCATTAAAGTCCTCTGGTGTTTTGCTGAACTTATCCAGATAGATGTCGGAAGGTATTCCCGCATGATGTGTCAGAACAGCGCGAAGGGTTACAGGTGCGGATTCCGGGAAGCGCTGACGGATATTAAAATCATGAACATACTCTTTAACAGGCTTATCCAGATCAACTTTACCCTCCTCATAAAGTTGCATTACAGCCACCGCAGTGAAAACCTTGGTGACTGACCCGATCAGGAATGGTGAATCGCTGTCGGTTACGGCGCCGGTTGCACTGAAGCTGTCCTGCAGTATTATGGTGTCGTGGCTGAAGACAGCATACGAGGCATTTGAGACGTGCAGGCCAGCCAGCTCTTTCTTAAAATCAGCATTGAATGTTGCTAAAAAGTCCCCTGAGCTCTGTTGCCTTGAGCATGCAGCAGTAACCAGGCAAGCAAACCCGATCAAAAGACTTTTATAAACGGCCTTCATGACATTTAATTTTTTTGTGAATCATAATATGGATTACGCCTGTGAGGAGAGTAGAAAAAACTGCATCAATGTCATAATACCTCTCCGGAAGACTACACTATATCGGATGCTATGACCAGCATCTCGAAATCCTCAGTGGTCAGTTTATCACTCCTTGAGTAGGCCCCAAGCTTCGCACCGCAGATATCAACAGTCTTGAAACCCAGCGACTTCAACAGCCATGTTATCTCGCTGGGAACATAATAACGTTCATTGCAGTCGAGGGTCTTTTTGTTACCGTCATCATCCTCAAATTCCGTGATGTTGTGATCGCGGAAGGTCATCAGGTCGAAGGTGTTGCTGCGATAAGTGGCGTTGCCTCCCTCCGATGCGTCATCGCAGAACTGTTCGACAGAATGATAAAGCGGGAAGAGCCCGTTAAGGGTAGTAAAGATGAACTTGCCGGGCTTTTTCAGAGCCCTTACTGCACTTTGCAGGATTGCAAAATTCATCTCATCGGTCTCCATCAGCGGGAAGCCTCCTTCGCAGAGCATGATGGCTGCATCAAACCCGCCGCTGAAGGGGAGATTCCTTGCGTCATGCCTGAGGAATTTAATTTCCACCCCTTCTTCCGCCGCTTTTTCCCGGGCTCGCTGAAGCTGAGACTCAGAAAGATCAATGCCCGTAACGTTGTATCCCCTCTTTGTCATCTCTATCGCATGGCGTCCGGTGCCACAGCCGATATCAAGAATCTTCAGTGATTTATCGTAGCCGAATTCCCTCTCAAGGAAGTCGCACTCACCCCGGGTCCCGCCTGTGAAATTTTCAGAATCGTATTTTTTCCCGTAATTTTCAAAGAGAGCCTCATACCACTGTTTCTTATCTGGTTCGGAGCCTGGGTCAGATCCCGGATCCGGGCTCATGGCATCCTCCGCACCTCCTTTATTTGTCTCATCCGCCGGACTGATAACCTTTGCATACCTGACCTCGTCATAAATTTTGCCTCTCTTGCAGACGGCGCTTTTCAGAACCGCCTCGCGCTCAAACCCGCACTTCTGAAGCACTCTCTGGGAGGGGAGGTTAAACTCAAAAACCCCGGAATAAATCCTTACAACATCCAGCTCCCTGAATCCATACTCACAGATCAGGTTCACTGCCCGCGAGGTGATCCCTTTGTTCCAGTAGGGCTCGCCAATGAAATATCCGAGCTCGGCCGATTTGCTGTAGACGTCATCCTGCTTGTGCAGGCCTATGTTTCCGACATATTTGCCCTGAAATTCGATGGCAAAGACCTGCAGCGGCTTCTGGCCGATAAAGGTATTGATGAACTGCTGGGCATCACTTACTGTATAGGGATGAGGGAAGGCATCACGAAGATTGATGGCAACCTTTTCATTATTGGCCAGTTCGGCCATACGATATTTGTCTGTTCTCCTGAAATTACGAAGGGTAACAATGCCATCGGTAAGCCTCAGATCCTTTCTTGCCATTCTGATGTGTTGTGAGATTTCAAACAGTAAAGGTATTAAATTGAGTATTATTGCATGATGAAAAGGATACTGCCTTTCATACTGGCCTTCTTTCTGGCCTTCTTTCTGGCTTCCGGAAGCCTCTCCGGACAGCCGGTTCACCCGGATAACGGACAGCTTTTCGTTGATACTGTCGTTCCCCGGATTGACATTACCATAAATCCCGACACACTTGACTGGATCTATGCCAACCCATGGAGCGACAAAGAGTTTCATGCCACCTTTGTGTTTGACAACGGTACGGTTCGCGATACAATTGACCCGGTAGGCTTCCGCCTTCGCGGCAACACATCACGACAGTCGAAAAAAAAATCGTTTAAGGTTTCGTTCAACACTTTCACGCCCGGAGGCAAGTATTACGGTGTTGAAAAGCTGAACCTCAACGGTGAGCATAACGACCCTACTGTGATGCGCTCAAAGGTGATGTGGGATATTCTCCGCAAATGGGATATCCCGGCACCCAGGGCCAACCATGTAAGGGTATATATCAACGGCAATTATTATGGTCTTTACATAAATGTTGAACATATTGACGAGGAGTTCGCCCAGTCGCGTTTCGGGAACAAGGACGGCAACCTTTACAAATGCCTTTACCCGGCCGACCTTGCCTACCGGGGCACAGACCCCGATAATTACAAGATATGGTCCGGAACCAGGTGGGTCTATGAGCTGACAACCAACGAAGAGGAGAATGACTTCTCCGATCTTGCGGCCTTCATAGGGGTGCTTGAAAACTCACCGGATGCGTCGCTGGTATGCGACCTTGACGCCCTGTTCAACACCTATGATTACCTGAAGGTTATGGCTGCCCAGATCTTCTGCGGCGACTGGGACGGGTATCTGTATAACAAGAATAACTTCTTTCTTTATCACAATACTTCAACCGGTAAGTTTGAATACATCCCTTACGATGTTGACAACACCTTCGGCATCGACTGGTTTAACATCGACTGGGCGCACCGCAACATCTACGGGTGGCAGCCGGGCGGGTCGGAGGTCAGGCCTTTATACAACCGCCTGATAAATAACCCTGTGCTGAGGGAGCAGTTCAGCCGCTATGCGGATCAGCTCATTGGCAGCACCCTTGACCCGGACTCCCTGGTACAGGCCATTGAGGAGAGGAAAAACATGATAGCGTCCTATGTGGGAACTGACCCTTATTATCCGCTTGATTACGGATATGACTTCGAGGATTTCCTTAATTCCTACACTTCAGCGACCGGGGCGCATGTGAAATGGGGACTGTATCCTTATCTCTCGGCGCGGGCGCTCTCCATGGCAGAGCAGACCGAAGAGGGTTCAATGGCCCCTGTAATAAAATATATCGGGCACAAACGTTCAGCAGGGCAGCCCATCACTGTGAAAGCCACGGTTGAGGCGGATGCCCTTCCGGTGAATGTAATGGTTTTGTATTCAGTTGACGGAGGCGATATGATTCAGGCAGCAATGACAGATAATGGCGCCGGGAGCTTCACCGTTTCACTTGCCGGTATCCCTGATGACGCAGGTGTGAGATACCAGCTGATGGCTACTGATGCATCAGAGGCGGTAACTGTTTTGCCATGCGATCTTAAATTCATCAGTCCGGTCGCCGGCGACACACCTCTTCTCTTCATCAATGAATTCATGGCAGACAATGAGGAGACCGTTGCAGATGAGCATGGAAACCATAGCGACTGGATTGAGCTTTTCAACGGGGATAGCGAAGGTGTTTTCCTGGGGGATCTTTTTCTGACCGATAATTTCAATGACCCCGACAAGTGGCAGCTGCCGGATATTGTATTGCCTGCCGGAGGGTTTATGCTGATATGGGCCGACGGCACTCCGTCACTTGGGCCCGGGCATGCCTCCTTCAAGCTGGCAAAGGAGGGGGAGGAGATAGGTATTTATTCTGCAGGGCTGCTTGTCATTGACTCACTGTCATTTGGTGAGCAGCGGGAGGATGTAAGCACCGGCAGAAAGAGCGACGGGGCTGCGGAGATACTGTTTCTGACAACCGCCACGCCGGGCCGGTCAAACAACATTACCTCTGCGGGGGAGGTTTTTGCAGGTGAGAAGCTGACAGCGTGGCCCAATCCTGCCGGCGGTGGCATCATCAGGCTGAGCCAGGCGGTCGATTGCAGGGTTTACAATGCTGCCGGGGCGCTGGTCTATGCCGGGCATGACGTGACGGAAATCAATATCAGCGGCCTGAGTCCCGGCCTCTATATCCTGATCACCGGCGACGGCCGTAGCGTGAAATTCATCATCAGTCAGTGATTGGCGTTCCTGCGCGAAATGCGGTTCCTGCTGTGTATGATCAGGCCGTCCGATGTGATGCCCTCAATCAGGACAGTATATTCCGACGGAGCATCAGCGGTATGGAATTCAAATGCTGCCCCGCCATCCGCCGAAACGTCCACATTCGGATTCCAGAAGATGGTTGTCCGCAGGTCCGGAGGTCCGCTCTCCCTCTGCTCCTGTGTGTCGTAGCGGGGTGAATAGAACTCCGCCGGACTCTGGAACCCCAGGGGTGTGACGGTCCTGATATTGAATTTGGGCACCTCTTTATAAATATCCGCTCCCTTCCTGGTTGTGATCACAATGGCTCCGCCTGCCCCTGCACCGCCAAGCATGGCTGCCTGGCCTCCCTTGAGGACAGCTATTCTTTCGATGCTGTAAGGATCAATATCATCAATATTGTACTCATGTATTATCATGTCATCGATTATCAATACTGCATAGAGAGTGCCGTTCAGACTGTATTTCATTCTTTCAATTATTACCTTGCCGCCTTCTACCCGGGTAAAGGGTATATGATATATCAGCTCGGAGGTAAAAGCGGGATGCAGTTCTTCTATCTGATCATAGTCAAGTATGTTATTCGATGGTTGAGAGACTTTGGGCATGTAATATGAGAAGCTGTATTTCTTGTTTTCCGGGGCTTTTGCGGTAATCACCACCTCTTCGATATCGATGGTTCTAATACCGTAATCCATTGTATACCTGGTGTCAGCCTTGGTAATATAACTGCTCACCTTCGACTCGTCAGCCGTTGATTCGATGCCGGAGTCAGACGCTACGGGGAGCCCCGCCACCGCTGGAAACAGGTCATTGTCAATAACCAGTTCCACCCCTGGTTTGCCTTTTTTGTTAAGCGCCTGCAAGATGAATTCCGTGCTGTCCTGAAATTCAATAGCCCTGAATGCGAAACGACCGGTGCTGTCGGTCACAGTCACATCAAAATAACCCGATCCCCATGAGAAGGCTGCCACCTCTGCGTTTTCAACAGGCTTGCCGGTGATGAGTGTCCTTACCATGCCCGTTATTTCCATACCGAGTTTGGGGGTGAACCTGAGTTTCTGATATTTTCCCGCTATTACCTCCGGGATATTATATCTCCGCCATCCGTTGGTCATCATGAGCAGGTCGAGCGCATAGCTGGCCAGGGAATTGTTTTTCATGAAGTAAAAGGAGGGGTTATTTATATGGCCCTTAAGGTCTGAGGTCAGGAGCAGCGATGTTAATATGTTGAGCGAGCTGTCCTGTATTATGTCGTTATCGTCAGTGACTGAGACTGAGAAGTTCCCGCCGCGTGGCAATCCGTCGGGGCCTGTGACCGTCACATCAGCATATACCGGCTGCCGTTTTTCATAGTTCTGGCGGTCGGTTTTGAATTCAGCCTTTGCCTGATCATCGTTGAGGCAGAACACAAGCCGTTCGCTCAGGGGGTTCATCTCCCCGTCGAGAAGTATAGCCTGCAGGATGCCGGAGGGAAAATCGCGCCTGTCAAAGCTGAGTTTGCTGTACCTGCCGTCCCACCACTCCGCGTAATGAATGATTCCTCTTGTATGAAGAAGAAGGAAGAGATCGCGGTCAGCTGAAATATCCGCAGACCGGAGTACACTGATAAAGACCGAATCCCCGACCGTCTCCGTCTTCAGGGAATAAGTGTTCCGGCTTGCCCCTGGCAGCTCAAACCGTTTCTCCAGTCCCTGCTCATCCGTGCAGAGAGCGTAATATCCGGTTGCCTCCTCTGCAGACATGAAGAACTTGCCCATTCCGTCATGCAGGGTTTCCAGCCTGGCATATATGTTTCCGGCACTGTCAAGGATATGCCCGGTGACATTTGCAGGCATCCCGTCAGCTGTCAGCGCCTTGAATGCAACTGCACTCCTGGCTCCGGCAGGGAGATTTCCTCCCTCGGGGAAGAAATAAACTTCATAATCGTTGTGAGGATAAGGTACCTGTATGTATTCACTGCTCTTTGCAGTTTGGATCGTCAGGACTCTGCGGTCACTCTCCCCGGAAAGCCTGAAGGTGTACCTTGAAATGGTATCGTCATCGGTACTTACCTCAGTCAGGGGCTGTTTGTTGATCCTCATTCTCAGCCTGTCAGGGACCATCTTTTTGCGTGACCTGATATCCTCGAAAGAGACCTCTGCCGTCAGCCTGTCGCCCTTCTCAAACCTGAATATGACTTTTGTGTTTGCCGTTGCCGAGAAAGGGCCCTCCACACGCAGATGCTTCCTGAAATAATAATCGGCTCCCGGGTTCAACATATTTTCCGTATAGGCCCGCAGTGTATAGTCGCCCTCGGGAAGTGCCTGATCAAGTTCTATATGGCCGCTGAAGGCGCCACTGTCAGCCCGTACCTTGACTCTCTCAACCACCGAGTCAAGCGGATTGATCAGCTCAGCATAAACGTACTGGCTTGTTACCGGGGTGTGCAGGACAGCCTCTGCCACATGTGCCCTGAACCAGACTGTCTCCCCGGCGATGTAGACCGGTTTGTCTGTATGAATATGGATCTTCTCCTGGGGGAAGAGCACTATCTGTTCAACCGCATTGCTGATCAGGGTCTCTTTTGCCGGGACAGTTCCGGTCTGGCCCGTACAGAGGAGCGGGAAGGCAAGGGAAAGAAAAAGTGTTGCAGTTCGTTTGAACATGATCGAAAGAAAAACCGGTATGATGAGTTTTCTCGGATTCGTCAGATACACCGGAAGCATAACAAAAGTAATGCCTTTATACCAATCACATGAAAAAAATAGTGATTCCCGTAAAACTTAATTTTTCATGTTTTGGATTTATTCAGGTAAATTTGATGAAAATAGGCCATGAATACCGGCGGTCTTGAAATAAACGAGATCCATCACGGCGACTGCCTGGAGTTGTTGCGGCAGCTGCCTGACTGTTCCGTGGACCTGATCTTTGCCGATCCGCCCTATAACCTGCAGCTCAACAGGGATCTCTTTCGTCCTGACAGGTCTCTTGTCGGTGCAGTTGACGACGGGTGGGACAAATTTGACTCCTTCAGGGCTTATGATGATTTCACGGAAAGATGGCTGCGGGAGTGCCGCAGGGTGATGAAGGACAGCGGCAGCATCTGGGTCATAGGAACCTACCACAATATCTTCAGGATTGGGGCCATGATACAGGATACGGGATTCTGGATACTCAATGACATCATCTGGATCAAGACCAATCCGACTCCCAATTTCATGGGAACCAGGTTTGCCAATGCACATGAGACGATGATATGGGCGTCGAAGTCAAGGAATGCGAAGTACACTTTTCATTATCAGGCATTGAAGGGATTCAATGATGACCTTCAGATGCGGAGCGACTGGCTGATTCCGTTATGCAAGGGACCGGAGAGGATCAGGGAGGAGGGGAAGAAGGCACATCCGACACAGAAGCCGGAAGAACTTCTGTACAGGATAATAATGGCAACAACCAATCCCGGTGACATGGTGCTTGATCCTTTCGCCGGCAGCGGCACAACGGCTTCCGTGGCAAAGAGGATGGGAAGGAATTTCATTGCTTTTGAACGCGAGTTATCATATGTCACCCTTGCCAGGGAAAGGATAGCAGCCATCACTCCGCTGAACAGCCCGCTGCTTGAATACCGTACGGAGCGGCGCATTCCACGGGTGCCATTCGGGAACCTGATGGAGTCCGGATTGATCTTGGCAGGGGAATTCCTGTGGTCGGCAGACATGAAATATGCTGCCGAAGTGCAGGCGGATGCCTCCATCCGGTGGGAAGGAAATTCAGGCTCAATTCACAGTATTGGTTCCCTGGTCTCCGGAAAGGAGAAACAGAACGGATGGGACTTCTGGTACGTGAAGCGAGAAGATAAGCTGGTGAACATTAATGAATTAAGACATAATTATATCAGGGAGTATCTGGGGTGAACCCTATTGGCCATCCGTCAAAAAACTCAGGTTAAACCCAACCTTTCCCAACATATTTTTTATATTGCCGAAAGTAACATTGTCTCCATCGGAGATATAAAAAAACGGAGCTATGACTGTTTCACGCACTTTTGATCTGCTGGAAAGATACAGGGAATTGTATGACAAGGATGATGCCCTGTGTTTCAAACAGAATGGCGTCTGGAAAAAATTCAGCACCAGGGAGTACATCGAGTATTCCCATAATTTCTGCTACGGCCTTTATGATTCGGGTTTCAGGAAGGGCGACAAAATCATAACGGTCTCATCCAACAGGCCTGAGTGGAATTTTGTCGATATGGGTATGTCGATGATCGGCGTTGTGCACGTGCCTGTCTTCACTTCCCTCTCGACCGCTGAATATGACTATATTATCCGGAATTCCGGGGCGGGGATGGTAATTATCTCTGACAAAAAGCTTTACAAAACGATTGCCCCGGTATTGTCAGACAGTACCATTACTGCCAGGGTCTTTACTTTTGATGAGATCCCGGGAGCCCGGAACTGGCTTGAGATCATAGAGAAGGGAAAACAATGCACCGAAATGACCAGGCAGGCGGTTGAAAAAGAGAAGGCGGGGATAACGCCTGAAGACTTTGCAACACTGATCTATACCTCGGGCACAACCGGCACGCCCAAAGGAGTTATGCTGAGCCAGCGAAACCTGGTCAGCAATTTCATTTCAGCCGCCTCGGTATTCAACCTGAAGCCTTCCGACAAATATCTCAGTATATTGCCGTTATGCCATGTGGGCGGACGAATGGGGAATTACCAGACACAGTACAGCGGCAGCAGCATATACTACGCTGAAAGCATGGGCACGATAGCTGCAAACATGAAGGAGATAAAACCTGACGGTTTTGATGCAGTACCGAGAGTGCTCGAGAAATTTTATGACGTGATTATCTCCAAGGGCAGGGAACTCACCGGGATAAAGAAAACCCTGTTTTTCTGGGCTGTGAACCTTGGGTTGAAGTATAACCCCTTCGGTCAGAACGGTTGGTTTTATGAAAGAAGGCACATGATCGCAGACAGGCTTATCTTCAGCAAGTGGCGCCAGGCCCTGGGCGGTAATGTGAAGATTGTCGGGTGCGGAGGTGCCAGCCTTCAGCCACGGCTTGAAAGGGTCTTCTGGGCAGCAGGGATTAAGATCGTAAATATGTACGGTCTTACTGAGACATCACCTGTCATTACAATCAACAGGACTGAGAAGGGCAGGGTTAAGCTTGGGTCAGTTGGCCTGCCCATCGAGGGAGTGGAGGTGAAAATAGCTGATGACGGCGAAATCCTGTGCAAAGGACCCAATGTAATGATGGGTTATTACAATGATCCGGAGCTGACGAAATCAGCCTTTGACAGCGAGGGCTGGTTCCGGACGGGTGATATCGGCCACATAGACAATGACGGGTTTCTTATGGTCACTGACAGGAAGAAGGAGATTTTCAAACTCTCCAACGGGAAATTCATAGCGCCGCAGATAATTGAAAATGTCTTCAAGGAGTCTCCTATAATTGACCAGATAATGGTGATTGGCGAACATGAGAAGTTTGCGAGTGCTCTTATTTCGCCGAATTTTAAATATTTTGATGACTGGAAGAAAGACAACAAAGTATCCTTCACAACCACTGAAGAGCTCATTCAGCTTCCTGAGGTACTGTCATTTTTCACATCGGAGATCAGCAAGCTGAACAAACGCCTGAGTTCCTTTGAAGGGATCAACAGGTTCAGGCTTGTCAAGGATGCATGGAGTCCTGAAACAGGAGAACTGTCTCCCACTCTGAAGCTCCGGAGGCAATATGTCCATGAAAAGTACAGGTCGCTTGTTGACCAGATCTATATGAAATAAAAAGCCCCTTAAATAGAGAGGACCCTGCGATGGAATTGGTTAAGGTCACTGACCGGAAAACAGAGAAGATGTTTCTTGATACGGCAAGGGTCATCTACAAGAATGACAGGGTCTGGGTATGCCCTTTTGACAATGATATAAAGGCAATTTTCGATCCCGCTAAGAACCCTTACTTCAGACATGGTGCAGTTGACAGATGGGTCCTCACCGACGGGAAAAGGAAACTGATCGGAAGGATAGCAGCATTCGTGGATTTCAATCTGGCCGGTACGTATGATCAGCCTACCGGAGGGATGGGTTTCTTTGAATGCATTGATGACCGGCAGGCTGCCTCGCTTCTGTTCGATACTGCAAGAGAGTGGCTGAAGGAGAAGGGGATGGAGGCCATGGACGGACCGATAAATTTCGGGGAGACTGACAAATACTGGGGTTTGCTTGTGGGAGGCTTCACCCACCCCTCATTTGATGTGCCTTACAATCATCCCTACTACCAGAAACTGTTCGAGGATTACGGATTCCGGACTTATTACACAATGGAAGGCTTTCATCTCAGCCTCACCGAACCCATCCCTGAACGGTTTTTAAAAATTGCGGAGTGGGTTGCAAATAAACCGGGATACAGCTTCAGGCATTTCACCTGGAAGGAACAGGATAAATTTGTCTCAGATTTTGCCGAAGTGTTTAACGAGGCCTGGGCTTCATTCAAAATCAATTTTGAACCTCTCGAGGCTGTCTACATAAAGGAGGTGCTGAAAAAGGCAAGGCCGATTCTTGATGAGGAATTCATCTGGCTCGCCTATTTCGAAGATAAGCCGGTGGCAATTTACCTGATGTTCCCCGATCTCAACATGATTCTGAAGCACCTGAAGGGCCAGCTGACTCCTGTCGCCATGCTGAAATTTGTCTGGCTGAAGAACCGGAAGGCAATGACCAGGGCGAAAGGGCTGCTGATGGGGGTTATTCCCCGCTACCAGGGACTGGGGCTGGAATCGGCGTTCATCTATAAACTGATCGATGTTTTCAGGCGAAAACCGCATTACACTGAGATTGAATTCTCATGGGTGGCGGATTTCAATCCCAAGATGCGAAAGATATTCATTTCAGTGGGGAGTGTGCCTGCAAAGAACTATATCACCTACAGGTACCTTTTTGACAGGACAAAAGAGTTCAAGCGTTATCCAATACCGGAAACCAGATGAAATATGATGTTGTTATAATCGGGGCGGGACTGGGAGGCCTTACCGCCGGAGCAAAACTTGCAAAGGAGGGGAAAAAGGTTCTTATCCTGGAGCAGCACAGCCAGCCGGGAGGTTGCGCCACCACTTTTCAGCGCGGCGATTTCACCCTGGAAGTCGGGCTGCACGAGATGGACGGCCCTGCTCCGCGCGACATGAAAACACGGATATTCAATGATCTGGATGTATTCAGTAATGTTGAGTTTATTCCAGTGCCCGAGTTTTACAGGTTCATAAATGACCGCATTGAGGTTACGATACCACATGACCCTTCACTTGCATCAGAACGGCTTTCTGAACTGTTTCCTGATGAAGCTGCAGGGATCAAAGCATATTTCGGGCAGATACTTACCAGAAAGAAACCTGCTGAAAATGAGGTCAGGGATATAAGCGTGGGTGAATTCCTTGACTCAATCATTAAGAATGATGACCTGAAACTCATTCTGCTTGGCAACCTCGGGTATTTCCATGATGATCCATATACGCTCTCACTGGCCTATTATTCAATTGCCCAGGGGAGTTACTATTCAGGCGGAGCCAGTTTTATCAAGGGAGGTTCACAGAGGCTCTCCGATCACCTGGCGGCATTTATCCGGAATCACGGTGGAGAGGTACTGCTCGGCCATACGGTGACAGGCATCAGTGTCACTGACGGCAGGGCTACAGGAGTGACCTGTGCCGGGAAGCGCAGCCAGGAACCGTTGAATGTGGATGCAGATGAGGTCATTGCAGGCAATGCAATTCCTAATGTGTCGGAGTTGCTGCCAGAGGGTCCCGGCAACGAGCTCAGGAATGAATACAGCTCTCTCAGGGCAGGTGCTTCATTGCTTACCTTATACCTGGGATTCAACCGTCCCCTGTCAGAGCTGGGACACCGTTTCTATTCGACATTTGTTTATGGCGGATCTGTAAGAACTCAGGCAGACATCGTGCACAACAACAGGGATGACTTCTCACGTCGCAGCTTCACTTTTGTAGATTACGGCCAGGTTGATTCAGGTCTGGCGCCCGCCGGCAAGAGTGTGGGAGCCATCTGCTGCATTGATTACCTGGCTGACTGGGAAAGCCTGGGAAAGAAAGAGTACAGGGAAAAGAAGGAGCTTGTGGCCCGGATTTTTATCGGGAGGCTTGAAAAGATGATTCCCGGCATCAGCCAGACCATTGAATACTATGAGGTGGGAACTCCCGCCACAGTGAAAAGGTATACCCTGAATCCGGGAGGTGCAGTCTACGGCTTTGCCCAGACGCCTTCAAAAAAGGGCGTTGATGCGCTCAAATCTGTTGATAATCTTCACTTTGCCTCTGCCTGGGGCAAGACCGGCGGTGGTTTCTCCGGCGCCATCTACGGGGGTTACCTGTGCGCCTATAATATCCTGAGAAAAAAGACCCCCGGCAAAGCCGAAGGGTCTTAAATTCCGATTTACAGGTTGGTTATTTGTGGATGATCAGGTCAGCTGGCGCGGCAGGGTCTCCAATAACAGCACCGTCCGAATTAGGCTTGCCTCCTGTCACCAGCAGAATGCCGCATGCATGCGGTGCTGACATTGAGGTACCGCTCATGGTTGCAAAACCACCACCTTTATAGGTGGAGTAAATGTTTACACCGGGAGCACAATAATCTATAGGGGGATTACCAAAGTTTGAAAAATAAGCCCAGTTATCCTCTGTACCGCAGGCAGAAATTGTATAAATATTTGCATGGTTTGCCCTTGCCGGCGAATGGTTATTGGCATTATCACTTTCATTACCTGCGGCCAGTGAGACGCGGATACCAGCAGCACCCATAGCAATAACAGCATCATCGATTGGCTTATATGCACTGCCGCCAAGGCTCATGTTAGCAACATCACCAGCAGCAGCTTCTGCTTTTACATAGTCGACCCCGGCAATTATTATTGAATATGCACCCGAACCACGCCTGTCAAGTACTTTTACCGGAACCACCTGAGCCCCGGCAGCAACACCGACTACACCAATTGTATTGTTTATCGCGGCTACAATGCCTGCACAGTGTGTGCCGTGGCCGTTATCATCTTCAGCAGATGTAATTCTGGTAACAAAGCTTTTTGCTTTAGTAGTATTTACATTCAAATCGGGATGATCAAGATCAATTCCCGTGTCGATAATCCAGGCCTTTGCACTACCGGTGTAATTCGTTGGGCCACCAACCCTGTTTATTCCGTAAGGTGTTTGCTGGGCAGGAGGAACGGAGGGATTTGTACCTGGCTTGGCTAGCGTGAACATCATGTCAGGCCATACGCCCATGACATTTGGATTATTTTCAAGGGCTGCAACCTCGCTCTCGCTCAGATTGACTGCAAAACCCTGAATGGCTGATGAATAGACATTCAGCGGCTCACGACCCGTAATGCCAGCCTTGGCAAGGAGGTCTTTAGTAATTCCGGTCATGGCAATCTGGGCATCATCATAGCTCATCAGATCTGACTTGACATAGCCAAAGTCGCCCTTCAGCAGAACAACATACTGGCCGGGGATAACCTCAAGAGAGGTTTTGATGTAGTCATCTTCCTGCACGAGGTTTTCGGGAGCCCTCTCGCATGCTCCGAGCAGCATGGCTGCAGCAGCAACACAAAGGAAAAGTCTTTTCATCTAAGATCAGGTTTAAGTTTAAAAGGGTTAACTGACGTCCAATTTACTTAAACGCTGAGATCTGGATTAACAAATGTTAAACAATTTTATAAACAGGCCTCCGGACAATGTGAACAAGCAAAATACGTCCTAAAATCAGGGACTTTACAGACCTTCAGACCCTCAGACTTTTGACTTTACGGACTTTCGACTTTACGGACTTCAATCCATGTAAGGGTAACGGAAATCCGTTGCGGGGAGGAAGGTCTCCTTGATCGTGCGCGGTGAGGTCCACCTGATCAGGTTGAGCCGGCCGCCGGCCTTGTCATTGGTGCCCGACGCCCTTGCGCCGCCGAAGGGCTGCAGCCCTACCATGGCACCCGTGGGCTTGTCATTGATGTAGAAGTTGCCCGCTGCAAACCGAAGAACCTGGCAGGCTTTGACCGTCGCCGGCCTGTCGTTTGAAAAAATGGAGCCTGTAAGACCGTAGGGCGAGGTCTCATTGCAGAGATGAAGAGTCTCCTCGTACTTTTCGTCCTCGTAGATATAAAGTGTCACCACCGGACCGAAGATCTCCTCCTTCATCGTAATGAAGCCAGGATCTGTAGTCAATATGATAGTAGGTTCAATAAAGTACCCTATGCTTTTGTCACCATTGCCACCGTGAAATATCTCACATGAGGGAGACGATTTCGCCAGCCCGATATATTTCATTACGTTGTCAAACGACTTCTCGTCAATCACCGCATTCATGAAGTTGCTGAAATCAGCCGGGTCACCCACCTTGATCTCAGAGGCCTGTCTCCTTAGGTGACCTGATATCTCCGGCCACAGCGATCTCGGGATATAGACCCGCGATGATGCCGAGCATTTCTGTCCCTGGTATTCAAATGATCCCCTTATTATGGCAGTTGCCGCCTCCAGCGGGGCAGCCGAATTGTGTATCACGATGAAATCCTTGCCGCCGGTCTCGCCCACAATCCTGGGATACGACCTGTATTTGTCAAGGTTAGCTGCCGCGGTCTTCCATAGCGAGTTGAATGTGCCGTTGGAACCGGTGAAATGTATGCCTCCGAGATCGTGATGGTTCATCACCACCGAACTGATTACCGACCCCTGCCCGGGCAGGAAGTTTATGACCCCTGCAGGCACCCCGGCCTCCATGAACACCTTCATCAGGATCCAGCTGGAGAGCAGTGAATTTGTAGCGGGTTTCCAGACAGTGGTGTTTCCCATCAGTGCAACCGCCATGTTGAGGTTTGATGCGATGGCAGTGAAGTTGAAGGGGGTGATGGTGTATACAAAACCCTCGAGCGGCCGGTATTCAACCCTGTTGAGCTGGTCATTCCCCGAACGGGGCTGCTCCTCGTATATCTGCCCGGCAAAATGGGCATTGAACCTCAGGAAATCGATCGTCTCGCATGCCGCCTCAACCTCTGCCTGGTGAACCGTCTTGCTCTGTCCGAGCATCGTTGCAGCAACGATTGTATACCGGTATTTCCTTGACAGAAGCTCTGCCGCCTTAAGCATAATCGAAGCTCTCTCAATCCACGAAAGTGTCATCCACTCCTCCTTGGCCTTAAGGGCAGCCTCAATGGCATCCCTGGCCTCCTTCTCGCCGGCCATATGGTAGGTGGCCAGAAGATGCCCGTGGTCATGAGGCATGATAACCCTTCCCGTTACTCCCGTCTTTACAGCCTTGCCGCCAATAATGAGAGGAATTTCAACGGTTTCGGATGCTATCCGTTTTAGTTCTTTTTCAAGTCCGGAACGTTCGGGTGTGCCGGGTGCATAGGTCAATACAGGTTCATTCTCAGGTCTGTGAATTGAGTAAATAGCATTATTCATTTCAGTATTCTATTTCAATGTGCAGTAATATCCATGACACAACCGGAAACTGATTTAGATTCCGGCATCGTCCGAGAAAGCAACAAATATTATGTCAGAATTGTTCCGGCTGATCCGGAACTGAGGCCTGATCTCCACTCTGGCGAGGCTGGCACGGTTTGAGCGTCTGGCATAGCCGGAGGCAACGGTTTAAGACAATCACATTCATCAATGCTGCTGGATCTCCTTTGAAAGGAGATCAGTTGCAATTGCTATCATCTCAGGCTTCCCGAGCAGATAGGCTATGTCATTCTCATAGATCACGGTCGATGGTTCCGGATTTGGAATGGTTTTATCACCGTGCCTGATTGCAACCATTGTTACTCCGCATGTTTTCCTGAGAGCTGTCTGTGCAATTGTTTTTCCTGCAAAGACCGATTTCTCACCAACCTTTACGGATGCTATTTCAATATCTGGTATTTCCTTGAGCAGCGAGTATCCGCCCATTGTTCCTTTATCCCTGAATATACCGTAGTTGTCTTCCCTGGTTCGGGCTATCGCCCGTTCGATCTCCATCCTGGGAATTAGATATTTCCCCAGTATCCTTTCAAAGAAGTCGATCGCCGTTTCGAACTCCTCCGGTATTACCTGGTTGGCGCCGAGACGGTAAAGCTCCTCGATATCAGTGACATGCCTTGTGCGGACAATTATGTGCGCATGTTTGTTCATTGTCCTGATATGTTCCACAACTGACATCGCCGTTATGAGGTCTCCTACTGACAGTATAACCATCTCGGCCGTGTGGACGTATGCCTGCCGCAGCACCGGTTCATAAGTGGCATCCCCGAAGACAACAAGGTTGCCTTTCTCCATCTCTTTGCGGGCACGGTCTGTATCAAAGATGATTGCGGTGAACGGCAGCTCCATTGTTTTGACCATGGCAGCCAGGTTGATGGCCCTGGAGTCTTTGCCAATCAGAACGATATGTTTGCTTATTTCCGGGATTTCAACCTGTCTCAGCGGGAATAGGCCGTTAACCAGGAAAGGAGGGAGAGGAAGCCTGAGGATCAGGCCGGCCAGCGGTTTGGAGACCTGTATCAGCAGGGGAGATAGAGCCATGGAGGTGATGGCTACGGCAAGGAAGAGCTGATAGTGGTAGGGTGTGATAATTTCATTTGTCAGCCCCACCCTGGCCAGTATGAAGGAAAATTCACCAACCTGTGCCAGGGAAAATCCCACAACCACCGTTCCAAAGAAAGTGTGGCCCAGTGTAAAAGCGGTAAATCCGGCAATGATTGCCTTAATGAGTATGACCATAATTACAGTGGCAATCACAAGCCAGGGATGTTCAGCCACAAAGCCCAGGTCAAGCAGCATTCCTATTGAAACGAAGAAGAAACTTGTAAAGACATCCTTGAAGGGTATCAGGTTACCGAAGGCACTGTGGCTGTACTCTGAGTCAGAGATCATCAGTCCTGCCAGGAACGCACCGAAGGCCAGTGACATACCCAGCTCATTGGTCAGCATCGCCACGGCCAGGCAGATAAGCAGCAGGCTCATCAGGAAGAGCTCCTGGCTGCGCGTCATTGCTATAATGTGCAGCAACCAGGGCATAAGCCACCTGTTTCCAACCCAGATGAATATCATTATGCCGACAGCCTTCAGCATAAGTATGAGTAACTCGCTCCCCACCTCTCCTGTTTCGCCTCCCAGCACCGGGGTGATAAGCAGCAGCGGTATCAGTATTATATCCTGAAAGATAAGTATGCCAACGATTGTCTTTCCGTAATGAGTGGTCAGTTCCGATCTCTCCTGAAGCAGTTTCAGGACCACTGCCGTACTGCTGAGGGCAGTAAGAAAACCGACGAACACAGCTTCAGTCCAGCCAAACTGATAGGCTTTTGCAACAAGCAGGGTGACCCCCGCAGTGAGCAACAGCTGCATGAATCCTCCTAAAAAAACAATCTTGCGGATATTCAGGAGATGGTTCAGTGAGAACTCCAGTCCGATGGTGAACATAAGGAGGATCACGCCTATCTCAGCCATCACCTCAACATTGTCCGGAGAGCTTATGAGCCCCAGCAGATGAGGCCCTGCAATAACGCCGGTGATCAGATACCCTATGATTGCAGGGACCTTTATCCGGGTAAAAATAAAATTCACAAAGGTGGACAGTGCAAAGATGATGACAATATCCTTCAGGACACCCAGTTCCATGTTGTCAGTGCTGTTGTGGCACTAAAGATATGAAATCCCGCAGTTTATCAGGAAGGATTTTTTTCAGTGCAGACAGGCTTTTCTGCCAGGAGGCATTCGGTCACTGCCGCGAGGATATTCTTGTTGCCCGCCAGCACAATAAGTATGTCGCCTGTTTCCAGCACCGTCATGCCGTGTGGTATCATGTACCTGTTGTCTCTCTTTATCAGGGCTATGCGTGCATTTTGCGGGAATCCGAGATCGACGATCTTCATGCCGGCAACATTGCTGTCAGGCGCTATGGTGAACTCGACCATCTCGGAATTAATTGATTCAGAGAGAAGGATGTCTGCCGGGGTAACTGTCTTGACCCGGGCAGGAAGTGACACATGTAGCCATCTTGCCACCACCGGTATGGTGGTGCCCTGCAATAAAACGGAGGTAAGGGAGATAAAGAAAACGATGTTGAAGATCATATCCGCTTTTGCCAGTCCGGCCATCAGGGGGAAGGTTGCGAAGACTATCGGCACTGCGCCGCGCAGACCGACCCATGAAATAAATGCCTTTGTACGGGTATTTACCCTGAACGGGGTCAGGGTAAGGAATATGCTGAAGGGCCGGGCGACGAATATCAGGAATCCTGAGATCAGCATTCCGATACCGATGACCGGCACAATCTCGCTGGGGAAGACCAGCAGTCCGAGCGCTACGAAGAGAATGATCTGCATCAGCCAGGCAAGCCCATCAAACATCTTCATGATGGTTTTTTTATGAAGCAGGTCCTGGTTACCGAGGTAAAGCGCGGAAATGTACACGGCCAGGAAGCCGTTGCCACCCACTGCCGTGGTGACAGAGTAGGTCATGAACATCAGTGTTATCGAGAGCACCGGGTACAGTCCCTCATAGTCAAGCTTGATGTTATTGATGACATATCTGCTCCCCAGCCCGAACAGGTATCCCAGTCCGCCTCCGAGGGCAAGCTGCAGGAAGAACATGGGCAGAACCGACCAGATTGTTTTGTCTCCGTTCTGTACCAGTCCGATAAAGACGATGGTAAGAATGTATGCCATCGGGTCATTGCTGCCGCTCTCGAACTCCAGCGTGGGGCGTATATTTCCCTTGAGCGCAAGGCTTTTCGACCTGAGTATTGAAAAGACAGCAGCCGCATCTGTTGATGAGACTATAGCTCCTAAAAGGAGTCCCTCATAGATGGAGAAGTCAGTCACCCACCAGACGAACAGTCCCACGGTGATGGTGGTGAGAAGCACACCCATTATTGACAGGGAGATACCCTGCCAGACGATGGGCCGGACGGAGCCCCAGTCAGTCTCGAAGCCGCCGGAGAAAAGGATGAAGTTCAGGGCTACAATTCCAATGAACTGGGCAACACCCGGCTTGTCAAAATGAATTCCACCTATACCCTCTGACCCGGCCAGCATGCCTATCACAAGGAATAATATGAGCGTGGGGACGCCTATCCTTAACGAGGTCTTGCCGGCCAGTACGCTGATGAAAATCAGGACTGAGCCTATCAGAAGGATATTTTCCAGTGTTACTGTCACCTGGCGGCAAGTTTATGCCCTAAAGATAGAAATTCGGGGCTGCCGAGCAAAAAAAATCCCGGCTGTTCAGACCGGGATATTGAAGAGTAAAACACGCGGGTGCAGAATTGTTTGCCCGTTTAGTCGTCAATCGGTTTGAGGTATCCCTCTTCAACCCTCCAGGCGGTTACTTCGGGACGGTTATTGTTGAAAAGCCAGGCCGAGAGGGATGTTCCCGGTACGCACCTGACCTCGGTCCCCTCGGGAAGACTGATATCTATGTCTACCAGTGAGCCGTTCCACCTGGTGCCTGCCGGCAGCGAGAAGTACTCATCAAGGTAGAGCGTGTCACCGGAGAGCCTCCAGTTGTATTCTATCTTCCTGGCATTGTCACGGGCTTCAGTGTCCGAGTTACTGTATGACCACCTGTCAACCGAAATAGATCCTGTACCGTTTTCGCTGCCGTATATATTCAGTTCAGCCGAGGCATGAAGCCTTTCGCTGTCGTTGTTACGGAAAAATCTGAAGTGGTCAACCGAAGCAGATTCGGTGTAGGTTATCTCTGACAGTTTCGCTCCGGGCGCTATCCATAGCGTTTGCGGAGCAGGGTCAAGGCTAATCCTCTTTTCAATATTCTCCCTGTTCGAATAGACTGAAAGCTGCAGGCCCAGGAATACTCCAAGCGCGCAGAGCGAAGCAATCCATACGACGAAAAGCACGATGTTCAGTACCCGGAACTTCTCCCTGATACGGAAGATCATCTTGATTCCCAGCCAGGTGAGAGCTGCCAGGGGAATCAGAACGACCAGTGCGGTGAGAATGAGCACAGGCCATACCATGTTGCTGTTCAGCACTATGGACAGAAGTGTATGGATATTTGTCATCTCCGGCTCCATTACCGATGTAAGGAATGGGGCGTTGCTGAAGAAGATCAGTACGCCGAAGGAAAAGAGCAGGGTGAAGCCCACAATGGTGAAAACCGACCCGAAAAAAATTGCAATCACCCTGAATATTGCCGACATGATCCTGCCGATTGCCCTTAGAAACTCCGACAGCGCTTTGCCTATACGCGCCGAAGGGCTGTTGGGATCGTACATCGATTTGCGGCTGTAGACCCCGCTGCCGGCCGCCACGGTGCTGTCGTCGTAATAATCCTCTGGAGCACCCATGATATTGATCATGTCATTCACCATCTGCTTTGAGACGAGGGTGGGCGGTTCATTGCCGCCGCCGAATATCTCGGCAATGCGTGCCTCTATATCCGCCACCGTCTCATCGCCTCCCTGTTCAGTGCTGAACCTGGCGGAGACGTGATCAAGATAGCGCTTCAGTATTTCCCAGGCCTCCTCGTCGATACGGAAGAGCTGCCCGGCAATATTGATGTCAGTTGTCTTTTTCATGGCTGCCTTTATTTCTTGTCGCGTATCTGGTTAACCGACTCAACCAGCTCCTCCCATACCCTGTCGAGTTCATTGAGATAGATTTTTCCCAGCTCGGTTAGTTCATAATACTTCCTGGGAGGACCCTGTGGTGATTCTTCCCACCGGTAGCTTAGCAACCCTGCATTTTTCTGCCTGGTAAGCAGGGGATAGAGTGTACCTTCAACGACTATCACCTCGGCTTTTTTAAGCTCATTGATGACGTCAACGGCGTAGCATGAATTCCGTGAGAGTACTGCAAGTATGCAGTATTCCAGGATTCCCTTGCGCATCTGTGCTTTTGTGTTGTCCGTATTCATAGCAATTCCATTATTATCAGCTTGTTCCGCTTAAGGCGGAGATTAAAGATTCATTTTCTTCTTTACTGTCTCAAATTCCTGTTTTACAGAATCCTTGATGTTCTCAACAGTCACCGGGTCACCCCTCATTTCCAGCTTCTGGGCCGTTGTCTTTGCCTCAGGCAGCACTATCCACAGAATGAGATACAATGCCAGGCCGAATCCTCCTGCGACTATCAGGATTGCAAAGATGATCCTCAAAATCAGCGGATCCCAGTCGAGATAAGCTGATATTCCGGCACAGACACCTCCGAATACGCGCCGGTCCGGATCACGGTATATCCTGCGCTGCGACCGCGGCGGTCTTTCGTCAGTAGTGCTGTTGCCGCTGATTACTTCAGGTGACCCCAGTATGGCCATCACCTCTTCGACATCCTTCATGGTTATGACCTGCTTGTAGGCATTGAGCCTCATCTTGAACAGCTCGGCTATCCTGCCCTCAATATCAGCCATGATCTCGGAAGCGCTTGACTCGCCTGAAAACTCCTTTTCCAGGCTTTTCATGTACTGCCGGAGACGTTCATAGGCATCCTCGTCCACATTGAACGGGTATCCTCCAAGATTAATGTTAATCGTAATTTTCATTGTCTTTTTAATAAGGTACCTGTTAATACATATTAATTTTACTTTGCAAAGATATAAAAGAAAAATAATACCATGCAATACATAGAACCAAAAATTTAAGAATATTTTTTTATTGTAACATGTGAACTTAATTTTTATGATGGCGGAGAAAGGCAGGAATCACTAACTTTATGCAAACAAATGACCATGAAAGCATACAACTGGGGAATTCTGGGAACCGGCAACATAGCACACAAGTTCACCCGGGCGCTCATGTTGCTTGACAACGCGCATCTTTATGCGGTTGGATCGCGTGATGCTGAAAAGGCAGCGGCGTTCGCCTCCGAGTTCAAATTCAGCAAGTCTTTCGGCAGTTATGAGGAGATGGTTGCCGATCCGGGGGTGGAGATAGTATACATATCCTCGCCTCACACGGAACATCTTGAGCATACGCTGCTGGCGCTGCGCAACGGGAAGCATGTCATCTGTGAGAAGCCGATGTCAGTTAACGCTGCAGAGGTCTTGCTTATGGCTGAGGAGGCAAAGAGGCAGGGTCTCTTTCTTATGGAGGCGCTGTGGCCGCCGTTTCAGCCCTCATATCTCAAGGCAGACGAGATACTGAAGAGCGGTAAAATGGGCAGCCTGCTACATATGAGAGGCAAGTTTGCCTTCATATCACCCTATGATCCAGGTCTCAGGACCTATAACCTGAAGCTGGGCGGAGGGTCTCTGCTTGATATTGGCATTTATCCGGTTATGGATATCCTGAGGTACATGGGAGAGCCGGAATCAATCCTTGCCGCCTCCGTTCTCTCTCCCACGGGAGCTGATGAGAGCACCTCGGTAATCTTTAAGTTCAGTGACGGCAGGATAGCCGAGGCATACTGCTCTTTTGCAAATATGGCAGGTGTCTCAACAGAGTTCAACTGCGAAAAAGGCAATCTGACCCTTACAAGAGGGCGTGACCGCAACCAGCACCTGCTTCTGGAGTTTCCGAATGACTTTGACGACAGGATATTTACCCCTCCCGCACAGGGTTACCAGTATGAGGCGGTGGAGGTGATGAACTGTCTCGACAGGCGGTTGACTGAGAGCCCCGTTGTTCCCCTCTCCTTCAGCCTGGCTCTTGCCCGGACACTGGATAAGATCAGGGAGAAAACCGGTATCAGATATCCGGGACGTGACATATAAGCGCTGACGAAGGAGCTCGCATTATGGAAGATGGCTCTGCCGCGGCAGAAAAGAGACGAATGCTGCTCAGCATGCTCATCCCGTTCCTGCTTATCAGTTTCATGTGGCTGATAAAGGTATCGGAGGTGATCTTTGAGACCGACTTTTATTTTCTTGGCATTTTTCCCAGGAAGTTATCATCGCTTACGGGCATATTGACCTCTCCTTTCATCCATTCCGGGTTCAGGCACCTCTTCAACAACACTCTTCCGCTTTTTATCCTGGGCACAGCGCTGTTCTACTTCTACTCCCAGGTGTCATTCAGGGTTCTCCTGTGGATCATGCTGGTTACGGGCCTGGCCGTATGGATTACGGGAAGGCCAGCCTGGCATATCGGAGCCAGCGGCATTGTCTACGGGTTGGCCTCTTTCCTGTTTGTAAGCGGCATCATCAGAAGACATATACCCCTTATGGGGCTCTCGCTGCTTGTGGCCTTTGTCTACGGAGAGATGGTATGGGGAATCTTCCCGGGTTTCAGGATGGATATTTCGTGGGAATCCCATATGCTCGGAGCGGCTGCCGGCTTGCTGCTGGCAATATGGTACCGTGCTGAAGGGCCGCAAAGGCCTGTTCCCTTTTATGAAAAAGAGGAGGAGAGTGACGAACCTGAAGAAAATGAGCCCGCACCGTCGGATCAAGAGAATTAATTATTATTTTTAAAGCCGCTAAAACTAACCTAAAATCCCAGTAATGTACGTCAGAACTGGTACTCCCGCTTTTGATGAGCTCATACCGCGAATCAACAGGTTCCTTGAGCAGGATCTCCTTGAACTGAATATTGATGGTGACAAGATAAGAGGCTACAGGTCGCCTGATGCGAGGTCCGTCTGGATAAGGAACTATTCCGATATGATGAGGGCCCTCCGGTATTCGGAGGCGGATCTCAAGAGCGTGGTAATGCATTTTGCCGACAACCAGGCGCGCAACGGACGCATCTTCGACTATTTTACCACCTTCCCCGAGAAGCTTCCCTGTGAGCGCGAGAACTGGACCAAGTATGTCAGGACTCCCGTAGAGGCCGACACCGAGTTCAGATACATCAAGGCTGCGTGGCTTGCCTGGCAGGCTACCGGTGATGATGCCTTCATCAGGAAACTGATGTCCTCTTTTGAGAGGGCCCTGGCATATGTTATGGGAGATCGCTACTTTGACAAGGAGAAATACCTCTTCCGCAGGCCCTATACTATTGACACATGGGACTTTGCATACCATGCAGGGCATCATGACTGGCTTCAGTTCCAGATTGATGACAACACCTTCTGGGGTTATTTCCACGGTGACAACAGCGGTTATTACGAGGCGTTCCACTTCATGTCATACTGGTATAACATGTTTGGAGACAAGGTTAAGTCGGCACAGTGGCGCGACCGTGCACTTAAGCTTCGTAAAAGTCTGAACAGCCACTGTTTCAATGGCTCATTCTATACTCATTTTGTAAAGCAGACCCCTGTGACCATAGATGGTGTCGATGAGGCATCGCAGCTGAGCCTGAGCAATCCTGCAGCCATAAACAGGGGGGCAGCCTCTCCGGGCATTGCCACTTCGATCATCAGTGAATACATGAAGCGTCGCGAGACCACAGCCGCATTTGCGGAGTGGTTTTCGATTGATCCGCCCTTCCCGGCCGGCATATTCGGTGATTATAAGCTGTCGCGCGGTGCATACTGCAACGGCGGCATAATGCCCCTTACCGGCGGTGAGCTGGCCAGGGCGGCACTTGAATACGGATTTGAGGAGTATGGCATTGACATCCTGATGCGCTATTATGACCTGATATCACGCAATGGTGAGACCTACCTGTGGTATTTCCCTGACGGAAAGCCCTCCACCGTGGAGACCAGCACCTCGCCAGAGGCCAAACCTACCGATGGCTGGGGATCTTCTGCAATGCTCTATGCCTTTGTGGAAGGACTTGTCGGAGTGCAGGACAAAGACAAACTCTTCAGGAGGGTGCGCATCTGCCCCAAATGGATAGCCGCCGGAGTGGAGAATGCAGAGGTGAAAATCGACTACAAGAGCTCGGGTGCCTTCGTAAAGTATCACTACAGCCATGCGGGAGACAAGCTGACCATTAAGCTGACGGGCAGCTATGAGTATATCCAGCTATCCCTGCCGATACCTGGCAATTATGTTGCCGGTGACCTTACCATCGGAGGTAAGAAGAAGAAGTATATAATGGCAAACATCAACCAGAGCAATTATCTGATTGCCGATGCGGATGTCAGCGGTGAGTGCGAGGTAGTCCTCAGGCTGAAGAAGAAACCTTTGGCCGGAAAACAGGGTAAGATATGAATTCAAAACCAGTAGCCATAATTACGGGAGCCAGCAGGGGTATAGGCCGGGCTATATCGCTCGCACTTGCTTCCGAAGGATACGATATTGCAGCTGTCGCACGCACCTCTGACAGCGAATGCATGCTATCACTTCAGCCTGAGATAGAGAAGTGTGGAGCCGATTTCTACCCGGTGGGTCTTGACGTGGCACACACCAATCTGCATGATGAAGCCATCTCCAGCATTCTCGGGCGTTACGGCCGGATAGATATCCTTGTAAACAACGCCGGCATCGCGCCGATAGAGCGTATGGACCTGCTTGACCTCGACGAGGAGACCTATGACCGCGTACTGGGAGTTAATCTCCGGGGCCCGGTATTCCTCGCACGAAGGGTAGCCAGGGAGATGATATGGATGAAAGACCAGGTGAAGGATTACAAGCCCTCAATCATGTTTGTGACCTCATTCCTGGCATACACCTCTTTTACCCATGCAATAGATGTATGCATTTCAAAGGCCGGCCTCAGCATGGCAGCCCTCGTCTTTGCCGACAGGCTGACGGAGGAGGGAATAAATGTATATGAGATCAGGCCCGGACTTATACAGACCGAGCTCACCTCCAGGAGCAAGGATAAATTTGACAGGCTGATCGCCGAGGGGCTGGTACCCCAGAAACGGTGGGGTACACCGGAGGATGTCGCGAAAGCCGTGGCTTCTCTTGCCAGGGGCGACTGGTCATTCTCGGCCGGCAGTGTATTCGAGGTAAGCGGCGGCATGAACATCCAAAGCTTCTGATAACAAGTATCTTACATTTATCGGTTTTTGTTTTGTTCTGTTTTATTCAACTTATGTTGAACAAAACAAACCTTTTGTTGGTTTATCTATAAACACTAACAAAAGATTAAAATGAAAAAAGCAGGAATATTAGCACTAATGGCAATTTTCGCGGTTACACAGCTGACCGCGCAGAAAAAATACGCAGCCGATCCTTCGGCCACAGTGATAAAGTGGTCAGGTGAAAAGATTGTCGGGAGCAGTCATAACGGCACAATTAATCTCAAAGAGGGATCGCTGACAACTGACGGCAAGTCGATCACGGGCGGAGAGTTCGTCGTTGACATGAACAGCATGAAGAATGAGGATATAAAGGATGCCGGCAGCCGTGCAAAGCTTGAAGGGCATCTTAAATCCGATGACTTTTTCGGGGTAGCGAAATTTCCTTTCTCCAGGCTGGTGCTGACTGGCAGCACTCCATTCGCAGCCGGTAAGGCTACCGCTAAAGGGAACCTTACAATCAAGGAAGCCACCCATCCTGTGGAGTTCACTGTTACGGAATCAAAGGCAGGCGCTGTAATAACCTATACGGCAACGATTACATTCGATCGTTCCTTGTATGATGTGAGGTTTGGTTCAGGCAAATTTTTTTCCAACCTGGGCGATAACGCCATCAAAGATGAAATAAAGCTTGACGTCAGCCTGGTTGTGAAATAACCGTTCAACCCGGTATCACAGAGCACATATCAAGGGTTCAGCTCACAGTAATCCTGTGGCTGAACCCTTCTTTTATTATGGCTGTAAACCGGGGGTCAGTAATTGAGGGTATCGGCGTTTGCCATATCTATGAATGACAGATAGATAAGCTTGGCAACATCCTCCATGATTTCCGGTGTGACGGCTGTCTCATCATCTCCGGGAAGATGATAATATACGGGTTTCACACCGTCGGTGGTATGGATGCTCATGGTTCTGAATCCGTCAGCCAGGAACACAAGTCCGTCGCTGCGAGGTCTGCCGTAGAATACTCCGCCTGAGGTTGAGACTCGCATGGGTCTGTGAATATAGCTGTTGTTGGCAGTTTCAAAATACCCTGTCAGGCCTGCGCAGGTGGCCGATGCACTCACGCCAAGCCCAGTGCCGTTACCCACCATGTCGAGGTTGATGTAGGTCACTGTCTTCTCTTTCGGGAAGACTGGATTCCTGGTATAATATTTACTGCCCAGCAGTCCGACCTCTTCGCCTCCGATAAGCAGAAAAAGAACCGTGCGCTTCATTTTGATCCCTGATTCTGCCAGCGCTTTGGCTGCAGCCATTATGTCAATCACCCCGCTGGCATTGTCGAGTCCGCCGTCAACGAGGAGTCCGCCGGCGTTGCCAACGGCATCAAGATGGCCGCCGATTATTATAACCTCATTCTTCAGCACCGGGTCTGTTCCCTCAATCATGCCCGCTACGTTGCATGTTCTGCCTTCAGGGTGGCGGGTGGTGCTGGCCTTCATTGTCATGGTTTTTCCGGTGGCAAATGATGCAGGCTTGAAAGTTTTGTCAATCTGCTCCAGGATTAGTTTGTTGTCTTTTCCCAGGCCGGCGAATATATCTGCCAGGGGTTCCGGCCCGATGCCGCACACAACCATATTCTCCACATATGAAATATTCGGATTGGCGCTGTTGCCGTCTATGTAGAGCATGCCTGCGGCGCCGTGTGCGGCAGCATTTTCGGCCTTGTACTGATGATAGCAGTATCTGACCCATTTTGCATATTCCGGTTCACGTACATCCTTATAAGGGACATCGCGGTTCATGATCACAATCTTTCCCCTGACGTCAACGCCTTTGTAATCGTCGTAGTTCAGTTCGGGTGCGGTCACTCCGTAACCGACGAAGACAACCTCAGCAGTCACCTCTCCGCTACCGGAGTTCATCCCCGGGTAATAACCTTCAGGTGCGGAATAGCTCTTAATGATCACGGAGCCGTCTTTCTGGTTAAGATGCAGCTGCAGTGCCCCAAGGTCATTCACGACGGTGTAGGGGTGGTCAAACCACTGGAAGTATGAGCCGGCGTCACCGGCGGGTTTGATGCCCCATTCCCTCATTTTACCTGCCGCCCACCCGGCCGAGGCAAGGTATTCCGGGGTGCCGGCCAGCCTGCCGTTAAACTCCGGGGCGCAGATTTCGGTCATCCATCCTGATATCTCTTCACTGCTGATTGAATGAAAGTGTTTAAGGATCAGCTGTTCATCTGCCTGCTGGGCATGCAGGACGGAGGGGAAAGCGAGAGTAAGAGTGAGAGTGAGAATGAGGGTGAGGGTCCTGATTATTGACAAGGTGCGCATAACGGGAATCAGTTTATGTTTCTTATGACTGCAAATATATTCTTTTCAGGATACATTCGATTGCACCAGGAGACAACCCCCTCCTCACCTTCAAGATATTATACATAATCAGCTTATTCGACAACTATCTCATCTATGAATATCCATGACGGCATGCCTGCCCCGCGATGCCATTCAGGACATCTCTTCATTGACCTTGCAGTTATCCTGATTTTTGCTGCCTTCGCTTCCTGAAATTCATATTCCATGTGAACGGGAGTAATGTCCTGGTCGAACGAGGTTGTCTCATACTTACCACCTGCGACTCTGTTGAACAAGACGCCGTTGGCTGAGGTCTCAATCACAATTTCAGTTGGAAGAAAGATCCAGGAGACATGGTCGCACAGGAAATTCATGCTTATGCGGCCTGTTTCGACTGGTTCCTTAGGGGTTATCTCGATGATCATGTCTTCTCCCTCATATCCGAGCCATCCCTGGGAGTACCCTCTGCCTCCGAAGATACCGTCAGCCAGTGAAGCTGCCCCGGGTACGGAATAGCGTTGATGCATCCCGGTGAGTGATCTGAGTTCCTCCGGACTGACCTTATTTTCCTTTACTCCCATTGCTACGAGTCTCCGCACATGTTCCCGATACTCCTGAAGTGAATACTGATGTTCGCTGACGGCCCATACGCCTGTTTTTTCACTGTTTTCAATGACCCTGTCAAGCGCCGCCATCATCTCTTCACTGACGCTCTTTCCCGATGGCTGGCGGTTTATGAATGAGAGTGCCGTGTCACCTGCATTCAGGCCATAGTCGAGCCATGCAAAATCAACTGACATCCTTGCTCTCAACACCCTGGGCAGAAGCACCGTATCGTCTGCCACTGCTTCTTCGGCCCTGTCCATCAGGTCATGATATTTGGTTACTAGGTCACGTGACAGGAAGCTGCTGAAGTAGTATGACGGCAAGCCATATATGTCAAGATTCTGCTGCTCCGCCACCGAATTAAGGCTGGCATGTGAAAGGTCGAAATATTCCCTGATATAAGGTGCCGCTGCACCGTAGTAGGTGTTTATGAAACGGCTGATAAGCGAGTCTCCGTCAAGATCCGGATCCCATAACAGCTTTGAAATATAATATTGCTTAAGTTCCGCAAGGTCTGACCATGACCTGCCGCTCCCCTGCTGGAACATCATCGGTATGCCGTGGCTGTGAAACAGTTGTATGTTTGGCTGTATGGTATGAAAATTGGGGAAGGGACACAGGTATGTGCGAAACTGCACCACATAGTCCCACATGAAAATGTTCTTTGTGAGTGCGCTCCAGTCTGAGAGGTCCTTCACGAAGCCCGCGCTGCGCGGATCGTCACCCAGAGGCATGCTTCTGTTGCATTCTATGGAGCAGAACATGACATTTACATTCGGTGCCGGGACGATGTTCACGGGTGCCTGGCGGGTGAACTGGTAGGCAAGAGTAGAGATCTGCTTGTCAGGAAACCGGGCTGCGATCTTATTTGACATCTCTATATAGGCTCCGGAGATGTTTCCGTACTTCTCATAGAGCCTACGGCATCCGTCACATTCGCAGTAGTTGATGCAGTCATTCTGCGACACTGACCAGTAGACCTTGTCCGGGGCCTCTCTCATCCGTTCGCCGAGATTCTCTGCAAGTATCCTTATCACTTCAGGATTGCTGAGGCACAGCTGCCCGTCCTGTATCCTCCTGCCATTTACCAGCGAGTAATATTCCGGATGCTCTCCGAAGTAGTCAGACGGCGGCATCAGAGTTTGAAAGGTATGGACAAACATGCCCCACTCACTGAAGGTGCTCATCTTGTTCCGGTGAACAAACTGTGCATCATCCCTGTCAGGAAAGTGAGCCACCCTGAAACTGAATGCCGGTTCATAGATCTTTTTCCCGGCAGGGATGCATATTTTATTTGCCAGGGGGACATGCTGTTCGTTGCCGGTGAACCAGATACAGCCGGCATGTTCTTCCAGGAAGGTATAGACGGCATGGAGATCGGCAGCTCCGTTATTGCCGGCCAGCAGAAGGCTCCCGCTGCCGGCGCTGATGATGAACCCGTCGCGGCTGAGACTGGCGGTCTCTGCAAGCAGAGCAGTGTCGGTAATGCTTTCACGTCCGATGAAGATGGTCCTGCCGCCTTGCCCGATGCCACCGGCGGTGACCAGATCTTCGGAGGTTATCAGCTCAATGTATTTCTCAAGCTCCGCTGCCGCCTTCATGGTGAGGCTGTCATCATTATTGCCTGTTACGATGGCGTAGCTCTCTGACCGTTTGATCTCAAAGCAGCTGTCTCCGGAGCATGATGTAAAAATGAGGGAAAGCATCATGGCCCATGTGACTGAGGTGCTGAGACTGAAAGGATTCGTATTACTTTTCATACCGGTAAGCATTTATCCTATGCAACTTATGAAAAAGTTAAATAAAATGGCTGCATTCAGTCACGATATTGCATTATTCACAAATTATGGCAAATATTGTATGATAAAGTCCCTATTATGAGCAGTGATACAATTGCAAGGCATCCGAAGAGTCTTGTGACGCGCAGTTTTATCCTTCCTTTTATACTGGTTACCAGTCTCTTCTTCCTCTGGGGGGTGGCACACAGTCTGCTTGATGTGCTCAACAAGCATTTCCAGGATATCCTTGGCATCACCAGGGCGAGGTCAGGACTGGTTCAGGCGGCTCTCTACGGAGGCTATTTCGTGATGGCCATCCCGGCAGGGCTCTTCATGAACCGGATGGGTTACCGGAAGGGGATAATTACCGGGCTCCTGTTATATGCCGCCGGAGCCTTTCTCTTCTGGCCTGCTACATTCATCCAGACCTTTGAGTTCACGCTGTTTTGCCTTTTCATCATCGCCTGCGGACTTACCTTTCTTGAGACGGCGGCAAATCCCTGGTCAAGTGTTCTCGGGCCGAAGGAGACCTCGGAGCAGAGGCTGACGCTGTCACAGTCGTTCAACGGCCTGGGATGGATCATAGGTCCTGCCCTCGGAGGGATGCTGATCCTCGGTGCCGGAGGGGAGGCTTCAGACAATAAATTTTCGTCGATGGCATTGCCCTATATGCTGATAGGAGGGGTGGTGATCATGGTTGCCGTTATGTTTGTTTTTTCCCGGATGCCTGACATTCACGAGGGGGAGCATGACAGTCACGGCGACAGGGGCACATACGGCGGGTTGCTGAAGGTAAGGCACTTTCGTTATGCCGTCATTGCGCAGTTCCTTTATGTGGCTGCCCAGACAGGCATAAACAGCTTTTTCATCAATTATGTGGTGGAGACGATGCCTGATTTTTCACCGGAGAAGGCGGCATACCTGCTCTCGCTGGGTTTTGTCTTCTTCATGTCAGGCCGGTTCATCGGGTCTCTCTTCATGAGCTGGTTCAGCCCGAGGGTGATGCTGGGCGTATATGCGATCGTCAATACTATTGCGATGGCGCTGGTGATTCTCGGTCTCGGGTGGCCTTCTATCATTGCGCTCTATCTGAATTATTTCTGCATGTCAATCATGTTCCCGACGATCTTTGCGCTGGGACTGAAGGACCTGGGCGGGATGACTAAGAAGGGCTCCTCCGTGCTTGTGATGACCATTGTGGGAGGGGCTGTTTGCCCTGTTGCCATGGGCCGCATCGCTGACGTTTCAGGGATGGCTGTTGGGTTTGTGGTGCCGCTGGTTTGTTTCGGATTCATTGCCTGGTATGCGTTTTTCAGGGCGAAGAGTACTAAAAAAATTCAAGAAGATGAATATTCGCATGTTTAGAAATGAAACATTTATACTCTGTTTTACGTTGTCTTTAGCTTCAGGAATCTGCAGCGGACAGAAAACATGGTGGGGTGAGTATGCCTTTTTCGGTGGCGGAGGAACAAATGATATTTTCCGTTTCGATGAGCTTGTCGGGGCGGGATCTGTAACCGGTACCGGAACGTGGATGGGGGGTTTCGGTATGAGAAGGATGTTTGGCGATCACTTCAGCCTGGAGACAGGGCTGCTATACTCACATCAGTCTTATTACACCAGCCCGGCACCTGGCATTGAAGGTGAGGATGTTCCGGGCAGTTTTGGGATGCTTGCATTGCCAGTGACGGCCAGGGTCGATTTCCTGAAGTGGTTCTTTATGGATGCGGGGCCCCTCTTCGCCCTGCAGACCGGCAGTTCGGACATTGACAACATGACCGGCCTGGGGGCTACGCTGGGGGCTGGATTCCAGTACAATTTCAGGTCTGATATCTTTATCAGGGTCAGGGCTTACGCCGCACAGTACGCAATTCTTCACCTGTTTCCCGAGGATTATCCGCAGACATTATACAATAGCGGCGTGACGCTGGGGCTGGGATACAGGTTCATACACCTGGGAAAATGCAACTGTCCGGACGACAATGCTCCAGGACGGAGGGTTTTATGAAACAGTATTTGCTTTTCCTTTTGTTTATGTAACTTGGTACTACTGTTTTAAAATGTGAGATACAGCTATGTCAAAGTCTGAAATCAGGCAGATCAGGAATGTCTGCTTTGTTGCTTTTATGGTCTCGTTTTCGATTGAATCCGCCTCTCAGTTCTCTCCCGACAATATTTCTATGTCTTGGGGAGTGGAACATTTTGATCCTGTGAAGGTAGAGGTTGAAGAGACTAACGAGCCCTACAACCAGTCGGTCAGGTTCATCGCCAGGAACAACACCTATTATCAGTTTCTCTTAAAAATCGTCTTCAGGAATGTCACCAACCTTGCTCCCAGGCCTTCAACAAAAGAGATGGTTTTACAACACGGCACAAATCAGGTTATTACCCTGGTTGTAGCAACAAAAGATGCGGGATTTGGATACGAGTATTCTGCCAGCTATGAACTCTATTCAGAGAGTGGGACAGCTGATCTCACATGGCCTTATCTGGTGCCACTGAAGCCCGGTACTATACCAGGCGCTGCTGTTTTACAAGGCAAGACATGGCGCGGACGATTCATTGTCAGTCCGGGAGATACGATATACTGCATGCGCAAGGGTATTGTTACTGCAATGCCTGATGTCAATAAAAGCGATTTCCGGATCACCTCACCTGACGCGCTGGAGATACTCCATGCTGACGGTACTGTGATGACATATGCACCTCTTATCAGCAGGTCTTTTGTTAGCTCGCCTGGCAGTACCGTCCTCCCGGGTGAGCCTGTGGGAGTAGCTACTGACAGTGGGTTTGTCTGGGTTAACCTTGTTGAGTTCATGCCTGGCAACAACCTCAATTATCCACCGGTGAGATATGCCACCGGTGAATCATCGTCAGCGACGTTTGAAGGCATCATTGATAAGATTGAGACAGTTCATCCTGCCGGCGTAATTGCGAAGGAGAAAACAAAGAGCGAGCTGAAGAAAAAAGGAAGGTGACCATCCTGATCCCTGCCTCTAATCTTCAGCGATGATGTTTATCATTCGTTTGGCTTCCTCCCATTTATTGTCAGGCATGCGGGCTCCGATGACCTCTATTACCTTTCCTGCCAGTATAGATCCGAAGAGCCCGCATTTGTCAAGGCTGAAGCCGTGGGAGTAGCCGTAAAGGAACCCTGCCGCATAAAGGTCACCAGCACCTGTGGTATCTACAGGAGTGACCTTCAGGGCATCAATTTTGATCACCTCCTCGCCTCTTTTTATCCATGAGCCGCCGGCGCCAGTCTTGACTACTGCGATCTTGCATTTTTCGGATATCTGATCGAGGGCTTCTACCGGAGGCAGTCCCGTGAATGCCCGTGCTTCTTCTTCGTTGGCGAAGAGGATATCGACATAATTTTCAACAATTTTTTGAAATGCTGGCAGCATCTCTCTGACCACATTGAAGCTTGCCAGGTCGAGGACCACGCACATGTGGTTCTTTTGTGCCAGGCGGCATGCCTCTTCCACCAGCGGAAGGTTAAATATGAGGTATCCCTCCAGGTAGAGGATATGATATCGTTTGAAGTATTCGGCCCGCAGTTCTCCGGCCGTCAGTTCCGTTGCTGCCCCGAGGTGGGTGGCGAATGTTCGTTCCGAGTCGGGGGTCACCAGTGCCACTGCTGTGCCCGTTGGCGAAACCGGGGCGCGCATGAGTACCGGGTTTAGTCCGGCGTCGACCATATCCTTTTCGTAGAAGTTACCCAGCTCGTCTCGTCCTACCTTCCCGATAAATGATGAGTTGACGCCCATTAAGCCGAGGCCGTATATGGTGTTTCCGGCCGATCCGCCTGAAGCCATTGTTCTGTTCATGCCGTTGATAGCCTGTTTTATCTCTCCCGACCGGGAGGCGTCGACCATTGTCATGCTCCCTTTGGGGAGGTTGAATCGGCTGAGGCAGGACTCATCGGGGACTATGGTAATCACATCGACCAGGGCGTTGCCGATGCCAAGAATATTCTTCATCCGGAAAGTTTTTGACAAAGATATTGCTTAATTCGTTTAAAGCGGTTAATTTTGCGACGCTTAAAAAGCGAGATTATAGTCCTCAGTAGCTCAGTTGGTCAGAGCACCTGACTGTTAATCAGGGGGTCCTAGGTTCAAGTCCTAGCTGGGGAGCGAAGAAGTCAACCACTTATACGAATTTCACGTAAGTGGTTTTTTTTTGGCGCCAGTTTTGGGCCAGGTTCTGGGGGAAATTCACTGTTTTTGGGTCATAAATTGATGACGGTCTTAAACAAAAATAGCTGGAAATATTCCAGCCATTCATATCCATCCTCCTTAAATGTTTCGTTGTGGTTTTGACGGACTATGTGGATTTTTAAACGAATTAAAAACTATGTTCAAAATCACCCCCAGGTTTGCCCAGAACAATTATCTTGTCTGGAAAGGGTAGAACCAAGCTTTTGAGGGTTTATGGTCTGTGGCGTCAAATTTGACAGGATTTAGCTTAATACGGGGCGACTAGATGGGTAAGACAAATGGCTTATTGTTTCCGCTGGAAGGTTCTATCGCCATAAACCCAGATCATTTTATTCTTTACAAAAGTGACTGTCAGATTATAAAGCCCCCATCCGTTTATATTTAGGCAAGAATTAGAGAGGTCATAAGTTGCCGTTGAACCACCAGTTTTAACGATATCACCATATAAACTTTCATATTGCCATTTCACGCTTAAATCAGATTTAAATTCATAAAGACCCTGGACTGTACCTCCCGTAAATTTAGACTCTAAGTCCACATCATAAACTGCAATTAGTTTATCGTGGCTCCATTTTCCTATTATGCTGGAATTTGAATTATCAACTGATTCAAAAACATCTTCTTGGTTAAGAACTAATATATCTCCATCAAAAGAGACAATGTATTTTGTATCATACATAGTTGAAAAGCCCACTATTTGATCTTGGTCCTTGATGTATTTGAATTGAATATTTGAAAATTTCAACTGACCATTTACTATTATATAATCACCAGAAATAACCTCAAGTACTACAAATTCTGCAGGATTCTCGGAAACTAGACAAAATGATGTATCAATGAAGGTATTGTCATCAAAAAATGTGTATGATTTATAGTAAGAATTAGTGCTTTTCCAATTACCAATAAGTTGTGACTTTAGGAGCTGATCATCCTCGTTTTTTTCGCAAGAAGAAATTAAGATTGATAAGAAAAGAATACCTAATATTCTTAAATAGAATCCTGGCGAGCTTTTCATAATTTGTACTATTAGGGTTAATAGGTTAAAGGTATGTTTATGATCACAACTATTGTGCCAATATGAGGGTTTAATGTTGGTGGCAACAGATATGATAGGATTTGGCTCAATCCAGTGACGGTTGAGATGGAGCATTAAGAATAGCTCAATTGTGGCTGGCTATTTTGGCGGCCGAGACAAGAGAACAATAAAGTAATAGGAAATTTCATAACTCGTTGAATTTAAGGTTGAATATCTTGTATGTAAATAAGGTTCTTGTTCTTTTCAAAATTTGTCCAAAAATCTGGGAGGGTGCATCCCGATCCTGAAAAAAGTCCGCCGAATTCGCATACTTTATTCCCTGAGCAATCGTAAATAACCGTCATCCCATCAACAATTCTGGGGCAATCACGAATACCAATGTACTCTTCATTGTTATAACTTACTGTGTATACTTCGACGCAAAAAGTACGGCTTAAGAGATACTTTAACCATTCAATGTTTTCTTGAGGATTTTCGATACCACAGGCACATGGCGTTTTGTGTTTATTACAACCTGGTATCATCATAACAAGGAGAAAACATAAGGTTAGTGTCAATATTCTCCCTCTCATAATTACCTAATTTATTCGTCGATAAATGGAAGTGTTATAAATCATAAAAGCTCTTGAATCTATCCGCAATTTGTTTTCATAAAACTCATAGTCGTAATCAAATACCAGCTCAAATCCGTCTTCTCTCGTAATACTTTCATGTAATAAGGAATCAATCCAATACTTCCTTTGAGAGGTGACTTGTTGCGATTCATAGTCAAAAAAGCGAACAGTATTGTCAGGCAAGTACTCATCATAACCATTTGCTGGATAGGTATTCATATCAGGCCAGTTACCCAACTCAATTATTTCCCATTTTCCAATAATGGCTCTTATCGCTGAGTCAAAGGGGTCGGTCTTTTCCCTATCGCAGCCTGACACTGCAAATAATACGGTTGTAAATATGATATATATAAATTTCAAATATCTCGGAATTATATCCACAGTTGGCTGTAAATGACTGAAATAAAATTACTCAATTCTTTCAATTGTAATATCTCTGACTATTAAGAGGTAGCTTTCACTGTTGACCGAATTCCTAATCTCTAAAACGACATCGACAAGTATATTGGTGTCCCATTCGGGACCATCATTGCTAAACTTGCTGAGCTTATATTCTGGGATGTTTTGACTGCTTGTGGAAGTAGGAGATGAGACCCAGATTAATGGATCTCTGATTATATAGATTTTGGTAATGTCAAGGTCTGTTGAAATTTTTACGCTATCCAGATTAACAAGACTCACCTGGGCAATCAGAGGTCTTTTTGTGGGTATTGAACTGCCAGGGAAAAAGTTTCGGTAAACTTCTGCTTCAATCACATGCTTGCTGGAATTGTAAACGAGAGTATCAACCGAATTTGTCAAAAGACGATTAAGTAACTCAGCATCATCAATAACACTTGGTTTCTCACAGGAGGTTAGAAGAGCTACAAACAAGGTAATTAACAGAGGTTTGCTGAGGATATTTTTCATAACATTTTGGTCATTCTTTCTTCTTAATAATACTGAACTCTGAAAAATTGAATCCATATCCCAAATCCTTGCGTGGGAAGAATGTCATCCCAAGGTACAGGGATTTCATTAATTCAGATTTTGTCCAGGTAATGCCTCCATCCAGGGTTTCATATGATATGCTCCCTTTAAAGGTGGGGAAATCACCACCATCATAAACAGTGATTACTTGAATATTAAAACCTTCATTTTCAGATGAAAAATGGAATGTGCCAAAGTAATGTAAACGGGAAATTGGTTTCCTCCCAATTTAAACCGCCATCAATTGTTTTATAAATATGAGAGATGCCATCAATATAACCGATATTCTCATTGTAGAAATAGATGTTTCTGACATCATTATATGATTCGATTGGTGTTGAGATAGTTTGCCAGGTCTGACCCCAATCCTTACTTTTAAAGATCTGATTATTTTCACCAGCAACAAAAGCAATATTATCAACAAAATAAAGGCTACTACTGTAACGCTTTATTTCCAGGTCAAGAAGATTCCAATTTGAGCCTCCGTCAGAAGTTGTGGCAACATACTCATCCCTTGAATTTGGAAGGTCTGTTTTATGAATGATTGCAATTCCATTCATGGGATCGAAAAACTTCAATGACAATATTCGGATGTATTCAGGAAAGTATGTCTTCGTCCAGGTGTCTCCGCCATTTATGGTTTTCAACAGCACACTTCCTTTGTCGCAATCTGCATCCAGGCATCCACTCATTGCATGACTTGACACAAAGCCTATATTTTCATCAATAAAGTAGACCGAATGCAGATGTAATGTTGTGCCCGAATTCATTTTTCGCCATGTTGTGCCCGAATCGGTTGTTTTATAAATATCGCCGTTATATCCGACAACGAAGCCAATGTTCTCATTTACGAAATACATATCTCTGGGATTGATGTCAAAATCATAAGTTGATTTTGAAATTTCCCATCCCTCCAGGTCAATTGTCAGATCATCCTCAGGATTATCTGGCACTTCTTTGCAGCCAAAAAGAAGAAATGCAGTCAATTAAAACTACCAGGGCTGTTTTATTCATGACCTATGGTTTATCTTATTAATACGAGAATGGACTCCAATTCGCTGCAGACAGTATCCATTTTTAAGCAGAAATAGAATATAACAATTAGGTTTCTGGCAGGATTACAGACCATGTTCAAAATCACCCCCAGGTTTGCCCAAAACAATTATCTTGTCTGGACAGGGAAGAACCAAGCTTATGAGGGTTTAGGGTCTGTGGCGTCAAATATGATAGGATTTGGCTCAATCCAGTTAATGATACATTCTCATACCAGTTGGCTTACCGTAAACGGCATTAATGTTATTTTTTGTTAGGACGAGCCGCAGTGGATTTATAATATCTGATTTTGATGAACTTTTAATATTGGAAAGTGAGTAGCTCTTCTTATAAATGGAGTATTCGTAGTCTTTTATTGTATAATTGCCATCAGTTCCAAGGTACCAGACTGAACATCTCCCTTTCTCAAAATTCTTTTCAAGGATTTGGGGTCTGATTAATTGCATTTCACTTTCATAGACAAGGAAATCAGGAATTGCAACATTATATTCACTATGAATTGAAGGAATTGTATTAGTATAACTCCATTCAGGTAATAAATTATAGATTGTTGAAATAATGGTGTATTCAATGTCTATGATACATCCCATTTTTATTGTTGGGAAAGTACATGTATATATTGTATTTCCATTATCGTCTCTTTGTTTTCCTAAATCCTTATTGTCTATTTTAATTCTTTGAACTTTGTCATTTTCCTGCCATGAGATAATGCCTTTAAAATAAAGTAGCTTATCACTTAGGTCTCCTTGTTTTCTTAATGTAAAATTCAACTTATCATACTGTAGATCTAGTGTATCAATGAATTTAATTCTCAAGTTTCTGGTAAAGCATATTTCAAAGTGCTCAATCTTTAGTGGACAAGATATTTGGGTATTTCTAATATCATTTTTAGGTCTTATTGTCAAATCACCGATGTCAAATATTATAACCGCATTGGCTGTTGTGTCAAACATACAATCTTTGATATCCCAGTCTTTATTTGAAAAATTACCAAAGTTATTAGTTTGAGATAGAACGGATTTTGATAATAACACCAGATATAAGAAGAAGATAAACTTGTACCTCATATTCTTTGATAATATTTTATTGATGAAACATCAGATCACTTGACAATATTACTAACAATGAAGTTCTACTCATATATCTCTATATTATTGATTGCTAATGTGCCTCGTCCTGAAACATGGTTACACTTTATGGTGTAATATTCGGTTGTTAAAACAGGTTTTTTGTCTTGTTGTTTTGTGCCATCGTCCTCTTGTGGAGATATTTTCTTGTTCACGAATTCATCAGGAAATAGAAAACCATGACACACAGCCCGTATCGCCAAAGAAGGCAATCACCAAAACAGACTTTATTTTGTGTTGAAGACAGTGTTTCATCTCTATGGATATCTTTTTTCATTTATTGTTTTATTGTCTTTAAAAGATTGTGAATCCTTAAATTTTTGTTTGCCTTCATTGTTACCCATTTCGATTATCTCAATATTAAATTCAGGAGTGCCACCCGTAGGACCAGTTAGAATTCCTGAGTGTTTAAGTGGATTGTAACCTTCTCCCCAGTAAAATAAATCAACATATACATCACTTCCATTATCAGGTAAAATTTGAAGTACTTCCGATTTATACCTCTTAATCGGTGGATAAACAATCTGAATATTCAATGTATCACTGGTATTTGTTTTAATGATTAGACGACTCCCATTTTTAATCTTATGAAAAAGTTCGCCATTAATCATTAAGTTCATTTTGGCTCCACTTCCATAGAACTCTTTGGCTCGCATTAAATAAATTGTTCTATCGTTACTATTAAAAGTCTGTCCACTTAAATCTTTTTGCCAAAATGACAATACCGAAATTACGATTATGCTAATGGTTTTTCTAATCATATCATTTTTAATTGATCAATAATCGATTGTGATTCAAGACCAACTGTTTTTGTATGTTGTCCATCTCCAACATGCATTCAGCGGTTGGCAAGATCAATACTGGACTCTTTAGCCAGGAGATTCTCGCGGAATGGAAAGTCAATGACATATCCAAACTTGTTAGCACATCGAGCTTTAATTTTTAAACCTCCAGAAAACCGTCCTGTTACCATTCTTAATCCAGACCAATGAGTCTTTGGTAGCTTTTGCGATTTTACATTTATAATCATTGTCTTCAAATCTTATAATAAGTGAGTCACCAACGACTAGATATTTGAATCTCTGCAAAGCGTCAACATAAAAGATAGAATCTTTATCAATCTGAAATGTTGCGTTTTCTGTTTCTCCAGAAGTCCAAATACCTGTTATGTCTGGGCTGGCATTTTTGGGATCTTGTTTTTGATCAACTTGATTGGAAGTCTTGCAGCTTAATAAAGTAATAAAGCTTAAAGTCAAACAGATTTCTTTTAGCATTGTCTATCTTTTAAGTGGTCTGAAGTGTCCTGTTAGGCGTTGCCTTTTTGTTTTAAGCGTATTCTCTCGACAATCATTACTATTAGAATTCCAAACAAATAACAGGCGATATCTTTCCAGGAGAAAGAGGTTCCGATAACTGTTCGGGCAATCTTATTATTTTGTTGCCCAAGTTTTTCGATAATATTAAAATACTGAAGCGTTTCTACGGTGAATGAAAATAGAAGCACAAATAACGCAACAACCCAATATGGGTAGTTAAGGAAAGTCATAATGAAACAATAAATTAATATGACCACTAACACATCGCCGAAGTAAGGCCTGATGAACCTGTCATTCAGAAAGAGTGCAATGAGCACTTCAATTACGAAAATGGAAATGGTTATGATAAAGTAGATTCTATTAAATGTCAACATTACAAATACTTGAGGTTACGCATAAGGTATGGCAGAATGTGCTATTACCGCCGCCAACCGCATTGAATTAATAAACCATGGCCAGTCATGGGTTAGAAACGCTGTGAAGTGCAACTCCTATTGTAACATATAAATTACTTGCTTAATAATTATCGAACTAATTTTCTCACCCTTAGCATTTATTGCAGGATACCATGTATTCTCCATTGCAACTTTTTTAATAACTCGCATTGCTTCATTATTGAGTGCTGCATCCCCACAACCCAGGTCCAACTCAAAATCAGTAGCGGAACCATCTGATTTAACCGTAAATGAAATTAAAACTCTTCCATAATGACCCGCTTTTGCAGCCTCAAGTGGATATTTTGTATTCATTGCCACTTGATATGCAAAATACTCGTGGCCTTCTGAATACAAGGCAGGTCGTTCTTTGCCCAGAGTATCTGATAAGATCATTTTCCTATCAAAGTCAAAGATGAATTCAACAGTATTATTTTTTAAATAATAGTATTTCCAAATACCTGATTTTTCGTCATTGTTATAAAAACCATTACGCACAGTATCGCCTAATGTCATCAGAGAATATTCCCCCTGTTTAATTTTAGTGTCATTTTTAAATACATAATAATTCTCCACCCAATCCATAGCTAATGTTTTGGTAACCTTTTTCAACTCCTGTGAATTGCCGTAATAGTTAATTGTTATGACAGCAATAATTATAGTTAGAAATTTCATAATAATTAATTTTTATAAATTTTCCCCTTGCTTGTAAATTGTCTCGTCCTGAAACAGGGTTACACTTTTAGGTGTGATATTTAGTTGTTAAAAATAGGTTTTTTGTCCTGTTGTTTTTGCACTGGTGGTGATGTGTTGATATTCTCGGTATGTTATAAGGTTTTATGGGTAGTCAAAAACCGTGGCACCAAGTGCGAGTGCCCTGCGTCAGTGGGGCCAGCCTGTGCCGCTATTACTTAATAGTCGATTTTACCGCGAATAATTCGCGGCACAGAACCAATTGCATATACCGACCTGTTGTATGCTGGCGCAATATCTTATTCTCGGTAATAACCTCTTCTTTTTAATTCATCAATCAAATGCCTTGCTTCTGCCTCATCTAGTCCAATTCCAAACTTAATAGTTTTCATACCATAGTCAAATCGGATCTTTCCGCCTGTCATGCCCCAAAATTCATTAATATTTTTCTTGTTGCTAAAGATGCTATCAGTATTTGATACTGGAGAAAGCTCAAGATTTTTGATTATGCCCAAATCATAACTTTTCTTTATTATTCCAATATTCAGAACTCCTTTTTCAATTTTAAAAATTGGCTTTTCAATGGTTATTATTTCGCAACCAAAAAGTGTCCATAGCAGAACGATAATTGCAAAAAGACCTCCAATTGTCCAGCCGATTAACCAAAATATCATGAATCCATCAATAAAGAGAATTTCGGTCTCTAGAAGATCTTTTATTGCATATGATTCACCCCAAAACCAACCCATCATCCATGCAGATAGAAATAGAATAATGAACCAGTTTTTTTTTGAGGGTATGGTAATTTTCATACTGAGGCCATCATGTTCTATTTTGGCTCTTCCTTCAGAAGGTTTTTCAATCATTTAGTTTATGATTTATAGGTAAATATGTGAATTAGGATCTAGTAGGATTCGCCTGGCGCTTGAATACAATGATTTTTATGTGTGCTAAATATAAACAGAGGTTGAACCTGGAATTATTGTCACCCCAGAGGTGTTTATCTGTTTTTATCATGGCTGAAAATTTCGGTCATTTTATAACAAGCAAATACAGCGATGCCCCGTCAGTCACATTGGCCGTTACATCATTTCATGCACTGGGGCCCTGAAATATTGCTAATGACTGACTCTCACTTTTCAAAAGACATTACAAGGTAAAAAACTTTCTGGATTTGGGAAATGAGATTTCTCTTTTAAAACTGGAAATCTATCCGTCATCTTTCCTGAGGTAAAAATGCAACATCCCCAGGCTCACCCAGACCTACGATAATTTCTGGACGATGAAGATACTCCTCCGATGACCTGAAAAGGTCTGTAATGTCAAATTTGACGGGTAAGGCTCAATTATGGCGAGACGGAGAGGGGGACTGAGATTATTTTGGATTTGGTCAACTTTTGGGAGGCAAAGAGGCCATCTTTACAGGGTTTATCAGGTAGTAGCCGAACCAAAGCATGAATACAAAGTGGAGAAGCACAATGCCCCAACCCATTGGATTCATCATTCCCTTTAATTGAGTAATCAGAAGGAGAATTGTGCTCAGCAGCAAGTATGTAAAAATACAATATACAACACCTCGTCTGAACTCTGTGCTGGCCGATTTGCGAGCGAAATACAACAAAACAGGGATACTGATTATCAGCGTACCAAACAACCTTGCAAATGTTGTTGAGGTTTCATCAAGGGTCACGCCCAAGGGACCCATCATAAGAGCTGGAGCAAAGAGGAAGCCAATACCAAATATTGCTTCGACAATCAGATAAACAAGAAACAGTGCATTCATAATTTTACCACCATTTTAGTCTGTTGAATTGTCAAATTTCTTAAATAATTCAACCCGTGTCAATTAAATTATAATCCGCCGCTTAATTTATAAACCCACTCGATTATTGAATTGGCTAATTCATCCCTTGCATTAGTAAAATAATGGTCAGTTTCAATCGCTTCTATGGAGATGGATTTCGGGTAAAGTCTTTTCAGGTTCCTATATACAGGTAAAATAAACTCTTCCATAGGTATAGTGGTATCGAGCCAGCCAGTGATAAATAAGATTTCCTTGTTTGATAGTTTTTCTGCATTTTTTATCAGATCAAAATACTCATAATCTGGTATTATCTTATTAAAATAATTGTGGATGTATGCTGAATCACCCCTGAGATTAGGTTTTGCGTTAGTAGCAACTCTTTTTTCAAAAGCTGCTCGAAATACAGGATCTCTGTTCATTTTTTGAAGATATATTGAGAGATCATTCCCTCCTGCAACAGCAATTATCTTCCTTATCTCCGTATTATGTACAGCAGCGGATAAAGCTAAGGCCGCACCCTGACTACAACCGCAAAAAATAATCTTTGAAGTGTCTATGGCAAGCTGATGCATATTTTTTTCCTGTCTGAGGAAAGAATTAGCTGCTCCTATATCCATCATGCAGTTTTCCCAGCTGAAAGTACCTTCACTGTTAAAACTTCCCTCATAATTAAAAACAAGGATATTAAATCCGCTTTTAGACAGTTTTTCAGCCAATCCGTAGGGGCTGTCAGCATTACCAGGAAATCCATGCAAGAGGATCAAAGTCGGTTGTGAATCTACCTTTTTGGCAGAATAGAACTTTGCGTCTAACTTATTTCCATTGTTCCTTAAATCAATACTGATAGGACCCTCTTGAGCTAACAGAAGAATTGAATTGCTGCACAGGATAAAAAATGTTAACAATGTAATTACTGGATTGAACTTGAGCTTATTCATATAGTGAAAGATTTATGGAAATATGCAATTTACACGAACAAAACGCGGAAGTCAAATTATTTTAAGTCATCTATTTATAAATCAGCGTTAAATCGCTGTTGTTTACAAATGTATGTTAAGTCTTTTCAGACCGTCTTTTGAAGTGGTCAAAGGAGGACGGATTTTTCCAAGGCAATTATTAATACTATCGCCCTCTTACATTAGCCATATTAAAATAAAATTGACTTTGGCTTTTTGCTGGCGTAACTTGCATCATATTTTTGATTAACAGTTATTTAGTCTTATTCAATAATCAAACCACAATCAAATGAAAAAGTTATGTTTTACTACAATGATTGCTGTATTCATTTTACTATTTACAAATGTATTACAGGCACAAACCAGCCAGGCAACGCTAAACCAGGTTGAGTTAATGAAACAGATGCTGGGTAGTTGGACGGCTGAAATGGGAAAAGACTCAACTGTTACTTGTGAGTATAAATCGTTTGGATTCGGAATGGAGGATTTTATGGTAGCCAGTACCAAAGGCAAAATCTATTTAACCGAGAAAGGACTTTGGGGGTATGATAACAAGAATGATAAATTTATTCATGCGCAACTGTTTGACGGTTTTTCTGGACTTGACATGAATGTATGGTGGTTCACATCGAATACCATATGCGAAGGAGTTCAATATCAGTATATTTCCAATCCTGAAAATGCCCCTTTAAAATGGAATTTAGAATTTAAATCTTCTGATTTGATGAAAATGACTACTACACTAAATGGCAAGGTTGTTTCATCATGGACATTTACCCGTGAAAAGAAGTGATTAATCAGATTGAAAAACCAGTTGACTTGACCAAATTTCATTTCTGTCAATTTGACAAGTTGTGATCTATTCGCACACCAATTGACCCAAACCGACGATCCTCCCCCTACCCTCACCAGACCCCATCCAACATGAAGATCGTCTCCCAGGGGTCAGATTTGAGATCTTGACATGACATGCGATAGGGGAGGTTGGGAATTGTCTGAAATTATGTCCAGCTACTGGGGAGGTAAGACACTAGGTTCAAGTCCTTGTAGGCGAGCGAAGCAAGTCAACCACTTCCGTGAATTTCACAGAGGTGGTTTTTTCTTTGGCGCCAGTTTTGGGCCAGGTTCTGGACGAAATTCAAGGTTTTAGGGTCGGAAATGAGTAACGACTATAAACGATTTTCAATATATTATCGGACCGTGTTTATTTTCAAATTATGTCCAGCTATTTTGGGGGCTAAGACAAAGGCCACCCTTTAATTTTTTGATCCATCAGGGTGTCGCCCCAATATCGGATAATGAAGTGTTAATGTGTCAAGTATTTCATGGACAAATGAATTGTAGAAATAAATATTGATTTGGACTTGTATATAGTTTAACTTTGATAAAATGAACCTCAATTTTTGTAAACCAAAAACCATAATATGAATAATATTAGTTTAATCAAGACTCCCTTTGTCCTTTTTAATCTAGTGGTATTTCTCTTATTTGTATCACTATCGGGGCATGCACAAAGAGGAGGACAGTCGATACAGCAAAAGCAATCAAATGAGTTGAAGAGAATTGGAGTCATGGTTGGTCAGGGCAAACCTAACAGCGAGATACAGGAGGCTTGGAAAAAAACGATTAACAATTATAAGGATATAAATATTGACAATGCAATAAATAGTATTTTGTCAGAAGCCAAATTGGAAGCCCAGAGAAATGTGGAGACGGCAAAAAAACGAGTAGAATTTAACTCATTATTAAAGCAACAGGTTTCCAACGAGATAAATAGTGCCAAACTTAACCTCTCGGTGGTAGATAAAACAAAAGAACCCAAAGCCATGGAAAGAAAGGCATTTGGTCTTAGTCCTAATGCTGAAGGCAAAATTGTTGTTAGTCAAACTGGCCAAATATCAACTCGGGATGAAATAACGGGGTATATTAATAACCTTGAACAACAGTTGAAAAGCATTGGAGATGACGCTCAATTAGCCAATATAGACTTGCAGAACATGTTACAAAAGCAGCAGCAACTAATACAGATGTTGTCTAATATATCAAAAATGCTAAGTGACACAGCCATGGCAGTCATTAGAAAGATAGGATGATGAATTAAAAGCCGATCTGTAGATCATGAGATTACCCCGGTTTTAAGTGATCAATTTGTAGGGGTGGGAGGTAGTCTATGTCACCGGCTTATGCACAGAGCCGCAGAATTTATATTTTTCACCACATTATAACTTATGGCGGTATCTGACAAATATTGATGCGGTAAGAAGGAAGTTAATCACAATCCTGAGCTTAATCCTCGTTGTTTTCCAATGTATGTTAAGTGTTTTCAGACCTTCTATTGAAGTGGTCAAAGAAGGACGGATTTTGAAGAGAATCAAGCAGCTATTCCCAAAATATGGGTGATTTAATTTAAAAATTTCTCACAGGCACCAATTCATATAAACAATATAATTACAGACTTATGCCACCGCTAGTATAATTATCATAGCCACTACATCAACAAGACCTAATATAAGACTGGCAATGGCTAATCCTTTTCCTTTATATTTCATAGGGTTCTTCTTTATCCTAGAAAGACTTATGGCACCGAAAACAATCGCTACGGCACCAAGAGGTATACCTGCAATAAATAAACCTACTACACCAGCAGCCAAACCCGCAATACCAAATCCTTCAACTAGTCTTTCATCTGTATTTCCAGTATTTGATGCATTATAACTTTGTAAAGCTGGCTCATCCACTGTGAATATTTCATGACTTCCGTTACTGAACAATATTGCTGAAGCACTTGATTTTGCAATTGAAATAATCGGGCCACTTAAATTGTTACAATTCCTGTACTTTATCTCAGTTAGTCCTATTTCTTCTACTTTTCCAACCAGGTTTTTTCCAGATTTTAACACAATTGTATCACATCTATCTTGTTGATATGTCCTTTCAACCGTTTCAAATGGAGTGATAGCAGTTGTTACCCTTGGCAGAATTAATTTATTATCGGTGGAAGCAATCAGTAATTCTGAAAATTCATGTGTATTCGGATATTGTATATTTTCTATCTCAGATACTTTACTAAAATCGTTTAAATTAGAATTATTGAATATTCTTTTGTCTATTGACGGATTCTTTCCTGAGGAACTTCTAGGGTGTCTTATTGGTTTAGTTCTATTAATTGCCAATAAATTATTATTCTTATGATTACTTGATAATTTATAACCTTTATTTAATGGAATATCTGGACAGGCAATTGCAGATTTTTTTGAAGTGCTACACGACGATAGTCCAAATGACAAAATCAAGATTGATCCAACAATAATTGCAAGATGAAAGTTCCTTTTTCTCATGGCATTTAGTATTAAGGTTACTCAAAACTCTACTGACGGGAATATCTCTGTATCAAATATCATAAGTTTTTCTGAAAAATTATTATTAATGTTTGACCTTTTTAACTACTCCCTTCTTCAGACCAATGGTTAACAAATCTACGGTTCCTTTCCCGAGAAATTTCTTTTTACAAATACTATTTCAATCATTTCGGATGCCCATTAAGACCATGCTAATAACTTTCCCATTCTATTGACGGGTTCTGTTGAAATTTAAACCGTTTGGACAGACCTATGACTTTTCACATTTTCGTTGGCCCAGAACGACGATCCCCCACGACCCTCAAAGATCCCATCCAATATGGAAAACGTGTCCATGGGATCAGATTTGAGGCCTTAAAATGACCTGAGAACCAAAGAGGTTATAGCTGGAATCCCCTCCAAATATGTCGGAGGTGAGTAGTATGAATTTCAACAAACATCAGATTTGGAAAACAGATTTACTGGGGAGCGAAGCAAGTCAACCACTTACACGGATTTCGGGTAAGTGGTTTTTTGTTACGCGCCAGTTTTGGGCCAGGTTTTGAGGAAATATTCAGTTCACGGGGCATCAGGACAACTTCATATTATTGCCCTTAAAGTCTATTCATGCTTGAAATTTTCATCATACCAAATCTGTTTACTCAGCAGGTTGATATATTTCTCCTCTTTTTTCTTGCCTTTTTTTGTAAGTAAGAGCTTGAGGTCCATTGTGGCTCTGCCATCTTTACTGATAAATATGCCAGTGCAATATGGGTACCTTCTCTTCCGCATTTCTTCTAATGATTTGTCAAAAAAATAGACTGAATCACCATTCGGTATTTCATAGATATAAATTGTATCAGCATTAAACATTACTCGGGGTTTATCACCAGCTATGACGGTTACATAATCCTTTAAATCAATTTCTACCGAGTCATTGTTTAATGGATGCCCAGGTCTATAAAATAAGCCAAGGGCGGTCCTTATTTCCGCCGAAATTTGCCCTCGTGCTCTGTTTCTTTTTGTGGCAGCTATTGGTTCTGTAGTGGATGTATCTCTATTCAAAATGCGCTCTATCATTGCTGTTTTTTTGAATAACTCAGCATCCTCCTCGGAAACATAATTTGGCCGGGCAGTATACATTAAAAGACAATTCTTATCCCTGGATTGAAATATTGGGCCATACAAACCACCTGTATGTTTATCTTTTTCTTCCCGAACCTTCCACCCGACATAGTATTTATCCAGATTTGTGAGCTTTTCGGGAACGGTACATTCAATACCAAATTCTTTAAAAAGATATTCAGTATAAGCGGCTAAATTCCTTTGGTACCATAGATTCTCCTGTGCAAAGAGATTCCAGGAAAATGAAAACGCCACTATGACAAGTGTCAATTTATTACGACACTGCCAGCGTGGAGGTAATTCCCTACGCTGATTTGTTATAGTGCCATTGTCAGCGGTAAATAATTTCATTGCTTGCTGGAATTGTAAACGAGAGTATCAACCGAATTTGTCATGAGACGATTAAGTAACTCAGCGTCATCAATAACATCTGGTTTCTCACAGGAGGTTAGAAGAGATGCAAGCAAGGTAATTAACAGTGATTTACTGAGGCTATTCTTCATGGCATTTTGGTCAATTTTTCTTCTTGATAATACTGAACTCTGAAAAATTGAATCCATATCCCAAATCTTTGCGTGGGAAGAATGTCATCCCAAGGTACAGGGATTTCATTAATTCAGATTTTGTCCAGGTAATGCCTCCATCCAGGGTTTCATATGATATGCTCCCTTTAAAAGTGGGGAAATCACCACCATCATAAACTGCAATGGGTTGAATATTAAAACCCTCATTTTCAGATGAAAAATGGAATGTGCCAAAGTAATTGAACGGGAAATCGGTTTCCTCCCAATTTAAACCGCCATCAATTGTTTTATAAATATGGGTCATGCCTTCAACATAACCGATATTCTCATTGTAGAAATAGATGTTTCTGATATCATAATTTGGTTCGATTGGTGTTGAGATAGTTTGCCAGGTCTGACCATGATCAGAACTTTTAAAGAACTGATTATTTTCACCAGCAACAAAAGCAAGATTATCAACAAAATAAAGGCTATTACTGTAACGCTTTATTTCCAGGTCAAGAAGATTCCAATTTGAGCCTCCGTCAGAAGTTGTGGCAACATACTCATCCCTTGAATTTGGAATGTCTGTTTTATGAATGATTGCAATTCCATTCAGGGGATCGAAAAACTTCAATGACAATATTCGGATGTATTCAGGGAAGTATGTCTTCGTCCAGGTGTTTCCGCCATTTATGGTTTTTAACAGCACACTTCCTTTGTCGCAATCTGCATCGAGGCATCCACTCATTGATTGACTTGAAACAAAGCCTATATTTTCATCAATAAAGTAGACCGAATGCAGATGTAATGTTGTGCCCGAATTCATTTTTCGCCATGTAGTGCCCGAATCAATTGTTTTATAAATATGGCCGTTATATCCCACAACGAAGCCAATGTTCTCATTAACGAAATACATATCCCTGGGATTGATGTCAAAATCATAGGTTGATTTTGAAATTTCCCATCCCTCCAGGTCAATTGTCAGATCATCTTCAGGATTATCTGGCACTTCGTTGCAGCCGCATAGCAGAAATGCCGTTAATAAAACTATGACAGACTTATACATGGCCTTAGGTATTGATTATTTTATTTCGGTGAACTCTTTGATTTCGTAATAATCAGCCATCCCTCCCGAACAATCAATTGTCCTTGAGCCGATTGTTATTCGCGCATTTATGGGAAACACAGTGCTTTCAGACAGATTCAATGTTGGAATTTGTTCAGCTTTAATTGTATCTGTGCCAACTTTTAAGACCCAGCCCCAACAACAGAAGCATTTTTCTGTAACAAACCCGATGACCTGTGCATCTGAGGTTTTATTAACCAGTTCGTCCTTCCTCTCGCAACCTGTAAGTAAAAAGAGAATTATTAAAACAATTGCAAGACTTAAGCGGTTGATAATCGTCATTGGTAATAGTTTTAGAGTTAAATCTTTAACAACAAGAATCAAGCCAGCCTAATTCACCAATTGCATCAGCCTATAACATTGACCACTTCACGCCGAATATAAATGACCATCTGTCTCATGATTTGACTGACTGATAATATGTAAATTAGGCTTTTTGAGATTGGATCGGCCGAGTGTGGTCAACCTGCCTGGCTTTTGCAGCAGCTTATCCGGTGCTGCCCTTTTTTAAGATTGCCATCGCATTTTCACGGAATATCCGCCCAACAGGCAGTTCGACTTTTTCCAGCATGACATGCACTGAACTGTAGGCTGTTATCTTTTCAAGATTAACAATATATGATTTATGAATCCTCAGGAAGTGATCACCCGGAAGCTTCTGTTCAAAATCTGACAGGGAGTCGCGAACCAGGTGGGTTTTTGAAACAGTAACTACCTTGACATACTCTCCGAAACCTTCAAGATAAAGCAGGTCATCATAGGAAATCTTGTAAATATTCTTGCCATCCTGGATGAATACCTGCCTGCTTTCTGTTGACTGAGGCTGGCCGGGCGAATTCTTATGGAAGGGATTGGAACGGTTGCAATACCTGTTTATAGCCTTCAGAAAACGCTCAAAGGATATGGGTTTCAGCAAGAAATCAATTACATCAAGGTCATATCCCTCAATGGCATACTCCCTGTACGCCGTGGTGATTATTACATACGGGGGATCTGGCAGCGATTTCAGAAACTCCAGTCCTGTTATCTCGGGCATATTGATATCCAGGAACATAAGGTCAATATGCTCCCTCTTCAGGAATTCTATTGCCTTCAGCGCATTGCTGCATTCCCCCGCAACCTCAAAAGAGTCGAGCTTTGAAAGATGAGTCTTGATCAGCTTTATAGCCAGAGGTTCATCATCAATTATCAGACATCTTGTTTTCATACACCATGCTTCTTTAGAGCTGTAACTTGAGAAAAACAGAATAAGTGGATTCGGAATGATAAATCTGCAGATCGTATCGATCCCTGTATATCAATTGGAGACGTTTTTTCGCATTTTCAATACCAATCCCGCCGGTCTCTTTGATCATGGCCTTCGCTGCAGGGATGTTATTTTCAACCCTGAAATCAATAGATCCATTGTTTGCATCAATTGAAATTCTTATCCAGGAATCTCCGGAAATTTTCGCCGCACCATGCTTAAAACTGTTATCAATGAATGTATGCAGAAGCATCGGGGCGATTTTCTGCTCATCAATGTCGCCGGTTATATCCAATTTGATATCGCATGAAATATATCTTACTTTCTGTAGCTCGATAAAACTGTTCAGGAAATCTATCTCCTTGGATAGGAGTACTCTGTCCGAGTTGCAATCGTAGATAATATAGCTCAGCATATCACCAAGCCGGATAATCAAATCCGGCGTCTTATCAGACTTTTCAAGGGCCAGCGAATAGAGATTATTAAGCGTATTGAAGAGAAAATGAGGATGCAACTGGCTGCGCAGGAGTTTAAGCTCGGTCTCTTTCAGCTTCAGCATGGCATTAAGTCTGTCATTGTCAAGCTTCTGATGTAAAAGGACTTCCTCCTTGAGATGTGATGCGATTTTAAACCAGGCCAACGGGGCCAGGCCGAAGACGAAGATAAGAACCGATGCAAAATAATTATAGAAAGAGTATGGCTCCGGATTGTGGTTGATGTAAACATCAACAATTGCTATTCTTACTATGTACGACACGATAGGCTCTGCCAGGATGGTCAATGCCAGAAAGATGCTGAAACGATAAAACCTGTTTGTGAAATAATATCGCGGCAGAAGGAACTCGGTGACAAAATGTGTGACCAGAATCACCCCTGGCAGATAGGCAAGGTTAGTCAGGAATGAGTTTAGGAAGGAATATTGTTCCTCGGCTCCAGACAGGCCAGTGGCTGTCAAAACGAATAATCCTGCAAAGAAACGCTGTACTGAAAAAAACATTAAGTAGAGAGCCCAGTACCCAATATAGACATATAACCTGCCGCGTGATTTACTGACTGCATCTTTCGTAAACTCCATAATAAAAAAGGTTATCTGTAATCAAAGATACCGTCAATATCCTGAAATGACAGATGGTAAAAAGAAAAAGCAGTGAACTGCATGAATTTGTATATGAACGGCACATTTTACCGGAATCAATGGGGAAAATGCCGTTCATTGACTTTATAAGAGCTTTCGCATCAATTATTTGACAGGGTTGAAAGTCTTTAATATTATTGACAATGATTCCAATATTTGCCGCATATGGAGATACCAGTTAATATAAACAAACCGCAAATTAAAAGGCAATGAAAACTGTACAAGAAACTCTGATTGTCTGCCTCTTCACAATCTCATTGTGTGCAGAGTCCCAGGTGCCACCACCTCCACCTCCTCCGCCTCCTCCTGCCGCGTCAGGTCATGTAAGCATTGCAGACAGCCTGCTGCGCGCAGGAGATCTGGGTCCGGCAGCAGAAGAATACCGGCATATGTACCTTCAGAACGGAAATGATCGGATGGTCATCTATAATTATGCATGTGCCCTGTCTCTTGCCGGACATCCTGACAGCGCCATCAGTTATTTAGAGATATTGGTTGAAATAAACCCCTCGGTTTCCATCCTGACTGACCCTGACCTGCTTGCCGCCAGAGAATCTCCGGGGTGGGAGGAGTTTGAGAAAGGGCTTGTTGAAGCCCTGAATGAGAAGACCGGAAACAGCATTAAGGATACAGGCTACGCCAGTTCGCTGTGGAGACTCCTTTGCCTTGATCAGACAGGGTTCTATGAAATGGGTATAGCGGTCAGAAATCTCGGACCAGGCTCTCCTGTTGTAACTGCCCTCAGAAGGATGCAGGCCCTGCAGAATGAAAAGAACCTGGAGGAGCTGGAAGTGCTCCTTGACTCCAGGGGATGGCCTGAAAAAAGCCAGGTGGGGAGTGAAGCATCTGAAGCCCCGTTCTATGTGCTTCAGCATTCAAATGCCGCAGCCCAGAAAAAATATATAAAACTATTCGAGGAAGCTTGCATTAAGAATGAAGGCAACTGGCAGCAATATGCTCTTTTGTTCGACCGCCTGAGAATAAACCAGAACCTTCCGCAGAGATACGGCACGCATGCAATCCTTGACAACAGAACAACAGGTGAGTTGAAGCTTTATCCGCTGGAAGATGAAAGCCGGGTTGATGAATGGAGAAAGGAGAAAGGGCTTGAACCGTTGAATGAATACATGGCGCGTGCAGGTATCAGGAGGTAGCAGGCCGGGCCTGGGAAACAGGCCTGTTAAAAACCTTTGGTGGTTCTGCCTCCTGATTGGAAATTTAATATGAAATGATTATGAAAACCGCAACAATTGTAGTAGCAATGATGATGACTGCCGGACTGCTTTTCAGATTTGCATCTGACAAACCTGCTTTCAGATATCCGGATAGAGAGGAAATAATAATCCCGGTTATGCTTGCCAGCGGAGAAAGACTCTATTTTTTCCCTGAGCACAGACTGGTGATTGAATTTACCGGAAGAACCCACCCTCTTCCCCTGATCAGACCCGTTTTTATTACAAAGTCAAAATTTGCAGTATGGTTAAGAATAACGCTATGATGAAATGGAAAGCATACCGCGTATGGGGCATGTACCTGTTGACTCCGAAACAAAAATAAGGGTTAAATTTGATTACCTCATTATTAACTGGCTTGACCAGAATGTCAGGTAGTTCGATTTTAAAAACAAAAAAGAATGAAACAAGTACTAATGATTGCTGCAATGGCCGGCATATTGCTGAAAAGCATTTCAGGCCAGGAAACACCGGCAGATTTCCGTTCGGGTTATGTTGAGGTTGACGGAGGAAAACTGTTTTACGAAACAGGGGGCAATGGAGAGAATATCGTGCTTCTGCATGACGGGATGGTCAGTCATGAAATATGGGATTACCAGTTCCCTTTACTCGCGAAGTATTACAGGGTAACAAGATACGACCGGAGAGGGTACGGGAAATCATCTGATCCGCAATCGCCATACTCGGATATTGAGGATCTTAATGAGCTGTTCATAAAGCTGGGCATTGAAAAAGCTACCATCTTCGGGATGTCTTCAGGAGGCGGATGCGCCATTGACTTCACACTCAAATATCCTGAAAAAGTGAATGCCCTTGTCCTGGTCGGTGCTGTGGTCGGCGGATACGGATACACATCCCACATGACCTACAGGGGAGGGCACCTGAAAAATCCAGCGCTTATGTCTGATCCTGTAAAAGCCGCAGAATATTTTGTGTGGGAAGATCCTTACGAGATCTATGCTGAAAACAGGGATGCCAAACAAAAGGTTGCATCAATAGTGGAGGCCAATATGCACAGACCTTTCGATATGAGATACTACACCCCTCCCGAAAGAATTGCAGCCAGATTCCTGTCAGAAATAAAGGTGCCATGTATGGTCATGGTCGGTGAACATGACATTCCTGATGTCCATGCACACGCGGGTGTGATAAGTTTTGGCATCCCCGGGTCGAGGCGAGAAGTTATTCTGAATTCAGGCCATCTCGTTCCTGTAGAACAACCGGAAGAGTTCAATAAGTCGATGTTCAGATTCTTCAGAAGGAATGATTTCTTTGGTATCCTTAATACAAAAGGGGTTGATTCAGCTGCACAATACTTCGGTACATTTTTCACCAGAGAGCCACAGGTGCAGATGTTCTCCGAGGCAGAAATGAACCGGGTGGGGTATCAGTACCTTCAGTCGGGGAAGACCCGTGAGGCAATTGAGCTGTTCAGAATCAATTCGATTGCATATCCCGATTCATGGAATGTATATGACAGCCTTGGTGAGGCATTGTTAAAGGATGGCCAGACAGACATTGCCAAAAAGAATTACGAAAGGTCACTGGAGATAAATCCGGATAACGAGAATGCAAAAACGATCCTCAACGGACTAAAACAAGAGAAATAACATGGGGAAAACATGGCTGTAAATATTTATATTTGGCTTTCTGACATTTAATCGGCCGAATGTGATCAACCTGTATGGCTTTTGCACATTACTATTAGTTTAAATTAATTATCATACCATGAGACAATTAATAAGCTTTATTTTCATTTGTTTAATCACAGTTGGGTTAGGTTTTACCGGGTGCAGCCCCAAAACCAATCAGAATCAAAAACCAGTCGTTAAAACCACATCCGGCGATATATCTGGCAGTATTGACGATAGCATATTTACCTTCAAAGGTATTCCCTATGCCAGGGCCGGAAGATTTATGCCTCCGCAGGATCCTGATGCCTGGGACGGAGTTCTTGAATGCAATGAGTTTGGGCCGGTAGCCAAACAAATAGTGCCCTGGTATCCGGATTCCGTTCAAAACGAAAAAGAACTCTTTACTGTAAATGTTTGGACGCAGGGTATTATGGATGGCAAAAAACGCCCGGTCATGCTCTGGTTGCACGGCGGTGGTTTTCATGTTGGCGCCAGCAACGACCCGATGACTTATGGAAAAGCTTTGGCAAAAAAAGGAGATGTGGTTATAGTATCTGTAAATCACCGCTTGAATATTCTTGGTTTTCTGGATTTGTCAGCATGTGGCCCCGATTATGCACAATCAGCAAACGTCGGCATGCTCGACATTGTGAAAGCCCTGGAGTGGATTAAAAGTAACATTGAAAATTTTGGAGGCAACCCTTACGATGTAACCATTTTCGGCGAATCAGGCGGTGGCGGGAAAGTTGGCACACTCATGTGCATGCCAGCAGCCAAAGGTTTGTTTCAAAAGGCCATCATTCAAAGCGGGACTCTGGTAAATGTAATGACAAAAGAAAAATCGCAAACCCTGGGTTTAGCTGTACTTGAAAATTTAGGGCTTACTCCGGACGATGTTGAAAAACTGGATACGATCGCTTACCTTGATCTTGTAAAAGCAGGAAATGATGCAATAACAAAAATTTCCGGACCAAGAAAACCCGGATCACCAGCAATGTTTGGCTTTGCACCTTCTGCCGACGGTGTTGTTTTGCTCCAGCAACCTTTCAGTCCTGGTTTTGCCAATATCTCTGATGAGATACCACTTATGATCGGAAGCACACTAAATGAACTGATGAGAACAGCATATGCCGAAAAAGACCTGACATTGGAGCAGGCAAAGGAACGGTTAGAAAAAGAATATGGTGACAAAACCAGTCAATATATTGAGCTTTTCGCAAAAGCCTATCCTGATTATACTCCACAGGATCTTCTTTCTATTGATACTGTTTTCAGACCTTATACGATAAGAACAGCAGATGCAAGGGCTGTGCAGGGAATTGCTCCATTATATGTTTATTTATTAGCATGGAAAAGTCCTGTTGACAGTGCATCAAAAGGTTCTTTTCATGGTCTGGACATTCCTTTGGCATTCAATAATGTTGATCTGAGACCTGACTGGACAGGCAATTCAGAAGAAGCCTGGGAATTAGCTGACAAAATGAGCTCAGCATGGCTAAACTTTGCAAAAACAGGAAATCCTAATGTCGAGGGGGTGCTGCCCAATTGGGAACCTTATACTGCGGGAAACGGCGCTACCATGTATTTTGATAATGAATGCAGAATTGTAAATAACCACGACAGAGAATTGATGCATTTCATTAAGCCTATGGATTGAAACAAGACTGAATAATTATCTTGGCTGAGCGTCCGAAGGCGGTCACCTTGCCTGGCTTTTGCAACAGAACCTGCATTTAAGGATGGGTTTTTATTTCCCGCCAATTCCGGACCTGCTTCCGGGTATAATCTACAGGTTTAAGAGTCAAATCCGGATGACGATTGTGAGCTATTAACACCAGGCTCCTGGTGTTGATGAAACTTAACAGAACCATCTTTGTTTTATTTGTTGATACATCTCAAATAATGATACAACCAGAACAAAAACTCTATAATACTGCTTTTCAGTTAAGCCTGTTTACCATTTTCTACAACATTCTTGAAGGTATAGTATCCATGATTTTGGGGATTGAAGATGAAACACTCAGTCTCTTTGGTTTTGGGGCAGATAGTTTTATTGAGGTGATTTCCGGCATTGGCATTGCAGCGATGATAATACGGATCAGGAGAAATTCCGGGAGTTCGAAAAGCAAATTTGAAATCAATGCATTGAAAATTACAGGTACATCATTTTACCTTTTGTCAGCAGGATTACTGGCTGGTATTGTATTCAGCATCGTCAACCAGAATAAGCCTGTGACAACTATTTGGGGAGTTATAATATCAGTGGCCTCCATCGTTGTCATGATCTGGCTGATGGGGGCCAAGAGAAGCGTCGGCAGGAAGCTCGATTCAGATGCAATAATCGCTGATGCCAACTGCACCAAGGTATGTGTTTATATGTCACTGGTTCTGCTGATATCAAGCCTGATCTATGAACTCACGGGATTTGCCTATGCAGACGCAATCGGAGCCGCGGGCCTTGTATACTTTTCAATATCAGAGGGGAAAGAGGCTTTCGAAAAAGCAAGAGGGAAAGAATGTGGTTGCCAGGTTAGCAGCAAATAAAGTACTTCTTGTCTGCCAGTTCATAAGCCGAAACGTTTGACCACTTCACGCCGGATATGATTGACCATCTGCCTCCTGCTGTAAATGACTGTTAATATGTAAAATATACTTATTGATAGTTGATCGGCCGCATGTGTTCAGCCTGTATGGCTTCTGCACTATACCTGCATTTTAAGTCGTTGAAATATCAAATTTCTGAAATAATTCACCTCTTGTCAATTAAATTTTGGATAACTGATCAGTTCGGGTTTTAGCCATTATCTTGAAAGGCAAGTGCCCCCTGAACTATATTCCATTATTTTTCTTAAGCCCAGAACGACGATCATTTCCGGACTACTCAATACCATCCGAATATGATGAAAGGGTCTCCTGCGTCAAATTTGACGGGTCTGGCTCCATTATGACGAGACGAGGAGCGCGGATTAGTGAAAAAGCCGGAGTCCCGGATTGTTGCAAGAGTTGCCAGGTCAAACAAACTAAAACGCCGGTTGTTATATGTTGTGTTTGAATGTCAAACTGATCCGGGTATTAACGACTTAAATACTTACAGGTTATGAAAAGAATTGCAATCATGGGGACAGGTGGAGTTGGCCAGGCCTATGCTTCCAGGTTCATTACTCTTGGGTATGAGGTAATGATGGGGACACGAAATGTGTCAGAGAAACTGTCGGGTACTGAAAGGGATGGTTATGGAAACCCTCCGTTCAGTGAATGGTATTTAGCAAACAGGAATGTAAAATTGGGGACATTCGAGGAGGCAGCCATATTCGGAGAGATAATCCTCAACGCCACTCTGGGAATTAAATCAATTGCAGCCTTAAAATCGGCAGGAGCAAAAAATCTAAACGGCAAAATCCTGATCGATGTGTCAAATCCTCTGGATTTTAGCAAAGGCATGCCGCCAAGTCTGTTGCCTGAACTGTCCAATACCAATTCACTGGGAGAAGAAATCCAAAAAACCTTTCCTGATGTTAAGGTTGTCAAAACACTGAATACAATGTGGAATGGTCTGATGGTAAATCCGACAATGCTTAACGAAGGTGATCATACTGCATTCATATGCGGAAACAGTTCCGAAGCGAAAGAGGAAGTTAAAGAAATATTGAAATTATTTGGATGGCCGGGAAAGAATATACTTGATCTTGGAGACATCAGTTCAGCAAGAGGCACTGAGATGTATTTGCCTTTGTGGTTACGAATTTTCGGGGCAACCGGCAATGGTGCATTTAACATTAAAATTACAAGCCTGAAATGAACTGCATACACGGGATAATCTGACCACATTCCGCCGGGTGCATCAGGCTCGGCATCAATAATGGCATCATCAATTGATCGGATGAGCTCTCCCCGCTCATCCTTCAGAGTAATGACTAACAGAAGTTTGCTGAGTTTCTTGATTATGCTTACGAATCCAAGGACATAGGAGTCAGCCGCGATGCTGTATAGTGTTTTATTCCTTTTTGAACAATCGACCGGTATAAATCCACTTTCCGGGTTTCTCTCATAACTCACACTCACTCTGGATATGTTTGTAGGAGGTTACGCTGCTGTGACTTAGAGTGCAAGGGAATTATTTGACTTGCCTTATTCTCTTTCATAACTTTATCAGAACTAAACCAATGGATGACACTTAAGGCTCAGGCAAATGAAAAAGCTTCTCTTTCCAATAATCATTAGTCTATCATGTCTTGATCTGTCATAGACTCCTATGGGTCAGAAAATTGACATAGCGGAACCTTCAGAACTTTTTAAACCGTTCATTCTGTATTATAAATATATCGAAGCCGATCTTACGGGCATCTACAAGATTGTTCCAATCCCCTTTGTCGAACTCTATTTCAACTTTACCCGGCTGAACTTATTTTCCCCCGACTACTATGATCTGGGTTTTCCGAAAGTCCATCTGGCAGGTTTGCATCTGTATGAGCAAACCGCTTATTCCAATATGTTCGGGACAGAAAGAAAAGGCGGATTTTGTATTGTATTCAGACCGCGGGGTTTCTATAACCTGTTCAGGATAAAGAGCTCAGACTGCAGCAAATACTGTGTGACGGGCGACTCTGTGTTCAAAGGGGAAATCTATTATTTATGGGAACAGCTTAATCAATGCAGTGAAATCACCTCTATGAAGGGACTCTTTGAAAATTACTTTTCGGGTTTGGCACAGAGACATAACCCGGGGCCTGATTTACTGGATCATATAGTCGGAAGAATGGATAAAACCAACGGGATGATCAGGGTCTCACAATTGTGTAAGATTTATAACATAACTCCCAGGTCACTCGAAAGACACTTCATGGATGAGATCGGAATACCGGCAAAGGAACTGCTGCAGATATTCAGAATCAACAGGGCCATCAGGATGCTGGCTGAAGAACCGAACGCCAACCTTGCCGGACTAAGTTACCTGAGCGGGTACTTTGATCAGTCGCATTTTATCAGGGACATAAAAAAAATAACAGGTATTTCTCCCGGACAGTTGCAGGGCACAGAAACAGTCAAGAAGGCCATCCACAACCGGTTATTCATTAAGAATCAGTAGTCCTGCCCATCCGTGGCAGTCATATTTAATGTCGCAATTTTACAATACAAGGGCTCAGCCAGGTTATAATTTTGATGTAGTACATAGCTAACCAAAACCGTACCCTTATGAAGACATTACATCAATTTTCAAATGGATGGAGGCTGATGACATTAGTTCTGTCCATCCTGCTTGTTTCCATGAATGGCTGCTCCAAACAGGAAACCGATCCACAGGGCCTGAACGATGAGATTAATGACGTGAATATGAAGGGCGTCGTTGTCCGGGAAGGCACAATAGCCCTTCAGGGTTACATGCGCTGGTATGTTTATGCAAAGGCTGAGCATAAGCTTATAGTTGACCCGGCTATGATGTTTACACTGTGTGAGGCTGAGCTGACTTTCTGTGATAATCAGAACTTTACTCTTCACACAAGGGAGACAATTCCTATGGATCCTCCGGTTCTCTACAGGGAAATGACGGCTAAAGGCAAGATCACACCGGGAGGGGCACTGAAGTTTACATGGCCCGAAACATGGATGGAATTGAACTGGGCAACCATGGAATTAGAACCCACCCCATATGCCGATCTTGTTACACAAGTTGGGGCACACACGGGTTATGAACTTTCCGGTCCGGGGGTTAATAAGGGCACCGTAAATTATACAGGTTATTTTGATGGGATCAATTTCTATGCAGATTGCCATGTAAATGCATTTCAGCTTGTGCCCGGTCCGGCAGGAACGCCCTATGCTGAGCTGGTTCCAGGTCCGATTCTCTTCAGCATGATAACCGAACTGCAGGTTATGGATTAATCCCGGCAATGCGCCAGGACAGACCAGGCTTGCTCAAAAAGTAATGCCCCTATTTCCCTTTTTCTCATGAGCCGGATAAATTTTTAATCCGGCTCAATTTTTTAAATCTGAACCGGCGCGGGTTGGTCATAGCCACCGGCTTTTACAGATGTGATCAGATGGCACCCAGGGAAATGGCTATTTTATTACATTTGCTGCCTTAATATCCTCCGGAGTGCAGTGATAAAATTCTTCAGGAAATATCATAAATGGTTAGGCGTAATCTATGCTTTTATAATCTTAAGTTATGTCTTTTCGGGGATAATATTGAATCATCGCGACCTGTTGTCGGGCATCGACATAAACAGGAAGATCCTTCCTGAGACTTACAGTTACAGAAACTGGAATAACGCGGCGGTTAAATCCTCCCTGAAAATCTCCCCTGACAGCATACTGTTTTATGGAAATATAGGGGTCTGGCTTACCGACAGCACTTACTCGGGATTCAGTGACTTCAATGCGGGATTTCCGAAAGGCACCGATAATCGAAAAATCTATCATATGATCAAAAGCACCGGGAATGATATTATTGCCGGTACTTTCTCGGGGCTCTATGCCTACAGTAACGAAGAGAGGAAATGGATTCCGGTCAGTCTGCCGGTTAAAGACAAAAGGATTGTGGACATAATTCAAAAACAGGACACAATCATGCTGTTGACACGTTCATACTTATTAAAAACAACGGACCTAAGAGATTTCAGTGTCAGTCAGCTTCCTCCCCCTGAAAATTATGATGACAAAGCAGATCTGTTCAAGACCATCTGGACTATCCACAGTGGTGAGATTTACGGACTGGCCGGCAAGCTGATAATCGATTTTGCAGGCCTTGTCTTCGCATTTCTGACAATTACCGGGATGATTGTTTTTATTAACAAATTCATCCTGAAAAAGAATACCATACAACCCGAAAAGAATGTAAAGTTAAAGAGTTCAAACCGCTGGAATCTGAAATGGCATAACAAACTGGGATGGATCACCCTGATCTTGCTGATCTTAAACACTGTTACGGGGATGTTCCTGCGCCCGCCGCTTCTGGCATTTATCGGCAATTCGAGAGTGGGGAAGATACCCCATACGGAGCTGGCAACGGCAAACCCGTGGTTTGACCAGCTGCGCCGGATTTATTATGACCACGATCGCAACAGATATGTCATTGCCACATCGGAGGGGTTCTATTATTCTGACGATAATTTTAGCAGCGATCTCAGAAAATTCGAATATCAGCCGCCGGCAAGCATTATGGGTGTTACTGTCCTGGAAAAGATCCAGACAAACACGTTCCTGGTAGGCTCCTTTGAAGGACTCTTTGCATGGGATTCACAGACAGGAGAGGTCTTCGACCACATTAAGAAGGAGGTGTATGCCGGCTCTTCCCTGAGGGGCAAACCCATCGGGGATTATCTGGTTTCAGGCTATACCAGTGATTATAAGAACCAGGAGGTTTATTTTGATTACAACCGGGGAGCTGTCTGCATCGGTGGTTCCGGTGATTTTGCAGATATGCCGGAGCAGACCATCGGGAATACTCCGATATCACTGTGGAATGTGGCTCTTGAGATACATACAGGAAGAATCTATCAACCTCTTATTGGTGATTTTTATGTGCTGATTGTTCCCCTGACCGGGTTGATTATTCTATTTATTCTGATCTCAGGTTTCATTGTCTGGCTGAAGATCAGAAAAACCACCCAACCATAATTTTGTCATTTATTGAAGCTCCGGTGTCAGATTGAGGGGCCTGGCTCAATTTTGATGGCATCAGGGCGGGTCTTAAGAATATTACAATTATATATAGCTAATCAGGTGGTTAGAACAAACCAGAGATATTAACTATATAGCATAATGCGTGAATTATGTAATCTAAAATCAAAATTTTATAACATCAATGGCCATAAAACACAACAACTTTGCTGTTCATGAATTTTTATTAAATCTATCGAATGACAGTGATGGAGTTTCAATATGAGCTGATTAACCTTCAGGAGAGCCTGATGGGCTTTGCCTATAAATTAACTGCTGACGAAGATGATGCCAAGGACCTGGTCCAGGAAACCTACCTGAAATCGTTAAAATCCTGCGACAAATTTGTGCATCAGACGAATCTCAGAGCCTGGACTTTTACCATTATGAAAAACACATTTATTAATAATTACAGGCACATTCTTCTTCAGAACACTTATCGCGACCAGACCAACGAATCATTTTACATAAATAAAACAGAGGCTTATGATCCTGTTGATGTGCATTCAGCATATTCAGTCCTGGAAATAAGGCAACATCTTGAAAAATTAAAAGATGAGCTAAGAATACCGTTTAAAATGCATGTCGAAGGTTATAAATACAGAGAAATTGCAGAAGAGCTAAACCTGAATATCGGTACGGTTAAAAGCAGGATTTTCCTGTCGCGGAGAAAATTAAAAATTCAAATAAACAGTTGAAATACAACCAGGCTCAGGATCCGGACATTTCCCGGAAGAGGCCGCCAACTTCACACGGAACCCGGAGATAGGTCTTTATTTCAAGATTGACCTGACAATGGCATTACGGGAAATGTGAAAATCATATTCCTTTTTTCATCGCGTGACTGTCCCACTTTACATTAAAAGAAGTAGTTTAGTATTGGTATTTAACAGAGGAATCATATGAATAATCTTTTCAGGGGTTTGCTATCAGGAGTAGGTGCATGGAAACTGGGTGGAGGATGTTTTAGCACCGTTCTGATTTTCATAGTCATTTGGGTGTTGCTGGGCAAGTGCAGTTAAAACGGTGCATCAGGCCTTAAAAACCTGCCTGACACAGTGAAGCAGATCTTCAGGCTTATCTGCGATCTGATCCGGCGAAAGAGATGCGAGAAGATCCCTGCGGTTCAATCCCCATGATACTGAAATGACAGGAATCCCCGCGGCCCGGGAGGCTTCGATATCACGTGTTTCATCCCCCACATATACAACCCTGCCGGCAGGGATCTGCTCATGAATGAGTACCTTCCTGATTACCTTCTCTTTACCCAGGAAACTTCTGCCGCTGTAAATAAAATCAACAAGTTCGGACAGCTTATTAATCTCCAGAAATTTGCTCACATTGACAACCGAGTTTGAGGTCAGAATCCCTGTCCTGTAGCCGGCATTTCTGATCTCCTGAAGTGCAGCCTCCATACCGGGGAAAAGATTCATTTCAGAAACATGCCTTTTCATTTCCTTTCTCATCCGCAGCGTCAGTGTCAGCAGCTTCAGCCTTGAGATACCGTATGCCTCGAGCAGCTCCTGAGGCTTTGTTGTGCGAAACAGCTCGCGTTCGTCAGGACCGATTGGGAGGCAATTGTATTCGGGGGCGATCCTGTTAAAGACCTCCGTCCCCAATTCAAGCGTGTCGGCAATAGTGCCGTCGAAATCAAAAATTATATAGAAAGAATCGTTCATTTATTTTCCTTTCATTTGAATCCTTTTTTCGCCCCGGTAGCTCCTGACAGGGTTCTGGTTTTTCAGGTACCTGATCAGTGCATCAGCAGTTGTGATGAAGAGCGATTGTCCGGGATCACTGCGCTGGTATTTATAGACCTGTGTCATGTAGCTGTTCATGGCTACTGAATAGACCCGGTTCATATCCAGGGGTGTGCCGGCTGCGGTCAGAACGGATATCTCTTCGAGACCACCTTCAGGGTCAACTGTCATCTCAGTTGTGATCCCGGAGGGATAAAGTGGTGATTTGTCGTCAACCGGCCACGCGGCGCGCAGGAGGGAATAAATTTCCTTCCCTGTGAGGTTTGTCACTATCAACTCATTGCCAAAGGGATCAAGCTGGTAAACATGTTTGATTGTCACCGGGCCTTTTTCGAGGCGGTCAATGCGTACGCCGCCCGGGTTCATCAGGGCGATATCAGCACCGGCAGCCTCGCGCTGCGCATCAGCCATCAGGTAACCCAGTTCTTCATATGAGGAGAAGTCGTCTGCAGATGTGGCAATCACTTCGTTCAGTACAGGATTGTCATTGTATTTGTCAACCATGGCCCGGATGGCCGGTTTCTCCTTCTTCGAGTTCCTGATGTCAATCAGCTGCATGTTTCTCTGTAATGTCCCGTCGCTGCTGATTGCCAGTTTTATCAGCGTGCCGTACTTCAATTTGTTTTCCGCCTGGGTGATCATGATTCCGTTGTGGATCTGTTCTTTTCCGACCCTCGTATGTGAGTGTCCTCCAATGATCAGGTCAATTCCCGCCGGCATGGTCTCAGCCAGTTTTACATCTTCTTCAAACCCGATGTGGGTAAGAGCAATGAGGATATCACTGCTGTCTTTAAGCCACAGGTATTCTGGTGCAGTTTCAAACGGAGAACGGAAGGTGAATCCCTTTAAATTATCCGGATGACTGTCAGGGATGCCGTTCTGCCCAAGTTGCAGCAGACTGAAGAAAGCCAGCCTGAGCCCGTTGGGAAGATTGATTATTTTCCAGGGGCTTATTTTTACATTTAACGACTTGTCCATTATCACATTGGCGCATAAAAAGCTGAACTCAGCCTTGCCAGCCAGATTGCTGAATCCTTCGGGACCGGTATCGAACTCGTGGTTTCCCACCGCACTGAGGTCAAAGCCTGTTTCATTCATCAGATCTATCATCGGCCAGCCCTTCTCCGGATACTGATCGTTAACCGGGTTTCCCGTCTGGTTGTCACCCGCAGCAACGAGAAGCATACCGGGATAGATGGCTTCCAGGCTATCGACCAGAAATGCAAGCTTAGGAAAATTGTCGATGGCCGCATGCATATCGTTCACGGCAAATATAACAGCCTGTCGTTCTGCGGCAGGGGTGCCGGCGGCCTTCTTTTCAATTGTGGCCGGGGTTTCAGATGGGGCGGAGGTTCTGGCAAGCTTCCCGCTGCTGCAGGCATAGAGAAGACCAACGGCCAGCAGAGCCATCAGGAGTTTAATGGATGAAGCTTTCTTACTGTGGCCTGAGACAATGAAAAGCGTGTTTCCTTCCGCCAGTTCACCGTCATGGGCGATCCTGTTCCCGAATCGGTCTTCTACGGAGGGCAGCCTCTTTGGCACTCTCTGTCCGGAGTGCGTAAAGTAACTCACGATGGCGTCTCTTACCCTCGCACCGTTATGAAGCTCAAGCAGGGTGTTGTTTACTGTGATTTTCATATAAAGGGTTATTGGAAAATAAGTAAAGATTCAAAGTACGCTTTTTTCCGGCCACGAAAATCAAATCAGACTTAAAAAAAATGCCCGGTAAATCTATTCAATATAGCAGCAGCCAGATGACCTGAACAGATATTGACCCGATTTTGAATTCATCTTCAGGTAAGCAGTGAAGCCGTCTCTGTCAACTTCATATTCATTGTGTTACGCCCGTCGACAAAAATTCATTTTTCGTCGACTGATCAGTAACCATTGGCATCTCATAAAATAAAAGATATAAAGATCCTTTATTTTTGTGACATAAATCAAAACATTAAAGTCATGAAAAATCATCTGAGACTTTTTGGCAGCGTTCTGGCAGTATGCGTTGCAATGACTGCCTGCCAGAGCGATGATCAGGATCTGATGCCTGAATCCGTTGAACTTAAAAGCCTGAACAATGGCATGATCAAATCGTACGACAACTCCGTTGTTCTGAAGTGGAATGAAGCACTCAGCCTGGCAGTTGACAATAAGATGCCACCTGCTCCTGAAGCCCGCATTTATGCTATGGTAAGCCTTGCCGTGCATGATGCACTGAACAATGTGGTTCCCAGGTATGAAACCTATGCCCTGGATAACAGATGGGTTAATGCGAAGGAAATTTCGAAAAAGAACATCTACCCGATTGCCGATGCAGCTGTAGCACAGGCGGCGCATGATGTTCTGATTGTTCTGGCACCGGCTTCGGCAGCGAATGCTGGCGCCCTTCTGACAGAATGCCTTGCACCGATAGAAGAATCAGAGTTCAAGGCCAGGGGAATTCAGATAGGAAAAGAGGCTGCACAGTCAGTTCTGGCTGCAAGGGGAGATGATCCTCCTCTCAGGTTTCATGCATATCCCCAGGGTACTGAGCCCGGTCAATATAAGTCACCCATGCCATACCTCGTTGCAAACCCTCCGGTCTGGCCGGCTAATGCAGCCTATGCTCCCGACATGGGTGTGTTCAGGCCATTCGGCATCGTGGCCAGCGACCAGTTTCGGGCAAAACCTCCCTACTCCCTTGATTCTCCGGAATATACGGCAGATTTTAATGAGGTGAAAAGCCTGGGAGGCAGTACCAGCACTGAAAGAACGCAGGAACAGGCAGATATGGGGGTATTCTTTCTTGATAATGTGTCAAATTCGATTAACCGGGTTGTACGGTTTATGGCTATCCAGAATGCCTTGGACGGGTGGGAGACCGCCAGGCTGCTGGCCTTGACCCAGATGGCACAGTTTGATGCATGTCTGAGCTCTTTCGAAGGCAAATATCATTATAATCTCTGGAGACCCATTACCGCGATACGGTCAGGTGGCAATGACGGGAATGACGAAACAGAAGGAGATCCCCTCTGGAGCATTCTTCCGGCTGCCAGGGCAACACCACCCACACCCACCTATCCTTCAACGCATTCTGAAATGGGAGGTGCCGGTGCCGAAATATTAAAATTGTACTTCAGGAGGGATAATATACCATTTACCATCGGGAGTTATTATCTGCCGGGCGCTGAGCGTAGTTTTGCAAGCTTCTCGCAATTTGCAACGGAGTGCGCAACGTCAAGGATTTATATCGGCTATCACTTCCGGAGTGATGTTGTGGAAGGAGAAAAGATGGGAAGACTCCTGGCAAGGTATGTGTTTGAGAATAATTTAAGAATATTGAGGTAGGGTTGGTTTTGAGATAATTATAATCCGGCCGGGGCTCCGCTCTTGCCGGATTATTTTTTCAACGCTTGTGTGTTCGGACCGGACTCCTGAAACAACAGCCACCCTGGTAATGTCGCTCTGAAAAAGTGATTAAGGCCGCCTCCGCCTCACAACACTATTCCCGAACCGGCAGTTTATTTATGGCGAGGTCTGAAATGGGAAGGAGGGAGTTGCCGTTCGTCAATTTTCTGAACACATCGGGGAAACTACGGCCGATTGGCAACTCAATTTTTCCTATTTCGACATCGGTGTTGGTGAAGGCTGAAACTTTTTTCATCGAAACAATATATGACCGGTGGATTCTCAGAAACAGATCCTGAGGCAGCATATTCTCAACACTGCTGATCGCATACTTCACTTTAAGATCTGCATCATTCTGCCTGTGAATGACAATATAATCCTTAAAACTTTCGATGTAGTTTATGTCGTCCAGGAACACTTTCACCATCTTCCGGTCTGCACGGAAATATAAAAATCCCGGGGTATTGCCATGCTGGTCAGCTTCAGCAGGATTGACATGGCAGAATTTATTGACGGCCTTCAGGAAGCGTTCAAATGATACCGGTTTTAACAGGTAATCAACGGCATCCAGCTCAAAAGCGTCGATGGCATAATCCTTATGGGCAGTGGTGAAAATCACTTTCGGAGGGTCCGAGATGGTCTTCAGTAATTGTGTTCCGGGCAGTTTAGGCATGTTGATGTCAAGAAACATGAGATCTACCTTTTGGTTATTCAGAAGATCTATCGCCTGAAATGCATTGTTAAGTGTTCCAACGATTTCAAGATACTCCAGGGCCTCGGCGTAGCTGGTCAGAACTTTTACCGCCGGTGGCTCATCATCCACTATAAGACATTTCCATTTCCGCATACTGCTCATCTAATTCTTCAAGTGTAACCCTAAGATCAACAACAAATACGTCTTCGAGCCTTTTCGCTTCAAAGCCGTGCTTATCCTTATACAATAGTTCCAGTCTTTTTTTTACATTCAGCAGTCCCACTCCACCGTACTTTGTCGGTGTTTCAACTTCGTCAGGGTCAACACTGTTGACCAGCTTAAAGTACATAACAGAATCTGTAACAGAAAGGTTCAGGCTTATCCAGCATTGATCGAGTTGCCTGCTGGTTCCATGCTTAAAGGCGTTTTCCACGAAAGGAAGCAGCAGAAAGGGTGCAATCTGATATTTTTCAACATCACCCGTTATATTTACCGACACGTCAAGCCGGTCACCGTAGCGTAGCTTTTCAAGCGTGATGTAGTTTTGCAACAGGTTGATCTCTTTTGACAGCGGAATTTTAGGAGTATTGCTTTCATAGATCATAAACCTCAGGAGTTCCGAAAGTTTCATTACAATTTCCGGAGACCTGGGAGAGGATTCAAGAGTATGCGAGTAGAGATTGTTTAAGGTGTTGAATAAGAAATGAGGGTGAAGCTGGGCTTTAAGCAGCTGTAATTCTGCGGCCGTTTTCTGTTTCTCTGCTTCAACAGTTAGTTCCCGTTGCTGGTACCAGTAAAGCAAAAGCTTGATCGACACCGCAATTCCCGAGACATGAAGAAAAGGCAGAACATTTCTGCCGGTAGAAAGTGTCATGCCCCTGAAGACCTCAGATTCAACCAGTGCAAGCTCTGCAGTGGAGGTGTAGAGGGCACAAATTGCCCAGACAATGAACAAACCGGTAAAAAACGCCAGAAATCTCTTTTTAAGTAAGTATCTGGGAATCAGAAAGTAGAGTAATGAATAAACAATCAGAAAAAAGCCGGGTAAGAAAAATGAAGCATTAATGAAAGATCTCACCGGGTTCTCATTGAACCCGAATCCCCACGCAAAATAGGTTACGATAAAAATCCAAAACAAAACATGCAGAAGAATGGTCCTTGTCAGGGAGACCCAATCCAAGCGTCTGGTTGCCATAATCTGATTTTGAACGCCGTATTAGCATATTAACAGACTATTACAGAATTGGTTCAATTGCAATTCACTTTCAGGAGAGGGCAGTACAGAGGAGATTTCGCCGGCCGGCCGGGTTATTTTTTTGCAGTACGACGTTAAGGAGCAGAAGCAATTGGAAAGAGAGACAGGGCCGGGAAAACAAGCGCACTTCAATATGCTAATTATCATTTTTGTCTGCTATTGTATTTTTTTTTGCTTCTTGCACTCTGATAAATGCTTTTTTCATTACCTTTTCGGCACTTTTCAAAGAGAAGTAATTCAAAAACCCATTAGTTAATTGTTCTAAAAACCTAATTCTATGAAAAAAACTGTAATGCTATTTGTCCTTGCATTGTTTACAGGTGTGCTTATTGCGCAGAATGTAACGGTACAGGGGCGCGTAACCTACCAGGCAGACGGCAGCCCTCTTCCCGGGGTGGCTGTGGTGGTAGCCGGAACGACTTCCGGAACTCTGACGGACGCCAATGGAGCCTACACCATTCCTGCAAGTATGGGAGCGACTCTGAGGTTTACCTTTATCGGGATGACACCGGTAGAAGCTACCGTTACATCAACCACTGTCAATGTGGTGATGGCTGATGAAATGACGGACCTTGACGAGATTGTGGTGATTGGCTACGGAACCCAGAAGAAGGCCCTGGTGACGGGTGCCAACCTGAATGTCAAGGGAGAGCAGATTGCTGAGCTCAATACTTCGACTGCAATGGAGGCCCTTCAGGGTATTGCAACCGGTATCAGTGTCACCAGGAACAGTGGTGCACCCGGTGCAGGTACCAAGGCTACCATCAGGGGTCTTGGCACCATAGGCAACTCGGCACCTCTCTACATCGTTGACGGAGTGGCTGTCGGCAACATTGACTACCTCAACGCTTCGGACATCGAGTCGATCGATGTTCTCAAGGATGCAGCCTCCTCGGCAATTTACGGGTCGAGGGCAGCAAACGGTGTTATTCTCGTAACGACCAAGAAGGGCGAAAAGGGAGCAGCCCCGGTCATTACCTACGATTTCTATTACGGAGTTCAGAACATATACAAGAAACTGCCTGCGCTCAATGCCCAGGAGTATATGTTTATCATGGATGAAGGCCGTGTAAATGACGGCATGGCTCCTACCGACTGGCAATCAGTGCTTAAGAACAACTCGTGGCTCAACGCCAATTACCCCGGCAACCTTGGCACAAAGCTTGGTGAAGAGATCTGGGAAAACCTGCAGAACGGCTGGGAAGGCACTGACTGGGTTGATGAAATGACAACCGAGAATGCCCCTGTTCAGAACCACTCTGTTAATATTACAGGTTCATCCAAGGATGTTGTCTATGCAATAGGCTTTTCCTACTTTGATCAGGTTGGTATCCTTGGCGGTGACCTGATGGATGCCGGATACAAAAGGATCACAGCCCGTCTGAACACTGAAATGGTACTTGTTAAAAGCAGCAACCACGACATTATCACGATAGGGGAGAATTTTACCCTTACAAACACCGAGAACAAGTGGATCGGAACCGGTAACATTTACTGGAACGACCTTCACAACGCCCTTGTTACCAATCCGCTTCTTCCTGCATACTGGTATGCCTCGCCAGATCAGTATGGATTTACCCCGACACTGGAAGGTATATCGCTGGGCCAGACCAACCCGTTGGCGATGCTCTACTACAACCGCTCGAATTACCAGTTTGGAAAAGGGAACACTATCACGGGTAATGCATACATCAACATCGAGCCAATAAAGAATCTGAGGATCAGGTCATCATTCGGTATCAATTCATGGTTTGGCAATGGCAGGTCATGGACTCCCACATACGCCCTCTCGAACCAGTATAATAATGCAAATGATGCTGTCGAGCAGACGATGTACCAGGGAATAAATTTTACCTGGACCAACACTGTTTCCTATGATTTCAAAATCGGTGAGAACAAGCTTACGGTACTCGCCGGGAATGAGATTCTGGATAATATCCTTAATTCCAATGTTGGAGGATGGAAGGCAAATTCAATCTTCGGTGATCCCGATTATGCATATCTTGACAACGTTGTTGCAGGTCAGATCAGTGATATCAATACCTGGGGAGCTGACTGGGCTGCTCAGGGCGGCGGACTGCTTTCATACTACGGACGCGTTTCCTGGAACTTCAGGGAGAAATATATCCTTGATGCGGTATTCCGCGCTGACGGCTCATCGAACTTCGCTGAAGGCAACCGCTGGGGCTACTTCCCGTCAGCATCGGCCGGATGGATCTTCACTGAGGAAGACTTCATGAAAGGCAATTCACTGGTTAACTTCGGTAAGCTGCGCGTCAGCTGGGGACAGAACGGTAACCAGAGCATTGATAACTTCATCTACAGTTCGAACATCTCTTACCTCGATCAGGGTTATTATTTCGGCCCCGATAAGCTTGTCACATCACCGACGGCCATACCTGCAAACGTTCCCAACCCGGATGTAACATGGGAAACTTCGGAACAGCTCAATATCGGTATTGACGCCCGTTTCTTCAATTCAAAACTCGGGTTGTCATTCGACTGGTACAACAAGATGACCAAAGACTGGCTGGTGCTTGCACCGATACTTGGTACAGCAGGCGCAGGCGCTCCTTATATCAACGGCGGTGACATCAAAAACTCCGGTATTGAGTTCAACATCAACTGGAAAGACGAGGTTGGCGATTTCATTTATGGCGCCTCTTTCAGTGGTACAATGAACAATAACGAAGTAACCCGTCTTGCCAATGCTGAAGGGATCATCAACGGTTCACAGCATGTGCTGTCACAGGGAACTGCCTCCATCTCAAGAGTTGAGGTAGGATTTCCTATCGGCTTCTTCTACGGATTAAAGGCAGATGGTTTGTTGCAGAATCAGACCGATGTTGAAAACTATGTCACTCCCGAGGGCAAGCCCTATTTCGAGGACCAGCGTCCGGGTGATGTCAGGTTCGTTGACCAGAACCTTGATGGTCTGATCAATGATGACGACAAGATCATGCTGGGAAGCCCGCTTCCTGATTTCGAGATGGGTATCCAGCTGAATGCCGAGTACAAGGGCATCTATGCCAATGCTACCATTACCGGTAAGTTCGGCATGGAGGTGATGCAGTCATACAGGTCTTTTGCCGACAACTTCACCCAGAACTATACAACACAGATTTTCGGTCGCTGGCATGGAGAAGGTACTTCAAACAAAATTCCAAGACTGGGATATGCTTCTACCCGCAACATCAACCTGATTTCAGACATCTACATGCATGATGCCGATTATGTCAGAATCAGCAACCTGGTATTGGGTTACAGGTTCAACAGCAAACTCAACTGGCTGAAGGGTGCATCAGTTTATGCTTCGGTCAATAACCTCTACACCTTCACACAGTATGACGGTATGGATCCTGATGTCGGTTATGCTCCTGACAGCTGGGCTTCAGGTGTTGACCTGGGTCTTTATCCGCTACCAAGGACTATTATGTTTGGTGCAAGTGTTACATTCTAAATAAAGCCAAATAATGAAAAAAATAATCTTTTTTATAATTGCTGCAACGGCCCTTATGGTAAGCGGCTGTGAAGACTTTCTCGATACACGAAACCTGTATCAGAAGGATCTTACCAACTTCTACAAAACGCCCACTGACATCAACGAAGCCATGGGAGGCGTCTACAATGCCCTCTATGTCGGAGGTGTTTTCAGTGAGGAGCATCTCTCTGCCAACCTCATGAGCGACTACATGCTTGGCGGCGGCGGTCCGGATGATATTACGGCCAAGAACTGTGACAGATTCGTTGACCCGACAGAGGATACCTACAGCGATCTCTGGAAGCAGACCTACAACGGTGTATACAGGACAAACGCCATTATTGAAGCAGTTACGGATGCCGACTACTCGAGCTACTTTGATACTCCTGAGGAAGCAGAAAACTTTAAAAACACCTCACTTGGTGAGGCCTATTTCATGAGGGGTTTCTTCATGTACAGGGCTGCGAGGTTCTTCGGAGGAATGCCTCTCATTCCAATGACAGACTCACCGCGTGACGTTCCGCGTTCAACCTTCACTGAAACCTTCAGCCAGATTGCCGCCGACTTCATCAAGGCAGCGGAAACCATGCCGTCAATCAATCCAATGAATGTTCCGCTTTCAGAATATGGTCATGCAAACCGCTGGGTGGCAAAGGCCTATATCGCCCGCGCATTCCTTTTTTACACGGGTTATATGACAAACATCGAAAAGCAGGCAACTACAGAACTTCCTCTTCCGGAAGGCGGAAGTCTGACGAAGTCGCAGGTAGTTTCCCATCTGGATGATGTGATTGCCAACAGCAACTATCAGCTTACTCCCGACTTCAGGAACCTGTGGCCCTATTCATATGCAAACACGAGCGCCGGCAGCAATGTGTTGCCGTGGGCTACAACTGAACGCCTTGAGTGGGTCGGCCAGGATGGTCCGAACTCCACTATCGGTACAGGAAATAAGGAGGTCATGTTTGCGCTGAGGTATGCATTCGGAAACTGGGGATGGACTGAAGGTCAGAAATTCAACAACCGTATCTGTCTCTTCTTCGGCATCAGGGGTAACTCAATGGTGCCCTTCGGCGAAGGCTGGGGCTGGGGACCGATCCACAGTGTATTCTTCGATTCATGGTCGGATGATGACCCGAGAAAACTGGCCTCTGTTCTTGAAATGGGTGATGCAGAGCAGGGCACCGGCGGATACCAGGCAAATAAGGGTGACCACGAAACCGGTTTGTTTAATAAGAAATATACGCACCTGCAGCACGAGGGTGCTGATGGCAAGAAAGGTATGTTCTATTATATCTATGACTGGAACAACGGTGATCCGATGCAGCTTGAGTCCGCTCAGGATTTCTTCTACCTCAGGTATGCCGATGTGCTCCTTATGCATTCTGAACTTACGGAGACAGCAGATGGGATAAATGCCGTCAGAGCCAGGGTTGGCCTTCCTTCTGTAGCCTGGTCTCTTGACGCCCTCAAGAATGAGAGGCTTTATGAGCTGGCATTCGAGGGTCAGAGATGGTTTGACCTGGTAAGGTGGGGTGATGTTGAAAACCCGGGCAAGAACTACTTTGGCACCCCCTGCAATGTTATGAATTCAGGTGTTGCCGCTGTTTACACCAATACGTACCGCGTCGAAACAAAGGGTTTGGTTCCGATTCCGGAATCTGAAATTCGCCTTTCCAACGGGGTCTATGAACAGAACCCCGGATGGTAGTTGTTATACTAGAAACAAAAATTAGTACAGAGATGAAAATGAAAAAGTTAATAAGTATGATGGTCGGAGCGCTGCTTGTATTCTTTGCAGCATGCGAACCGATTGAAAATCGGGACACTCTCTCAAACAGCTTTGATCCGGATGACATCGAGCTCAAAGTTGTGCAGTCTACACCGGGCGGCAATGGCCTTTCGATTCAGATGAACACACCGGGCATTGCAGGCTACTGGGATTATGTGATTGATAAGAAGTATTCAGACAGGGTGGAGGTAGTTTATCCCATTCCCGGGACGAGCACCTTTACATTTTATGTGACAACTCCCTACATTGAAGACGGGGAGCTCATGGATCCTACATACTATTCAAAAAGCGTTGACGTGACGATCACCCAGCTTGATCAGCCTCTTCCGGAGGCTTACTACAAGCTTGTAGGAGCAAACCTTGAGGGCAAAACCTGGGTTTTCGACGGTGGTCCGACACCTGACGGAAGAAAATGGTGGTACATGGCAGCTCCGTATAACTGGCAGGAATTATGGTGGAACGCAGCAGGCGATTGCTGCCCCCCTGCCGATGCTGCTGGCAAGATGGTTTTTGACCTGGATGGCGGTGCCAACTTTACCTACTATGCATCATCCACCGGAACTCCCGTTGAAGGCAGTACCTGGGGATTCAATGCCGATTATACCAAACTTACCATTAAAGGCAATGCCAACATTCTGGGTTCGATGGAAGGCGGCGGTAACAACAAGGTATTTCAGATAAAGGAGTTCACAGCTGATAAGCTGACACTCTATGTTCCTGATGCTGCATGGGCTACCGGCTGGGTGTGGGTGTTCAAACCTGCTTCGTGATTAAAGTAATCTGACATATCAGATAATTCAGCAGAGAGGCTGCCCGGGCACAAAACGGGCAGCCTCTCTTTTTTTATCCTGTCACCTGTTTCGGCAACCGGCTAATGTGAAATTACATTCTGCCTGATATGTGAATTATATAAATCGCCTGAGGAATAGTGTAAATATTCCTGACAGCGAAGGGCTTACCTTTAGATAATTATAATTAATAAATAATTCAAAGAGCTGAAAATGAAAAATCTACAAAAATTCACACTGGTACTTGTACTGTTTACAGTTACTCTGTTCGCATTCGGGCAATCAAAGGATGATGTTTTATTGGTGCTTGATAAGGCCGAAACGAGACAGATGGTGATGGATACCATTGCCGGTGACAGCATTATGGCCAGGGAAATGATGGCGACTATGATGCATGGCAGGAACCATAAAATGATGATGATGGAAAGTCATGGACAGATGATGCAAATGATGAAGGATAACCCCGGCATGCGGCATAATATGATGTCTGGTATGATGGATGCATGCAAGGGTGACAGTGTCCTTATGTCATCAATGTGGGAAGCCATGATGGAATCATGCAATAGTGACACTGCCATGATTTGCCCTCGTTACAGAGCCATGATGGAGGCCTGCGGAAATGACACGGTTATGGTGTCTCCGGATTACAAACCAGTGCCGGAAAAGGCGCAGTCAGAGGGAATAGAAGTAAGCAACAAAACGAGTGAAATAGAAGGCGTTGACAAAACTAAGCTTGTGTTACTGAAAAAAGAAGAGTAACCTGAAGGTTACTTTTCTTTCAAGGTATATGCCTTTTTTCATCAACTGACTGTCAGGCAGAAGATACAATGTTTGCTTTGACATAAATCTTAAAATGAAGAAGATAACTTTTACAGCAATATTGCTGTTTGCCACTTTTTCATCAGGTTTTGGTGAGACATCCGAATCAATAAAGAAATTTATTGAAGGGAATGCGGAGGGCATAAACTATGAAGTTGACCGTGAATTCCTTCTTTGTGGCAGGGAGCTTCGTCTCTTTTATGAGAACCGGTATTTTACCCCTGCATGGTTCGACCGGAACACTGTCAGCAATAATGCATTTGATTTGCTGAATTATATCCGCCAGGTTAACCAGCAAGGCCTTCAGCCTGATGATTATCACCTGTACCTCATCGAGGAATATTTTGCAAAGATTCTCTCATTTGCCCCGACAGATACAAATGATCTTCCGAAACTGGATCTGTTGCTTACTGATGCTTTTCTTTTACTGGGGTCACATCTTTACTATGGTAAGGTTGATCCCGTGAAGGAAGGAGCCAATTGGAAGATACAGCGTAAAGATCCGGAATTGCGGCTTGATCTGAAGCTTGAAGAGGCACTCCTTGCACATAACGTGGACCATATGCTGAACATGCTGGCTCCGGATTACCGGTCTTACTGGAGGATGAAAGAAGAGCTTGCGTTCTTTCTTATGCTTGATAAGCAGTCGTGGCCGGTAATTTATTCCGATGAGCCTGTCAGACCCGGTGATACCAGTCACATTGTTCCCGGGGTCAGGGAGAGGCTGATAAAGCTCAGGTATGCATTATCCGACAGTATATCTGAAGTGTATGATGCAGAAGTGGAGACTATGGTTAAGATGTTCCAGGATGACTGGGGTTTAAATAACGATGGTGTTTTAGGCAAGACGACCCTTGAGTATTTAAACCATCCGCCTTTGGAACTTATAGGTCAGCTGAAGGTGAACATGGAAAGGTACAGGTGGCTTCCTACGCAAATGACCGCAACACGTATCATTATCAACATTGCCAATTTCAGGCTCGATCTGATAACCGGTTCGGACACCCTGATTTCGATGAGGGCAGTGGTAGGAATGGAAACCAGAAGGACGCCTGTCTTCAATGATAACATGACCTATATTGTCTTCAGTCCTGCATGGACAGTCCCAAACACAATACTGCAGGAAGAGGTGGTGCCGGAGTTGATGAAGGGTCCTGAATATCTTAAAAAGAAGAATATGAAGCTGTTCAGGTTTAACGGGTCAGAATTGGCTTACAACGATATTGACTGGACCGGTATTTCAAGCACCAGTTTCCCATATATGGTCAGGCAGGGTCCGGGTCCCGGAAACGCACTCGGAAGGGTCAAATTTATGTTTCCGAACAATTACAATGTATATATACATGATACCCCGTCAAAACAGTTCTTTGCCCGCGATGCACGGGCTGTCAGCCATGGTTGTATAAGGGTGGAAAAGCCATTTGACCTGGCAGTACTGCTATTGGCTGATATGCCGGAATGGTCTCCTGCCAATATTCAAATTGCCATGCAACAGACCAGGGAGCAGACGGTACGCCTGAGGGTCCCGGTTGATGTTATGGTGGTTTATCTTACAGCCTGGACTGACGGGAAGGACCGGGTACAGTTCCGGAACGATGTGTATAATAACGATAAGAGAGTTCTGCAGGCGTTAAGCCAAAAGCCGGAAAGAGCCGGAGCCATGGCTATGTCTTCACTTTAGAGCTTATTTTGCTGATAATGGGAGATTTGGATATATAGCTCTTCTGTGGGGCGTAAATAAACAAGCATGATCCACCCTTGATGGTCTTGATAATTTCATCACTGAGATCAACAGGTACTGCCGGACATCCCAGACTACGCCCGAGTCGGCCGTGGGTAAGGATAAAATCTTTTGATACATAGTCTGCACCATGAAGCACGATTGCCCGTGCCCGTGCCTGGTCGTTTATTCCCCTTTCCAGGCCATCCAGTGCCAGTGATAACCCGTGTTTTCCTATATATGCTTCACCAGTTGCATAGAAACCAGGACTGCTTGCATATGAACCCGGAATATTTGAAAAATTCTCAGCCATATTTTCTCCGGAATTACGGCCATGAGAGACAAGACAATGGAACAGTACCTTTCCCTGATTCAGGTCGAGTACCCATAGTCTTTCCTCGTCTGACCCCAGGCTGAAATCAATAATAGTTATCACTCCGGGGAGGGTTATTGAATTGCCTTCAACCAATAATTCATAACCTGCTAATGCTGTCTGAAGCAAATGTGCCGATGGCATATCTGAACTGCCTGCCGTTTTTATTAACACGGAAATCTGAGCAGTATGTGAGGGAATGCTGTCTGGTTCCCCGGCAATTGCCTGCGAAGCCATCAATGACACATTGATAAACGACAGGATCAATAATAAAAGGGTCTTCATCTTCGCGGGCAAAAGTAGTTAATTATCAATGTATTCAGCCAGTATCTGAAATTATTTATCCTGGACCGCCCTGAGATTTAATGTTAAGACCGGGCTGCAGTCTGTGGTTACAACGAATGTATAAAACCCTAAAACAGGATAAATATTGTAACCCTAAGGGCAGGTTCCACGTTAAACAGATTGCTATACAACCAGGCGAGGGGAATGTAGTCACAGGTTCATGAACAGATGGATCCTATATATTATTGCTTTGTTTTTTTCACACAGTTTGTACGGTCAGGATTGCACTATTTTTTCAAAGGCAAACAACATTACACCGGACAAGCTGTGTTCACCTGTCACGGCCACATGGACTGTCAGCTACACAGGTGTCAATGATGCCGGATTTCCGGTACAAATCAGATATGACTGGAATAACGGGGTGGTTGAGACGGTACCGGCTATCCGGACCGCACCCGGAGTGTTTGAGGCTACGGCCATAGTGACCTATACCTCGGCCGGCAGCATCTGCAACTATCATCCTCAGGCGACACTGGTTGTGAACGGCGTGCTCTGCACCTCATCATCACAGGAACAGATTGTCACTGTCTGGGATGATGATGACCACAATGGTGGCCATATGCACATCAGCCCGGAGATCTATCCCATCTGCTTCGGAAACAGCGCCAATGTGCGTTTCCAGGATCTGACCAGGTTCAATTGCGTTCCTCCGCAGGAGAGAGACAATCCCAATGTCAGCACCAGGTGGGTACAATGGATCTACGGGACGGATAACACGATGACGGGTGCTCCGGTTACCGTTGACGGGAGAAGCAGAACTTTCCCCTACAGTGATGATGTCATAACGCTTACGGGTCCGGTCACAGGTTCCGGAGTATGGTCTGATGTCATTTTTGTTGCCAATGATAAGTTAATCGGCCAGTATTTTCAGGTCACCCTCAGAAACTGGAACTACTGCAATCCCTATGATGACCCGTCAATTCCCGGCGGTCCGCGCGATCGGGTTAACGGAGACCATCCGCCGGTAGTCACTACTGCAATAATCCTCATAGTCCCCTATCCCGATGCGACCATTACTCCGGTAGACACAATGTGCGCAAATGCACCTCCGGTTACCCTGACAGCACATGATCCAGGGGGTATCTGGTCAGGAAGCGGCGTTACAGGGAATATTTTTGATCCGGTTGTTTCCGGACCCGGCAACCACACTATCAGGTATGAAATCATAAATGCCGACGGGTGCCGCGATTTTGATGAAACAGTGATCACTGTTGCTCCGGTTCCTGATGCTACCATTCTTACCGGAGGGATTGTCTGCTCCACAGACCCTGTAGTAGTCCTGGAGGCACGCGATCCCGGAGGTGTCTGGTCGGGGACAGGCGTATCAGGAAGTATTTTCTATCCTGCTGTTGCCAACACCGGGAATCATGTGATAACATATACAATAACTGACGCCAACGGATGCTCTGACTTTGATGAAACAATCATTACAGTCGCAACCCCTGACGCAACAATTACACCGGTGGATACATTGTGCGAGGACAGTCCGGCAGTCACCCTGACGGCTCATGACATGGGAGGCATCTGGTCAGGCCCCGGTGTGGTGGGAAATCAGTTTCTTCCGGCCCTGGCCGGTGTCGGGAATCACCTTATCAGGTACAACATCATCAATACCGATTGCAGTGATAATGACAGTACGGTAATAACTGTCATGGCACTGCCCTCTATAATCATTTCAGATCCGGGGACTGTCTTCCTCAACGGCCCGCCGGTAACACTGGTCGCCTATCCTACGGGAGGAACATGGTCGGGTACGGGAATAACAGGAGATGTCTTTTATCCTGCCGAGGCTGGCCTGGGTACGTATGAGCTGACATATAAACTGCCTCCTCACTCCTGGGGCTGTGAGGCGCAGGAGAGTGTAGAGATATCGGTGATCCTTCCCCCGCCACCCGTGGCAGACTTTGAAGGTGATGCGGCAGGATGCGCACCGCTGACCGTACAGTTTATAAACAAAAGTCTTCACGGTGAAGCTTATCTGTGGGATTTTGGTGACAGGCAGTACTCAGATGAGGAGAATCCGGTTCATACCTATTATGTGCCGGGGAGTTACATTGTAAAGCTTACCGTCTATAATCTTGCCGGAGAGTCTGTTCACAACGGAATTATAACCACTTATCAGAACCCTTCTGCAATTTTTGATGCTTATCCGACCAATGTTGTTAATAATGAACAGATTGTGATTTTCTACAGCTATTCATATTATGCAGATACCTATTTGTGGAGGTTCGGTGACGGTCAGACCTCAGCGGAAGAGAATCCCTATCATAAGTATGAAAGTCCGGGTACCTATATGGTTTCACTGATTGTTAAAACCAGCGAAGGATGCGTTGATTCAGCCTTTATGGATACGCCAGTTGTTGTCGATTGGAAAACAGGTACTATGAAATTCCCCAACGTATTCAAGTGGAATGAGACCGGACCTACCGGTGGAGCATGGAGTGAAGGAGTCTATGCCGGGATGGACTATGTGTTCAGGCCATTCTTTGAAAATGTGATTGAATACAGGCTGCAGATCTTCAACAGGTGGGGAACGTTAATATATGAAAGCCATGAGCTCTCGAAGGGGTGGGACGGATATTTCGGCAACGGGAACCTGGCACCTCAGGGTGTCTACGTATGGACTGCATCCGGCAGATACGCTGACGGGGAGTATTTTGATATGGTTGGGGATGTGACGTTTCTTCATTAGTCGGAGTCAAATCAGGCAATAGGCAGTAGGCAGTAGTGAGAAATTAAGAATTAAGGATTAAGAATTAATAATCAGTTACTTGGGGTGGGGAGCTCAGACCTTCAGACTTTAGACTTTACAGACTTTCGACTTTACAGACTATCAGTCCTTTTGGACTGATGGTTTCATCACTACTCCGAGTTTCTTCCTGCCGTCGATCCTGATGGTCAATGGCTCCGGGAATCGCACATGCCTTAGAAAATTATCCTCGAATACAGTTTCAGCCGAGGCGAGGAATTCATAATCTACAAATCCGTCATTCATGAACGGGTTGACGGTGAAGTATCCCACTCTGAAGGCCGTGAGGTTCTGAAAAAAATGTGTCCCCTGGCTCGGATCGATGCGGTAATTCTCGAGTCCTGATTCAACTATAAGGCGTGAGGCTGAGATCTGCGGCCATTTTATCGGTATCCCGAGCCATGGGTCGCTTGAACCCCATCGGCCCGGCCCTATCAGGATATAATTCTTTTCCTCCTTCAGGAAACTGTCATTCAATTCGTTGAGTTTTGCGGCAATTTCCAGGTTCTTTGAGGCATCGAAGTTTTCGGTCCGCACGTAGATCAGATCGCGTATTCCTTCGATGGTCCCGTTCCCGAGGGCTGACTGTGACGAGATAATTGTATCATTCCGGGAGATTTTCTCCAGCTTGAATTTGACGGTTTCGAAGTTCTCAACTATAGGCCTGATCTGCAACAGGTTGAAAAGATTGGGTTTTTTTCTCGCAGGGTCAATGTTAACTGCAAATTCTATTTCTACCGGATTATTCAGTTGCTGTTGTCCGACCTCAAGAATTGTCTTCAGAATTTCCGGAAGCGGGAACAGGTCATATTTCAGGATATTGGAGAAGGTGATCACCTTTTTCCCGCCTTCAGCACCGTCATCCCTCAGGATATCATCCTGGTAATCGTAGGTTGAGGCCACGAATTTAAGTGAGCCGTCATTTTCAGCATCGCTGATCTTCAGTTTGAGAAGGTTCACCGTATCATCAGTGCTGGGGACAAAGCTTGCCGGGTTGAGGTCGAGGGCATAGAACTCCTGCTGGGTCTCCCTCAATGCCATTTTGGTGTCAGAGAGCTGAATGATCTTTCCCGGGTGTCTGGGTGAGAACCTGAGGGAAATACCGCCGTCGACAATATATTTCCCCAGGCCGAAGGCCAGGCTGACAAAGCCATCTTCAGATTTTTCAGGTGCGATCGGATAGAAGTTAACTGACCTGGCGACTCCGGAAATTGTAGGGTAGAAACGGTTCCCATATTGCTGTCCGCACACCTCCTGAAGTACGATACCCATTTTTTCTTCCTCTATGAGGTTTGCAGTTGCTTTCATATAATCTTTGCTCCCCTTATAGAAGACCGATGCAAACACGCTTTTAATGGCTGTACTGAGCAGCTCAAGCATGGCGATATCATCGTCGGTTTTCGGTATCATATAGGTCGAGTAGACTCCGGCGAAGGGCTGGAAATGGGAATCTTCAAGGAGGCTCGATGAGCGAATCGCCACGGGGCCATTGATTATGGAGATGAACACAAACAGATCCTTATGAATTCTGACGGGGAGCGGTGCGCGTACGAAGGCTTCAAGTATTTCCCGGTCGCTTCTTTCGGAAAGGCCTATTTTATAAAGATTGTTCTGAGCTATGAACTCATCAAATATGTCTGTGCTAAGTACAACTGTCCGGGGTATCGAAACAATCGTATCTTCAAGGCTTTCAAAGTACTGGTTTTGTTTTATGAGGTAATCAAGGAAAGCCAGTCCGCGTGCTTTTCCCCCCATCGAACCCTCGCCTATCCTTGTAAATGTCAGGTATTCGTCAAAGTGCTCGCGGTAAAAATCTGCAATGATGCCATGTCCCTTGTTAAGCCGGAAGTTGGCGATGGTATCAAAGATGAAGCGGCGGGCCTGGTCTATGCTGGCAAAATCGTCAAGGCTGACCTCCTTGATGAACTCTGCCAGTGAAAAGAGGGCACGGGCGTAAAGCCATTTTGACAGATGGTTTCTCGACAGGTGGTACCTGAAGGAGTTATCAGGGATATCAAAAAGCCTGCGCTGAAAATTCTGGAGATCTGAGATCCGGGCAATTTCGAGGCCTGTATCCGGGTTGGTAAAAATGAAATCCCCGAAGGAGCAGTGTTTTTTCAGAAGTGATTTAAGATCTGCGGGGAGTGTTCTGGAGGTGCTGTTCAGGAATGCATCCGCGTATTCTCCGGCAAATTTTTCATTTTCGGAATTGGATGATTGTATTATTATCGGAAGGTTGGGGTCATAGTCTTTTATCTCTCTGAAGAAATCTGTTGCAATGCCGGTAGCTTCACTGGTGCCGCGATTAAGGTCTATGTCAGCGATGACACCAAGGAGCCGTTCCTTGTGTTTTCCGAACAGCTCTCTTCCTTCTTCATAGCTTGCGGCAAGCAGTATCTTGGGCCTTCCCCGCATCTGCATCATTTTCTGATGCTCATTCAGCCCTTCGGTCATATATTCGCGTGACTGTTCCAGGATAATTGAGTAGAGGTGGCGCAGGGAGACAGAAGCCATTTTAGATGAACTTTCAACCAGCAAAATCGACTGCACTCCTTCATGCTTGCTGTCTTCGTCAACATTCATCTTATCCTCAGTCAGGCTGATAATAGGCAGAAGAATGTCGGTGTTACCGGGCCAGGTAAAAACATAGTCGATTGAAGAGAGATCCTCACTGTTTAATCTGAGGGCTGTTTCCCTGGAGTCGGGTGCAAGGATTACGACAGGCTTGTCAGGAAAGGTTTTCTTGATATTGACGGAGAGTTCGAACGGGTCCTGATCGCTGATGCTAAGCATGTTTATGACCAGGTCGATCTGTCTTTTGCCAAGTGCCTCCATAGCTTCCGCGGCGGATGTCACATGGACAAACCGTGGAGGGTAGCGTAAGTTGAATGACACATAGTCATTGAAGACCCTTTCGTCGATTTTACCCTCCTCCTCCATTATGAATGCATCATATCTGCTGCAGATCAGGAGGACGAACTGAATTCTTTTCTGCATCAGAAGCTCAAAAGAGGTTTCCCTGAAAATGTTTTTCCTGAGCTTGTACATTTTCTGATTTTAGTAAGATGAAAATGCCTGTACCTGAACCTTTGAAGCAAGGCTCAGGTACAGGCATATGTCAGGGCTTAAACAATGCCCTGGGCAAGCATGGCCTCGGCAACCTTGACAAAGCCGCCTATATTGGCGCCATTGACATAGTTGATGTAGCCATCTTTCCCTTTTCCGTATTTCACGCAGGTTGCATGGATGTCTTTCATTATGCGGTGCAGCCTGGTGTCAACTTCCTCTCTTGACCACGACAGACGCATTGAGTTCTGAGTCATTTCGAGGCCTGAAGTGGCTACGCCGCCTGCGTTTGCGGCTTTCCCGGGGCCGAACAGGATCTTGTGTTTCAGAAAGACAGTGACTGCGTCTGGAGTGGATGGCATGTTGGCTCCTTCAGAGACAACGAAGCATCCGTTTTTGACGAGCAGTTCAGCATCGGCTCCCGAGATTTCATTCTGGGTGGCTGAAGGAAACGCTACCTGGCAGGGTACTTCCCATGGTGTTGATTTTCCTTCCACATACTGGCATTTGTATTTGTCGGCATATTCCTTGATCCTGCCTCTCTTGACATTTTTGAGGTTCTTGACAAATGCAAGCTTCTCCTCCGTAACACCCTCAGGATCATAAATATAACCATTAGAGTCCGAGAATGTGACTACTTTTGCACCCATCTGTAATGCCTTCTCGGCAGCAAACTGAGCCACGTTGCCTGAACCGGAAACGGTGCAGATCTTATTCTTCAGGCTGTCGCCCCTTGTATTGAGCATCTCTTCGGCAAAATAGACCTGGCCGTAGCCTGTTGCTTCAAGCCGTATCAGGCTGCCGCCCCAGTCGAGTCCTTTTCCGGTAAGCACACCGGTGAACTCATTCCTGAGTCTCTTATACTGGCCAAACAGGAATCCGATTTCCCTTCCCCCGACGCCGATATCTCCGGCAGGGACGTCAGTATCTGCCCCGATGTGCCTGAAGAGTTCGCTCATGAATGACTGGCAGAAGCGCATCACTTCATTGTCAGATTTCTCTTTGGGATCAAAGTCCGAACCTCCCTTGCCGCCACCCATAGGAAGTGTGGTAAGGCTGTTTTTAAGGACCTGTTCAAATGCAAGGAATTTCAGGATTCCCAGGTTCACTGTGGGGTGGAACCGCAAACCGCCCTTATAGGGCCCGATTGCGCTGTTCATTTCTATTCTGTAACCCCTGTTTATCTGAATCTCTCCCTTGTCGTCCATCCACGGGACTCTGAAGATTATGACCCTTTCGGGTTCAGCCATCCTCTCCAGGATTTTTGCGGAGCGGTACTTCGGATTTTCGAGGATAAAAGGCATAAGGGATTCCGTCACTTCACGGACTGCCTGGTGAAATTCTATTTCACCGGGATTTTTGGCGATGACTTTCGCCATGAATTCTTCTACAGGGTTCGACATAGTAATAGGTTTTAAGGATTAGTGGATGTTATCAAACAAATTTATATAATTAAATTTCCAAATTTCCTATCCGTTTAAAAAAAATAATCGGGTTATTATTAACTTTCAAAGCAAATTGCATCGGGTCAGAATTCCCGGCCCGGGCTGTAATGACAGGAGAATGGAAGACATATCCAGATGGCAGAAGGAGATGCAGAAGCTTTTGGCAGAGAAAATCCAGAGTCAGAAGGGATTATCCATTATTTACACAATCAACAAAATAATCAGCAAAAAAGGCAGTGTTGAAAGCACGCTGCATGAAATTGCAAAGGAAATCCCGAAGGCCTGGCAGTTTTCGGAATATGCCTATGCCCGTATAAAGTATGACGGCAGGGAATACCGCCCCAATGATTTCAGGGAGTCACGATGGATTCAGAAACAGATTTTTGAAACCTATGATAAAAAATGGGGTGCAATTGATGTTTTCTACACAAAGCAGTTTCCGAGGGCGGATGAAGGGCCGTTTTTACATGAGGAGAGGCAGTTGCTCGAGAATATAGCAACAATTGTATCGAACTACCTTAATGCCAACCTGGCAGACGACCGGGCGGAAGAGGTTGAGGAAGAGTCAGCACTGAGGCTTGAACAGTCTCGCCGGCTCGACGAAGAAAAGAATATACATGACACCCTGACGCAGATTTGCCGGAATATGCCCAGGTCATGGCACTATCCTGAATATGCTGTTGCAAGGATTGTCTATGGCGGAAGGGAGTACCTCAGCTCGGAGAAGAGCTTTGAAGACCATAAATGGTGCCTGAGGGAGGAATTTACAACCATTGACAGGAAGTCGGGCAAGATTGAATTCTATTATCTGAAGGGTTTCCCGGTAACAGATGAGGAGGCTTACCTTAAATCCGAGACCGTGCTGCTGAGCAACATGGCTAACCTTATTACCGGGTTTTTGAACATCATCAAGGGCAACGAGATCAGGAACCCGGCTGACAGGGAGGCGGTACAGCCAAGCGAAGCGGGAGGTAACACCAGGATCTTTGCTTCAATAAATGAGATCTCAAAGCGCCTGAGGGAAGGGCTCTCGATTGAGAGCACGCTGAGCGAGATAGTCGGAATTATACCCGGGGCATTTCGTTATCCGGGGCAGGTGAGATGCCGCATAAAATATGATGAAAAGGAGTATTCCTCAGCCGGCCTGGTTGTGACACCGGTATTTCTGAATGCCAACTTCAAGACCATTTCTGCAAAGCTGGGTTCGGTGGAGGTATATTTTACCGGTGACGGCACCCCCTCTGAAGAGGAGCCGTTCCTCGAGGAGGAGAGGCAATACGTTGAGACCCTGGCGCTCCTTGTTTCGGGGTTCATCAACCTCATCTACGGGCTTGACACCGTCATTGCCACCGAGATGGGCATGAAAAAGATCATGTATGAAAAGACGGAGCGCCTGAAGGAACTATCATGCATCAACCAGACCACTTCAATACTGCAGGCTGAAAAATCGCTTGAAAACGCCCTGAAACAGATAGTTTACATCATGCCTGATGCCTGGCAGTATCCCGAACATACGGTAGCCAGGATCAGCTATGACGGGCAGGAATATACCTCCCCGGGCTTTATGGTGACCAAGTGGAGGCAACGGCAGCCTTTTCTGACCATCGACGACAAAATAGGGGAGATCGAGGTATATTATACAAAAGACTTTCCTGATATGCATGAAGGTCCCTTCATGAAGGAAGAGAGGGATCTGATAAATAATATCTCATCACTGATCTGCAACTATCTCAACTCCCGGCAGGGTGAGGTTGCCATTAAGAAGTACAGGACAGATGAAGAGCTCAAGCAGAAGTTCGAGGCTGCCAAGGATTTTCTTCTGAACAAGCGAAAACTGCTTCAGAATTTCCTCGAGAAGAACAACTATGACCGGGACATATTTCATGATCTCATGAAATTCAAGGTCAAGGAGATACTGATCATCTCCAACCTTTATGATGCATACAGCCTTGAACGTGAAGGCAAATTCTCGGATTACATCCTTGGGGTATATTACCAGCTGAATCTGACCACCATACCCCGTATCACAGGTGTCTCATCATTCGAGGAGGCTCTGGAGAAGCTTTACCTGAAGCACTTCGACCTGATAATAATAATGGTGGGTGTTGACAAGAAGGCGCCGATGGATATTGCGAAGAGGCTGAAATCGCTCTATCAGTATATTCCCATCTATCTGCTGCTCAACAATAATCAGTACATAAGCTTTTTCCAGGGTGAACAGAAGCGCACCAGTCTTATCGATAATGTTTTTGTCTGGAACGGAGATTCGCGGATCTTCTTTGCAATGGTGAAGCAGCTGGAGGATTATGTAAATGTCGAAAACGATACGAAGGTTGGATACAGTCGCATAATATTGCTGGTGGAAGACTCCGCCAAGTATTACTCCCGTTATATCCCGCTCCTGTATCATTGCGTGATGGAGCAGACCAGGCGTATCATAGAGGATGTCAGCACCATGGACGAATTGTACAAGGTTTTGCGCCTGAGGGTTCGTCCGAAAATTCTTATGGCTTCAAATTATGAGGAGGCCATCAGTATATTCAAAAAGTACAACGAATTCTTTCTCTGCCTGATTACCGACGTCAAGTTTCAGAAGGACGGGGTGTTTGATGAGAATGCGGGATTTGAGCTGGTCAGGGCCATCAAATCAGAAATACCTGATCTTCCAACGATTATTCAGTCATCTGACAGGGAGAATGAAAAACAGGCCAGGGAGCTTAACTGCGTATTCATCTACAAGAACTCCGATACCCTTGCCCAGGATATAAGAAACTTCATCAGCTACCATCTGGGTTTTGGTGATTTCATCTACAAGGATGAAACGGGAGGCATCATCGGCACTGCCAAGAACATGAATGAGTTCGAGATGCAGCTTCAGTCCATCCCGACAGAGACCCTGTTGTATCATGCACGCAAGAATCACTTCTCCCTGTGGCTTACTGCCCGCGGTGAAATTCAGCTTGCCAGGGAGATTGCACCCAAGAAGATCAGCGATTTCAAGGATGCCGAATCACTGAGAGACTACCTGGTTGAAGTGGTCAGGAGGCTGAAATATGAGAAGAACAAGGGCAAAATTGTGGAGTTTGACGAGACGCTGATCCTCGAGGAGAGCAATATCATTCAATTGTCTCCGGGGGCTCTGGGTGGCAAGGGAAGGGGGCTGGCGTTCATTCATACCCTGATATACAATTTCGATATTTCAAATTATGTCCCCGGCATCAATATCAAGGCGCCGCGCACCTTCATAATCGGCACCAATGAGTTTGAGGATTTCCTGGATAACAACGAGCTGAGAGCCAGGATCTATTCCGAGACCAGCTATGACACCATTAAAAAGCTGTTCATCGGGGGAGAGCTCTCTCAATCATTAACAGACAAGCTCCGTATTATCCTCGGGAAAATTACCAGGCCGCTGGCTGTCCGTTCCTCAGGTCTTTTCGAGGATTCGCTGATGCAGCCTTTTGCAGGGATTTTTGAAACCTATCTGCTGCCAAACATCAATGAGGATGTCGAAGTCCGCCTCAGCCAGCTCATGGATGCCATCAAACTGGTTTATGCATCGATCTTCTCTGATACGGCCCGGGGATACATCAGTGCCATCAACTACAAGATCGAAGAGGAAAAAATGGCTGTCATAATCCAGGAGGTAGTGGGCGAGCAATATGAAAACACCTATTATCCGCACATCAGCGGTGTCAGTCAGTCATACAACTATTATCCCTACGGTCACATGCAGCCGGAGGACGGGTTTGCAGTGCTTGCAGTAGGACTGGGGACCTATGTCGTTGAAGGTGAAAAGGCCTTCAGGTTTTCGCCCAAATACCCCAACCTGGAAAATAATTCGCCCAAGGATCAATTTCTGAATTCACAGGTTGAACTTTATGCCGTTGATCTCGACAAGAAGGAGTTTAACCTGCTGGAAGGCGATACAGCAGGGCTTGTCCGCTTAAGCATCGAGGACGCAGAACGCCACGGTGTTATAAGGCACTGTGCATCTGTTTATTCAGCCGAAAGCAAGACTATCTTCCCGGGAATAGACAAGCCCGGTCCCCGCATCATCAACTTTGCCGATATTCTGAAGTATGATTACATCCCCCTTGCCAATTCACTGACTGAGATACTGGATATTGTCAAGGAGGCCCTCGGCACACCGGTTGAGATCGAGTTTGCAATAGACCTTACCAGGGACAGGGATTACAAGGCATCGTTCTACCTCTTGCAGATCAAGCCCATAATTGGTGCAACGCTCGATTATGATGTAAATATGGATGAGATCGACAAATCGCACATCCTGCTGTATACCGAAAAGAGCATGGGGAATGGCATGATCGGCAATATCCATGATGTGATATATGTTGACAGGGATCTGTTTGACAAATCCAAAACCCTGGAAATTGCAGCCGAGATAGATGCATTCAATGATGAGATGATCAGAAGCGGCAGTCAGTATATTCTGCTGGGGCCCGGCAGATGGGGTACGCGCGACAGGTGGATAGGCATTCCTGTCACATGGCCGCAGATATGCAATGCAAAAATAATTATCGAAACCAGTCTTGAAGATTTTCCCCTGGATGCCTCATCCGGTTCCCACTTCTTCCATAATGTTACCTCAATGAATGTCGGGTATTTTTCAGTTCAGCATAATCAGAAGAACTCCGTTCTCGACTGGGAAATCCTGAAAAAACAGAAGGTTGTCAGACAGGGGAAGTATGTCACCCATGTTCAGTTCGGGAAGAACCTTACTGTGAAGATGGACGGGAAGAAGAGGATTTCCGTGATTACGTGGGAGTAAAAATCATTTGCGATTTGCGATTTGCGATTTTTGATTAAATCGACAATCGAAAATTCCTCTTGCCTTCCCTGCAAGCTGGCTCCTTCGCTAAAATGACCCACCGGGTCATTTCTTAACGCTCGGCCCTCTACTGTCTATTGCCTTATAGGACTGAAGACTGACGGTTACAGGTCCTTCTGGTAGATGCGGAACTTCTTGACCACCTTGCAGCCGATCCTTTCGTACTCGCCCCTCATTCTGACGTTATCCTCAAGCACCAGGTGGCTGTCGATTTTTTCCATCCTGCTGTTTATGCCATCCTGAAGTATCTTGACTCCCATCAGCACGTCGATGCCCTTGCCCCTGAACTCCTTTTTAACTCCGCCGAGCATCATTATCAGCTTCCTTGACCTTTTTGATTCCCTGAGCACCTGAAGGATCCCGAAAGGCAGCAGCCGGCCCCGGCAGGCCTTTATCCCGGCGCTGAGGTCCGGCATGCCTATGGCGAACCCTATCAGCTGGCCATCCTTCTCCACAACCTTGATGAATTTCGGATCGATGATGGGAAGATAACGGGCGGCAAAATCCGATTTTTCCCTGTCATTCAGAGGGACAAAGCCGTAGATCTCGGAGAAAGTCTCATTCATTAGTTCAAGAACCCGAAGTATATATGGCCTGAGTTTCTTTTTGGTGGCAAATTCGGTGATTGTAAAGTCCTCGGTTCTGTTTATTCTTTCAAGCACCCTTTCATAGACCACCGGGAATTCCTTCGGCATATCGCCGAGATAATTAACCAGGTCAACCTTCTTTGCGTAGCCCTCGTTTTCGATCAGGCTAACCATATAGGGAGAGTTGTTTGCGCTGGTAATGAACTGCGGGTATTCAAACCCCTCGATCTGAAACCCCTGCGGATCCTTGTCGGAGAAGCCGAGCGGACCGATCATTCTGGTCATTCCGTTTTTCCTGGCCCACTCCTCAACATTGCTGATCAGTGTATGGAACACCTCCTGGTCTTCGTAGCATTCCATAAAACAGAAGCGGCCGTGCTGCTCATTGTGAATGTCATTGTATCTCCTGTTTATAAGACCCATTATCCTTCCGACCGGTTTGCCGTCCCTGTAAGCAAGCAGTATCAGGGCATCGGCGTATCCGAATGATTTGTTTTTCTTTTTGTCATACAGTTCCCACTCATCCATGTATATGGGCGGCAGCCAGTCGGGTTCATTCCGGTGAACCTTCTCAGGCAGATAGATAAAGTCACGCAGGTCTTTGCGTGTAACGACTTCTTTAACTGTTATTTCCCCCATTTCAGCGATTTTGTCTTTGAACAAATATAATCTATGATTTGCTTTGCGCTTCCTTTTTATCAATTTCATCAGCCACACGCAGCAATTTCCTGGTATCGATAATATTGACAATGAAGATGGAAATGACCAGAAATCCTGCTGAGAATACAATGGATCCGGGCAGAAGGACCTCTGCCACCATTGCGGCACCGACCATTATCCTTACTTCCGTGGGGCCAAATTTCCCGGAGTCGATCGAATATTTTCCCGTAATTCTGTATCTGATCAGTGCAAGGATAATTTCCCATGCATACATGGTAACGAATCCATAACCGAATACCTCCCAAATGCTATCTGCATATATGATAAATCCCCATCCAATCAGGATAATACTTAACCAGTCGATTGTTATGTCAAGTGTAAAGCCGTATTGTTTCCTTGGTTTTTTGCGGTAATAGGCCAGTCTTCCGTCAAGAGAATCTCCGAACCAGTTTATCATGAATCCCGGAAGCCCGACAAGCAGAAAGGCTCTGTTGAAATAGGTTGCCAGCACAAAACTGGAGAACACAATTATGTACCCGAAAAATCCCAATCCGGTCAGGAAGTTGGAGGTGATCCATTGCGGTATACGCTGGACGAGCCAGGCAATTGCCTGTTGTTCGTATTTTTTAAGCAGGTTTGTACGGGTCCTGTCACCGAAGACGGAATTCAGGACCTCGCTGGTCTTAAGCGTTTTTTTGAGTTTTGATTCCTTTTTATCGTCAGCCATTTCAGTTGGTTTTTTCTGTTTGCTGCATGACCATTTTTCCGGGGATGAAACTCTCAGGCACAGGCATTTCATATACCTTTTCCCTCAAATAAGCCCCAAGAGAATCAGCATCAGCAAACTGCTGCTGTTCTTCCACAGTTATTATATTTCCTATTCCGATGCGAGGTTCCTGGTCTTTCTTGTTGAACACCTCTGACGGAAGCCTGAGCAGGCGGATCCTCCAGTTGATCAGGCCGAGGAAATAAAAAAAGGGTGAGTTTTTGTCGAAGAATCTTAATGGGATAACGGGGACCCTGACCGAGTGAATCACACGCAGGATGCTGTTCTGCCACTTCCGGTCCCTGACACGGAGATCTCTCAGGCTGAAGTCTGAGACGGCTCCTGAGGGGCAGAAGCCCATTGGATGGCCATTCCGGAGATGTTGAATTGTTTCGCGTACCCCCCTGAGGCTGGCAGCTTTCACGCCGGCTTTCTTATTGCCTGCCGGTTCTACCGAAATCAAATTATCATCCAGTGTTTTTATCTTGGACAGGAGCTTATTTACCATGAATTTGTAATCAGGGCGCAGTCTTGCGAAGAGGTCTAAAGACATTAATCCGTCGAGGCCTCCGTAGGGATGGTTTGACACGGTGATGAAGGGTCCGTCAGGCAAATATTTCAATCGGTCGGCATTCCCAACCAGGTAATTAACTCCAAGGTCATCAAGCAGTCTTGAGGTGAAATCGGTTCCGGTGAATGCTCCGGAATTATCATATACCCGGTTTATCTTATCAATTGCCAGAAGCCGCATGATTAATTCAGCACGGCGGTGCCCTCTTTCGCCTTTGAAAAAGCCTGATAGGGCTTCGAAGTCCTTTGGGTATACAACCTTCATAGCCATGTACACAAATTTATAAATATTATGTGATTCCTGCAGAAAGGATGAAATGATTACGGCCAATATACGGGTCAGTGAAAGGGATCAGGAGCAAACCTTTTTTTTTGTTGAGTAATTTTGCCGAAAATAGATATATTTATCCTTCAACACCGGACTCCACAACCGATACCAGAATAAAACAAAATATTTATGAAAAAAACAGACATTATCACAGCCGCACTGGCATCATTTGCAATGTTGAGCATGACGGCCTGTTCCACAACACCCACAGATATGACAAAGGCGAACATTATCCCGAAACCCGTGTCTGTAACAGCGACGGGTGAAACATTCACCCTGACCCCTAACAGCGACATTTATGTTCCGGCGGGGATGGATGAACTGCTCAATATCGGGCAGTATCTGGCAGATAAGTTAAATCCTTCAACGGGACTGGAGATGAATGTTATCTCTGACGGCCGCAAACCGGGTAAGGGAGATATCCTGCTGGAGCTGTCATCAGGCGATGAAGTGCTGGGTGATGAAGGTTATGAGATGGTGGTCACCGGTAAATTATTAAAGATAACCGCAAATAAGCCTGCCGGATTGTTTTACGGTGTTCAGACCGTAAGGCAGCTTCTGCCCGCGAGAGTGGAGATGACCTCCCTGCAGGAGGGTCCATGGGAAATACCAACCGGGACAATCCGCGATTATCCTGTTTATTCATACCGCGGCGCCATGCGTGATGTAGCCCGCCATTTCTTCGGGCCGGATGATATAAAGACCTTTATTGACCAGATGGCAGCCTTCAAGATGAATGCCCTGCACCTGCACCTTTCAGACGACCAGGGCTGGAGGATTGAGATCAAGTCGTGGCCCAACCTGGCCCTCCACGGAGGAAGCACGGAGGTAGGCGGCGGTGAGGGGGGCTATTATACCCAGGAACAGTATTCTGATATTGTTAAATATGCACAGGAGAGATATATCACAATCATTCCCGAGATTGACATGCCGGGACATACCAATGCCGCACTCTCTTCCTATCCCGAGTTGAACATAGGCGGCAAGGCTACGGAGTTGTATACCGGCATACAGGTCGGTTTCAGCACCCTCGACACGAAGTCTGAAACCACATACAAATTCGTGGATGATGTGTTCCGCGAGCTTGCTGCACTGACACCCGGACCATATCTTCACATCGGGGGCGACGAATCTCATGTAACGAAGCTTGAAGATTATATTCCCTTCATCAACAGGGTACAGGATATTGTCACTGCTCACGGCAAGCAGGTGATCGGCTGGGACGAGATTGCGCTTGCCACACTGAAGCCCGGCGCCATTGTTCAGTACTGGGCCAGGGCCGATAATGCCATCAAGGGAGTGAACCAGGGCGCAAAAGTACTTATGTCGCCGTCCAAATATGCATATATCGACATGAAGTATGATTCGACCAGCATCTACGGATTGAACTGGGCCGGATACATCGAGGTTGATCACGGTTACAGCTGGGACCCGGCCAGCCTGGTGCCTGAAATAAAAAGGGAGAACATAATCGGGATAGAAGCCCCTCTATGGGCCGAAACCGTCTCCAACCGTGAGGAGGCAGAATATCTTCTTTTCCCGAGGTTGCTTGGTTATGCCGAGATCGGATGGACTCCCGCCGAACAGCGCAGCTGGGATGAATACAAACTGCGTCTCGCAGCTCATGGTGAACGAATGGATGCCATGGGCATCAGGTTCTACCGGTCAGACAAGGTGGAATGGGCAGGGCAGAAATAGAAGCCCGGGTCCGCCTCAGGGGAGGGCAGTAATGAAAGCCCGGGTCCGCTTCAGGGGAGGACATTAATGAAAGCCAGGAAATGTATCAGGGGAAAGCAGAGATAAGGGCCCGGTATCGTTGTATGGAAGAGTGCCCCGGATAAAATAGAGCGGGGAAATAAGAATATTTCGATAAAAACCTACATAATGAAAAAAGGATTACTTCTTGCGGTTGTTATGTTGCTGGCAGCGTGCACCGGAAACAAGGTCACTGACAAGTCTTCACCGGCAGCATCACAGGTACCGGAATTCAATACAGGTACAAAAATGGTGGTGGTATACACCACTGCCGATTCGACATCATTCAGGCTGACGGCAACTGACACGCTGACATTCAGCGACTTCAGCCAGCCTTCGGAAGCCCAGCCGGCAGTATTCGTTGATCCGGCCCGTCGGTTTCAGACCTTCCTGGGAATAGGCGGAGCATTCACCGATGCCGCAGCAGAGACCTGGGCAAAGCTGCCGGAGGAGAAGCAGGCTGAGCTGATGAATGCATATTTTGACCCTGCAGCCGGAATTGGCTATTCTTTCGGCAGGACAAACATGAACAGCTGCGATTTCTCAAGTGACACATACACCTATGTTGAGGAGGGTGACAAAGAGCTTAAGACATTCAGCATTGCGCACGACGAGAAGTACAAGATTCCATTCATCAAAAAAGCGATGGCGACGGCAGGGGCAGACTTTCCCCTGTTTATCAGCCCGTGGAGTCCGCCTGCATGGATGAAGGACAATAACAACATGCTCTTCGGCGGAACACTGCTTCCGGAATACTACCAGTCATGGGCTGATTATTTTGTTAAGTACATCAGGGCACTCGAGCAGAGCGGGGTACCGGTATGGGGACTTACGGTGCAGAATGAACCGATGGCCAGGCAGACATGGGAGAGCTGCATCTATACTGCAGAGGAGGAGAGGAATTTCATCAGGGACTATCTGGGCCCGACACTCCATGGCAATGGCCTGGGAGAGAAAAAGCTTATCGCCTGGGATCATAACAGGGACCTGCTGTATCACAGGGCATCAACAATCCTGAGTGACCCCGCGGCAGCCAAATATGTATGGGGCATCGGGTTCCACTGGTATGAGGTGTGGACCGGAGGCAGGCAATATGAAAATGTAAAGCGTGTGTCTGAAGCATTCCCGGAGGTGAACCTGCTGCTGACAGAGGCATGCCATTACCCTTTCAGCTGGGAAGCTATCGACCAGTGGAAATGGGGTGAGATTTACGGTGAAAACATGATCCATGACTTCAACAACGGAGCTGTTGCATGGACCGACTGGAATATTATTCTTGACGAGACCGGCGGGCCAAACCATGTGGGCAATTTCTGTTTTGCACCAGTCCATGCCAGGGTCAGTGAGGGCACCCTGCATTATATGAATTCTTACTATTATATCGGCCACTTTTCAAAGTTTATCAGGCCGGGAGCCACCCGGATAATAAGTTCCTCGAGCAGGGCACAGCTGATGACCACGGCATTTATCAACACCGATGGCTCCCTCGTCGTGGTGGTGATGAATCATACGGCAGAGGAGATAAGCTACCGGATGTATATCGGGGGTAAGGCTGTCGTTACCGTAAGTCTCCCGCATTCAATATGCACAATGGTGATAAAGGATATCTGACGGATTCTAACAATCAACGAAAATTATCATGGAAAATCACAGAAAATGGGCTTTCATAGTCAATCCGGTAGCCGGCAGCGGCTATGCGAAGACACTGGTCGGGAAGATCAGGCAGATGATAGCCCTCCATAATCTGGATGCAGATATTGCCCTTACTGAGAGGAAAGGCCATGCCACCGAACTGGCGGAGCAATATGCAGCCAACGGTTATAACTGCATCATCGGCGTTGGGGGTGACGGTACCATGAATGAAATTGCAATTCCCCTGGTTCAACGCAAGGATATTGTCACAGGTCTTATTGCGGGTGGAACAGGCAATGATTTCATACAGGTAACCGGATTTCCAGACCGCTTCCAGGAAGAGGACTGGGCTATGTTTTTCAATATGAACGTGATGCCCATGGATGTAGGCGTCTGCAACGGAAAGATCATTTTGAATGGCATGGGTCTGGGTTTCGACGCACAGGTAGCTTCGGAGAACTATACCGAATCTGGAGAGGTGAAGCAAGGCGGTAAGGTCAAATATATCTGGCACATATTAAAAACCCTCTTCTTCTACCGTGAGAAAAGGATGACAATGACCTCTAACGGAGAGACCCATGAGACTGACTGTTTCATGAATACCGTGGCAAACGGGAGGAGGTTTGCCGGATCGTTCTACCTCACGCCTGATGCCCTGGTGAATGACAGTCTCCTTGACGTATGTGCAATTAAAAGGCTGAACCTGTTCCAGAGGCTTAAGATCCTGCTGATGGTACCGTCAGGGACACATATCAATGACAGTCGGGTTAACTATTACCAGACTGACAAACTGATCCTGGATTTCCCGGGCAGAATGCCGTTCCATATTGACGGGGAGCTTAATTTCGGGCAACATTTTGAGGTTGGAGTGTTACCCGGTGCCCTGAATATAATCTATAATCCGGCAGGAAAACACTGTTTCAAAGTCGGCCAGCAAGCCAGCTTAGAAGAGCAACGCCAGCCCCTCCGGCGATAAGGCTGTCAAACCTGTCGAGGAAACCGCCATGGCCGGGAATGATCCTTGAGAAGTCCTTTACATTGTATTTTCTCTTGTAGACTGACTTTGCCGTATCTCCGGCAAATGCAAACAGAACCACAACTGCTGCGAGGAGAAGCATATCAGGCAGTGTTAATTCGGGGACTACCTTTCTGAAGACCATGGAACTCAGTATCGCCACACTTGCTCCTCCGAGCAACCCTTCTACAGTTTTATTGGGGCTTATTTTCGGGAAAAGTTTCCTTTTACCGATCATCTGGCCTGTAAGCTGGCTTAAGCCGTCAAAAATACACAGAATGATAAAAGCGAACAGTATCATCCCCTGGTCCATTCTGCTGAAGATGAGGAAACCCGCTGAAAGGAGTGCCAGAATGAAAATGGCTGCCGTGAAGAAGGTCTTATGGCGATATCCGGATTCAAGGAAGAGTTTAATCAGTTCAATGAATCCGGCAATGATTATTACAATGGCAATGTAACGGAACAGTATGACATTTAAGGTGATGCTGAAAAACAGGATATTTATAATGATGAAGTAGGTCAGGTGTTTTATCCAGCTCCTTCGGATCACCTCCGGCTCCCTGTTTCTGTTGACGAACCATATACCCACCGTGCCGGGCACGAAATAAGCGATGATGATAATGTATATTGTCCAATACATATGATTCTGTCATTAGATGTATACTCTGTCTTTCAGCTCAGTATCATCAGGGTACCGAAAACGATCATTCCGACGGCGTACCATATGCGAATGGGGCCTTCGACGCGTTCGAGCTTAATCCCGTTCAGAAACCTGGGTCCCAGAATTGAGCCTATAATTGTTCCGGCAGTGAGAAAATAAACCTGTGTCAGGTCAATATCCCCAACCAGGAAGTGAGCTCCCAGGGCTGATGCCGTATTTACCATTACCACCATAAGAGAGGTTCCTATCACCATCTTCACCGGTATTCTCATAGCGAACAACCCCGCCTGCACGGGTGTTGCCCCGCTGGTGCCGAAGGTGGCGGTAATAATGCCGGCGATGTAGCCGAAGAATGTCCCTGCGGTAATTTTACCGAATCGGGAGCTCTCAGGCTTGATGATCCCATTGGCCTCATCCCTTTTCTTTTTCCAGGTGCTTACAATCATCTGCAGAGCAATCACGATGATATAGATCCCCCAGCTGACTTTCAGCTGCTGAGGGGTTATCAGGCTGGTGATGCTGGCTCCTGAGAGGGCTCCGAGGACCCCTGCTGCCGCAAAGATCAGTCCCGTCCGAACCTTTATGTTTCCGTTGCGGTAGTGGGCAACGGAACCGATGATGCATATAGGGAGTGTAGCGGCGAGCGAAGTGGCAATTGCGATGTTGGCCGGCACGCCGAAGAGCAGCGTTAGAACAGGTATAAAAAAGAAACCGCCTCCTCCTCCAATGAGGGTGCCTATCAATCCGACCAACAATCCTATAAGGGGATACCAGAGATAACTGTTCTCAAATGCGGAATGGAAGATCATAATCTCTGTTCAGTTGCTGCCTTTCTTTCTTTTAAAACCCAGTAGAGCCCCTTGACGTTAGATCGCATTTCGGGTAAAATCATCTGTATTGCAAGATGTTCTATGGCTCCAAGGATTCCCCATGCTATCACCAGGTAATAGAACGGGGCATAAAAGCCAAGAGTGAAAAGACAAATAAAGAAGGCTCCCTGAACATAGCCCCCGATTTTGGTCATATACAGGTGAAAACTGGGAAACTTTCTGAATTTAATCAGGGATACTATTACTGTGAGCACCAGCATGCCCATAAAGAGTATGAAACTAAAAAGATAAGGCCTCAGCTCTTCCATTTTGAAAACGATGAGGCCGGCAAAGACAAGAAGATAATTGAGGTTGTCGGCAAAGGAATCAAGTTTTGCCCCGGTCTCTGTCTCCATATGGAACCGACGGGCGATGAAGCCGTCTATAATATCCGAGATAAGGCTGATGATGAGGAAGATGGCGAAGAGCTTTTCATTGCCGGTGAATACAAAATAGAGGATGAGGGGAAATACCAGTAACCGAAAGGATGTGATCAGGTTCGGAATGGTTAGAAATTCATTCTTTTTCATCAGTTACTTATTCTTACTGAACCCTGTTTATGCGGGTAACGAATGATTATTCTGACAAAGTTTACGCAAATATGAAAAAAAAAATTGTAACCGAGGGGTTTTCAGAAATCGCTCGCTGCATTTCCGCATATCCTGAAGTTATATGTCAGCATAATAGTGTTTTTGTCCTCCGGCTTCTCACGTTGGTCAAAAATGAGCTTTCAGCCTGACATTATGCGGATTATTTAGTAATTTTATGGTGCGGTTCCCTTTAACAGGGACATGATGGTTCATGTCGGTTAAAACATGATAAGGATGAAGAGAGTAATGTTGCTGATACTAATGGGTCTGACGGTCTCCTGCGGTTCATTAAGGAAACCTTCTGCCACCATCGAGGAAGACGAGCTTATCATTACCCGTAAATATGTGGGTGATTTCATTGAACACCGCCAGACCGGTCCGGAGAATTATGACGGCCCCAATATGATCTGGATCAAGACTTCAATGGAGGATGTGTACGGCAAGATATCGGCTTACGGCAGGAAGTGCGAGTTTGCCGCCGGAGACAGGTTATACCTGAGAAGGACCTTTTACAGTCCCGGGATTGTATCAGGCTACTGGGTTTACACGGTTGAGAATGACGCTTCTGTCTCATACAGGGCAACTGACCTTCAGCATGACCGTGCGGTCTTCATAAAGACCTGGTTCGAATAGCGTAAAGACACTTCTGCCAGCGGCAGAGGAATTCAGTATTGCCGTATTCAGAGGGCGGGTTTAAGTTCTCAGCGGGGAGGCATTTTTCGTAACCACAGTTTTTATTATATTTAGGCCACATTGATAAACTGAATATTAATCAACCAACTCCATGAAGAAAGCAGGCAAGATTATTCAGATTGGCATCATCTATACGCTCATTGTACTGATGTCGGGTGTTCTCATTCTGGCCACCGTAGAGCTTGGCTATTATCTTGTAAAGAGTATAATCGAGTCTGATTTTGTACTTATAGACCTTGATCAGCTCATGGATCTTTTCGGGGTATTCATGCTGGTGTTGATAGGCATAGAGCTGCTTGACACAATCAAGGTCTATCTGAAGGAAAATGTGGTTCACGTAGAGGTGGTTGTGCTGGTTGCAATAATTGCCGTTGCCAGGAAGGTAGTGGTGCTCAAGATTGAGCAGATGGAGGGTCTGACCGTAATCGGAATAGCATTTATCGTTGTTGCTCTGGCTATTGCATATTACCTCATCAAGAAAGCCGGGCTGATGGCCTGTTCAATGGATGAGAAGGTGGCGGATAAAATCCCCGGCAAGGGTAATGAGACTCTGTGACCAGTTAATAACAGGCCTGTTCAAGAAAGAATCAAGATGCCATTCCAGCGGATTACCACTGCAATTCTGAGGAGAGTGTATCGGAATCTTTGAACATCACAGGAAATGATTTGCAGGAAAAAGAGGCTGAGCAATGAAGGCTGATGAAGAGCTCCTCTATTTCATAGCGCTCATTCCGCACATTGCTCTAAGGGAAAGGATCAGGGCGGTAAAGGAAAGGATGAAGGCTGATTATAATGCCGGTCATGCACTTAAATCACCTGCTCACATAACACTTCAGATCCCTTTCAAACGAAGTTCAACTGATGAAGGCAGGCTGGCGGAGGCACTGCGCACATTTGCCGCCACTGAGAAGTCATTCACCGTGGATCTTAACGGGTATGGCGCGTTTCCCCCAAGGGTAATATTCATCAAAATTGTTGAACCCGGGCCGGTGAAGGGAGTGCATTCGCGGCTTAAGAAAGTGCTGCTTGAAGAGCTGCATTTCGAGCAGGACGAGGTTATGAAGTCTGTACAGCCGCATATAACCATTGCGACGAGGGATCTGACAAAAGCCGCATTCAGTGAAGCCTGGGCGGAATTTGAGGAGGAGGAATTCAGAGCTTCATTTGATGTTGGCAGCATCTTCCTCCTGAAGCATAACGGCCGGAGCTGGGATATCATGGAGGAATTTCCGTTCAGCAACAATGGATAGAAGGAGATTTATTTCCGGAGGTGCACTTGCTGCAGCCGGCTGGATCTCAGCAGGCCGGTATGCTGTCTGTGCAGGTTCCCTTAATGGTGAAAGTGCAGTCAGGAGCGGATCTGGAATTTATGAGCTATTCAGGACCCCCGCGGGAAAATACAGGCCTTTCGTCAGGTGGTGGTGGAACGGCAACAAGGTGGAGGCCGCCGAGCTCATCAGGGAGCTTCGTCTTCTGAAGGATGCTGGAATCGGCGGTGTTGAGATCAACCCGGTGCAGTTTCCCTCGCGCTTTGAAGGGGATGACCTGGGCAAACCATCGCTGCAGTGGCTAAGCGATGAGTGGATAACCATGCTAAAGGTCGTTTTTGACGAGACGAAGTCACTCGGGATGACATGTGACCTGATTGTCGGGTCGGGGTGGCCTTTCGGGTCAGAGGATATAAAGCCGGAGGAGCGGTCACGAATTGTGGCGGTTGCCGTCACCAGGCTCACCGGTCCCCTTGACTACTCCGTCTCAAGGGACGAAATTCTGGCCGAGGCTGACCCTGCTGTCAGTTCTCCATGGGCCGGGCGCACAAGCAGGCTGATTTCACTGTCACTGGTGCCCGATCCGTTGCTGAGCACCGGCCAGATAACAGATCTCACGGACAGAACGGATAGTGAGTATATCAGCATTTTCATCCCGGAGGGGAATCATGCTCTCTATGCGCTTGTTGAGATCACCGGATTCATGGAGGTTATCAACGGCTCCCCCGGAGCCAGCGGTCCTGTGCTCGATCATTTCAGCGAAGTGGCTGCAGAGAGGTACCTGAGGCGCATGTCAGAAACCATAGAGGCAGGCACCGGCCCGCTCAGGGAGCACCTGCGCGCGCTTTTCACTGACAGCATGGAACTGGAGGGAGCCAACTGGACCGCTGACATGAGAGGTGAGTTCAACCGCAGGAGGGGCTATGATATATTTCCTTTCCTTCCCTTCGTGCTGTTCCGGACAGGAGCCATGGGCAATGTTACAGAACCGGGCTATGGTGTCTCATTCGGTCAGGCCTTTGAAGAGATGGTCAGGCGGATGAGGTATGATTTCGAGACCACAAAGGCAGAGCTGCTCGAAGAGAGATTTCTCGGAACTTTTGCTTCCTGGTGCAGTGGCCTCGGGGTCAGCTCACGCATGCAGGCATACGGACGAGGGTTTTTCCCCCTGGAGAGCAGCATGGCCGTTGACATCCCCGAGGGAGAGTCGTGGACCATGAACTGGCTCAAGCACCGCATAGGAGAGGAGATGCCGGAGAGCGATTACCGCAGGGGCAGGGCCTATACCATGGTAAACAAGTACGTTTCATCTGCAGCTCATCTGAGCGGTAAGAGGCTCATAAGCTGCGAGGAGATGACCGACACATACACTGTCTTCAATACGTCACTTGAAAATCTTAAGATCGGGAGCGATCAGAGCATAATTTCGGGGGTGACACATTCCATTTTCCACGGGTTCAATTATTCGCCCCCGGAGGCCCCGTTTCCCGGCTGGATAAGATACGGAGGCTACTTCAATGAGAACAATACCTGGTGGCCGCATTTTCATCTCCTGAACGAATACAAGGGTCGCCTCTCTGCCCTGCTTCAGCAGTGTGACATGTTCGCAGATATTGCGATACTGCCTCCAACGGCTGACATGTGGAGCCGCATCGGCATGCAGAATGAGCCTTTTCCTTCGGTTTTGCATGCCGAATACCTTTCGCTTGTATGGGAGGCCATGGTCAAAAACGGCAACGGATGCGACTATATATCAGAACGGATCCTGGGTGATGCAACAATTGAAAGGGGCTGCATTCATTATGGCCCGAGAAAGTACCGCACCCTCTTTCTGGTTCAGGTCGAAAGCCTCAACCCTGATGTGACCGAAAAACTTCTGCAGTTCGTGCGGTCAGGAGGCAGGATCTTTTGTATCGAGACCTTTCCGTCAGGATCAACAGGCTGGCTTAATCATCAGGACCGTGACCGGAGAGTCAGACTGCTGGTTGAAAAGATGAAAGCATATCCGCACAGGTTTATCCTGCTTAAAAAGCCCGAAAATGACTTTATTGGCTGGTACAGGGCTGTGCAGGATCGGTACCGGATCTTACCCTATCTCAGAATTGAAAATCCCGGTCCCTTCCTGATGCAGACAAGGTATAGTGCAGATGACGGGTCAGAATACATCTTCATTGTAAACTCTCATTTGCATGATTCGCACAGGACAAGGATAGTATTTACCGGGGATCTTCCGGACAGGAAGAAGTGTTCAGTATGGGATCCGGCAACAGGCAGTCGCATGAGAGCAATACCGGACCGTGATGGAGGCCTCAGCCTTGACCTGGGTCCGGCCGAATCAGTTCTTTTCGCATTTGACCGTGAAAAAGTTACAGAAGAATGGCGCCCGCTTCCTGTGGAAGGAAAGGAGGTCCGTGTGATCACTGACGGCTGGAGGGCTGAATTCAGGCACTGTCGTGACGGTTCGGTGAAGGAGGTTGCGCTGGATAGCCTTACTGACCTGAAGGAGATGGAGGATTTTGTCCATTTTTCCGGGAAAATAATATATCGCAACACGCTAAGGAGTGAGGGCACCGAAGGAATTGCCCTCAACCTGGGGAAGGTTTACGGTACTTCAGAGCTCAGGGTTAATGGCCAGAGCTGCGGTGTAAAATGGTACGGCCGCAGGATCTGGGACATCTCGGGATTTATGAAACCGGGAGAGAACCTGATTGAGGTGGAGGTCACCACCTCAATGGGCAACTATATGAAATCACTAACTGACAATCCGATCGCACAGTACTGGACCAATGAGGGCAGGAAGATCCAGCCTCTCCAGTCAATGGGCATCACAGGACCGGTCAGTTATTATAAAATATGATATGAAACAGAGGAAAGTCTTACTGTCTTTGATCCTTCTTGCAGCTCTGCTCCAGCTTCAGGGAAAGGATTACAATGCATCAATGTTCGGAGTTAAATCCAACGGCACTACTTTGAATACCAGCTCCATCCAGAAGGGCATTGACTACATCAGTGAAAACGGCGGCGGCCGGCTGGTCTTTTACGTTGGCCGGTATCTTACGGGAACCATCTACCTCAAGTCCAATGTCACGATCCAGCTTGAGGAGGGAGCCATCCTTGTCGGATCGGTCAATCCGTTTGACTATGAAATGAACCATAACTGGACAGCGCTCATCTTTGCACTCGACCAGGAGAATATAGGCATTACCGGAAAGGGAGTGATAGACGGACAGGGTTTCCAGGTGGCATATAACCTGGTTGACATGATCCACAAGGGTGTGGTGAAGGATCCGCTGAAGTATGACCGGCCGCGTGAGACCATCCGTCCGCAGAACATCTATTTCAGGGGCTGCCGGAATATAGTCATCAGGGATATTCTGCTGAAGGACCCCGGAAGCTGGAACCAGCAGTACGACCAGTGCCGGAACCTGGTTATCGACAACATCACCGTCGACAGCAAGTCGTACTGGAACAATGACGGCGTGGATATTGTCGACTGCGACAGCGTGGTGGTATCAAATTCATACTTCGATGCAGCCGATGATGGCATCTGCCTCAAGTCGCATAATGCCAGCTTTGTCTGTCAGAACGTTTACATATACAACAATACTGTGCGTACCAGCGCCAACGGAATCAAGTTCGGCACAGTGGGGCACGGTGGTTTCCGGAATATACGCATTGTCAACAACCTCGTGTTTGACACCTACCGGTCGGCGATAACCTTTGCAGCCGTTGACGGCGGATTCGTTGAAAACATTGTGGTTGACAGCCTGAGGTCAATAAATACAGGTAACGTTATTTTCCTGAGGATAGGAGAGAGGAGTGCCGGCAAGAAGGGAAGGATGAACGGGGTGACCATCTCTAATGTTTATGCCGAAGTGCCGTCAACCAAGCCGGATGCGGGATACAACTACGAGGGCCCGGTTGAGGATCTTCCACGGAACATTTCGCCTTCTGCAATAGTGGGCATGCCTGACGCCATGATTGAAAACATAACGTTGAAAAACATTGAGATACATTACCCCGGGGGCGGGAACCCGAATTATGCCAGGGTTGGGCTTGACGAGCTGGACAAGGTGCCTGAGATGGGAGCAAGCTATCCCGAGTTCTCGATGTTTAAGGAACTGCCCGCATGGGGCTTTTATGTAAGGCATGCAAAGGGCATTACGTTTGAAAATGTCAAGCTGGTATGTGAGAAGAAGGATTACCGGACGGCGGTGGTGCTTGACGATGTTCACGGAGCGACCTTCAGGAGCTTAAAGGTGACAGAACCGGGAGGCAGGAAGGATCCGGTATTTTCTTACAGGTCTACGGGAATCGAACTTTAGAGACAGGATTGGCAGCTGGCTCTGAGGACTCTGCTATTGGTCTGTATCTGGTAACAGATTGCCTGATTAGCCTTGTTTTGCAAGTTTGAGACCTGCTTCATTATTTATGTTTAATCCTCCAGGTAACGTAGACCATTGCAGCCAGAAGGAGCAGGGTAATGATGATCGCCCAGTAATTTATATCACTCGATTCAGCAAACATGATATAGTCAGCTGTCAGGAAATGGTTGCCGGTGACCGGCCATGCCAGGGTACCGTCATCCATCGCATAGCCGTCTGTAGATTTTAAAGCGGAAGGCATTACTATCTGCATGGTATAGTCTTCAAATTGCCACGACTTCTCAAACTTGTTTTCAGTTAATGCAAGGGCACTGTCAAGTTCCGGTTTGAATTTTGCATAAAGGCTGGCTCCAAAAACTGCTGTAAGTATACTGTCAGCCTTCGCATCGTACCCGACAAGACTGTAAAAGTCATCTTCATGAGATCTCAGGATTTCAGTTGTAAGAGAGTCTTTGCCGGATGATTCGCAAAGGGCACCTGCAACCACAATGAACTCCGATATAAGTGACTTTATCATCCATTGTTCAGTGTGCTGCTGTACCGAATCAATCAGGCTTCTGAGCGCGAGGCTGTCCGGTCCGGTCACCAATTCATCGCTTACCTTATCGGGTAGCTCCAGAAAAGCGATCTCTTCCGGTTTAAGGTAGTCGGTCATGGGATAGCCATGGAGAAGGCTTTTTTCGCATTTTTCAGCAAAATACCAGGTCGTGGTGAACCATTTGAATTTACGGTTGAAAACTGCGGTTCTGGTTACTGAGCTGTTTGTTGCCGTATCAGCCAGATAGGCTTCATTTATGGCGTCAGCCGATTCGAACAGTTTTTCGGCAAGAATGAACCATGTAGTATCGCCTTCCGCAGAGATGAACAGAGAATCCTTAAGGTTCCAGGTACTGTCCACCGGCACTTTGAAACCGGTTATGTCCGGTATCGGGGATGAGTGTCTCATCTCTGCCTTCCTCAGAACGGAACCGTTTCGGCCTACTATGTTGGTAACTGTTGTTTCCGGGCCCTCGCATGAGATGAATGCCATGAGAAGAACCAATGTCATGGATATTTTTCTTTTCATGATGTTGGTTGTGCCTCCTTCCGCACCATTATCAATGACCAAGTTACGCAGATTTGACCGATTTGGGAGTCACTTCTCCTTTAAAGGCCCGAAAATTCAGAATATTAGTATCATTGTGAATTATTTCCACCCTTAGGAACATTTTCGATGGATACCAATTACTCAGATTTTTGCCATACGGGTGCAAGCTGCAAGGTTGAGTACACTGCCCTGCCGACAGGGGTGGAGCTTCTGACCGTTATTTTCACGCCGCCGGAGCCGTACGATGCTCCGCCGGTTATATTCATCCCGGGACTGGCTTCCGTTATTGAAAACTTCAGGGAGACAGTTTTTGAGCTGACAAAGCATCATACGGTTTATTATGTTGAAACCAGGGAAAAAAAGAGTGCGAGGATAACCCGAAACCACAGGTTTACGGTTGAGGATGTCACGTCTGACCTTGTTCATTTTGCGGAGATGCGGTTTCCTGGCGGTTCAGCTTATGTCATGGCGGGTTACTCACTTGGTGCAACGGCCATTGCAGAGGCTTTCCCGTTGCTTGAGAACAAGCCTGAAAGAATTGTTCTTATTGAGCCCAACAGCTCCTTCCCGTTCCAGGGATGGCTGTTGTTTATGGCCAGGGCTGCCCGGGTAGTCTATTACCCGTTAAAACCGTTTCTCAAGTGGTACCTGAGGCGTTTCCGCATCAATCTTGCAGAGGATTATGAGATGTACCGCATCAACTGCAGGATACTCGACTCAGCCGAGCCGGTACGCACCGGAGCGGCCATCCGTCACCTTAGCGCTTACCGTATGAACGGATGCCTGCAGGAGATATCCGTCCCCTCACTGGTTGTGGTTGCCTCAAAAGACAGGTTCCACAGCCACGACGAAGGAATGGATATCGCACGTCAGATAAAGGGTGCCTTCTACCTTGACCTTACCGACAACCAGCGGACCCACAGTGCAGAGATGGGCCGGATAATAAGTGACTTTATTTCTTCTCCGGCACAAATACCATCTCAAGCAGATCAGCTTTGGCAAGATATTTCTTAACCATCTTCTTCATATCCTTGACAGTAAGACTGTTAAGAATGGCAGCAAAGTTTTTGTCATCATTGCTGTCAATCCCGTAGACATAATAGGCGGAGACCGTTCCTGCCCAGTAGCTGTTATGCTGCTTCTCTTCCTCGCGGTTTTTCATCATGTTGCTTACTGTCTTTTCAAGGTTCACCTGCGAAGGACCTTCCAGGGCAATACCCTGCAATTCCCTGTAGATTATTTCTTTAAGGTCAGCAGCCCTTGCAGGGTCGCATTCAAATGCTACAAGCAAGTCGGCTTTCTCAACGGGTCTCTTATGCGAAGTGGCGCTGGTGCTGACGCCGTATGTTCCGCCCTGTTCCTCTCTCACTTTCTCCGTATAGATTAGGTCAAGAACACCCTTGAGGACGTCCATCATCAGGTTGTTTTTCGGGTTAAACTTCAGATTGGCGGAATAGCTCATAACCACCGTTGCCTTAGGTACGGCAAGCGGAATAGGTATCTCTTTCCGGACAGTACCTTCAGGCTGTCTGACCCCGTTGTCTCTCCATGTTTCGGGCTGGTACTTCGATGGCAGTGAGCCGATATATTTTTCAGCCATGCGGAGTGCCTCCGATTCCTCAACATTACCGGTAATTACGAAAGTAAATGCCGAGGCATCATCAAATGCTGTCCCATAGATGTGGTTTACTTTTTCATAGCTGATCAGTTTCATTGATTCGGGAGTCATGATGAAGGTACGCGGGTGATACCCGCTCATATTCATCTGGAGACTGTCGGTCATGATCTTGTTGGGGGTCTTCTGCATCGCGGTGACAAAGGCTGTAAATCGGCCCATTATGGCGTCATACGCTTCCTTGTTGTAGTTGGGCCTTGCAAAACGCAGGTAGAGAAGCTGCATCATGGTCTCGAAATCTTTGGGTGTGGAGGAGCCTGATATTGTCTGCATTGTTTCCTGCAATCCAAGGGAGACGGAGGCTTTTTTACCGGCCAGCATCTTTGTCAGGGCTACGTTGTCAAATTTACCGGCGCCGTACATTGAAATGACCTGTGGGAACAGCGTAAGCGATGGTACGAGTGAGTCGGGATAAAGCGATGAACCGCCATAGGCGAATCCTGATATAGTTACATTATCCTTTTCATAGTCGGCATGCCTGAAGACTACCTTTGCTCCGTTGGAAAGGGTCCATTCCGTTGCACTGAACTGCGGCAGGGCAACGCTCTTTACCACCTTTGCCCCGGCGAGGGTTTCGCCAATAAGATCTGATCCGCCGGTGATGTCTTCGTAAGGTTTGATATCAGTTGCCCTCACCTTGCTGAGAATGGCCAATGCCTCCGTTTCTGAAAGGTGATCCCTGTCATCAGGTCCCTGAACAACAATGAAGCTGTTGTCGTCTGTCACGAGTCCCTGAAGTCTCTTAGTCACCTCCTCAAGCGAAATCAGCGGAAGGATCTCCTTGTAATATTCATACTGTACATCCATTGAAGGAATGGGTTCACCAGTCAGGAAATGGTCCCTGATTTGTGCAGCCCAGCTGTCATTGCTGATCTTGTCTCTTTGCTTGTACCTGTTCTCGAAACTGGCAAGCATGTTTGCTTTGGTTCTGTCAAGTTCACCTTTGGTAAAGCCGTGCCTCTTCACTCTTTCAAGTTCAGTCAGGGCTGCCTCAAAAGCCTTGCTCTCTTCATCATCGCGGACTGTTGCATCGAGACTCAGTGCATTGTAGTTCCTTGCGAGGAATGAGCTGTAGCTGAGCGAACCACTGATGAACGGGGGAGTTCCTTTCTGGACAATCTCGTTGAAACGGCTGCGCATCATACTGTTCATCAGGGCAATAACATAGCCGTCACGGATATAGTCGAGGTCCCTGGCAGCGGTGTCAGGATGAGTATCTATCATCATGAGGCTCACTGATGTCTCTGATGCTTCCGGGTCAGTCAGCAGCAGGTATCGGGTGCCGGATTTCGGGACAAGCAGATTTTCTGGCCTGGGTACAGGATTTTCAACCGCCGGTATCGGGGAGAAAATTTTCCTGATCCTGGCTTCGACAGCATCAACGTCAATGTCACCCACCACGGCTATTGCCTGCAGGTCGGTGCGGTACCAGTCGTGATAAAAGGAACGCAGTGTTTCGGGAGAGAAGTTTTTAATTACCGCAGTATCTCCGAGTACATCTCTGACAGCATACTGTGACCCTTCAAAGAGCACCGGAAGCATCTTCGTCATCATTCTGAATGAAGCATCGCGCCTTGAACGCCACTCTTCAACTATTACGCCTCTCTCTTTGTCTATTTCCTCCTCCGCAAGAGTAAGAAAGTCAGACCAGTCAGCCAGTATCATCAGACAGGTGTCGACCAGTCCCGGCTTATCCACCGGCACATCGCTGAGGTTATAGACCGTCTCATCAAAGCTTGTATAGGCATTTATGTTACGGCCGAAGGCCACACCGTGGCGTTCAAGTGTATTGAGGATGCCTTTGCCCGGGAAATGCTCCGTTCCGTTGAAAGCCATGTGTTCGAGGAAGTGAGCCAGTCCGTTCTGGTTGTCTTTTTCAAGGATGGCGCCCACGTTCTGGATTATGTAATAACTGGCCCTGCCAGCAGGCTCGGTGTTATGCCTGATGTAGTAGGTGAGGCCGTTGTCAAGTTTACCTATGCGGTAGGCGGGATCAACCGGAACTGTTTTGTCGGTTACGGGTTGCGCTGTTGCGAGAATAGTCAAGGCAACAAGCCATGAGAGAACAAGAAACCTTTTCATGATCATTTTTTGTTTTTAATATTGAAAGACACTGACTTGACTTATGCATGTCAAAATTAGACAAAAAAACCATCACTGAGGATGGTTTTGCCTGTCTTATTTTCCGGAAATATTTTCAGAAAAGTCCGTGAAGCTCTGCATTTATTTTGTCAATCACCTCGCTCAGGTGTTCTTTGTTTTCAGGGAAGTCATAATAGTCGGCCTCAAGTATAAGCAGCCTGCCCAGCTTGTATGATTCGATCCATGCCTCATAGCGCTCGTTGAGGCGTTTGAGGTAGTCAATCCTGATTGAGCTTTCATACTCCCGTCCGCGCTTCTGTATCTGGCTGACAAGAGTTGGCACTGAGGCCCTGAGATAGAGCAGCAGGTCAGGTGGTTCAACCAGCGAACTCATCAGCTTGAAGAGGGTGAAATAGTTTTCAAAGTCACGTGTCGACATCAACCCCATTGCATGGAGGTTGGGAGCGAATATATATGCGTCTTCGTATATCGTACGATCCTGTACAATCGTGTTCTTTGCCTTTTTGATTTCAAGCACCTGGCTGAAGCGTGAGTTCAGGAAGTAAATCTGGAGGTTGAACGACCACCTCTGCATGTCCTCATAGAAATCATTGAGGTATGGATTGTCATCAACGTCCTCATAATGAGCCTGCCAGCCGTAGTGTTTGGAGAGCAGTCCGGCCAGAGTTGTCTTGCCTGATCCGATGTTGCCTGCAATTGCTATGTGCATAAAAATGACGGTTTAAATCTGAGTTTAAATATAGGAAAAAGGGGGGGAGATGTTCAGTCTGTTGATAAAAAGATTTCAGTGACCGGCGGTTTTCAGGACACTCTCGACATACTCCCTGCCGTTTGAAAGTCTCGGCATTTTGTTCTGTCCGCCCAGCTTGTCCCTTTCCCTGAACCATTTATAAAAAGTACCCTTTGGTACAACCCTTACTATAGGTCTTCCGAGAGTCAGGTCCCTGTATCTTTTGGCCTCATAGTCGGAGTTAAGCGACTTGAGTGCGGTGTCTAGAATCTCAATGAAATGGTCGAGGTCATCAGGCTCACTGTCAAATTCAATCACCCATTCATGTGAGCCGCGTGTGTCATTTCCCATATATACCGGGCCTGCGGTATATTCGCTGATATGTGCTCCCGTCCCCTGGCAGGCTGCCTCAAGTGCCTTCTCGGCATTGTCAATGATGACCTCCTCGCCGAAGGCATTGATAAAGTGTTTTGTCCGTCCCGTTATTTTTATCTTGTGCGGAAAGAGGCTCGTGAATTCGACCGTATCACCGATGGCGTATCTCCAGAGGCCGCAGTCGGTTGAGATTACAACGGCATAATTGACCCCTTTTTCAACCTCACCGATGGTAAGTGTTCGTGGATTGTCAGAACCGGCTATTTCTGCAGGAATGAATTCAAAATAGACTCCGTAATCGAGCATAAGCAGCATCGAGCTGTCAGAGAGGTCATCCTGTATGGCGAAGAAGCCTTCGGAGGCATTATATGTCTCCATGTAATTCATCTTTGGGTCAGGCAGCAGCCTCCTGAACTGTTCGCGGTATGGGGCAAAGTTAATGCCTCCGTGGAAGAAGACCTCGAGGTTAGGCCATACCTGGTGGAGGTTCTCTTTTCCCGTTGCCCTGAGTATATGCCGTATCAGAACGAGGTTCCATGAGGGCACCCCGGAGATGCTGGTGATGTTCATATTCACCGTTGTTTCGGTGATCATCCTCATCTTTTCCTCAAAGTCCTCAAGCAATGCTATCCGGGCCGGCGGAGTGCGTATCAGGTCAGCATACCCGGGGGCATTTTCAATCAGGATGGCAGAGAGATCTCCGTATAAAGAATTGTTGCTGAAGTTGTTGATCTGGTGACTTCCACCGAGGGTCAGACCTTTTCCGAGGAATACTTTCGTTGCAGGATTGAGTGCGGTATAGAGCACCAGGCAGTCTTTCGCCCCCCGGTAATGTGTTCCTTCCAGGGATTCCTTCGAGACGGGAATGAACTTGCTTTTCGTGCTTGTGGTTCCGGATGATTTGGCAAACCATTTCATCTCTCCGGGCCATAGAAGGTTTTTTTCTCCGGCTCTGAGCCTTTCAACATAGGGAATCAGCTCCTCATAGGTCTGAAGGGGAACGCTGTTGCAGAACTGTTCGTGACTGGAAATTGATGCATATCCGTGTTCCCTTCCCCAAACGGTCTCCCTGCTATGGGACAGAAGTTTTGCCAGAACCTCCGCCTGGCTCTCTGCAGGATATTTCCTGAAAAGATCTATCCGGTCGAGTCTTTTTGAGTTTATCCACTTGATGAATGAAGGGATGAAGGGCATTGGCCGTATTTTGTTTCAAATATAATTAAAGCCTCTCTCAATTCACCTGAAAATATCATTCAGGACCTGAAGAGAACGTATCTGCCTTATACCTGTAAGGTGAAGATTGTAGTACTTCAGTATCCTCGCAAGAAGTTCAGTGCGCTCTTCGCCTGACAGGTGCAAACAGGCAACCTCTTCAGCCGGCATTTGCAGCAGGCGATTGAGAATTCCGGCGCTGTGTGGTTCAAGGAAGTCGGCATGCATTGGCTGCTGTGCGGTGAACTGACCGGTGAGCATGTCAAAATAATACTCTTTCAGAGAGGTAGGTGAGGGACCAATCCCGGCATAGGCCATGAAAGCCACGAGGAACCACAGGTGGAAGTTGCTTATGCCGGCTGTCATCCCGTCAAGAGTGATGACAGATGATTCTATGAAGTCGTAAAGCATCCTGTTAGCGTCTTCCTCCCTTATGATATTGTAAAGCACCTCGCTGATAAACAATGCCACGGAGGTCCGGTAGATATCACCGGGGGTCGTTTTCGGGATAAAGGCAAGGCTCATCTCCCTGAGGTTGTGCAGCTCCCTGTTCTCGTAATGGTACAGTTCCGTGTTGAAGATATTCAGCGGCTGGAAATAAGTGAATCTGGCACCCCCCTTTTTTGACGAGATGCCCTTGACCATTACAGAGAGCCTTCCATACTCCTGGGTATAAAAATGTGCAATCAGGGAGTTGTCTGAGTACCTGACGTGATGGATCAGTATGGCTTTTGTTTTTACCAGCATCTGGTGGAGCGCTTTTCCAAATGTATTAAAGTTTACTGACAGCAGGCTTAAACAGAGCATTGTTAAATTTGTATCTTTACCCGTCAATTTCAGAAAATGGATTCGAGATCAAAGGATCAGCTGCTCAGGCGCATCGCGCGGCTTGCCCGTCAGAACAAGGAGCTTGAGGAGCAGGTGAAGAAACTTGAGCGGGAGAAGGGAAAGATCCTGGAAATGAACGAAAAGTACAGGGTTCTCATTGAAAGGAATGAGTTGCCTGGCTCACAGGCAGTAGAGGAGGAGAAGTCTTTCAGGTACAACATGGTCACGGTCCTTTTCGCCGATATCCACGGTTTTTCCAGGCTTGTGGAGGATATGGACTCTGCACGGGTGATGGATGAGCTTGATGAGATCTTTTACGAATTCGACAAGATAATCGGGAAATATCATGTTGAGAAAATCAGGACCATCGGTGACACCCTGATGTGTGCCGGCGGCATACCTTCGAAGAACATTACCAACCCCGTTGAAGTTGTCATGGCTGCGGTTGAGCTGAGGCATTTCATGAAGGAATATGAAGCGAGGAAGAGGGTTGATGAAAGGATCTGGAATCTGAAGGTAGGCATCCACACAGGCCCTGTTACTGCTTCAATATCAGGGAAGAACAAGCTGTCATACGATATCAAGGGTCGGGCCGTAAACACTGCAAGCCGCATCGAGGCTGTCTCGGGAAAGGATTCGATTCTCATTTCAGTCATGACCTACGAGCTTGTAAAAGAGTTCTTCACCTGTGAGTATTTTGGCAAGCTGCCCGTGAAATATACCGGCAGCATACAGATGTACCAGGTTATGGGGCTGTTGCCGGCATTGTCCGTTGACGGATTGGGTGTCAGGCCGAACGAGGCCTTCAAGGTGAAGTTCGGGCTTATTCAGTTCACTGACATACAGGAGGTTATTCTTGATAAGCTTGAGAGGGAGTTGCCTGACTTTCTCTTCTATCATAATGTAAAGCACACTGTCGATGTTGTGACGGAGGTGGAACTGATAGGATGGGCTGAAGGGTGTAACGATGAGGAGATACTGTTGCTGAAGACTGCTGCTCTCTTTCACGATGCGGGTCACACGGTTTCTTATGATGACCATGAATACCAGGGAACGCTCCTGGCCAGGGAGATGCTTCCCGGATACGGTTATACCAATGAACAGATTGAAAGGATAAACAGGATCATCATGTCTACCAAGCTGCCGCCCAGGCCTTCTGACCTGCTTGAACAGATCATCTGTGATTCCGACCTTGATTATCTTGGAAGAAGCGATTTCATCCCCGTTTCAAATACTCTTTTTGAAGAGCTGAAGGCTCAGAATAAGATCACAAGCCTGAATGACTGGAACAGGATGCAGGTGAAGTTTATCTCCGGTCACCAGTATTTCACTGCCACCGCACGCAGCCTCAGGGAGGTGAATAAAAAGCTGCAGATAGAGCGTATTCAAAGTCTTATTACTGCCGACTGATCACCTATCACCATCTCTTGATTACTGCTGATTGCCTGATTACCAGCATTCTGGTTACTGCTGATCACCGGCATTTTGGTTATTGCTGATTACCTGATCACCAGCATCTTGGTTACTTTGGAAAGACTGCCGTCTTCATTGGTGCAGAAGACCAGGTAAACTCCGGTGGCAACTCTTGCCGACCGGTAATTGCGAAGGTCCCAGGTCACCTGCCCCCCCAGGGATGTGGTCTCATAAACAAGGTTACCGCTGACATCCGTAATCTTTACCGATGAGTTTTCGACGAGACCGGTAACGGTTACCACTCCTTCAAAATCCTCCCTGACCGGATTCGGGAAAACATATATTCCTGAATAGTCTTCCTTTCCTGCGGTGGCGTCGCCGCGGAAAGAGACGATTCCTTCCGAAGTGCCGAACCAAACCTCACCGTTAATGCCGTTCACGGCTATCTTCACCAGGTTGTCAGACAGCATGGGGCTGTTTGTGCTGTTGAAGTGGATCAGTTCCTCCTTGCCATCGTCTGACATCAGGTATGCACCGGAGCTCATGGTCCCGAACCATTTTCTGTTGGCCCCGTCGACGGCAATGGTGGTTACCGTCTCCGTTCCCAGAAGGTAATCAGCCAGGCCGGAGCCGTCATTTCTCGGGATTTTTATTCTGGATGCTGTTATTCCGCCGGTGAATACTCTTCCCGGGTTGTAATAAACTGCCGGACCCATGTCGGTTCCTACCCAGATGTTTCCGTCATGGTCCGAAGCTATTGAGAACAGGTTATTCATCACGTGGCCTTCGGTGTCTTCAACCTGAAGCCGCAGATACCTGTCGTCTGAAGTTGTTCCGGGTGTTCCTGCCGGATCATATACAAGAAGTCCGTAACCGCGGGGCAGCAATACCCATATGAAACCATTCCTGTCTATGATCATGTCGCCTGTCACCGGTACGTTCAGGTTCAGAGACGGTGTGATCCAGTTACCGTCGGGGGTGAGTGCCTTAAGGTTGCCCGGCACGCCTGACTGTGTCATCCACAGGTTTCCCGACCCGTCAAATGCAAGGCCGCAGATCCTGGTGTAATTCTCTCCCGGCCTGATGCTGGTCAGGGGGGAGTTATACTGGTTGTAGTTATTTATCACCTCGCCTTCCCGGAACTCGTAGAGGCCGTTTCCCCATGATGAAACGAAGAAATGGCTTTCATCATCGGGGTCAGCGACGACCCGCATCGCGTCCCTGTCGGCTGCCTCGTAGAAAATGAGGCTCTGCCAGGAGTCTCCTTTGCCTGTGAAGACCTGGAAGGGGCGGTAGACATTGCCCCATGCATTGTCAACGGTTCCTCCGGTAACATAGAAATTATCTCCTGCAAAATGGATATCTGCGACATTGTTGGTATAAGGCCCTGCGATTGTGTGATTGCTGAATTTAATGTTGTCTTCAGTGGAAACAAGTCCGACCGAGGCATCGGCAATCCAGAGGCTTTGGTTATATCTTATTGCGGCGAGCGGATTGGTTGAGGCCCAGCCATATCCCGTTATCTCCCCTGTGACTGCACCCTGTGATGAGAGTGACAATACTTTTGAGGCCATCGAAACATAGACGGCAGTGCCGTCACCATCAAGCGACCTGATGCTGCCTTCCGGTGCTTCAATGATGAGGCTGGCACTCTGACCGGGGATGATCCGGAACAGGGAGTCCTGAGATGATGGTGCTGCCGGTTTGCTAATGAAAAGTGCTGAACCTGCAGCAGCTATGTTATCATATTTTGATTCCGGTGACGGCAAACCCTCCAGCCGCTCCCAGTTGCCAAAATATGAGAGTCCGGACCGGGTGAGCGGGGCATAAAACACCCCTTTTGATGTGGCGGCGTAGACAATGTCATCCATTATCACTGTTGCGTGGACTTCGTTTGTTTCACCGTCAGGACCGGGTCTCCAGGTGTCAGCCACGTATCTCCCGCTGATGTCGATCACAACGATGCCGAAGCTTGATGACAGCAGGGCGCGGCTGCCCGAGGTGGTGACACCGTAGATCTCCTTGAGCCCGGGGATGTATTCGTTTTTTATGTCCGGAATATTTGTAATGATACCCTTCCTTACGAGGTCAATCCCGGTGTTTGCGTATACGATGATCAGCGTCTCTTCATCGTCGCACCATCCGAGCAGGCTTATGGCCGTTTCATTCAGTCCTGACACCCTTGAGAGGGATGATGATGATCTGCTGGTCAGGTCATACACAAGAACTGATGCGCCGGCGGAAGAATATACCTTGTCTTTTCCTGCAGCAAGGGAATAGGATGAACTGTAAGACAGCTGGTCATTCCATGATCCTACGGCTCCCTGTCCGCAGAGGAGAATCGTTGTTGCCAGTGCTGCTGTCAATACAATGATCCGCTTCATAATTCCCAGCTCCTATAAAAGGGGATTGATTGTCATAATGCTTTCCCGCAATAACGGGATAATTTCATAATGCCTGTCCCGCAATAACGGGATAATAGTATAATTCATGACCCTCAATAACGGGATTATTTGTTAAATTCTTATAACCCGCAATTATGGGATTTAAAGTCATACCTTCCTGTCAGTCAGGAACTCAAGCAGTTTTCTCATTGCCCTGGCCCGGTGCGAGATCTTGTTCTTTTCCGCGAGGGGGATCTCGGCAAATGTCAGGTCATATCCCTCTGCCAGGAAGACGGGGTCATATCCAAAACCTCCGTTTCCCCTCCTCTCTCTGGTGATCACTCCCTCCACCGTTCCTTCAAAAAGATATTCGCTGCCGTCAAGTATAAGGGCAATGACTGTCCTGAACCTGGCAAGCCTGTTTTCAACGCCTTCCATCTCCCCGAGCAGCTTTGTGATATTGTCATCAAAGCTTCTCCCTTCACCTGAGTATCTTGCCGAATATACACCCGGAGCTCCTCCGAGAGCGTCAACCTCCAGTCCTGTGTCGTCTGCAAAGACATTCATCCCTGTTCTGTCATGCACATACTTCGCCTTGAAGAGGGCGTTTTCAGCCAGCGTCTCCGCATCCTCGGGGATATCCTCCGTGATGTTTACATCAGAGAGGCCCACTATTTTGAAGTTGTCATCGAGGAGATCACTTATCTCTCTGATCTTATGCTTATTGTTTGTGGCGAATACAAGTTCCATTGTGTGGTCGGATAGATGGCAAAATTAATCAATGCATCCGTATGGGGCTGAGGGTAGATAACAAAACAGTGAAATATTAGTTTATTTTTGTATAGATCAGTCTTATTTAATCCGGTATGGCTATAGGTTTTTTCCGCGGTGTTGTTCTATTCTTCCTCCTTGCAGGTTTTGGATTCTGCCTGGAGTCAGTTTATTCAGCACCGGGACGGAATGCTGACGTGCCGGAGGGAGGAAAGATTACCGGAGTGCATCTGTATCGTACCGGTGAGAAGATTGATGCCTCGGAAGCGATGCCTGTTCTCAGGTATCATGAAGGTATTGTATTCAGGATGGAGAAGGGGCCTGCCACTGAGTATTCCTTTTACATGGAGGGTCCGGATAACGACTGGACCTCCTGGACTGACCGTAGCTACAAGGAATATACTAACCTTGGCCGCGGGAAATATACCTTTAAGTACCGTTACCGCATCGGTGGCGGCGAGGCGGCCGGTGAAGGATCATTCAGCTTCAGGGTAAAGTCTCCGTGGTACTTTTCACCCCTGGCCTGGATCATTTATCCTTTTCTGTTTGTTCTGGCAGCGATGATGATCCGTGTACGCACACACCGTCTGTTCATGGAGAGGCAGAAGAGGCTTGAGGAGCTCATCGCGGAGCGTACCGAAGAGCTGCAGCATGAAAAGGAAAAGTCGGACAACCTCCTGGCAAATATGCTGCCTAAAGGCACTGCCGAAGAGATAATGTCAAAAGGTAAAGCGGCGAAGACGAAATACAATTTTGTCACTGTCCTCTTTTCTGATATACAGGGGTTCACCAAGATTGCCGAAGAGATGAACCCGGAGGTTTTGATTGATGAGCTTGACCGCTTCTTTTTTCACTTTGATTCCCTGGCAGAGAAATACAGGATTGAAAAGATAAAGACAATAGGCGATGCCTATATGTGCGCCGGAGGGATACCGGAGAAGAACAGGACTAATCCCGTTGAGGTCGTGCTTGCTGCCCTTGAGATGCAGAAATACATGCAGTTCATGAAGAATGACCCGGCAAAGACAGCGGCACGGTTCTGGGATATCAGGATCGGCATTCACACCGGAACGGTCATTGCGGGGGTTGTCGGGCACAAGAAGATAACATATGACATCTGGGGAGACACGGTGAATACGGCAAGCAGGATGGAGTCTTCAGGAGAGCCCGGGAGGATCAATATCTCGGGAACCACGTATGAGTTCGTAAAGGAATATTTCATATGTGATTACCGTGGAAGAATGCCGGTCAAGTACAAGGGTGACCTCGACATGTATTTTGTCACGGGGATACGGCCTGACCTGCGTGAACCTGACGGTTCGCCCAACAGGAAATTCTTTACGAAGATTGAGATGATCAGGATTCTCGATGTGGAGGAACATGTTTTTACCAAGTATTCAGAGATAGCGTCTCCGGATCTCTTCTTCCACAGTGTTGAGTACATACGGAGCGTTTGTCTTCAGGCTGACCTCCTCGCCAGGGCTGAGAAACTTGAGGATCAGGATTATATTCATCTCAGGCTGGCGTCTGTATTCATCTTCTTCGGGTATGCCTTTGACTATAATGAACCTTATGCTGCAGCCAGGAAAAGGGCCGGGGAAGTTCTTTCGGTTTATGGTTTCGGGCCGCAGACGCTTGATGCAGTGACGGCCTTGATGGGCTCAGCATACATGCCTGAACAGGAGAGTGCCGCGGGAAGGGTATTGCATGACGCCGTATATGATTTCACCGGCAGGATTGACTTCGTTACAATGATTGACAGGCTCTACCGGGAGGAGACGGCTTACGGAAAAATAGCTGACCCCAAAATATGGTTCAGGAATATGGCCGCAAAAATTGAAGAAAATCAGTTTCTTACGGAGACAGCCCGTAAACTGAGGTCAGTTTCTCATCAGGAGCAACTCATTGCCCTTCAGTCTTTTGCCGGCGACAGGCTCAACAATATTTAAAATCATTTGGTACATTGGTTTTAAAGAGTACATTTGAAAAATCCTAATACGGTAATCATGGTTAATTTAGACTGGAACAATCTGCCTTTTGGCTATATCAGGACTGACCATAATGTCAGATGTTACTTCAGGAACGGACAGTGGAGTAAGCCTGAAGTAACAGATTCAGAGTATATTAATGTTCATATGGCCGCTACCGGGCTTCATTACGGGCAGGAGGCCTTTGAGGGCCTCAAGGCTTACAGGGGTCGTGACGGAAAGGTAAGGTTATTTAGGTGGGATGAGAATGCAAAAAGGTTGATCTCTTCCGCAAAGGGAGTGATCATGGAGCCGGTTCCCATGGAGTTGTTCCGGGAGGCGGTGTTCATGGCTGTGAGGCTCAATGAGAAGTTTGTTCCCCCGCACGGATCAGGCGCATCGCTGTATATCAGGCCTCTGCTTTTTGGCAGCGGTGCTGAGGTCGGTGTCAAGCCGGCATCGGAATATACATTCCTGGTTTTTGTGACGCCGGTAGGTCCTTACTTCAAGGGTGGAGTTAAGCCCGTCAATATGATGATATGCCGTGATGTTGACCGCGCCGCGCCGCTCGGCACGGGGAGCATAAAGGTCGGAGGCAACTATGCCGCCAGCCTCAGGGCGATAGTCAAGGCCCGCGACGGGGGGTATGGCAATGCCCTCTTCCTTGATGCACTGGAAAAGAAGTATATCGATGAATGCGGTCCGGCGAACTTCTTCGGAATAAAGAACAACACATACGTAACCCCGCTGTCAGCGTCGATCCTTCCTTCAATAACCAACAAGAGCCTTATCGCGATAGCCGAAAAGATGGGGATAAAAACCGAGCGACGCAGGATTGCAGTTGAGGAGCTTGCAGAGTTTGAGGAGACCGGCGCATGCGGTACCGCCGCTGTTATTAGCCCCATAGCGAAGATTGTCGATCCCGAAACCGGCAAGATCTACGAATACTGCAAGGATGGCAAACCGGGGCCTGTGTCGATGAAGCTTTTCAATAAACTGATAGGAATTCAGTACGGGGACGAACCGGATGAATTCGGGTGGATGACCGTTGTGGAGGACTGACCCCGTTTTCCGGCATTTCTTTTAATCCGTGTATGTTTTGAAAAAATCGCCGGCTGGTTGAAGGATTTGGCGGTTTGTGTGCTATTTTTGACGCAAAGTTTTGGCAGTGGCAAAAACAGTCGGTGGAATATCCAGGTACAGATTAGGCAGTTCTTATTTAACGCTTGTAGTTAGTGTATCGCTGGTACTGTTTCTGCTCGGAATTCTTGGGATGGTCCTAATCAATGCCCGCCAGCTTTCAGATTATTTCCGTGAAAGTCTCTCTTTTACCATAATGCTCAAGGAGGATGCACGCGAGGCGGATATCAGGATGCTTCAGAAGGAGCTGGATGCCAAGGCCTATGTGAAGCAGACCGAGTATGTCTCAAAGGATCAGGCTGCCGTTAAGCTTAGCGAAGAGCTTGGAGAGGATTTTCTGGATTTCCTGGGGTATAACCCTCTCATGCCAACAATTGACGTTTACCTCCTGGCTGATTATACGCATCCTGACAGTGTAATCAAACTGGAGAAGATCATATCTGAGTACCCGGTTGTTGATGAGGTCTACTATCAGGAGTCTATTCTGAACCTTATAAATGACAATGTAAAGAAGATTACAGCTTTTCTATTGGTTATCAGCGCATTGCTGTTTCTGATAGCACTGACGATCATTAACAATACGATCCGGCTCTCAATCTACTCCAAGAGGTTCCTGATAAATACAATGCAGCTCATCGGTGCCAACAGGTCGTTTATCAGGAAGCCATTCCTTCTGAAAAGCCTCTTCTTCGGTTTCCTGGCTGCCCTGATAGCCATCGGTCTGCTGATGGGACTTATGTACCTGATTGAGAAGGAGTTTTTCACTCTGTTTACTTATGAAAATATAAATCTGTTCCTGTTTTTATGCCTGGCGCTGGTAATGGCGGGAGTGGTTATCAATGCCGTTTCGACATTTTTTGCCGTGAACAGGTATCTCGGCATACACGAGGATAAACTATACTATTAAAGAGATATGGCCGCTAAAAAGGAAGATGACAAAAAACCCGGTTTTGCCCTGGGGAGGGAGAACTACAAGCTTATGGCAATAGGATTTGCCATTATCATTGTGGGATTCATTCTCATGGCCGGAGGAAGATCTGATGACCCGAAAGTATTCTCGGAGGATATCTTCAGTTTTCGCAGGATTACTGTAGCTCCTCTGATTGTTCTGGCCGGTTTCATTTTTGAGATTTATGCAATAATGAAGAGACCCAAAGAGTAACTTTTTTATTAATTGGAATCGGATAGCAGAGAATGAATTGGTATGAAGCCCTGATCTTCGGACTGGTACAGGGACTGACTGAGTTTTTGCCGGTCAGCAGCGACGGGCATCTTGAGATCGTTAAATATTTGTTTGGCGGGATAGAAGAGAGCTTTCTGTTTTCTGTTGCGGTGCACGGAGCGACAGTATTAAGCATCATTGTCGTGTTCTGGAAGGAGATCATGAAACTGCTTGGTGGTGTTTTCAAATTTGCGATGAATGAGGAGACCGTATATGCCCTAAAGCTTATGGTTTCAATGATTCCTGTGGCAATTGTCGGGTTTACTTTAAAAGATAAGGTGGAGGCGCTGTTTGTTGCGGACATGGATATCACCGGATCATTTTTGCTTGTCACTGCCCTGTTTCTTGCCGTGGGGCACTTCGTAAGGAAAAGGGATAAGCCAATAACCTACGGGGGAGCTTTCCTGATGGGTATAGCCCAGGCAATTGCCGTACTTCCGGGCTTATCGAGGTCAGGGTCGACCATTTCCACAGGACTGATGCTGGGCAACAGCAAAAATGAACTGGCCCGTTTCTCATTCCTGATGGTTATAGTTCCGATCATCGGGGCTAATTTTGTTGAGGTCATCTCTACTGAAACTGCGGCAGTAAATGTTGTTCTGTTTCCCCTTATCATTGCATTTGTTGCTGCCTTTGTGTCAGGTTACGTTGCCTGCCGCTGGATGATAAACATTGTCAGGAAAGGCAAGCTGGGTTGGTTTGCCCTGTACTGCCTCGTTGTAGGACTGTCACTTATAATATTTGCCTGATAGTGTTGAAGAACTGCTCTGATTTTGAAGAAGGTGAGATCCTGCTGCTTCAGAAGCCGCTCTACTGGACGTCGTTTGACCTGGTGAACAAGGTCAAGCTGGCAATCAGGCATCACTGCGGCCTGAAAAAGCTCAAGGTGGGCCATGCGGGAACACTTGATCCGCTGGCGACGGGACTGATGATTGTGTGCACAGGTAGGGCAACCAAAAAGATTGATGAGTTCAGGGACCTGGACAAGGAGTACACCGCTGTCATCAGGTTCGGGCAGACGACGCCTTCGTTTGATCTGGAAAGTGAGGTGGACAGGGAGTATCCGTCGGGTCATATCAATGCAGGGCTTGTTGCGGAGAAGCTGGAAAGTTTTTTGGGTGAGCAGTACCAGGAGCCTCCTCTTTTTTCTGCAAAGTTTGTTGACGGGAAGCGGGCGTACGAGCTGGCAAGGAAGAAGATAGAGAAGAAGCTTGACGAAGTGAAGGTTTTTTTCCGTGAGATTGAACTGCTCGATTACAGGGAAAATGAGGCGAAGATCAGGATTGTATGCAGCAAAGGCACATACATAAGGGCCTTCGCCCGTGATCTGGGTGTTGCCCTTGGCAGCGGAGCACATCTGAGAGCACTGGTGAGGAACGCCATTGGAGAATTTCGTGTTGAAAAGGCGCTTACCGTAGAAGAATTGAAATATATTCTGGAAAATTTGAAACAAAAAGATATTTCGATCGTATAAATATTCTTGCACTAATCTGAATTGGATCATGAAACTATCTCAATTTAAGTACACACTACCCCAGGAGCTGATCGCACTTTATCCTTCCAAAAACAGAGATGAGTCGAGGTTGATGATTGTGCACCGTGATACCGGAGTGATTGAACATAAGGTATTTAAGGATATTGTAGATTATTTCAGGGAACGAGACGTGCTTGTATTCAACAACACGAAGGTTTTTCCCGCCAGGTTATACGGTAACAAGGAGAAGACGGGGGCAGAGATAGAGGTTTTTCTGCTGCGTGAGCTGAACCGTGAGCAGAGACTGTGGGATGTCCTGGTTGATCCTGCCAGGAAGATCAGGATTGGGAACAAGCTTTACTTTGGTGAGGATGATTTGCTTGTTGCGGAGGTTATTGATAACACCACATCGAGGGGCAGGACGCTGAGGTTCCTCTTTGACGGAACCTATGAGGAATTCAAGGAGACGCTTTATTCACTTGGTGAGACGCCGCTGCCCAAATTCATCAACAGGCCTGTTGAGCCGGAAGACAACGAGAGGTATCAGACAATATTTGCGAAGCATGAGGGTGCCGTAGCTGCTCCCACTGCCGGTCTGCATTTCAGCAGGGAACTGCTTAAGAGGCTTGAGATAGTGGGTGTTGAGTTTGCCGAGATAACCCTTCATGTGGGACTGGGCAATTTCCGGACTGTTGATGTGGAGGATCTTACCAAGCATAAGGTTGATTCTGAGAGGATATTGATTTCTGAAGAGGCCTCTGTGCTCATCAACAAGGCCAAGGAGCGTCGGAGCAGGATATGTGCGGTGGGGACGACGGTCATCCGTACACTGGAAAGTTCAGTTTCGACATCAGGGATGGTCAAACCGTTCAACGGGTGGACTAACAAGTTCATTTTTCCGCCTTATGAGTTCAAGGTTCCTGATATGCTGGTGAGCAATTTCCATCTGCCTTATTCCACTCTGTTGATGATGGTTTCCGCCTTCGCCGGATACAATCTCCTGTTTGAGGCATATCGCACTGCGGTCAAGGAAAAATATAGGTTCGGAACATATGGAGATGCCATGCTGATTCTTTAGAATTAGGCCTCCTTTCGTGTTGATAAACATTTGACAATGTGTATAAATCGTGCCGGCAAAAAGTGCCGGCACGTTTATTTTATGTGAACTTCACGCAATTACACCTGAAAATTGTCCGTTTATTAGGCAACCATTTGTGCATTTAATGAGTATAAGTATCAGGCAGCATTTGAAGCTCCCAAAAATATTACCTGTAGAATGTTAAGAAACAGAAAGGAAATAATTCCTATCCTACTATTATTGATACTTCCTGGAGTCGAATTATTTGGCCAGACTTTAGGAGATTACAGGACAAATGGGAACGTTCAGTTCAATAATGCCGCAAACTGGCAGGTTTATGACGGTGCCGTCTGGGTTGCCGCCGCAGTTGACCCGGGTCTTGGCAGCGGGGTAATCACTATCCGTAACGGTCATACGGCTACGGTTGCAGCATCAGAGACGCTGGATCAGCTGATTGTTGAGGCAGGAGGAACTCTCAGGGTCAATGCTTCGAGGAATCTTACCATCGGGAATGGGGTAGAGCTATTTGACCTCGAAGTATACGGGATAATTGATAACTATGGTAACATCAATACATCTGCAAATCCCGGAGCTGCAATCAGGTTCCACGATAATTCACTGTACAACCACAGACTTAACGGTGGAACAATCCCGGAAGCAACATGGCTGACTAATTCCACCTGTGAAGTTCTATCGGTTACAAACATAATTCCTGCCGGACTGAATCAGATATTCGGAAACCTGACCTGGAATTGTTCAGGTCAGACAGGTGATATAGATGTAAATTCCAACCTGGAAGTAAGGGGCATGTTTACCATGGCCAGTACCAACACCAGATACCTGCGCATATCAACCTTGGGGAGCTATGCCATAAATTTGGGAGGATACACTCAGACTGGCGGACGTCTCAACCTTGCAACTGGAGGGTTTACCTGTACATTCAACCTGAGCGGAGATTTTTATTTTTCCGGAGGCAACTTTTTAACAAGCGGTTCAGGTGTTGGAAATATAAATTTTGTTGGCCCCGGATTGCAAAATTTTATCAGGACCGGAGGCGCATTTTCCAATACAAGGCTAAATTATACTGTCTACAATGGCGCGGTGCTTAGCATGGGTACAAGCATCATAGATGTTTCCGGAACTTATGTTGCTCCTGGCACTTTTACCTTAAATCCAGGCGGCGGTTTGATGCTCGGTGATCCTTATGGAATTACATTATCAACAACCGGAGCCACCGGTGGAAACATTAGAGTGTTGGGCACACGAACGTTCAGCCAGGGTGCAGATTATACATATAACGGATCGGCAAGTCAGGTTTCAGGTGATGGCCTGCCTGCCACAGTACGGAACTTTACGGTTAATAATCCGGCAGGTGTTACAATGACCGGAAACATAGATATTACCGGCCTTCTGACAATGACCAACGGGAATATTGATCCTGCGGCAAATAGTTTCCTGCTCTCGAACAGTGTTCCGGCCTCGTTAATCTATACTTCCGGTACAATAACTGGAAATTTTGAAAGATCTATCAGCCAGACGAGTCAGGATTACTTATTCCCGGTTGGGTCCTTAACTCAAACCCAGTCTTTGACTGTGAATTTCACTGATCTTACAATAGGATCACTGCTCGTTAGCTTCGTTTCAGGCGATCCCGGGGATAACGGCCTTCCTTTGTCTGATGCAGGAGATTATTATATTACAAATCAATATACAACAGGTTACTGGACCGCGCTTGCCCGTAATTCATTTGCTTCAAATGATTACGATATAAGTCTGAACGCAACAGGATTTGGCCCATATCCGGTTACATCCGGTTCAAGAATTGTAACAAGAGATGGCACAGCTGACTGGGAGGTCGATGGACTTCATGGTGGGGTTGTTGGTTCAACAGTAAGACGGGAAAGCCTTACATCAGGTTTCTCTGCTTTACCTGGCGGCACTCATTTTGGTATCTGTAAAACAGGCCCGTTCATATCAATACAGCCGGCAAATTCTGTACTATGCCAGGGCAGCACAAACCTTACTGTATTCACGGTTAATGCATCAGGATACGGAACATTAACCTATCAATGGTACAAATCACCCTTAGTATTACTTTCGGATGATGGTCACTTTTCCGGAACTTCGACATCCAGCCTTGGAATCACCAACGGAATATCAGGAGATAACGGGGAGTATTATTGCATAATTACCGATGGAAGAGGTGCATCTGTCCAAAGCAGTCAGGCTACGCTTACAGTACCATCGGTCACATTTGGATATAATTATTATACCGATTTAACCATTAGCCAGGCTAACGGATCTGAAGATCTCCCGGACTTTCCGGTTCTGGTGAATCTAACATTGCCTCAGTTACGAACTTTGGGAAATGGAGGGCATGTTCAGAACATTAACGGTTATGACATTATTTTTACGGACCCTAACAACTCAAAACTCGATCATCAGGTCGAGTCATATGATCCGGTGACTGGAACAATCGTTGCCTGGGTACGGGTACCTCAGTTGTCTGCAACCAGTACAACAGCCATCAAAATAATATACGGCAATCAGGCAGTTACCTCAGATCTGTCAACTGAAGCCACCTGGATCAGTAGTTATAAGGGAGTCTGGCATATAAGCAATGACATACTTACCGATGCCACTTCCTATAATAATGACTTGACAAATAATGGGACCATAAATATTGCAGGGCTCATAGAAGAGGCTCGAAGTTTCGACGGTACCAATGATAATATGAGGGCCCTGACAACCACTGGAATCGGCGGAAATGCCTATAACCAGACCATCAGTGTATGGGCAAGGTATTCAAGTTTACCTTCCTCAACTCAGAACCTGATGGTTTTTCAAAGGGCTGGTACTCCTTCTGCTGTACAATTGGGATTAAGGGAGGTTGCTGGCAGTATGCGAGTCGTAGTTTGGAACTGGGGGGGAACACCACTGGTGTGGAGCAACAGTTTACCTTCAGCTAATGCGTGGCATTATTACTCGTATACCTATGATGGTACAGATCACAGGCTTTATATTGACGGAGTTGAAGTGAGTTCATCAAGTACAGCACCAACTCAAACAGCATTACCACAATATGTTTATTTGGGAAGCTATAGCGGGGGCGAATACTTCAATGGGATTATTGATGAGGGTCGGTATTCAATGTCCTTTAAATCTCCGGGATGGTTAGCAACAGAATATAATAGTACAATTACTCCGGGCAGTTTTGTTACATCCGGTGCAGAACATGATCTGACCGAACTTGTATCTATGGGAGCCTGTAATGATCCGGTTACCTTGCAGGGTTACCCTGCGGGTGGAACCTTTACCGGACCTGGAATATCAGGCAACACTTTTAACCCGGGAGCTGCCGGACCCGGCACACATACGGTAACCTATTCCCATAATATCAGCGGATGTGCTGCCAGCATTTCAAGGGATATTCTCGTTACTTCTGTGCCTCTGCCCCCAGTGGCTGAGAATAAATATAGCTGCCTGAGAAATATTGTTGATCTGGAAGCAACCGGCAGGAATCTGAGATGGTACTCTGATGCCGGACTTACAACACTCGTTGGGTGGGGAACACCGTTTGCAACTGGCCGAACAACCACAGGAACATTTACATATTATGTTACCCAGACCTTAAACGGATGTGAAAGCACAGCAACTACCGTTAGACTTACAATATATCCTAACACTCCTGTTGCCGGAAGCGCGACTGTGGATCGTTCTCCTGCATGCGTCGGCAATAATGCCACATTCACCCTGACTGGTAACACTGGATATATTGCCAGATGGGAGAAGAAGCTAAGTGCCGAAACCGAATGGTCTGCTATACCAGGGACTGAAAATATGAATGTCTTCACCGAACTGGTTGCCATTCCGGGAACATGGAATTACAGGGCCGTTGTAACTGTGGGACGATGTGGAACCGCATATGCTTATGTAGACCTTATAGTGATCAATGATGTGGTAGGTCCTGTAATAAGCGGATGTCCGATGGATATAACTGTCTACACCGGTGCTGGCAATACAACCTGCACTCAGACTGTCACATGGACAGAGCCTTCGGCCGTTGATTATTGCGACGGAAATGTCACATTCTCAGACAGAACCTTTGCTCCCGGATCAACCTTCCCGGTCGGTACCACAACAGTTAGTTATACATTTACCGATTCAAAAAATAATTTCACAAAGTGTGAATTTGACGTTATCGTGATTGATAACACACTGCCGTTACTTACATGCCCTCCAAATATCCCCGACACTCCTGCTAATGCGGGTCAGTGCTATGCCACGGGTGTTGCCCTCGGGACACCCACCACTGCAGATAACTGCGGTGTTGCGACTGTGACCAACAACGCACCTGTGCAGTTCCCTGTAGGAGTGACCACGGTAATCTGGACTGTAACTGATGTAAACGGGAGGACAGCGACCTGCAACCAGACAGTCACTGTTGTTGATACCCAAAATCCTACGATCACCTGCCCGGTTAATGTCACCAATGTACCGGCAGATGCCAACCAGTGCTATGCCACGGGTGTTGCCCTCGGCACACCCACCACTGCAGATAACTGCGGTGTTGCTTCTGTGACCAACAATGCACCTGTGCAGTTCCCTGTGGGAGTTACCACGGTGATATGGACTGTAACTGATGTAAACGGGAGGACAGCGACCTGCAACCAGACAGTCACTGTTGTTGATACCCAAAATCCTACGATCACCTGCCCGGTTAATGTCACCAATGTACCGGCAGATGCCAACCAGTGCTATGCCACGGGTGTTGCCCTCGGCACACCCACCACTGCAGATAACTGCGGAGTTGCGACTGTAACCAATAATGCACCAGCCCAGTTCCCTGTCGGAACAACAACAGTGATATGGACTGTAACTGACGTAAACGGCAGGACAGCGACCTGCAACCAGACTGTTACGGTTGTTGATACCCAAAATCCTACGATCACCTGCCCGGTTAATGTCACCAATGTACCGGCAGATGCCAACCAGTGCTATGCCACGGGTGTTGCCCTTGGCACACCTACTACTGCAGATAACTGCGGTGTTGCGACTGTAACCAATAATGCACCAGCCCAGTTCCCTGTCGGAACAACAACAGTGATATGGACTGTAACTGACGTCAACGGGAGGACAGCTACCTGTAACCAGACTGTTACGGTTGTTGATACCCAAAATCCTACGATCACCTGCCCGGTTAATGTCACCAATGTACCGGCAGATGCCAACCAGTGCTATGCCACGGGTGTTGCCCTCGGCACACCCACCACTGCAGATAACTGCGGTGTTGCTTCTGTGACCAACAATGCACCTGTGCAGTTCCCTGTGGGAGTGACCACGGTGATATGGACTGTAACTGATGTAAACGGGAGGACAGCGACCTGCAACCAGACAGTCACTGTTGTTGATACCCAAAATCCTACGATCACCTGCCCGGTTAATGTCACCAATGTACCGGCAGATGCCAACCAGTGCTATGCCACGGGTGTTGCCCTCGGCACACCCACCACTGCAGATAACTGCGGAGTTGCGACTGTAACCAATAATGCACCAGCCCAGTTCCCTGTCGGAACAACAACAGTGATATGGACTGTAACTGACGTAAACGGCAGGACAGCGACCTGCAACCAGACTGTTACGGTTGTTGATACCCAAAATCCTACGATCACCTGCCCGGTTAATGTCACCAATGTACCGGCAGATGCCAACCAGTGCTATGCCACGGGTGTTGCCCTTGGCACACCCACCACTGCAGATAACTGCGGTGTTGCGACTGTAACCAATAATGCACCAGCCCAGTTCCCTGTCGGAACAACAACAGTGATATGGACTGTAACTGACGTAAACGGGAGGACAGCTACCTGTAACCAGACAGTTACTGTTGTTGATACCCAAAATCCTACGATCACCTGCCCGGTTAATGTCACCAATGTACCGGCAGATGCCAACCAGTGCTATGCCACAGGTGTTGCCCTCGGGACACCCACCACTGCAGATAACTGCGGAGTTGCTTCTGTGACCAACAACGCACCTGTGCAGTTCCCTGTGGGAGTGACCACGGTAATATGGACTGTAACCGACGTAAACGGGAGGACAGCTACCTGCAACCAGACAGTCACTGTTGTTGATACCCAAAATCCTACGATCACCTGCCCGGTCAATGTCACCAATGTACCGGCAGATGCCAACCAGTGCTATGCCACGGGTGTTGCCCTCGGCACACCTACCACTGCAGATAACTGCGGAGTTGCTTCTGTGACCAACAACGCACCTGTGCAGTTCCCTGTCGGAACGACACGGTAATATGGACTGTAACTGATGTAAACGGGAGGACAGCGACCTGCAACCAGACTGTTACTGTTGTTGATACCCAAAATCCTACGATCACCTGCCCGGCCAATGTAACCAATGTACCGGCAGATGCGAACCAGTGCTATGCCACGGGTGTTGCCCTCGGCACACCTACCACTGCAGATAACTGCGGAGTTGCGACTGTGACCAACAACGCACCTGTGCAGTTCCCTGTGGGAGTGACCACGGTAATATGGACTGTAACTGATGTAAACGGGAGGACAGCGACCTGCAACCAGACAGTTACTGTTGTTGATACCCAAAATCCTACGATCACCTGCCCGGTTAATGTCACCAATGTACCGGCAGATGCCAACCAGTGCTATGCCACGGGTGTTGCCCTCGGCACACCCACCACTGCAGATAACTGCGGAGTTGCTTCTGTGACCAACAACGCACCTGTGCAGTTCCCTGTGGGAGTGACCACGGTAATATGGACTGTGACTGATGTAAACGGAAGGACAGCGACCTGCAACCAGACTGTTACTGTTGTTGATACCCAAAATCCTACGATCACCTGCCCGGTTAATGTCACCAATGTACCGGCAGATGCCAACCAGTGCTATGCCACGGGTGTTGCCCTCGGCACACCTACCACTGCAGATAACTGCGGAGTTGCTTCTGTGACCAACAACGCACCTGTGCAGTTCCCTGTGGGAGTGACCACGGTAATATGGACTGTAACTGACGTAAACGGGAGGACAGCGACCTGCAACCAGACTGTTACTGTTGTTGATACCCAAAATCCTACGATCACCTGCCCGGTTAATGTCACCAATGTACCGGCAGATGCCAACCAGTGCTATGCCACGGGTGTTGCCCTCGGCACACCTACCACTGCAGATAACTGCGGAGTTGCGACTGTAACCAATAATGCACCAGCGCAGTTCCCTGTGGGAGTGACCACGGTAATATGGACTGTAACTGATGTAAACGGGAGGACAGCGACCTGCAACCAGACTGTTACTGTTGTTGATACCCAAAATCCTACGATCACCTGCCCGGTTAATGTCACCAATGTACCGGCAGATGCCAACCAGTGCTATGCCACGGGTGTTGCCCTCGGCACACCCACCACTGCAGATAACTGCGGAGTTGCTTCTGTGACCAACAACGCACCTGTGCAGTTCCCTGTGGGAGTGACCACGGTAATATGGACTGTAACTGATGTAAACGGGAGGACAGCTACCTGCAACCAGACTGTTACGGTAGTTGATACCCAAAATCCTACGATCACCTGCCCGGTTAATGTCACCAATGTACCGGCAGATGCCAACCAGTGCTATGCCACGGGTGTTGCCCTCGGGACACCCACCACTGCAGATAACTGCGGAGTTGCTTCTGTGACCAACAACGCACCTGTGCAGTTCCCTGTGGGAGTGACCACGGTAATATGGACTGTAACCGACGTAAACGGGAGGACAGCGACCTGCAACCAGACAGTCACTGTTGTTGATACCCAAAATCCTACGATCACCTGCCCGGTTAATGTCACCAATGTACCGGCAGATGCCAACCAGTGCTATGCCACGGGTGTTGCCCTCGGCACACCTACCACTGCAGATAACTGCGGAGTTGCTTCTGTGACCAACAACGCACCTGTGCAGTTCCCTGTGGGAGTGACCACGGTAATATGGACTGTAACTGATGTAAACGGGAGGACAGCGACCTGCAACCAGACTGTTACGGTTGTTGATACCCAAAATCCTACGATCACCTGCCCGGTTAATGTCACCAATGTACCGGCAGATGCCAACCAGTGCTATGCCACGGGTGTTGCCCTTGGGACACCTACCACTGCAGATAACTGCGGAGTTGCTTCTGTGACCAACAACGCACCTGTGCAGTTCCCTGTGGGAGTGACCACGGTAATATGGACTGTGACTGATGTAAACGGAAGGACAGCGACCTGCAACCAGACTGTTACTGTTGTTGATACCCAAAATCCTACGATCACCTGCCCGGTTAATGTCACCAATGTACCGGCAGATGCCAACCAGTGCTATGCCACGGGTGTTGCCCTCGGCACACCCACCACTGCAGATAACTGCGGAGTTGCTTCTGTGACCAACAACGCACCTGTGCAGTTCCCTGTGGGAGTGACCACGGTAATATGGACTGTAACTGACGTAAACGGGAGGACAGCGACCTGCAACCAGACTGTTACGGTTGTTGATACCCAAAATCCTACGATCACCTGCCCGGTTAATGTCACCAATGTACCGGCAGATGCCAACCAGTGCTATGCCACGGGTGTTGCCCTTGGCACACCTACTACTGCAGATAACTGCGGAGTTGCTTCTGTGACCAACAACGCACCAGTGCAGTTCCCTGTGGGAGTGACCACGGTAATATGGACTGTGACTGATGTAAACGGGAGGACAGCTACCTGCAGCCAGACTGTTACGGTAGTTGACACCCAGGATCCGACGATCACCTGTGCAGTACCTGCGGCCAGCTACACAGCCGATGCCGGCGAGTGTTACTACACGGTAACGGGCACGGCTCTTGACCCGACAGCTACGGATGACAACTGCGGAGTGCTGAGCGTAGTCAACGACTTCACTGGCACTTCGACCCTGGCCGGAGCCCAGTTCCCTGTCGGCACAACCACGGTCATCTGGACCATCACTGACATCCACGGCAACGATGCCACATGCCAGTATGATATTATCGTCACCGATGACGAGGATCCGACGATCACCTGTGCAGTACCTGCGGCCAGCTACACAGCTGATGCCGGCGAGTGTTACTACACGGTAACGGGCACGACTCTTGACCCGACAGCTACGGATGACAACTGCGGAGTGCTGAGCGTAGTCAACGACTTCACTGGCACTTCGACCCTGGCCGGCGCACAGTTCCCTGTAGGCACTACAACGGTCATCTGGACCATCACCGATATCCACGGCAACGATGCCACATGCCAGTATGATATTATCGTCACCGATGATGAGGATCCGACGATCACCTGTGCAGTACCTGCGGCCAGCTACACAGCCGATGCCGGCGAGTGTTACTACACGGTAACGGGCACGACTCTTGACCCGACAGCTACGGATGACAACTGCGGAGTGCTGAGCGTAGTCAACGACTTCACTGGCACTTCGACCCTGGCCGGAGCACAGTTCCCTGTCGGCACGACTACGGTAATCTGGACCATCACCGACATCCACGGAAATGACACGCAGTGCCAGTATGATATTATTGTCACCGATGACGAGGATCCGACGATCACCTGTGCAGTACCTGCGGCCAGCTACACAGCTGATGCCGGCGAGTGTTACTACACGGTAACGGGCACGGCTCTTGACCCGACAGCTACGGATGACAACTGCGGAGTGCTGAGCGTAGTCAACGACTTCACTGGCACTTCGACCCTGGCCGGAGCCCAGTTCCCTGTCGGCACGACTACGGTCATCTGGACCATCACTGACATCCACGGCAATGACGACACAGTGCCAGTATGATATTATCGTCACCGATGATGAGGATCCGACGATCACCTGTGCAGTACCTGCGGCCAGCTACACAGCCGATGCCGGCGAGTGTTACTACACGGTAACGGGCACGGCTCTTGACCCGACAGCTACGGATGACAACTGCGGTGTGCTGAGTGTAGTCAACGACTTCACTGGCACTTCGACTCTGGCCGGAGCACAGTTCCCTGTCGGAACTACTACGGTAATCTGGACCATCACCGACATCCACGGCAATGACACGCAGTGCCAGTATGATATAATCGTCACCGATGACGAGGATCCGACGATCACCTGTGCAGTACCTGCGGCCAGCTACACAGCCGATGCCGGCGAGTGTTACTACACGGTAACGGGCACGGCTCTTGACCCGACAGCTACGGATGACAACTGCGGAGTGCTGAGCGTAGTCAACGACTTCACGGCACTTCGACCCTGGCCGGCGCACAGTTCCCTGTAGGCACTACAACGGTCATCTGGACCATCACCGATATCCACGGCAACGATGCCACATGCCAGTATGATATTATCGTCACCGATGATGAGGATCCGACGATCACCTGTGCAGTACCTGCGGCCAGCTACACAGCCGATGCGGGCGAGTGTTACTACACGGTAACGGGCACGGCTCTTGACCCGACAGCTACGGATGACAACTGCGGAGTGCTGAGCGTAGTCAACGACTTCACTGGCACTTCGACCCTGGCCGGCGCACAGTTCCCTGTAGGCACTACAACGGTCATCTGGACCATCACCGATATCCACGGCAACGATGCCACATGCCAGTATGATATTATCGTCACCGATGATGAGGATCCGACGATCACCTGTGCAGTACCTGCGGCCAGCTACACAGCCGATGCCGGCGAGTGTTACTACACGGTAACGGGCACGGCTCTTGACCCGACAGCTACGGATGACAACTGCGGAGTGCTGAGCGTAATCAACGACTATCACGGTACTTCGACTCTGGCCGGCGCACAGTTCCCTGTCGGCACTACTACGGTAATCTGGACCATCACCGACATCCACGGCAATGACACGCAGTGCCAGTATGATATTATCGTCACCGATGACGAGGATCCGACGATCACCTGTGCAGTACCTGCGGCCAGCTACACAGCCGATGCTGGCGAGTGTTACTACACGGTAACGGGCACGGCTCTTGACCCGACAGCTACGGATGACAACTGCGGAGTGCTGAGCGTAGTCAACGACTTCACTGGCACTTCGACCCTGGCCGGAGCACAGTTCCCTGTCGGCACGACCACGGTCATCTGGACCATCACTGACATCCACGGCAACGATGCCACATGCCAGTATGATATCATCGTCACCGATGATGAGGATCCGACGATCACCTGTGCAGTACCTGCGGCCAGCTACACAGCTGATGCCGGCGAGTGTTACTACACGGTAACGGGCACGGCTCTTGACCCGACAGCTACGGATGACAACTGCGGAGTGCTGAGCGTAGTCAACGACTTCACTGGCACTTCGACCCTTGCCGGAGCCCAGTTCCCTGTCGGCACAACCACGGTCATCTGGACCATAACCGATATCCACGGTAATGACACGCAGTGCCAGTATGATATTATCGTCACCGATGACGAGGACCCAACGATCACCTGTCCGTCTGACATCATTGATATTCCGGCTGATGCCGGGGAGTGCTATGCTACAGGTATAGTTCTTGGGATACCTGTCACAGGTGACAATTGCGGGGTTGCCAGTGTGACAAATGATGCCCCTGTGCAATTCCCGGCCGGTATAACAACTGTTACATGGACAGTTACTGACATACATGGCAATACAGCAACATGTGAACAGCTGGTCACAGTAATTGACACAGAATTTCCGACATTCACGGCACCAGGTGATATTACCATATATAAGGATGCAACGTGCGGATATGATGCAAGCCCCGACATTACCGGAGATGTTACCAATGAAGCTGACAATTGCGACACTTCGCTTGATGCTACATACACTGATGTAGTTGTTGCAGGTACATGCGAAGGAGAACAGATCATCACCAGGACATGGAGTCTGTCTGATGATTATGGCAATACCACAACTCATGATCAGATCATCACGGTAGAAGATAACACCACCCCGACCTTTACGGTCCCGGCAGACATTACAATCTACAAGGATGCCACCTGTGGGTATGATGCCAGCGTAGGTATCACAGGAGATGTCACGGATGAAGCAGACAACTGCGACACATCGCTTGATGCGACCTTCACTGATGCTGTTGTGCCAGGTGCATGCGAAGGCGAAGAGATCATCACCAGGACATGGACACTGACCGATGACTGCGGTAACCCAACGACACACATCCAGATCATAACTGTCAGGGACACCACCCCGCCGACCTTTACAGTCCCGGCAGATATCACGATCTACAAGGATGCTACCTGCAGTTATGATGCCGGCATAGGTATCACGGGTGATGTCACGGACGAGGCCGACAACTGCGACACATCGCTTGATGCGACCTTTACCGACGTAGTTGTGGCAGGTGCATGCGAAGGCGAACAGATCATCACCAGGAGATGGACACTGACCGATGACTGCGGCAATACAACGACCTACGATCAGATCATCACCGTCACTGATACCATTTCACCTGAATGGACAACACTTCCAGGTGCACTTGATGTTACACTGGAATGCAATGACACCGATGGTCTAGCAGCAGCACAGGCACTCTTCCCTGTGGCAACCGACAACTGCGACATTACAACATCTGATATAGTCAAGGTCCCGGGTTTATTTGCAGAGGGATCAACCTGCCCGCAGGCAGGCACCTACACAAACACGTGGACTGTTACAGATGACTGTGGCAATGTCAGCACCGTTTATACTCAGACTATCACAATTGTCGATCTGACAGCCCCGACCTTCACCGTCCCGGCAGATATTACCATCTACAAGGATGCCACCTGCGGTTATGATGCCAGCGTGGGCATCACGGGAGACGTAACTGACGAGGCAGACAACTGCGACACATCGCTTGATGCTACCTTCATTGATGCAGTGGCCCCGGGTGCATGCGAAGGCGAACAGATCATCACCAGGACATGGACACTGACCGATGACTGCGGCAACCCGACTACACACATACAGATCATAACTGTCAGGGACACCACCCCGCCGACCTTTACAGTCCCGGCCGATATCACAATCTACAAGGATGCCACGTGCGGTTATGACGCCAGCGTGAGCATCACGGGAGACGTAACTGACGAGGCAGACAACTGCGACACATCGCTTGATGCTACCTTCATTGATGCAGTGGCCCCGGGTGCATGCGAAGGCGAACAGATCATCACCAGGACATGGACACTGACAGATGACTGCGGTAATCCGACTACACACATCCAGATCATAACTGTCAGGGACACCACCCCGCCGACCTTCACAGTCCCGGCCGATATCACAATCTACAAGGATGCCACCTGCGGTTATGACGCCAGCGTGGGCATCACGGGAGACGTAACGGACGAGGCAGACAACTGCGACACATCGCTTGATGCTACCTTCATTGATGCAGTGGCCCCGGGTGCATGCGAAGGCGAACAGATCATCACCAGGACATGGACACTGACCGATGACTGCGGTAACCCGACTACACACATCCAGATCATAACTGTCAGGGACACCACCCCGCCGACCTTCACAGTCCCGGCCGATATCACAATCTACAAGGATGCAACGTGCGGTTATGACGCCAGCGTGAGCATCACGGGAGACGTGACGGACGAGGCAGACAACTGCGACACATCGCTTGATGCTACCTTCATTGATGCAGTGGCCCCGGGTGCATGCGAAGGCGAACAGATCATCACCAGGACATGGACACTGACCGATGACTGCGGTAATGCGACTACACATATCCAGATCATAACTGTCAGGGACACCACCCCGCCGACCTTCACAGTCCCGGCCGATATCACAATCTACAAGGATGCCACCTGCGGTTATGACGCCAGCGTGGGCATCACGGGAGACGTGACGGACGAGGCAGACAACTGCGACACATCGCTTGATGCTACCTTCATTGATGCAGTGGCCCCGGGTGCATGCGAAGGCGAACAGATCATCACCAGGACATGGACACTGACCGATGACTGCGGCAACCCGACTACACACATCCAGATCATAACTGTCAGGGACACCACCCCGCCGACCTTCACAGTCCCGGCCGATATCACAATCTACAAGGATGCCACCTGCGGTTATGACGCCAGCGTGAGCATCACGGGAGACGTAACTGACGAGGCAGACAACTGCGACACATCGCTTGATGCTACCTTCATTGATGCAGTGGCCCCGGGTGCATGCGAAGGCGAACAGATCATCACCAGGACATGGACACTGACCGATGACTGCGGTAACCCGACTACACACATCCAGATCATAACTGTCAGGGACACCACCCCGCCGACCTTCACAGTCCCGGCCGATATTACCATCTACAAGGATGCCACCTGCGGTTATGACGCCAGCGTGGGCATCACGGGAGACGTGACGGACGAGGCAGACAACTGCGACACATCGCTTGATGCTACCTTCATTGATGCAGTGGCCCCGGGTGCATGCGAAGGCGAACAGATCATCACCAGGACATGGACACTGACCGATGACTGCGGCAACCCGACTACACACATCCAGATCATTACTGTCAGGGACACCACCCCGCCGACCTTTACAGTCCCGGCCGATATCACAATCTACAAGGATGCAACGTGCGGTTATGACGCCAGCGTGAGCATCACGGGAGACGTAACTGACGAGGCAGACAACTGCGACACATCGCTTGATGCTACCTTCATTGATGCAGTGGCCCCGGGTGCATGCGAAGGCGAACAGATCATCACCAGGACATGGACACTGACAGATGACTGCGGTAACCCGACTACACACATCCAGATCATAACTGTCAGGGACACCACCCCGCCGACCTTTACAGTCCCGGCCGATATCACAATCTACAAGGATGCAACCTGCGGTTATGACGCCAGCGTGAGCATCACGGGAGACGTAACGGACGAGGCAGACAACTGCGACACATCGCTTGATGCTACCTTCATTGATGCAGTGGCCCCGGGTGCATGCGAAGGCGAACAGATCATCACCAGGACATGGACACTGACCGATGACTGCGGCAACCCGACTACACATATCCAGATCATAACTGTCAGGGACACCACCCCGCCGACCTTTACAGTCCCGGCCGATATCACAATCTACAAGGATGCAACCTGCGGTTATGACGCCAGCGTGAGCATCACGGGAGACGTGACTGACGAGGCCGACAACTGCGACACATCGCTTGATGCTACCTTCATTGATGCAGTGGCCCCGGGTGCATGCGAAGGCGAACAGATCATCACCAGGACATGGACACTGACAGATGACTGCGGTAATCCGACTACACACATCCAGATCATAACTGTCAGGGACACCACCCCGCCGACCTTCACAGTCCCGGCCGATATCACAATCTACAAGGATGCCACCTGCGGTTATGACGCCAGCGTGGGCATCACGGGAGACGTAACGGACGAGGCAGACAACTGCGACACATCGCTTGATGCTACCTTCATTGATGCAGTGGCCCCGGGTGCATGCGAAGGCGAACAGATCATCACCAGGACATGGACACTGACCGATGACTGCGGCAACGCGACTACACACATCCAGATCATAACTGTCAGGGACACCACTCCGCCGACTTTCACAGTCCCGGCAGACATCACCATATGCCGTGACGTTAACGGAATCTATGACAGAGATGTAACAAATACAGGCGATGTCACCGATGAGGCAGACAACTGCGACACCTCACTCGATGCAGTCTACATTGATTCAGATGCTGCTATGGGTACCATTAACACTGTTGGGTATATCACCAGGACATGGACCCTTACGGATGACTGTGGCAACACTACAATACAGTATCAGACCATCTGGGTTCAGCCTGTACCGCGGATATCTGTCACGGTTCCCGACACCCTCTTCTGCAACGGATCCACCATCAACTTTACGATTGATTCGCTGGTTATATCAAGAGGCGAAGTCATGTACGACCTCGATGTGACCTATCCTGCCGGAGTAAGCGGTATATTGTCCGATGGCTCGAGACCGATATTGAATATTTCGGACCTGTTGACCAACAGCACAAACAGCCACCAGACGGTTACCTATACATTCAGGCCATATATTCAGGGTAATCCCGGAGACCCATCCTGCCATGACGGGATTGAGTTGACAATTACAGTTCATGTTGAACCGACTGCAAGAGTCGCCCTGACACTGGCAGATAATGAACTGTGCAACGGTGAAAGCGTCAATATTCAGCTTTCCACTGTAACTATACCCTATCGTGGCATAGAGTACAATGTTGACGCCATAAACAGCTATCCGGAGATAACAGGATTCACTGACAGAACAGGGTTGATCACGACCGATATTATCATAGAAGCACTTAACAACAGTGGCGACACAGCCAGAATGGTCACCTATGTTGTTTCTCCGGTGACGCTTGATGTCAACGGCAACCAGAAGTGTTACGGAATCAATGATACGGTTGAGGTATGGGTCAATCCGACTCCGAGAGCCACTCCGGCAAACAACACTCCGCAGATCTGTTACGGTGCTACAACTGACGTTGTCCTTCTGACTCCTACCGTAATGCATTCGGGTGTGAATGAGTTCAACTACACCATCTCGGCCACTGCATCAACCGCAGTTGTTGGCGGAAACAGGACACCACTGAACAGTCAGGCTCCCGGCACTCGCCTGCAGTTCCCGTATACCAACGAAAGTGACACGATGCAGTCTGTGTTCTTCCATATCACTCCCAAGGTGACAGGTTCGGGATGCCCTTATGGTCCACAAGTTGTATCTGAGGTTAAGGTGCATGCCCATCCGCTGCAGTCGCTTGAGATTAGGGATTCCATCACCTGCGACGGAGGCCAGGACGGTTCGCTCGAAGTAATCCATGCAAGGGGAATGGACCCGATGTGGGTTGCCTGGACCGGACCCGATTACTGGGAAGATGAAGGTTATAACATGTATATCGTTAATGAGAGGAGTCAGGGCTATTATACTGCAACGGTCACTGATGAACTAGGATGTAAGAATGATGCATGGCTTAACCTCGTGGAACCCTATACGGAGGTGGCATTTTATTTCAGTAATTTTGTCTCCTGTCCCGGTGCAGGAGACGCCAGGATTGCGCTGGCCCTGACGGAAGGTCAGGCTCCGCCTTATTACTATTACCTTGTCAGGAACATGACGGATACGGTCTATCAAGGCTGGATGCCTCCGGAAGACACCTTCATTTTCCTTGACAATATACAGCCCGCAGAATATCTCCTCATGGTTGAGGATGCCAACGGATGCAAACATCCCGAGTTCCTGACGCTCTTCGAAGCACCTGTGACAACAGCCAGATTTACCAAATCGGATTACTCCGGATACAACATCTCGTGCGACAGTTACAACGACGGGTCGATATGGGTAAGCAGCATAAGGAGCTGGTACCTCGATGGCACTGACACCCTTTTTGTCAGCACCAGGGCTCCTTATACGTATCTCTGGACTGCCTCGGACGGAGGTGTCATCACAGGAAGCGCAACCGACAGCATACTGGTTAATGTTCCAGCCGGAACCTATCACCTGACAGTTACTGACAGCTGGGGTTGCCAGTTCCATTTCACAGATACCCTGACAGAACCGGACGGCATTGACCTGATGAATGAAACCGTCTCTTCCAGCGCCGACGGTAACTATGAGATATCATGCTACGGAAGAAATGACGGATTTATTACGCTGGCATTTGACGGCGGCGCAGGGGCTTACAGCTATGCATGGACAGGTCCCAATGGTTATACAGCAACTACTGCTTCGATAGCAAATCTGACAGCCGGAGCCTATCAGCTTACCGTTACAGACGGCAACTCTTGCCACAAGATATATCCGTATCTTCTTGAGGAGCCCGACTCTGTTAGTATCATTGTGGATAAGTCCCTTACAACTGACGGATCATTCAATATCAGCTGCAGTGGTGATGATGGCACTATTGATATTACAGTCGCCGGCGGAAGCGGACCGGGTACTTATACATACGACTGGAGAGACATAAACAATACTGCCTGGTCAAGCACACTGGAAGATCAGACAATCAAGGCTGGTTCTTACAGAGTATATGTGACTGATGCCAACGGTTGTACCAACGACAGAGGTGTTGTCATGACCGAACCTGCACCTCTGACGGCTGCACTCGCAGTTTCTGAGATAACATGCCTTACGGCGCCGTCCTTCAATGACGGAGAAATAGACCTGACAGTCAACGGAGGCAGGTTGCCGTACAGCTTTGCATGGGAAGGGCCATCCGGATATACGTCAGGAGCTGAAGATATTACAGGACTGACACCCGGAGATTACCTTGTGACTGTTACTGACGGTTATGGATGCATCATAACAGCCGATACAACGCTGGCAATGCCGGAACCGCTAACGATAGATACGATCAAGTCGGACTATAACGGCTCTAGTATAAGCTGTCTGGGCAGATCTGACGGATGGATCAAGGTGATACCACTAACCGGTACCGGACCTTATGATTTCACATGGAGCGGTCCTGGTGGGTTCACAGCCACAGCCACAGATTCAATTTACGGCCTCAGGGAGGGTGTTTACACAGTGACTGTGACAGACAGGCATCTGTGCACGATTACCGGTAACATCATGCTGGAATCTCCCGGTCAGCTAAGCATGACGCTGAATATATGGCCAAGCGCCGGAGGCAACTTCGACATCAACTGCAACGGAGGAGCTACTGGAAGGGTCGACATTACACCTGTGAATGCTGCGGGCACTCCGACCTATCTCTGGTCAGACGGACTCGCGGGAGCATCACGCAACGACCTGCGCGCCGGTATGCATGAGGTCATCATAACTGATGCCAATGGCTGCATAGCTGATACAACACTTACTCTTACCGAGCCTGATTCGCTGGTAATCTCCTTCAGCATGATATCACCATTCTGTCCGGAGAGCACTGACGGAACCATATTTGCAGGCGTGACAGGCGGTGAGGGAGCCTACAGTTTCAGCTGGAGCAGCGGCCAGACAACCCAGGAGGTAAGCGGCCTGACAGCAGGCTTCTACCGGGTTGAGGCAAGAGACTTCAACGGTTGTGCCGTGACAGACTCGCTGACACTTGGACCATTAAATGAAATCTGTGTGGGTATTCCCAACGCCTTCTCTCCGGACGGAGACGGAATCAATGAAGTCTGGAATATTGCCAGAATCACCCTCTATTCCGAAGCCGAGGTAATCATACTTAACAGGTGGGGTGAGATGGTCTGGAAATCTGCGAAAGGCTATCCTGAGCCATGGGATGGACGGGCCTCAAACGGGAAGGTACTTCCTATGGATTCATACCATTATGCCATCGATCTCCATAACGGAGAGAAACCTATAGTCGGACATGTGACCATTATCAGGTAAATTATGTACAAAAACAGAGGAGCATGTAAGGTGAAAAAGGGATTGTTAATAGTTGTCGCATTAGTGCTTGCAGCCGGATTGGATGCACAGGATCTGCCTATATACAGCCAGTATCTCTTTAATAAGTATCTCATTAATCCGGCCGTAGCCGGAAGTGACGGTTACACAAGCATTAACCTTACTACCAGGCAACAGTGGACCGGCTACCAGGGAGCGCCGCAGACTTACTCACTGAGCTTTCAGGGACGTGTTCTCAAGCAGAAATATGTCATTAAGGACAACCTCTTCAATAAAAGGATCTTCAAGCCTCAAACCCAGGGAAAGGTAGGTCTCGGGGGAACCGTCTATTCTGATATTAACGGTCTTGTACGCCGTACTGGTTTCTCAACATCCTACGCATATCACATATGGCTTCACGGAGGCACACAGCTCTCATTCGGCCTGGCGTTTACAGGCTACCACTATAAGATCGACGAGAGGCAGATTCAGTTTGAAGATCCGGATGAACCGTGGATGAACACTGATTTCAGAAAGGGGATTTTCGTTCCGGACTTTAACTTCGGGGCATATCTTCTTAACAGGAAATTTGCAGTGGGATTTTCGGCACAGGAGCTGATGGAAGGATTTATCAAAGCAGGAAGCACGGCCTACAATGACCTGAAGATATACAGGACGTACTACCTTTTCGGGAACTATGACTTCGAACCTGACAACAAGAACCTGATCCAGCCGTCGCTTTTGGTTAAGATGTCAGAACAGCTGAGGCCCCAGGCAGACATAGGCATAACCTACTCATATGACAACGCTATATGGGTCGGGGCAACATTCAGAACCGGCAGTGCGATAATTGCCAATGTGGGAGTCAGAAGGGACAGGCTCTTTTTCGGGTACTCTTTTGACTTTACGCTTAATGCAATACAGATGTCAACTTACGGCTCCCACGAGTTCATTGTGGCAGTAAGATTTGGGGATACACCCAGGAAGTACCGCTGGTTAGACCGGTACTAGGAACCCTGTTTTGAAATCACGTAGATAAGGGAACTGGCCCTGTTTTTCCGAAACAGGCTGACTGCTGTCAGGAAGGCGCCCGTTAAGATGCCCCTCAGCAATGATAGACGGCATCCTTGATTCTTATAGCTGAGGGCGGAAATATAAAATATATCGAGAGGCAATGACCTGGTCTTGGAGCAGTTGAATCCGTATTTCTCAATGAACCGGATCAGGGCATCAGGAGAGAAGTGCCACAGATGCCTGGGAACATCCAGAGCGGCCCAGCGATCTCCAAACCATTCGGCATCAGCTGAGTTCAGGTTGGGCAATGCAATAATGCAACTCCCGTCATCTTTCAGGATCCTTTTTACCTCGCTCATCCACATTCCCGGATCATAGAGGTGCTCAATGACATGCCAGAATGTAATGCAGTCGGTTGATTTATCAGGAATATTCAAAACCTCTTCGGGCGGAATAGCTGTTATGCCTAACCCGGTCACCGAATAATTCCTTGCCTGCTCATTCAGCTCTATCCCGGTGACCTTCCATCCCTTCATTTGCATGAATGAAGCGAAGTACCCGGTACCGCTTCCGATATCCAGCAGGGTGCCTGAGTCCTTCCGGGTTACTTCGGATACCAGCCTGTGCTTTCTCCGGAGCATAAAGTTCCTGGCAAGATGATAAAAATATTCTGTAAGATTCTGTTTTTTATCGGAATGGGATATATAATCCTCTGAGAGATAATACCTGCCTATTTCCCTTTCAGCAGGAGGATCAGCAGTGAACGCAAAGCCGCATGTGTCACACTTTCTTATGACAAAGCTCTCCCCGCTGACCAGGTGATCCTTTGCGGTAAACAGATGGGTATGGCGATCATTTCCGCAAACCAGGCACGGCCTCTCCTCAGTCATTCCGGCGTTGGGCTTTAAATGAGAGAAAGACCGCAATGACAAGCAATGCCATAAGAATGAGGGAACCGGCCAGCGAGACAGTGTTACCTGTCTTGTATGACTGAGGTTCGAAACGGAAGGTGATCGTATGGTCTCCTGCAGGCAGAGACATGCCTCTCAGAACATAATCAGCCCTGAAATGATCGGCTGGAACATCGTTAATGTAGGCCTGCCATCCGTGCTGGTAGTAGATCTCTGAAAAAACCGCAACTCTCTCTGATGACAGTGTCGCTTTATAGACCAGCAGATTTGGTTCGTATGAGGCCAGGAAGATCGTGTCGGAAGGCGATCCCTGAGTGTCGGTTACGGTAATCATATCGGCAAATCTCCTGTCTACAACAGCCTCACGCAAAGGGTCGGTGGTTTTAATAGCCTGCAGTTCGGCATCAGCATTCTCAACCAGTGTCACCCTGTTTACGAGCCAGGCGTTGCCGGCAGCATATCGGTTTATAAGTGGAGAAGCACCGGGATCAATTATGATATATTTGGTATTGAGCATGTTAAGTGCGTTGAGGTTCTTCATGACACCCTCTGCCTCGTCCCATGATGAGGCAGTCCTCAGGCTTGCAATAAGTGAGTTTATGTCATCCGTGAGGCTTGATTCAATTAGTTCCTGGTACCTTTTCATCTTCACACCGCTGTAGCCTCCGATCGATTGATGATGATAAGACGTTGACGCATCGTTGAAGGTTGATACTGTCAGGTTCAGGACGCGGTATTCCCCCTTATCCTGAAGGATCTCCTTATCTGCATGAGTGGGGGCAAAAGAGTTGACAGCCTCTCTTTTTGTCTCAAAATTGGAGGCTCCGAGATATCTTGCACTGACCGGGATCTGGTCAATGAGGAAGAGCACCGGAAGGCCTACCAGCAAATAGTTGAGCTTCAGTTTCTCTTTCAGGAAGAACCAGAGCAGAGCGGCTCCTCCGGCAATAAGCAGGGCTGATCTGAGTGCATCGGCGCGCACCATCATCTTCCTGTCGGCTATCATTGCATCCTTGAGCCACGCCAGTGTATCGGGATATGAACTCTCATCAGGTCTGAGGAATGATCCGGCGAGTCCGGGCATCAGGAAAAAGATAAAGGCAAGACCTCCTGTCACCATGGCAGCCGTCAACACTGATTTCCGGGCTTTCTCCCTTGTGACAGAACCTTCGGTAATGGCCCTGACAGCCAGGATGGCAAGCAGCGGCACACACACTCCGGCTATGACCAGTGTCATCGACACCGCCCTGAATTTGTCATATCCCGGGAAGAAATCTATGAACAGTGATGTCAGTGGCATAAGGTTCTTTCCCCATGACAGCAGCAGCGAGAGCAGCACGGCCGTAAGGATCCACCATTTCTCCCTGCCCCTGACTATCAGGAGGCCCAGAACAAACAGGAACAGCACCACGGCGCCGAAATAGACCGGCCCGCTCGTTGACGGCTGTTTTCCCCAGTACCTGAAAACCTGTCCCTGTGCCTGTCCCATATTGTTCTTCCGGAGCGCCTTTACGGTCTCTGAATCCTTTGAGAATGGTGCGGTAGCTCCTCCCCTGAAATTGGGTATCAGGAAGGTAAGTGACTCGCCTATTCCGTAACTCCATTGTGTTATATACTCCGGGTCAAGTCCCTTCTCATTGGTGCCCTCTGCTTTTGTGAGCTCACTCTTGCCCCTGGTTGATTCCTTACTGTACTCCCAGGTAGAATATAGCGAAGCGAAATTGACACTGAAGGCAATCAAAGCCGCCACTACCAGAATTCCCAGTGTTTTCAGGAAAGAGGGCAGGGTCTTCCTTTTGATGGCTTCTGTCAGCTCGAAAATGCCAAAAACCATGACTATCATTCCTGTATAATAGGTTATCTGAAAGTGGTTAGCCATTATCTCCAGCGACATGAACAGGGCAAACAGGATGGCTCCGGTCAGGGCATGCTTCCGGAATGCATAGACAACGCTGCCCACCACAGGTGCCATGTATGCCATGGCATAGGCTTTAGTGTTGTGCCCGGCCGAGAGGCTTACGAAGAGGTATGATGCAAATCCGTAGGCTATTGCTCCGGCCATGGCCAGCCACGGGTTGACCCTGCAGAACAGCAGAAGTATGTAAAAGCCCAGCATTGACAGGAAGAGTGCCGCCACAGGCGTCCTGTATATCTTGAGAAAATTATCAAGGTGTTTGAAAAGGTTACCAGGATACTTGGCAGATATCATATATGCCGGCATGCCGCCGAACATCGAGTTGGTCCATAACGGCTCCTTCCCGTATTGTTCGCGGTAGTCGCTTATCTCCTTTGAGGAGCCCTCGTAGACCTTTGTGTCATGCGCATTGATCTTCCTGCCTTCGAGCACAGGATAAAAATAGAGGAAGGAGATCACTGTGAAGACAAGCACGGCTATGAGGTGCGGCACGACAGGTTTCAATGCATTCACTTTCATCGGATGGGCTTTATAAGGGAATAACCCCGGGTTGTTATCATCCGACAAAAATACACCAACTGATCCTTAAATCAAATGAGTATATTATTATACATTTGCCGGTACAAGAGATTGACATGGGAATAGTTCAGAGGCAGACACTTCGCGGGACAGCATGGTCTTACATTGGTGCCCTGCTGGGGTTTGTGAACATTGCCCTCCTTTCGCCGAAGATCTTTTCAACCGGTGAGATTGGCGTGGTGCAGCTTCTCCTTTCCTTTGCCACCATGCTGGCACAGTTCTCGAGCCTGGGCTTCACAAACGTAATAAACCGGCTCTTTCCCTGGTTCAGGGACAGCCGCGGAAGACACCATGGGTTCCTGGCGCTCTCGCTAGTAATCACCCTCGCCGGATTTATCGCGGCCCTAATCTTTCTGAAGTTTTACTCGCCTCATTTTGAGATGGCAAACATGGATCAGTCACCGCTGATCTCGGAGTACTCATTTTATATTCCGGCGCTGCTCCTGGTCACACTGCTGTTCAATCTGCTCGACAATTATAACAAAGTACTGTATGATGCTGTACTTGGAACATTTCTGAGAGAATTCCTGTTCAGGGTGCTTAACCTTATCCTGATAATCCTCTTCTGGGCGGGGCTGATAGATTTCAGCGGCTATGTTTTTGGCTATGTTGTCTCGCAGGGGGTTCCGCTGATCATTATCTTCATCAGCCTGCTTGCCAGGGGCGAGATAACGATGAAATTCGAACCCGGGTTCATAACACCCCATCTGCGGCGCGAGATCATCATTCTCTGTCTTTTCGGGATACTTACAGGTTTCAGTACGATTGCACTTACCACGTTCGATAAACTGTTCATCAACAGGTATCTGGGAGAGGGTGAGGTGGGAATTTATTCTATTGCGTCATATTTTGCCGTACTTATACTGTTGCCTGGCAGATCAGCGGCGAAGATTTCAATCCCATTCCTTGCCGAGTCATGGAAGAAGAATGATCTGGAAACCATTGATGACATGTATTCAAGAACCAGCATCAACCAGTATGCTGTAGGGCTTCTGATTTTTATCGGGCTGCTGGTAAACATTGACAATATCTTCCGCCTGTTGCCTGATGTTTACAGCAGAAGCGCAGCTGTGATCGTCCTTGTCGGCCTGGGTAACCTGGTCAGTGTGTCGGCAGGGATAAACGGCGTGGTTCTGAGCACATCGTCACTTTACAGGTTCCAGACCTGGCTCATGTTCTTACTGATAGTCATGTTTGCGGGAACCAGCATGATCCTGATACCGCTTTTCGGTATTACAGGCGCAGCCCTTGCCGGAATGATCTCGAATATTATTTACAATATGCTCGGGGTTATTGTTGTAGGCAGGAGGTTTGGCCTGTGGCCCTATAGTATGGCACATCTGAAAATGTCACTGGTTGGCCTTGTGGCAATAGTGGCAGGTTATATTCTGCCTCAGTTCTCCCTTTACCCTGACATCATGGTAAGAAGCCTTCTGGTAACGGTCATTTTTACTGCCGGGGTATACTTCTGGAGGCTTTCTGACGACATGAACGGACTCATCGCCTCCTTTGTCTCCAGGCTGAAGAAATAACCATTAAGCCAACCAGATCATTTCTAAAGGCCTGACAGCCGGCGCCATCGTATCTGATTAATAGCAGGGGCTATCGGGTTTTACCAATAAGGTCTCCAGGCCTGACAGCCACCGCTACCGGATCTGATTTATTGAAATGGCTATTGAGTATTACTTATCAGGTCTCCAAGCTTGACAGCCAGCGCCCTTCGTGAATACTCAAGATGGTGTCCGCTTCTTTTCACCGTTTTGCCTTCAGCAACTCTCATGATAAAATCACGGATGCCCTGAACATCATTGTAGCCGAAGATCCCCTGGTAGCCGCACAGTGCCAGCAACCGGGCTGCATCACCGTCGTCCGGACCCAGAAAGAGGATTGGCTTTTCTGTTGCCATGTACTCAAATATTTTTCCGGTTAGGATAGACCTGTTCGAGGGATGATCGGGGATGATCAGCAGCAAAAGGCTTGAATCCATCATGTGCTTTATCGCAGCCGGATGTTCGCAGTACTGTATGAACTCAGGGCCATTACCCTCGCCATCAGCCGGAAACAATTCCTGAACCGGCTCCGGAACGGTACCAACGAACTTCATCTTCACCGGTCTGCCTCCCGACCTGACCTCATTTATGGCCTCGATGAACCCTTTTACCGGGTATGCCGGAGACAGCGTGCCCACATATGTGACGGTAAATTTCTCTGGCAAGACCGGTACTATGCCTTCAAAATCCTCTTCGTCAAACCCGTTCGGCAGTACATGGATCTTTTTTTCAATATTCTCAGCCTTACCGGCCAGTATCGAAGCCAGGGTCTGGCCAACGGTTATCACTGTGTCAGCCCTGGTCAGCACATTCCTTTCCATCTGTCTGTCGAGCATCCTGGCAGGCATTGAGGGCTTGAACATGTCATAATAATAAATGTCCGTCCAGGGGTCTCTCATGTCTGCCACCCAGTTGATACGGGGGAACCGGCGTTTAAGCCTGAGTCCGATCAGCTGTGTCGAGTGAGGGGGACTGGTGGTTATCACATGTGTGATGTTTTCAGCTTTTATCAGCTCGCAGGCCTTCCGGAAGGCGTACCTGTTCCATCCTCTGCGGGGGTCGGGGATAAAGAAGTTCCCCCGGATGAAGCGGCTGATTTTACTTCTCAGCCCTTTTTCATTTCCTGAGGCAAAGCCGGCGTGGGGTATTTTCGACTGGTCTTTGTTGTACAGGGCGAAATAATTCATCGCCTTGGTCCTGTGCACCTCCACGTCAAGCGGTATCTCGCCGTAAAGTGACAGATCCCTGAATGGGTAGGCAGCATATTCCGGTTTCACGGTGAGAACAACGGGAAGCCATCCGGACGAAGGAAGATATTTGGTGAATTTGAGCCAGCGCTGTACTCCCGCGCCACCGCTGGGAGGCCAGTAGTAGGTTATGATCAGAACCTTTTCCGGCCTGGATCTCATTTCAGAGTTTCTTTAGTTGCTCCTGCATGCTGACCTTGTCAGCAATGATAGATCTCAGCTGTGCTACCGGGACACGCTCCTGAAGCATCGAGTCGCGATACCTGATGGTCACGGTGCTGTCTTCCACGGTCTGGTAATCTATTGTAATGCAGTAGGGGGTTCCTATAGCATCCTGCCTGCGGTACCGTTTTCCTATCGAATCCTTCTCGTCATACTGACAGTTGAAATCGAACTTCAGGTCGTTGATTATTTTTCGGGAGATATCGGGCAGCCCCTCTTTCCTTACCAGCGGCAAAACTGCCAGCTTCACCGGGGCAAGCACTGACGGCAGCCTGAGAACCACCCTGCTGTCAGGCACGCCGTCCTCTTTAGTGAGGTCCTCTTCATAGAATGAGGCTGCGATCACCTGGAGGAACATGCGGTCAACACCGATAGATGTCTCGATCACATAGGGAATATATGATTCATTCTTTTCGGGGTCGAAATACTGCATCTTCTTCCCGCTGTACTCCTGGTGCTGTTTAAGGTCGAAATCGGTCCTTGAATGGATCCCCTCCACCTCCTTGAAGCCAAATGGGAATTTGTACTCAATGTCAGCGGCTGCGTTGGCATAGTGGGCCAGCTTGTCATGATCATGAAACCGGTAGTTGGCATCACCGAAGCCAAGAGCCCGGTGCCACTTCATCCTGGCCTCCTTCCACTTGCTGAACCATTCCAGTTCGGTGCCGGGCCTGACGAAGAACTGCATCTCCATCTGTTCGAACTCGCGCATGCGGAAGATGAACTGGCGTGCGACGATCTCGTTCCTGAAGGCTTTGCCTATCTGGGCAATACCGAAGGGAAGCTTCATGCGCCCGGTCTTCTGCACGTTCAGGAAATTAACGAAGATACCCTGTGCCGTTTCGGGACGCAGGTAGATCTTCATGGCACCGTCAGAAGTTGATCCTATCTCCGTGGCGAACATCAGGTTGAACTGCCTGACATCAGTCCAGTTTTTGGTTCCGGAGACCGGACATACGATCTCGTTATCTACAATAATCTGTTTTAGTTCGGCAAGGTCAGGGCCTGCCATGGCATCAACGAATCTTTTATGCAGGAGGTCATACTTCTCCCTGACCTCAACCACGCGCGGGTTTGTTGACCTGTACAACGCCTCGTCAAACTTCTCACCGAAACGGCCTCTTGCCTTTTCAATCTCCTTTTCAATCTTCTCATCCAGTTTTTCAAGCTGTTCCTCTATCAGGACATCGGCACGGTATCTCTTCTTGCTGTCTTTGTTGTCTATCAGGGGGTCATTGAATGCATCAACATGTCCGGAGGCTTTCCAGATGGTCGGGTGCATGAATATTGCCGAATCAAGCCCGACAATATTTTCATGCAGAAGGATCATGCTGTCCCACCAGTACTTTTTGATATTGTTTTTCAGTTCAACGCCGTACTGGCCGTAGTCATAGACTGCACCAAGACCGTCATAAATTTCGCTTGACTGGAAAACATAACCGTACTCCTTGCAGTGTGCGACGAGTTTCTTAAAGATATCTTCTTGAGCCATAATATTTTTTAGGTTCTGCCTGCTAACCGGGCAAAAGTATATTAAAATCCGCGGTTTTACAATCCGCGGGAAATGTGTGAAATCAATTTGTATCTTTACTTTTCGTTTCTGAAAATGCCTTTATGAAGGTTCGGTGTGATTTTCTTGTGATTGGATCAGGTATCGCTGGTCTTTCATTCGCGCTTAAGGTTGCTGCCAAAGGCAAGGTCTGCATAATTACAAAAGCAAAGATGGAGGACTGCAGCACCAACTATGCCCAGGGAGGCATTGCGGCAGTGATGTATGAGCCTGATAACTTTGAAAAGCATGTCAGGGACACCATGATAGCCGGCGCCGGCTACTGCAATGAGGAGGTTGTCAGGATGGTTGTGAGTGAGGCTCCCGAACGTATCAGGGAGCTTATAGAGATGGGAGTGGACTTTGACAAGAAACCTGACGGGAAGCTTGACATGGCGATGGAGGGAGGCCACACCGAGCACAGAATCCTTCACCACAAGGACTCCACCGGTGCCGAGATAGAGAAAGTGCTGATTGAGAAGGTGCGGGAGCATAAGAACATTGTCATCTTTGAAGATCACTTTGCGATTGACCTCCTCACCCAGCATAACCTGGGGGAATATGTGACCAGGGATTGGAAAAACATTGAGTGCTACGGTGCTTACGTGGCTGATCTCAGCACGAGCAAGGTAAAGACATTTCTGGCGAAGGTTACTGTCCTTGCCACCGGAGGATGCGGGAATATATACCTCACAACCACCAACCCTGTTGTTGCCACCGGAGACGGTGTGGCCATGGTGCACAGGGCCAACGGCAGGATTGAGAACATGGAGTTCATCCAGTTCCACCCCACTTCTCTGTATGACCCCAATACAAGACCCTCCTTCCTGATAACTGAGGCCCTGAGAGGTTATGGGGCAGAGCTGCGCAACAGCGACGGGGAAAAATTCATGCCGAAGTATCATGTGCGGGGCTCACTTGCTCCGCGTGATGTTGTGGCCAGGGCCATAGACAATGAGATGAAACTGAGGGGTGAAGACTTTGTGTGGCTCGACTGCACCCATCTTGACAGTGAGGAACTGAAATCACATTTCCCCCACATTCATGAAAAGTGTCTGTCGGTAGGTGTGGATATTACAAAGGATATGATACCTGTTGTTCCTGCAGCCCACTATTCATGCGGAGGGGTAAGGGTGAACAAGGATGGAAGAAGCTCGATTGACCGGCTTTACGCCATTGGAGAAGTATCATCCACAGGCCTTCACGGCGCCAACAGGCTGGCATCCAATTCACTCATAGAGGCCGCTGTATATGCCCACCGGGCTGCGGTAGACGCCTCCACCCGCACGGAAAGCCTTACCTATGAAGAGAAGATACCTTCATGGAACTATCACGGCACCACACACCTCGAGGAGATGATCCTTGTTACTCAGAACTACAGGGAGATGCAGATGATCATGAGTAACTATGTGGGGATAGTGAGGTCAGACCTCAGGCTGGCGAGGGCAAAGACAAGGCTGGAAATCATCTACCAGGAGACGGAGGATCTTTATCGCAGGTCAACTCTCTCGCGGCAGCTGATTGAACTGCGCAACCTGATAGCGGCAGGCTACCTGGTAATAAAAATGGCACAGAACAGACAGGAGAGCCTGGGTTTGCATTATTCCATCGACTATCCTGCAAGACCCGGTTCAGAATTTTAATCATATCATCTCTATGGAAACCAGTGAAATCACCGATGCCCCCGTTGTAACGGGTGAGACTCCGTTTCTAACCGCTCCCTTCAGGGGAAAGAATGCATTCTGGAGGTATTTCCTCGGTGGGGTGGTGCCTTTTATCGTCTCTAATATCATCGGGGCCATTCCGCTCGCCGTTGTCATGATCAGCTACACCCTCGATGGCTCAAGCCTGCCCCAGAAAGGAGGAATGCCTGATTTTGAACTGATGGGAATTGATCTCAACATCGGGTTTGCCCTTACGCTCTTTCCTTTTATTCTGGCATTTTTTACGATGGTATGGCTGATCAGGCCGTTGCATAACCGCAGTTTTGGATCGGTGATCAACGGAGGCAGGAAGGTACGCTGGGGCAGGATGATGTTCTCAGCATTTGTCTGGATTGCCATGTCAGCCGCATGGCTGTTCTACTCTGTCAGGACAGATCCCGGCAATTTCAGTCTGAACAATACTACAAGCACATTGCTGATCCTTGCCGCCCTGTCAGTGTTGCTTATACCGTTCCAGGCGGCGTTTGAGGAGATACTTTTCCGGGGGTATCTGATGCAGGGTTTTGCCGTGCTGGCGCGAAACAGATGGGTGCCACTGGTAACTACCTCTGTGCTGTTCGGACTGATGCATGCACTTAATCCCGAAGTAAAGGAATATGGATTTGTGACAATGATACCGCAGTATATCTTCTTCGGTCTTGTGTTTGCCGTACTCACGTTGCTCGATGACGGGATAGAGCTGGCCATAGGTGCCCATGCCGCCAACAATGCCTTTCTGTCGGTGTTCGTGACACACAAGGATTCGGCGTTGCAGACGCCGGCGATGTATGAGCAGATTGAGATATACCCGTGGCAGGATTTCGCCGGGCTTGTGGCCATGTCGGTAGCATTTATCATTATTATGGCCGTTGTATACAGGTGGAAGGATATCCGCAGACTATATGCGAAGATAACCGTGTCAGATGTCGTAGATGCCGGTTGAGTCACCGGTTCTGCAACTGCCCCACCGCTCACTGATCTCTGACAGAATTTTTCTGATCTCCTCCACGTCAAGGGAGGTGAGGAGCCTGAGCCTGGTCTCCCTGAAACCCGGCAGACCCTTGAAGTAGTTTGAAAAATGCCGCCGCATCTCTAGTATTGAGGCTTTGCCCTCCTTGTGTTCCAGTGACTTGTCAAGATGCAGCAGGGCAAGGTCCGCCTTCTCCTCCACGGTTGGCTCAGGGAGCAGTTCGCCAGTGTCAAGATAGTGTCGTATCTCTCTGAATATCCATGGCCTGCCGAAGGTTGCCCTTCCTATCATAATACCATCAACACCGTATGTATCAAACATCAGTTTGGCTCTCTCCGGTCCGTTGACATCGCCGTTGCCGATAACTGGTATTTTGATGCGGGGGTTGTTCTTAACCTCACCTATGAGGCTCCAGTCGGCCTCACCGCGGTACATCTGTGCCCTGGTGCGGCCATGAATGGTCAGTCCGGCTATGCCTGTATCCTGCAGCTGTTCAGCCACATCAACAATAATCTTGCTGCTGTCATCCCAACCCAGCCTGGTTTTTACCGTAACCGGGATTTTGACGGCTTTGACAATTGCCGTTGTCATTTCAATCATCAGCGGGATATTCTGAAGCATGCCGGCGCCGGCGCCGCGGGCGGCGATCTTCCTCACCGGGCAGCCGAAGTTCAGGTCAATGAGGTCAGGCTGAGCCTCCTCGGCCCTGAGTGCGGCATCAACCATTGAGTCAATGATATGACCGTAAAGCTGAATCCCAATCGGACGTTCATAATCAAACAGGTCAAGTTTCTTTACACTGCTCTTCCCATCCCTGATCAGTCCGTCGGAGGAGATAAACTCGGTATACATGAAATCGGCTCCGAACATCTTGCAGATATACCTGAATGAAGGATCAGTGATATCCTCCATGGGAGCAAGAAAGAGAGGCTGCCCCCTGAGTATGGTATTTCCGAGTTTCAAAGGGTGATTATTGATTGTCCTGATCCACCTCGAAAAGGGTGGGTGAGTGGTCCTGCCTTGTAGTCTCGTTCCGGCGGAATACATAAACCAGTCCGTACTTTTCGGCACTGGTCCGTTTTTCCTCTTCGGGCAGTGATGCAAAACTTGTTTCTATCTCATTCCACAGTAAGGTGATAAGTTCATCGGCCTCATTGCGCATGTCCGAGGTCCGGTTCACGCACTCGGAGGCCCTGCGGTTTATGGTCTTGTAATGGTTACGGTTCTCCAGGAACTTTTCATACCGTACCTTGACCACGGCGATTGAGGGGTTTGTGATAGGAGGGCTGCCTTTCCTTATCCTGTATTCCTCACCGTCAATGATCCGTTTTCCCCATGCGACAAGCTCATTCTCGGTTGTGAGGGAGGGGAGGGAGGAATCATCTGAGGCGATCCCGTAGAATGATCTTGTTTCCTGGGGTAGCTCGCCCCTGGCAATGGCCATATTCATTACCTTCAGGAAATGAGTAATATATAATCTTGCTTTACGTGCGGTATCCTGGTTTGACTTGCTCTTTTCACCCTGGTTGATGAGAGTCTGCCGCTGGTGGCTGATGGTATTTTCAAAGACCGGAAGGAATCCCTGGATCTTAACCAGTGTCTTCATTGAAAAAGCAAGCCTGAAGGGCGGGATATCCTTGCTCATTTCAACGGCTTTCTTTAATGCTCTCAGACGGGCTGAATCAGTGTTGGGCAGGCGGCGATAGGGCATAGAAATAATATGTTACTGATCTGTGGTATGCGAATATACACTCTTATCGAAACATGGCAATGCCCTTCGCAATTAAAATTTACTGATATCCTGAAAAATATCAACAGCTCTTGTTACATTAGCGTAGTGATACAAAAACAATGAAATATGTTTCCAAAAGACGTTTACATTAATCGCCGCAACAGGCTGAGGTCCCTTGTGAGTAATGGCATAGCCCTTTTTACAGGCAATGTCGAGGCCCCGATGAACTATCCTGACAATACATACCATTGGAGGCAGGACAGTGATTTCCTCTATTTTTTTGGCATTGATCTGCCCGGACTGACGGGCATGATTGATTTTAACTCGGGTGAGGATTGCATCTTCGGCAATGATTTCGACGTTGAGGATATTGTATGGATGGGGCCGCAGCCGTTTATTAAAGACCTGGCCGCCAGCGTGGGGGTGGAGCATCATCTGCCTATGTCGAAGCTGGACGACTATATTAATCAGGCTGTTTCAGGAGGGAGGCCGGTGCATTTCCTGCCGCCGTACAGGGCCGAAACCAAGATGACTCTCGGGGCGCTGCTTCGCGAGAACCCATGCCAGATGCGTACAAAAGCATCTGAGAGCCTGATCAGGGCTGTTGTTTCCCTCAGGTCGATAAAGGAGGATGTGGAGATTGAAGAGATAGATAAAGCGGCAGACATAGCCTGCGAGATGCAGACCATGGCAATGCGCATGTGCAAGCCGGGGGTGAGGGAGCAGGAGATATTCGGGACCATTGAGGGCATAGCATGGGCTAAGGGCAGCGGGCCGTCATTCCCCATTATTCTGAGTGTCAACGGTCAGACGCTTCACAATCACAAACATGATAACATTCTCAGGGAAGGGAGGATGATGGTCTCCGATTGCGGTGCCGAGTCAAACATGCATTATGCTTCAGACCTTACTCGTACAACACCGGTAGGAGGCGTCTTCAGCCAGCGCCAGAAGGAGATTTATGAGATAGTCCTGAAAGCCAATGTTGAATCGATAAAGAGAGCAGGACCCGGCATTTCAAACCGTGACCTTCACCTCGGCGCATGCGAAATCATTGCTGCCGGACTGAAGGATCTGGGGCTGATGAAAGGCGACACGGCTGCGGCCGTTGCCGCCGGTGCACATGCTCTCTTCATGCCTCACGGGCTTGGTCACATGATGGGCCTTGACGTGCATGACATGGAGAGCCTGGGTGAGAATTATGTCGGGTATAACAACGAGGTTAAGCGCAGCACCCAGTTCGGTTTAAAATCATTGCGATTTGCACTGCCTTACAAGCCGGGCCATGTCTTCACCGTGGAGCCGGGAATCTATTTTATACCTGAGCTTGTCGCCAAGTGGAAATCAGAGGGCAAGCACAGGGACTTCATCAATTATGACAGGGTGGAGACATACCTTGACTTCGGAGGCATAAGGATCGAGGATGACGTATTGATAACACCCAAGGGATCAAGAATGCTTGGCAAGACAGCGCCCAAGACCGTGGCTGAGATTGAGGCTACCTGCCGGTAGTGAGTCTGAGGCAAACAAGAATAAATGACAGCGGCGACCGGTAAGGCCGCCGCTTCTTTTTCAGAACGCCTTGTAGTATTCCCGGTTCAGGCGTGCGATATTAAACAGTTTGATCTGCTTGGGGCACTGTGCTTCGCAGGCCCCGGTATTTGAGCAGCTGCCAAACCCCTGGCTGTCCATCTCTGCTATCATCGCCCTCACCCTCTCTTTGGCCTCGGGTCTGCCCTGGGGCAGGAGGGCATACTGGGAGATCTTGGCTGAAACGAAGAGCATGGCGGAGGCGTTCTTGCATGCAGCCACACATGCCCCGCATCCGATGCAGATGGCTGAGTCAAAGGCCTCATCACTGCACTTTTTCCGCACAAGCAAAGAGTTGGCCTCTGCGGCAGCTCCGGCCGTTACGGATATGAAACCTCCGGCCACCTGTATCCTGTCCATGGCGCTGCGGTCAACTATCAGGTCCTTGATAACGGGGAAAGGCTTAGCCCTCCACGGTTCAATCACAATTGTCTCTCCGTCCCTGAAGTACCGCATGGAAAGGTGGCATGTTGTCAGTCCCGGAACAGGCCCGTGAGGATAGCCGTTGATGTACATCCCGCAACTGCCGCAGATCCCTTCCCGGCAATCGTGGTCAAATGCAACAGGCTCCTTTCCCTGCTCAACAAGCCTGGTGTTAAGCAGGTCAAGCATCTCCAGGAATGACATGTCTGGGGAGACGCCCTCAAGATCGTAAGATGCAAAGGAACCTTTTGCCTTCGCATTCTTCTGTCTCCATATCTTAAGTCTGATTTTCATATCTGACAGATTTTGAATGGGTTATTTATAGCTCCTCTCCTTGAGTTCCACGAACTCGAATTTCAAGGGTTCCCTGTTGAGTATGGGCTCATCCTCACCGTTGTATTCCCAGGCGGCGACGTATGAATACTCCGCATCATTTCTTCTGGCTTCACCATCCGGTGTCTGGCTCTCTTCACGGAAATGGGCGCCGCATGACTCCTTCCTGCTGAGGGCATCGGTGATCATCAGTCGCGCCAGTTCGAGGAAGTCTGCCACACGGCCGGCTCTTTCGAGCTGCTGGTTCAGGTCGTCTCCTTCACCCGGCACAAGAAGGTCACTCCAGAACTCATTTCTCAGTTCCCTGACCATCTCCAGCGCCTTCTTCAATCCCTCCTCATTACGGGACATACCGCAGTAATCCCACATGATCTTCCCGAGTCGCTTGTGAAAGCTTGCCGCAGTCTGTTTTCCTTTTATTGACAGGAGCTTCTCAATTCTCTCCTTTGACTCTTTTTCGGCCGATTCGAATTCCGGGGTATTCGTCTGCACCCTTGGTGTCCTGATCTCCCCTGCAAGGTAGCTGCTGATTGTGACCGGAAGGATGAAGTATCCGTCTCCTGCGGCCTGCATCAGCGAGCTGGCTCCCAGCCTGTTGGCGCCGTGATCGGAGAAGTTTGCCTCACCTATGGCAAAGAGACCCGGGATGGTTGTCATCAGCTCATAATCGACCCATAGGCCACCCATGGTATAGTGCCCGGCAGGGTATATCTGCATTGGCTCTTCATAGGGATTCATACCGGTGATGGCCGTGTACATTTCAAACAGGTTGCCGTATTTGTTTTCTATGGCTTTTTTCCCCTGTTTCTTTATGGCGTCACGGAAGTCGAGGTTGACTGCCAGTCCGGTTTTGCCTACACCGTAACCCGCATCGCATCTCTCCTTGGCAGCCCTTGAGGCCACGTCGCGGGGCACCAGGTTACCGAATGCCGGGTAGCGCCTCTCAAGATAGTAGTCGCGGTCTTCCTCCGGTATCTCATTTGCCGGCCTGGTCTCACCCTTGTTTTTGGGCACCCAGATACGTCCGTCATTACGGAGAGACTCAGACATGAGGGTGAGTTTGCTCTGGAACTCGTTCAGCTGAGGTATGCTTGTAGGGTGGATCTGCACGAAGCTTGGATTGGCAAAAGCGGCCCCTTTTTTATAGGCTTTCCATGCCGCCGAGGCGTTGCTGTTGACGGCGAGTGTTGAAAGATAATAGACGGTGCCGTACCCGCCGGTGGCAAGCACGACGGCATGAGCCGAGTGTCTCTCAATCTCACCGGTGATGAGGTTGCGGGCGATTATCCCTCGGGCCTTTCCGTCTATGATGACGAGATCAAGCATATCTCTCCGCGGGTACATCGTCACCGTTCCTGCCTTTATCTGCCTGTTGAGCGATGAATATGCACCCAGGAGGCATTGCTGGCCCGTCTGGCCCTTGGCGTAGAATGTGCGTGACACCTGCACGCCACCGAAAGACCTTGTGTCAAGTGTCCCGCCGTATTCACGGGCAAACGGGACGCCCAGAGCGGTATAATGATCGATGACCTGGTTGCTGACCTCGGCAATCCGGTATACGTTAGCTTCCCGGGCGCGGAAATCGCCTCCCTTGATCATGTCATAAAAGAGACGATAAACGTTGTCACCGTCGTTCTTGTAGTTCTTTGCCGCATTGATTCCTCCCTGGGCGGCGACAGAGTGCGCCCTGCGGGGAGAATCCTGGTAACAGAAGACCTTGACATTATAACCCAGTTCTCCGAGCGATGAGGCTGCGCCTGCACCGGAGAGGCCAGTGCCTATGATGATGATGTCAAGCTTCTTCTTGTTCGCGGGGTTGACAAGCTTTGAGGCTGACTTGTACCTGGTCCATTTCTCTTCAAGCGGACCCTCTGGTATCTTTGCATTCAGAGTTATCATGATGTTTCGTTTCTTCGGGTTATTTGAAAAGCCAGATGACAAGCGGGATGATGGCAAACCCAACCGGCAGCACTATCGCATATATAAGCGAGATAGTCTTGATGACAGGGGTCCAGAAGACATTGGCAAGACCGAGGGTCTGAAAAGCCGACTGCAGTGCATGGTAGAGGTGAAAGCCCAGTAGCAGGAAGCAGACCCAGTAGAAAATGACATAGCCGGGAATGGCAAAAAGCTGCCAGGCAACCGAATAGAAGTTTTCCGGATCGCCATCAACAATCCCCAGCTTGATGAAATAGAAATTAAAGAAATGGATGACCAGAAAGATAAGTACGGCTCCCCCGGTCCAGATCATGAATCTCGAAAATGCGGAGGTGTCTGATTTGTTCCTGACGGCATATCTTACCGGCCTCGAGAGCCAGTTCTGCACCTGGAGTATTACCCCGTAGGTAATGTGGACCAGGATTGCCAGTACCAGTAATATCTCAACCACCTTCACCAGGGGGAAGGTTGCCATGAAGTGGGCGGCATTGTTGAAGGGTTCCGGGTCACTCTTGAGAAGCATCAGGTTGATGCCCAGGTGAACCGGAAGGAACAGCAGCAGGAACAAACCGGCCAGCGCCATCACAAATTTCTTTGAGATGGCCGAGAAAAGGATTTTGTTCATTGGTGTTGTGCTTTTGAGTTCGGGGTTATTTGAAAGATCAGGGAAAAGTCTTTTCTTCCTCGTAAATTTAGAAAGTTTTTATCCTTAAACAAATGATCAATGAGCATGTATATTCAATTTGAAGGAATAAAGGTCTCATACCGCGTAACCGGCAAGGGTAAGACTCTTGTGTTGCTGCATGGTTATCTTGAGACGGGTGAGGTATGGCAGCCTCTTGCAGATCTGCTTTCTGAAGAGTTTCGGGTTATCACGGTCGATCTGCCCGGACACGGTGATTCGGGGGTGAAGGGAGAGGTTCACTCCATGGAGTTCCTTGCCGGGGCAGTCAGGGCGGTAATTTCAGACGCAGGAGAAAACAGGGTTTTGATGATCGGACACTCGCTCGGGGGCTATGTCACACTGGCCTTTGCGGAGTTGTTTCCGGAGCTGCTTTCCGGATATGTTCTGTTCGCTTCCCATCCGCATGCTGATTCGCCTGAGGCTATTGCAAAGCGAAACCGTGAAATTACCGTTGTCAGGGCCGGAAAGAAGAACATCATGTACCCCGGTAATATTTCAATGATGTTTGCTGAGAAGAATCTGGGATCTATGTCTGAAGAGCTCAGGAGATCGAAGAGGATAGCCTCGCGCATACCCGGAGAAGGGATAATTGCCATGCTGAACGGTATGATTACGCGGCCTTCAAGGCAGTCTCTCGTGGAAAGCGGAGCTATACCCCTGCTCTGGCTACTGGGCAGACACGATCTCTATTTCAGTCCTGAAAAGGCAATACGTGATACCAGGCTGCCGCATAACGCAGAGGTGGAAATCCTTGAGAATTCCGGGCATCTCGGATTCATAGAGGAGACGGTGAGGTCAGCAGAGCTGATCACCGGCTTTGCCCGGAAGCTCGACTGGTAAAGGATTGTTCAGATGTTCTCCAGGTATTCCAGCGCATCCAGAAGGGTTTTGTCTATCTCCTGCCAAATAGGATAGAAACCCTTGTTATCCAATATATTACGGGCTATGTAAGCCTTCAGCTGAACATGTATGATGTTTTCCGAAACAGCAAGCTGCTGCCGGTTGGCCGGGATGCCGTTCTGGTCTGCAAACCTGACGAATTTTGAGATAAGATCCTGGTTTGAAAGCCAGTTTTCGAGGGCGGGGAGATCTTTGTACTTCTTCAGAGTTTCACGGTTGTCCTCGGTGTACTTGAGGGCATAGCGGTAGAGCAGTCCGGAATTTCTTATGGCCATGAAGTAATCGGATATTCCCGTTGTATCCATGGGGATGAAGATGTCAGGCATAATTCCCCCTCCGCCGTACACGATTTTCCCTCCGGGTGTGGTGAATTTGAGTGAATCGTCCATCCTTATTGAATCTGCTTCTTCGAACTCACCGTGCATGAGTCTGTTACTGAGATCCTCGTAATACTTATCGACTCCCTCGTCATATGGTTTCTGTATAGAGCGGCCTGTGGGGGTATAGTACCTGGCAATGGTAAGCCGCATGCCAGAGCCGTCGCGGAACATTACAGGTTCCTGGACAAGGCCCTTGCCGAATGAGCGTCGTCCGATAATGGTTCCCCGGTCATTATCCTGTATGGCTCCGGCAAGAATCTCACTGGCTGAAGCGCTCCACTCGTCTATCAGCACAACCAGTTCGCCCTTTTCAAAATCGCCCTTGGAAGTAGCCTTAATATCCTGCCTCGGGGTTGATTTGCCCATGGTGAAGACTATCAGTTTCCCGTCAGGGAGGAACTCATCGGCAATCATCGTGGCGGCATCCATGACACCGCCGGAGTTGCCCCTGAGATCCAGTATGAGTTTCTTCATTCCATTATCCTTCAGCTCGCGCAGGCCCTGTTTGAACTCGTCATGCGTTGTAAGGGCGAAGTTGGAGATCTTTATATACCCCACATCTTCAGACATCATGTAGGATACATCAATGCTGTAGATGGGTATCTTGTCACGTGTGATCGTGAAGGGCAGCAGTGTGTCTGTTCCCTTGCGCTCAATCTTAAGGTTGACTTTGGTGCCGCGGGGTCCCTTGAGCATCTTGACAATATTCTCATCGGGGATGTTCTTTCCGGCGATCAGTGAGTCATTGACATAGATTATCTTGTCTCCGGCGAGGATGCCGGCTTTTTCTGATGGCCCGCCGGAAATGGCGCTTATTATCAGCACCGTGTCAGTAAGCATGTTGAAGGATACTCCAATGCCATCAAAGTTGCCCTGCAGCGGCTCATTGGCCTGCGCCAGGTCAGTAGCCGGGATATAGACCGAATGCGGATCGAGTTTGCGGAGCATCACCGGGATAGCCTCATCTATTAGGGCATCACGGTTAACCGTGTCAACATAATCCGATTCAATGATGTCAAGAACGCGGCTCAGCTTGTCATTTGAAGGGGGGAAGTTGGTATATAATCCTGTGTTCGGATGGGGCATATAAAAACCTATGAGTATGCCTACGGCAATTGCCGTTCCGATAATAAGCGGAAGATATGCTCTGTTATATTTCATTTTTCTGTTCTCCGAGGTCTATGTAAACAAGCTCTATGCCTGCGCGTTTGAGAAGCTCAATGCCGTCAAGGTTGCGATACTGGTTGCTGTAAACGACGCGCCTTATGCCCGACTGTATGATCAGCTTTGCACACTCCATGCACGGAGAGTCAGTGATGTACAGGGTTGCGTTATCGCTTGAGTTGTTTGATCTTGCTACCTTGGTGATGGCGTTGGCTTCCGCATGTAAAACGTATGGTTTGGTCACATTATTCTCATCCTCGCAAACATTTTCAAATCCTGCCGGGGTTCCGTTATATCCGTCGGAAATGATCATCTTGTCCTTGACTATCAGCGCTCCCACCTTTCTCCTGTTGCAATACGAGTTCTCAGACCATATGCCTGCCATGCGCAGGTAACGTCTGTCGAACTGTGTCTGCTTCTCCCCGTATGGGTGAATGGCATCTTTCTTTATCATTCTCTTTTTATTCGACGGCAAACTTAATCGTTTTTATTCTAAGTTATACGTATATCTCCCCTTTAAGATAGAGAGTTGCAGAGCCTGCTATCATTGTACGGCCGTCTCCGAGGGTACACTCAAGCATTCCTCCCCTGGCTGACAGCTGCCTGGCTTTCATCTTCTTTTTACCGAGACGGACTGACCAGAACGGGGTCAGTGTGGTATGGGCAGACCCGGTGACCGGATCTTCATCAATACCTGCCTGAGGTGCAAAGAACCTTGAAACAAAATCAACATCCGACCCCGGGGCTGTGACAATTACGCCGCGGCCGTCAGCCGTTGCAAGCTTCCTGAAATCAGGATTCATTTTAAGTATGTCTGTTTCGGTGCCGAAGAGCAGCAGGTAGTCGCTTCTTCCCATGTAACTTTCCAGGGGGACCTTCCCAAGGCTCTCCCTTATCAGGTCCGGAACAGCGCATTCGCGAAGGTTGTCAGTCGGGAAGTCGAGTTCCAGCAACTCACCCTTCCTGCGGACGGTAAGGGTTCCCATGGTCCGGGAGCGGAAAACTACCTCCCGGCTTTCCGGCTCAAGTAAATTAAGCACAACAAATGCCGAGGCAAGTGTGGCATGGCCGCAGAGGTCAACCTCCGTGACCGGTGTGAACCACCTGATCAGCCATTCATCACTTCCGCGGGTGATGAATGCCGTCTCGGCAAGGTTGTTTTCCATGGCTATTTTCTGCATAGTCTCTTCACCGACCGGATCAGTGAGAACGCACACGGCGGCAGGGTTTCCCGTGAATGGCCCCCGGGTGAATGCATCAACCTGGTAAATGGGTATGGGTTTCATTTCGTAAAAGTGTGGTCTGCGGCTCAAAGTTATTAATGTTTATCCGTAATGATAACAACGAAAGGCTGCAAGTGTTATATCTTAGTGTTATGATTGATATCCCTGACACAGGCAAAGGCACTTCGATCATCAGGCTCACGCCGGCCCGGTGCAATATTTATGCGGTAACACGGAACAACAGGACGATACTGATCGATACGGGCATCTCCTTTGACAGGAGCAGGATAGAGCATGCCCTCTCGAGAAAGGGTATTGCTCCGGAAGCGGTTGTGCTCACTCACACACATTTTGATCATGCCGGCAATGCTGCCTGGCTGGCGCGTGAATATGGCGCCGAGGTTGTTGTGCAGGAGGCTGAGAGCGAGGCGCTGGCTGCCGGCGACACTCCGATTCCCGAAGGCACATATGCGGTCACAAGGGGGATCGTTGAAATAGGCAGGAAGATCGCCCCGGCATTCAGATATGATCCGTGCAAGGCTGATCATATTTTTGATACGATTTTTGACCTGAACCGCTTTGGCATCAACGGATATATTATCCATACCCCGGGGCACTCTCCGGGAGGTGCAACGGTGGTTATAGACAATATTACCGCCATTGCCGGCGATTCGATAATCGGCACCACGCCGGGCAAACCATTCCCGCCTTTTGCCGATGATGTTGACCTTCTGATCAGGAGCTGGAAGAAGATCATTGATACAGGATGCGAAACCTTCCTCCCCGGCCATGGGAAGCCGGTCAGCAGGGAAGAACTGGTCAGCGATTACGGGATGAGGGTCGCGAAGAATTTCAGATGAACAAGGTCAGCAATCACCTGCCGGTATTGAGATAGCATCAGATCCCTGTCAACCATCTTCAGCCGGGGAGTAGCCTTTTTATCACACAACAAATATCTTAACCTGGTCGCTGACCACATAATTACAGTCAGGTCATTTTCCCCTTTGCTTGAGATACTTGAGACATGAAATTTTGTCTCATAATTGATTTGAGGCTTAACATTTCATATATTTACTCTGATATAAAAGAAAATCAGGCATAAATCCAATGCCCTGTGTGAAAACCTCTAGTATCCGAAGACCATGACCACTGATTTCTTCAACCTGAACAATCCGGCTTTCTGGGCCATAATACAAAGGTTCGCCATGAACCTGGTTTTTCTGTTCCTTCTTTTAAGAGTAGTCTACTACCACTACTCCAGAAAGGCGAATTACCTGTTTGGATTTTTCCTGATGGGAATCGTCATCTTTTTTATAGGTGCCATGCTGAAAATTGTGGCCATGGAATTTCAGATGGCGATAGGGTTGTTTGCAATCTTCACCATCCTCAATCTCAGGACTATAAGTTTTGACGTAAAGAATATGGCGTATCTTTTTGCGGTCATCGCCATCTCCGCCCTCAACTCACTTGACCTGAAGGGGAAATTTCCATTTTTGGGAGTTGTGATCTTCAATATATTAATCATAGCCTCAGCATTTGTCCTGGAGTATTTTCTTACCAAAAAAGAGAAGTACACCACTCACCCTATAATGTATGATAACCTGGAGATGCTGAAGCCTCAGAACAAGCAGGAGCTGATAGCCAATGTGGCCGAAATTACGGGGTACGACGTCAAAAAAGTCAGGATCCGCCGGGTCAACTATAAGGAGAGGGTTGCCATACTGGATATTTATTACGAAACCTGATTATTTGAAATCCTTGCACGTCCCAAGGAAAGTGTCGATAAGGTTATCACGGCTTCTTGGTTTTTCCAGCTGATCAAAGAACTGATCCAGAAAAGAAATGATATCCCTTTTAGCCATATTGCTCAGGAATGGGGAATCATTGACTACGGAGTAGAATTCTCCCTTCTTTTCCAGAAACTCCAGCAGTTCACTGTTAAATACCTCCCGTGTGCGGCAGATGCCTGAAAACAGGCGGTCGCGGTTTGTTTCTATCGACATGTCGGGAGGAGGAATGGCATAATCGGCATTTACCACTCCGGTCAGATCAAAATCGTACGGAATTGGTATACCCTGACCGGCGCCTCCAGTTTCAGATGATGTAAAAACAGTAATATTATGCTGGCCCGGCACCGACCAGTCCCAGTTGGATACCATATAATTGAAGATCGCAATCCGGTCGATCATTGAGGGATACATGTGTCTTTGCGACAGAGCTTCTGATTTGACCTCAATGATTTTTAGCCTGCTTTCGAGCAGCTCTTCCGGTTCGATGAGCATCCCATACTGGGTAATCGGTTTCCTTTTCTTTTCCGAGTCGAGCAGGTTCAGTTTGACTAACCTGACCCTGAAAGCGGTATCAGTAAGAACGCCGTAAAGCTTGTAAACGAGGTATTCCCTGATGACATAATTTTCATAGGAGACTCCTGACTGGCATTGGTTGACCAGCTTTATTTTCTTAATCCTTCCGGAATCGGACACTTCATATACAGGTTTCTTAAACGTAATTCGTGCAGGCGGGTACCTGCATCTTTCATATCGTGAGTTACCACGGTATTTAACAGATACTTTCCGCTCCAGGGAGTCGGTCTGACTGAAATGCATTGTCAGTGTACCGTCAAGAGACTGGTTTCTGTCTGCCTTTTTCAGGAAGCTGGAAACATCAAACAGCAGTGAGACCTCGAGGAGATCGTCATCTTCAAACAGCGACAAATACCTCCTGGGATGTTCCTGCTTATCCGTCGCCTGGTCAGTTGTATCGATCTGACCATAAGAGATCATGACTGACAGTACCATCAAATGCAGGATGCCAAGGATCCGACGACGGTATACCAGGCCTGCTCTAAGATCCGACTCTGTGTTCATTTTGGCGTGTATTTGAATAACAATATTGTAGGGGGATTAGTTCTCCCTTCATTGGATATCAGCATATCCCCATTTTCATGGAATGAAATCCCTTCGGGCATGTTGAACAGATCCTTATCGAGTTTTTCAATATAATTAATCCTGCCATCCTCATCAAAGACGAACAGCATCCGATCAGCACCTGAAATAACATAAAACTTGTTTGTAATTGGGTGGATTCCAATGGCAGAGACTTTTAGCACGATTTTCTTTTTATCATCCGGGATTTCAATGTTATTTTCCGCAGCGTAACTGTTCATCGCCGGAAGGTCAAATTCCAATACCGGGTCATCCGGGTATTTACCGGACCCCAGGTCAAGACCATAGACCGGATGTCTCTTTTTATCACCGGAGTCCTGACCCGGATTGTTCTTAGGTACTATCAGGAGCCTGTGGTTAAGGTTGTCGTAACAGAGACCTTCATATTCTGCAGGGGGCCCACCGGATTCAATTATCTGCTGCAGATAGCCTGAAGAAGCCTGATTCCTGGTTTCGAAGAGTGTGCCATCGCTTCTCAGAATGTAGAATGTGCCGGCAACTCTTGCTATTCCCTCAAAATCTCCTGCGTAATGAAAAATATATTTATCCCTGATCTCATTCTTCACCAGGTCAAAGATGAAGACCATTCCATTTTCATCCTGTACACAGGCGACAGAAGTTGAATCAATAACTGAAATTCCTGATATTTCAAGCAGGACCGGGGGCAGGGTTATAGTCCTGTCAGGTTTGGATAAATCATATCCCAGGCTGTTTACGTTTCTGACACCGGGTGAATCGGTTTTTGTACCGGTCGGATTACCGCAGCTTAACAGATTCACGCATGACAGCAGAAGCAGGTATAAGGTTAGTTCAAAGCCAGACATCCGGGACCCTGTTTGTTTGATATCAAAGTTAAGTGATGGAGATGCCAAAGTCAACTAATTGCCATGTGCAGCCCAGGAGAAAAAACGTTTTGGTTTGTGACGTCATCAGCTTTTTCGGGAGATCCGGTCACAGTTTCAGCCTGATATTAATTCTTGCCAGAAGGGCCGTCAGTCCGGCCATAAGAAGTGCCCATATGACAGAACCGATGATAACCACCAGTGGTTCTGATGATTGCTTGTAGATCAGAACCGGCACTGCCGACATCCATATTGCATGATACAGAATGTCAGGAGCCAGGTAGGTTGTCAGCGAGTATTGTCCGGCCGGTTTTACAAATGCCGCCCATTTTTTCACTCCCTTCACATCTGCGAGCCAGTAAATCAATATGAACACCAGGAAGCTTATCCCGCTGCATATCATGCCCCAGCTTGGAGTTGCCTGTATCTTTGAGATGATGAACCAGTTCCTCAGGAAAAAGCCCAGGGCGAGCGAGAAAACTCCAAGAACAATGAAAAGTGCTATAATGCGCTGGTTGCCTGATGTCTTCATATTTCTTAAAAGGACCCCGGCAAGCATACCTGTCAGTACTATCAGCGGCACATTTCCCTGAATGATGATACCCAGTGCCGGCCTGAGCGGATCAAGGAACCCGAGGACCCCTGAGGCATCGAGGCTGTTCAACAGGAGGAAAAAGATAACGGCAATTGCCGTGCCTGCTATAGAATCGCGGGTTGCGAGGTAGATCAGTGATGCAACGAGGTAACCCCACCCAATCAGGCCAAGTATTCCCCACCAGCCTGTTGTCAGCCATCCCGGTTCACCGTCGGGGCCTGATCTGAAGATTGCGACCAGGAGTATAAGGGCAGCCACGCCGGCTGTTTTCAGGCCGGTGAAGAGCCAGGCTCTTTTCCCTTTCGGATAATCATTCCAGACGAGGAACACCGAGACGTACATCAGCAGGGCCCACAGGTCTTCACCAATGCCTGTAGTCTGAGGATTGACACGTCCGGTGTTGAGCATCAGGACTCCGATGATCAGAAGGCTTATGGTGCGTACGGCTATGTGCAGGATTATTTTTGATACCGTGTCACCTTTGCTTATCCTGCCTGAGATGGCAAATGGTATTGCCATACCCACTATGAACAGAAAGCCCGGGAAGACCCAGTCAGCCAGTCCCATGCCATCGAAGTCGGCAGGCATGTGACCCAGCCATGCCGGTGCCACTTTCATGTTAAGGTCATTGACAAAGAGCATCAGCAGGAGGGTTAGCCCTCGCATGATGTCGATTGAGGTTATCCTGACGGGAGTAGTCATGGCATGGGGTGTTTTACCGGCTAAAATAAAACAAAAAAAAGGCATACCGTACGGTGATGCCTTTTTGGGGAATTATAGTCTGTTTATAATACGGGCAGGATAACTTTATTTATCACATGTATCACCCCATTTGTTGCCTGGATGTTGAGGAGATCGGGGATCAGATACGATTCGCGTTTCCTGGCGTCAGTGATCTTGATCTGTGAAGCATCAATTACGAAGCTCTGTCCGTTGACAGTCTTGACGCTGAGCGGTCCTGCCGGCAGGTCGCTTGAAAAGATACGGCCTTCGACGACATGATAGAGAAGAACTTTCGTGAGGCCATCTTTACCGATGGCTGCTATCAGTTCATCAAAGCTGTTCAGGTTAAGCTCGTCGAGCAGTGCGAGGAACGCATCGTTCGTCGGGGCGAAGACTGTGAAGGGACCGCCGGTGGCAAGTACGCCATCAAGGCCGGCATAGACAACTGCATCGACGAGGATGCTGAAGTTCGGATTGCCTGCTGCTATCTCAACGATGTTCTTTGTGGGAGGCATGAGCACCTTGTCAATAACATGGATGACTCCGTTGAGTGCCTTTACATCAGCGCGCACCACTTTTGCGTCATTTATCATGACTCCGCCGTTCAGTTTGACTTCAACTGCGGCACCGTTAAATGTACGAACGAAACCGTTGCTGAGCTGATATGAATATACCTTTCCGGCTACGGCATGATATAGAAGTATCGGACGCAGTACATCGGCAGGAATATCCCTGATACCTTTCACTCCGAGTTCCTTGAATAATTTTTCGAATGCCTCGTCAGAGGGTGCAAAGAGGGTCAGTTGATTCTTTGCAACTGTTGAGATCAGGTCTGTCTTTACAAGAGCAAGAATGAGATTTACAAATGTAGGAGGCCTCTGCGAGAAAGAGGGAGCTTTGCCACCCTTCTTGAGAAGATCATCTTCCGAAAGGAAGAGTTCGGGATAGAGTTCACTGTTTTCAAGTGTGGTTACGATATCAGCAAGACTGCCTTCCTGTTCAGCAGGCTGATACTGGTCTTCTTCCTTGCTGCAGCTTACTGTAGCAATTGATAAGGAAAGTATGAGTGCCAGAGCTAACTTTCCTGAGCTTAAGTTGAATTTCAAGTATTTCATGGATGATCATTTATAAGTTATGTATATTAAACAAAATTATTTCATGAAATGTTCATGAAATTTAATGAAATTATTACAGAAAAACAATAAAGAACAATAAATGAGCATTATATAAATGAATAATTAATTTCTAAGACAAAATTAAGTGTACATATAATATAAGATATATATGTACATAATAAAATTTATATGTTAATTATATTGACCAGGCAAAGGGATGAAAGAGATTTTGGCTTGGTTATGAAATGAAAAAAGAGTGAGAATATTCGGGCAGGTTTTGGAATGAAAACAGAGTGAGAAGATACGTTGCCGTTAACATTCTCACTCTTTACCAGATACCCAGGTCGAGTTTTTTCCAAAAAAAAGAGGTTAACCACGGGGGCCAACCTCTTTTAGTATATAACAGTAATTATTTTACTGCTTCACAAACTTGGTCGTTGTCGTCTTTGTTTTACCGGCAACTGTCTGTGAAAGACTTACAGCATACTGACCGGGCAACAATCCGGCTAAATTTTCAGACAGTGTAAAAGTCCCTGGTCCCATATTAGTGTTGCTGATCAGTATTTTTGAAACAGCACCCTTGACGGTTACAATAGACAAGGTCACATTCCCGGCAGCTGGCAGCTGATATGTTATCAGGATATTTGCCGTGGCGGGATTGGGTGATACAGAAACCTTCAGATTCGGGGCGGTTGCCGGTGCAAGAGTCTTGACCTGATCAACCAGAAGTCCCGCATTCACAATAGGTACAAATGCTGCATCAGCAATCTCATTCAGCGGATTGACCGCCAGGGTCACTGCCAGTGTCTGAAGAGAATTGAATCCTCCCTTCGGAACCAGCGTGATATTCACCAGCGGAGCTCCCGGTAACACAGTGACGGGAGTCGTCGAGTTCCACCCGACTGTCAGCAAACTGCCTGCGACTCTAAAGGTCGGCAGAACAGCTGAGCCAGGAATCGAAACACCCTGAACCGTAACAAGATTTGACGGGATGTTCAGAACAAGTGAAACGGCGCCAACCGACAATTGCGGTGAGGCGGGTGAAAGTGTAAGCGGAAGGGTGAATGGTAATGCCTCAGGCACAGTCAGTACTGAACCGGAATTTTCAAGCAGAACATTTGAGACTCCTCCGACTACATTCGGCATAAAGCTGCCGTTAAAGTCTCCGGTGCTCATCCCGAGGATATCGAAACCGGTGACCGATTCGCCGTTTACAGCAGAGATGAAGGGAGGCGGATTCATTAATCCGGAGCCGACTGCTTCCCAGAATACCCAGGGTGCCCTCACAAACGGGACAGCATTGACGAAGTTGTTCTGAATGCCCGTGGCATCAAGAGCATCTATCAGTGTACTGTTGTCCACGTCGCCCGCCATAAATGTGACGTTAGGAATTTCTGACGGAGTAAGGGCGTATGCATTTACTCTCCCTGCATCAGTAGAATTGATACCTCCCGGCAGCATCGGAGTGGTCACAATAACAGGATAAGCTCCGGAGGTAGCATTATTGATTATGTAAGCTCCGGCAACATCTGTAACGGCGACCTTCCCATTGACCGAAACCGTGAATCCGGCCAGAGGATCAAGGGTTGCATTGTTATATTTCAATGTACCGCTGATGGAACAGGCATTTACAGTCAGGGGTGCAGGATTCGAAGTCGTTACCTCACCGGGTCTTGCATTTGTCAGTACGCACCTGTATTTAGATCCTGTCATCAGAAGGTCGACAGGGGCTATGCCAAGCGAGAAAGTGTTCGTTCCGGAATATGGAACCGCATCTGTAAGGTTTGTCCATATTTTCCCTCCGTCAGTGCTTACCTGCCATTGGTAATTGGTGGTATTGGTTGCAGTAACTGAATAGGTCAGGGCATCCCCGGCACAGGCTGTTCTTGGCACAGGCTGAGTCGTAATCTGCGGATATGTCAGTCTGAGCGGACTTGGCTGTATTTCCAGAGGACGCATCATACTCATATCCTCGTGGTCGATGACGTGACAGTGCCATACATAACCCGGACCAAGGCTCGGATCAAATGGGAACATCAAGTCAGCAGGGGCTGCATTTACAGGTTTGTCAGTCGGTGCAACCCTCATAACGAATTGGGAAATAAAACCGGGTGGTACGGTAACGTTGTCTTTCCAACCCATCTCTTCAGGGCTGGCAGGTACCGGCGGTCCGGTTATGAAAGGACTGAAAGCAGGATTGCCTCCGATAGCTCCGTCTGCATTCAATGCGTCCGGAACAGGTTGTGCCGGCGGTAAAACATGTTCTTTCCCGTAATCAAACGGAGAGCCGGCTCCTCCAGGGTAATCCATTGATCCTGCAGGGTATGGCGGAACGTCGGGCTTGCTGGTTCTCCAGGCGTCTGCATATGCCTGCAGATATCCTTCAGCGTCAATCGGCGTGCGGCTTACAAGCTGCCACTGCATCAGATGGATATGCATCGGGTGGGCATCGGCGGAGACGTTGGCGATCTCTATTATCTCGGTGGTGCCTTCGGTGGGAAATTCTGTGGGTCCGCCAGCGGCATTGGGATCGCCGGCAACAGCCAGGGCTGCTTCAAAATAGGTATTGTTCACCAGTACTGCCGCGGGACCGCCGAATGACATAACCTCATTCAGGATAATCTGCCTGTGGACCGCAGGTGTAATTGCCGGATCAATCGCCCCGGCAAAGTCGGTAAGCTTCACCATCGGGTTGGCAGGCCTGAGGTTGAGCGGCAACTGGCTATTATCCCCACCTGAATTCGGTACAGTTGGAGTGGCAGCAGCAACCATTGAGCCGTTGACAACGAACTGCATTATTACATCTGTCAGTCCCGGCACGGGTGGTTCACCATCAGGGAACGGGGCGCCCGCATTTTGTTTAAGTATGAAAGTTTTTCCGGTAAATCCGGTAAAATCAATTACGACATCAGCCCTCTGACCCGGACCGATGTTAAGAGCCTGATTTAAGGCAGGGTCAAGGGTTACAGGGCTTGACAACAGACCGCCTTCAACGCCGACGACAGTTATTGCAGGTCCGGGCGTAACTCCGTCCGCTGCATCCACAAGCCACATATTAAGCCACCTTGCGTTGCACCCGTCAAGTATACGGAAACGGTACTTGCGCGGAGCGACACTCAGGTAAGGCCATGTTTTGCCGTTTACAACAAATATGTCACCGATGAATTCCGGAGTCCAGAAAGGATGAAGTTCGGGATTAGGGGGAGCCACCGGCCAGTAAAGGGCGCCGTTGACATCAAACATGCGGTCCTGAATACCAAGTTCTATTTCAGGAAGATAGGCATTGGCTCCGTTAAATGTGGCAGTTTTCCCTCCGGGCGTGTTTTCCATGACCAGGTCATCACCCGACCAGCCCGGCAGTTTTGCCAGTTCCTCGTCTTCGCCTCTCAGGAAATAGTATCCGGCCAAGCCCGTATAAACGTTGATGCGGGTCAGGCCGTCATCGTGAGGATGGTACCATAATGTAGCAGCTTCCTGCTGGTTTGGATAGGTTACAAGGCTGGATGCCCCGAACTTGAATCCGGGACCGCTGGTGATACCGTCAGGCATGAACCATGAGTTGGGACCGCCGTCAGAATCTGAAGGAATCTCGCCGCCGTGAAGGTGAACGACCATCGGTATCTGGCCCAGGTAAGGTTCAGTGAGAGGGTTGACGGGCATCGGATAACCGTTCATCATTAGAGTCTGGTCCGCCAGAATGTTGAAATGGTCGTATGTCAGGCCGGCGAGGCCGTTAAGGTACTGAACAGTAAGCTGATTGCCCTGCCGGGCTTCGATTGTCTGGGCAGGCCACATCGGGACTCCCCAACTCTTGCCATTGTCCCTGGATATGGCATAGGCGGCATAATTACCCTTACCTGCGTCAGGTGTTGCAGGATTGCCGATTGTGCCGTTTCCAACGGTCATACCTGTTGGCAGTGCAACCTGCTTTACAGGAACGGTTTTAATTATGAGGTCCCCTCCGTTTTTGGCATTGACCCTGAGTCCTGCAGCAAAGTGCGGCAGGGGATCCACAAACTGCGGTATTGTAGCCGGGTCAATTGGACCCGCATAGGGAAAGTAGTTAACAATAAGGGTCAACTCTGGATCAGAACAACCGTTCGGATCAGTCAGGGTCAGGCTTACACTTTGCTGCGATTTGACACCCGCCCAGTCGACAGTAATGGAATTGGTTCCCTGTCCGCTTACTATTGTTCCCTCACCTGGAACTGACCATAAGTAAGATTGCAATCCCGGTTCAGTAGTGTAAATCTGTCCCGTTGTGGCCCCAAATCCGAGCGTAGCCGGCATACCGGTCAGGGGATCGATAGTACCGGTAATTGCAGCCTTAGGATTTACTGCTACATCCAGTGTTGTTGCCGGATTCAAGCCGTCATCGACACTCAGGGTATAGGCACCCCTGGCTGTCCAGTCTATGAGTATGACGTCGGGTGTGGCTCCGGCAGTAAAAGTGACTGCGCCGGATACATCCCAATTATAGGCTGCCATGCCTGATGGTGCGGTATAAACCACACCGGTAGATCCTTCGCAGACCGAAGCTGGTCCGGTAATCTGCGAAAACAGATTTATCTGGCCCGCCAGTAAGGCAAACAGAATAAATATGCATCTTGGGTAAACTTTTGATTTCATAGGCAATTTGATTTAACTATTTCAGGGTTATAAAACTTCACTTTTGTTAATGCTCCAAAGGTTATTTCAGATACTGTCAGTCCTTTTCACATCTGACTGAATAGCCGGCTCCCTTATCTGATTTCAGGTATTTCAATTCAACATTTGTATCAGTCAGCACTACTGTGTATATCTGGTCTGAAGGCTGAATCTCCACCGGTGCAGAGTTTGACCACCAGCGGCAAGACCGGCCCTCGTCGGTAAATTTGCCGTTCGACTGACGGTAACCGCCGGGGAGGCCTTCAAAGCCTATCTTATTTGTGCCCGGTTTCGATTTCCACACACTGGAAGTGCTTTTAAGTCCGCTTCCCGCCATATCGACGCCATTAAGGTTTTTTACCAGGGTCCTCCAGTCATCATTGGTCGGAATATGCCAGCCTTCCGGGGCAAGACCTCTCGGATCGTTGACAGCGTACCAGTTGTACAGCTTTCCGTACCTGTTTCTGTTTACCGGGTCATTCTCCTGATAACACCACGCCGGTTCACCGGCTTCGGCTGCTCTTAACCACTCTTCCTCACTCCTTGCCTCAGGAATGGTGTCTCCATTCCTGAAGTGTGACACATTCAGATTCGGGACCGTCCAGACCTGTAAGCCATAAGTAACTGTTCTGTATGTATTCCCGTCAATATCCCGGATATTCTGGGCATTTACCGCGAGGCTCAGGATTATAAATGCCATACTTACCGGAATTGACAGTCTGTTGTTTTTTGTTCTTTTCATAGTTTTCAACTTTTTTGAATACACCGCGATATTTTCATTTGTAAACACACTAATTCAATCCGGCAACGGTCGTTTTAACCATCTCTGTTTCGCCGGGCATTTCGGGGCCTTGTTTCAGAATTCGCTCACTGTCAAGTAGGTACACCCCGGAGGATGCAACTATCTCAGATTCCTTAAGACCTGAAACAATCAATATCGAGTCGCCTGCCTGCATACCGGAGATCACCGGCCTGACTGAAAATCCTCCACATGTTTCCCTGACCCAGACTCTTTCCCCGCCGTTGTTGCGCATAACGGCAGAGGCCGGGATCACTACGCCGTGACTGGTCTCCGCCCTCACTTTCAGTATCGCCAGCATTCCGGGGTGGAGAGTCCTGTCAGGGTTGTTAATCAGTACCCTGACCAGGCTGATGTTCTTTCCATTTTCGAGAGAGGGATTGACAAAATCAATTTTACATTTTATGGGGGCATTCCCTGCGGAGGGTATCAGTACCTCAGCATCCATTCCGGGTCTGATGAACCTTGTATCATAAGGATAGGCAAGCGCTTCAACCCAGAGATTAATGTCGTCTGCAAGTTCGAAAAGTATCTGGCCTTCTTTTACATATTCACCTTCTGATACATTTACGCTCCTTATTTTTCCTGACACGGGGCTGTATATCGGAAGGGTGAACAGTATTTTACTGTCGGCAGCCAGCTGCCTTATCTGCAACTCTGTCATCCCCATCCTCTGAAGTTTTTCTCTTACTGCAAGGCTCGGTTCATATCTTGCCGAGAAGTTCCAGTTATTGCTTTCCAGCCTCATATATTCACGCTGAACAGTAACAAGTTCTTCACTGAAAAACTCATAGAGCTTGTCTCCTTTTTTTACCGTCTCCCCTGTATTTCTGAACCAGAGTTTCTCTATTCTTCCGGGAACACGCGAGCTTACGGTGGCAGCACTCTGCTCATTGACCTTAAGAACCGCCGTTAACGAGAGCTCCTGTCCGATGCTGCCTGTCCTTGCAACTGCGGTGCTTATATTTGCAAGCTGAAGCTGGGCTTCGCTCAGCATAATATGACTGACGGTGGCAGCCTCGCCAGGGGTACCGGAGGTGACTTCTGCAACCTCGACAGCTGCACCGGAGGTCTTCTCCTCCTGTCCGGACTTGCACGAGAACATTACCAGAAGGAGTACCAGGATAATTGACTGAAGGGTTTTCATGTAAGCTTTCATATTATCTGACTGTTTTTTTATTCGGAATGCTGATGGAGTATTTTTCCCCCGGTCACATCCTGCCCGGGAGTGATGAAACCGTCGCTGTCAATCAGCAGCAGGGCCTTTTCGGCAATCTCCGACGATGCGTCAATCCCCGACAGAATCTCAATTTTGCCGTCTGTTTCAACCCCGGTCCTGACCTCAACGGGAATGAATTTATTATCGTTACGAACCATCACTGTGCGTCGTGTGCCGAGAGTAACCACCGCAGATGCCGGAACCCACAATCCGGCCCTCTCGCCGATTGCGATGGTTGCCTGAACCTGCCTGCCGGGGGAAAGAATCCTTGCATTCATCCCTTATGTAAATCCTTACCGACTGGAATATTCCTCCGTTAAGTGGTTCCACCTGATCAATCTCACCTGTAAGGTTTCTGTCCGGGGAGTGGGGATCGGACAGGGTGACCTTTTGTCCTCTTCTCAGCAATGAGCCTTCCTGTGTCTTCACCTTCAGCTCGACCAGCAGTGACCTGACATCGGCAAGTCTGAACAGCGGGTCACCGGTCCCGACGCTTTTTCCGTCAGTCAGGCCCACTCCGCCGGATCCCTGAGACAGCCCTGCTGTGGCGCTTTCCGTTTCGTCCCCGGCGGAAAATGCGGGATCGAAATCGAGGCTTACCGCATACCCCTCGGCAGGGCTGTAAACCGCAAAATGATAATCTGGTCTGATTGTTTTCTTAAGGGTATCGATCTGTCCCTTCGTAAGACCTATGAGCCTGAACCATTCGAGGGCTTCAGCTGTAAGATCTTCCCTGTCGGGATAGGTCTGGATTAGCCTGACATAATTCCAGCGGTCATCATAAATGTTGGGAGCGAAAATCTCGTAGATCTTGTCTCCTTTCCTGATGTACTGGAACTGGTATCTGACAAACGACTTTTCAATCACCCCTCCGAAACGGGCGCTTATCGTCTGTACTTTCCGCGGGTCATAATTCACTATGCCCGAAGCCTCAATGACTACAGGAAGTGACATTTGTCCGGGAACTACGGTTCTCACTGCGGCCAGGACGGACATGTTAACCGGACGGACAATATCTGTCAGGGATGAGTCATATTTGTTATCATCGAGTGCAATCAGTTCGATGAGCATCATGTTGCATATGGGACAGTCGCCCGGAGTGTCCCTGATCACCTGGGGATGCATTGAGCAGACGTACTGCGTTGGTTCTTCAGCTTGTCGCTTTGTCACTGCTGGTTTTGTCCCGACCCCTGAACGTGAGAGCGGTCAGAATAAATATCAGCAGCAGCAAAGCCGATAATCCTGCTATTTTGAGATACTTATTCTTCATTTTGCAACGTATAAATTGCTGTGATCCTTCTGGTTGGTATTAAAAATCTTAACGGTACCATGCTTTGCCAGTTCACGCTCTTTCGACATCTCGAATATCAGCGGAGTGACAAGCAGGACGTGGATTGTTGAAGTGAACAAACCGCCGATAAGCGGCAGCGTGATAGGAAGCATCACATCGCTTCCTGCTCCTGACGCCCAAAGCACAGGGAATAGTCCGAACAGCGAGACGGATACTGTCATTATCTTGGGCCTCAACCGCTTTACTGCTCCCTTGATGACTCCCTTCCTGATATCATCAAAGGTCACAGGCAGTGATTTCTTCCTGCTTTCAGCCAGTATTTCCTCCATTGCTTCATTCAGGTAAATGGTCATCAGCATCGAGGTCTCGATGGCCATTCCGAAGAGTGCAATGAACCCGACAGCAACAGCGACTGACATATTTATATCATAAAACCAGATTATGAATACGCCACCCATAAGTGCGAAGGGAACCGTTACAAGTGTCAGCAGAGCCTCCTTGAAAGAACGGTATGTGAAGTAGACCACCAGGAGGATGATAAAGATGACTATCGGTATGATAACCATCAGCTTGCGGTTTACCCTTAACTGATTTTCATACTGGCCGCTCCACTCGAGGTAATATCCCTTGGGGAGCGATTTGACCATCTCTTCCAGTCTCTGTTTGCATTCTTTGACCGTGCTTCCCGAGATCGCGGCCCCTCACATTGAACAGTACTGCGCCGCGAAGCATCGCATTTTCCGAGGTCACCATGGCAGGCCCTTCAGTAATTGTAATGTCGGCGACAGCTGAAAGAGGGATAGGACCGGAAGCAGGACTTTGCACAAGGGTCCGTCGGATCTCCTCGAGACTGTGCCTGTATTCCTGTGCAAACCTTACGTTCACATTAAATCTCTGCCTGCCCTCGATTGTGCTTGTGACATTCACGCCGCCGAGGGCTGATTCGATAACCCTGTTTACTTCATCGACGCTGAGTCCGTACCGGCCGATCTCGTCGCGGCGTATCACGATGTCAATGAACTTGCCTCCGGTCACCGGGTCCACATAGAGGTCAGATACACCTTCAATACCTGAAAGATGGTTTCTCAGTTCGTTTGACAGGAACCAGATCGAGTCAAGGTCCTGGCCGTAGACTTTTAGTCCGACATCGGTACGAACCCCTGTCGACAGCATATTGATCCTGTTGATTATCGGCTGCGTCCATCCGTTGACCACACCCGGGATCTGCAGCTTTGCGTTCATTTCCAGAAGAAGGTCCTCCTTGGTCATCCCGGGCCGCCATTCATCGCGCGGTTTGAGCAGGATTATGGTTTCGATCATGCTGATCGGGGAGTTGTCGGTCGCGCTGTTTGCCCGGCCGGCTTTGCCGAGAACATTGTCGACCTCAGGAAAGGATTTTATTATCTTATCCTGAACCTGCAGAATCCTTTTGATCTCACTGTTGGAAACATCCGGAAGGGTGACAGGCATAAACAGCAGTGATCCTTCATCGAGCGGGGGGATGAACTCGGTTCCCATTCTGAATAACAGCGGGATGCTGATCAGCAGGGCGATTATATTTATTCCAAGGGTTGTTTTCCGGTACCTGAGGCATAACCTGAGTACGGGCGTATATATGCGTTCACTGAAACGGTTGACAGGATTAGCTGATTCCTTTTTGAGCTTGCCCTTAAGGAAGAAACTGATCAGCACAGGCGTAAGGGTTATTGCCAGAAATGCATCTATCAGCAGGATGAATGTTTTTGTGAAGGCAAGGGGATGGAACATTTTTCCCTCCATTCCGGTCAGCATAAACACCGGAAGGAATGAGGCGACAACAACGATAGTTGAATAAAATACTCCCGGTCCAACCTGTCTGGAAGCTTTTTCGATAATCGAGTCTCTCCGTTCCTTTTTCATGACGTGAGCTGATTATTATCCGGTGAATCATTTCCATTCGCTGAGTCAGATTCATCTGCAAGATGCCGGTAGGAGTTCTCAACCATTACGATGGTGTCGTCTACGATTACTCCGATTGCCAGAATTATGCCGGTAAGGGACATTATATTCGAGGTAATGCCCATTGCGTTCAGGAGAATGAAAGATACAGCTATCGAAATGGGCATCTGAATAAGAATGATCATCGCGCTGCGCCAGTGAAACAGGAAAAGAAGCACCACAACCGATACGGCCAGCATCTCCTCCAGGAGAGTACCTTTTACTGATCTTACCGCTTCGCGGATAAGGACACTGCGGTCATAGGCCGTTTTGAATTTTACGCCTTCGGGAAGGCCCTTGGCAACCTCGTCCATCTTTGCCTTGACAGCCGTGATCACCTTGTCGGCGTTCTGGTTATAACGCATTACAATGATCCCGCCAACCGCTTCGCCCTCACCGTTCTCGTCGAAAATGCCCAGTCTCAGATCGCCGCCCTCACCAACGCTGCCCAGGTCACTTATATATACAGGGACGCTGTTGAAGACGCCTACCGGTATCTTTTCAATGTCACCGGTGTTCTGGATATAACCAAGCCCCCTGATGATATAACCTACATCGGATATCTCCAGTTTTCGGCCGCTGACATCATTGTTGTTTTCGCGGACGGCGTCAAGTACATCTGACAGGGGAATATTATAATAGTTAAGCTTATGAGGGTCAATGGATATCTGGTATTGTTTCTGGAATCCGCCGAAGGAAGCCACTTCGCTCACACCGGGAACGGTCTGCAGTGCATATTTTACATACCAGTCCTGTAGCGCCCTCAGCTCTCCCAGGTCATACCCCCTGCCCTCAAGCGTATACCAGAAGATATGTCCCACCCCTGTACCGTCAGGCCCGATTGTAGGGGTGACTCCGGCGGGCAGCAGTTGCTGAGCCGAATTGAGTCTCTCGAGAACCCTTGTGCGCGCCCAGTAGACATCGGTTTTGTCCTCAAATATCAGGTAGATGAAGCTCATGCCGAACATCGAGCTTCCCCTTACAGTCTTAACGTCGGGAATTCCCTGGAGGTTTGATACCAGTGGGAACGTCACCTGATCTTCGATAACCTGGGGGCTCCTTCCGGCCCACTCCGTAAATACTATTACCTGGTTTTCAGAGACGTCAGGTATTGCATCTATCGGATTCTCGGTAATTGACAGAATTCCCCACGCAAACAGGAATGTTACCAGGATCACAATAAGAAACCTGTTTTTCAGCGAAAACGAAATGAGCTTCTCAACCATGCAGTTCGGGGTATTTTACTGCTAAAAACAACAACAATTAAATTCGGTAAGTTCCCCTGGTTCCCTAATAAAGTTTAGAGTCGTCAGGTTAGTTCAACGTTACAAATTCAATTAATAAAGTTTTACAATATTCAGGTTAACCGCTAATAATCAGTATAAACATAATAAAATGCTAAATTGTTTAAATCGTTTTATGATAAAAATCACATCTTCCTTAACGTGCCGGAACTACTGAATTAATCTGGTCTATCCGAATCCGCTGCTTGTCAAATTATTTAGACCTTTAGTCAAATTGCCCCCAGAAATATCGGCATGCACTTTTCCTGATTTTATATTTCATACTATTGTTTTACAGGAGCAAAAAAAAAGAAACAGACAAAAAATCTGTTTCTTTCGTTTCAGTACCCGGAGCCGGGATCGAACCGGCACAGCATCGCTGCCACTGGTGTTTGAGACCAGCGCGTCTACCAATTCCGCCATCCGGGCGTTGTGATGATTATTTCTGCTTCTCTCGCTTGTTTTTGTTGTCTTTCACTACTCTGTTTACCCACCTCATCCGGATGGCGGAATTGCCTTCCCTGCAGTCTGGCCCCTTCGCGGAGTTAGCCCACCGGGCTAACTCTTATCGCTCGGTCCTGCCATCCGGGCGGGAGGATTAGTCTTCAGGCTGCGAAAATAGGAAATTTCGCTCTCTTTTGCCTTTTTCCCTTTGTCTTATTTCTCAAGATTCAGAAGTTCCACCTTTCTGAACTCCACCGGATGCGACTCCGACTGCAGTGCAATGTAACCCTCCCTGAGGGGTGTGCCCTGCGCCAGAGTGAAGCCCTCAGGAAGATCGCCGCCTATCTGCGGAGCCTTGTAGGTAAGCACCGTGTCACCATTTACAATATGATGGATGATACTGTCGGCATAAACCACCAGCTCAGCCCTGACCCATGCATCATCATAAAAAAACTTCGAGGACGAAGCAGTGCAGTGTTCGGTAATCAGGGCATCACCTATCACAATATGAGTGTGGGGCGTGCAGACATTCATTGTAGGAGTCTCCCGCTCCGCGGTGCTGCCGAGAAACTGCACCTCAATCGATACGGGCCATTCCTGGTTCAGCCCTATCGTTGCCGGATCCTGGCAGTGGAACATTATGCCGCTGTTGCGGTAACCCCATGAGGGACCTCCGGGACACTGTTCGCCGGTAAACCTGTACTCGAGGCGCAGTTTATATGAGGAGAAGGGTTCTTTGTAATATATGTGTCCGAATTCATACCTGAAGGTGTCATATTCCGAGAATGAGACCTTCATTATGCTGTCCTCGACCCTGAAAGTGTTTTTATAGTTTTCCCCGAGGGGTGATCCATTGATCTTGATCACCCAGCCGTCGAGGTTCTCGCCGTTGAAAAGGGAGATCCACTCCTCTTTCGGGGTGGCGGGGTTGTTGCAGGATATCAGCCCAAGGGCAAGGGCGTAAATAATCAGGAGGTTTTTCATGGGTTGAAAAAAAGTTATATAGTTACTAATAATTGATCTACAATACTTTATGCTCTACGAGCAATTTGATTTATGATAATGGTCTGTTCTACAATACTTTATGCCCTACGGGCAACTTATCGCTACTGCATATTGCCTCCCCTGCAGTCTGGCTGCTCGCGGTAATGACCCACAGGGTCATTACTTTCCGCTCGCCTCTATGCCTCTCCTCAGTCCTGTCCGGTCTCCGCAGGTCGTGACTGCCGCTCGCCCCTGCTACTGCCTGCTGCCTGATTCCGACTGCCTTAACAATAGCGCTTCGGATCCCCTCGGCATCATACCCGCACTCGTGCCACAGCTCCTGCTGGGTGCCGTGCTCCACGAAGTAGTCGGGAATACCCATCCGCTTTATCTCAGCAGTATACCCGTGGTCGGCGGCAAACTCGAGCACGGCTGTTCCAAACCCGCCCTTTATCACCCCGTCCTCAACAGTAATGATCTTCTGAAACTTCTTCATCACCCTGTGCAGCACCTCCTCGTCAAGCGGATTGGCAAAACGCATATCGTAATGCATGACAGAGATACTCTCTTCACGGAGTGAGGCCACCGCCTCAACAACAAAGTTGCCGGGATGGCCTATGCTCAGCACAGCGATATCGTCTCCCTCGCTTATCAGTCGCGCCCGACCCACGGCGATCTCCTCAAAAGGCTGCTGCCAGTCGCATATCACCCCGGTCCCTCTGGGATAGCGTATGCTGAAGGGCCCTTTCACGCTGTCAAGCTGTGCGGTGTACATCATGTTGCGGAGTTCCACCTCATCCATTGGTGCCGCCGTAATCATCCCCGGTATGTTGCGCATGAAGGCAAGGTCGAAGAAGCCATGGTGCGTGGCACCGTCAGTGCCAACCAGCCCTCCGCGGTCGAGACAGAAGATGACCTTCAGTCCCTGGATCGCCACGTCATGCACCACCTGGTCGTAGGCCCGCTGCATGAACGATGAGTAAATGTTGCAGAAGGGAAGCAGACCGTTGGCTGCCAGTCCTGCCGAGAATGTAACGGCATGCTGTTCACATATACCCACGTCAAATGCCCTTCCCGGCATCTCCTTCATCATTATGTTCAGCGAGCATCCCGTTGGCATGGCAGGGGTGATCCCCACAATCTTCTCATTCTGCCGTGCCAGCTCAACAATAGTATGACCGAATACCTCCTGGTACAGCGGATGTTTTGAGCACTCGGCAGGCCTTATCAGTTCGCCGGTACATTTATCGAATTTGCCGGGTGCATGGAAGGTGGTCTGTTCCTTCTCGGCTTTCGGGAACCCCTTTCCCTTCACAGTGATACAGTGAAGGAGCTTGGGTCCCGGGATTGTCTTGAGGTCTTCGAGCACCTTTGTCAGGTGCATGACATCATGCCCGTCGATAGGACCGAAGTACCTGAATTGCAATGCCTCGAACAGATTACTCTGTTCAAGCACTGTACCCTTGATGCCGCTCTCTATCTGAGAGGCAAGGATCCTTGCCCTTGATCCGACCCTCCTGTAGCGCCCAAGGAGCCTCCACACCTTATCCTTGAACCTGTTGTATGTCCTGCTGGTGGTGATGTCAAGAAGGTACTCCTTCATGGCTCCCACGCTGGCATCAATCGAGATATTATTATCGTTCAGAATGACCAGGAGATCAGCCTTCTCGTTCCCGGCATTGTTCAGTCCTTCAAAAGCGAGGCCGGCCTGCAGTGCGCCGTCGCCAATGACAGCCACCACCTTTCGTTTCTCACCTTTGGTATGGGCCGCCACGGCCATTCCGAGAGCTGCCGAGATGGAGGTCGAGGAGTGCCCCACCCCAAACGCGTCATATTCACTCTCTGCCATACGCGGGAAGCCGCTGATGCCCTTGTATTTGCGGTTTGTATGAAACTGTTCCTTCCGGCCGGTAAGAATCTTATGCCCGTAAGCCTGGTGGCCTACGTCCCACACAATCTTATCATACGGGGTGTTGTAAACGTAATGCAGGGCAACGGTCAGCTCAACCACCCCCAGACTGGCGCCGAAGTGGCCCGGGTTGGTACTGACCTCGTCAATGATATGCTGCCTGAGCTCATCGCTTAGCCTGACCAGGTCCAGCCTGTCAAGTTTCCTGAGATCGGCAGGGGTGTTTATTTTGTCTAACAGCCTTTCTGATGCTGACATCTGTGAAGTGTCGTAAATGAACGGGCAAAGATACTCATATTTTAAATTTTGTGTAAAAATCCTTAAGCCCGGCAGTGGTGGTAAAAAACTTCCATTGTTAATTAATCATTCAACTATTAACAACATGGTTGGCCATAAATTGTTTAATTCGCAGTTGAGGTAAAGTCTAAAAAAAAGGCCATCCATGATCTCACGGAAAACACTGTTACCGGTACTTTTTATTGCACTTGCTGCAGCTTCATGTGTTACAGGGAAGAAATATAATTCCCTGAATGACAGGAGTCTTACGCTGCTCTCCGAGCGTGATTCCCTCAAGGCGGAGAATTTATGGCTTTCCATGTCGAACAGGGAGCTTACAACAAAGTCGGCGCAGCTAACGGAAGAGACCGTCAGGATGAAGGATGAGCTTGACAAGGTTCAGGCTGAGCTTACCCGGTCGGGGGAAGAGGTCAGCAGGCTTACCACCCGTTATGACGACCTGCAGAGGGCGCAGAAGGAGCTGGTGGCGGGCAATGCACAGGAGACGCAGAGGCTGCTTGCCGAGCTGAGCAAGGCACAGACCGATCTTAAGCAAAGGGAGGATCTCATGCGTGATCTTGAGATGAACCTTGATACCAAGAAGGCCACGCTTGAAGAGCTCACCTATGAGCTTGAGCGGCGCAACAAGCGCCTCGCTGAGCTTGAGAGGATGCTCGATGCGCAGCAGAAGGCGGTAAAAGCTCTGAAGGACAAGGTGTCAGAGGCCCTCTTCGGGTTTGAGAACAATGGTCTCACGGTGACGATGAAGAACGGGCAGGTCTATGTATCAATGGACGACAAGCTTCTCTTCAAGACGGGTAGTTATGAGATCGACGCCAACGGCCGCAATGCACTGCGCAAGCTGGGAACACTCCTTGAGAAGAATCCCGATGTCACCATAACCATCGAAGGCCATACGGATGATGTACCGTATCGTGCAGCTCCCGGGCAGCAGATACTTGATAACTGGGACCTGAGCGTCAAAAGGGCCACCACGGTAGTGAGGGTTCTCACACAGGATACGCATATAAACCCGAAGCGTCTGGTTGCCTCAGGAAGGAGTGAGTACATGCCTGTGGATGCACAGAAGACGCCTGATGCCAGGCAGAAGAACAGGAGAACGGAGATCATCCTTACACCTGACCTCACTGATCTTTACAAAATACTGGAGAGCTACTAGCGGGCCTTTTAGCTGCTGACAGCCTCTGCCAGGCATTTGCCCTTCGACTTACATCTCCCGGCAGGTCTTTTCCCGGCAGCTGCCATCTGCCGGTTTGCCTTTTACCTGCCGAATTCGCCCAGTCTCACATTCAGTTTCTCAAGAGCCTCAACGAGGTCTTCCTCGGGTTTAAGGAAATCGAAGTCTTTCCAGAACCCTTCATCATATCCGTCGATGGTCCGTGAGAAGATAGAGTAGACCGGCGCAAGCTCCTCATGGTCAAACCGCACCACATTGTCAGTCCGGTGGTCAGTAATTGCCAGTTCGAAGAAGATATTGAAGCGGCTGCTGAAGACCCTCTTCTTTCCCCTGGCCATAAAGCCGAGGTCGCCCCTCACATGGGCCAGGTAATACCTCCCGTCAACCTGCCTGTACCGCGCCCTGTACCTCACATATTCAGGCCTCATTGAATAATCGCGAGGGAGTCTGCTTATGAATGATTCGCCTGTCTGTTCAACATACAGAGGATTGACCTCAAACTCTGCAAGAACGAGGCTGTAGTCATCGACATTGATGAAGATATCTCCCTGCATCAGGGGTTCGGTGACCCACTCCTTCTGTTTGAAAGAGACAACGAATGCCGTCTCTCCGTCAATCGTGACGATATCGGTCAGATGGTACTCATAGTTGTCAAATGATTCCGGGTCAAGAAAATCGAACAGGTGCCTCATGCCGTCAAGCGACAGCGTCGCGCTCAGGCCTGCCTTGAGCCTCACGGCCAGGGTGTCTTTTACCTCCATGTTCTCGATCTTCCTGCTGCGCACGACTTTGATCTGGTCATTCTGCAATGACCTGGCGTAAGGGCTCTTGTATATCTGTACCACTGCCTCGGAGTAGACCTGAGGCTCCTTCTTCCGGTAAACGCCCTCGCGATAGAAGCCGGTAAGCAGCGCCGGGGTGGTCCCGTAATTGGATGCCACCGAAGAGATCGTCTTTCTGATTATCAGTAACGGGTCCTGTGCCCTGATGATGATCTCCGGGATCGGGATAAAATCCCTGTCCATGCTGATGGTCATATAGTTGCCCGGCAGGCTTTTGACAGGTATCCGGCGATTGATGTAACCCACGTATGAAACAGAGAGGGTATCCTCAAGGCATTCCTCACTTATTCTGAGGATGAAGTCGCCGTTGAAGTTTGTCACCGTTCCCCTGCCGCGGCTGCTGATGCCAATGGTTGCATAGGGAAGTGGCTCTGAAGTTTCAGCATCGGTTATCCTCCCGCTGATCAGGAATACCACAGGGAGCGGATCGGGGATTGTATCGGCAACGGGGGTTCTCTCCAGTTCAAGGTAGATGATGATGTGTCTTCCCAGTACCGAGTACCTTACTGCCGGGTCACCTGCCACCGAATCGAGTATCTCCCCAACCGTCATCTCCCTTCCGGGAAGGGTAAATGTCCTTTCGGCATCGATTATCTGAGAGTCATAGGTAAAGAGATAGCCGGTAAGCCTGCTTACCTCGCTCAGAGCCCTGGATGCCCTTGTGCTGTTCCCCGTCAGTTTTATCTGTCTGTCAAGGACGCTCTCCTGGGTGAACGACACCGATGAGAGCAGAAGCAGGCCGGCAACCAGGATCACTCGTTTTCCCTTTGAACCTGTCGGCCACATCAGATCTTATTGAACCTGTCCGGGATAAAGCGTGTAAGAGCCCTCAGCCCCGACAGAACGAAGGTTAAAGGTAGTGCAAATCAGTTTAATAATTGTATCATGAGGCTGATGTTCGAAGGGTGAGGTAAGCCTGTATTCATTTATTGCAGGGTCACCTGCCCTGATGTCGATATTAAAGGTGCGTCTCAGGTCTTCGAAGACCACCTCCAGGCGTTCCCCGTCATAAACCAGCATGCCGGTATGCCAGGAGAGGTAATTGGCATTTGTGTTGAGTGTCTGTGATGAACCGGTATCGGACAGTTTACCGACATATTCAGGCTCCAGGGTCACGCTCTTTGATCCGTCGGTACTGGCGAGCAACACCTTGCCCGAGGAGACATAGACTTCAACCTCGCTGTGGCCGTTATCAGTCATGACGTTGAATGATGTTCCGAGCACTCTTACGCTGGCTTTGCCGGCATCAATGATGAAGGGCTTCGATGCGTCAGGGGATATGTCGAAGAAGGCTTCGCCCCTGAGTGAGACCTTGCGGCTGCTGCGACCGAACTCTTTCGGATAGGTAAGCCTGCTGTCGCGGTTAAGATAAATTTTACTGCCGTCGGCAAGGAGCACTTCGATGTTCTTTTCATCATCAGCAGAGGTCACCGTGATCTTTTCGGGTGCTGCCACCTCAAACAGGAGCCATCCCATCCCGGCAACTATGATCACCATTGCGGCAATCCTGGCAAATGTCTGAATGAAGGACCTTCTCTGCAGGCTTATGACAGGCTTCTCCGCCTCTATCCTGCTGTTGAGTTTATCCCATGCTTTGTCAACATCAATTATATCCGTGTCTGTCTGTTTCAGATCATTCCATTTTTTCATTATCTCTCCGTCTTCACTGATCAGGAGTCTGGCGGCTTCGTCGCCGGAGCTCTTTTCGCCAGAGAGCCAGGCTGCCGCTTCGGCCCACTCCCGTTCACTCAATTGTTCTATTTGTTTATTCTTTTTCATTACTCCGCAAGTGCTTTCCTGAATTCCCTGAGTGCTTTTCCCATGTCTGCTTCAACAGTCTTGAGAGAAACAGCAAGTTTATCAGCTATTTCGTTGTATTTCAGTCCTTCAAACCGGCTCATCCGGAAAATTACCCTGCATCTCTCGGGCAGGCGTTGGAGCACCCTGGCCACCCTGGCCTGGAGCTCGCTGTAGTATATTGCTTCCGTCACCGGTTCGGATGTAAGCTCAGCGCGTGCAGTCACCTCTCCGGCGTGGCGGCTGACCACCTTCTGATGTTCGATATGGTGGAGCGCCCTGTTGTGCACTGAGCGATAAAGGTATCCGTTCAAAGAGCTTTCAATCATGAGTGCCTGCCTGTCCTGCCACAGTCTGAAGAAGAGTTCCTGTACAATCTCTTCGGCTGTGTCATGGTCTCTGAGCAGTGTTTTCGCATAGCGAACCAGTGAGACATAGGAGGACCGGAACAGTTTCTCAAACTCCTGTTTGTCTCCCTGCCTGATCCTCCTTATTATATCACTGTCACTGCCCATGCCTCAGTGGCGCATCTCTATTCTTCCCTGTCGCTGAATTTGACTTTCCTGCTCAGTTTCCTGATGGCTGCCTCGATGCTCTGATCAGGCTCGATGACGTTGTAGTCTCCCCAGAAGTCGGGATCAGCGAAGGCTGCCACCTCTTCCGTGAAGAAGTCTGTCGGCTTGATTCTCTCCTTCGAGGTGAATTTTACCACATCTTCCTCCGTACGGTCTGTTATAGCGAGCTCTGACATCGTCGTGTAGTTGGTGTTGAAGAGCTTCTTCTTCCAGTCGACCTTGAACTTGACCTCAGCCCTTGAGTGGGTGAAGTACCATTTGCCGTTGACTTCGCGGTAGCGTACCATATAGGATGTTACCTCGGGGGTTACCTGCATTCCAAGGGGTTTCTTCCTGATGAACATTGACGCTGCAAGGTCTTTGTTCTCAAGGTTGAAGGCGAATTCGACCTGTGCCACGGCATAAGTTTCGATGTCAATGAACATGCGGCCCTGGTAGAGTGGTGTCGAAATTGAAGGCTTCTGGTAGAAGTTGATCACGTAGTTGGTTCTGTCATCAATGACAACCAGGCTCGACAATTCGAGTTCATACTGGCTGAGAGCCTCCCTGGTAAGGAATGTTTCTGGATTCTTGACCACATCAAGGTAAAGAGTGGTTGTGGGTCCGCCCTGAAGTTTGAAGAGGACAGTGTCCATCTTTTCAACGTCGTTGCTCTTCCTGCCCTTGTAAATCCTTACGGCGTCAAACCTGATGTCATTCTGGTATGGAGCCTTGAAGACTTCAACCACGGCTTCACCTATTGAGATATAACTGCGGTTTTTCCTGATGGTCTCGCGGTAAAAACCGGTCATGTCATTCGGTATTGCTGGGTAATTCTCATCAAAGCGTTCTATCACCTGCTGCATTATATCTTCCGGAACAAGTGGTTTTACAATGATCTCTTTAATAGGGATCAGTGCGGTCTCCATCTCAATGACATTACGCTGGCCGTTGGTCTTCATCTCGTCGATGGCCATCACCCTGTTCTTGTACCCGATGTAGGAGAACTCTATCTTGCCTGTCTCATCACCGCTGATTTTAAGAGTGAACTCGCCGTCAAGGTTTGTCACGGTTGAGACGTTGCTTCCCTGCACGGCTATGCCTGCAAATACCAGCGGGAGGTTTGTCTCGGCATCAGTCACCCTTCCGCGGATGATGACAACCTGCTGCTGATCCTTCTTCGGTTTGCCCGGAGCCGATGCTGCTGAAAGGTCTCCTGCCGATATAAGGAGGAGGAGTGCCGATGCTATTACTGTAAAAAAGACTTTGGTTTTCATGGTCGTTTTATTTATTAATTGTTACTAATCCGGATCATCTTTGTATAGTAATGACCGGAATAGTTCCCTCTACCCTATACATTGAGGAAAAAAAATTGTTCATTTGTCACTGCCATGCCTGCTTCTTTACTGAATGCAAGTTACTCTGTTTTCTCTTACGGAGTGAAGAGATTCACCGGTATTGCCGTCAATCCGCCCCTGCCGCCGGCTGTCAGCGTCGAGCTGAGCAGCATGTGCAACCTGGCCTGCCCGGAGTGCATCACCGGTACCGGACTCCTCCGGAGAAAGAATGAATTCATCAGTTACACCCTGGCGGAAAAGATTGCGGCGGAGCTCCGGGGACGGACGCTGTCAGCATGGCTCTATTTCCAGGGTGAGCCAATGATGCACCCCCGCTTCTTCGATATTCTTGAGCTCTTCCGGGAGATGAATCCCGTAATTTCAACGAATGGCCATTTCCTTGATGGTGAGACATGCCTAAAGCTGGTCTCTTCTCCCCTGAAGAGGATAATCATTCCATATGACGGTGTTACGCCGGAGGTATATAATATGTACAGGAAGGGCGGCGATCATGCGCGTGTCACGGAAGGAATCAGGGTACTTTCCGGCAAGGTCAGGGAGACGGGCTCGTCGATGAAGATCGAACTGCAGTTTCTGCTGCACAGGGGCAATGAGAAGGAGGCGTCAGCAGCGGCTGCCTTCGCCGGATCCGTCGGAGCTGATTTCAGGATAAAGAGCATGCAGGTTCTTGACAATGAGAGGGCAGGGGAGTGGATGCCCACCGACAGCCGGCGGTCAAGGTACCTGTTGTCAAAGGGTAAATGGAAGGCGGCCGGCTCTCCGGCAAGAGGGTGTTTCAGAATGTGGACCACGGCGGTAATCACCTCTGACGGTGATGTGGTGCCATGCTGTTATGACAAGAATGCCGGTCATTCAATGGGTAATCTCAATGACCTGACATTCAGGGAAATATGGTATGGAGAGAAGTACTCAGCCTTCAGGGATGCGGTCATGAGAAGCCGGGGGGAAACAGATATTTGCCGGGACTGTCCGCAGGGGAGGCGGATTTTTTTTAAAAGCTTAAAGCCTTGACTATTGTCAGGTGAACATCATTTACTAATTTTAAGCAAATCAAACTAAACCCCTATGAAAATCCTTAAAGTCTCCCTTAAGATCATTGCCGCCATTGTGGCCGTCGCATTGATCGCCGGAGTAGTTGTCGTCTCCTCCCTCCGCAAGTCAGCACTGCCCGAGCTTAACGGTGAGAAGTCGGTCACAGGCCTTACGGCTGATGTCAGGGTCATCCGCGATGAGCGCGGAGTACCGCATATCTATGCCTCCAATGAGCACGACCTCTATTTCATGACCGGTTATATTACCGCGCAGGAGAGGTTATGGCAGATGGATATGGTAAGGCATGCAACCCAGGGAAGGCTTTCTGAACTGTTCAAGAGAGACATGACCGAGACCGACTATTTTCTAAGGGCGCTTGGTATGTCAAAGAAATCACAGATGCTTCTTGATAAGGAGGACCCCGCAATACTGGCCACCCTTCAGGCTTATGCCGACGGAGTAAATGCATGGATCACCGGGAGCGGCAAGAAGTTGCCGCCGGAATTCAGGATACTGGGTTACAAGCCCGAACCCTGGACCATGATCGATATAACAAATATTATCGGGTTTATAGGGTGGGATCTGGCATCATCAAACCTCTCTGATGAGATAAACCGCTATAAGCTAGGCAAGAAGCTCGGGCCGGAGAAGGCATCTGATCTAATTGCCGACTGGGACCTGGTTGATGAGGTTGTATTCCCTGAATTTCAGATAGATGAAAAGCTTATGGAGGAGGCGTTATCTGCCCTGGGTTCAATGAAGGAGCTTGAGAAACTTGGGATCTTCACCCTCTCTGGAAGCAACAACTGGGCTGTCTCGGGCAGCAGGAGCGAGACGGGAAAGCCGATTCTTTCCAATGACATGCATCTCGGGCTGAATGTGCCTGGTTTCTGGATGCAGATGCACCAGGTTATCCCAGGGAAACTTAATGTGACAGGTGTGATTTTTCCGGGTGAACCGTTCATAATAGGCGGGCATAATGAAAGAATAGCATGGGGCATGACCAACCTGAGCGTTGATGACATTGACCTGTTCGTGGAGACGGTTGACTCATCAGGCAATAACTACCTGTATAACGGCCAGTGGCTGCCATTCAGGTCGGAAGAGGAGGTACTGAAGATAGGTGAAGATTCTTCTGTTACAAAGGTTATCAGGTACACCCATCACGGTCCGGTCATCTCAGGCATGCGCGGCATAGACGACGCGGTGCTTACGATGTGCTGGTCAGGATACCATGAGAGCGACGAGATTAAGGGCGTATACCTGGTTAACAGGGCAGGCAACTGGGATGAGTTCCGGACAGCCCTGGGTCATTTCAAGTCCATCAGCCAGAACTTCGCCTATGCAGATGTTGACGGGAATATAGGTCTGCAAACTGGAGGAGGCGTGCCGATAAGAAAAGGTACGGGACTGTTGCCGCGGCGCGGCGATACAGATGAGTTTGAGTGGAAGGGCTATGTGCCCCCGGAACTGCTGCCGTCATCATTCAACCCTGAAGAGGGATTCGTCTCGTCAGCCAACCAGCGAACCGTTACGGACGATTATCCATTCTTCATAAGCGGCGAGTTTTCGATGCCTTACCGTATTCTGCGTATCAGGGAGATGGCCGCTGAAAAGGAGATACTGGGCATAGAGGATTTTAAAAGGATGATTACCGACAATCATTCGGCCTATGCCGCCATGCTTACACCGGTGATACTGAAGTCATCGGCGCTGATCACTGAACCTGATGAAGATGAGAAGGCGGCCCTGGAAGAGCTTAAGGGATGGGATTACTCAATGGATGCCTCGCTTATTGCACCCTCACTCTTCGAATTCATAAGGATTGAACTGGCCCGCCATATCATGCACGATGAGCTTACGGACCTTTACGGTTCTTCAAATGGCAGGCAGCACGATTTTTACATTTACCGGATGATAAACGAGGGTCCGGATGAATGGGTTGACAATATCAGCACTCCCCAGACAGAATCGATGGAGGAGATCGTTGCCATGAGCATAAGGTCTGCCGTTGACAGCCTGACATCCAGGTACGGAAATTACGGCGAAGCCTGGCAGTGGGGCCGGATACACACTCTGACCCTTGAACATCCGCTGGGATCAGTGAAGATCCTCGACAGGCTGCTCAGGCTGAACTCGAAAACCTATGCTGTGGGTGGCAGTTATCATACTGTTGAGCCTTACACATACAGGGAGACCTTCCAGGCGAACAACGGTGCTTCCGAGCGTCACATATTCAATACGGCCGACTGGGATAAGTCGCTCACGGTGATACCCACGGGCACCTCAGGCATCCCGGGAAGTCCGTTCTACCTGTCGCAGACGGAGACATATGTCAATAACGGGTTCTATACCGATCCTTTCACTGAAGGAGCCGTGGAGGCAGCGAAAAAATATGAGATGATATTTAAGCCTTCGGTGGCAAAGTGACAGAAAAACGATAAAAGAAAGAGAGGCTGCCCCTTTTCGCCCGGGACAGCCTCTTTTTCTATACAGTCATAATCTCTTTTTCCTTAGTCTCCATCGTCTTATCTATACGGACGATATGCCTGTCGGTCAACTCCTGGATGATTTTTTCACCGTTTTTTTCCTCGTCCTCAGGAAGTCCCTCCTTCAGCAGGGTCTTCAGTTCGTCGAGGAACCACTTGCGGCTTGTACGTACGCTGATCTTGGCGGTCTCACCCTCCTGCTTAACCTGTTTTACCAGCTGATGCCTGCGCTCTTCGGTCAGAGGAGGCACATTGATGCGTATGACCTCTCCGTTGTTTATCGGGGTCATGCCTATATTGGCGGCCAGGATTGCCTTTTCAATGATACCCAGCATGTTTTTCTCCCAGGGCTGGATAAGTATGCTTTTGGCATCAGGGGTGTTGATGTTTGAGACCTGTGCCAGGGGTGTGCTGTTCCCGTAATAGTCAACGTTGATGCCGTCAAGCAGCAGCGGATTGGCGCGGCCGGCGCGAAGATGCGAAAGCTCGTATTCAAGGTGTTTGATGGCCTTATCCATCCTCTCCTCGGCTTCGTCTTTAATAAGTTCCAGTTCGTCAGTCATATGATCGCAATTATTCTGATGTGAGCAAATGTAAAAAAAAATCTTTTCAGAGAGTAATAAGTGTGCCGCACTTGCTTCCGGAAGTGACGGCTTCGAGGTTACCCTCCCTGTTCATGTCAAAGACTATAACCGGCATCCCGTTCTCGCTGCACATTGAGAATGCAGTCTGATCCATTACTTTCAGCCTCTTTTCTATGGCCTCCGCAAAGGTGAGTTTCTCATACCTGACGGCTGAAGGGTCCTTCTCGGGGTCAGCTGTGTATACGCCGTCAACACGGGTGCCCTTGAGCAGTACATCGCAGTTCAGTTCCACGGCTCTCAGTGCTGCCGCAGTATCGGTAGTAAAGAAAGGATTGCCGGTCCCTCCGGCGAGGATGCAAACGCACCCGCAGTCAAGGGCTGCTGAGACTTTATCCCTGCCGTACAGCTCACCAACAGGTTCCATCCGGATAGCGGTGAATACCTTCGCGCTGCATCCCGCCCTGACGAGAAAGCTCTCCAGGGCCAGGCTGTTGATGACTGTTGCAAGCATTCCCATCTGGTCGCCCTTGACACGGTCATATCCCTCTTCAATGCTGCCCAGCCCGCGGAAGATATTACCCCCGCCGATAACTACTGCCACCTGGCAGCCAGAAGAGACTACCTTATGTATCTGTTGGGCGTACCTTGTCAGAACAACGCCATCGATCCCGGTCCCTTCAGGGCCTCCGGCAGACTCGCCGCTCAGCTTCAGCAGTATTCTTTTATATTTCATTGCAATAATCTGTTTTATGATGGTAACGAAATTAGCAAAAAATGTGCCCCGATTTATTGGTATCCATAAAATATGTGACGACGTCCGGACCGGGCGTCGTCACAATCATTCAATAACCCGCAGGTATGCGTTTACTCTTTCTTGTCAAGGGTATCCGTCCTGAAAATATACCAGATGGGACAGGTCCTTGAAACGGCTGTAAGAGCCAGGATGATCGCAAGAATTATGAAGATCAGGCCAAGGAATTTCCCGACGCCGATGAAATAAAGGACGACCAGCACTGCTGCAACCACCAGCCTTACAATCATGTCAGTTTTACCAATGTTTTTTTGCATAGGGCATTACTATTTAGTGATACTAATTTACTAATTATAATTGTATCACTGGTATTAAAAAAAACAGCGGCGCCCTATTTGAGCGCCGCTGCAGTAAAAGTATAAGCTGATGTATTATCAGACGTTCAGTGTGTAGCGAACAAATGCCGTTGCTTTCAGGGCTTTGTCCTTGCTTTCGAGGTACTGCCTGACAGAAAGTTTGTTGTCCTTGATGAACTCCTGGTTCATCAGGGTTCCCTCCTTGAAGAATTTGTTCAGCTTGCCCTGGGCGATCTTATCGAGCATATCGGCTGGCTTGCCTTCACGGCGAGCCTGTTCCTTAGCTATCTCGAGCTCCTGTGCAAGAATCTTTTCCGGAACGTCATCCTTGTCAAGGGAGACCGGATTCATGGCAGCCACCTGCATTGCGACATCCTTGTATACCTGGACATCGATGCCGGCTTTGCTGAAGCCTACCATGGTGGCAAGCTTGTTTCCCGGATGGATATATGCCTGCACGGCCGGGGCGCTGATACTGCTGAAGAATGTAAGTTCGAATTTCTCGCCGGTGATACCGCTCTTTTCGAGAACCAGCTCTGAGGCTTTCTTACCGTCTACGGTCATTTCCTTAAGTCCTTCAAGGTCGGCCGGGCCACTTTTCAGTGCTGCATCAAGTATTTTGTTTCCGAGAGCGATGAAGTCAGCGTTCTTGGCCACGAAATCTGTCTCGCAGTTAAGTGAAATCATCATGCCGGTTTTCCCGTCAGCAGTGGTTTTTGCAAGCACAACACCCTCGCTGGCCTCGCGGTCGGCTCTCTTGTTGGCTATTGCCTGTCCTCTCTTGCGTATCAGTTCCTGTGCTTTTTCAAAGTCGCCCGCTGCTTCTTCAAGGGCTTTTTTACAGTCCATCATGCCGGCGCCCGTCAACCTTCTCAGTTTGGCGACATCGGCAGCGCTAATATTTGACATAGTTGTAAATCAGTTTAATGGTTGATCTCTTATTCTTCCTCTTCTGTGGTTCCGGCTTCGGCTTCTTCTGCGACAATATCTGCAGCTTCTTCTGCCTCTGCAGCCTTCACAACGGGCTTTTCCTCCTCGTAGTCAAGGGCACTGAATTTGCCTTTGCGTGATCCTTCCGGTGCCTCTTCCTTCTCAGTGGCGGCGCTGTCCTTGTCTTTTTCTGCCTTACGCTCATTGAGACCTTCAGCAATGGCCTGGCACATAATGTCAACCACCAGTGAAATAGACTTGGCGGCGTCATCATTTGCAGGTATCACGAAATCGATCTCCGAAGGGTCCGAGTTGGTATCAACCATTGCAAATACCGGTATCCCGAGTCTTTTTGCCTCGTGAACGGCAATATGTTCCTTGGCCACGTCTACCACAAACAGTGCCGAGGGCTGGCGTGTCATGTCGGCTATTGAGCCGAGGTTCTTCTCCAGCTTGGTTCTCTGGCGGGTTATCTGCAGCTTCTCTCTCTTGGAGAGGTTGTCAAACGTGCCGTCGACAGCCATTTTGTCTATTGAGCCCATCTTCTTGACAGCCTTGCGGATGGTGGGGAAGTTGGTCAGCATGCCTCCCGGCCACCTCTCGGTGACGTACGGCATATTTACTGCTCCTACCTTTTCGGCCACGATATCCTTCGCCTGTTTCTTTGTTGCAACGAAGAGCACCTTGCGGCCTGATTTTGCTATCTGCTTCATTGCAGCAGCGGCCTCGTCTAATCTGACTGCAGTTTTTTCGAGGTCAATGATGTGGATGCCGTTGCGCTCCATAAATATATAGGGAGCCATGGCCGGGTTCCATTTTCTTTTAAGGTGCCCGAAGTGCACACCGGCATCAAGTAATTCTTTGAAATTTGTTCTTGACATTTTAGTTGTGATTGTTAAGTTTACGTTCTGTGAAGTCAATTGCAGAGTAGTTCCTTGCGGGAAGTCAATGCAATTTAGATACTAAACCTGCATCTATAAATAATTGCTATTGAACTCCTAACGCTTGCTGAACTGGAACCTCTTGCGTGCCTTGGGCTGGCCGGGCTTCTTTCTCTCCACTTCGCGGGGATCGCGGGTGGTGAAACCTTCAGCTTTGAGTTTGGGCTTGTACTCCGGATCAATCTTGATCAGGGCCCTGGAAATCCCAAGACGTATCGCCTCTGCCTGACCTTTCGATCCACCGCCGTCAAGGGTGACTTTGATGTCATATTTGTCGGCAACATTGAGAAGGTTGAGGGGCTGGAGGATGACATACTGCAGGATCTCATTCGGGAAGTACTGCTTGTACTCCCTGTCATTGATCGTGATCTGTCCCTTGCCGTCGTTAAGGTAAACCCTGGCGACTGCCGCCTTCCTTCTTCCGATAGCGTTAATAACTTCCATGTTTCTTACTTAATGGTTTTTAAATCAATTAGTTTTGGTTGCTGGGCCTCCTGTTTGTGTGCAGGGCCCTCATACACGTAAAGGTTCCTGAAGATGGCGCTTCCAAGCCTGTTTTTCGGAAGCATTCCCTTGACGGCATATTCAATAAGCCGCACAGGATGCTTCTTCATAAGCTCATCAGCCTTGACGATCCTCTGGCCACCGGGATAGCCGGTATGCCTGATATACTCTTTGTCAGTCATCTTTTTGCCCGTCATCGTGACTTTTTCAGCATTGATAACTATCACGTTATCGCCGCAGTCAACATGAGGTGTGAAGCTGGTTTTGTGCTTCCCCCTCAGCATCAGGGCTACAACAGATGCCAGACGACCGAGTGTCTGACCCTCCGCATCAACAAGTACCCACTCTTTCTCAACAGTCGCTTTATTGGCCGACACTGTCTTGTAGCTTAAGGTGTTCACTTTGTACTAAGGTTTTGTTAATTAATGATTTTTCAAAATAAAAACCCCAATTTTGGGGTCTGCAAAAATACAACTTATTTTTATTTTGAGCAATATGTTGTGTTTTTAATTTCGATGATAGATGATGTTACTTCCGGATCATTTAGCGGTGCTGCATTCTTTTCTTATTTTTACACACTGTTAATTGTCAAAAACGGTGATCATGAAACTCAACGGTGAGGACAGGGAATTCCTTAAGCTGGCGATAGGAACCGCCGAAGAGAACATAAAGGATGGAGGCGGGCCGTTCGGGGCTGTTATCGTCAGTCGCGGAGAGGTCCTGGCCCGTGCCGGCAACAGGGTCGTTCCCGGCCATGATCCGACGGCACATGCCGAGGTTCAGGCCATCAGGCTGGCGGCGGCGGCACTGGGAACCCATGACCTCAGCGATTGCATCATTTACGCATCATGCGAGCCCTGTCCCATGTGCCTCGGAGCCATCTACTGGGCTGGCATCAGACGGATAGTATATGCCTCTGACCGTTACCGCGCCGCCGCCGCCGGCTTTGATGACGAGCGCATTTATACAGAGCTGGCGCTGGGCAACGGTGAAAGAAGCATTATCATGGACCGCGGTCTGGAGAAGGAGGGTGACGTTGTCCTGAAAAAATGGGAGGAGTTCCCTGATAAGATACAATACTGACCTTAACATATGCCGGGGGTTGACAGATCGTTCTTTCTGAGTGATGCGGTGACAGTGGCACAGCTGCTACCGGGCATGCATATCGTTACATCATCAGGTGAAAGAACCGGACGGTTCATGATAACGGAGACGGAGGCCTACCTCGGCGATGACGACAGGGCATGTCACGCCAGCAGGGGGAGGACCAGGAGGACTGAGCCGATGTACCTCGAGGGAGGCCATCTTTATATTTACTTTGTTTACGGCATGCACTGGATGATGAATGTGGTAACCGGCCCGGCTGAATACCCCCAGGCAGTGCTGATAAGGGGTGCGGGACCATTCTCCGGCCCCGGACGCGTTACCAGGGGAGTGGGAATAGACGGATCATACAACCGGGAGGACCTGACGACTTCATCCAGGATATGGATTGAAGACGGAGGATTACGGCCGGAACTGATTGCCGGGCCACGGGTGGGTATTAACTATGCAGGTGAGCCGTGGGTCAGCAAACCGTGGCGCTTTATTATAAAGGAAAAGACAAGATAAAAGATATGGTAAAAGAATTCCGGCTGTGGAACAACATTACAGGATGGGCGGTCTTCGCCGTTTCGCTCGTGGTGTATCTTATGACAATTGAACCGACGGTAAGCTTCTGGGACTGCGGTGAGTTTATCCTCTGTTCCTACCGGCTTGAGGTAGGCCATCCTCCCGGCGCTCCCTTCTTTTTGCTGCTGGGCCGGTTCTTTACGCTCTTTGCCGGTGGTGACACCTCGAGGGTAGCCATGATGGTGAACATACTCTCCGCTTTTGCAAGCGCCTTTACCATCCTTTTCCTCTTCTGGTCCGTCACACGGCTTATCCGTCTTGCCACGGGTGACGGGGCGGCTGTTACAGGAGGAAGGGCAATAGCTATTCTGGCATCAGGCGCAACAGGAGCGCTGGCCTATGCATTCTCTGACACCTTCTGGTTCTCGGCCGTCGAGGGCGAGGTCTATGCCACCAGCTCACTCTTCACCGCCGCTGTCTTCTGGGCCATACTCCGGTGGTATGATGAGGCTGATTCGCCTCATGCAAACAGGTGGATAGTCCTCATCTTCTACCTGATGGGACTTTCAATAGGGGTGCATCTCCTGAACCTGCTGACACTGCCGGTGCTTGTCCTCCTGTGGTACTTCCGGAACTACCGCGTCACAGGCAGGGGTGTGGTATATGCAGTGATCCTGAGTTTTCTCCTGCTGGGCGTCCTGAACTTCCTGTTCATTCCGGGAGTCGCAAAGGTGGCAGGCTGGTTTGAGCTCTTCTTTGTGAATACACTCGGTCTGCCTTTCAACACCGGGCTCTACATCTACCTGGTGTTCCTTGCAGGAGTGATAGTCTCCGGAATATGGTATTCGCTGAAAAAGAACAAAATCATCCTTAACCATGTGATGACGGTTGTGGCGGTGCTGATACTGGGTTACTCCTCCTTTGCGCTTATCATCATCAGGGCCAATGCCCACCCGCCCATGAACCAGAATGACCCCTCAGACGTCTTCTCGTTCATCTATTATATCAACCGGACCCAATATGGCCGGGTGCCTCTTGTCTACGGACACTATTACTCAGCGCCGGTGACCGGTGTCACAAAAAAGGTGGCAGGCTACAACAAGAAGGATGGCAAATATGAGCCATACTATCTGAGCGATTACGAATACGATGAGCGTTTCATGACCATCTTCCCGAGGATGTACAGCAGCGATCCCGATCATATCAGCCAGTATGAATACTGGGGCAAGGTCAGGGGAAGGAAGGTATCCGTAAGGTCAGGGAGCGACAGTGAGCAGGTCACCCTTCCCACCTTCGGCCAGAATCTCCGCTTCTTCTTCAGGTACCAGGTCGGGGTGATGTATGCCAGGTATTTCATGTGGAACTTTGCCGGCCGTCAGAATGACGTCCAGGGAAACGGCAACGTAATGGACGGCAACTGGATCTCAGGGATTCCCTTTATTGACAATTCCCGGCTGGGCGACCAGTCGCTGCTGCCGCCCGAGAACCTGAACAGCCCTGCACGAAACAGGTATTATCTTCTGCCTCTGCTGGCAGGCCTGGCAGGCATTATATGGCAGTACCGCCGTGACAGGAAGGGGCTGTCGCTCGTCGCGCTCCTGTTCCTTATGACAGGCCTTGCCATTGTGACATACCTTAATCAGAACCCCAGCCAGCCGAGAGAGAGAGACTATGCATATGCAGGTTCATTCTATGCTTTCGCAATCTGGATCGGCATGGGAGTCATGATGCTTTATGACCTCCTCCGTAAGGTCATGAAAGAATACCCGGCAGCAATCGCACCGGCTGTTGTCCTCATGGCAGCAATCCCTCTGCTGATGCTGCTTCAGAACTATGATGACCATGACAGGTCTGACCGGTACACTGCAAGGGATATTGCGGCAAACTACCTCTCGACTGTTGATGAGAATGGCATTTTGCTGACATACGGCGACAATGATTCCTTCCCGCTGTGGTATATCCAGGACGTGGAAGGTTTCCGTACAGACGTGCGCGTGGCGAACCTCAGTTACCTGCAGAGTGGATTCTACATAGAGACGATGAGCCGCAAGGCATTTGAATCCGACCCGCTGCCTTTCACCCTTCACTATGAGAAATATGTCGAAGGAGAGCGCGTACAGATGCCCGTTGAGGATCTGATAAAGGAACCCACCCCCATCAGGAAGGTTATTGAGTTTGTCGGTTCGGATGACCCCAAGGCCAAGGTGGATCTCTCCGGCAGGGGCGACTTCTTCAATTTCATTCCCGTGAGGGATTTTATAATTGACGTTGACTCAGCCCATGTAATTGCCACGGGCGCCGTCCGGCCCTACCACGCTGACAGGATCATAAGTCCGATGATATGGAAGTTCAAGGGGTCTATGGTTATCAAGGATGACCTGGCAGTGATGGATATCATGGCAGGCAACAACTGGGAGCGTCCGCTGTACTATGCAGTCACCGTACCGGCTTCCAACTATATAGGCCTGGAGGACTTTTTCCTTCTTGAGGGGATGGCCTACCGCGTCAGCCCAGTGAAGATTGATCCGCCGGCCGGAGGAGAGACCGGCATGGTCGATACGGAGGAGATGTATGAGAATATGATGAACCGCTTCAGGTGGGGTAATGCAGGAGAGGAGCATGTCTATCTTGATGAGAACAACAGGCGGATGTTTGACGTCTTCAGACGCCAGTTCGCAAGACTGGCCAGGGCGCTTGTCCTCGAGGGTGATACTGTCAGGGCATTGGCTGCGGCGGAGAAGGGTATGAGCATCGTGCCTCCCGAAAAGATGCCTTACGATTATTTCAGCAGTGACCTTGGTGAAGCTCTCGCCATGGCCGGTAAAAAGGAGGATGCTGAAGAGATGTTCAACGCGATTGCAGACAATGCCCTGGCGTCACTGGTCTTCATTTCCACCCTGCCGGAGGAAAAAACCTATGGTCTGGACTTTACGATCTCAGTCTCTTTGCAGGCCTTGCTCGATGTTTACAGGATGGCGGTAAGGTTCGATATGCCTGAGCTGGCCGTACGGGCCTCCGGGGAGCTTTCAAAGTACTACGGAGAGGTCCCGCTGAGATGATCAGAAACTACGGCAGGCCGTTTCCGGCGGGAATAATTTACCCGGAAGCCGTTTACAGGATAAAAGGCAAGGGGAAGAGACTTTATCTCACCTTCGATGACGGTCCTGATCCTGTCTCAACACCTGCGATACTTGACATATTGAAGGCTCATGATGTACATGCCACCTTCTTCTGCACGGGAAGCAAGGTGCTTGCTTCTCCCGGCCTTTTTGCCCGCGTGGCGGCAGAAGGTCACACCATCGGCAATCACGGCTTCAGCCATCTGAACGGACTGACGACGTCGATAAGAGCTTATTGCTCAGACATCTTAAGGGGAAGGGATATCACCTGCAGCAACCTTTTCAGGCCGCCCTACGGCAGGCTGCGTGTCAGGCAATACAGGATACTTGAGAGAAGCATGCGGATCGTCTTCTGGGACCTCATGCCGTACGACTTTGACAGGAAGCTGTCGCCTGAACATTCTTACAGCATACTTCTGCGGAAAATAAGGCCAGGCTCGGTGATCGTCCTGCACGATACTGCAGTAACCAGCGCCGCCCTTTACCTCGGCAGGTTCATTCAAAAAGCCCTGGAGGAGGGCTATTCATTCGGGTCAGTTGATGATTATTCGCTTCATGGCTAGGTTATATCAGCCTAAATACTATTTTTGAAATGGGAAAGAAAGTTTTACAATGAATATTCTTATACTGGGATCGGGGGGACGTGAGCATGCCATCACCTGGAAGCTGTCGCAGAGCAGCAGGCAGCTGAATCTCTTTGTTGCACCCGGCAACCCCGGCACCGCTTCGATGGCTACAAACCTGCCGGTTGATCCGCTCGATTTTCAGGCTGTCAGATCGGCACTGCTTACATATAACATCAGCATGGTGGTGGTAGGTCCCGAAGCCCCCCTTGCGGAAGGCATTGCTGATTTCATAGAGGATGATCCGGCGCTATCTTCAGTGGCGGTAATAGGTCCCCGTCGCAACGGAGCCATGCTTGAAGGAAGCAAGGATTTTGCCAAGGGGTTTATGAAGCGGCACGGTATACCTACTGCTGCCTACGAAACCTTTTCTTCAGAGAACGTTGATGACGCAGCCCGGTTCATGCGAACCCTCGATCCTCCGTACGTGCTTAAGGCAGACGGACTTGCAGCAGGGAAAGGGGTGCTGATCATAAGTGACCTCGACGAAGCGGTGAGCGAACTGCGGGCGATGCTCGGCGGACGCTTCGGAGCGGCAGGAAACAGGGTGGTGATAGAGCAGTATCTGAAGGGAATAGAGATGTCAGCATTCATTATAACTGACGGCATATCATACAGGATACTTCCTGAAGCAAAAGACTACAAGCGGATAGGTGAAGGAGACTCAGGTAAGAATACGGGTGGAATGGGAGCGGTATCACCCGTGCCTTTCGCCACTCCCTCATTCATGTCAAAGGTGGAAGAGAAGATCATAAGGAAGACGGTGGAGGGCCTCATGGCTGAAGGGATAGACTACCGGGGCTTCATCTTCTTCGGGCTGATGAACGTGGATGGCGACCCTTATGTGATTGAGTATAATGCCCGTCTTGGCGATCCCGAAAGCGAGGTGATCCTCCCCAGGATAGAGAGCGACTTTTATGATCTTCTTGAGGGAGCGGCCAGGCGTGACCTGGCAAACCGCCAACTGATGACGGCTTCAGACACAGCCGTGACGGTGATGATGGTCGCGGGTGGTTATCCCGACAGCTACCAAAAGGGTTTCCCGATAGCGGGAACCGAAAGCGTCAGGGCGAGTACCGTCTTTCATGCTGGTACCAGGGTTGCCGACGGACGACTTGTGACATCGGGGGGAAGGGTGCTTGCCGTCACCTCGCGGGGAGCAACCATGCAGGAAGCCCTGGATAAAAGCTACAAAAGCATCTCTGAGATATATTTTGAAGGAATGAATTACAGGAAAGATATCGGATTTGACCTGAAAACTGAAGAGAGATGATCAGGTTTTTCAGGGGGTCAGGAATCGGTCCGGTGCTTCTGCTGACACTTTCAGCACTGGCGCTGTGGGTCCAGTATTTCATTTCACCGCCCCGGCTGACGGAGGTCTCCGCGAGTGACCCGATGCCACTCTGGGGACTTATAGCAAATGTCCTGGAGGGTTCACCGCTGCTGGCGGTCATCCTCTCATTCGCCCTGATGCTGATCGTGGCAATTGTAATGGTGAGGTTCAACACCTCGATCTTTTTCATCCCCCGCAGAACCTATCTACCCGCTCTGACATACATACTTCTTTACTCACTCTTCCCCGGCGAGATGGTTCTCAACCCCGCCCTTCCGGCCGCTCTGCTTATCCTGGCAGGCATGTGGCGGATGGTCTCGTCATATCGTGTCAATGGCATGACATTCAATTTTTTCGACGCTGCCCTGCTCATATCGTCGGCCGGTATGTTTTACGCCGGCGCTGTATGGTTCATCATTCTTGTGCTGATAGGAGCCCTGATCTTCCGGAGCCCTGATTCACGCGAACTGACAGTGACCATCGCCGGGGCTTTGTTGCCGTGGATAGTACTTTATGCAGTGTGGTATATTACAGGCGGAGATGTGTCAGACCTGACGGAGATCATCCGGCACAATCTCTTTGACCGGATGTCGCCGGTCTCCTGGGGCCGGACACTGGTGATACTGCTGGCCGTGACAGGGTTGAATTTTATTCCGCCATTAGTGGCTCTCTTCAGGGAGATGCCGACTTACAAGATACGGTCACGCAAGACATTTGAGCTGTTTGCCTGGATGATCGTTTTATCTGCTGCAATCTATCTTTTTATTCCGGCTGTTTCAGCGGAGCTGAACGCCATCACGGCACTCCCTGTTGCATTCATCATGGCCAACTATTATGCCTTCACCCGCCGTCTGACAATAGCGGAGATTTTATTATGGCTGATGGTTATTATGCTGATAATATCTCGTCTGTGGCCCTGATGATCACTTGATCATACAAACCACCCCTACGCCTGACCCCTGCTCACCGCCTGTGAAATCATACCAGAGGGTATAGAGGCCGGTCTTATTGCAGATAAAGTCAATGGAGCCGTATTTCTTTCCTGTACTTTTGTTGAATGAAGAGATGAGCTGTTTTCCCTGGTCGTAGATGGTGATGGTGAGTTCTCCCACTGATCCGGGAGCATCACACACCGAGAACCTGTATTTCATGTTCTTCATCAGGTACATGTTAGCCTTGTACACTGGCGCAGGGGCATTGGTTGCAGCCTTTGGCAACTGTACCCGGAAATCCTTAAGGTAGGTTGTGTTATCACCGGCGGCAAGGACGCAGTTACTGACCAGATCGTCAGTGGAAGGCTGACCCTTTACCAGAACCGGCAGAAGGAGCAGTGTGAGGGACAGAATGACAAACCGGCTTTTCATTTTATTTGCCATATATTAATTTGTTTCTCACATCTTTTGACACTGCGGCTATCTGCGTTAGCTGCTCATCGCTCATTTCAACGATGCTCTCCTCATGCTGTACCATCACCAGCCGTCCATCCTGTTCAGCCGTTTCAGGTTCCCCCAGCCTGTAGGTGATTCGCACATCACGATATGTATTGCTTATCCCCTCCATCATTTCATACAGTGCGGTGTATTCAGCGCTGCTCTCACGATAGGGGCGAAGAAGCATGAGCAGGTCGCCCAGAATGATCTTCTGTTCACCGATACGGTCCCTGAGAACCCTGTCAGGATGGCTCAGTGCCACCTGTGTTGCCAGATACTGCCCTTCAATCCAAACACCGGTTATCATAAGTGCGGAAATTGAACCGCGGTTGTTATCCCTCAGGTACTGATCAATCTGGTTGTAGGAGTTAACTGACATAAAAAGCAGGGAATCGAGATTTGACTTGCTGACGGAAAGCCTCTTCAGCGTCTCGAAATCAAAGTATTGCCCTACGCGGAGGCCGTCTGCCAGCCTCTTTATTGTTGAAAGGACGTCGATGGAATTACCGGTTTTCTCGTACATATTGAGGTAACCGAGATCTGCTCCGTATATTCCGAGCATCATTGCCTTCTGAAAGTTGGTGGTAAGGCGGTCGGCTCCCTGTGTAGGTGCCAGGTATTCAGCCGAGAACGGGACTTCCATGCTTTGCAGCAGTGCTGCTATCTCTACAGGTGATGCAATGTTCTGAACGATGTCCGCAACGGCCTCGTCACTAAGCTTCTCAGCCTCACCTGCGGGCACCGAATCGGCAATGGGGAAACTGAGGCCGCCCTGCTTTGTGTTGCTGTTCCTGCATGAACAAACGGATAGCAGCAGGATCACTGCGACCAGCTTTGAAATTGTTCCTGTCATCAGGCGTTTGTGTTTATATACAAATGTAAGAAAATTGGTCATTCCTAACGCGCTGCCCTCTTTTTTTGAAAGCTGAGACTGTCAAAGTATGAGATTATCCGCCTGAGTGCTTCAGTATACAGCATGATATAGAGCACGATGATTGAAATAAGCACCAGGTAAATGTTGAACCTGAAGGTATCAAGAGTGAGGCCCATGAATTTCTTTACCGGCGCCATGAAATGGGTACGGAAATCAAGCGGTCCCGAAGGGTCAGGCTCGAGATAGATGAGATCTGCATTCTGTACGATCCTGTCATTGAACTCAAGCATCTTGTTCTTCTCGTACACCTTCCTCAGTATATCTTCAAGCTTATCATTGTGATAATCGTTATACAGTTTTTCGAGCACCTCCTTATTGCTGCTAACGTAATTATCGAGGCTCATGTCGGCAAGGTTGCTGAGTCGCCTGTACTCCTTGTCGGCGCTGTTGAGCCAGAGTGCAAGCCGTTCTCCCAGACCCTCGGTGAAAAGCTCCGGAGTAATGGAGTCGAGGCCGGTGAAGGGGTTTGTGATACCTGCCGCCGAGAGTATTGCCGTCTCATTCCTCAGAAGCCTTATCTCGCCCTCCTCAGGTTGTATCCTGCCTTCCTGTCTTAACCTCTCAAGTACAATACCCAGTGCATCATTTACCCTGGGTATCCGGTAGATGGTGTTGAAGTCGGAGACGCTCATCTGCTGTTTTAGCGAATAGACCCTCTTCCCGTATTCATTTCCGGTGAACTGTTTGACCATCAATGCTTCATAGGTCCAGCGGGTAGGCATTATCTCAGCGATAAGCGGGACCCTGTCAGCGTTGGCAATCTTCCGGTTCAGTTTGTCAAACGGGAACATGGCTCCGCTGAGGACCATCATCGGTATCATCAGCAGGGGGATGACTATATAAATGGTAACGGCAGAGTTCAGTGCCGATGAGATGTTGAGTCCTATCATATTTGCACAGAAGGCAGTGGCGAACAGTGCAACCCAGTACTGGAAAAACAGTCCCTCGATGCCCAGCACCGGATTGGCAACCAGGAGGAAGAGAAAAGTCTGCAGTGCCGAGATCGCTGCCATCACTGACATTTTGCTCAGGATGTAGCTGCTGCGGCTCAGATGGAGAAAATGTTCCCTCCTGAGCATCTTCCTGTCCCTGAAGATCTCTTCAGCGCTGATGGTCAGCCCCAGGAACAGTGCAACAATAATGCTCATGAAAATATAGATAGGGATATTTTCATTTTCCCTGAATATATAGACGTTTGAAGAGGGGTCTGCAATATATCTTATTATGTATGAAAGAATAAGGCCCAGAACCGGCCCTTCGAGGAGGGTCAGGAGCAGATATTGTTTGTTAGCCAGCTTGCTTTTCAGATCGCGTGTAAGGAAGATGATTGTCTGTCTCAGCCATCCGGGTCGCCTGAGGCTTGAATAGGGCTCGGTGCTCTCCTCCGGCACAGTCTCGCCGGCGGTGGCCCTGCGGAAGGCCTCAGCCCATTCGGCAGGGGAGACTTTCCTGGTTTCGGTGTACCTCCCGAACTCATCCACTACCCTGGTTTCAAGGATGTTGAAAAGTGTCTCCGGATTTACGGTACCGCAGGTCGGACACTCAGCTATAGCGCTGTTTATCTGTGCCTCCAGGGTCTTGAAATGAACGATGGATTCTATGGGATTACCATAAAAGACCAGGTGGCCCTGCAGATCAAGAAGGAGGACTTTGTCAAAGCTCCTGAATATCTCCGACGAAGGTTGATGGATCACAGTGATAACCAGCTTGCCCCTCAGGGTAAGTTCGTGGAGCAGGTCTATCACGTTCTCGGAATCGCCTGAAGAGAGGCCGGAGGTCGGTTCATCAAGAAAGAGAACGGAGGGTTCCCTGATGAGTTCCAGGGCAATGTTAAGCCTTTTTCTCTGTCCTCCGCTGATCACCTTGTTCAGAGGTGATCCCACACGGGAATTTCTCTTTTCATAAAGTCCCAGCGTATGAAGCAACTGGTTCACGATCGCGGTCAGCTCCTCCCGGGTCTTCCCCGCAAAGCAGAGTGATGAGGCGTACCAGAGGTTCTCGAACACCGTCAGGTCCTCAACAAGGAGATCATCCTGAGGCACATATCCGATAACGCCGTCAAGCCTGTCGTCTTCCCTGAAGAGGGATATGCCGTTGATCCTTACATCGCCGGATTCCGGACGGGCAAGGCCTGTCAGCAGGTTGAGAAGAGTTGTCTTGCCGGATCCGCTGGCCCCCATGATACCAATCAGTTTTCCCTCACTGGCAGCGAAGCTCACGTCGGTGATGGCAGGGGTGCCGTCATTGAAGCTGTAGCTGAGGTGCTCAGCAACAAAGGTTATAGGGTGTATATCCTTGCCGGATGCGAACCGCGATATGACGTCGCTGTAATAGATCGTGGGTGCGGGAGGCGACTGTACGGTGCTTCCCGGAGCGAAGGTGTACACCTTTTTGCCCAAAATGGGCAGGCCATTGAGATAGGAGATGCCCGTGCAGAAACACCTCATGAAATAGAGGTTGACGCTCGCAACCTGCAGGAAGACGATAAAGTGACCTTTAGTCTGATCCGTGCCGGTGAGGCTGCCGGTACTTATCACTATCATCGATGCATCCGTAAAACTCTCTCTCTGCTCTTCCCTGACGAATTGCATGATGCTGTTGAACTCCTGCTGTGAAATCTTGAATACCTCGGCGATGGTGTTGATGATATTCATTCGCTGCGGGGTATATTGCTTGTCAGAGTCTATCAGCTCGAAGCAACGCATAAGGACAATGACCCTCTGGGACTGCGAAAGGGTCTTGTTGATCTTTTTGCAGTTATTGAAAATCCTTATTGAATCCTTTACCGAGGCTGTCTCCGAATCGCCCCTTTTCCCCTTGTCCTGAACAGGCCCTGCATTTTCCAGGAAAAGGTTCATGAACTCATCAGCACTCTGATGTGACAGCTGCTTGGTAAGAAAGGCCGAAACAAAATCCCGCTCGCTTTGCAGCATGCCTCCGTCCTGCTTCACTATCAGGGCGAACAGCTCCATCATTGCCCGCAGGATCTCTTCACTCATTTTTCAGGATAAGTTTTTTCAATTTTAGCCGCCGCATTAAGAAAACGAAGCAGAAAATATGTTAGAAATTCTTTACTAATTTGGTATATGGAATATTGTGAATTTAAAACTCTTAATTTTATAACGTAACTGCGTTAGACAAAGTATAATCAGATCAAGAAACACATAATATTATAGCACTGATTCAGCCCTGCCGTGAGATATTTAGTGATCATATATTTCATTTTGCTTTCCAGCCTGCTGACTGGTCAGCCCCTCCCCGGATTCAAACCTTCCGGAACATTTGGGGAGCAGCAGATGGTCATTGAAGACTCCCCTCCCGGTACACGCATCCTGATCAACGCTCCGCCGGCCGGGTTCGGTGGCGCTGACCGCGTGCTGCTGGTCCTCTTTGCCCTGCCTAACGGCAACACAATTGAACAGACTTCTGGAAAAAGGCTGAATGAGGGCGACGACTGGCACTACGATATCCAGCATATCGGGGCGCAGACCAGGTTCCTGAGGAGTGTGATACGCGACCGCACGGTTGTTGTGGCATATCTTGAGAACAACCGAAAAAGCTGGCCGGCATGGACCGCTGCAACCCCTGATTACAGAGACCAGGTAAAAAGGATGGTGGATGATATCGCTTCAATTTTCGATCCCTGGCAGCCGGAGTTGGTTCTCAACGGCCACAGCGGGGGCGGGAGGTTCATTTTCAGCTTCCTTGATGCCCATGATGCGATCCCTCCGGAGGTTGTCCGCATCGCCTTCCTCGACAGCAACTACGGCTATGAAGACACCCTTTACGGGCAGAAGATTGTCAACTGGCTGAAATCGGGAAGAGACAAGTATCTCTGCAACATGGCATACAATGACAGCGTGGTCATCTACAACGGCAAACCGCTTGTGTCGCCAACGGGAGGCACCTGGTACCGCAGCAGGATGATGAAGGATTATGTTGCCGGTTCTTTCAGGCTGAAGGAGAGGCAGACCGATTCACTCATCTGGTTCACATCTCCAGGAAGGAAGATAGAATTCATTTTCAAGCCCAACCCTGAAGGGAAGATTTACCACACCCGGCAGGTTGAGTATAACGGATTCATTCACAGCATACTAAGCGGTACGAGATATGAGCAGAAGGGGTACAGGTATTTTGGCGACCGGGCATATTCTGACCTGATAGCTGATACCGTCGTTGTGCCGGTACGGGTTATGAACATTCCTGCACGTGATCCGTCGGCAGAGGGAGGAGCGGCGTTCATGAGGCGTATAAGGGATCTGCCGCGGGAGGAGCGCGAAGAGGAGATCTTCAGGGCTGCCGCATCGGGAAATATTCCCGGATTTCTGAGGGAGTCCGTAACCCTCACAGGTGTGTTCAATGATCACAACGGAATTCCGCATACCCTTGAATATGAGGTCATGCCTGATTACCTGGCCATTGGAAGTGATGACGATTTCTGCCGCATGCCGGTGAGTCCCCGCACCGCACAGAGGCTGGCCGACCTGTTTGGTGCCTCTCTGCTGACGGCGCAGCTGAGTGATCACATTTGGTCGGAGGCAGTTGTTAAGCTGGAGCCCTTCTTTTACAAGCCCGTCGGCAATGCCAATGAGCTTGTGACAAAGTTTGAAGAGCACAACGCGCAGATTGAAAAGCAGATGGCTGAGGCAGGAGGCAGGCATGGGCAGCTGGTAGCCGGGATCAAGAAGGATGTTATCATCTCGTCACGTATTGCCGATCGTACGGACAGGGTTGTGATCTACGGCTGGCACCGGCCTGACGGCACTCCCATCCAGCCTGTCTACAGCGGACATGTCTGGTGGTACGTTGACTACAGTCACGGCATCAGGTTCATGAACAGGCAGGTTCTGCTCGACGGCCATCCTGCAGATGTAAGGGAAATACTGAAGGATCCGGTGCTCTTCAGGGTTCTCAGCAATGAGGCCGGTCCGATGACCATAACGGGTTATTAGATACAGACAGGCCGCCCCGACGGGGCGGGGGGTATTCTATTTCATTTGTTCCACAAACAGCGAGTCCCTGGCGGGGCCTTCCTGACTCAAACTATTTCCCGGTGTATCCCGGTCCGCGTACCACCCGTCCCGGCGTTGCGCCGGTATGCTCGCCGTCGCGCAGAACCTGCACTCCGTTGACGAATACATGTGTCATGCCGGTGGAGAGCTGGTGCGGGTCCTCAAAGGTAGAGTGATCCTGTATCTTCTGCGGGTCAAATATCACCACATCGGCGAAGTATCCCTCCTTCAGCGCCCCGCGCCGCTCAATTTTCATATTGCTGGCCGGGAGAGTGGTCAGCCTGCGGACAGCCTCCTCAAGGGTGATGACCTGCTCGTCACGTACATATTTTCCAAGGAGCCTCGCGAAGTTGCCGTATGCACGCGGGTGGGTGGCCGACTTCAGGAAAACGCCCTCGGGTGCCATCGACTTGCCGTCGGAGCCGAAACTCATCCACGGCTGCGCGATCTGCTTCCTCAGGTTGTCTTCTGACATTGAGAAGAAGACTGCATCGACATTGCTGTTGTCATCGATGATCAGGTCCATTACCGTCTCCTCAGGCGACTTCCCCCTCATGGCAGCAATCTCTGCCAGGGTCTTGCCCTGCAGGTATTTCAGTGAATCGGTGTTGAACCCGATGAGCAGCACCCTTTCCGGGGAGCCTTGCTTCCTCATGATGGTCTTGATGATCTCAGGCCCCACCACCTTTCTGACAGCGGGGTCCTTCAGCCGGGCGACCCACTTCTCGAAACCGCCCTCCTGAACCCACTCCGGCATTATGATACCCAATCCTGTTGAGCTGGCCGGGTAGTTGTACATGTCGGCGGTTATTTGCAGCCCTGCCGCACGAGCCGAGTCAATCTTTGCTATTGCCGGGTCAATCTTGCTCCAGTTTGTCCGGCCCACCTGTTTGAGGTGGTATATCTCCGATCTTATCCCGGTCTCATGAGGTACCCTGAGAAAATCGTCGATGGATTCAAGGAAGGTCTCATCCTCGTTCCTGATGTGGGAGATGTACATTCCGTCATACTCCGCAGCCACGCGGCACAGCTCCGCCAGCTCCTCCGTTGAGGCAAAGCTTGCGGGGATGTATTCAAGTGCCGAGGCGACGCCAATGGCTCCCTCCTCCATGGCCTGCCTGACGAGAAGCTTCATTGAGTCCATCTCGGCAGCAGTGGGGGGCCTGTCGTCATACCCGACCACGTGTATCCGCAGGGTCGAGGTGCCCACAAAAGATGCAATATTCGTTGACACACCCTTTCTTTCAAGATATTCAAGGTACTCTCCCAGGCTGGTCCATTCAATATCATACTTAATATCCCCCTGAGAGGCTTTCATCTCCTGTTTCATACTCTCGCTCCAGGGCCCCCACGAGTCACCCTCTCCAAGCACTTCCAGCGTCACTCCCTGGCATATGTCGCCAAGCGAGCGACTGTCCTCAATCAGCGATTCCACCGCCCAGCTGAGCATGTTGATGAACCCCGGTGCAACGGTCAGTCCTGTGGCGTCAATCTCTGTTACACCCCTGGCTTTCTTAAGGTCGCCAATGGCCGCAATGGTGTCAGACATAATACCAATATCCCCGACAAAAGAGGCGGAACCCGAGCCGTCAACAATGTTGCCGTTTCTTATCAGGAGATCATACTTAACTGATGATGAACATCCGAAAAAAATCAATAATACCGGGAGGAATGCTTTTAATAGTCTCATTTTTTGGTCTTATTTGGCGAATTTATTTAGAATAGGGGGAAAGAATCTATCCTGAACAAATTTAATTTTTTCCCTTGAAGATGGAAAATTATTCTCCTTTTCAAATTTGTATGACATATCGCTGGATCCGTTTTTAGCCTCGTCACTCCTGTCAGGATCTATTTTATATCATCGCAGAACCTCATTTAATGGGCCTCATGCTGCAATCCGTATAGAATCTCGACAATATGCTTTAAAACAGATATGATGTAGTACAAATTTTTTTTTGGAATTCAATTAAGTTGTAACTTGTGAGAGTAAACCATTAAACTAACGCGCTTTCTCCATGAAAAAACTGATCTTCATTTTCATGTCGGTTTTGCTAGTCAATGCCGGCATGGCGCAGACACGTGTTACCGGAACGGTAACCGCCTCTGAAGACGGTTCCCCGATACCTTATGCAGTGGTGCTGCTGAAAGGTTCCAGGGGAGTCGGAACAAATACTGATGCTGATGGCAGATACACCCTCAGCGACCTCCCTGCAAACGCTGTTCTTATTTTCAGCTATGTCGGCTATAAGACACAGGAGATAACTGTTGCAGGAAGGAGTGTCCTGAATGTTGAGATGGAAACCGATGCTCTCGCTCTCGATGAGGTAATCGTTGTTGCCTACGGTACTTCAACAAGGGGAACATTCACCGGTGCTGCCAGTGTGGTAAAGGCGGACGCCATCAGGGATGTGCCTACCCTCTCATTTGAGAATGCCATGGGAGGCAAGATAGCCGGTCTGCAGATCACCACCCTGTCGGGACAGGCAGGATCATCATCTTCGATAAGGGTTCGCGGGCTGGGATCAATGAACGCCTCCAACGAGCCTCTCTACGTTGTTGACGGTGTTCCGGTAATCTCGGGTAACGTTTCACAGATGGGTAACTACACCACGAGCAACGTGATGAATACCATCAACCCGAATGACATTGAGTCGATAACAGTACTGAAAGATGCTGCCGCATCAGCTCTTTACGGCTCCAGGGCCGCCAACGGCGTTATCGTCATTACCACCAAGAAGGGCAAACTGGGCAAACCGGTTGTCAACTTCAAGGCATCGGTCGGTCTCACACCGGCATTTGCCACCGACAATTATGAGGCTGCCAGCACTGACCAGCAGATAGAAATGTACTATGAGAACTTCTGGAACGCAGGGGTCTACTATGAAGGCAGGACAGAAGAACAGGCCAGCATCAATGCCCTGAAGCAGCTGAACAACAGGTTCAACAAGCACGGATATATCTTCTCGGCACCCGATAATACAGTCAATTCGCTGACAGTAAGTGGTGAAAGAGCAGGACAATATTATGATTGGGAGAGTGAGCTCTTCCGGACAGCTGTTTACCAGTCATACGACCTCTCCATCAGCGGCGGGACAGACAAGTCAAACTACTATACCTCCTTTTCATACACCAATGATATGGGCCGCAGTGTCATAAACGACTATGACCGTATTACCGGAAGGATAAACTTCGCCCAGAAGGTCGGCAAGTTCGTCGAACTTACCACCAATGTCAACCTGTCGTCGAGCGACAAGGAAGGGTTCAATGACACCCGTGCCCTTGGTAACAACTATTTCCTTCAGAGCCGAAACCTGCTCTGGGGCATGTACTGGCCAACCGACTATGTTACAGGAGACCCCTGGACAGCAAGGTACGGGAGTTATGCCTATAACCCGGTTTATTACAACACCCAGTGGGAGAACTGGTCAAAAACCCAAAGAGTATTTGCCAATGAGACTGTGAACATCCAGATCCTTCCGGAACTGAACCTGAGGTCAGTCCTGTCATTTGACAACACACAGACCTTTGACCATCTGTACTACAGTGCTCTCCACTTCAGCGGTTCCAGCGTGGGGGGTTCGGTGACGGAGACCAGCAACAAGATCAATGAGATCCTTTCATCAACAACACTTAACTACGGCAAGACTTTTGCAGGAGTTCATACTGTCGGCGCCCTTGTCGGCTGGGAGGTTGCCAAAGACCAGACGGACTATTTGATGGCTAACGGCACAAACCTGCCCACCAGTTCGCTTCATACAGTTGCTACTGCGGGCAAGCTTAATTCCAGTGCATACTACTGGGGCAGCACGTTAGCTTCTTTTCTTTCGCGCCTGGAATACAACTATGACAACAAGTACTATCTGTCAGGCTCATTCCGCCGGGACGGGTCATCCAAGCTGGGCCCCGAGACCCGCTGGGGTAACTTCTGGTCCGTTGCAGGATCATGGAGGATTGACCGGGAGAACTTTATGGAAGGCGTCACGGCTGTAAGCAGCCTGAAGCTAAGGGCATCATACGGTGTCAACGGCACTCTGCCCACCGCAAATTACGGATGGCGCTCCCTGACCAGCTATACCAGCAAATACATGGAGCTACCGGGTGGAGGAGTATCTACCATCGCTGATCCCAACCTCTCCTGGGAGACGAGTTACACATACAACATAGCTCTCGAATTCGGGTTGTTTGAGCAGAAATTATCGGGTTCATTCGAGTTTTTCAACAGGGACTCAAAGAACCTTCTGCAGGATGTCCCCATCTCAACGGTGACAGGCTTCAGCTCAACTCTGAAGAATGTTGGCGAGATAAACAACAAGGGTGTGGAGATTGAACTCAACGGAGAGATAATGAAGAGTGGCGATTTCATATGGACGGCCGGTCTGACCGCATCACATGTGAAGTCGACCGTGACAAAACTGTATGGCGGACAGAACATAGTCTGGTATGAGCCTACCGGAGGTGACAACCGTACCAAGTTCATCTATAAGGAAGGGGAATCAACGCTGGCCATTTACGGACGTGAATGGGCAGGAGTTGAAAGGGAGACCGGCGTAAATGTATGGTTCCTGAACAACGATGCCACTCCTGACCTGACAATTGACGGCAGACCCGCAACCTATGATTACACACAGGCAACAGAGGTCATTCTAGGCGACGTTCACCCCGCGCTCTTTGGCGGTTTCAACACTGACCTGGGATGGAAGGGAGTGTCACTGTCACTGAACTTTGTCTACAAGCTTGGTGGCAATACCTATGATGCTGCCGGCAGGGACATAAATGATGACGGCTACTACTGGGAGAGGATTATGTCAATCGATGCATATGAAAACAGATGGACTCCCGAAAACAAGGACGCCAAATATCCGCAGAGGGTTGCTGTCGACTTTGAAGATGTCAACCAGAAGAGCAGCAGGCACATGCATCCTGCTGACTATACAAGGCTCAAGAGCATAACCCTCGGTTATAATCTTCCCGCCGGCATCCTTAACAAGGTTAAGATGTCAGGGGCCAGGGTATACTTCAACGGTACCAACCTGTGGACGCTTGCCGCCTACAAGGTGTATGACCCGGAGGTGAACGAATATGGTTCAAGGGGATGGGAGATGCCGGTAGGCAAGACATATACATTCGGCATTGAGGCCAGTTTCTAATCTTAAAAAGGTACTACGATGAAAAAGATAACAATCATACTTACGGTACTGGGCGCCATGCTGATCACATCATGCGAGGAATTTCTCGATGTAGAACCCAGCAACCTGGCGAATTCAGAGACTTCGATCATGAACGCGGCAGATGCCAAAGTGGCGATTAACGGTCTGATGAGGAAAATGACCTCTTCGGAATATTACGGACGAAATTACGTCATCTTCGGTGATGCCAAGGGAGGCGATTTTGCCATCCGTTCACAGGGCAGGGGCCTTGACTACTACTATTCATTCAACCACTCAGCCACATCGAATTCAGGTTCCGGTTTCTGGACGCAGATATACCATAACATCCTGCAGGCCAATAACCTGATTTTAAACATCCAGAAAATGGAAGATGCCGGCGACGGCACCGCTGCGCTCAGTGATTACAAGGCTCAGGCCATGACTGCCAGGGCGCTGATGTATTTTGACCTGGTCAGGATATACGGCAAGCCCTACAACATGGACAAGGCATCTTTCGGTGTTCCGCTTGTGCTTGAACCGCTCGATGCCTCGGCTCAGCCGACAAGGGCATCCGTGGAGGAGGTCTACACGCAGATCCTTAAGGATCTCGCAGATGCAGCACCCCTTCTGTCCAAGAACAAGGTCAACGGCTACATTAACTATTATGCCAACAAAGCCATTGAGGCAAGAGTGCAGCTTACCATGGGCAACTACACTGCTGCCCTTGCTGCTGCCGAGGATGTCATCACCAGCGGCAAGTACACACTCTATTCAAATGCCAACTGGGTAGGTTCATGGGCAACGCCGTTCGGTTCGGAGTCGGTCTTTGAACTGGCGATCTATCCTGCCGAAGCAGACCTGACAACCGCTTCACTCGGATATTATCTCCTCCGTCTCGGTAAGGTCACCGGAGCGATGGGGTGGTTCATGGCAAGCGATTACTGGATTACCCGCATGTCTCAGGATCCGACTGATATCCGTTGGGCAATTATGGATTACGATGAGTCTTCCACCACGAGGTTTGGGTCAAGCCTGAAATATGTCGGAGGCACTGCGTTGCTTGGTGACAAGGCATCTCGTTCAGCCGTCAACGTGAAGGTCATACGTCTTTCCGAGATGTATCTCCTGGCCGCAGAGGCTGCACTGGGCATTCCCACTCCTGACAGGGTCAAGGCTGCTACATATCTCAATGCAATACGCAAGAGGGCTCCGGGTCTTGCACCCGCAGATGAGACAACAGTGACCGTTGACATGATAATGGATGAGAAGAGCAAGGAATTCTTTGCCGAGGGTCACAGGTACTTTGACATGATCCGGCTGAACAGAACCATCGAATTCAATGATGAGTTCATATCTCCTGCCGTTATCATCCCGCACCGCGGCAAGACAATCGACAGAACGTTCTATAAGGCTATCTTGCCGATCTCTCAGACTGAGATAGATGCCAACCCGGCAATCGCCTCTCAGCAGAATCCGCAATATTAGGTTTTAGGGTTAATTTCAGGCAGAGGGCGCCATTTTTACGGCGCCCTCTTTTTGTGCCAGCAGTGGTCAGCGTCTTATGTAGAGATACCCGCTGACTGATAGCCCGTTCTCTGCCCTGAGCACATAGAAATATGTGTCATCGTCGACCGGCTTTCCGTTGTAATCGGTTCCGTGCCACAGGTTGTCATAATCGGGGTTCTCGTAGACCAGGGCGCCCCTTCTGTCGAAGACTGTGAGTTCCACTCTTCCGAGCGCCTCAATTCCGGTCAGGACAAAGAAGTCGTTCAAACCGTCCATGTCAGGTGTGATCAGGGAAGGAATGATGAGGTCAAGTACGGTTATCATCATGAAATCAGGTGTCGGAGGGCATACGCCATTGCTCACTGACCACAGCAGTACATTTTCTCCTATACCCAGACTGCTGACTGTTGTTGCCGGGTCATTATTATCTGCAAAAAGAGCCGTACCCGATTCCACCGACCAGGTACCAGTTGAGTTTTCGTCAGGGGTCGCTGCATTGAGGGTGGTTGTAAAAACATATGTCAGCTCCTGGTCAGGCCCGGCGTCGGAGAGAGGTGACTGAAGTACCCTGACTGTAACCGGACCTACTGCCGAGCAGCCTCCGCTGATGGTTCCCTTGATGTAGTATGTGCCTTCAGTTGCTGCTGCAGGGGTGGTGTAAGGTATTGTGGTCTGGACGTCTCTCCAGTAGGTATATAAAAGGTTAGGCGTTGAACCGGCTGTTATGGCTGGACGCGTCAGGTCAGCCGTGCCCGGAAAGCATACAGGGTCAGGGTTGGTAATAACAAGTGTGGGGAATGGCCCGGGCTGGGTATTGATGATCACGTCAGTTGAGACAGGTGAGGTACAGCCACCGCTGTTTGTGACGGTGAAGTTGTACGAACCCGGTTCAAGTCCGAGTACTGTAAATGAAGTACCCGATGCCGTGACGGTAATGCTTCCCGGAAAGCGCGTCAGTGTCCAGTTCCCCTGTGCCGGCAGTCCGTTGATGATCACGCTGCCGGTCGGCAGATCACAGGTAGGCTGTGTTATGGCACCCGGGACAGGCGCTGTGGGAGTGGAGGGTTGCGGATTAATGACTACCCCGGTTGATGGGGCAGATAAGCATCCGTCACTGTTCCTGACGGTGAACGTATAGGTTCCTGCCTCAAGGCCAGTCACTGTCGTACTGGTTCCTGTTCCGGAGTAGATCACACCGTCTGGAAGGCGGGTCAGGGTCCATGATCCAGCTGCCGGCAAACCTGAGAGAAGAACGCTCCCCGTGGAGATATTGCATGAAGGTTGTGTAATTGACCCCGGTACCGGCGCTCCGGGTACGGCAGGGCCGGCAATTACTGTGATATTTGGTGACGGGCCGGAAGTGCATCCTCCCTCATTGGTAACCGTATAGGTATAGGTTCCCGGCTCGAGGCCTGTTATCAGGGTGCTTGTCCCTGTACCCGTGGTGGTTACCCCTCCGGGCGACCGGGTCAGGGTCCAGCTACCGGAAGATGGCAGCCCCGAGAGTGTTACGCTCCCTGTCGGGGCGGCGCACGATGGCTGGGTGACAGCTCCCGGGACGGGCGGTGAAGGTACCACCGGCCGGGGATTGATGACCGCATTGGCGGAGGCTCCTGAGACACATCCTTCAGCGTTGGTAACAGTGAAATAATAGGTTCCGGGCTCGAGGCCCTCAATGGTCAGTGTGGTTCCGCTGCCTTCATGAGCTACGGCGCCCGGGTAAAGGCGAACGGTCCAGGTACCGGTGGAGGGCAATCCACCAAGTGTGACGGAACCGGTCGGAACTGAACAGGTTGGATGAACAATGGCCTGGATAACCGGTGCTGATGGCGTCAGAGGGGCTGCATTGATGACGATATTATCCGATTGCCCTGAGGTGCATCCGCTCTGATTGGTGACCGTGTAACTCCATGTGCCCGGCAACAATCCGGTTACAGTATAGCTGTTGCCGCTTCCTGTGATTGTCTCTCCCCCGGGCTGTCTTGTCAGGGTCCATGTGCCCGCAGAGGGCAGACCCTCAAGCACAGCACTGCCTGTCGGTGTGGCGCATGAGGGTTGGGTTATCTGGCCTACTTTAGGTGGATCAGGAATAATGCAGGCAATTTTTATCATGTGATCCTCCACCTCACCTGAGTTGGCGGTTCCTGTAGGACTGGTGACCCTGGGGCCTATCCTGAAACGGGCAAATGTGGGTTTTGAAGCAATCGCTTCTGCTGGTATATTGACTGACAGGTTGTATGTGGAGGTTCCTGAATTCATTCTCTGGTCGGTGGCAACCCTTTCACCTTTATCTGCAAAATCCCCGTCGCCGTTCCAGTCGATCCAGACACTGAGGTAGGCGGCAGTCACATATGATACGGTGGTTCTGACAGCGAAAACTACAGTGGCTCCCTGTTTCAGTTCCGGTATTGTAACGCCGTCTTCGTCGTCAAGTCCGTTCAGGTCATCACCGTTGGCTTCATCGGAATACTGGCTTGCGGTTTCTCCGTCACCCCGTGTACCCATGTAGGGGTTTGTGGTAATGGTATGACCTGCAGAGCCGTAGCTTGCCGGGGCATCACCGTAATCGTTGGGATAAGTCTGCATCGGCAAAGCTGCCGGGGACCCGATTCCTGCCGGGATCGGTGCGGCATCGTTTTCAGGACTGCCGGCAGTAAGTGTGAATCCAAAAAGCAGGGAGAGAAGGGCAATGATTATTCTCGATGTTTTATTGTTCATTATTCGGATATTTTGAGGTCCGTTTGCTTGCGGCCGGCCTTAAATAGTACAAGTTAGTGATGATCGTGGATTATAACAATTATTATTTGACTGCGCGATAGCGGCAATATCGTGAGGCAGGCAACTCACGCCTCCATTTTTCGGACTTCTGTGACTGAGGGACCTGTTCATGGACATAAAATCCGATTTGACGAATTAATGTAATAAGATGATAAATAAACCCCTGAAAACCACAATTGTTCGCAGAGAAATTAAATTCAAAGTCAGGCAAACCATGTAAAAATTTAACAGCCGGAGTTGAATCGACTTACAATATTAACTTTAAATTTACCCTGCAAACAAATAAACAAACTGGGAGGAAGAGAACATGAAAGAAAGAATGCAGCAGTGTACGCCGGCATCGGGTGCAGTTTACGGTCTTGGCCTGATTGGGGCTGCGATCTATTTTATTTCCGCTGCCACAGGCTTCTGGATGGGGGTGCTGGGATTCCTTAAAGCAATAGTCTGGCCTGTTTTCCTGGTGCTGGAAGCTTTCAAGAGCCTGGGAGTGTAATCAGGGAACTCTGCGGTACTGTCTGAGCATTATTTCCGGTGAAAGGTCAGTCCGCTGCCGGTTCGTTCTGTGGCTCGCCGCAGAAGCGGCACAGTTTTGCGGTGATTTGGATCTTTTCACCGCAGTTGGGGCATTCCTTAAGGTCTCCTGCACCTGACATAACCCTTTCCTTTTCCTCCATAATTATACCCTGAAACAGGTTAAGCTCGGTGTCTGTAATGAATTTCACCGGCTGGGCCATGCTGCCGCCTGCATATTCAATAATCAGGTACCTCTTTCTGAGTTTCAGAATGAGGAAGACGCCTGCTGCCATTGATACTGCAGCAATTACAAGCATTATTATTGTTGATTGTTTTACCCCTGACAACAAGCCGAGCGTGGCGGCTATGACGCCGAACACCACAAGTGACGAGCCGGGTACGGGTTGTGTAACCTCCTTGCTCATAGTCCCGGTGATGTCACGGAGGCTGACAGTCTTTTTTCCCCTGCTTACCCTGAGTCCGCCGCCGTGTATCCTGCGGCCTGACTCATACAGCTTCCCTACCTGGTACACCCTCTGGTCGGAGATGATAATGGCTGAATCTGAGAGATCGTCATCAACAAGGAGAGATGAAAAATAGTCCTGACCCAATATCGCCATGAATTTCTCGTGCTGCGACGCGAAGAGATTTTTGTAATTGTATTTCATTGATATTGTCAGTTAAGCGATGGTTCAGGGAAGCCCGTAATTTTCCATCTGCCTGCCCAAATTTCGCGAATTAACCTCATAATCTGAGCATGCAAGTGCTTAAAAGGTAGATATTTTTGACCAACATGAGAGAGATTAGGACAAATGCACTTTGTTCTTAGATTACACGTCACGGGGAAAATGAGGTTTTTGCTGTTACCATATATGAGGAGTGAGTTCCGGCACTCTGCAATGGACTATAGTGAAGGAAAAAAGGCTGGCAGGTCACTGGCGGAACGGCTATGTAATCGTTTTTCACCTGGTTCCCGTAAAGGTGCCGTTAAGGGCTCCTGAGCTGAGTGTATAGGTCAGCTGGTTGCCTTCCACGTTTCCCTCCAGTGTGTTTCCTAGTATGGAATATGACAGGTAATAGATATCATTGCCGGAATTGCTGATTCTGACTCCGTATATATCAAGGGTACGGGAGCCGGCAGTGATGTGCATGTCAGCCTTGGTGTCCGTAAATCTTACCAGTTCGGTTGTGCCCGCCACTGTGGTTGAACCGGTAGTAACAGTTCCGGTATAGATACCTGAAATAATGGTTGCATAATCATCTTGTGGCTCATTGTTGTCGCATGCTGTCAATCCCATTGCAGCACATACCAGTAAGATCGAAAATATCATTGTCCTTCTCATTCGAAATGAAATGACAGTACCCATATCCTGGAATTTAGCTTATCAATTGCATTGCAGTATTGCGGATAATCGGGATGCGGCTCATGCACCAGCATATCACCAATTCCCGTTGACATTTTCAGCTCCGCGGAAATCTTTATGTGTGTAAGGTAGAAATCTATCCCCATGCCCAGTTCATAATAGAAGTCGGGCCGGTTTAACCGCAGGTATACAGGTCTTTCAAGCCTGTATTCCTCCTGGGCATAAAAATCATAACGGTAATTCAGTCCGCCAATGACATATGGCTTTTTATTCTGCATCCTCCAGCCATATTTAAGCAGCAGGGGGAGCTCTATGAAACTTGACTCCAGCTTTTGGGGGCCATATGAAACGGTATCGTTTATCCGGTCGCTGTCAAAATTTATGACCCTCTGTCCGAACGATACACCGGGAAGAAACCTGATATCAAAAAACTGGTTCAGCCTGAAATTGGCAACAAAATGGATATTTATTCCCGGGTAGGGGCTCCCTTTTTCCGGATACAGTGAATCGATGGCAGTGAATTCCTCTGAAGGGGTTATCCGAAAACTCATGACATTCAGTCCCAGGCTGTAGCCCATGTTGAAGGGTTTCTCATCTTCCCACAGCGATGTGCGGTTTGCATGATTCTGCCCGGTTCCGCTGAGAGTTACCAGCAGAAGGAGGAGAGGAATGCAGGTTTTCTTTATGCTGATCTTCATTTACACGATCTCCTTAAAGCGGGAGCCCAAGTTAGTAAATCCGGGCGAATTCTGTATTGCCGGCTCGCCGTGACTTCAGGGAGGCGGTCCGGGTTCTAATAGGGTGTGCAACGCCAGCCGTACGACTCCAGCTTGTGCTTTGTCATCGAATTGCAGACTGACTGCCATTCGGCAATGTTTTGAGGATTTTCACAGATCCAGCAGGTGTCAGCGGTGTCGCATGAATGGAAACTCATCATAAAAAGAAAGAGAAAGAGAATGACGGTTTTGCGGTATTCTTTCCTCTTTTTCATTATTCGGCTGATCACAGTGCAATATTACCAAAAATTGCCAAAACCGGAATCCAACTGTCCCGATAAACAATTAACTTTTCAGCGCATCACCCTGACGCGCATTCCTTTTCCGGTGAAGACTGACTTGCCGGATATCATTCACTGGAGACTTTTTCCCCGGAAGCCGGGCATGCCGGATACCATGCACCAAAGACTATTTGAATAAAAAGGTAATCGATTTTGTCGAGTTTTGCAATGGGAACTCCGCACTTATTACAGACTGGGTTCCGTAAACCGTGTTATGCAAAATAACCTGGCAGGAGACCTTCTGACCGGCTTTCAGCTGTGCAATAATCTCTTTCAGGGATATCAGGTTGGTTTGGGAGTCATTTCCCGAATCAATATTTCTGACCTCCTTGTCCCTGGAGTCTTCAATTCTCCATTGTTGCCAGTCAGATTCGATTATGTATCGCCTGGCTCCATTATCCCATTGCTGGCTGAAGGCGGACGGTTTGTGGATGTAAATTTTATAACTGTCGTCAAACTTCAGAACAAGTCCCTGGACCACATTGTCCTTGTCGATTTTGCTGTTCAATAATATCTGTCCTGTCATCTGGCTGTAAGGATCTGCAGTTTTCTGAGCGGATGCGGTGTTGATGGTGCGGAGTATCCTGAGTGTCTCATTGCCGCTTTTGGAGGCAACATAGGCCATTTTGAATGTTTTGTCATATGTTTCGCCGGACTGTGCCTTCCATTGTCCGTATGCAGAGCCGTACAACAATAATAATGTCAGGCAAACGAATATTTTTTTCATGGCACCGGAGTCATTTAGTTAACATTTTGAAACAGATAAAAAGCAGTTACAGGCGATTACCTGACTGCCTTACCTTTTAAAACGTATATCCGGGCATATTGTTACCTCAGTCAGGGCAAACAGTTTTGCCTTTTGAAGGGGAAGTGTTATCTGCTGAGCGGAATGGGGCCTAATGGCAATTATAATAACCCATGAAGTAAGCCATCGCCTCCCCGCCGTCTGTGCAGGCTTCCACTGTGTCACCCTGGCTGTTTTCGCATATTTTGCAGTCCTGTTTCTCGCATGACAGAAAGCCTGACATGGCAAGAAAAAGAAGCGAACAAATAACTCTGCAGGTGGCTCTTTTCTCTTTCATTTTCTTCAGGTTTTTAAATTCAGGTCTGTCGAAGATCAAATAGATATTTACCAGTGGCCCAAAACAAGTTATTGCCTTTGAAATGAGTAGATCAAGTTCGGTCTTTCGTGTGAAACAGACTTTGCTCAGCGTCCCAAAGATTGTTCCCAGCGTCCCGGCATCAGTTAAAAAACGATTTCCATTCAACTCCTGGTTATACCCGTTGCCATGCCGGGCGAACGTGTATTACGATAATCCGGATGGTGTTTTCTTCTTCCCGGAGCTGATCATGCATACGAATTTCCCTGCCTGAGAGTTATATAAGTAACTGTTGAACTCCTTTAAATAAAAACAAGACCGGAACATGATCATGAATATTAAAACGTCGGGGCGGGTGTTCAGGGTTATTGTATCACTGGTCCTGACATTTTCAGCACTTGCTGCTTCGGCACAGACGGGTATTGATACAGGCGCTCCCTCCGGAAGCGAAGATGACAGCATAGTGTGCCGGAACAGTATCACCCTTTACAAAACCTATTATCAGGATAAGGACTTCACCAGGGCTCTTGATCCCTGGCGCCAGGTGCTTGCCGGATGCCCTGCTTATTCTGAGGATATTTATACTGACGGGGAGTCAATGTATAAAGGGCTTTACAGCAATACCGGAGACCTGTCATACATCGATACGATACTGATGGTACTCACCCAGCGCACCTATTATTTCGACAACAAATCATCAAATGATCTTCATAAAGCTGAACTGCTCTTTGAACTGGCAGGAGACGACCCGGTTTACCTCGGGCTTTGTTACAATATCATAATAGAGGCTGCAGAAAGTTATCCCGACCAGGTGGGATGCAACCATTTTGTACTTCTGGCGACGGCCGCTGCAAGCTTATACGGGATGGACATAATTGACGCTGCGGAGCTGGAACATGCCTTCGTCACTTCTGTCGGTACCCTTGACGCAAGACTGGATAATAACCTGTGTGACGAGGGGTATAAAGATGATCTGCAAAACCTTGAAACATATTTCAGGACATGCGGGGCAATGACCTGCAGCAGTATCGAAACGCTTTATTCAAACAAGGTTGACAGCAACTTTCGCGACACTGAGTTCATTGACAAGGTTTTTACGATGCTCTCAGAAACGGGCTGCACCGGTTCTGACTTATATTATGATATTGCTGTCAAGCAGTTTGCCAACGACCGTTCCGCTGAAAATGCTGTCAGGCTGGCTGAACTGAATGTCGAACGGAATAATATTGAGAGGGCCATTTCATACTTCACCGAGGCCTATAATCGCGATACCAGCCGGCTCGCCAGATCTGAAGTCATCACCAGGGTTGCCGTTATGGAGCTCTCCAGGGGCAAGAGGCAGGAGGCCAGGGACCGGGCCGAGCATGCCTGGCAGCTGAATAACAGGAACGGCAGGGCGCTGATGATAATCGCCGATTGTTATGCAGGGGCCGAATTTGGCAATTCATTTGACAATCACACAGCCTACTGGGTGGCGGTTGACTACCTGGAGGCGGCCGCCGGTGTTGACCCTTCACTGAGGAAGGAAGCTGAAGGCAAGATCAGGGCTTACTCTAAACTTTTCCCCACGAGGGAGGAGTGTTTTTACCGCAAGATTCTGGATGAGGGCACGGTTTTCAATGTCGGCGGCTGGATCAGTGAAGTGACCAGGGTCAGGTTCAGGAGAGAGTAATCAGGAAAGATACTGCAAAACCGGAAGTTGGCAGAGTGTTTCATTCGCTGATGATAATGGCTGCAGACCTTCACAAAGTGCATGATCCTTTTTGCCTTTAACAGGCTTTGTGTGCGGTAATCTTATCCGACGGTTACATTGAACAGGTATCCTACCAGGGCTGTCAGTCCCATTGCGACAGTGCCCCAGAATGAGATTCTGATAATGGCTTTGGTCACGCTTGAGCCTCCCGTCCTGGCGGCCAGGGCACCAAGAATGATCAGAAAGAAGATGGCAAAACCATAGAGATAGTATTCCATGCTTTTCAGCGGCAGAAACAGAGTCACTAAAAAAGGCATAATGCCACCTATTGTAAATGCGGCTCCTGAAGCAAACGCTGCCTGGATTGGTTTTGCCTGGCTTATTTCATTTATACCCAGTTCGTCCCTGATATGTGCGCCTAATGCATCTTTGGACATTAATTCTTTTGCTACTGTCAGAGCGGTCTCTTTATGCAGACCTCTCTTTTCATAAATTTCTGCAAGTCGTTGTAATTCCAACTCAGGCATATCTTCCAGTTCCTGTTTCTCCCTTTCAATATCAGCATGCTCCACATCCGTCTGCGAACTGACAGATACGTATTCTCCTGCTGCCATTGACAGGGCACCCGCAACCAGTCCTGCCAGTGCCGCCAAAACAATTGGCTCCCGGGTATTGCTTGCCGCCGCAACACCAATAGCGATACTTGCCGTTGATAAGATTCCGTCATTTGCACCAAGCACGGCTGCTCTCAACCAGTTGCTGCGGGTTATGAAATGAGGGCTCAGATAGTCATCTGACTGAGGCTTGTTTTCTTTCATTTTTCGGAAAGTGTCACAATTACAAAACAGACATTTTTACGTTAGTGAAGGTAGTCATAAACATTTAAAAGTGGAGTATGCCAGGCTCATAGCGGCCGTCTTGCGAGGAGGAGAGCCAAATCGTGTACAAATCATACCCCCGGGGGGGTGGTAATCTTACTAAATCTAACCCTCCGTAAGCTTCCTTTGGTCAAAATCAGGTATTTTGGGATCTTAATCCTGGCTGGAGCTTAATAGTCATGAAATCAACAATTTGGGGTAGGTAGCTGACCCCCTGATCACCTTTTTGCCCTTTTCTCCATAAAAAACGACCACTTTTTGACGAAGGTCATGTTTCTGTCTGTCAGTCGGGAGACGACTGGAGCAAAGCATGGTATAATTTTGACGAACAGATTTCGTAACACACACATAATCAAGTTAATCAAATTTAAAGGGCTTGACCCGCGAGGAGTTATGGAGTAACTTTGACCCGTTAGTCAAAACGAACAGCCATGAAGACAATTAGACAGATTTCTTCGGGTTTAAGAGTTGCTTCCGGATTCAGGAAACTTTCCCGGAATCTGAAATTAAATCCGACAACAGGCGGTTCTGCCGCACGTGTCATACTGCTGGGTATGATATTTCTCCTGAACTCATACATGGTTCCCGGAGGAAGCCCGTTAATGACAGAAGAGATGGAGCTCCGGGCTGACAAGGATTTCTTTTATTATGAGATCAGGTATCAGCCCTTCAGCGAGGATTTGCTGATAAAATGCCTTGAATTTGAAGGTGTGCTTTATCCGGATATAGCCATATTGCAGTCGCGCCTTGAGACGGGGTATTTTACATCGGATATATTTCTGAACGGGAACAACCTGTTTGGGATGAGATATCCCATGCGCAGGCCAACGGTTGCCACGGGCATATACAAGGAGCATGCACAGTATGACCACTGGTCCGATTCCGTAATCGATTATGCCCTGTGGCAGAAGTATTACCTGTCGAGGGGATACAAGCTTGAAGGGGAAATTGACAGCGAGTTTTACCTGGTCATCCTGAAGAGCATACCCTATGCCGAGGATCCCCGCTACATTCCCAAACTGGTGGAAATGTCACGGGGCGACCTGACATAGGCGCGTGGTAAGATGCGAAAAATCCGTTATGCAAACCTTATTCCCTGCCCGCCGGGTTTGTAATCATCATGAAACGGCGGACAGGGGACAGGTGTGTATTGAAGGTGGAATATAAGTTCCCCTTAATCAAGTGTTATTGTTTCAGGATCATAATGGTTTCGGTATAATTCCCCTGTGTAACATTTACAAAGTATGTTCCCGGCATCAGCTTATTCCCGAAGGTGATGGTCTGATCATTCCGGATCTGGAATTTTGACAACTGTCTTCCCATGACATCAGAGACTGATACCCGAATCGGAGAATCCGTATCCGACCCGACCTGCAGGTTGAAGCTGTATTCACTTGGGTTGGGCCAGAGGCTTATCATAAGGGGCGATGTATTGCCCATATCATGCGGCACTTTTAAAACAATCTCATTCCAGGAATAATTCCATGAGTCGTCGTGGCAAAAAATATTGACATGATACTCCCTTCCCGTTCCTGTGCCGGACCTTTCGGCCCTCAGCAATAGGGTGTGGTCGTCAAGTATCTCCCAGTCGGGAGAAGTGTCTCCGTCTCCGGTGCCATCGTCAGTTTCGTTGCTCCAGACATAAAGCTCGCAGTAGGTGATTCCGCAGTTGTCGTAGACTGAGTAATCGATTGGCACCTCAACCATCTTATGGTCTGGTGGCCATAAGGGATCGTAGTTTTCCCTGAGGCCGGACACAACGGGTGGCTCACTGTCCCATACATAGACGCCAAAACTGCAATAGGCCGTATTTCCGTCAGCATTTGTAATCATGAAGGTATTTGTTGTAAGGCCGACAGGGAAAAAGTCTCCACTGGGCAATCCCCCGGTCTGGGTTATGCTGAGGCCTTCCCCGCCGCAATTTGAAGCAGGAACTACCTCCGGATAAGATACATGCGCCCCGCAGAGTCCCGGTTCACTTGATGCATAAACGTAGTCAGGACATTTTATCCCTGCCACCGGGCATGAAGTTGCGGTGAAAGTATACTCACCGGTCAGCCTGTTAAAGGTCACGGAGTAGGTTCCGGCCGGAACAAAAATATTGGGCCCGTCCTGCCATCCCCATCCGTTGGGGAATTCCCATCCTCCCCAGTTGACGGCCCAACTGTCTTCTGCCCTGAACTTGACCTCTCCATCGGTAAAGGCCAAATCTTCAATAATGTAGTTGATACCGTCAGAAGTTGTCAGATCGATATCCTCATCCCAGCTGTTCAATGCAGATCCGAGAATTCCAATGTCCGGGAAAGTAAAACTGTAATCTCTGGTTTCGATGTTGAAGGTCACAGTATACGAACCTGCAGTTACCGGAATCTCTTCTCCGTTTAATGTTGCAGTTCCGTCCGGGAATGTGGTGCCGCCCCAATTGGTGTCCCATCTGTTATCCTGCCTGAATTTTACACCGCCATCGGTGAAGACGAAACATTTTAATATATAAGTTATTCCGTCCAAGGTGGTCATATCAATATCAGGACCTGTCTCAAAATTGGGAGGGACGGCACTTCCGATGATTCCTATAAACGGCAGGCAGTTATCAACACAAACAAATGAATACTGGCCAGTCTCCCGGTTAAAAGTGATATTGTAGTTACCGGGATTTGTGACTGGAATATTCGGTCCGTCAGGATAACCAATTCCTTCAGGGAAATCAGGACCACCCCAGTTTTTGCACCAGGTGTCATCCTGCCTGAATTTAACCACTCCTGAATTTAATGACAAGGCATTCAGGGTGTAAACAACTCCGTCTGTGGTTTCCATATCAACATCCACATCCCATCCTGACAATGAACTCCCGAGAATGCCGATACCGGGCACATAAGCACCTTTATCTTCGAGTATAACATTGTCGAAATACATGTTTGTGGTTATGGTGCCCATTTCAAAACTTAATTTATGGTAGCCAAACACGCACGGTACTTTAAAATCGAGAACAATTGTCTGCCAATCGGTTGTGGCATACTGCACGTAGCGATCATAGCCGATTAAACTTGTCCAGTTTCCCCCGTTCTCGCCAAGGAAAACTCCGAACGAGGTGTTTGCATCAGCTTTTACATCGAATGTAAGCCGGTAGTTGTGGTTTTCTTCCAATACAAACCCACCCTGCATCAATTGCACTTCCCATGTAGCATATCCGGAGAAGTTCACCTGGTAATAGCAGACGCCGTCAACAACAGTAGCATCGGCGTCAGCATTGTAGCTTCTGAGTTTGCACCATTCATTGGGTGGAAGGTAATCGCCGTAGTCATTTATTTCAGTCGTTAAGCTGAAATCTCCATCATAAAGCAGGTTTTGCGCCTGCGATTCGAATACTGTAGAAAGCAGTATTACGAGAGTTAAGGTAGTAAAGACTTTTGCTTTCATACTCGTACTGTTTTTAGTTATGGTGATACTCCTGATGTCATGTCCGGTCGGTGATTATCCCGGGAATAATCATCAACAAAGTTCAGCTAATGTGACTGAACTCGTTTTTCTGTACGTCCCAAAGGCTTTTCTCTGCGTGCCAAAATTCCAAAGGCACAATATTTCCGAAGGCTGGTGTGAAAAATGGAGGCTGTCACCATCCACTTCCAACCGTTAGCAGTTTCTACAAATGAAAAGCCCCCGGAGGTCCGAGGGCTCCCTTAAATCAATCTTATTTGCAATGGACCGATTCTTTATAAAATTCAGCTACGACATCCCCGTTTGCATTTAATTTATAATGAACATTAAATTGCATGATGGCTACAATTTTACCGTTAAGGCTAAATTTCACATAACTTTCAACCGCCCAGCTTTCACCAATAGTCACCCCGGGGCAAGTTTGTGACACTTCATAAACATTACCTGATTCAATTGTACAAGCTTCATCCTTATACCCTTTTATATCAACTTTTTTTATGATTAATATCCAGTTTTTATTGGTATAAAGATTTTCTGCCCATATGGTTCCGAAAATCCAGTCTCCCGTGCATTCAAGATACGTAGGATGGATTTCTTGAAAGCCATATGTCTTTATTACACCATTTTGAGCTCTTGCATTATTAATACAAATAATAGCAAGAAATAATAACAATACTAATGTCTTTGTTTTCATAGCTTAACTGTTTTGGTTAGTATTAAATCTTAACATAAAGTACGACCTAAGCTTTGATATGGATTTTGCTGTGCGTCCCAAAGATTGTTCTCTGTGTGCCATTTTTTATAAACCGGACAGTCTTTCCATGTCTCTTCCCGCTTTAAAAGCAGTGCCAAAGGTTCCTTGCAGGGACATAAAAACAAGAAACCCCGTAAACTCTAAGTTTACAGGGTTTTGTATTAATATGCACAATGTGTTTGTGGAGATAAGGGGAATCGAACCCCTGACCTCTTGACTGCCAGTCAAACGCTCTAGCCAACTGAGCTATATCCCCATGATCCGATGAACACTCTCCCGGCGCGGTCAAAAACTCCCGCAAACCCCGGAGCGGTGCAAATATAGAAAATTTTTCCAAATCACTTAATGCCTTGGCATAGGACTTGATAAACAATTTTGTAACTTTGAGGTGCCTATAACAGCAATACCATGGAACTCAAGAAAAACGAAAAGGCAAACCTGGAGAACAAAAAGTCATTGTTCCTGCAGATAGGTATTATCATTGCCCTGCTTGCCTGCCTGGTCGCATTCGAATGGACCACCGGAGAGAAGAGGGACTCCGCCTTCGACGGCATGTCCGAAGAAGCAATAGAGGAGGAACAGGTACCCGTCACCGAGGAGATACCACCTGAAGAGATGCCGCCACCGGAAGTAACCGTAACAGACCTGTTCGAGATCGTTGAAGACGACGTGGTGATTGACAGCGATGTGAAATTCGAGGACGATGAGACGTCAGAAGACAAGGTGGTTGAGATTTACGCACCTGTCCTGCAGGCTGAAGAGGAGGAGACCGAGGAGGAGATTTTCGTCATTGTTGAAGATATGCCCAAGTTCAAGGGGGGTGATATCAACAAGTTCCGCGAGTGGGTACAGAAGCGTGTACGTTACCCCGAAATAGCTGCCGAGAACGGGATAGAGGGCAGAGTATTCATCACATTCGTCGTTGAGACCAACGGCAATGTCAGCAACGTTACAATAACCCGCAGCGTCGATGCCCTCCTCGATGAGGCCGCCAAGGAGGCCGTGGCAGCATCACCGAAATGGGAGCCGGGTATGCAGCGTGGCCGGCCGGTGAGAGTACGTTATTCTATACCTATCATCTTCCAGCTGCAATAATCAAGCGCCAGCAACGTTATTAAAAACAACCCCGCCCTCGTCAGATCAGCGGGGTTTTAATTGTAAAATCTATGAAAAGGACTTTCGGAATTATTATTGTTGCAGTACTGCTTTTGTCAGGCTGCGGATCATCAAAGAAACATCTTGAGGATGGCAACTACGACGCTGCCATTAACAAGGCCGTCGCCGCCCTCAGGAAAAACCCCAAAAGCTCAAAGGACATCGAGAGCCTCGAACGGGCCATGAACATCGCCCTGGAACAGGATAACGAACGCATCCGTTTCCTGAAAGTTGAGGGAAGAGCCAACGCCTGGGACGAGATCTATCTCATCTACAAGAAGATGAGCGACCGCCAGACTGCGGTGCGCACCGTCACCCCGATCGAATACGAGGGCAGGACAATTCAATGGCCCTATGTCGATTACATGCAGGAGATGGTTATTGCCAAAAAGAAAGCCGCGGACTTCTACTTCGAGCATGGCAAGGAGCTGATGAATAACGGCACCAAGGATTCCTACCGCCAGGCTTATGCCGAGTTCGCGAGGGCAAGGGAGTACGTGGGAGACTACCCCGGCATTGACCAGATGATGCAGGAATCGAGATACCTGGGTATAAGCCGTGCATATGTCACCCTCAAGAACTACTCGGCCACCAAGTTTCCCGAATCATTCGAGAAGGAGCTGGTGGCTCTCGACCTGCCACGCCTGAACAGCGAGTGGGTGGAATACTACACCACTCTGCCAGGCAATGACACGCAGATTGATTACCTGATTAACATCAACCTGAGAAATGTAGGCGTCAGTCCTGATAAGCAATTCCAGCGCGACAGCCTGGTGAAGACAACCGTCGAGGACGGATTTGACTATGTTAAGGATGCAAGGGGGAACGTTCTGAAGGACTCCCTGGGCAATGATGTAAAAGTCAAGAAGTACAAGGACCTTCAGTGCGCCCTGATACAGACCTTCCAGGTAAAGGAGTGTGTCATCGAGGGTGATGTAGAGATGCTCTCACTCTATCCGGAGAAGACCATCAAGAAGGAGCCCATTGGCGCCACCTCCAACTTCGAGCACGTCTCAGCCAGGGCTATCGGTGATGTCAACGCCCTGTCGGCAACCCAGAAGCAGATGCTGCAGTCGCAGATAGTACCCTTCCCCACTGACATTGACATGGTGATCATGTGTACCGAGAACCTGAAGAGGGCTATAAGGGGTTTCATGGAGACGAACAAGAGGTTCATAAACTGATAAAACAAAATTTTGACCCTTCCCTTCGGAGGGGCCGTAAATCTCTCCCAATACGGGGGAGATTTTTTTTATTTTTGCACTCTAATTCATAAGGAGATAGAAAAAGCAATATTAGTCGGGGTGATCACCCCGGAGATAAGTGAAGGAAGCGCCAGCGAATATCTTGATGAGCTGGCATTCCTTGCCGAGACCGCCGGGGCGGATCCTGTAAAGTCATTCCTGCAGCGTGTGGCGCATACTAACCCACGCACGTTTGTAAACAAGGGCAAGATAGAAGAGATTGCGGCGTTCATCGCCGCCAACGAAGTCACCCTCGCCATCTTTGACGATGAACTCACGCCGAGCCAGATGCGCAACATAGAGCAGGAGCTCAACTGCAGGGTCATTGACCGCACCAACCTCATCCTTGATATCTTTGCCAGCCGTGCCCGCACATCGCATGCCCGCACCCAGGTGGAACTGGCGCAGTACCAGTACATGCTGCCGAGGCTGACAGGCATGTGGACGCACCTCGAGCGTCAGCGTGGCGGTATCGGTCTGCGTGGCCCGGGGGAGACGGAGATAGAGACCGACCGCCGCATAATACGCGACAAGATCTCAAAACTGAAGGAGCAGCTGAAGAAGATCGACACCCAGATGAGCACACAGCGCAAGGGGCGCGGCAAGATGGTCAGGGTGGCGCTGGTAGGCTATACCAACGTCGGGAAGTCGACACTGATGAACCAGATAAGCAAGTCGGACCTCTTCGCCGAGAACAAGCTCTTTGCCACCCTTGACACCACCGTGCGCAAGGTCGTGGTAGGAAACCTGCCATTCCTGCTGTCAGATACGGTTGGGTTCATACGCAAGCTGCCCCATGACCTGGTTGAGTCATTCAAGTCGACCCTCGATGAGGTGAGGGAGGCAGACCTGCTGCTGCATGTGATTGACATATCCCACCCGGGGTTCGAGGAACAGATGGCCGTCGTCAATGCCACCCTCAGCGACCTGGGGTCAATGAATAAGCCCACAATCCTGGTATTCAACAAGACGGACCTCTTCTCGTTCACCGAAAAGGACGAAGATGATCTCACCCCGGTGAAGAGGGAGAACCTGTCACTTGATGACCTGCGCAGGACATGGATGGCGGCAGGCAGGGATCAGAAGACGGTCTTCATATCAGCTAAGAAACGTGACAACATCGAGGAGCTGAAGCGGATGCTCTACGATGAGGTAAGGCAGATACATGTAAAGCGCTATCCGTACAACGATTTCCTGTACGAGACTATGTGACCTGCTATCCGAGCAGGCCGGCCGACATCATATGTTCAGCTATCTGCACGGCGTTGGTGGCGGCACCTTTCCGGATATTATCAGCCACGACCCACAGGTTCAGTGTCTTCTCCTGTGAGAAATCGCGCCTGAGGCGACCCACGAAGACCTCATCGCGGTCATGGGCGATGATGGGCATGGGATATACATTTTCAGCGGGATTGTCATAGAGGATGACGCCGGGCGTATCGGAGAGAATGGCCCTGACCCTGTCGAGGTCGAACTCACGTTCAAACTCGATATTCACCGATTCCGAGTGTCCGCCTTTAACCGGGACCCTTACGGCGGTGGCTGTGACACGTATCGAATCATCACCAAGGATCTTTCGGGTCTCGTTGACCAGTTTCATCTCCTCCTTCGTATAACCGTTGTCGAGAAAAATGTCGCAGTGCGGCAGGCAGTTCATGTCTATCGGGTAGGGGTAAGCCATCTCACCGCTCAGGCCGTGCCGCTCATTGTCGAGCTGCGTCACCGCCCTGACGCCGGTGCCTGTAACCGACTGGTAGGTTGAAACCACGAGTCGCCTGATGGAGTATTCCCTGTGCAGTGGCGCAATGGCCATTAGCATCTGTATGGTTGAGCAGTTGGGATTGGCGATGATCCTGGTGTTACGGGTTATTGTTGCCGCGTTTATCTCAGGCACAACCAGGGGGATATCTTTTTCCATTCGCCATGCCGACGAGTTGTCAATGACAACTGTTCCGTTCTCGGCGAATACCGGAGCCCACTCTTTCGAGACAGCCGCTCCGGCAGAGAAGAGCGCCAGGTCAGGCACAGCCTCCACAGCCTCCATAATGCTTATCACCTTCACGGGCTTGCCCCTGAAGACCACCTCTTTCCCCTCGGAACGTTCCGAGGCTGCAGGAAAAAGCCTGTCTACAGGGAAATTTCTCTCTTCAAGAACCTTCAGCATCATCCTTCCAACCATCCCTGTGGCTCCTGCAATTGCAACTTTCATTTGTATGTTATTTTAAAAAAATATACGAACTTTATCTTGAAAAAGTGCGACAAATTTAATTCTTTTTTAGTCCCGCTGCATGAAAAAGATTATTGTGTTGTCGTTGCTGCCATTGTATCTGTCTGTTACGGCACAGGTCGATGGCGGCTGTGAGGGGAGCCCGGTTAAGGGCGCCCTGGTAATCTCCGAGATCATGGCTGATCCCGTGCCGTCGTACGGTCTTCCTGAGAAGGAGTATCTTGAGATCACGAACCGTACAGGCGACACTCTGTTTACGGGCGGTGTTATGATGATCGTCGGTCCCGATACAGCCTTCCTTACCGCGGAGGCCGTCGCTCCGGGTGAGAGTGTCATCCTCTGTTCCACCGGCAACAGGACGGTTTTCCTTCCTTACGGCCGTGTCATGGCGATTAAGTCATTCCCGTCACTGAACAATGAAGGAGAGGTTATTGCGCTGCGTGATGGCTGCGGCAGGCTCATTCATGCCGTATGCTACAGGCCGGAGTTTCTGGGCGACGGACCGAAGTCGGATGGCGGCTGGTCGGCCGAGCTGACAGACATGAGCAACCCGTTCAATGAGCCCGGGGCCTGGAACCCCTCTTCTGATCCGTCAGGAGGCACACCCGGGAGGGCTAACTCATCGGCTATTAAAACCATCGATGCGAGCTGTCCGCAGGTCATTGCCACCTGGCCCGAATCGCCTCTCACCGTAGCAGTGCTTTTTGATGAGACAGTGATGATCGCTGCGGATGCAACCTGGCTGGCTGACGGGAGGGAGACACTCGCGGCATTGTCCGGTGACCCCGCCGACCGCAAGGTGCTTGTGCCGCTCAGGACGGAGATCAGGCCGGAAGCAATCATCACGCTGCTGATCGCATCATCAGTGACTGACTTCGCCGGAAACGCCCCCTGCTCATCGGAGATCAGGACCGGCATTCCCTCTGATCCACTGCCGGGGGACATTATGTTCAACGAGCTGCTTACCTCTCCGGTGCAGGGATGCGGTGAATATATTGAGCTTTATAACAACTCCGGGAGGGTCATTGATCTTTCACGGCTGTCAGCAGCCAGCAGCTACAGCGCGGCCGCGTCAGCATTTACGTCTGTCGCGCGGCAGCTTCTTCCGGGTGGATATGTTGCCCTCACCACCGACAGGCAGGCGGTGCTTGATCATTTTCCCTGTGCCGATCCGAAGTCTGTCTTTCAGGCTGACCGTCTCCCGGCGCTGTATGACGACTCCGGGATGTTATTGCTTTATGACCGTGGACTGCACGTCGTTGACCGGGTAGACTATGACGGTTCGATGCACCTTCAATTCCTGTCCGGCACGGAGGGAGTGGCACTGGAGAAGTCGGGCCCCTCCCTGCCTTCTGATGTGGCCGGCAACTGGCACTCGGCCTCCGAGTCATGCGGATGGGGCACACCCGGAGCTCCCAACTCGGTGACTGTCACCCCGGCGGAGGGCGGAGAGGGTCTGACGCTGTCATCGTCAAGGGTCTCTCCGGATGGCGATGGCTTCGAAGACATAGTCTCGGTGGAGGTGTTCCCGGGAGGGGAGGGCAACGTCATTTCAGTGACCATATTCAATGACCGCGGTTACGCCGTCAGGCGGCTGGCAGAAAGGCATGCGGCAGGAGCCGGGGGGCAGTTCATCTGGGACGGCACCTCTGACAGCGGCGCGTTATTGCCGGCCGGGCTTTATATGATCATGGCAGAATCATTCAACGACGCAGGTTCATCGCGCCGCTGGAAGGAGGTATGTGCACTGCTTTACAGGTGAGGTATCAGAGCGCTGCGATGAGCTCCTTCATGATCCTCGTCATCTTCTCTTCGCTCTGTTCGGCAGCCAGCTGAACCGATTCGTGGGTGGTGAACTCTATCTTGCCGTCAACGCCCAGGTCGGTGATGATGCTGACGGCAAAGACGGGGAGATTCATATGCCTGGCCGTTATTACCTCCGGTACGGTGGACATGCCAACGGCGTCAGCGCCGATGATCCTGAAGAACCTGTACTCTGCAGGAGTCTCGAAAGTCGGACCCGTGGTAGAGAGATAAACCCCTTTGGTAACAGGTATGCCAAGTCCTGCGGCAACCTTTTCGGCTTTTGCGATAAGCGCGGGATCATAGGGGACGCTCATGTCGGGGAAACGTGGACCGATACGGTCGTCATTGGGCCCGATCAGCGGGTTAGCCACGAGACAGATATGGTCATTTATTATCATTATGTCACCTATCCTGAAGGAAGGGTTTACTCCTCCCGCGGCGTTGGAGAGGAAGAGGGCACTGATGCCAAGCTCCTTCATGACCCTGATGGGAAAGGTAACCTGGTCAGAGCCGTATCCTTCATAGTAGTGGAAGCGGCCTTTCATTGCAACCACCTTTTTTCCTCCGAAATCGCCATAGATCAGCTTCCCGGCATGACCCTGCACCGTTGATAACGGGAAATCGGGGATATCCTTGTAGGCTATTTCAACCTGGTTTTCTATCTCTGTTGTGAGACCTCCCAGTCCGGTCCCAAGTACTATTCCTGCGTCAGGATCAATAAATCCCTTCGATCTCAGAAAATCAGCTGTTTTGACGATCTTTTCCAGCATATGAATACACTTTTGTTAAGAATTCTTCTTCATTTTCAATGAATTGCACGGTCACAGGCAGGTAGTGCAACGCCCTTCTTACATGATCAGCAATATTAGTTATTTCTTTTAATCTGACGCCATCCTTGGTGGTGGTGATTATTATTTTATCGGGTTCGCTTATGGCATCAAAGGTGGAGGCGATCTTCCCGATATCACCCGCTGTGTACTGATGATGATCAGGGAATGAGAGAGGGATCACTCGGGCGGAGATTCCCGAAAGGTAATCAGCAAGAGGTCCGGGTTCAGCAATGCCGGTCACCAGGAGCACTGTTGTTCCGGTGGTTATCCCGCGCATGGGGGTGCCGAAGAAAAGGGGCACGGGTCTGCCATAGGCAAACGTGGTGAAATAAATGCTCTGCCCGGCACCGGCTTCAGTCAGCTCTCTCCTGATCGCCTCCATCTCACCGGCGGTGATCTGAGGCGGGGCTTTGGTAACGATGATGATATCAGCCCTTCTGATGCCACTCAGGCTCTCGCGCAGTCGTCCTAGGGGAAGCAGCTTATCTCTTGTCATGATCCTGTGCCAGTCGGTCAGCAGGATATTCAATCCAGCCTTCACCGCCCTGTGCTGGAAGCCGTCGTCCAGGATGACTGCTTCAGCGGATGGCCACGTGCGCATAATCTCATTTATTCCGTTCACCCTGTCGCGGTCGACGAACACCCGGGCCTGTTTTATGCTCTGTGCCATCAGCAGCGGTTCATCGCCTGCATCGGCGGTGGTATCGGTGCCGGTGACCGGTCTGAAGCCCTTGCTGAGACGAAGGTATCCGCGGCTGAGCACAGCCACCTGCATCAGGGCCGACAGTTTTTCGGTGAGGTATAAGACATGGGGCGTCTTGCCGGTGCCACCGGCCGTAATGTTACCGACGCATATCACGGGTATGTTAAACGAACGGCTCCTGAGTATTTCCAGGTCATATAACCTGTTCCTTACAGTGACAGCCAGTCCGTATAGCTGCGAGGAGGTCCACAGGAGGAGCTTCTCCGGCATTATCATATCAGCGTATATCCAGGTAGTATGGCATAGCTGCCTGAACGCCGCCGGAAGATATTATCTCCTTGAGGTCGAAATAGTAACGTGACAATTCGCCCAGCTCTTTACGTATGGCTCTCGCCCTGATGTCGCCTGTCATCTCATTGAGCAGCTTTGTATAGAAGTCGACTGATTCGGGTTTTTCCAGGATACGGTACTCTTCCAGGCCGGCCAGGGTGGCGGCTTCCCTGATAGCGTCATTCAGGCCGCCGAAGGAGTCAACAAGGCCCAGGGTGGCTGCGTCTGATCCGCTCCATACGCGACCCTGGCCGATGCTGTCTACAGCTGTCTGCCTCATCCCTCTTCCCTCTGCCACGAGACCCGTAAAATTGCTGTAGGTACGCTCGATGTTGGCCTGCATGACCTCTTTCTCATAGTCATTCATCGGCCTTGTGATTGATGGAAAATCGGAGTGGGTGTTCGTACGGACTATGTCAGAGCTGATACCGAGTTTCTGGTCAAGGAGCTTGCCTGCGTTGGGTATCAACCCGAAGACACCGATTGACCCGGTCACGGTTACAGGTGAGGCCATTATTTTTCCGGCCGGGGCTGAGATGTAATAGCCTCCGCTTGCTGCGTAATTGCCCATGGAGACGACTATGGGCTTAACTTTGGCGGTGAGATCGACCTCACGCCATATCATGTCAGAGGCAATGACGCTTCCGCCGCGCGAGTTGACCCTGAAAACAATAGCTTTAACGGTTGTGTCGAGACGCAGCTTACGCATCTCGGCAGCATACCTGTTACCGCCTATATTGGTGTCGTCGCCCTCGCCATTGACAATGCTCCCTTCGGCGAAGAGCACTGCTATTTTTGATTTGGCTGTTTTGGTGCCATGCTTCGCGGGCTTCACAGGCACCTTGGAATACTTTGACATGGAGACATAGCTGATCTTCTTTCCCTCCTCGATATCTGCCGCCGTGCGTATGCTGTCTTCAAGCTGGTCACGGTAGAGCGGGCCGTCGATCAGGCCTGCAGCTGTCATCATTGCCGGATCATATCCTGCAAGCGTGTCGGCCAGGCTCATCACCTTTTCAACCGGTACGCCTCTTTTCTCTGAGATGACGCCGACGATGTGTTCCCAGATAGAGCCCATATATTCAGAGATCTGGAGCCGGTTCTCATCACTCAGCTTATCGAGCATGTAAGGCTCCACTGCCCCCTTGAATTTTCCGTGACGGATGACCTGCACATCCACGCCCAGCTTCTCGAGGGCATCCTTATAGAAGGTCACTTCAGCCGCCAGTCCCTTAAAGTCCACCATGGCGGTAGGGTTGATCCAGATGGCATCTGCGGCCGTGGAAATGAAGTAACTCTCCTGCATCAGGATATATTCAGCGTAGGAATATACGAACTTGCCGCTTTCCTTGAATTTTTCAATGGCGGTGCGCAGCTCGTCTGCCGTCGCCCATCCTGAAGGCATTGTGCCGGTTTCGATCAGGATACCGCTTACATTTTCGTCATCGGCAGCCTTCTTCAGGTTCTTCAGCAGCTCGTTCAGTCCGGGTGTCTGGGTGAGCGACATGGTGACGGGGTCAAACATAGCAAACGGATTACTTGTTGTGCGGTCAGGTATCATTGCGCCCGTCTTGATCACCAGGACGGATTTCCCGGGGATGTCAGCCGATTTATTGCCTGCAGCGGCCATGCCTGAGACTACTGACAGCATGATTACGAAAAAGAGTATGCCGGTAAGTATCATTCCCGCTATCACGGCGAGAAGCATCTTAAGGAAGGTTTTCATTTCTGTGGTCTTTATTTCAGGGGCCAAATTATAAAAAATTAGTCATCTTTGTGGCTATGAACAGCATGAGATGAAAATATCAGCACGTTCGCGGGTGATCATCGGCCTTGGCAGCAACCTTGGCGACAGGCATGCCGCTCTCGGTCGTGCCATGGAGCTGATCAGTGAGGAGGCCGGTGATATCATTGCCTCCTCGTCAGTGTGGGAGACCGAGCCGTGGGGCTTTGATGCCGACGAGCAGTTCATGAATATGGTTTTGATGATTGAGACTGCCATGCAACCCTGGCAGCTGATGCAGCTATTCAGGTCAATTGAGGGCCGCATGGGCCGAAAACGCAGCGGCGGGGGCAAGTATGAATCGCGCGTCATTGATCTTGACATTCTGCTCTGGGAGGAGCGTGTCATTTCCATTCCCGGGCTTGAGGTGCCGCATCCGAAACTCTCCGACAGGAGGTTTGTCCTTGAGCCGCTCTTCGAGGTAGCTCCCGGGGCGGTGCATCCTGTCACCGGGCTGACCGTCACGGAGATGCTTCAGATGTGCGAAGACAGGTCTGACGTGAGGCTTGCTGCCAGGCAGTTTTAAAGAGCCCCGTTATCGGCGAAGCTGTAATAATCCTTTCCTGCTATTATGAGATGGTCAAGCAGCTGGATATCCATCAGCGCTCCCGCTTCCTTGATCTTCTGCGTTATGCGTATGTCGGAGTCGCTGGGACTGTTATTTCCCGAAGGGTGGTTGTGACAGATGACCAGTCCTGATGCAAGCGATTCGATGGCTTTTTTCATGACAATGCGTACATCGGTCACGGTACCGCTTACTCCGCCCTGGCTTATCTTCATCCGGCCGGTGACGCGGTTGGCCCTGTTGAGGAAGAGTATCCAGAACTCCTCGTGGGGGAGGTCTTCCATTACAGGGCACATGATGTTGTAGACGTCAGAGGATGAACGGATCTGCGGGTTTTCGCCTGTTTCCGCAATCTTGCGGCGCCGGCCCAGTTCGAGTGCGGCGGCGATGGTAACAGCTTTTGCCTCGCCCACGCCTCTTATCTTACGTATCTCGCCGGCGCTGAGTCTGCCCAGGTCACCGAGTGAGTTGCCGGCCATAGCCAGCAGTTCGCGTGCCAGGTCCAGGGCTGAATGGTTCCTGGTACCTGATCCGATGAGAATAGCCAAAAGCTCAGCATCGCTGAGGCTCGAGGGGCCCTTGCTCCAGAGCCGCTCACGGGGCCTGTCCTCGACAGCCCAGTCTGTGATTTTCATTGACATGCAGCAAAACGTATTATCCCACTGCAATATAAAAAAAACAGCCGTCTCCCGGAAGAGACGGCTGTTAAATTTTTCCCTGAAAAAACTATTTCAGACTCTGGGCGTGCTTTGTTATCGAAGATTTAAGGTTTGCAGCCTTGTTCTTGTGGATAACGTTCTTTTTTGCCAGCTTGTCGAGAACGGCACTCAGTTCAGGCACCATCTTGTCAGCCTCAGCCTTGTCGGTAGTCTTGCGTATCTTTTTGAGGGCGTTGCGCATGGTGCGGGCATAGTACTTGTTGTCTTCCTTCCTTGCCTCAGCCTGTCTTGCGGCTTTCAATGCCGACTTGTGATTAGCCATAATTTCAATTTAATTAGTTTGTTGTCACCGGAGATTTGTACCGCTTTTCTTTAACTCTTATAATCAACTAAATACAGATGATCATTTTATGCAGGTCTCGAAAAATACTCTTCTCCGTCTTTTTTTTCCGGTGCAAAATTAGTAATATTTTTTATTATCTGACTCTTTCGGGCAGATTTTAAAAAATCATTCAAAACTAAAAGCCCTGATTGAATGTGGTTTTAAGGTGATTGTATATCTGATTGCCCTTCGGTTTAAGCGTTTAAATTGCCACATAGCATCATAATACGATCACTTATTTTACCAGATTCTTAAAAGCTGATCCGAAGATTAAATAACCGGTGTTCCCGGCAATTGTGCCCTCGTTTTGTCCCCACAGAAATGGCCAGTCGTCGTAGTTTTCAAAGTGGTCGGGTTTTCTGAACAACAAACCCGGAGCAACATTACCCGGAATAAATGAGAAATCAGCCCTGTTGTTACCGTAAAAGACTGCTTTCGGACGGGCGGCACCCAGCGCAGCCACCAGTGAATAATTGTGGTACGGGTGGCAGCCAAACAGCCAGTTGGTGGTTTTGAAAGCATGGCTGGCATCGATAATGTCAGGGAAATGCTGGCTGGCAAAGCAAACGGTGGTGCCAAAGCTCACCACGGCTCCGCTGGCAGCCCAGTTACCAAGGCCTATAGGCACTCCGTAGGGATTATCTTTTTCAAGCCCGTCGATGTATTCTTTGTACTTTACGACATAGGGGCGGAGCTTCTCTTTGTAAGATGCGTCGAGATGTGGTATGGCATCGAGTGCCGTCAGAATGTTCCAGCTGACGTTAAGCTCAAGTGCAGGCCATAAAAGTTCATGAAATTTATCGAGATATTGTTTCTCCCCTGTTGAGATGTACAGTTGAAGATTGGTGGCCGCATTTGCTGATCCACCTCCCCATTCCATGGTATCCTGAGGCTGATTGGCAAGTAGTTCCTCTGCCTCTTTCAGGAGTCTTTTTGACTGCTGCAAAGCTCTCGCCGACAGATCGTCGTTATATCCTTTCAATGCGCGGCTTGCTGCTGCAAACATAGTTGCTGCCCTGAGATCAAGGCCGGCATTACGGCTTGTAAATGCCCACATATCATCCTTGACTCCGCTCGAGCGGCCGTCAGCGGCTACTTCGTAAGGGCCAAGCTCCGGATTGTAAGGAAGGCCATCTGTTATTGAGGCTGCGTCACCAAGGTGATGGTAGTTATCGAGAACCGCGTTAGTGAGCGTTTGTGCCATGTGGCCGATAATCTCTGCCTGTGCTACCAGGTTTAGTGTTCCATGCTCTATAAACTGCAACACGTCTGGTGTTCCATCCGGACGGTGAAGATCGACATAGCGTTGCTGCTGATCGACAAAAGTCTGATCGCGCAGGGGTTTGAATGATTCCCAGGTTTTGACGAAGTTCTGCACTACATTGATGTTCGATCCTGTCTCGATATCAAAATCTCCGGCATCGAAAAAACCGCCGATGTTTAATCCGGGAATCAATTCCAGCGCCTCATATCGGGTATCTGTTGTCGGTCCTTGTCCATGCAGGTCGAAGTGATCGGTGTTTGGCGGAGCCTGGAGATAACCTTCCTTGAAAGGCTCGCCATGCCACACCCTGTAGGCCTCGTTTACGAACATGTGATTCATGTGAATCGGAATCCATATATCGCTGGTGGCTTCGGTTATCCTGTCATAAACGTTGTTTTCTATCAGGAAGTTATTCGTTTTAAATTCTCCATACTGAATGTAGTATATGCCCGGGGTTTTGACTGAAGAAAAATCGAATTTCACGTAGTGGTACTTGTAATAGTCGCCCCAGGGTACGATTTTGCCGGTGAATACTTTGGCAGCACTGCCGTCTTCACCCACCTTATAAATCGATGCTTTTGCAAGCGGTTTGTCTTTCTTGTCGAGTTCAATGACAGAGACTTTGGGCTGGGAAGGGAGATATCCCACCTGCGAGAAGCCGATATTTGGCTCTCTTATCCAGCCTTTTATGGCATTTGGTTCAACGGTCCATGTCAGAACCTTGCCTGTTTTTCCTGCCGGAAGCAGACTGCGAACGACAAACCAGCCGTTTTGTGCCAGCACACGGCCGTCAAAAAGCATCAGATCTGCATCCGGCGAGGTGATTTTTACCAGACGTCCGGGTTCATCAGGAGCGAGGAGAAAGGTGCGGCCGGTTTCGAGAGGAAGCGGATCTATAAATTTCCCGGTTCCCCTGTCATCGGAGGTTATATAGCCCTTGAACTGCTTTGGCTTTTTGCTGTCAGGCTTTGTAACTGTGTTGCCTGCCACATAGCGCGGGAATCGGTTTATGCGCCCATCCATCAGGTATGTCTTATTCCAGTATTGTGAAGGAAGAAACTCAAGATTAAATCCGGCACTCCCTTCAAGTGCGGCGGGAACGGGCTTATCGAGGTAAACAGATATCTCAACACCTTTACCTTTGGCCGTGACAACCACGCGCGAATCAAAATCGTAATCGTCATACCTTAACCCGACCTCAATGGTGTTCGATGCCCGGTCTGCCTTCCGGACCGGCATTGCAGGCACAAGATCCCATTGCTCCGGAGTGTTTGAAAGTCTCACGGCACCGCCTTGTGCTGTTCTGACACCATGGTGGATCAGTTCTATACCGGCGTTTTTCTCATCGTTAAAACCTCCGGTAAAAAGGTTACTGTAGACGAGGACGTTGACACCCTGAGTCTCGAAATACTCAAGATTATTGAGTTTCAGATCCTGGCCCGAAGTATAGTTGAATGCTGCCAGCAGTAACCCTAAAACTGATACAAATGGTAGTCTTTTCATCTTGATTAATAAATTAGGTTGTGGTTAAAAATGTAATCCATTATTACCCTGTTGCCAAGGCATAAAGATTAACAAAATTGTCTGAAATGCTATGCAAATAGAAATAATGTAGGCTATTTAAAAAAAAGAAACCGCCCGAAATCCCTGATTCTAAGCGGTTGCGAAAAAAAACGTAATTTATTTTGTAGTCCATAGGGGAATCGAACCCCTGTTACCAGGATGAAAACCTGACGTCCTAACCACTAGACGAATGGACCTTAAAGAACTTAAAAAAGCGGATGCAAAGATGGCGTCTTTTTTTTTAACTGCAAAATATTTTGCAAAAAAATAGTTCCCGCTTTGCATCCGCCATTATATGGGCGTAACAATATGTGCTAGAAGACGTACCTTACCGCAAAGCCTCCGTTCCAGTAATACCATCCCGGTCCGCTTGTGAACTGGAATGTGGGCCCCAGGCCAACTGAGAAGTTAAGGGGAATATCGTCGAGAGTATATTCCAGTCCGATGATGCCATCGACACCAATCACAACGCCCGTTCCGTATTCCTCCTTGGAGGATTCGTTCCAGAAACCGAGATGAGCTCCCGGGCCGATGAACCAGTCGAGGTTGGGTGTCCAGTCTGTAGGTTGCTGCCACTGGTAGAAACCTGTGATGGCGAATTCATTTCCCCAGTAACCCGATCCTACAATCAGTTCCAGTGCGTTGATGTTGCTAATGAATGTTTTAAAGGTAACGCCGAATGGATCACCGCCCCTGAGTCCGATGGCTGATTTGTAACTCTGGGCCTGGGTGCCGGCTGTGATTGCAACAAGTAACAACATGATTGTCAGTGTTCTTTTCATCATAATGTAATTTTAAGTAATTGATATTTCAGGTGCAAATGTATAATTAACTAACACAAATGAGAATTTAATGTTTATTTGAAGAGCAACAAACTTAATGCCATCACTGCCATACCTGACACCAGGCCATAGATTGAGAGGTGATGTTCGCCATACTTTTCTGCTGCCGGGAGGAGCTCATCCAGGGAGATGAAAACCATGATGCCGGCCACAAAGGCAAACAGAATCCCCATCAGGGTATCAGTCATCAGCGGCAGGAGCAGGAGGTATCCCACCAGCGCTCCCACAGGCTCGGCGAGACCGCTCAGGAATGAGAGCCTGAAAGCTTTCCGTTTACTGCCCGTGGCATAGTAAATTGGCACGGAGACGGCTATTCCTTCCGGTATGTTGTGTATTGCCACGGCCACCGCAATGGCTATACCAATCTTAGGGTCGGAGAGTGCTGAGGTGAATGTTGCGAGTCCCTCGGGGAAGTTATGTATCCCTATTGCCAGTGCGGTCATACCACCCATCCTCAGGAGCCTGCCGTCGCGTGCCTCCTGTTCGCCTCCCTCCACCTTCCTGGCCTCATGAGGGTTCTCCTGAGACGGTATGAGCCTGTCAATTACCGCAATCAGGGCTATGCCCCCGAAGAAGGCCAGCACGGCTGCCCACCATCCCTGGCGCATTCCCATGGCCTCGGTCAGAACCTCACGGCCCTTGATGAAGATCTCAACGAAAGCAATGTAAATCATCACTCCGGCGGAGAAGCCCAGACTGACGGTAAGGAACTTCGTGTTGGTCCTTTTGGCGAAGAAGGCAATTGCACTTCCAACACCGGTGGAGAGACCTGCAAAAAGTGTCAGGAGGAATGCAAACAATACTGTATTGAAGTCGGGATTCATTATGCCTGTCTGTTTCGGAGCCGTCGTGCAAAAATACCAAAATTGGTTATCTTGCGGCCGGTAATCTGTTTTAAAATGAAATTATCTCTCTTCAATATAACAAATTTCAGGGTTGACGGCGGGGCAATGTTCGGAGTTATTCCCAAAGCCCTCTGGAGCCGGCAGGTGCCGTCGGATGAGAAAAACACCATCGCGCTATCTCTTAATTCCCTTGTAATTGAGACTGACGGAAGGGTCATACTTGTCGATGCCGGCTGGGGTGACAAGCAGGATGAAAAGTTCTTCCGTCATGCATACCTTCATGGCGGCTCCGGTCTCATTGGCGGCCTGGCACAATGCGGCTACAATCCCGGGGATGTGACGGATGTCATCATCACCCATCTGCATGCCGACCATTGCGGAGGATGTTTTGCAAATGCTCCCGCAGGAGGTACGACACCCGTCTTCCCGAATGCATCATACCACATAAGCCGTGAGCAGTGGGAGTGGGCCAATGAGTCAAACCTGCGCGAAGAAGATGCCTTTCTGGCGGAGAACATCAACCCCTTCAGTGAGAGCGGAAGGCTTAACCTCATTGAGGATAGCGGCGAGCTCTGCCCGGGAGTGATGCTGAGGATCTGTTACGGCCATACGCCCGGACTGATAGTTCCCGTGATACGGTATGGTAAACGCAACTTCATTTACGCCGGCGACCTGATGCCGACGACAGCACACATCCCGCTCCTGTGGAACATGGCGTATGATCTGTTGCCACTGGTGACCATTGCTGAAAAACAGGAGATACTGGAGGAGGGGCTGCGCGATGGGTCAGTGCTTATATTCCAGCATGATCCTGACACAGAGTGCTGTGCTCTTGCCGAGACACCAAAGGGAATAAGGGCGGGTGTCAGGGGCCGGTTGTCGGACTTCCTTAAGAAAGACTGAGATTATTTTACCGATGAAGATCCTCTGATGACAAGTTCAGAGGTGATAACCCTGTTCTGCAGCGGGCTTCTGGGATTCTCTATGCGGTCCATCAGCAGCCTTGCCGCCACCTGTCCCATCTCATAGCCCTTCTGGTCAACGGAGGTCAGACCCGGGTCAGTGAGAGTGGCTATCTGGCTGTTTGTAAAACCGACGACGGCAATGTCTTCGGGGATTTTCAGCCCGTGTCTCTTGATGATCATGAGTGCCTGGGCTGCCGTCAGGTCATTGACGGCAAAGAATGCATCGGGGCGGGGTTTGCGCAACAGTAGTGCGGGTAATATTGTCTCGGCGCTTCCTATGTCATCACACCTGACGATGTCCTGTTCGGAGGGGTTAAGACGGTACTCTTTCATTGCTTTCATGTAGCCATTGAGCCTGTTGCGGGCTATCGCCAGCTGCATCGGGCCTGACAGGTGAACAATACGCTTCTTTCCCGTGCGGAGCAGGTGGTTCACCGCCTTGTACGCTCCTGTCTCATCATCGATGACCACGCTGTCAGTCCTGAGCTCCTCGACAGCCCGGTCGAAAAAGACAAGCGGGATGTCTTTGTCAATGATACTCCGGTAATGACTGAAATCGGAGGTAGTCTTGGTTACTGATGCCAGGATGCCGTCGACACGGCTCGAGAGCAGCGTCCGGATATTCTTCACCTCGTGTTCCCACATCTCGTTGCTCTGGCAGAGGATCATGTTGTAATCGCGCTGGTAGAGCACGTCTTCAATACCGCTTATGACTGTAGAGAAGAAGTAATGGACAACTTCCGGAATTATTACGCCAATGGTCTTTGACGATCCGCTTTTAAGGCTGAGGGCAATAGGGTTGGGCCTGTAGTTCCATCTCTCGGCGAGTTCATTTACTGCGTCGCGGGTGGCTTTGCTGATATCAGGGTGATCCTTAAGCGCTCTTGAGACCGTGGAAGGTGAAATTCCCAGTTCGCGCGCGATATCCTTAATTGTAATATTTTCTCTGCCCATGCCAGGGAGGTCTCTTATGCGATAAAGATAATAAAATATTGACTTTTTTCAGGGGGTGCGGTAATTACCACACTCTCAATTCAAACGTTTGCGGTAACGATTGCATAAAAAAGCTGAAAAAGAGTTGGTTAACTCTGAAAAAAGCCCGATTTTTATCATTCCAAATCTGAGCAATTCAATATTATTAATAACAAGTATTCTGTAAACTGCAATTAAACTAATCTATTTATGGAGAAACTAACTGGAAAACGGCTCTTCATGCTGACCTTCGGCATAATGATGAGTCTTGTTGCCCTGGGGCAACAGGCAAGAGTGTCAGGTACAGTTTCCGATGCTGCCGACAGACAGACGCTCCCCGGAGTGAATGTTGTTGTAAAGGGCACGCTGACGGGAACCATTACCGGCGTTGACGGAGAATACTCCCTTATGGCACAGCCGGGGGATGTTCTTTTATTCACTTTTATCGGTTACCTGCCTCAGGAGGTTACCGTCACCGCAGGACAGACGGTGATCAACGTGGCAATGCGTACTGATGTACAGGCCCTCGACGAGGTGGTTGTCATCGGTTACGGTACCGTGAAAAAGAGTGATGCAACGGGGTCCGTTGCAGCTGTAAGCTCAAAGGACTTCAACAAGGGAGCCATTACATCGGCACAGGATCTTCTCGTGGGCAAGAGTGCCGGCGTGGTCATCACCACTGCCGGTGGCGCACCGGGCAGCGGCTCGACGATCCGCGTCCGCGGCGGTTCATCACTGAACGCCTCGAACGACCCGCTGATCATCATTGACGGTGTACCCATTGACAACAGGAATGTGTCAGGAAGCTCGAACATCCTGTCGTTTGTAAACCCCAATGACATTGAAACCTTCACCGTACTGAAGGATGCATCCGCAACTGCCATCTACGGTTCAAGGGCATCCAACGGCGTCATTCTCATCACTACCAAGAAAGGAAAGGCAGGCAGCCCGATGACCGTTTCATATGACGGGAATGTTTCGGTTGCCAATGCCATCGCCTTTGTAGATGTATATTCAGGCGACGAGATCAGGCAGCTTGCATATGATAAAGTAAGTCTTTTTGGTGTTGATAACCTTGACCTTCTTGGCACACAGAACACCAACTGGCAAAAGGAGGTCTTCCGCACAGCGATCTCACAGGATCATAACCTGAGCCTCTCGGGAGCAGTCAAGAGTTTCCCCTACCGTTTTTCCGTAGGTTATACAGATCAGAACGGTATCCTGAAGAACACCGATATGCAGCGTTTCACCGGAACACTTAATCTTAACCCCACATTCCTCAATGATGACCTCAAGGTCAATCTTAATGTCAAGGGGATGAACACGCACCACAACTACGGCGACGCCGGGGCTATCGGCTCTGCAGTCAATATGGATCCCACACAGGTTATCATGGACGGCAATCCTGCTTCAGCAGGGTACTTCCAGTGGGCCAATTACGGTGCCAACCTGGGTACTGCCAACCCTGTTGAGCAGGCTCTTGAGGCAGACAACAGGGCGGTGGTTAACAGGGTGATAGGGAACATCCAGCTTGATTATGCACTTCCCTTCCTTCGCGAACTGAGGGCTAACCTGAACCTGGCAACTGATTATTCAGAGAGCGTCGGACACAACAACCGTCCCTCGACATCACCGTCGGTTCTCACAGCGCCTCTCTACGGAAGGCTTTCAGATTACACCGGCACCAACTCCAACAAGCTGCTCGACTTCTACCTGAACTACAACAAGGATCTGAGCAGCATCCAGAGTACTCTCGACGTGACCGCCGGTTACTCATGGCAGCACTTCAAGAGGGAAGGCGACAACTACACCCGCGGCAGGGTTGATGCTGAGAATCCTCTCTATCAGAAGACCGACAGCTCTTCGTTTATTACCGAGAACTACCTGGTCTCATTCTTCGGCCGTGTCAACTACAGCCTGATGAACAGGTACCTTGTGACCGTCACTCTTCGTGAGGACGGCTCCTCGAGATTTGCAGAGGAAAACCGCTGGGGTACTTTCCCCTCAGTAGCCCTGGCCTGGAAGATCAAGGATGAGTCTTTCCTTAAAAATGTCAAGAGCGTCAGCGACCTTAAACTAAGGTTAGGATGGGGTATAACCGGACAGCAGGATATCGGAAACGATTATCCGGCCCAGGCACTCTATCGCGAGGCTAAGGAAGGGTCGTACTATCCGATCGGAGGAGTTTTCATCCCGACGCTTCGTCCCGATGCTTATGACCCTGACATCAAATGGGAGGAGACCACAACGCTGAACGTTGGTATCGACTTCGGTTTTATCAATGACCGCATCACCGGTTCTCTTGACCTGTATAACAGGGTGACCGACGATCTCCTGAACTCCGTTACCGTAGCCAGCGGAAGCAACTTCTCAAATACCCTGCTTACAAACGTGGGAAGCCTCAACAACAAGGGTATTGAGTTATCGCTGAATACCATTCCGGTGTCGAAGAACGACATGACCCTCATCATTGGCTTCAATGCCACCTATAACAAGAATGAGATAACCAAGCTTCTGCTGACGGATGATCCTGAGTATATAGGTATCCTCTACGGCGATGCATTTACCGGACAAAAACAGGTTACGAGGGTTGGCTACCCTGCTTACTCCTATTTCGTCAACCAGCAGGTTTATGATCAAAACGGCAATCCCATAGAGGGTCTATATGTTGATCTATCGGGTGAGGGAGGTGTTGTCAACGGCGACAATGCAGACAAGTATATCTATCACAACCCGGTTGCAGATTACCTGCTCGGTCTTTCGGCAAGGTTTGAATACAGGAACTTTGACCTGTCGGCATCAATGCGCGGCAGCATAGGCAACTATGTCTACAACCAGGTAGCTGCCGGAGCATCATTTGACCAGATGTATCAGATAGGTTACTGGAAGAACTTCACCAAGGCTCTCAGCGAGCATAATTTCGTCAAGCGTCAGTTCACAAGCGATTACTTTGTTGAGAATGCTTCATTCCTGAAGCTTGACAACATCAGCGCCGGTTACAGGTTTGACAACCTCTTCGGTGCTGTCGGTGCACGTCTGAGCTTCACGGTGCAGAATGCACTGATAGTCACGAAGTACAGCGGGCTTGACCCCGAGGTTAACGGCGGCATAGACAATAACTTCTATCCCAGGCCGCGTACCTTCATGCTTGGCATAGGGCTTACCTACTAATTATAAAATCGATAAGCAGATATGAATAAGAAAATCGTAATATTCGGAATTATACTTTCAGCGCTGATGATTTCATCATGCGTGAAAGACCTGGATGTCACCCCGCAGGACCCGAGCAAAATACTTGCCGGCAACGTGTATGACAACCCGGAATATATGAAGCAGGCTCTTGCCAAGATATATGCCAGTTTCAACCTCGCAGGCCAGAGCGGAAGTAACGCCGATGCTGACATTGCAGCTTCTGACGTCAACTTCTTTACTACCATGAGGGCTCTCTGGAATCTCCAGGAGATTACCACTGATGAGGCCATCTGCGGATGGGGTGATGTCGGTATTGCCGATCTCAACACCCAGACCTGGAGCCCGAGCAACCCGTTCCTCACCGCTCTCTATCAGCGTCTGGCGCTCAGCGTGACCTTCGCCAACGACTTCATTAAGAATGCCGAGGCAAGTGGTTTGCCCGACGCAGCAAGGTATGTTGCCGAGGCACGGTTCCTGAGGGCTCTGTCCTACTCATATGCAATAGACCTCTTTGGCCAGTTCCCCTTTACCACTGAAGCCGACGGTGTAGGCAAGTTCTTCCCGGAGATCGGGACCAGGGCGGAGATATTCAATTATGTTGAATCTGAACTCAAAGATATTGAGACCAAGCTGGGAGCTCCCAGGTTCTCTTATCCTCAGGCTGATCAGGCTGCAGCATGGATGCTTCTTGCCAGGCTTTATCTCAACGCTGAGGTTTATACGGGCACAGCCCGCTGGGCTGACTGCAAGACCTACTGCGACAAGGTCATCGGTGCAGGTTATACACTCGCAACTGATTACAGGCAGAATTTCAGCGCTGACAATGACGGCAGGCATAATCCGGAGATGATCTTTGCATGGGAGCAGGACGGTGTAAACACCCAGGGTTATGTGGGTACCACCTTTTTAATTGAATCATCAAGTGATGCTCAATACATCAGGGCTGAGGATTTCCACGGACTTACCTCGAACACGAACTGGAACGGTAACCGTGCCAGGATTCAGTTCCTCGACTTGCTTGTTGACACGCTGGCCACATACGGCAACGTACCAATCCCGCCATCAGATCCTACCTTCTCACAGTGTGATGACAAGCGTGTCTTCCTGAAGATGAAGAAGGCCAGGAATATCCCGAGCCCTTCGTCAAGCGGCGATTACGGAATAGGTGTGTACAAGTTTACCGCCCGCAATACTGACGGCTCGAGGCCGGCGAACTACAACACCGCATACGCCTGCACCGACTTCCCTGTCTTCCGTCTTGCCGATGCCTATATGATGAGAGCTGAGGCACTCTTCAGACTTGGCGGGGCTGCCAATATTGACGCTGCTGTTTTAGATATCAATAAGATCAGGGAGCGTGCCTACGGTAACACCAGCGGCAACATTACCTCTTCCGCCCTGAGCCTTGATTTCCTGATAGACGAGCGCGGACGCGAGTTCTACTATGAGGCACAGAGACGTACTGACCTTGTGCGCTTCGGTAAATTCACCGGCGATGCATACCTGTGGCAGTGGAAGGGTGGCGTATTTTCAGGTGCCAGCACCTCCGAACACCTGGATCTTTTCCCGATACCGGGTGATGAACTGTCGGCCAATCCGAACTATAACGGAGTGAATAACCCCGGTTATTAATCTTAAAAACAGAAGAGAAATGAAGAAGAATTTATTAATATATCTGACATTTATAGGATTGGCCGCCATTCTCGCTGGTTGTGAGAAAGACGGGACCATTGTAACGATGTCGTCCAATCCGGTTCCTCCGGTGCTCAACACTCTGCCTGACCTTACATTGCAAAGAACAGAAGGCAACGAGGTGCTTGAATTCGTCGGCACTCCTGTTGACCCGGGATTCCAGGCATCAGTAACCTATTCCATTGATGCCGCTGCCGCAGGTACTGACTTTGCCGATCCGGTCGTAGTCTGGAGCGGAAACCAGTGCCAGTCTATGCAGATCACAGTGAGTGATCTCAACGGGATCCTCATTAAGGAGTTCCCGGCCGACGCCACTACACCGCTTGATTTCCGCCTGAGGGGAGTGCTTGTCGTTGATGCAGGCACCGGGGCCCCCGGTACAGGCGCCAATCCGTTCAGATACATATCTGCAGCCAAGAGCGCCGATGTGGCCCTGTACGGTCTGCCGCGTCTTAATCTGATAGGTTCGGGAAGGGACCAGAAGATTGAATCAGCACTGGGTGACGGCAAGTATTCAGGCCTGGTTAAGCTTGACGCGACAAAAGCGTTTACGCTCAATGACCCTGATGCAGGAACCAACTACGGTGGCGTCGGAGGTGTACTTTCAGTTAACGGCCCGGCAATTGTTCCTCCGAGAACCGGATGGGAGAAGCTGAACGTTGACGTCAATGCAAATACCTATGATATCTCGGAATACAGGATAGGCCTTGTGGGTTCGGCTACGCCTAACGGATGGGATTCACCTGACCAGCCGATGGAATATAATCCTGCAACCGGAACATGGTCGATCACCGTTAACCTGGTTGTAGGTGAGATGAAGTTCAGACTTAATAACGGATGGGCATGGAACCTCGGTTACAATAAGAACAACACCGGTAATCTGACAGACCTCTTCCATGACGGTGACAACATTAAGATCACCACAGCAGGTAATTACACCATCACGCTGACCATCACCCAGCCCAACGGACCTACCGAAGCCGGTTCATGCACAGTGGTTAAAAACTAGTACCGGGAATAAATAAAAGAAAGATTTATGAAGATGAAATCAATAATCAGAATTATGATGCTCCCGGTGGCAGCGGCAATACTTATTGCGGGCTGTACCAAGGAGACATCCGAAGTCAGACTCGATCCCGCTCTCGGGACCACCAAAGTGTTTGACATAACCTCGAACGCAGCCACGGTTGTAGGATTTGTTGTTGCTGAGGGTGACGGTTTTACTGAAAAGGGCGTTTGCTATGATCAGGCTCCTGCACCCACGATAGCCAAGTCGAAGACTGCTTTCACAGGGGTATCCACTACGGCTTCCTATAATGTTCCGCTTACCGGTCTGGATTTTGCCAAGACCTACTATGCACGTGCCTATGCAACAGGTCCGGCAGGAACAGTATATGGGGAGGAGCTTACCTTCACCACCCTGCCTATTCTGCCTACTGTTACCACTGCAGCTGCAACTGCTGTTACAGGAACCACCGCCACAACCGGAGGGAACGTAACTGCTGACGGAGGGGCGGCTATCACTGCCCGCGGTGTCTGCTATGGTCTGACAACCAATCCGACCGTTGCCGGCAGTACGACCACAGACGGCACAGGTACGGGAGCGTTTGTAAGCAACCTTACCGGTCTGAAAGGCCTGACCAAGTATTATGTTCGCGCTTATGCAACCAACAGTGTAGGGACTGTCTATGGTCCGGAAATTTCATTCACCACGCTTGTAAGTGTGCGCGAATGGAATGTGCCCGGCAATTATGTCGCAGCCAGCTATCCGGGCTCTGGCCTGGCCGACTGGTCGCCTGACAAGTCACCGAAGATAAAGAGCATTGAGGCTAATCCCAACAACGTGGAAGGTTATGTCTACATGGCCGGCGGTACAAACGAGTGGAAGATAGCTACCCAGCCCAACTGGAACGGACCGAACTACGGTGCCGGGACAACTCCGGGTACACTTTCTTCTGATGGGGGAGCGGCTAATATCGTTTTGCCTGCAGGCTATTATAAAATAAATGTCAACGCCGGTGTTGATCCTATGACCTACACTGCCGTTGCAACTGTCTGGGGTGTTATCGGTGATCTCACCGGATGGAGCTCCCAGTTGCCATTGACCTATGATCCTGCAGTAAGAGTATGGAAAGGCGGTATTCACATGACGGCCGGAGGCTGGAAGTTCAGAGCCAACAACGACTGGGGTTACAACTATGGCGCAACGGCAGGCAGCCTTAATCTTGTTGCCGGCGGCGACAACATTGCAACAACAATTGAGGACGACTATGCAATCACGCTTGACCTGAGCCAACCCCTGGCATACACCTACCGTGCAGACAGGTGGGGTGTCATAGGTGACGCAACACCGGGACAGTGGACTGATGACACCAACATGACCTGGGATGCAGTTAACGGCAGGTTTACAGTAACTCTGAACCTGACAGCAGCGTCATTCAAGTTCAGGGCCAATGACGCCTGGGATTACAACCTGGGAGGGAGCCTCTCCGCACTCACACCAGGCGGTGACAACATCACCGTTCCTTCGGCAGGCAATTATACAATTACGCTGAACCCCTGGACAAAGGTGGCAACGTTAACCAAAAACTAATGCGGACCAGAAACCGTTTTACGGATTTAACCGTTTAGTTCTTTCAAATCAAAAACCTCTTCTTTGACCGGAAGAGGTTTTTGATTATATTTAACACATATTCAATACGCTAACGCGAGATGAAGAGAGTAAAAACAGTATTCCTTACACTTACCCTGGCAGCATGGGGTATGACTTCAAGTGCGCAGGTCATTGTTACCAACCCGGTTTTTCCTGTCTCTTCAGGCCCGGTTGTAATTACCTTCAATGCTGACAAGGGCGATATGGGGCTTAAGGACTATGCCGGTGATGATGTCTACGCCCATACAGGGGTGATAACAAACCTCAGTACAGGCACTTCAGACTGGAAATATGTCATTGCCGGCTGGACAACCAACCTGCCTAAGGCAAAACTAACCAAAGTCTCAGCGAATGTATATACCCTCTCAATCTCTCCTTCAATACGGGAGTTTTATGCAGTCCCGGCAGGTGAACAGATTCAAAAGCTTGCATTTGTCTTCCGTAATTCTGACGGTTCACGGACAGGCCGTGACGTAGGAGGTGCCGACATCTTCTACAACGTTAGCGAGGAGGCTGCTTTCGAGGTTCTGTTGTCACAGCCTGACAAGTACACTTCACTGGTTAATTCCGGTGAGGAGATACCTGTTCTGGCTTCGGCCTCGGTATCTGATTCGATAATACTGCTTCAGAATGGTGTAAGGCTGAAGAAGGTTACGGAGACAACCCTGAGCCACACCGTCACTGCAGCCGGTTCAGGACTGTTCAAACTGCTGGTGAGGGCATGGCATAACAATGTCATGAAGGCAGACTCAGTCTTTTACTTTATCCGTACGGCTACAGTCACGGAACCGGTGCCGGCCGGACTGAAGGCGGGGGTGAATGTCACCGGCGACAACAGCGCGGCATTTCTGCTCTATGCACCTTACAAGAGCAGTGTGTTCGTGCTGGGCGATTTCAACGGCTGGGTCTACAGCGGCGACGGCTTCATGAAGAAGAGCCCTGACGGAAACTGGTACTGGCTGGAGGTATCGGGACTTGATCCCGGGGAGGAGTACGGCTTCCAGTATATAGTGGATGAGACAATACGCATCCCGGACCCGTATGCAGCAAAGATCCTCGATCCGTGGAACGACAAGTATATTGATGATGCAACCTATCCTGACCTGAAAGAATACCCGGAAGGACTGGCAGACGGACTTGTTTCGGTATTTCAGACACGCCCTGAAGAATATACATGGAAAAACAACAGTTTTGAAGCCCCGGCCGCAGATACACTGATCATTTATGAGCTGCTGGTGCGCGATTTTGTTGAGAAGCATGATTTTAAAACGATACGTGACACACTTGATTACCTGAAGCGTCTGGGCGTAAATGCCATTGAGCTCATGCCGGTGAATGAGTTCGAGGGCAACAGCAGCTGGGGTTATAACCCTTCAATGTACTTTGCCGTTGATAAGTATTACGGCCCGGCAAATGACCTTAAGGAACTTATAGACTCATGCCACGGCAGGGGCATTGCGGTGATAATGGACATTGTCCTTAACCACTCATACAATTCCAACCCTCTTGTCAGGCTGTACTGGAACAGCACCAACAATCAGCCGGCGGCGAACAGCCCCTGGTTCAATGTTACCACACCTCATTATTACAGTTTCGGAGGGTCCGATTTCAACCATGAGAGTAATGCAACAAAAGCCTTCGTTGACAGTGTCTGCCATTACTGGATTGACGAGTTCAGGTTTGACGGATTCAGGTTTGACTTTACAAAAGGATTAACCAACAAGGTAAGCAACAATGATTTTACAGTTTCTGCTTACGATGCATCACGAATTGCCATCCTGAACAGGATGGGAAACAAGATATGGTCTTACAGGCCTGACGCAATACTGATACTTGAACATTTTGCCGCCAATGATGAGGAGAAGGAGCTGGCATCAAACGGTTTCCTTCTATGGGGAAATGCCAAATTCAGGTACCAGGATGCTTCAACAAGTGACAATAACGGGAACATGTCAATCGCCTATGAGGCATCATGGCTGAGTCGCGGATGGACTGTTCCCGGCCTGGTAGATTACATGGAGAGCCATGACGAAGAGAGGATCATGTATCTTAATCTGACCGAGGGAGAGGCTGTGGGCGGGTACAACATAAAGAATCTCGACATTGCCCTGAAGAGAATCAAGCTGACAGCGACATTCTTCATGATGATACCGGGGCCAAAAATGTTGTGGCAGTTCCAGGAGCTGGGCTATGACTATTCAAAGTTCTACAATAATGACCCACTGGGGCCAAAGCCTATTAAGTGGGAATATTACAATGAGCCCTCACGGCGAAACCTTTATGATAATTTTTCGGCCCTCGCCGAACTGAAAAAGAGTCAGCCGGCATTTAAATCCAACACTTTCAGTATTTATGAATCGGGTGAAACAAAACGGCTGAACATTCAGCATTCTGACATGGATGTTGTTATTATCGGGAATTTTGACGTCTTCCCACGTTCGATAGATCCGAATTTTACAAGGACAGGGACGTGGTACGAGTTTTTCAAGGGGACTGCCATGGATGTCAGCGCTGCCAATCAGAATACACCCATCTCGCTTCTGCAGGGTGAATACAGGCTCTACACGTCAAAGATGGTCGACCGGCCTGCTTTTCTGACGGGTATTCAGGACCAGTATGCAGATGAGGATGCTGCGGAAATACTGTTCGACATTTATCCGAATCCGTTCCCTGAGCAGACTGTCATAAGATTTACCGGAGAGAACGAATACCAGCCTCATACGGTTGAGGTGTTTTCGGCTGACGGTTCAAGGGTACGGATCATTGCAGCACCGGCAGGCATCGGTGAGGTCACGCTCGAAGGTGACAACCTTGCTGCCGGGGTATATTATGTCAGGGTAACCTCGGGGAGGTTATCGTCAGTAAGAAAGGTAGTAAGGTTACAGAGATAACAATACTTGATCCTCTACGAGGAAAATATCTCTTTACTGGTCATCCTACAATACTTGAACCGCTACGCGGTACTGTTACAGTGCAGACATACTTGTCTTTTGCCCGTAGGGCATAAAGTATGGTAGAAGTACCGTACGACAGTTTCCTTATTGCCCGTAGGGCATAAAGTATTGTAGCATGGGATTAAATAAAACCCCGGTTGTTGATGCCGGGGTTTTGCATGATATCAGATAGTTAAATCTATTTTGTCAGGACCATGTATCCCCACGGTTCCATTTCCATCTTTTTGCCCTGGGCTATTTCAACCGCAGCTTCAGTGAAGAGGTCATTGAAGGTTCCCGATGTGCCGCCGTCTTTCAGGGCAACAGTGACAGGGCTCTTGCCCAGGTTAAGTATGACCAGAACTTCATTATCACCCTTGACGCGCTTGTAAGCATATACGTTTTTCTGGGTTGGTCTTCAGGACTTCATATGAGCCGCCCTCAACGCCGTGCCTCAGTGCAGGGTGCGAGGTGCGCAGGTGCACAAGCTTTGTGTAGAAGGGGCGGAGTTCCGTCTCCTTCCACTCTATCGGGTCACGCTTGAAGAACTCGAGCCTCTTGTCGAGGTCAGCCTCCTGGCCGTTGTAGAGCAGGGGCACTCCGGGGACGGTGAACAGGTAGGCTGCAAAGGCCTTCTGAGCATCACCCATCTTCTCGTCTATGGTACCGTTCCACGAGTTCTCGTCGTGGTTGGTCATGAACCTCAGCCTGTATGACTCCGGGTCATACCGCTTCATCTCATACTGCAGGATGCTGTCGAGGGAGGCAGGCCTGCGATAGCCGCCAGCCACTGCATTCATGAGGTGATGATGCGCCCATGCATAGTTCATGTTAAAGGCACGCTCAAGGAGGTAAGAGTGATCCTCATCCTCGGCAAGCATGAGAACTGGCTTTACAGCGTTGAGCTCGGTGGTGGCCCTGAACCAGAACTCCTCCGGCACCAGTCCCGGGAAATCGCACCTGTAACCGTCAACGCCGACTTCAGCAACCCAGTATTTCATGGCTCCCACCATATAGTCCCACAGCGGCTCAGCCGTGTAGTCAAACTGAATGACATCGGTCCAGTCGAAGGGAGAGATAAAATTCCCCACGGAATCCTTCTCATACCACTCGGGGTACTGGGTTGCAAGAGGGTTATCCCATGCGGAGTGATTGCCAACCCAGTCGAGGATGACATGGAACCCCATACTATGTGCTGTATCAACCAGGGCGGTGAAGTCTTCCACGGTGCCGAACTCCGGGTTGACCCCCATATAATCCTTAATTGAATAGTAGCTGCCCAGCTCGCCTTTTCTGTTAACTTCACCGATAGGGTAGATGGGCATGAACCACAAAACATTCACGCCCAGCTCTTTCAGCTGTGGCAGGGCCTTTTCAACTCCTGCAAAGGTTCCCTCTTCGGAGAACTGCCTTACGTTGATCTCATACAGGACCATGTTGCGGGTCCAGTCGGCATGTTTGACCGAGGTCTTCAGCGGCTCAATTACTGCCGCCGCTTTGGGTTTGCATGCAACAGCCAGTGCGGCTGCTGCGAAAACAAGAAGGATAATCTTGAAAATGTGCTCTTTCATCATGATCAGGTTATTTTAGTTCAATTATCATAGCTGATTTGGGGGCTATCTGAAATGAGGTGAGGTCATCAATTGTCTTTCCGGTGATCACCTCATTGCCGCCGGTGAAGCCCTCAAGCGACTCCCTGTATTTTTCGCCACCGATGGTTTTGGTCTCCGTCTCATTGTTGTTGAGGATCACCATCACGCTCTCGCCGGAGTTATACCTGAAGTAAACGTAAACCCCATCCTGCGGGATATAGTGCTTGAGCTTCCCTGTATGAATGACCTCTTTCTCTTTTCTCCAGTTAAGAATGAGTCTCGTGAACTCAAGCGCCTCCTTTTCCTGTTCGGAGAGGCCGGTTTCTGTAAAGGCATTCTTATCATCACCGGGCCATCCTCCCGGCATATCATATCTCAGGTGCCCGTCGCCCTTGCTCTTGTCGCCCTCCATCACTATCTCGGTCCCGTAATAGAGCTGGGGTATGCCCCTGGTAGTCATGATAAAGCTGAGCCCCATTTTATAAGCTCCCAGGCTTTTACCGGTTTGCGTGAAGAACCTTGTCATGTCATGGTTGTCAAGGAAGATGACGTTTCTCTGTGGTTCGGGATAGAGGAAGTCCTGGGCCAGCAGATTATAGAGCTTTGACAGTCCTTCGGTGGGGTTTCCGGATACTGTGAATGCCCTGTGAGTTGCGAAGCAGACCGGTAAGTCTGTCAATGAAGGGAGGTTCGAACGGTAGCCGTCACTGTTCTGCTTATTCAGCGCCCAGTAGGAGGTCTGCGAGGGATCATCATACCATACCTCGCCCACGATGAAGAATCCGGGGAACTCCTCTTCGACACGCTTTGCCCATCTTGCCATCATATCAGGCTGGGGGTAGGGGTAGGTGTCCATCCTTATGCCGTCGAGGTCACTGAATGCTATCCACCAGAGGCTGTTCTGAATGAGGTAGGTCTCAACCAGCGGGTTGCCCTGGTTAAGGTCGGGCATGGTCACGTCGAACCATCCCTTTTCCATTATCATTTTGTCATGCTCTGATGCGTAGGGGTCCATATAAACGGAGGCCCTGTAGTTGGTGCGGGTGAACTCATCGAAATGATGGATCCAGTCCTTTGATGGCAGGTCGTTCATCCACCAGTGGAAGGAGCCTATATGATTGAATATCATATCCATAACCACCTTCATTCCTCTTTTGTGTGCCTCTGAGATCAGTTTTTTGAATTCGTCATTTGATCCGTAGCGGGGATCGGAACGGTAGAAGTCGGTTGTTGAATATCCATGATAGGACGATCGCTGCTGGTTGTTTTCAAGGAACGGATTCAGCCAGATGCCCGTCACGCCAAGCTTCTCAAGATAATCGAGGTTATCATTGATGCCCTTCAGGTCGCCGCCATGTCTTCCGCCAGGGTTGCTGCGGTTGAGTTTTTCAGTCATGCCCTCAAGGTTGTCATTGGATGCGTCACCGTTGGCAAAGCGATCAGGCATCAGCAGGTAGATGACGTCTGAGCTGTTGAATCCGCGTGCCGGACCTGCCGGCCTCTCATACAGGGGGAAGTCATGGGTCAGCTTTTTCTTGCCGCTTACAAAGGTCAGTATAACCGTTCCGGGCCGGGCTTCACGGGTTACCTCGAGGTTGACGAAGAGATAATTGGGGTTTTCGGTCCGTACCATGGTGGTAACCGCCACACCGGGATAGTCTGTCTTCACCTCGAATGCCCCGATTCCCTGCCCGTATACCATAAGCTGAAGTGCGCTTTCCTTCATGCCGGTGAACCATGAGGGAGGGTCCACGTGTTCGATTGTCTGGGCTCCTGCCGGCAGCATGGCCAGCAGAAGGAAAGCACTTAATAACCGGTTCAGTCTGATCATGATTTTTTAAATTTCTTTTCTTCCCCTGGATTAAGGATGAGCTTTTCGCCGTAAACCTCAAGCGGAATGGCTGCCTGGGACAGGTTCACCACATTTACTGTGGAGCCGTTGACCTCGACCCTGAGGGGATTGTTCCTGTACCTGATGATAAATGAGTATGAGCTCCATGCGGCAGGTATTACAGGATTGAAGCATACTCTGTCATTTGAAATACGCAATCCGCCGAACCCTTCAACTATAGCCAGCCATGTGCCGGCCATGCTTGTGATATGGAGGCCGTCCTTCACCTCCCTGTTGTAATCGTCAAGGTCAAGCCTTGCTGTGCGCAGGTAGAGCGTGTAAGCCCTTTCGGTGTCGTGCAGCCTGGCTGCCAGCACTGAATGAATGCTTGCCGACAGCGACGACTCATGCACGCAGCGGGGTTCATAGAAGTCGAAGTTCCGCCTGATGGCCTCCTCGTCAAACTCCTCCTCAAAGAAGTATATTCCCTGGAGCACGTCAGCCTGTTTGATGAATACCGAGCGCAGGATGCGGTCCCACGACCAGTGCTGGTTTAGGGGCCTCTCCGCAGGATCAAGGTCTTTGACGGTCTGCTGCATCTTGTCCATGAACCCGTCCTGCTGCAGGAAGATACCAAGGTCATAGTGAACGGGCAGGTAGATGTTGTCTGTTATCTCTTTCCACAGGGTGAGCTCACACTGTGTGTCAAGGCCGGTGCGGGCCACAACCGAGTTGAATTTGACTTTGCTGGCCGACCTCAGCCATTCGAGGGAGTCTGAGGTATATTTCAGCGTCCAGCGTGCCAGCGTGTTGGTATACCAGTTGTTGTTGACATTGTTTTCGTATTCATTGGGCCCGGTGACGCCAAGGATGACATACTGGTTCTTCTCCTGCGACCAGTTGCAGCGCTGGGCCCAGAAACGCGAGAGGGCTATCAGCACCTCCAGCCCGTATTCAGCCAGGTAGTTCTGGTCGCCGGTATGACGTATATAGTTAAAGATGGCATAGGCGATGGCCCCGTTACGGTGTATCTCCTCGAAGGTAATCTCCCACTCATTGTGGCACTCTTCGCCGTTCATGGTGACCATGGGATAGAGTGCAGCCCCGCCGGTGAACCCCAGCTTCTGTGCGTTTTCGATAGCCTTGCCAAGGTGCTTGTATCTGTATAACAGCAGGTTGCGTGCGACATGGGTGTCGGCGGTACTGAGATAGAAGGGGAAGGCGAATGCTTCCGTATCCCAGTAAGTGCTGCCGCCGTATTTCTCACCGGTGAATCCTTTCGGCCCGATGTTGAGTCGCGGGTCCTCTCCGGTGTAGGTCTGGTTCAGCTGGAAGATGTTGAACCTGATGCCTTGCTGGGCGGCTATATCGCCCTTGATGACGATATCACCGTGTTCCCACTTCTTCTCCCATGCCTTCGTGTGGTCACTGAGCATGGCTTCAAAGCCCTTTTTGGCGGCCTCACCGGCCATGGCCATCGCCTTCGCAGCCAGGCCCTCGGCAGGGTGGTTGAAGGATGAAAGTACGGCCACATATTTCTTTACTTCGATAGTGTCACCGTCGGCATAGGCTGATTTGAATGTGCTGTGAGCTGCATTCCCGGAAGTGGTCACTGAAGCTTTGTTCTTTGCAGGCTTCCCGTTGACGGTGAAGGTGTTCTCCATGGCTGTGGCAACGACAAATGCCGTCTTGCGCGTCTGCGCAACGACCACCGCTCTTGCCCCGTCATGTTCTGCAGACTCATTCTCCCAGAACTTCTCGTCGTAGTTGGCATCCTCATTATACACGTCGGCATTGAGCCAGGGGATGATTTCGGCAGTTCCGCCGCCTCCCGTGATGCGTACAGAATAGTTTATGGCGGCTCTTTCGGGCTGGCTCATTGAAACGAACCGTTTTGCGGTTACCTCAGCCTGTCTGCCTGAGGGCATCACTGCCGTGAAGGTTCGTGTCAGCACCCCTTCCTTCATGTCAAGCTCCCTGCGGAAGCTCTTTATTTTGCAGACTGCAAGATCAAGATCCTCTCCGTCAATGCGGACGATGATGCCGGTCCACGAGGGAGCGTTGGGCACCTTGGCGAAGTAATCGGGGTATCCGTTCTTCCACCATCCCACAACGGTCTTATCGGGATAGTATATTCCTGCCACATAGGTTCCCTGCAGGGTGTCGCCGGAATATTTCTCCTCGAAGTTGGCCCTCTGTCCCATCATTCCGTTTCCCAGGGCAAAGATGCTCTCTGAGTCGCGCCCTCGCTCAGGTTCAAATCGTGTCTCGATGATCTTCCATTCATCGGACTGGAATCGTGAATCTGTCATTTCCCTTTATAGGTTTCTCAATTGTTTAATAGTAATTTTTCTGAGGTCCGGGATGACCAGGTCTGCCCTTCCGAGCAGTTCAGGGTTTCCCACGCCCACACACTTCATCCCTCCGGCTATGGCAGCTTCGATGCCTGCCTGTGCATCTTCGAATACTATGCATTCTGAGGGGTGCAGGTTCATCTCTTCCGCTCCCCGCAGAAACACCTCGGGGTCGGGTTTGGCCTTGTGTATCTTGTTACCGTCCACTATCACGTCGAACATATCGCGCAGTTTGATGCCGTCAAGGATCATCCCTGCGTTTTTGCTTGCCGAGCCGATGCCGGTGAGTATCCCCTCTTTCCTGAGTGCCTTCAGCAGCCTGATGCTTCCCGGCAGGATCTCATCCGGTTTCATGCCGGAGATGAATTCGACATACCAGCCGTTCTTGCGGGCGGCGAGGTGCTCTTTCTCCGTGTCGCTCACCGTCACGCCTCCTGTTTTGAGGAGGATCTCCAGGGAGGCCATGCGGCTGACGCCCTTGAGCGCCTCATTATCTTCCAGGGTGAAAACAAATCCCAGCTCCTTGGCAAGGCGCCGCCATGCCATGAAGTGATACTTTGCGGTGTCTACGATGACACCGTCGAGGTCAAAAATGCATCCTTTCAGTTCCATGGTTATCTCTTGTCGTCAACATCTTTCACGAAACGCACCGAAATGGCGGCTATGACCATCGAGATACCGCCTGATACAAGTGCAAGCATGGTGTTGCCATCGAAGAGATGCTTGACCATGCTTCCCAGGATGCTTGCTGCGAGTATCTGGGGGATGACAATGAAGAAGTTGAAGATGCCCATGTAGATGCCCATCTTGTTGTGCGGCAGTGAGCCTGTCAGGATGGCGTATGGCATTGAGAGGATGCTTGCCCATGCAAGCCCGATTCCAAGCATGGGAATGACCAGCATGCCCGGGCTGTGTATCAGGCTTATCGACATGAGGCTGAGACCGCCGATCAGCAGACAGATTGTGTGGGTAAGTTTCCTCGAGGTGTACTTTGCCAGAACGGGGAGAAGGAATGCCACCAGGGCTGAGAACCCGTTATAGACGCCGAAGAGTACGCCCACCCAGTTGGCGCCCTTGTTATATGCCAGTGATGTTGTGTCGGAGGTGCCGTATACCTGTGACGTAACGGCTGAGGTGGTATAGATCCAGAGCGAGAAGAGAGCGAACCATGTAAAAAACTGAACCACTGCAAGCTGTCCCATGGTTGCCGGCATGTTCTTGAGGTCAGTAAGGATGCTGTTCAGGCCGCCACCCGCCTTGCCGGCCGATTTCAGCGCACCTGCCAGTATCTGCAGCAGGCCGAAGAAGGCGACGCCCCCGGTAACTACATAGAGCTCCTTTTCGAGGTCGGCCTGTGAGAGGATCAGGGTAAATACAAGTCCTATTGACAGCCAGATGATCCCCGGACGGTAGAAATTGATGGACTTTCCGTCTTTAGTGCTTAGGTTGTCTGCTTTAGCCTCAACGGCGTCAGTGGCGGAGGAGGGTTTTTTCTCCTCGGGGATCAGTTCGCCACGGGCGATCTTTTCACCCTTTTCGAACTCCTCGAGCTCCTCAGGTGAATACTCTTTGGTACGGATAATTGTCCAGAGCACTGCCAGCAGCAGTACTACGGCACCGATATAGAATGAAAGCTTGAGGTTAAAAGGAATAAGCTTTCCCTCCGCAGGCACCTCCGGAACATTGAACCAGTTGGCGAGCATCCAGGGCAGGAAGCTGCCTACAACGGCCCCTATCCCTATGAAGAAGCTCTGCATGGCAAACCCGGAAGTTCGCTGTTTTGATGAGAGCATATCACCTACGAATGCCCTGAAAGGCTCCATGGAGATGTTAATTGATGCATCCATTATCCAGAGCATTGCGGTGGCAAAGATCCAAGTCGGTGAGTTTGTTATGATTGCCAGCGCGAGGGAGGCCAGAATGGCACCGGTGAGAAAATATGGCCGGCGACGTCCCATACGGTTCCACGTGCGATCGCTCATGTGACCTATGATCGGTTGCACAAGCAGGCCGGTCACCGGAGCGGCGATCCAGAGAATCGGAATATCGTCAATCTCAGCACCTAGTGTCTGAAAGATACGGCTCACATTGCCGTTCTGGAGGGCAAAGCCAAACTGGATGCCCAGAAAACCGAAGCTCATGTTCCAGATCTGCCAGAAAGAGAGCTGTGGTTTCCGCCTGTAGGTCACACTCATAGTCTGTTAGCTGTTAGTTTTAATACCCAAATACTATAACTCACTCAAAATTAGTTGAAAATCCGGTTCCGCAATACCCTGGGGAGGCTTCTGCGCCGTGATTTTTCGGGCGTTTGCGTTGTATTAGTTATTTCAAACGTTTTCGGCCTGAGGTATAATTTTTTTCATGCCCCGCTATTTAGACTGAATCTAATTAAGAAAATTCACTATTGGCCTTCGCTGCAGTCTGACAGCTCCCTGAAATGATCCGCCGGATCATTTCTTTACGGTCGCTTCTCTATTCCCTGCCATTTATTATATTTGATACTGTATCACCCCTAAATCAACAATACTATGTCCGAATTCATTTATGAAAAACCTTTCCAGCACGGGAAGGATGAGACTAAGTACCGCCTTCTCACTTCTGACCATGTAACTGTGACGGAGTGTTGCGGCAGGAGGGTGCTGCAGGTTCAGCCTGAGGCGCTCAGGATGCTTGCGAAGCAGGCCTTCATCGATGTCAACTTCTATCTTCGCACCTCCCATCTGGAGAAGCTGGCTGCGATACTTAAGGATCCGGAGGCGACTGATAATGACCGCTTTGTGGCGTGGGTGATGCTCCGCAACACTGTGATCTCGGCTGAGGGCAAGCTGCCGTGGTGTCAGGACACCGGCACTGCCATCGTGATGGGGTATAAAGGAGAGGATGTGTTTACGGGCGCGGAGGATGCGCTTCATATCAGTAAGGGTATATGGGAGACATATAATGAAAAGAACCTGCGTTACTCTCAGATTGTTCCGACGGCGATGTTCGAGGAAAAGAACACCGGCAGCAATCTGCCGGCGCAGATAGACATAGCGGCTTGCCCCGGCGATGAATACAGGTTTCTGTTCGTTGCCAAGGGAGGTGGCTCCGCTAACAAGACATTCCTGTACCAGCAGTCCAAGTCGTTGCTTAACGAGGCCTCGCTCCGGAAATTCATCCGTGAGAAGATTGAGGATCTTGGCACCTCGGCCTGTCCGCCCTACCACCTGGCCATTGTCATCGGCGGCACCTCCGCCGAGATGACACTGAAGACGGTGAAGCTGGCTTCTGCAGGTTATCTTGATGACCTCCCGGCCTCCGGCAACAGTGCCGGAAGGGCTTACCGCGACAGGGAGTGGGAGGAGAAGATCGAGCTTATCTGCCAGGAGTTTGGCGTAGGTGCACAGTTCGGCGGGAAATACTTTGTTCATGACGTGCGTGTCATCAGAATGCCGCGCCATGCCGCCTCATGTCCGGTAGGGATAGGTGTCAGCTGCAGTGCCGACCGCAACATCAAGGGGAAGATAACCCGCGACGGCATCTTCATTGAGCAGCTTGAGACTGAGCCGGCCAGGTTCATGCCTGATAAGGCTCCCGAGCTCGACAAGCCGGTCCGGCTGGATCTTGAGCGTCCCATGAAGGAGATACTGGCGGAGCTGACGAAGTACCCTGTAAAGACAAGGCTAAGCCTCAGCGGGACTCTGATAGTTGCCCGTGATATGGCGCATGCCCGGATCAAACAGATGCTTGATGAAGGCAAACCCATGCCTGAGTATTTCAAAAAACACCCGGTCTATTATGCCGGTCCGGCCAAGACACCACAGGGCATGGCCTCCGGGTCGTTCGGTCCCACCACTGCAGGGCGCATGGATGGTTACGTTGACCTCTTCCAGAGCCTCGGAGGATCGATGATCATGCTGGCCAAGGGTAACCGTTCACGGCAGGTGATTGATGCATGCAAGAAGTACGGTGGCTTCTACCTGGGTTCGGTTGGCGGACCGGCGGCAATACTTGCAGCTGAGAATATTGTTTCAGTGGAAGTGGTTGATTTTGAGGAGCTGGGTATGGAGGCTGTCAGGAAGATCGTGGTGAAGGATATGCCGGCATTCATCCTGACGGATGACAAGGGGAATGATTTTTTTGACGCCTACAACAAAAAATAGGCATCAGTTTATCCAATCTACAGGTCAATAAAACAGCGACACCCGGTCAGGGTGTCGCTGCAAAACATAATTCAGGAGGCCTGGTTATTTTTTCAGAACTGTGTCGAGCACTTTTTGCTTATCGAGTTTCTTCGTGCAGAAGAACCAGTCGTAGCACTTCATCTCATCCTTGCTCTCCATACGTTGTTTGGCAACACCGCATGACCCGGCAGTGGGAACGATGACGTCGTCACCCGGCTGCCAGTCGGCAGGCAGTGCAACCGAAAATGCATCTGCAGTCTGGAGACCGATCACCACCCTGTAGAGCTCGTCAAAGTTGCGACCGAGGCTCAGCGGATAATAGATAATAGTACGGATGATCCCCTTCGGATCAATGAAGAATACTGCCCTCACAGCCTTGGTGCTGCTCTCTCCCGGCATCATCATGCCGTATTTTGTAGCCACCGACATGGTGATATCCTCTATCAGGGGGAAGTTCACCTCTACATTCTTCATACCCTTGTACTCGATCTTCTCCTTGATGGTGCGAAGCCATGCAATGTGGCTGTAGAGACCGTCAACGGACAGCCCGACAAGTTTTGTATTGGCTTTTGCAAACTTCTCCTCCATGGAGGCAAAGGTCATAAACTCGCTTGTGCAGACCGGGGTGAAGTCAGCCGGATGGCTGAAGAGAATCACCCAGCTGCCTGAGTAGTCGGACGGGAAGTTGATCTCGCCCTGTGTTGTAACTGCTTTGAATTCCGGTGCTTTGTCGCCTATGCGCGGCATCGCACTTACCTGTGTGTTTTCCATATTATGTATTTAATTGATTAATAACAAATTAACTGATTTAGAATTCTTAATTCTTAACTCTTAATTATTTCCTTCTCGCCAGCATCAGCTCCAGGTCCTCCCTGAGTGCATCCAGGTCCTCCTCATGCTCCACCTCCTGCGACAGGATTGTAAGTATGATGTTGTAGGTCACAGGGTCGCCTTCCCGGGTAAGGTCAAGGAGGTTGCTGTAGACTTTGATTGCACACTGTTCTCCTTTGATATTCTGTTCCAGCACCTTTTCGACATAAGGATCCGTGGGTGCGTCATAACCACAGTTTGTTATCTTCATCCATTCAGCGGGTGAAAGAACGGGTGTGCCCCCGAGCTGTACTATCCTGGTGGTAAGCAGGACCGCATGCGACAGCTCTTCCGTTGCATGAAGATCGAGTTCAGCGATCACGGCATCCTTCATCGGACCCTTGACGACTTTGGCGCCTATCCAGTACTGGTAGTATGCCAGCCACTCGTCGGCCAGCGCCTTGTTCAGAAGGTTGATTAATTCATCAACATTCATCTTAACGATTTCTCTTCCTTTTTGTGCCATATTATTGAATTGTTAATTATGATTTCCGTTTAGTTTATTTTGCAGGATATTTGATCCCGAGTCCTTTTGCCACAAGCATTGCAAGCTCCTTGTCGGCCTTGTGGAAATGATCGAGCTGGCGCATCAGTATCTCCTTCTTCTTTGGTCCTGATACACCCTTAAGTGATCCCACGAAGTTCGACACGGTGTTGGCCCTCTCCTGGTCTGTCATCACTTTTCTGAAGAGTGCTCCGGGCTGAGAATAATGGTCATTGTCATTCATGTTGCGGTCCCATGTGTCAGCAACATCTGATTCGATGCTCATTGGCGGTTCCTTGTACTCCTTATCGGCCACAATGTCGTCAAAACTGTTCGGGAAGTAGTTGGGCGCTGACCCTCCGTTGCCGTCGAGAGCCATGAAGCCGTCCCTCTGGTGATTATGTACCGGAACAATCGGCCGGTTCACCGGCAGCTGCTCATAGTTTGCCCCGAGCCTGTAGCGGTGTGCATCCGGATAGGCCAGTATGCGTCCCTGGAGCATCTTATCGGGTGAGAGGCCAATGCCGGGGACAGTATTCGAAGGTGCAAAAGCAGCCTGCTCAACCTCGGCGAAATAGTTTGCCGGAACCTCATTCAGTTCCATCACACCGGCTTCGATGAGCGGAAACTCTTTGTGCGGCCATACTTTGGTAAGGTCGAAGGGATTCCACCTGAACTTCTTCGCCTGCGCTTCAGTCATCACCTGGATCTTAAGCGTCCATTTCGGGAAATCCTTCCTTGCGATGGCTTCAACGAGGTCACGCTGTGAGTAATCGGGGTCTTTCCCTCTCATCTCTTCGGCCTGCGGGCCCGTGAGGGTTTTATTGCCCTGCTGTGTCTTGAAGTGGAACTTAACCCATACGCGTTCGTTCTTCTTATTATACATTGAGAATGTATGGCTGCCGAAGCCGTGCATGAAACGATATCCGTCCGGTGTGCCTCTGTCGCTGAAGAGTATCATGACCTGGTGAAGGCTCTCCGGATTCAGGCTCCAGAAATCCCACATCATGGTCGGACTCTTGAGATTGGTCTTCGGATCACGTTTCTGGGTGTGAATGAAGTCGGGGAATTTCTTTGCATCCTTGACGAAGAAGACAGGCGTGTTGTTTCCCACGAGGTCCCAGTTTCCGTCTTCAGTGTAGAACTTTATGGCGAACCCCCTCGGGTCACGCTCGGTGTCGGCGCTGCCCTTCTCGCCGCCGACGGTAGAAAAGCGTGCAAGGACCCGGCATTTGTTGCCAACCTTGCTGAAGAGTTTCGCTTTGGTGTATTTTGTGATGTTGCCGGTCACGGTGAAGGTGCCGAAAGCGCCCGTTCCCTTGGCATGAACAACCCTCTCGGGGATGCGCTCGCGATTGAAGTGCGCCAGCTTCTCATGGAGATGGTAATCCTGAAGCAATACCGGTCCGCGCGGACCTGCGGTCATGCTGTCTTCGTTCTCGAAGAAGGGCCTGCCCGCTGCTGTTGTGAGTTTCTTCTTTGCCATGTTTTTGATTTTAGCGGTTGTGAAATATCTGTTTATTGTCTTTTGCGAAAAAGTACTTAAGCTTGAACACTGTACCTGCTACACCGACGACGATAAGGAGAATTCTGAGCCAGGTGGCGTCTGCCGCGAATAACACTGTCACCAGTATCATAGACCACATTATTACCAGGGCTGTGATCCCTGCCTTCCTGCCCGCACTGCGGGTCATGTACCTTGAAGTCACCGGGCCGTTAATGACCCGGTTGTACAGGACCGGGGAGCTTTTCAAAAACAGACCTGCCGAGAGCAGCACGAAAGGTGTGGTGGGCAGCACCGGTATGAAAATCCCGATAATGCCCAAAGCGAGGGATATAGTGCCTCCGGATATGAGTAAAAGCCTTATCATTTCTTTCTTACCGAATCCCTTCTATCGGTATACTGACCGACGATCTGCAGCTTGATATCCTCGACTTTGAAACCGGGAATCCGGTGCTTTTCAAAATAGCCATAAATCATCTCCGTCAGCTCACTGTCATAAAAGTCCTCTATACGGTCACAATGGGTGCAGTAGATGTGGTGATGGGTGTCTTTCACCGCATCATACCGGAGCAGTCCGCTGTCAGTCTTTACCCTTTTCACGATATCTTTTTCAACGAGCGTCTCAAGGGTTTTATAGACAGTTCCGGTTGCAATGTCCGGATGCTTTTTTCTTATGAACTGACTGACCTCCTCGGCTGTAGGATGGTCATGCAGCAGGTCCACCGCTTCAAAGACCGCAAGACGCTGTAGTGTGACCCTGAGACCCCGCTCCCTCAGATTTCTTCTGTAATCTTCTGGTTTCATCAAATAAGAATTATTCTTAACAAGGAATAATCAAAGATAAGATAATAATCAGAGTAATCAAATTTTTTTTAATCTGGTGGTTTAGATTTCCCTCTGAAAAATTATAAGTGTATGTAAAACTAAACAGAGTACAGTTTATCGAGCACGTCGAGCATTATCTCATCCACGTTTTCACGGTTATCAATTGCAACCATCATTCCGTATGCAGCGGCACCGGTGGCTGCACCTCCGCTCTCATCCCTGTTCATTATTTCAGTGAACCTTGAAGAGAGCCTGCGGAACCATTTTTCAGGCAGGAACCTTGAAAGTGCCTTAACCACAGAGGCGAGGACGTGTGACGACACCGTCTTCATCTTATGGCCCTCAACCTCAGCAACTGATTCCCTCAGGGCTTCCAGGAACTCATCCTCATGGCCTGTATTGTCAAATGAGACGGTCATATGCAGGGCTGCAGGGAACTGAAGCTTGTCAAGGTTCCATCCCCTTTTGGAGAGTTCATCTCCGATACGGTAAATATCATGTCTGTCGGAGGTGAAGGAGAATACAGACATCACAGGTTTTCCGATGATCTTCAGTCCGGGGATTGACTCAATCCCCTTCTGAATTCTCACGGTTGCATTCATGACTGCCTCTGCCATATTCATGTAGCCGTCGCGCCCGATTGTTTTCAGTGCAGCCCATGCTGCCGCGATGGGAGCTCCTGAACGCGTACCGAGCATCGTAGGTGAGGCATAGAGTCCGCCGGGCCAGCTGCTCATTACGAAATACTGGAATTTCCTCAGTTCGCGTGTACGGTAAAGAATGACTGAGGCGCCCTTGGCGGAGTAGCCGTATTTGTGCACGTCTGCCGATATCGAAGTCACTCCCCTGACCCTGAAGTCAAAGAGCGGGACCTGATAGCCGAGGCTCTCGATGAAAGGCAGAATAAGTCCCCCGAGGCAGCTGTCGACATGAAAGAGCAGGTTATGCTTCAGGGCCAGTTCGGCAAGCTCCCCGATGGGATCGATCACACCATAGGGAAAGCAGGGAGCGGATGCTGTTATGGCGATGGTGTTCCTGTTGATCAGTTTCTCCATCTCCGCCACGTCAACACGTTTGTCTTCCGTTACCGGGGCATATCTTGCCCTTACCCCGGTCATGTCAGCGGACTTTGAGAATGCCGGGTGTGTTGTCACAGGTGCAATTATTTCCGGCTCGCGGATTTCCGGCTTGTGTTTCCTGGCCCAGTCGCGCTCCGTCTTGACGGCTACCAGTATACTCTCTGATCCGCCGGTGGTCAGGTTGCCTGCGCAGCCTTCGCCTGCATGGAGCAGGTCGGCCACCATGGCAACGGTCTCGTTCTCCAGCCGTCTCAATGAGGAAAAGAGTGACGGATTCAGGGCGTTTTCATTCAGGAAGAGCTGGTAGGCCTGTTCGATGGCTTTTGCTTCCCTGTTGCCGGGGTGATAGATATAACCGAACATCCTTCCGTTCCTCCAGGAGGCATCTCCTGACCTTTGCGCTTTCAGCTCTGAAAGCATGTCGTCAGGATCAAGGCCTTTATCCGGAATCCTGATAGTTTGCCTGTTCATGATCCTGTTTTATTAGTTTCGAAAAGTCACTATCAAAGTTAGGTTACAGATCATTCAATGCCAAATATTTATAATCGTGCTGATGGAAATGGGAGGTGTACCGTATTAGTAAAAAAGTTCCTTTCTTTGTGCTCTGATTAAACATTGATCAGAAATTATTGGTTATATGTAGTACCTGACGGGCATTACGGTGTCTTTATAGGAAATATAAGATGATGAGAAGAACATTGACTATCCTCTTTCTGCTCTTTGCGGCAGTTACACTTAATTCACAGGTGCTCGAGCCTGTTTCATGGAGTTTCAGGAGCGAGAAGACCGGAGAGAATACATTTGATCTGGTGATGACAGCCGAGCTGGAGAAGAACTGGCATCTGTATGCAATGGATATTGAAGCGGGAGGTCCTATTCCCACCAGTTTTACCTTTGAGCCAGGAAAAGGTTATTCACTCCAGGGGAAGACCATTGAGGTAACCAAACCCGAAGTAAAATTCGACAACAGTTTTTCAATGAATATCGGCATGCACAGCGGCAAGCCCGAGTTTCGTCAGAAGGTAACCATTTCACAGTCGCCGGTAACGGTAACGGGGTATGTCACCTTCATGTCATGCGACGACAAGCAGTGCCTGCCTCCGAGGGATGTGGAGTTTGCCTTTGAGTTGAAAGGCACTGCAGCGGCCGCGGCAAAACCGGACGAAAAACCGGCTGAGAAGCCTGCCGTGACAACGGCTGCTGCCTCAGAAACCTCTGCCGGGCCGGTATTGGAGCAGGCGGCTGAGGCACCGGAGGTAACTACAATGCAGCAGGGTACAGCCGAACCGGTGCTGCCTGTCCAAACAACAACCGAACCGCCCAAAAAAGGATTTCTCAAATTTTTTCTTCTCTCGATGCTTGCCGGTTTTGCCGGTGTTCTGACGCCGTGCGTCTTTCCGATGATACCGATGACCGTGGCCTTCTTCTCGCAGGGAAGTGACAAGAAGGGATCAGCTATCGGCAAAGCTTTGATTTTCGGACTTACAATAATACTTCTTTATTCATCTTTAGGGATTATAGTGTCACTCACCAGCGCAGGGGCAGGCTTTGCCAACACCCTGAGCACGCACTGGATACCGAACCTGTTGTTCTTCTCTCTCTTCCTGGTATTCGCAGCATCATTCTTCGGTGCATTCGAGATTGTAATGCCGGCAAAATGGGTCAGCTCATCCGATTCCAGGGTTGACAGGGGAGGGGCAGTTGCAGCCTTTTTCCTTGGCCTGACAACGGTGCTTGTTTCATTCTCATGCACAGGTCCCATTGTGGGCGCCCTCTTGGTGGAAGCGGCCTCGGGTGATGTTTTACGCCCCACCATAGGCATGTTCGGTTTCGGGCTGGCATTTGCACTGCCGTTCACTCTCTTCGCACTCTTCCCGTCATGGATGAACAAGATGCCCAAGTCGGGCGGATGGCTCAACTCGGTGAAGGTGGTGCTGGGCTTCATCATGCTGGCCTTCAGCCTGAAATTTGCCTCGGTGGTTGACACTGTTTACGGACTGGGAATACTCTCGCGCGACATCTACCTGGCAATTTGGATTGTGCTATTCTTTCTTATGGGGCTCTATCTCATGGGCAAGATCAAATTCTCGCATGACAGTGATGTACCCCATATAGGAGTGTTCCGGCTGGTGCTTATAATTGCGTCATTCACTTTTGCTGTATATCTGGTGCCGGGCCTCTTCGGAGCGCCGCTGACGCGCATCTCGGCGCTGCTGCCTCCGCGCGAGACATCAGGATTCAACCTGTTAAAGGCGATATCCGAGAACAGGGGAGGAGGAGCTGTTGTGACAACCACAGGAGGTTCGGCAATATGCGGAACACCAAAGTATTCCGATTTCCTTCACTTTGAATACGGGCTCGAAGGCTACTTTGATCTTGAGGAGGCACTGGCATGCGCGAAAGAGCTTAACAAGCCGGTGCTGATCGACTTCAAGGGTCACGCATGCGCCAACTGCAAGGAGATGGATGCACGCGTCTGGTCAGACCCGGAGGTTCAGAGACGGATAAGGGAAAACTTCGTGCTGGTAGGTCTCTATGTTGATGACAGGACCAAGCTGCCTGACAACGAGGTGTTTGTCTCGAAGATCGATGGCAAGGAGAAGAAGACGATGGGCAAGAAGAACGAGGACATTGAGATATCGATGTTCAACACCAATACCCTTCCTCTTTATGCGATTGTTGATCCGTCAGGCACGCCGCTCATTGAAACGCGCGGAACCGACTTCGACATCCAGGCGTACATCGACTGGCTCGACAGGGGAGCGGAGGCATTCAGGAATAAACAATAAAATAAGAGGGGTAACTGTTTTACCCCTCCTCCGGCTCAGCCTGCTATTGCACTGACTTTATCATTATCCTCATTTCATCCATCACCTTTGTTTCATCGGTGCCGGCGCCGACGATCCGGTACCTGATATTGCCATTTCCGTCAATGATGAGTTTTGTCGGGACACCGGTTACCTTGAACGCACCGGCAACTTTCTTATCCAGATCGAGCAGGACATGGAAGCTGTAGTTATTATCCTTTATAAAGGTGACGACATCCTTTTTTATTACCTCGTCGGTCCTGGTTTTTGACTTGTTCTCAAAAGTATTTACAAAGAGGAATTTGACGTCCGGATCATTTGCGTATGCGGTGACTGCTTTCTGCATTGCCGGGAAGCTGGCCTTGCAAGGGCCGCACCAGGTGGCCCAGAAGTCAAGGATTACAACCTTGCCCTTATAGTCTTCGAGACTGACTTTCTTCCCTTCCAGGTCTGTCAGCTCAAACGCAGGAGAAGGTTCATTTATCATTGTCTTCAGCAGTTCCTGTGACAGGGCGGTCAATTCAGGCTCCCTCAGGGTGGCGAAATAATCCTCAAAGCCCTTTTCGGAACCGGTATCCTTAATATATACCCTCTTCAATGCATCTTTCATTTCGGGTTTCCAGGCACCTTCCACCACCAGGCTCTCGATTGCCTTCCTGCTCTCAGCCGGCGGCAACACTTTCTCGGCCAGCAGGCTGTAGCGTGTATTCAGGTCTGCATTCTTCCGGTTCCCCCACATCATCTCCTGGTAGTTCATTGCATCAGCTGCATACGAAAATGCTTTTTTGTAGTCGCCTGACTGATCATACATGGCAGCACAGAAATCTGAAAATAGAATAAGTGCGTTTATAGTACTCCTTTTTTGCTCCCCGGTTGTCAGATAAGAATCATCTGCAGTGGCAGGAAGAGGACTGTCCTCGTTGAGCAGCCTTAAACGCTCCTTATAGTAAGAAATGTACTGCAGGGCCTTTTGTTCGGTAAGCTCCTGATACTTGCCTTTTGCCAGTAAAACATCAAGTTCATCCCTGAATGCATAATACTGCGAGGGAGTTGTCTCGCAGGAGAAATTATATTGCTGCCGGTATTTTTCATATTCATCCATCATATCATTCTCCAGGAGTGCATGCAGGAAGGTGAATCTTACAGGTCTCGGTGACCCTCCGGTGCCTGAAAGAGATGTTTTTTCTTCATAGGATGAGTTGTTGAATTTTTCTATGTAATTATTCATAAGCACCTCTTTCCTGGCAATATCCTTTTCTGCATTGAATTCATCCCACAGCGCACTCATTGTGTCATACCAGCTTTTTTCGCCGAATTTAGCCTGTCCCTGCTCCCTGAAGTAGCCGCTGACGCCTTTCAGGTTCAGCATGCCGGCGAGGGTTGCGACCAGCGTATAGTCCGATGCGGAGTTGAGACCGCGTTCGAACTGTTTATTTAACTCATTGGTAATAAATGTATTAAATCCGGCAGGATTAGTCGGCTTCAGAACACCGGCCAAATCATTAATTACCCTGCCAATGGCATCGGGGTAGAGTTCAATTTCCCTGAGAAAATAATCGGCAGCTTTTTCTGCATTTGAAAATCCAAGCTGATTCAGATAATATGATCTCAGGTACTTCCCGATGAAATGATTACTGTAGCTCTGTTCAGTTCCTTCGGGAGTGCAGAGAGGGATCACATAACCCAGGTTGTCGTTGGTATCCACCTTGCCGGATGCAAGAACCAGTTTTCTGTCCACCATTTCCCATTTAACCTGGCCGGAGGTGAAATTCAGCGTAACGGCCCTGGTCAGCGCATCGGTAACGAGAGAACCTTCGTAACGGGGGCCCGTTTTTTTCAGTATGATATTCAACGATTTATACTGACGGTATGCCTCATACACAGCGTCATCTTCGTACAACCCCCATTTTTGGGCTTCACAAATAATCGTGTCGGTTGCACTGAAGAGACCTGCAGGTGGGGTATAACTGAAAGTGATGGTTCCCCCCGGAACGGGTTTCAGAGGGGTGTAGGTGAGCTGTGCATTCAGCCTGATAATGCAGGATGCCAGCAGCAGGCATGTCAGTAGTATTGTTTTTTTCATTTGATTTCTTTTTTGTTGTTTTTTAGTTGTGCAGACTTGCTTATTGATTTCACTTGTGAAAATTTCCGGCATCTGTTACCTGAATAATTCGGATAACGTCTTGCCAAGATCTTCCCCTCTCAGGTTTTGGGCAATTATAATTCCGTTCGGATCGATCAGGAAATTGCTCGGGTAACCTTTTACGAAATAGAGTTTTGCCACCTCGTTATTTGTTCCTTTGAGGTCGCTTACGTGCGTCCATCTCCCTATGCCGTCCTTGCGAATGGCGCCAATCCACTTGTTTTTGTCATCATCAGCCGCAACGCTGATAACGGTAAATCCCTTCTCCTTATACTTCTCATATTCCTTTATAAGGTTCGGATGTTCCTTCCTGCAAAAGGTACACCAGCTTCCCCAGAAGTCGAGCAATACATATTTGCCCCTGAATGAGGATAATGAAACCTGTATGCCTGAGGTATCGGCCTGGGAAAATTCAGGAGCCGGGCTTCCGTTTCCCGTGGCTATGATCGCTTTCAGCAGGTTGCCCTCATAGGAATTCTGCAGTTCAGGCGGCAGCCGGTTGTAAATGGGTGCAATATCCTGTCCCTGGAAGTTTTTATTGAACATCGTCATCTGGTTAACGGCATAGAACACCAGTGGCGATTGCGGATTACTTTCGAGGTAGGGGAGCCATACCTTTACCGGGATTACCCTTGAGGAATCCAGCAAGGCCCTCATCTTCTGCCGGGATATTGCAGTGTCTTTTTCCAGGAAGACAAGCTCCAGTTCTGCCTCCGTTTTTTCAGAATATGCCTTTTGTTTCTCATCCATCTCCCTGAAATCACGGTCCCATGGTGAGCCTTGAAGGGTGTTGTCGTCGATTCTGTTGCCTGACACAAAAATCATATCTCCCGGCTGGATGAATAATCGGGTGCTGGTCTTGTCAGTGCTCCGGATTTTTTTTCTCACCGTGTCACCTGAGGCAAAATACCAGATCATGGCAACCACAGGCTGTGATATCTTCCCTTTGATGAGGAAGAGGCCGTTTTTCACCTCAAACTGCTGGTCATACCTCACCCCGTTAGTTGAATACGCGATATGGATGGAATCGATCCTGTCGTTAATATTGCTTATATCGCCACTAATTGTAAAGGGTTTAAGATCCTGTGCCTGGACTGCCAGGGTACAAAGCAGGAGAAGAAATGCCGGAATATATTTCATAATTTGAAGGTTTTCAAAGTGTATTGATTTTTGGTAATGATCCGGAAATAAAATGGTTGCCGGACGTTCCCTTTCAAAGGGAACAAAGCCATATTTTACTGATGGTTCAGAGCAAACCCTGCCGCATGCGCGGCAGGATTTGTCTGATGAATCTTCAGTGTCAGCAGGTTTAGTAACCCGGGTTAGGAGTCAGATTCGGATTGTTTATTAACTCCTTGTATGGTATTGGCATGAGAACCTTGTGAGCACTCCATCCGGTCTTGTAATCGACCTGGCTCAGTACTGCGTCTGCCTGGTTGGTGCGAATCAGATCGAACCAGCGATGTCCTTCGCACATGAACTCGACCCTGTTCTCATGTTCCAGTGCTGCAAGCATCTCAGCCTGGGTGGTGGCAGTAGTCTCCGGCAAGCCGCCATGCAATTCCCTGATCAGGTTAAGATCGTCAGCGGCTCCTTCAAGGTCAGGAGAAGTTTTCCGGGCTTTGGCTTCCGCCCGTATCAGGTGCATTTCTGACAGCCTCAGCACACAGAAATCCTGCGGATCTGCATCGGCCAGTTCCTGATAAAAAATGCTGTAAGGATATTTAAGCGTAAAAACATTTTCTTCTGCTGAATATGTAAACAGGGTACCAAACCGCTGGTCATCAGCTTCAAATTCATCAATGGCGGTCTGCGTCAGGCAGCCCCACCCGGAATAATCCCATACGTAAGCCTCTGGCCAGTCCTGGTAAAACAATGGCATTCCGTACAATGAATAATGAAACAAGCTGTTCGGAGCATCTATCATAAAGGCGTCCAGGGAAAAAATGATCTCAGAACTTCTCCTCATAAGTACGCCGGCAAGGTCGGTCTCAATAATGTAATTTCCGCTGTTGATGACATTGGTTGCTGCTGTTTCTGCATTTGCATAATCTCCCATGAATAAATAGACTCTGGCCAGCAGGGCCTCTGCCACATATTTATTGGCGCATCGCCTTGCATCGAGACCGGCTGATGTTGGTCTCGGGCAGCCTGGTCATCACATCCTTCAGGTCAGCAATAATTAAGGCAAAAACATCTGCTTTCGGAGTACGGGCCATTGATTGTGATTCCAGCGGATCAGGATCCAGAATCAATGGTACATCACCGTACATCCTTACCAGTTCGAAATACATCAGCGCACGAAGGAAAAGGTTTTCAGCCATATATTGATCTGTCTCAGAATCGGTGAGATTGGCTGTCTCTTCAGGCAAGCTCTGAAGCATAAGGTTCGCCTGATTAATAGCTGCGTAAGGCATAGACCATAAGATACTCAGGCCCTCCGAGTTGCTGGCATCGTATTCTGAATTTGCAATAACATCAATATTTGTCGGAGGGTTATAATTTAAGTTGTCCGCCAGTTCTTCCGTTACCTGCACAAATCTTCCCCCCCCATAATGGACACTCGTCTTGCTGTATACGCCCAGCATGGCCATTTCGATAGTCTTTTTGGTACCAAAGACCTTATCTGTGGTAATTTTATCAGGCGGAAGGGGCGCCTCAAGAAAGTTCTCACACGAAGTGACTGAAAGGAGCAGCAACAGTAATGCCGTAAGCAGTGCTCTGGTTTTATATATCTGTTTCATGATTTCTCTGGTTATAGTTATTTAAAAGGAGAGTTGTATTCCAAATACCCAGGTCTGCAGAGGGACTCCCCAGCCTCCGCCCCTGGCCTGAGGATCTTTGCCCAGGTCAACCGGGGACCAGAACATGAGGTTCTGTGCCCGTGCGTAAACAGAAGCGGTCCCAATGCCGGCTTTTTCGAGCCAGGTGGCAGGCAGGGTATATCTCATTGACACATTGCTAAGCCGGAACCACAGGAGATCATTATATGCCATATTGGAAGTATTGGTATAACTAAGATTCCGGACGTTGGCATTGTATACAAGGCCTGTAGTTGGTCTTGGATAAGCGGCCTCATCTCCCTCCTGTTGCCAGTAGTTGCCAAGCAGCAGCGTGGGCATGTTGTACTGTCTGCCGGGAAGTGTTGACGTAAAGTACCAGTTGGTTACCATCTGTTGTGCGGCCGTTATCGTAAACCCGAGCTCAAGATTCTTATATGCAAACAGGTTTTCCATGCCTCCGTATGATCTTGGAGTTGGAGAGCCAAGTGTGACCAGGTCAGCAGGATTGGTAAGCTGTCCGTCATTGTTGACGTCTCTGAAAACTGCATACCCGTTGACTGTAGAAATGGAGTCTACATAATATGTTCTTATAATGTCAAGCGGTTGCCCGATTTCATATTGTGCGCTGTAGGCAGAATTTTCCAGGTCATCATATTCGTAAAGCGAGTTTCTGGCAATGGTAAAATTGATATTGGTCCTCCATTGAAAATCGGCATTCATGATATTGACAGTGCGCAACTCAAATTCCCAGCCTGTATTCTGCACGATGCCGTCGAAATTGTTCACAAATGAACTGAATCCGGTTTGTGAGGCGATAGGTTCCGAGACCAGGAAATCAGTGGTCATGTTACGGTACCAGGAAACCGAACCGCCGATCCTGTTGTTGAACAAACCAAATTCCAATGCGGCCTCCAGCTTATTTGTCTTTTCCCAGTGTATATCCTCGTTGTACAGATACTGGGTTTGCAGACCTATTGAAGTTCCATAGGAAACATTATCAGCAGTATACAGATTCAGATACTGATAATCGGCTATCTGGTCGTTGCCCGTTATGCCATAGCTTGTCCTTAGCTTTCCGAAACTGAGGAAGGGGAGTGCATCTTTTATAAACGCTTCGTTCGAGAAAATCCATGCCACGCCTGCAGCTCCGAAGTCACCCCATTTGTAATTGGGTCCGAATTTTGACGAGCCGTCCCTTCTGTAAGACAGGTTCACAATGTATTTTTCATCCCAGTTATAATTCACCCTCGCAAAATAGGAACGGAACCTTGAATCTGCCTCAGAACTGGATTTGTAGGTCACGTCTTCGGCAAAGGTCCACGATTCCATGAATTCGTCGCCTGGGAAACCTACCAGCTCCAGGTCTCTGCTTGAGGTCTTGCTCTGAAACCAGGTCGAGCCCAGCAACACATCAATGATGCCGTTTGATATCTTCCCGTTATATGTAAGCTGTGGCTCAAAATTCATCGAGGTGTAATTGCTGAATGATGATTGTACATTCGGTGTTACCGTATTGTATGGATTTACTGCTGAAGACGGGAAAATGTTTTCAGCGTCATTGCTCTGGGTGTTGTAGGCAAAGGCAGCCTTCACCTTCAGCCCTTTGTAAATCTCATAGCTCAGGTTGGCGCTTCCCAGGAAGTTATTATTTGCTGACTCCGTTTTCCGGGTCATGGAAGCTTCAGGGTTGGCGTAATAAAATGCTGTTGATGACCCCCAGTAATAATCCCCGTTGTCTTTATAGAGCGGGAAGTTCGGAGGCAGGAAGCGGACACCGCCCGTATTGTTTGTTGCAACATTTGTGGGCTTCAGTATGTCAATGGAGTAAGCCATTGCTATATCCGTTTCCAGCTTGTCATTCAGACCAAGGCTGTGAACATTCAACCTGGTACTTATTCTTTCCTGGTTGGGATCGCCGGGTTGTATATCATACTGCTTCAGGTAACTTGTGCTGAAATAGTAGTTCAGGGCTTTGTCTCCGCCTGATAAATCTGCGCTTATGTTTGTTACAGGCGCCTTGTTGTCCAGTTCGTATTTTGTCCAGTCTGTATAGGCCCCCTCCACCCATGGAGGAAGGTTGGTAAGGTCAGCCGCCCTGTTTTCGGTAGGTACCCGGTTGTCAAGGGTGTAAGCTTCTTTCCTTAGTGCCACGTACTGATCAGTGTTTAACATTTCAGGCATATAGGTGGCTTTATTGAAGCCGGTATTCATGTCTATATTCACCCTCGTTTTGCCAAACTGGGCCCTCTTGGTAGTGATAAGAACCACACCGTTGGTACCGCGCGAACCGTAAATGGCTGTTGCATCAGCATCCTTCAGAATATCGATGCTGGCAATGTCATTAGGGTTGATGGAGTTCAGGACTGAGGTGCCGTGCACGTAACTTGAGAATACTGCACCTGAGTTGGCTGAATTGATGATTACGCCGTCTACTATATACAGCGGATTGGTGCCCGAGCCGAACGAGTTCAATCCCCTGATCTGTATGCTTACACCGCTGCCGACAGATCCTTCACTGTTTGTTACAACAACGCCGGTCATCTGCCCCTGAAGCGCCTGGGCAAAGTTGGCAAGAGGCTGTTTGGCGATGTTTTCTGATTTAATGGTGCTTACGGCGCCGGTATTTAATCTTTTGGTGGTTTTACCGTAGGCAATGACCTGTACTTCGTCAATGCCGAGTGCAACCTCTTCGAGTGTGACATTGAAACTGGTCCGGCCTCCTATCGCTACCTCCTGTGTTTGCATTCCCAGGATGCTTATCTGCAGAACCTTTGAGTCAGCAGGGCAATAGAGGACGAAGTTGCCTTCAGCATCCGTGCTCGTCCCGGTTGTCGTGCCTTTAACGACCACAGCAGCCGCCTGAAGCGGATTTCCGTTCTTGTCCCTGACCGTACCAGTAAGTCTCAGCGGTTCCTGTGGTTCACTGATCACAACCGTTTTGGGGGTTTCGGGTTTTGATTTAAGGACTATTGTGTTATCAACAATCTGATACTCAATTTGTGAATTTCCAAAACACTCCTCCAGGGCAGTCTCGAGGGGGACATCCTTCAGGTCGACGTTCACCTTGCCGGCTTTTCTCAGGAGGTCATCATCGTAAAAGAAGTTGAACCCTGTCTGTTCATGGAACTCTCTGAGCACACTCTTCAGCGAGGCATCGCTTACCGTCAGCGAAACGGTCTGGCTATTTACTATCGCACTCAGGTGCAGACAGGTAAAAAACAGCAGCAAAACAGATAGTTTCATGATCAACAGCAGTTTTTTCAAACCTTTCCACTCGGAGTCCGGGTGGAAGCTTTGGGAATTTTTCATAACTTTGTAAGGGTTTGGGTTATACATATTAATAAATAGTTCCAAGAAATTATCTTATTAAAAATCAGACCCGAACATCCGCCGGATAGTGTCGTAACCACTATCCGGTTTTTTGTTCGCCCTAAATCAACCTAAAACTTATACTCATTGCATTCCAGCTTTATTCGTTTATTCCGGTAACTCAACTCCGCGGCCGCACAGTTGTCAGGCGCTTACTGACATCTTTCTGCCCAAAGACTTAAAGAGATAGAGCTTATTTTCCAGTAAGGAATGATATTGGCTGTTAATCTTCGGAACACTGAGATCTGTTATAACCTCAATGCTGAAGACTGATTTGTAAGGGAGGCTGCTGTAATACAGGAATACCTGTATCAGTGAATCTGAATAAAATCCCTGCGGATTTCTCAGCCTAATGTTGACAGATAAAATCCGGGCACCCTTTTCTTCCCTGAACAGTTCACTTGCTATATCAAATGCCTTTTTCAAAAACAGGCTGTAGCTGTGAGCATCATCAGGGTGAGTGGCCTCAAGCAGATGATAAGGTGAAAAATCTGCCTGCTCTACTCCAATCATCTGAAGGCAGCGGTCGCTCACAAACAGGGATTTCATCCGCAATATGTCTGTCAACATGACAAACTGGTTATTGAGCTCAGTCGTCTTTTCAATTTCCGTCACCAGCGGATCATCTGGATTGAACCCCCTGAATCTGTCACGGGACCACTGCCCGATGAGCCTGAAGAACAGGCCGTTTCCTTTCTGATCAGTTTTCATTTTTATCCTTTTTTGCAGGCTGATCCGAACTTTCGGCCGGATAGTGGAACCACCACCATCCGGCTTTCAGTTCGCCCTAAATCAACCTAACCTGAAACTCATTGCAATTCAACTTTAATCGTATCCTCTGTAATAACAAACCTGATACCTGCCTGCTCCATTATCTTCAGAAGCTGTGATACGTTACTGTACCGGTTTACAATACCTGAGAAAGTTTTGTTTGTAATCTGCCCCTCATATACTATGTTCACATCGTACCACCTGCTTACCTGGTTCATGATCTGCTCCAGTGTTGCGCTGTTGAATATGAAAAGTCCCTCTTTCCAGGCGATGATCTCCTCGATGTCGACATCGCTTTCCACCAAAATCTGCCCGGTGAGGTCAGCCGTTGCCATCTGACCCGGAGCAATTGTTGTCTGATACACCGGTGAAGCTATCTGCACGGATCCCTCGACGAGGGTTGTATTGACAGAACCTTCATCTGCATAAGCCCTTAAATTGAAGCTGGTTCCGAGGACCTCGACAGTGATGCCTGCAGTTCTAACCCGGAATGGCATTTCATGATTTTCAGCCACCTCGAAAAACGCTTCACCGGTGATCTCGACAACCCTAAAACTACCTATGAATGAAACCGGAAATTTTATTGATGATTCGGAATTAAGCCATACTTTGCTGCCGTCAGGCAGGATCAGTGCGTACTGTCCTGCCCGCGGAGTTGTTACGGTGTTATAAATAACATCAGCCTTTCTTTCTGCCTTCTGCAGTATAGGCAAGGCGTCCGTCTTCGACCTTGACCACCTGTGTCCCGGCCTGCTCTGCCAGCAGCCCGTTGCCGGCACTGTCAAGCATGATCGTTGTGCCGTCACTGAGAGTAAGCATTGCCCTGTTGCTCCCCGGCCCGAGGTCGGTTACAGGCATTGCTGAGGAGGCCACGGACTTTCCATTGTCAGAAAAATAATTCTTTATGGTCCACAGGCTGCCAAAGGCGACCAGAAGTATGATGGAGGCGGCTGCGGCGATCCGGGTCCATCCGGTAAGTCTTCTTTTGTTGTTTTTATCTGAGGGGTCGCTTTCAGATAAAAGCAGGAGCTTTTTTTCGTCAGCATCCTTCATTATCCGGGTGAAATAGGCATCATATCTGGCTTTGTCCGAAAGTCCCGGGAACTGATCCTTCTCAAGCGCCTCGTCAACGAGGCTCTCTATCTTACTGTCATCTGTCCTGTTACGGATAATTTCAAGAAACTCCTGCAGTTCTTTTTCCGTCAGAGAATCATTCAGGTAACCCTGCAGTAGTTTTTCTATGTGATTAATATTCATTGCTTTAACACTTTTTACTTCAGTAATCAGTGGCCATCAAAATCTTCAGGGTCAATGCCTCTGCCGGCCTTCACTGTTCTGATTACAGCTATAAAGACACAAAACGAGTCGGCAGGTGTTACCCGATAATGAAAAAAAGAGAATGATTTTAATAAAGGATTCTCTGAAACAGGACAAGAAGAAGTGTTCTGTAGTAGGACATGTGGTAGTGGCGGATGAATTTCAGCGCCCTGTTCATGTGCTGTTTTATGGTATTGACTGATATCTGGAGTTTTTCTGAAATTTCTTCCTGGCTCAGGCCATCCTCACGGCTTAGCTTATATATCTGCCGTTGCTGCGGCGGGAGTTTCTCCAGGGCCTCTTCGACCACCTTTTCAAGTTCCCTGAAGATGAGATGTTGTTGGGGATTATCGGCTGTCTCCCTGAAAAAGTTGATGAGGTATTCGGTAAACTCCTGTTCCTTTACTTTGTTTCTCAACTCATTGAGGATGTGATTGCGTGCCACCCTGAAGAGGAATGCATCAAACCTGAGGATATCTTTAAGCATCTCCCTTTTGACCCATATCTTCAGAAAAATGTCCTGGGTCATATCTTCAGCCACCACCGGTGATTTTGTGAGGCTGTAAGCTACGCCATAGATGCGGTCAAAATACTTGTTGAAAAGTGTTCTGAAAGCCTCTTCGCTGCCCTCTGCCACCATTGATGACAACTGCCGGTCATCTGTTGCCTCAGGCTTCACCGTATGTCTGATTAACTATCCGCACGGAAAAAGTCAATTTCCCCCATAATAAAGAAAGTAAAAGTAATAATTTTCACGTTGGATGGTTGCAGAGATGCACCGGGGGGTAACAAAAGTCAGCCCCCTCCTCCCGATCCGTCAGGTATGGGACCGGGAGGAGGGGGCCTGTTTAACTTCAGCCTGTAACGCTAATGTTTCCTGATCTCAGATCCTGTGAGAGTGTTGCTGCAACCCGACAGGATAATTTATTCAGAATTTGACGCCTAAGGTCACTGCGAACCTCATACCTCCCCAGGGTCCGTCAATGAGCATTTTGACTTCATCAGCCGTGGCATCAACTGTCTGCTCAACCAGGGATGATTCAACTGTCAGAAATTCTTCCTCTATGTCCGCCTGGTCCTGCTGGGAAAGGGGAGAAGAAGGTATCCCAAGGAAATCGCCGGAGCTCACTCCGTAGTGAGGTCCGAATATCTGCCAGTCGAGGCACATATGCTTTCCAAGTGCCCACTGATAGCCGAGCAGAAATCCGCCGGTATGAGATATAATATCACCCCTGGTGTCAATGGTAATATCCTCATCAAGGTCATTTGTATATGGGATGGGTATATTACTGAATGAATAACTGCCATATCTGTAGAACAGTGAAATATAAAATCCTGTGCTGTATCTATTTTTCCCGAGGTAGAACCTGACTTCCGGAGTAATAGAATAGCTGCTGATCAGCATGCTTCTGATGATATCCTCTGCTTCAGGGTCAATTCCTTCATCCGAGTTTTCATCCATCTGTTTTATGGCCTCATCAGCAATATATTTCGGTATGGTGTTTTCAGGCATATATGCGGCTGATAATGCGCCGGATACACTTCTTGAAAAAACTCTTTCATACTGCAGGGAAAAGTTCAATATTGCCAGGGAAGTAAGATTGAGCTTAATGAAGTTCTTTGAGATATCATCGGTCTCAAGCTGGTATTTGGCCATATCGTCAGCGACTGGTGCGGCATCAGGAGTGGGTTGAACTTTATCCGCCGTGGTCTTGAGTGAATCAGCCGGTACCTCCTGTGAGCTTAAAACAGAAAGAGTACTGGCAAGGAACAGGGAAAGAATGAGCAGCTTCTTCATAGGTCCGCGTATTAGTTTATTTATAAACAGAAATTATTACATAAAGTTAGACCTTGTTCCAGTGTAAAAGAAATATTTTTGACTGATATTCAAATAGAAATGATGAATGACCGGGAGAGAAGAGTCTTTCATTTATACTGACGGCCTAAGAAAGACAGAATACAGGGCTTCACTTTGCCGGGTCATTATTTGCCCATAAAGAAAACCAGCCTGCCGCCGTTAATTATCTCGTCGTGATTGATCCATAGGCGGTCTAGCCTTTTTCCGTTCAGCTCTGTTTTCTTAACATAAACATTTTCAGGTGATTGATTCACCGTGCTGATTGTAAACTGTTTTCCGTTTTCAAGGTTTATAACGGCCTCTCTTACAAGGGGACTGCCAAGATCGTATCTGACTGATCCGGGAGACACGGGGTATAATCCGAGAGCTGAAAAGATATACCATGCGCTCATCTGCCCGCAGTCGTCGTTGCCGCTCAGACCATCCGGAGCAGGGAGATATTTGGTGTCCATTATATGGCGTGTCCAGTACTGTGTTTTCCTGGGCGCACCGGCATAATTATAAAGGTAAGGAACATGATGCGAAGGCTCGTTGCCGTGCACATAATTGCCGATTATACCCTCGCGGGTGATGTCCTCGGTCTCGGCGAAGAACTCGTCGGGCAGGTGCATAGTGAACAGTGAGTCAAGGTGTTGTACGAACCTCTGCTCCCCTCCCATAAGCGCAATCAGCTGGTCGGGATCATGAGGGACATAGAGACTGTAATTCCAGGCGTTGCCCTCGATGAACCCCTGACCGTGGGTGCTGAGAACGTCAAAATTTCCCCTGAATGTACCGTCGGCCTTACGGGGTCTCATGTATCCGGATGACGTATCCCAGACATTCATGTAATTACGCGACCGGCGAATGAATTCATCGTACAACGAGTTATCCTCACCGGCTGACGCCAGGCCGGGTACCTTTAAAATCTGCGCAATACACCAGTCGTCATATGCATATTCGAGGGTGACTGACACCGATGAGGTTGTCCTTTCGTCAGGCACATACCCCAGTCGCATGTAATCATCGAGGCCGTCGTACCATCCGTTGTGCGCCGTGGTCAGGCATGCCTCTGCTGCCCTTTCATAGTCAAACCCGGCGATGCCTTTCACGATGGCATCAGCTATCACCGGCACTGAATGATACCCTATCATGCACCAGTTTTCGTTGGCGTGGTGTGACCATACAGGCAGCATGCGATGCACGCTCTGGTCATAATGTGCCAGCATTGAGCTGATCATATCGGCCGTACGTTCCTGCTGCAGTATGGTGAAGAGGGGGTGGAGGGCACGATATGTATCCCACAGTGAGAAGGTTGTGTAATTGGTGAATCCGTCAGCGGTATGGATATTCTGATCCAGCCCCCTGTACTGGTTGTCCGTGTCCATGAAGATGGTGGGAGAGAGGAAGACATGATAAAGTGCCGTATAGAAGCTTACAGCCTGATCATCGTTCATCATTGTCACCCTTACTTTTCCCAGCTCATGCCTCCACATCTCTTCAGCCTTTTGCCTGACAACGTCAAAGTCGGCCAGCGGTGCTTCCGCCTTCATGTTCCCGATGGCGCCTTCCGTGCTTACCGGTGACAGGGCTACCCTGACGGTGATCTGCTCCCCGGGATTGGTCATAAAATCAAAATGGCCCTTTATCCTGCGGCCTGCAGCTTCCGGGAAATTCCTTCGCTGATCAAAGCGGCGCCAGAAGCCTCTGTATACCTGTGCCGGCTCTTCATTAACAAACCCGTACGATTCCACAGGCTTTGAGAAGGCGATGGCAAAATAGAGGGTCCTGGTTCTTGCCCAACCGCTCGTCTGTCGATAACCTGTGACGAGCGTGTCATTCTCGACCCTGACGAATGTCCAGACATTTTTGTTTTCATAATTGTAAATGCCGTGGACCATATCGAGAATGATGTGGGCTTCGCCTCCCCTGTTGAATGTATAACGGTGGACTCCCGTGCGCGTTGTTGCGGTCAGCTCGGCAAGTATGTCATGGTCGTCAAGCGTCACCGCATAATATCCGGGAGAGGCTTTTTCTGTGCTATGGGCAAATGCGGAGCGGTACCCTTTTTCAGGGGCATCGGCAGTACCGGGATTAAGCTGCAGTTCACCCGTTGCCGGCATCAGCAGTATGTCGCCGAGATCTGAGTGTCCTGTGCCGCTGAAGTGGGTGTGGGAAAAACCAACTATGGTGCTGTCGCTGTACTGGTATCCGGCGCAGTATTTATAGACATCCTTGTTATACCGGCCGTTTACCTCATATGGTATCGTGTCAGTATCGGGCGAGAGCTGAACCATGCCGAAAGGTACCGTGGCTCCCGGGTATGTGTGTCCCATGCGGTCGGTGCCGATGAAGGGATTGACATACTTTAGCGGATCTGCATCCTGCCCGTTGCAAAGTATAGATACCAGACCCAAAAAGAGTGTGGCAAGAATTATCCTGATCATGACTACGGTATTTGCAGAAGTAAAGGTAAAAAATAGAAGATATGATCAGGTACTACCTCCAGGGGCAGGTAAGTTTATCTTTGTTCCTGGTATTCCAGAAGCTCCGCATTATATTTCCTGTTCCCGAGGATCCGCACATAGTCAAGTGCCTGCTTTGTGTTGTAATCTGAATAGGCTTTCTGCGCCCATTCTATTGCGGTATCGAGGTGGCCGTTTATCTCATTGATTATTGCCATGTTGTAATGAGCCCTGCCTGCAACCTTCATGTCAGGATTGGTTGTCTCCTTTTCCCAAAGGAGAGCTGCCTCATCCCATTGTCCGAGTTGCGCCTTGCGTTTGGCTATTTTGAAATTATCAGTGCCTTTGACAAAGTAATCGCGCGTTGCCCTGAGCCGGTAGGGAATGAGGCGAAGGGCGTAGATATGCCCGGCTTTATTGCTCACCTGCTTTACTGCTGCCTCACGGTTCATCAATGCACCGACTGCCTTTAACGGGTTTATTCCCCTGCCTGAAAAGTTTACCGATTCACTGACGATATATTCATCAAGGACAGTCCTGTCAGCCGGTGAATATATCCTCCATCCCGTTTTGACAAGCACATCCATCGAGGCTATGTGTTCAATGGCAGGGATGTCGCCCAGCGGCGTTTTGACTACAGTTTTAGCCGTCGAGTAGTTTATGTGCGTGTCAGTATCATACATCTCCAGGGCAAACAGTGCATCAGTGCCATTCTCGCGGCATATGATCTCTACCTGCTCCCATGTCAGGGGTGCCGGAAGGGAGCCAACGACGGATGCTGTGAACTTAGTGTTGTCCAGAAGCTTCACTTCATTGAACCTGTCGTTCTCCCTCAGCTCTTCCGTGACACCTTTGATGGCCTCACGCGTGCCTAATGAATCAAGCTCGTCGCCCTCCAGCGTCATCAGCTGTTCAATCATATCAATCGATTTGGTCTGGTCCGTGGGGTTCGATCTGTCAATTATCCCTACGGTCTTTATCTCCGGAGCGATTGTAACCGGGGCCGGCTGTGTGACGTTCAGGTAGAGCTCCTGCGTTGCGCATGATGCGGCAGCCGCGGCCAGGAGCGGCAGAATGAGGTACTTCTTCATCAGGGATACTGTTTGGTTCTTCTGATGTAAAAACTTGCCCGGCAAACAAATTATTGTGAAAGCAACAAGGGAATAATCATCCTGTGCTACAATAATCAATGGCCTACGGCCAATAATACCGCGTAGCGGTTATAGTATTGTAGCACAATGGCATCAACCAAATCTTACCGCGTAGCGGTTAAAGTATTGTAACCCAATCGCAAAAATATAGTAATTCCTCGGAGAGGATAAACACCTACTCCAGCGACCCCACCGTCTTCTCCACCTCATGAAGTATCTCGCATGATTTCACGAGCTCCTTCATTTTGGTGTGGTCATCGTAAAGGGGACGGTCGATGTCGAGGAATTCAACATGTTTCCTGATGACATCCTTTGCCTTCTGAACGCCGGTGCCGAACCCGTATTCCTCTTTCCTGAAATCGAGTGCCTGCGCTGCTGCCATGAACTCTATGCCGAGAATACCATACGCATTGTCGAGAATCTGGTTGTTCTTAATGGCGGTATTCATGCCCATGGAGACAAAATCCTCCTGGTCTGCCGCAGCCGGTATCGACTGAATGGAGGCAGGCATTGAGAGTATCCTCTGTTCCACTATCAGCATGTCGGCAGTGTACTGGCTGAGCATCAGTCCCGAGAACATCCCCGCCCCTTTGGTAAGGAAGTCGGGCAGTCCCACGCTGAGAGCAGGGTTATTGAGGCGGTTCATTCTTCTCTCTGACATGACGCAGACCATTGTGACGCAGGCGCCTGCCATATCCATCGGCACGCTGACCGGTGATCCCTGGAAGTTGGCTCCGGAGAGCTGCAGGTTTTTGTCGGGAAAGAAGATGGGGTTGTCACCCACGCCGTTGAGTTCGATCTCGACCTGGCTGCGGGCGTAAGCCAGCATGTCATGTGCCGAGCCTATCACCTGCGGGGTTGATCTCATCGAATAGGCATCCTGCACCTTCGATTTGACCCTTCCCTCTTTCAGGTCGCCGCCGGCGACACACTTGTTGATTGCGTTGGCGCTTCGGATGGCACCCTTGAACCCTCTTACCTCATGCAGCAGGGGAGCGTAGGGTTTCATATTGGCCTTGAGGGCCTCAAGCGACATCGCTGCAGCTATCTCTGCCTGCTTCAGCCAGTTATTGGCATCAACGAGCCAGATGGCGCTCATGGCGGTTAACATGTTGGAACCGTTTATGGCAGCCAGGCCGTCGCGTGCATGCAACCCCGGTACCGCTATTCCTGCTCTTTTCATTGCTTCGGCGCCGGAAAGGAGTTCTCCCTGGTAATATGCCTTACCCTCTCCCATGAGCAGGAGGGCTATCTGTGACATCGGGGCAAGGTCGCCGCAGGCACCCACCGATCCCTTCTGGCATGCGAAGGGGGTGACACCCTTGTTGAGCATCTCAACATAGGTCTCTGTGATCTCAAGACGGCAGCCGGAGTTGCCGTGAGCGTGCACGTTGATACGGCCAAGCATGGCTCCCCTTACGGTCTCAATTGATGCGGGATCACCGATACCGGCGGCATGGTTGTAAACAAGGTATTTCTGGAAATCCTTTATCTGGTCGTCGTTGAGCACCATCTCTGAAAACTCTCCGATGCCGGTGTTGACGCCGTACATGATCTCATGGGCGACGATCTTTTTCTCAAGCATGGCACGGCATTCGAGTATCCTTTTGCGTGCATCAGGATGCAGTTCAATCTTCTGCCCGTGGCGGGCTACGTTGACAATGTCATTGACGGTAAGTCCTGAACCGGTTATAATTAATGTATCCATAATCGTATTATTAGTTTTTATTTAAAACGGGGTTAAAAGAAAACGAAATGAATAAGTTTCCGGAGAGACGCACAGGCTGAGCGTCATACCACCGGGACTATAAATACAATCCGGATCGGTTGATTTTTATCTGATACTCCAAGGTCCAGCTATGTGGCATAATGGTTTATTAGCAAGCCAAATATAGAACAAATATTTTAAATAGCACTGCTGCCACAGAGTGAAGTCGGATGCCTGGAATCAGCGGGGATGACAGAGCAGAGTCTCCATGAAGGCAAGCAGCATAATTTTTACAGTGGATGATTTTATTTTGTATCTTTTGGGGTCAATTCGCAAACCTATGAGAGCTAAAATCACTCCGCTGCTTACAATGACCGTTGTTCCGGCCGTTATCGTACTGGTTCTGACGGCATTTACCCTTGCAAGATCGTTCCCGCAGGAGGATCTTAAGGGAAAATACAAATACAAGGATTTCGAGTCGGCCCTCAAGTGCCGTTCATGTCATCCGGGAATTTATGAACAATGGTCGCAGGCCATGATGTCTCAGGCTTATACCCATCACTGGGATGAGATCGAATATTTTGACCTTGCCGTTCCGCATGCCGAGGTCAATCCCTCACTCAAGGATCCGGTCGACGGCTGCAACGGCTGTCACACACCGCTTGCCTTCATGGGAGGCACTCTACCCCCGCCGCGTCCGGAGGAAAAGAGCATGGCAAATGAGTCAGTCTCGTGCGAGGTTTGTCACCTGACACAGAAAGCGCAGGCTGATCCGCCCAATAACTTCAGTTATTACATTGTTCCGGGCCAGACCAAATACAGCGGACGTGACCCGCAGATACAGTCGCCCGCACACAAGATCATCCAGAATGATTTTTTCAGGACGACGGAGTTCTGCGGCAACTGCCACAATGAGATGAACCCTTACGGGATATGGGTCAAGAGCACCCAGCTCGAGTGGAAGGAGGGTCCGTATGCTGCCGAGGGAGTGCGCTGCCAGGACTGCCACATGCCCAAGGGAGGACCGTATCAGCTGGCACTCATGGGCAAGACCTATGATGATGCAAGGCTTCATCTCTTCCACGGAGCCCATGACCCTGGCAAGGTAAAGGGCACCATAGAGGTCAGGATAGAGCCTGACATGCGCCTTGCTGAGCCGGGTGAGACAATAGTCTTCACCGTGGCGCTCTTCAACCAGAAGACCGGGCACAAATTCCCGACAGGTTCCGTTGAAGACCGGATAGCATGGCTTGATGTGGAGGCCACCGACGCAAAGGGAAACAAGTATCACCTGAATGTTGACAAGAAGGGTTTCGAGGGGGAAGAGTATACGATATCAGGAGACTACCTGGCTTATCAGGACATGGGCATACCTCTTAAAATCAAGGACTTCAAGGGCGTTCAGCGCGACGGCATCCCGTATGGCAACAGGATCTTCCGCATGCCTTACTTTGATGAGCAGGGCAACATGACAATAATGCAGTGGAACACCTTTTCACAGGGTGTCGATTACCGGATAGGACCGAGGGAGACGAAGGTTGAAAGGTTTACATTCAGAATTCCTTACGAGGCTGCTCCCGGGGAGATGACGGTACATGCCGCACTGAACTACCAGCTCCTCGTCAAGCCTGTGGCCGATTACCTGAAAGTACCCGCTGATGAGTCGGCAATTCTGATGGTAAATGACCATTCCACAAAAGTTGAAATTCTACCCTGAAACCTAAAACTAACTATATGAAAAAATCAAAATTTGCCGGGGTATTTATCCTGGCCGTCATAGTTCTGCTGATTATCCCGGCAGGGAAGGCCGATGCTATTCCGGCTTTTGCCCGCAAGTACCAGATCAGCTGCCAGGTATGCCATTCGCCTGCAATGCCTGCACTGAAGGCTTTCGGCGACGACTTTGCAGGCGCCGGTTTCAGAATGACCGACTATGAATCACCGAGATATTTTATAAATACCGGAGATGAAAGACTCTCCCTCCTCAGGGAACTGCCGCTGGCGATCAGGATAGACGGGTTCGCAACCCTGAATTTTGATAATCAGGGTACGGTTGATTTCGGTGCCCCCTTTGTGGTGAAGATACTTTCAGGCGGGGAGCTGTCAGACAAACTGTCGTACTATTTCTATTTCCTGTTCAATGAAAGAGGCACAATTGCCGGGCTTGAGGATGCGTTCCTGATGTACAGTGACGCTTTTGGCACGGGCATCAATTTCTACGTCGGTCAGTTCCAGGCCTCGGACCCTCTCTTCAAGGGCGAATTGCGGCTGACACTCGAACCGTATAAGATTTATGGAATAAAACCAGAGGGTTCATCTGTTGATCTCAAGTATGACCGCGGAATAATGTTCGACAAGTCCTTTGGCTCGGGAACGACTATAGTCGGGGAGATTGTCAACGGATGCGGCCTCAGGGAGGCAAGTGAGGGCTATCTCTTTGACAAGGATAAGTATAAGAATTTCATGCTCCGGCTGAGCCAGTCGATTGGCGAGAGTGTCTCGCTGGGCTTCTTCGGTTATACCGGGAAAGAGGTCATCAGTGACAACACTCCGGATCCGTATACCAGCGAGATTCGCATGTACGGGCCGGATATTGCAATTAACATCGACGGTAAACTGATGATCAATGCACAGTACATGTGGAGGACAGATTCGGAGGCGTTTGAAGCAACCTCAGAAGAGATGATGAGCGAGGTGGGTACCAGCGGAGGGTTTGCCGAGATTATCTATGCCTCAAAGGGAGATATGAGCAAGTGGTACCTGGCCGGGCTTTTCAACCTTGTGAATTCGCAAATTGAGGAGTTTGACTATCAGTCAGCCACACTGCATGTGGGGCACCTTTTCAGACGTAACGTCAGGCTGGTTGCTGAGGGAACCTACGTTTTCTCGGGAATCAATCCATATGCCAAGGCAAGCCTGGGTTTTGTCTCGGCATTCTGACACAGAGTGCGTGCAGCGCCCGGGCTTTTAAAACGTCTGTTCTGAGTATCATTAAAATAACTACCTATGAAAAAGATTTTGTTTGTTTTTACTGTGATCCTGATGGCGTCATGCACAGGGAAAAAGATCCCGGAGATCGGCCAGTACACAATTGACCAGTTCTACAAGAATGTGAACATTGGTTTTTCGGCTTTCTCTCCTGATGAAACGAAGCTGCTGGTCTCAAGCAATGAGACAGGGATATACAATGTTTTTGAGATTAACATAAGTGACGGTTCAAAGAAACAGATCACAAACTCCACCACTGAATCGTTCTTTGCAGTCGATTACGTCCATGGAACAAACCAGATCCTCTATTCGGCGGATAAGGGAGGAAACGAAAACAGTCATATCTACCTGCTTAATGAGGACGGGACCAGTGTCGACCTGACTCCCGGGGATGCGGTAAAGGCATCCTTCAACGGATTCAGCAAGGACAAGAAGATAATGTACCTCTCCTCCAACAAGCGCGATCCTCAGTTCTTCGACCTCTATAAAATGAATGTTGGAGAATGGAAGGAAGAAATGGTCTGGGAGAACAAGGAGGGGCTTGAGTATTCAGGGTCAACCAGGGACCGGAACATTCTCGCCCTGGCAAAGCCGATAACCACAAGTGAGAATAAATTGTTCCTGTATGACAGGCTGACAGGCAAGACCACCGAGGTATCAGAACCTGATAAACCGGGTGCCTATTCCGCATCAGGTTTTTCGAATGACAACGCCTGGTTCTTCTACACCACCGATATTGGCAAGGAGTTTACCTACCTGGTGAAATATGAGATTGCCACCGCCGCACGCGAGGTTTTATTTGAAACCGACTGGGACGTTACGGGCTGCTGGTTCAGCGAGAATGAGAAGTACAAGATAATAGGGGTCAATGAGGATGCCCGCATAAAACTGAAGATTGTAGATCAGTCGACCGGTGAGGATGTAGTCTATCCTGAGATCCCCGGCGCCAATATCAATAATCTGTCTATCTCGGAGAGCGAGAAATATCTTTTACTCAGCCTGGGAACATCCAAGACTCCGGGTGACATCCACCTCTTTGAGTTTGGCGGCACGGAGCTTAAGAAGCTCACAAGCAACCTGAACCCGGAGATCAATCCCGCCGATCTCGTCGACGCAGAGGTTGTCCGTTATCCCTCCTTTGACGGACTGGAGATACCCGCAATTTACTATAAGCCTCTCACGGCGACAAAGAAGAACAAGGTACCTGGCCTTATATGGGTTCATGGCGGCCCCGGCGGACAAACAATGACCTACTACAATCCCATCATTCAATACCTGGTAAACCACGGATATGCCGTTCTGGGAGTGAACAACCGGGGAAGCAGCGGCTATGGAAAGAGTTTTTATAAAATGGATGACAGGAACCACGGCGACAAGGATCTGAAGGATTGCATCTGGGGGAAGAAGTGGCTGCAGGGTCTTGAGTATATTGACACAGCAAAGATCGGTATCATAGGGGGAAGCTATGGCGGCTTCATGACGATGGCTGCAATGACATCCGCTCCTGACGAGTTCAAGGTGGGAGTCAACCTGTTCGGTGTTACCAACTGGCTGCGTACGCTGAAATCCATTCCTCCATACTGGGCTTCATTCCGCGATGCCCTATATACAGAGATGGGTGACCCGTTCACGGCTGACTCAGTAAGATTGTACAACATTTCACCGCTGTTCCACGGTCAGAATGTCAAAAACCCCGTTATGGTGCTTCAGGGTGCCAACGACCCGAGGGTGCTGCAGGTTGAGTCCGACGAGATGGTGGAGGCCATAAAGGCAAGCGGTGTACCCGTTGAATACGTCATCTTCCCTGATGAGGGGCACGGTTTCATGAAGAAGGAGAATGAGATTAAGGGATACTCGCAGATACTAACCTTCCTTGATAAATATCTCAAAGGAACGGGAGAAGAGGTATAATCACATCATTTTAGTGAGAGGAGGCCGGTGTTCAGAGCAGATCACCGGCCTTCTTCGTTTTGCCGGTGAAGGGCTCGGTGGCGCGATTGAATATACCGTGCACATATGCGATGGCCATGCCGTAATTGGTGACGGGGATATTATGTTTTTTCGGCTCGCGCAAACGGTTCATCAGTTGACGGTGTGTCACCATGCAACCACCGCACTGTATCACCAGGGCATACTCTTCAATGGGGCGGGGGAAGGCATCCAGTCCGGCCACGTTGTCAAACTCCAGCTTCTTGCCGGTGAAGCTGGTAAGCCAGCGCGGGATCTTCACCCTGCCGATGTCATCACATGAGACGTTGTGCGTGCACGACTCCAGCAGCAGTATCCGGTCGCCGTCCTTCAGCTCACCGATTTTAGGGGTTCCCTTCAGGTACTCTCCGAAGTCGCCTTTCTGCCTGGCAAGCACTATACTGAAGCTTGTCAGCGGTATGTCGCGCGGGATCGAGGCGTCAGCCTTAAGGAAGACCTGGCTGTCAGTGATGGCCAGCTTTGGCTTTATACCCGTCCGGCGAAGGAAAGCGTCAACCTCCCTTTCTTTCAGCACTATGGCGGTACAGTCGTTGTCAAGTATATCCCGTATCACCTGCACCTGCGGAAGTATCAGCCTGCCTTCCGGGGCTTCGATGTCAATGGGGGTAATCAGCAGTACAATGTCTCCCTGGCTCACCAGGTCGCCGATCAGCCCCCTGCTTTTCAGGGCGGTGGCCGGCATGGTCTCCTTCAAAACCCTGAGTAACTCAGGATTATACTTATCAGGCTGCAGAGCCGAATATCCGGTAATCTCGCTGCCGGTGAGGTTTCTGACCTCTTCGCGGAAAGAGTCAGTAAGAGGTTCAACATCACTTTTGTTATGGACCAGCACGTAAGGAATATCAAGCACTCCGAACTCTCTTACCAGTTCAGCCTCAAAGCTTTCAAACCTGTTACCCGAGAGAACAAGTATGGCCAGGTCTATCAGCTTCAGTGCCGCCATTGATTTCTTAATGCGAAGCTGACCAAGGTCCCCGGTGTCATCAATACCCGCGGTGTCTATGAAGATAAGAGGACCAAGACCGTGAACCTCGATGCTCTTCTTCACCGGATCGGTGGTGGTGCCCGCAACATCGGAGACAATTGCTATATCCTGTCCCACCAATGCATTTATAAGTGAGCTCTTGCCCACATTCCTCCGGCCGAATATTCCCACGTGGGGTTTTGTATCTCTTCCTTTTGCTGTCATACGTTAATCACTCTTCAAGGTCTTTGAGCCGGTAGCCGCCCTGCACGAGGTTTTCAGCCTTAAGTATCTCCTTTAGTTTCGTATGATCGACATAGCCCAGCTTCTCATTCGCCTCAATGATGTTCATTCCGGTATCTTTCATAAGGGCTGCCATCTCTGCTGCTTTTTTGTAACCAATGAGTGGCAGAAGGGCTGTTGTGACAGCAGGGCTTGACATCACCCTGGATTCCGATATCCCCGAATCAATTTCAAGGTCGCGGAGCAGGTGGTTGAGGGCCGAAGTGTCTGATGATATCAGAAGTTTAAGGCTCTCGAGCAGCGCATGACCTATCACCGGAAGGTAGGCGTTCAGCTCCAGGCAGCCCTGTGCAGCCAGGCCTGCTATAAGCTGGTCATTGCTGTAAACCCTGTGGGAACAGCTGATGACAAATTCCGGTATTACCGGGTTGACCTTCCCGGGCATGATGGAACTGCCTGTCTGTTTCTTTGGTATCGAAAGTGAACGTGTCCCGTGAATGTCTGAGGCCAGGAGCCGAAGGTCGCTCACCATCTTCTCCATGGTGACGGCATGAGCCTTGATGATGCCGTGCACCTCAACAAAGGGGTCAAGATTGGAGGTGGCGTCGGAGAGGTTCTCACCCCGTGTGACAGGGAGCCCCGTAAGCTGCTGCAGCCGGGGTACCACCTCTGCCACAAAATATCTTGGGACGGCTATGGATGTGCCGATGGCTGACCCCCCGAGGTTGACCACCTTGATGCGTTCAAGGCATTTTGATACCCTCCACCAGTCGCGCGAAAGGGCATCGCTGTAGCTGCTGAAGAGGCGGCCATAGGTTGAGGGAACCGCCTCCTGCATCTGGGTGTAGGCTATGCGCAGGGTGTTCCGGTATCTCTTCTCAAGCTCCTCCATCGCCTTACGGAGCTCATTGATTGCATTTTCCAGCTCCAGAAGGAGCTGCATCGCCGCAACGCGGAGGGCAGTGGGCACAACATCATTGGTCGACTGAAAGATATTGGCATCCTCGATGGGATCAATGAGATCATAGTTGCCGGGCTTATGACCTGTCATCTGCAGGGCGCGGTTGGCGATGATCTCATTCAGGTTCATGTTGATGCTTGTGCCTGCTCCGCCGGAGAGGGCCGGCACCAGGAAATATTCAAAGTGCTTTCCTTCCGCGCATTCATCAGCGGCGGTTGCAAGTGCTGCGAGGTTAGCGGAACTGATGACCCTAAGGTTCATTTTTTCAAGGTCATACTGCTGTGCCGCTTCGGAAAAGAAGCCGGCGGCTGTAAGGTAACATGCCCTCTTGGTAAGTGCCATGGCCCTGTACCATTCGATGTGAAAAGAGGTGCTATCCGGAAAATTATCGCGGGCCCTGAGCGAATGAATGCCGTACAGGACGCTGTCTTCCAGCTCCTTTTCTCCTATGAAGTCCTTCTCTTTGCGCATCATGAGGGGTTTATTCATCTCCGGTACCGGGAAGCGACAGTTTCCGGGCCTGGGCTTCGGCATCGATCTCTTCGCTTTTCTTCTGCAGCTCGTCTATGGAGATGATCTTTGCCCTCTTTTCGGTGGGAGGGTTCAGTTTCTCCGACTTTTCGAACTCGATGACCTGCGTCCGGATATCCTCCGGCAGCTCCTTTTCGCTCTTCAGGACAATATCAATGAATTCTTTCTGGAAGAACTGGTCGACCTGTATCCTTCTTTTGGTTGTATGCGCGAACTTGCCGATAATGCGGCATATGCTGTCGCGGTCCTCGGGACTGAGCTTATCAGCCAGGTCATATTCTTCAATCTTTTTCAGAGAGAGTATGACCGGCTCGAGCGAGTCACGGGTTATCACAAACACGTCATAATCGCCCAGCCTGTAGGTAAGCTGTTTGAGCTTGTCGATGGTGTTTGTGGGAACGACCAGGAACACTGACTTCTTGACGTTTTCCTGGCTGGCGTATTTCTTCAGGTTCTCAGCCTGTGACTTTATGTAAAGCGGGAAGTTTGAGAGGTCGTCGTTTGCCGGGCTCTTGGCATCGAAGATGATATATTCGCCGCTGATCTCGATTGTGTTATCGGGATTTCCCCTGAAGGGTACCTTGTCGATGTAATTCACATGATTGACATCGCATATCCTGATGATGCTGTTTTTAACGTCGGCCTCATGTTCAGCCCACTGCCTCTTCATCGCCTCGAACCGGTCCGCGGCTTCCCTCACGCGGTCTTCGTTCAGCTTCCTGCGTTCGGCCTCGAAGCTCTCCTTGGTCTGGTTCAGCCGGGCAATGTTCTCGTTGTAGTTTTTGACGTTGTCTTCCTTGGTGGCCTCGAATGCCGACACTTTTTTTGTCAGTTCATTGATTGTGCCGGAGTACTCGCGCATGCGGCCGTTAAGCTCTTCAAGACCGGCATCCTTGCGGGCCGAAAGGAGCTCGGTATCTCTCACCTTCTGGAGGAGGTTCTCGTTGCGGGCAGAGATGTCAGTGAAGCGGTTCTTAAGTTTCTCGATGTTTTCCCTGTTCGTTTCCAGCTCCCGGGCAAACGACCTGTACTCCTCATAGGCATCAAAGCTGAGGGTCCTGATCTTCCTCCAGTGGAAGAGTCTCTGCCAGAAGCTTATATCCTTTATCTGGGCAAAAAACAGGTTAAGTTTTTCCATGAAGACAAAGTTAGCAATTCTGTAAAGGTTCAGAGGTGTTTCTTAAGTTCGGCTACGGTGGTGACTGCATGTATATTGCTGAATTTTTTCTCCATTGCTACCGGGGCCAGCGCACCGGATACCAGGATCTTTTTGTCGCGGAACAGGCCGCTGAGTCTCCCGAGGTATTCTTCAGGTTTAACGTAAGACAGTCCGGTAAGCGCTCCGGTTACAAGAATATCAGGATGCCACCGCTCTACGACGTCAACCAGGGCATTTATCGGAGTGGCCTGTCCGAGGTAAAGTACTTCATGCCCTGCCCTCCGGACGATGTATGTATAGAACAGAAGTCCCATCTCATGCAGTTCATTCTCGGGAAGATACATGATGACTTTTTTTCTGTCCGGTTTGTCAGCAGCCGGCAGTGAGTCTATGGCGGTGATGAGCCTTTTCCGTATGATATTCGTGACGAAGTGCTCTCCGCCTATGTCGATTGAGCCTGTTTGCCACATGAAGCCTACCCTTCTAAGGAACGGGAAGACAACACCTGTGATGGTCTCTTCAAAACCTCTATTGACGATTGACCGCATCAGTACATCATTGATTGTATTCTCATTGAGTGCGGTCATCGCCACGATAAGGGTGTCTATATAAGTGATATTGTCTGTTGCTTCCCCTGTAAGGAGGGCGACTTGTTCATCGATCTCCCTTCCTGAAAGTTTGGCAATAACAGAGATCTTGATTCCCTTGCGATAGAGTAATGAGATATTTAAAATCCTCCTCAGGTCATCATCATCATACCATCTCCGGTTGGTGTCGGTGCGGTGCGGCTTTATGATGCGATACCTGCGCTCCCAGATCCTGATGGTCCCTGCCATGATCCCGGTCAGCTTTTCAAGGTCAGCTATTGAGTAACGATCCATTGTGTTTAGTGTTCCGAGGTTAAAAATAATATTTTGTATTGATTTGGGGGCTATAAATTGAACAAAAAAAGCAGCGACGCCCGGTCTGAGCGTCGCCTTTGAAATTTGGGATGATATATAGATGCCTTAAGGCAGGAGTACGTTGTCAATCACGTGGATCACGCCGTTGGATCCCTGGACATCAGTTGCAACTATCTTCGAGTTGGTGTTGATGGCGGGTGCCGGACTCAGGGACACTGTGATGGGGCCGTTGAGCGTCTGAACGGTGCCTGCTGAAAGCTGTGTTGACAGTACGTTACCGCTGACGACGTGGTATGTGAGGATCGGGGTCAGCTGAGCTGCTGTCAGATCAGCAATACCTGATATGCCGAGGGTTGCAAACAGTGCTTCGAAAGCTGCATTTGTCGGGGCGAAGATGGTGAAGGGACCTGTTCCGTTGAGTACATCGACAAGACCTGCTTTCACGACTGCCTGGACAAGGATTGAGAAGTTGTCATTAGCCAGTGCCTGGTCAACAACCGTCGGGGGAAGGAGGACTTTATCAATAGCGTGGATCACTCCGTTCTTGACATCGACGTCGGCGGTGATAACAGAGGTGTTTTTGTTAAGTTTCACACCTGATGAAGCGTCAACCTTCAGGCTGAGGAATGAACCCTGTGCAGGGCTGATTGTACTATAGTAGCCTGTGGAAATCATTGATGATTTGGCTTCAGTACCCAGTACATGGTAGAGAAGAATAGGGGTAAGGGTCTCCTTTGAGAGGTCAGCTATTCCGCTGATACCCAGCTCAGCAAAGAGAGCGTTGAATGCTTCATTCGTCGGAGCGAAAACCGTGAAGTTGCCTGAGCCATTGAGAGCGTCTACCAGTTCAGCTTTTGAGAGAGCCTGAACCAGGATGGAGAAGTTGCTGTTTGAGAGAGCATATTCTGCTATGGTCATATCCGCCACAGCCTTCATCTCTTCTTCTTTTTCTTTTTCACAACCTGTGAGTATAAAGATCCCCATCAGGGCGATCAGTCCGAAAGTGAGGGTTTGCTTTTTCATGATATTTAATTTTTAATTGTTTGTTGAAATTTGAATGTAAAACGTCACGACCCCGGTAAGTGTTCAAAATAGAGAGTAAAAATATGTACAAAAAACATATCAATACCGAGATAAATAGCATATATATAACATTTAAATAATTGTATAACAATGGTATACAGTTTAAATGTTAAAATATGTTAAATGTATAAATAAAGATTAATAAAAATGGACAGAAGGAATGAATAATCTTTTGCCATCAAGGTACCAGGCATTCGGGTGTCCGATTGTTCAGATCATTGTTAAGCTATTTAAGTCTCTTCAGAGGGACGAATCGTACCGGCTCCAGCCGTTGTTCGGTGATCTTTCCCTTTCTCTTTGTCAGAACGATGAGCTGTTGTACTGTTGCCGGGTCGCCCACAGGCATGACGAGTCTCCCTCCCTCGGCGAGCTGATCCTTCAGCGGCTGGGGGATATGATCCGCGGCTGCAGTTACAATGATTATGTCAAAAGGTGAGTGTTCGGGCCACCCCTTGTAGCCGTCGCCATATTTTACAATGATATTCTGATAACCGAGGAGCTTCAGCCTTGTGGCTGATTCCCTGGCAAGCTCGGGTACTATCTCGATGGTATAGACGGTATCTACTATCTCAGCCAGTACCGCAGCCTGGTAACCTGACCCGGTACCTATCTCCAGGGCTGTCTTGCCCTTGGCCGGCCGCACCAGTTCAGTCATGTAGGCTACTATGAATGGTTGAGAGATAGTCTGATTATAACCTATTGGCAGCGGCCTGTCACTGTATGCCTCACTGGCATGCGACGCAGGAACGAAGATGTGGCGCGGCACTGTCCGCATGGCCCTCAGGGTGGAAGCATCACTTATTCCCCGTGCCTCAATCTGGGTCTCAACCATCCTGAGGCGTGCCGTTTCATTTTTATCCTCTTTCTGTGTCCCCGGACAGGTAGCAAGCATCAATAATATAATGGTAAAAAATCTCATCAGGACAGATTTTATACAAGTTACACAGAAAGCCGGGAACCTGCAAATTTAAGCTCTCTCTGCTCCATCCGAACCACACTGAGCCTGCCGGGGGAAAGTCACAGTCAGCCTCACCGAAATCAAGTATCAGTTATCTCATCAGCAGACTCAGAATCCTTGTTTTAAGCCTGGTATATGGCGGATAGCGTATTGGAAAGTCAATCAGGTTTGATTTAAATACCAATGCTCTCATGTTTGAGAAAGTCTCAAATGATTTTTTACCATGGTATTTTCCCATCCCGCTGCATCCCACGCCACCGTAGGGAAGCCAGGGTGAGGCAATCTGGATTACAGTGTCATTCACTGCTGCGGTTCCGCTCTGTGTCCTGGCAATGAAATCCCGTGCCAGCTTTCTGTCGCGGGTGAAAATATAAACGGCAAGGGGCTTGGGATTCTGTTCAATAATTCCGTAAACCTCCTGAAAATCCTCATAGTCAATTACAGGCAACAGCGGCCCGAAAATCTCCTCGTTCATTACAGGGTCACCAGGCCTGATGTCTTTAATAACTGTCGGTTCAACGTAGCATCCTTCAGGGTCGCATTTGCCGCCTGTGACAATCACCCCGCTGTGCATCAGTGATTCAAGCCTCGTTACATTACTGCTGCTGATGATCCTTGCGTAGTCTTCGCTTTTTTCAGGGTCAGTGCCGTAGGAAGAGCTGATCTCTTTCCTGAGAAGCTCAAGAAAGCGGTCCCTGATCTTTTTGTCGACAATCATGTAATCAGGGCATATGCAAGTCTGACCGGCGTTCATGAACTTTCCCCACACTATCCTTCTGGCGGCAAAGTCGAGCCTGGCATCTGCGGTGACGACACATGGGTTCTTGCCTCCCAACTCAAGGGATAAAGGTGTCAGGTTGACTGCTGCCTTCTGCATGACATATTTGCCGATCTTGCAGCTCCCGGTAAAAAAGATGTAATCGAATTTATGATCAAGCAACTGTTCACTAACCGCATGGTCACCGTTGAGCATTACCAAAAGCTCAGGGGGAAAATTATCAATGATCTTTTTCAGTACGGCGGTAGTATGAGGCACCTGCTGCGAGACTTTCATGACCACAACGTTGCCTGCCGCAAGAGCTCCGATAACCGGCACCATTGCAAGCTGGAAGGGGTAATTCCACGGTGAAAGGATGAGCACCTGACCGTAAGGATGAGGAGCTATGCGGCTGCTCGCGATAAAGTGAACAATTGGCGTCCGGACCCTCCGTGGTCTCGACCAGCCTCTGAGTCTCCGGATAGCATGATTCAGTTCTTTGATGACAAACCTGGTTTCGGTAGCCACCGCTTCAAATTCCGGCTTATGAAAATCTTTCCACAGGGCCTCCTTGATCAGGGGTTCGTTCTTCAGTATCAGAGAGCGAAGCTTTTGCAGTACTTCCAGTCTCTTTCCGATATCCAGTGTTGCTCCTTCCTTAAAAAATTTCTGCTGGTTTTCAAGGATCTCCCTGATCTCTTCGAAGCTCATCTTTAATTAAATTTATACATTAAATATAGGTAGTCTTCCTCACACTTAACTAATATTGATTAAAACTTAACGGAGCCTTTTAGTATATTCACAACATGAAGAAAATTGTGGTTCTCACCGGCGCCGGCATCAGCGCCGAGAGCGGTATAAAGACATTCCGCGACAGCGGTGGACTGTGGGAGCAGTACCCGGTGGAAGAGGTCGCGTCAATTGACGGATGGCATCGCAATCCTGGCCTGGTCCAGAAGTTTTACAACGAACGCCGCAGGCAACTGGAGAAAGCTGAGCCCAATGCCGGACATAAAGGCCTGGTTGCACTGGAGAAGGATTATGACGTTCATATTATTACACAGAATGTCGATGACCTGCATGAGAGGGCTGGCAGCACAAAAATACTTCACCTACATGGGTTGCTGACCCAGGCGCGCAGCAGCAAGAACCCTGCCGTCATAATTGATATTGGCTATCGTGATATCCTGCCGGAAGAGAAGGCCTCCGACGGCTCACCGCTCAGGCCAAATATTGTATGGTTCGGGGAGGCTGTTCCGGCAATGGAGGAGGCAGCTGAAATTGCATCATATGCTGATATTTTTGCGGTTATCGGCTCCTCCCTTAATGTCTATCCAGCAGCGGGACTGATACACTATGTGGCGATGACCACGCCTGTATTCATAATTGATCCCAAACCGGTGGCAGTCTATACGAATCATAAGGTTGACTATATAGCCGAAGGGGCCGGGAGGGGTGTTGCGATTTTTGCTGAAAGATTGAATTCCAAGGTTATGTGGTGATCTGTCTCCGGCGACGCGCAGCAAAGATCACATATTACTTTCTGCTCCACTCAGTCTGTCAATCCTTTGACGGATACCGCTCATAATCTCAAGCCGGTCGAGGGAGAGTGTCTTTTGTCTGAGGTCGATGAATTCCAACAGGAGTAACGCCTTCTCCGAATATTCGATGCAGTCTGATTTGTTGCCCTGCGCAAGGTTCAACTCCGCCTCGGCATTGAAGAGTCCGGCAAGGATCTCCAGGTGGCCGTTGGTATAATTGTGATCCTCTAGAAGCTTTCGGGTCAGATCTTCTTTTGGAATTGCCCTGAAGAAAGCGGCATCTTCCTTCAGCATGTCGTAATATATCCGCTCAAGTTTTTCTGAGGCCTGGTCATAATCGCCCTTCCTTACAAGCCCGAATATTGCCGCAAGAAGGTCGCCGAGCATCTCGATCATTCGGAGTATGTAATCCTTCTGATACACTTTCCCAAGTTACAAAGAAGCAGGGGAAAGACAACGGGAACGGGAAGGATATGGTTACATAATAAAGTACAAGGGGTAAAGGCAAAGTGCAACACTACAAAGGCGTGAGAATAACCCAAGTACAGATCGCCTGGAAACAGCGAACTGTTAATTAATGCTAAACAAATGCCCGGAAGGTTCTTCGCTTAACGATTATGTATAAATTTCCGGACATAATCTGAAAATACAGACAATGAAGAAGATTCTCCTCACCCTGCTGGCAACAATGATCTTAGCCGGAGGCACCGACGCACAGCACAATAAAGTCACTGACCGGATCATCGCTATTGGCACCACCGACAACCAGGCCATGCGCCATCTTGATGTCATCTCCAACCGCTTCGGCGGAAGGCTTATCGGATCGGATGCATATGAGAATGCAGCCGATTGGTGTGCTTCGGAGTTCAGGAAATGGGGTATGGAGGTGATCATGGATGAGGTGGGTACGGTACCGGTGGGATTCAACCGCGGTCCGTGGTTCGGCCGCATGCTCTCAGATAACGGGATGGTACTCCATTTTGCTACTCCCTCATATACCTCAGGAACTAAAGGTGTTCAGCGCGGACACGTCCTGATAGAGCCGAAGAGCAAGGAGGAGTTTGACCGGATGAAGGGCACCCTGAAGGGAGCATGGGTCCTGATAGGAGGTAAGAGCACAGGCTGGCCGATAGATTACTCCATTAAGGCTGATTCGGCGAGGGAAGCTATCAAGCTGTACAATGACTCCATATCAAAAATCAACCGTGAAATAATGCGTGAGAATTTCACAAACCGAAGCGGTGAGCCAAAGCCGATGCTGACCCTGAAGGAAGAGCCTGCCCTGTTCTACCGTGAGATGCGTGAAGCCGGAATACTTGGAGTGATCCAGTCTTCGGAGGTGCCCATCAGGGTTCTGTATGACAGGAAAAACCTTGACAGCATGACCTTTGAAAACCTGCCGACGGTTTGCGATATCAAGCTTGATGAGCACCAGTTCGCCATAATTGAGCAAATGGCAAAGGAGCGCAGATATTTCCAGCTCGAGTTTGACATCCGCAACCACTTCAAGCCGGGACCGGTGAAGTATCATAATGTGATTGGCGTAATACGAGGTACCAGGTACCCTGATGAGTACGTAATGATGGGAGGACACCTCGATGCGTTTGACGTCGCCACCGGTGGCGTTGATGACGGGTCAGGGGTGACTCCGGCCATGGAAGCCGCCAGACTCATCATGGCCGCTGGAGGAAAGCCGGAACGTACCATCCTGGTGTGCCTCTGGGCAGGTGAGGAGTTCGGTCTGCTGGGGTCAAAGCACTGGGTTGAGAGCAACACCGGGAAGCTCCCGAAGATATCCAACTATTTCAATCGTGACGGAGGACCAACACCTGTACTGGGAATTACCGTCCCGGAGGCCATGTATGATGATTTTGAAAAGATAACCAAACCGCTGGCCACCATCAATCCCGATTTACCGTTCACACTGAAAAAGCGCACTGATCCTCCCCGTCCGCGACCGGCAACGGCAGGCGGTTCCGATCATGCACATTTTGCTATCAACGGTGTTCCCACGCTTCGCTTTGATGAATCTGACATAAAGGGATACAACTTCAACTACGGTGAGATATGGCACACTGAACGCGACACGTATGACAAAAGCATTGCCGAGTACCAGGAGCATACATCTGTGGTGACTGCAGTCATTGTTTACGGTCTGGCCAATCTTGATCATCTGCTGTCGAGGAAGGACCTCTATTCGGAAAAATAACAGGAGGTTGTTTTTGTAATCTGAATATCTCTAATTTTATAGGGTATTTCATGCCCTATGAACTGTTTTCTCACCGGAGCCAGCGGATTTATAGGACAGAGGCTCGCCGAGCGACTCTCTGCCGAAGGTCACCAGGTCAGGTGTCTGGTCCGTTCCCCTGAAAAATTCACTTCGCTTGCAGCCCTGGCAGGTGTCACCGCCGTACCGGGAGACCTTGATGATATCTCTGCGCTGGAGATGGGTATCAGCGGGTGCGACACTGTTTTTCATCTTGCAGCCTTTGCCAAGCCATGGTCAAAGGATAAAAGTATTCCTTACAGGGTAAATGTCACCGGTACCGGGAACCTTCTTAAGGTTTCTCTGGGGGCGGGAGTGAAGCGGTTCGTTTTCACATCGTCGGCAGCGGTTATAGGTCCTTCGCCCGGAGTGGATCCGATAGATGAGTCCTTCCCCAGGAGCGTGCCTTTCTTCAATGAGTATGAGGAGACCAAGGCTGCTGCCGAGAAGCTTGTCATGGCTTACTGCAGGGATGGTATGGAGACTGTCATCGTCAATCCACCCCGTGTTTACGGCCCGGGACCGGTGAATGAGAGCAACGCCCTGACACGGATGATAAAGCTCTATGCGCTCGGGAAATGGCATATATTGCCGGGCGACGGTACATGTGTCGGGAGTTACGTACTTGTGGATGATGTAGTCAGGGGTCATATACTGGCTGCCATTCATGGCCGGCCGGGCAATCGTTACGCCCTGGGAGGAGAGAACCTCACCTTCAGGCAGTTTTTTGATACCCTGGCCGAGGTCACGGGCAGGCGCCACTGGCTCCTGCCTCTTCCGGTTGGGCTGATGGTTGCGGTTGCAAAATTCATGGAATGGCAGGCATCAGTCACCGGAATACCTCCCATGATCACTGCACAGTGGGTAAAAAAATACCTCAATCACTGGAGCCTGAGCAGTCAGAAAGCGATGACGGACCTGGGTTACAGTGTTACTCCTTTACGTGAGGGTGTGAAGATCACGCTTGAGTGGCTTAAAAGGAAGGGAGAAGTTAAGTGAACGGTATCAGCGGTAATTATGCAATTGTCACCGGGGCAAGCTCCGGTCTCGGGAAAGCGCTGGCCGAGGATCTGGCGCGACGGGGACATAATCTCCTGGTGGTTTCACTTCCGGGAACCGGACTGCCTGAGCAGGCGGATGCCCTTGCTGCCAGATACGATATATCAGTGAGGTTCATTGAGACTGATCTCATGCGGGATGAGGCGCCGGGAGAGATATGGAGGTTTGTGGCGGATCAGAACCTGGATGTTGACATACTTATCAACAATGCAGGCATAGGCCATGGGGGCCCTGTTGGAGAATACAGTGAAACCGCCATTGGAGAGAGCGTTTTTCTGAACATGAGGTGCACGACACAACTGACGAATGTCTTTATTGAGGAGCTTAAGCAGAGGGAGCGTGCATATATACTGAACATTGGAAGCTTCGGCGGTTTAATGCCGGTGCCCTATAAAAGTATCTATTCAGCATCCAAATCATATATCTACCATTTCTCGCTTGCCATAAGGGAAGAGCTGCGCGGAACAGGCATCAGCGTCAGTGTTGCCATGCCGGGACCGATACTGACAAATGAACTGGTCAGGGAGCGCATCAGCAGGATGGGTTTCGTGGCAAGGTCGAATGTGCTTGAAGCTGACAAAGCTGCATCATATATAGTTAAAATGATGTACAGGGGCACCGCGGTGATAATTCCCCGCTGGACCATCAGGCTGTCGTATGCGATTGGCACTATATTGCCTTTCAGGCTCCTGATGGCTATGCTTGGCAGGTTGTTCAAAGGGGTTGGCTGACTATTCTTAATCTGTTTGGAACGAATCGGAAGGATTAAAACATATTCATTTCGGTGAATTTGATGTTTGCCGGTATTATAAAATAACTGGGGTCAACACTTATATCTGTTTTTATTGATGTTGCCTCCTGACGTGATACATAAGCCCCCATCCTGAACTCGGAAAGCATAAGTATGCCCTTCCAGATGAGCACTTTGCCCATATCCCCTTTGATTACGGTGCACTCCTTGCCAAGAAATGTCTCTTTCCCGCTTTTTACCATACCCATTTTCTCATATGCGGCGGTGGTATATGCTTCGAGGTCCATGGCTGATGACTGGCTGATCCATTCCAAAAGCGGGTTTTTCATTTTCATGCCCTGCGTTGGATCTGCCAGGTTCCACATGTACTGGTATTCGCCGGATGTTACAATCCATCCTTTGGACAGTTCCCCTTCTTCAATTGTCTCTGAGTAAGTGGCGTTTTTCATGCCGTAGTCGTCTACATACTGCGTTGATTTGCCTGTTTTTTCACCGGAGTATTTATACTCTACGACCGCTGATTTGAAGCTGAAGGGTTTGGGAGTTGCCTGCTGGCTGTACATCCATACAGTCAGAAAAAGAAGGCAGATTGCTGAAACGATTAGCTTTTTCATGATGATATTTAGTTTGTTACGGTTTCTTTTTACGGGTTACCTGCCAGGAGAAGTTGTATTCCTCCCGGTGAACAGTTGATCCTTCTGAGTTGTCAACGATCTTTCTTCCATCTCCCCCGAAATATGTCTTGCCATCGCCGAATTTCACCAGAAGGTCGGGAGCGATTATTGGTACAGCCTCTTCTTCGGGTAATTCTGCATTTTCCGGCAGCGCGAAGCTAAGGTCCTTCAGGTATTTCTTAATCGCTTCCGTGGAGCTTATGACTATGGGATCCGGAATAGGATCTTCAACCGGGCAGACACAAAAATTATCATCTTCTGTGTCGCTTTCTGTCTTGTCAGTTGCTTCGTGTCCCGGAGCGGGTGGAGGCTTCCACCAGCTTTCATGGTGTGTGTCTACAGTCTCATTCCAGGTGAATTCGACGGTGAAGCCATCCATGTTTATTTCAACAACCTTGTCTGTTTTCAGATCAATCGTCAACATAATGTCGAGTTGAAGCATTGTCTCCTTTAATGACACCTTCTGATCAGACGGAATCTTGTTTTTCAGGACAGTTGTTTTGCCGCCCTCGTCAGAGCCGATGTCGGATTTGAAATTCTTGCTTCTGTGTGAGGCATAGAAAGAAGAAAGGTTAATGTCAAGCGGACGGTAAAATTCGTACCTCAGGTTCTGAGCTTCCACATCAAAAGCCTTTTCCATTTTTAAGGGTACATAAATTGAAGCTTCGCGATTTTCATTCAGTTCATGTGTTATTTCACTGTCGCCCCAGCCCATAGCTTGCTTAAATGAACTGCTTTCGGTTTTATTATAGCTGCCTTTAAGAGTCAGGGTGGCATCGTATTCAAGGGGCTTGATATTTATTGTGGCCTCACCCTTAGCCTTTTCCGGATACCCCGGAGGGGTGAAGGTGGCTGTTATCTTAATCTGTTTATCCTGCTGACCTGCTTTGTAATCTATAAAGGCCACTCCAACCTCATTCAATTTGAGCTTGCCTGACCTGTGGCTTACGGTTCCGTCGACAACCCCTGTAACCTGGACATCAACTTCCCTCCCGGCGCATGAAAGGACTTCGGTCCCGTCAGGTTCAAGTTCATGCAGGTCAATCTGAATTGAAGTTTTTTCACCGTTGTATATCGTTTTGCGGTCGGGTTCAACCTCGAGTTCAAGGCCGCGGATAACTATTTCAATCTCTTTCTCAATATTTGGCTTATTACCCAAAGGACAGGTTGAAAGGGTTATCTTTTCAAGCAAAGGCTCTAATCCTCTTTTTAGGGTATACTCACCAACCGCATTGCCCTGCTTATTGACAAGAATATATTGTATTTTGCTGTCTGAATATTCCAGTTTGCAGGTCTCTACAGGCCAAATCTCCCCTCTGTCTGTTTTTTCCGGGAATCTGACGGGCTGGCTATGATAATCTACGTAGTACGATGGTTGCCAATTACAACTCAATACTTTTTCATAGATTCTGATTTTTCTTGTCTCCTCATCAAGAGGGGATAAGTATTCTTTGTCAAGCCAGGTTTCGATATGCGGCTCCCTTGGCGGTACAGGCCTAAGGTTCTCTCTTTCGTAAAGCATGCGCGTAAGACTACTTGAGAATCCAAAAAGACTTGACCGAATAGCCCGGGTAATATCCTGACTCTCCCCGTGGTCAATCCAAAGAACATATCTCCTGCTTGGGAAACAGTTTGAATTTACTATAAGTGAAGACCAGACCTTATATTCGGTGTATTCAGAACCGTAGACAGGGGGAACAGTAAAGATGTCCTCTCCTGTAATTATTGAATATCCCGGAACAACAACAACATCTTCGCCACCCCCAGTCAAAGCGATAAGTGAAGTAAAAAGATAATCATAATCCGCCCCGGGGTTTGCAGAAAGATAAATAAAATCCAATTCCGGGGAATTTTCCCTGAGGCAACCCATAAGTATTTCTCCTAACTCTGTTAGCCATATCGCGCTATTCTTTTCAACATTATTGTTTTTATTCAAGAGGTCGAATACTTCGGGATATACCTCTTTGATTTTAACCCCGACTCTGATTTTAGGACACTCCTGAGCTGTTGCAAGGGGCATTATGATTAGTAGGATAATTATCAATGGATATTTAATTCTTTTTATCATCTGCAGATTATTTTATTTACTGTAAATGCCATCAGAAGCAATCGTTCGGGTCATACCTTCCGTCGCCTGGTTGTTTGATTACGAACGCCCTGTATGAAGCACCTGAGATTGAATTCCCGTTACTCCAGATGTTACCGGGCGGATCGAGAGAATAGATTTTGGATTCCTCGACTGTTTTTGTCCCTCCGCTTGTTTCGTCATAATTGCCTTCCGGGGTTCTTCCCCAGAGACGGATTGTACTTTTGCACTCCCAGTAAATAGTTATGTGCGCTTCGCGGGTCAACCGCCCGAATTCGTCTTCCAAAACCTTAATTCTTCCTTCTATCCTTTTTGAGGTATAGGAATTGTCCCATTGCTCATGACTCTCCTTTTCATCTCCTACCCAATGTGATTCAAAGTGTTCATTCTTGTTACCAGTGCCCTGTACGCCCTGATTGCCGGTTTTCAGAAATTCATTCCACGGAACATGACATTTAACAGTAGTATAAGTTGTTAATTTGGATTCAAACATACCGCCAAGATCCATCTCCCTGGGGTGACCGCCCCACTCACGGGCTTCGACAGAAAAGACATATGAACACTCGTTCACAAGCTTGTTGAAATGCTGTGCAATAGGTGCCTCTCCCTGGATATTCATTCCTAACCGGGTGGCAGCTTCAGTATATTTTGCCGCCGCTCTGGTATAGCTGCTGCATCGGTTTTCAGGCGAAGGCCTCTTCAGATAGCCGTCAATGGCCTCCTGCAGGGCATCTCTGGCTTTGGCACGTTCAGCCTCCTCGGCAGCCTGATTATTGGTGTAGATAAAGTGTTCTACCCAGGTCATATGAGCTTCTATCTTTGTCAGCGCCCGCTGCCACCGCATGCACTCTACAGGGTCAGATGCGGCATATTCCGGTATTAACCCGTTCCATTCATCCGGTATTGCATTAGGCCCTCCGGAAACAGGAAATGCGTACAGGTCGGACATGTCAGGAACAATCAGGGCTGATGTGTGAATCTCTTCTCCTGCATATGCAATGGGTCTTGACGGGCTGTAGGCAGCCAGTTTTTTTGACTGGGCAAGAGCTTCAGCAGCAGTCGGGGAACCAAGACTAAACTTACCGGTAGAATAGAAAGTACCCTCAATCCAGTTTTCGTCCTCATGAATGATTTGGGCACCAAGCGGAATAATGAACTGCTCGCCGGCAATATGATAAAGAATCATGTCTTTTCTGACATCCCCGGGAGGATTATAGAGATGAATGGTTGCCTTTTCAAGAAGCAGCAGGTCTTCCGGAAGGATGGCGAAACCGTTGATGTGTGTTTTTCCAAGTACTCGCGGACAGGGAGAGCCGTAAATTATCAGCGTTATAGTAGTTTTTTCCGCAAGGGCACCCTCAGGGAATGATAACCCAAATGAGACTCCCGTTTCAGGATCCTCAGCATAAAGAAATCCTCCTGACGGGTCTATCTCAATGCTGGACTCTATATCTGTCAAAAGGGGACCGGCAGTTGTGGGGAAGGAAAGAACTGTTGCAAGAATTATCGCTGCGACGCTCCCCTTTGATCTTTGTATTATAGCCATCACGTTATTTTTAAAGCCTTTCAAATTCCATATCTTCCCAGTCGTCATCTGTGTCGCCGTCATTGTTACTGTCGCGGACGAGCCACAGATAATCTTCATCAGCTTCAAATTCCCCGGAGACGGTCTCTTCCAGGTATTGTATATAGTTATTATAGCCTGACGACCCTTTTGCATACCATTGTACCGAGCTCGTGCATTTGTTCTGGGCGTCTTTGACACAATCACCCACTGCCTGAAGGCTGAAAGTCATCCCGGCACCGCTGACATCAAGATCACCCTTCATGCCGAGCACTGAAGCTATCGTTGTTGAATTGTCACGTTGCATGACATAAATTTCTTCAAAGGTCGTCTCTGTGAGTATGAGTGTTCTGGTTGTATTATATGCAAACTCACCTGCATAAACCTTTTCTTTATACTGCCATGTCCCAACATAGAACGGATCATCTTCCTGCCTGTCACAGGTAGTCACGGCAGCTGACAGCAGTATTATTACCATCATGCTTCCGCAAGTGCTGGTTCTCAAATTTGTTTTCATGGTTATATTTCCTTTCAGGTTAGTTATTTACAAATTCAACCCTCCTGTTGGCCGCCTTGCCTTCAGAGGTATTGTTCGGGCTGACGGGTTTGGTTTCACCCCAGCCTTTACTGGTAAGACGGCCGGACTGAATACCCATTGAGACCAGTTGATCAGCCACGGCCTTTGCACGCCGCTCAGACAGGTTCTGGTTTGAGGCATCCTCGCCGTCACTGTCGGTATGACCCTCTACACTAAGTTTAATATCCGGGTGGTCTTTGAGAAGGCCATAGATTGAATTAATGACTCCCATAGATTCAGGTTTAATAGTGGCCTTATTAACATCGAATCGGATGCCGTTTGCAACAATCTTTCCGTCCTGCATCAGTTTGTCATACAGCTTCACTGCTCCCTCAGCTATCCTGACGTTTTTAACTAGACGGTTCATCCCCTGCGAACCCACGGTATTCATGGCGTCACAACAGATGGTCAGCCCTTCAGGGTTTATACCCAGGTTCGGAATGTTTACGACCCTGGCATCATCAAGGTAGACCTTCAGTGCACGCGTATTAAATGAGATGGCAACATGACGCCATAGTCCTTCGGTTATTTCCCCCTTTTCCTCCTGGCCAGGGTAGAAGCCTTCACCGATGTCATTGATCCCTGCATGGTATGCGTTGATAATCAGGGGGTCGATATCTATGGTGCTTTCGCTCTGGTTTTTGTGATCGTAGAAATCAAGATAATACTGGCAGTATTCATCAGGTTCAAACCAGCAGTCGAATTCGACGGTGAAGAGATCAGGAAGGTTATCCTTCTCCGGCTCTTTAAAGAATGGTATGATGCATGACTCAGCCTCTTTAAAGTAAATCACATTCACTTCCCCAAAGGATGCGTTTTCAACATTTCCTCCGCCGGCAAGATCCCAGCGTGAAGGGAATTCGCCATTCTCTTCTCCTTCCTGGTTATCTTCAAATATTATCTTTTCCCCCGGGACAAAATCATATTTGTTCCATGTGAGTGTCTGCTGCAAGCTCTGTTTTGCATTGGCTTCCGGATTCGTCTTTCCAGCCTTCGATGTTCCTCCCTCTCCGGGGTCATAAGAGTCGACCTCATCACCTCCGTCACCCTTTGCTTTTTTATCTTTCTTCTTTAAGAGTTTACCGATGCCTTCCTCGATCTTATCGTAGCCGGCATTAATGGCTTCGTCGGCTTTCTGATTGGCGCGGTTGTCAGTCTCTTCAATGACTTTGCCCTTGACATCTACTTTCACCTCCTGAGATCTGACCTCAGGGGAAATGAGGATCAGAGGGGCAATCACTACTGCAAAAAAAACTGAGTATTTCATGGCAATATGGTTTTAAAGCCAAATTACACCATGGGAATACCAGGATACAACAGCGAATGAGCAAAGAGGGGGTTTGGGTTAGTATTGGAAGGGATTTGCGATTTGCGATTTCGTGCCATCCCGATGCACTTCGATGTCAGGACTGAGTTTCCGTTAGTGTCAGAGCCTCAAGATGCCAACTGCGGACTGGGGACGGAGGGCTTAAGGTCAGGCTCCCGATCCGGGGACTATTCGTATAAATGGTCAGTGATAGCCTGAAGGACCTTTTCCTTGAGGTTGGGGGAGACGGGAACGGAGGAGCCGTTCTTCAGCAGAATATAGCCCCCATCCCTTTTAATGAACTTGTCGATGTGGTTCAGATTGACGATGTGCGACTGATGCACCCGGATAAGTCCCGAACCGGAAAGCATGGCTTCATATTCCTTTATGGTGCGTGAGACCATGATGTGTTTTCCTCCGGCAAGGTAGAAGTGCGTATAATTGCTTTCGGCCTCAGCCCTTATAATATCACTTACGGATATAAGTTGCAGCGCATCGGCGGTGCGCAGTATGATACGCTTCAGGACTCTCTTTCCATGCAGGTTTTCACTCAGTGCCAGCAGTTTCATCTGCTCCTCCTCATGGTTGACCACTTCACGGGCTTTTTCAATGGCTGACCTCAGCTCATCAAGGTCTATGGGTTTGAGTATATAGTCAAGCGCGCTGACCTTGATGGCATCAAGGGCATACTCCTGGTGGCCGGTTATGAAGATGACCCTGAAATGCACGGGAGAGACCTTCTTCAGAAGGTCGAAACCGAGGCCATCGGGAAGTTCAACATCGAGGAAGAGAAGATCAGGCTGGTGTTCCATTACGGCGGCATAGCCTTCTTCAACACTGCCGGCCTGTGCGCTGACGGTTATGTCATGGAAGTTCTGTTTCAGCAGGGCTGAAATGGTATTTCTGACTGCCTGTTCATCATCAATAATTATCGCTTTCATATCAGACCGGTTACCCGGGTCTCAAATTATGCATAAATCTTCTTATACGGAAGCATCATCACCACCTTTGTCCCGGCTGCAGCACCATCTTCATAAAGGTCGATGATCTCGTAGCTTATCTGTTTCTCCCTGAGGATCTTCCTGAAATGTTCAAGTCTTTTCTCGGTAAGCTTTGTGGAGATCGACTGCTTCTTAATACGCGGGGTCTCCCCGGCGGCCTTTACTCTTCCCACCCCGTTGTCTGTTACTTCAAGCATCATCAGCCCGTCGCGGATGGCATAGGAGACAGTGACGCGTCCACCTTCCTTCACCGGGAGGAGTCCATGTTCAATGGAATTCTCAACGCATGGCTGGGCCAGCATCGGAGGAACGGAGATATTCTCAGTGTCAATCGACTGATCGATATTGATATTATATTCAAATCCCTTTTCAAACCTGAACTGCTGAACATCCATGTATAGGCGCAGGGTTTCTATTTCCTTATCGAGTGCCACATACTCTTCACCCGAGTTCTCAAGGATATTCCGCATCAGCCTCGCTATTTTCGTCAGAAAGGCATTGGCTTTCTGAGGCTTGTCAGCCATAATCAGATCCTGTACCGCGCAGAGCGAATTGAAGATGAAGTGGGGATTCATCTGGGTCCTCAGCAACCGTTGCTCGAGATCAATACGGGCATACTGAGACTTCAGCCTGTTCTGACGGATATAGAGCAACGAAATCAGAGTCAGCAGGACCAGCAAGATAAACAGGCCTTTTAGATACATTCTTTGTTCCCTGATCTTGTTCTCCTGGATCAATCTCTGCTGTTCCCTTTCATATTCCGCTGCCTTTTCCTTTTTATCAAAATCATACTGTATCTCCATACGTGTTACCTGCTTGAGGAATTCATCGTTACTGATGCTGTCTTTAAGACGGGTGTGTTCCTTGAGATATTTGTATGCAAGGTCCTGACGCCCTGTTTTTGTATAAATATCGCTTAGCAACAGAGAGGCATCAAGGACCGCAAGTGGCAGATCCATCTTTTTGCCAGTATTATACGCTTCAATGCCCTTCCCTGCCGCCTGCTGATATCTGCCCTGAGATTGAAGAATGTTTCCAAAGGTTATGTAATATTCAGGCGGTACAGGCTGGCCGTTGCCTGATCTGATATCGATGGCCCGGTTGATGTACCAGTGGGCAGAATCAATCTGCCTGAAGTGAAGGAAGGTCGAGGCAAGATTAGCGGAAATATCCGCCTCCCCGGCCGGGAGGTTCATCGCCCTGTTCAGCGCCAGGGCTCTCCGCTGGTAGAAAAGTGCACTGTCGAACAGGCCCCTGGCATTGTATACCTGGGCTATGTTGTTACATACTTTGCTGACCTCCCACAGGTCTTTTCTCCTTTCGGAAAGATTAAGGTGTTTTTTGAAGTATTCAAGCGCCATGTCATAGTCTTTCTGATAAAAATATGACAGGCCAATGCTCCCGTAGGCCAGTGACATACCGCTTGAGTCACCTTTCATTTCCCAGAGACGGAGAGCCTCGAAATATTTATCGATCGACTGGCTGAAGAGAGCCATCTCCTTGTAAACATTTCCGAGATTGTTGGTTGCGTCAGCCAGTGCGAGGGTATCTTCAACATCCCCGGCTGTGGCAATGGCTTTCTCGAGATACCCCTTTGCCTTTTCAAGATCCTGTTTTTGCCGGGCTACATAGGAGAGGACGTTAAGGCTGTTAATCACGCCACGGTGGTCTGCTGCCTCTTCAAAGTATTGCAGGGCAAGGGTTCCGTACTTTTCCGTGTTGAGATAATCACCCTTGAAACTGTATACATAGGCAAGACCGTAACAGGCCCGCGCCTTACCGGTAATATCCCCGGTCTCCTCACAGGTTGAAAGTGCCAGCTCATTATAGTACCGTGCGCTGTCGCCCTGATTGTATTTGGCAAGGTAGGCCATCCCCAGGGCCAGTGAGGCATCCGCCACCCCTCTGGTGTACCCTGTTTTCCGGGATGCGCTGAGCGACTGATGGGCCATGATAATAGATATGTCAGGTGTGCGTCTGGCTCCGATATAGGCATCTCTCGACTGTTTGTTGATCACTGCGGTGTCAGGGTTTTCCTGGTATGACTGCGCCGCTCCCGGGGAGGGAAGGAGTAACATGGCAATGATCACAAGGGAAACAGTAACGGCAGTCATAATTGCAGATACTATCAAATATCAAGAACCAAGTTCGGAAAAAATGCGACTCAGGGCAAATAAAAAATCAGATGGATATTATTTCTGATCTTAGATTCAGTCCGTCAACCTGCAGGAGCCGGCCAGACAGCACTTCCCCTGCCCCGGTGATGATCTTGATCACTTCACAGGCCTGGTATGAACCGATGATCCCTGGCAGGGCACCAATTACTCCCTGTTCCGTGGGGTTGGCATCTGCTGCCCTTAGCGGTCCTTTCAGGGTAGAGATCCCTGTATGATGGTCCTCCTCCGTAGTTGAATACTGACACCTGTCCCATGAACTGGCTGACGGCGCCGTATACCATCGGAATGCCGGCAGCTCTTGTGGCGTCGCTGAGGAGGTATCTTGAAGCGAAGTTGTCAGTGCAGTCCACGGCTATGTCATATCCTCTCAGCAGCTCAGCGGCATTCTCTTCCCCGAGTCTCACCGGGTAGGCTTGGGCTGTTACAAGTGGATTGATAAGAGAGATTCTTTCGGCTGCAGCTTCGGCCTTGGGCCTTGTGATATCCTCCGTGTTATACAGTATCTGGCGCTGGAGATTGCTCGTGCGGACTTCATCAGGATCAACGATGCCCAGGGTACCGACACCTGCAGCCGCGAGGTACATCAGCACAGGTGAGCCGAGTCCCCCGGCGCCGATTACAATCACCCTGGCTCTTTTCAGCTTCTCCTGCCCGGCAAAGCCCACCTCTGGAATGATGAGCTGGCGGTGATAACGGGCCTCTTCCTCATGTGTCAGTGCACTCATCCCGGATATGTCATTTTTTTGAACAAGCGTGATCAGAGTCTGTCGATAAAATCTCTCAGTTTTTGCTGCACCTCCGCTGCAAGAGGCTCAAGTGATGCATTGCCGACTGAAACCATCGAGGCCACCGGGTCAATGGCGCTCACCTCAACAACTCCCGGTTCGTTTTCTTCGATAACCACATTGCATGGCAGGAAAACCCCGATCTTGTCTTCTAACCGGAGTGCCTTGTAGGCAAAATGCGGATTACAGGCGCCGAGGATCCTGTACTTTTTAAAGTCGACATTGATTTTATTCTTCAGTGTTTCCGACATATCAATCTCAGAAACCACTCCAAATCCCTGCGTCTTCAATTCAGCTTTTGCAAGTTCAATTACCTCCTGAAAACCTTTGCCTTTAACTGTTTTTGAAAAACAATACTTCATTGTCGTCAGATTTAGTTTTTACCATTCTGAGCTGATTTACCGGGTAGCAGTTCAGGATACCAATATACTCCAAAATTGCAACAACTAAAAGCGGGCATTTGTACTTAACCCCGTAATCGGTATGATTTTTGATTTACGAATTCCGGTTATTTACTGCTCCGGTATTCCTGCAGCAATGACTGGAAGACCTCTTTCACGGAGAATATGCCTGTAGACCTGAAGGCATTGGCACCTGCAAAAGCATAACCGTTTTCGAAATTGCCCTTCAGGGCATTCATCAGAGCAACGATAATGCAATAGGGACTGCTGGATATATCACATGTCTTGATGCATTTGAAGGGGCATTTCTTCGGTTGTTTCTTTCCGGCCTTAACCTTTTCTATGAAACTGCTGAGGATCGCCCGTCCGGGCATTCCTACCGGGCTTTTGATGATCTCAATGTCTCCTTCCTTCGCATCAATATAGGTCTGCTTAAAAGCGTCGGATGCATCGCATTCATTGGTTGTGACAAATCGTGTTCCCATCTGGACGCCTGAGGCTCCAAGTTCCATGATGTCATGGATGTCCTGACCGGTATAAATCCCGCCTGCGGCAATGAGAGGGATCTTCTGGTCGTATTTTTCTTCAAATGTCTTCAGCTCAGCCACGATTTCCGGAACCAGCACCTCAAGGGTGAAGTTGGTGTCAGCGATCTGTTCCTCCTTAAAGCCGAGATGACCTCCGGCCTTCGGACCTTCAACAATAACGGCATCAGGCAGGTAGTCATAGTTTGACTTCCACTTCTCGCAGATTATTTTCGCCGCCCTGGCAGATGAGACAATGGGGACGAGCTTTGTAATGCTCTCCTTTTTCAGAAACGATGGCATATCGAGAGGCAGTCCTGCCCCGGCTATCAGAATATCGATTTTTTCTTCAATGGCTGTCTTTACCATGTCGGTAAAATTTGTCATGGCCACCATCACATTGACTCCAATAATGCCTTTTGTCTTTTCCCTGGCCCGCCGGATCTCTTCCTTCAGTCCTTCAATACTTGCTTCCAGGAAATTACCTGACAGATCCTTGTACAGCAGACCGAGGCCTGCACTTGAAATTACTCCAACCCCACCTTCATTGGCAACAGCAGCTGCCAGTCCTGACAGTGAAATTCCTACACCCATCCCACCCTGTATGACCGGAACAGCGATCTCCAGGTTTCCGATTTTCAATGATTTCACGATATTTATCTGTTTATGATCGGCCAAAGGTATTCTTTAATTGATGCCAATGACCGGAAAGAGATAATTAACATAAATATCAGGGAGTTATTAACCTTTATTAAGTTTTGTCACCTCGCTCAAAAGTCTTTACTTTGCCTGCCTTCAGTGACAAACTACAATGTTTTCATTATCCGGACTCAGAGAATTTGAAATTCACATTATATGTCAGCAATGAACCTGACATACATTGATTTTCTTGTCAGCGGAGTGCTGGCCACGATCATGTTCGGCGTGGGGCTCTCGATCAACTTCAACGATCTCAGGCAGATATACCGGTCACCAAAGGCATTTGTGATCGGGTTGATTTCACAGATGGTACTGCTGCCGCTTATTGCCTTTGTCCTCGTAGGTTTTACCGACCTGCCGCCGGCAATAAAGGTGGGGTTCATCATTCTTGCAGCCTGCCCGGGAGGAACCACTTCCGGATTTGTAACCGTTCTCTTCCGTGGCAACGTGGCCCTCTCTGTCTCACTGATAACTGTCAACAGTCTTATCACCCTTGTAACAATACCTCTTCTTGTCAATCTTGCGCTTACTGTTTTTACAGGAAGGCATTCGCAGTTTGAGTTGCCTCTTGTGCAGACTTTTCTTCAGATCTTCTTTATAACGCTCTTGCCGGCATTCAGCGGAGTACTGCTGAGGTATTACCGTGAGAAAATAGCAGATAAAATACAGAAGCCGGTCAGGACCGTGATGATCGTTCTCTTCGCCGGGGTATATACACTGATAGCCTTTGCAGACGAGTCTAAGGGTGGTTCCGGAATTACCTTTCCCGATTTGTGGAGTATCCTGCCTTACGCCGTCATAATAAATCTTGGCGGGTTTGCTGCAGGGATGGCCATGGGCCTGTTCGGGAAGACCGGAATAAGAACATCCTGGACCATCGGGGTGGAGGTCGCCCTGCAGAACACCACGCTTGCCCTACTGGTAGCCGGAACGCTGATACAGAGCAATGAGATGGTCAAACCGGCACTGGTTTACGCTCTCTTCTCATTCTGGACCGCCCTGCTCTACGGGATTGTTGTCAAGAAGTACAACAAGTCGAAACTATTCGGGGAATTCAACTGAGAGGCGAATAATCTATTGTATTACAATACATTAACTTATTGAGCCGGTACCGGGATGCCAGGGCGGGCATGTGCCAGTCCCATAGCATCAAACCGCTCCAGCATTTTCGGCAGGCGGCTGCTGAAGCCTTCCCAGCTGCGGCTTTCAAGGCGTGACCACACCACCTCGGAAAGAGCAGTCAGCCGCGGGAGGATCATATACTCAGCCGTTTTGCCGTCTGTTACATATTCTGTCCAGAGGCATCCCTGTGCACCGATGATAAATTTCGCCTCCTCCGGCGTCAGTTCCTCCGGCACCGGTTCAAAGGAATAGACCTTCTCAAGGGTTATTAGTCCGGGGAAGGAGGCCGGTTCCGTTGCGGGATCACCCTGGTAAATGTTGAAGTAACAGTGCGACACCGGCGTCATGACGGCATGGTGACCTGACTTTGCCGCTGCCATACCGCCTTCGAAACCCTGCCATGACATCACCGTGGCCTCCGGGGCAAGTCCCCCCTGGAGTATCTCATCCCATCCTATAAGCCTGCGACCGTTTGAATTGAGGAACTGTTCAATTCGTTTTACAAAATAGCTCTGCAGTTCATCTTCATCCTTCAGTCCCTCTTTGCGGATCCTTGCCTGGCAGTCTCTGCATTTGCGCCATTCCGTCTTGTCAGCCTCATCTCCTCCGATGTGAATATACCGGGATGGGAAAAGATCCATCACCTCTGTAAGCACATCTTCAAGGAAAGCGAATGTTGCATCTTTCCCGGCGCAGTAGATGTCAGTTATCGGCCAGACGCTGCCCGGAGGTACGGTAAAGGGCCCACCTGTGCATGAATATTCAGGGTAGGCAGCCAGTGCGGAACCCACATGTGCGGGCATCTCTATCTCGGGCACAACGGTGATATATCTCTCAGCGGCATAGGCTACAATATCCCTGATCTCCTCCTGTGTGTAAAAACCGCCGTATGTTGCCTTTTCGCCCGGTTGCTGCGGCTCCCTGGAATTCCATGTTTTGTCCTCACGGTCAACGCGCCAGGCTCCGACCTCTGTCAGCCGCGGGTATTTTTTAATCTCGATGCGCCATCCCTGATCATCAACAAGATGCCAGTGAAAGACATTCAGCTTATGCATGGCCAGGATGTCAATATATCTTTTAATGAATTCAACATCAAAGAAATGACGGCTCACATCCAGGTGCATCCCCCTCCATTCAAACCTGGGATAGTCGGTCACTGATACACAGGGCATTGACCATTTCACGTCGCTGACGATCCCGGGGCTCCCTGCCTGCGGAGGCAAGCAGCTGACGTATGGTCTGGATACCCCTGAACAGTCCTTCAGGTGTTGCTGCAGTCAGGGTTACCTGTCTCTTTGACACAGTAAGCCGGTACTCCTCAGGCCTCCATACGCCGGAGGTGTCAATGAGAAGCCGTATATCACCGTTACTGCCCACTGATGACTGTCAGCGCGAATCCGGTTGCGGGACGCAGCATTGAGGCCATCTGTTCTGCCACGGCCTCAGCCTCAGGTCCTCCGGTGGATGTTATCGTTGCGTCCGGGGCAAGCGTGAAACTGCCGGGTTTCTGATCTATCACTTACCGGTTGCGGAATGACTGCCGGTTCCGGCACCTGCGCTGTCTGGCAGGATGCCAGAAAGGCGGCCATTATCATGGCACCTGTTAAGGATCTCCGATTCATCTGATCGTCTAATTAATTAATTCAATATCAAATATTGCATGTCTGTCAAACTGCAGCCAGTACTTTATTGAGTTTTGTCTTACCAGTTCCCAGTAGATGTCGCTGTCGAGGCCGTAAATGAAGTTTATCTCCTTCAATTCCGAGGAGACCTTGTCGGCAAGCTCCTTCTTAAGTGTGATACGTACGGTTCGCCCTTTGTGTGTGAAGTCCGCAGCAGCGAAAAACGGTTTTTCTGTGCTGACAGTCAGCAATCCGTGGCCCGGGTGTGGCTCCGGTACTTACCTGTATGCCGTCGTTCATGCAACTCAGGGGCGGCATTGAGCCGGCATGTGTGGTCACGGTCATCTCATCGACGCCGGTGCAGAAATACTCGCGTGCCCGGATCCCCATCTTAACTCCAATGATAGCATATACTCCGAGATGCCGGTGCAGTTCGTTGCCAATCACTCCCGAGGTCCACTCGTCTTCGCCGTACTTTTCGCGTATTTCAGTTACAAATGGCTGCAAGTCAGGCATATAAAATGAGGTATCAGAAGGCATGGCCTTAATGACCTGCATCCGCTCCACTGTTTCTCCCCTGAGCATTTTCAGGGCTGCCTGTCGCAACCCGGCGATGTCGGACGGAGTGTGGTATACTGCCCGGCCATCTCCCCCTGTTGCGGTGAAGAGTTCCGGGAAATGGAGCAGCAGGGGAGCCATCTCGTCAAATGCCGTAAATACGAATGAATGAGAAGGCATGGAGCCGATCAGATCCTTCAGCCTGGAGGCATAGGGAGTATGGATGGCAGATATCTGCTGAAGGAGGGGTTCGTCATAAAAGTCTTCTCCTCCGCCGCCTGCAACGATCACCGGAAGAGGCCCGGCAAGCACTTTCTCAGCGGCGCCGGGCGCGGACTTGTAATTAAATCCGTCTTTTCCCGGCAGGCCGCTGTTGGTCCATATCACCTGTTTTACCCTGCCGGCAAACAGTGGCTCCTGTTCCATCGCATCTGCAACTGTCTGCAGGGGGCCCATGGATATGAAGGTTACGGGTGTTGTCTCTGCAGCCAGTGTCTCCCTGATAAGTTTCAGAGCGCCGTCAGCATTGGCGACAGGCAGTCCCTCGTGCCACAGTCCGTCTGCCAAACTCCTGATTTTTTCGTATGCAACAGGAGCCTTGTGATATCCGTCTGAAACAGTGATGGCGAGTATTCTCACATCAGGCGATGCCATCAGGAGGCATATCGCTTTAAGGTCATCAATGCCCCCGTCGCTGTCAATGATCACGTAGTGCCTGGGCTTCCAGGGGTGCGCGCCGGCAGGCATCATGAACAACAGCAACAGAAATGCAAGTATAGTCCGTCTCATTTTTCCCGTTTTTCCAAATGTAATAATTTAACTCCTATTGCCGGCTTATATCGTTATTACCTGTCGTGCAACAGTCTCCGGAGTATGATCGGATTTTCTTTTTTACTATCTTGACAACCCTAATTCTGCTTTTGTGAAGAAGAGGATCTGGTTGTGGTTTTTAACCGGCATTGTGGCCGGAGCGGTTTTATTATTGGGGTTTGGCAAGGCAGTGGAGGCCACCTCCACAAATGACTTCTGTGCCATATGCCATGTGCATCCGCAGGCTACCTCCAGCTGGAAACAGGGGGTTCACTATGCCACACAGTCGGGCTACCGTGTTGCATGCACAGAGTGCCACCTGCCACCGAAAGGGGAGGGTTACCTCATAGAGAAGGCGAAGACGGGCATGCGTGATCTGTGGAGCTACTGGACCAAAGATTCAACCGAGTTCGACTGGGAGGCAGCCTCGACTCTCGAGAGAGCTTCAAAGCATGTCTATAATTCAACCTGCGTAAAGTGTCATGAGAATCTCTTCCCTGCAAAACTGACTCGTGAGGGGTCCGAGGCGCATCTCTATTACAAGCAGATGACCGAGAAGGGAGAGGATCTTCACTGTATCAGCTGTCACCTCAACGCCGGCCACTACATCAAGGACTATGTGCATGGCAGCAATACCGGTTTTGCAAGCGCGGTCAGTGCACCTGATACCATCTTACAAGACCCCTGCGGTTGTTTCCTCATTCGAGGATTTTACCGAGCAGATCCCGGGTTCAGGTGTAACGTTCCGCATGATTGCCGTGCCGGGAGGGTCATTTACCATGGGGAGCCCTGAGGATGAGCCGTTAAGGGATGCAGACGAAGCTTCAAGGGAGGTGAAGGTGGAGCCGTTCTTCATTGCTGAGGTGGAGGTGACATGGGACGAGTATATGGAGTTTTACAGGCAGACGGCTTCGGAGGGCAGATCGACAGACACGGAGGGATCACGGCTTAAGATGGCTGATGTGGATGCCATCACCGGTGCCACACCGCCTTACGGCAAGCCTGATCAGAACTGGGGTATGGGCCGCAGGCCGGCGATATCGATGAGCTGGCACGCTGCCGAAACTTATTGCCGGTGGCTTTCACAGGTGACAGGAAAAAATTACCGGCTGCCAACCGAGGCGGAGTGGGAGTATGCATGCAGGGCCGGGACGCAGACACCCTATTTCTTTGAGGGTGATCCGTCAAAATATGACAGGAAAGGTATTTTCGGAGGTAAGCCTGACACCTCGGTTATAAACACTTATGTGATATACCGGGGTAACAGTCCGTCAAGGACGCAGGAACCCTCAGCAGTAAAGGCCAACCCCTGGGGGCTGAAGAACATGAGCGGGAATGTGGCCGAGTTCTGTTCCGACATGTATGAAGGCACGGATGAGCATGTCATCAGGGGAGGCTCATACCGTGACGGCGCAGCAGGCGTCAGGAGCGCTGCACGTGATTACACGCGTACGGCCGAATGGCTGAAGACTGACCCTCAGATGCCAAAGAGCATCTGGTGGTACTCGGATTGTTTTTATGTGGGATTTAGGGTGGTGATGGATTTGAATCAGTCTGCAGTCGGCAGTCCACAGTCGGCAGTAGTTGGGAATTAAGAATTAATGAATCAGATAGTTATGATACGGAGATGAAGGCCCCCAAGGAATTTTCGACTTCAGATTTTCGATTGCCGGTACAAATCGCAAATCGACAAACCTTCAGACTTTAGACCTTCAGACCTTTGGACTTTCGACTTTACGGACTTTATGGACTTTACAGACTTTACAGACTTTCGCCTTTGAGAAACAACATAAATTGTAACTTTGAAACATAGAACCTGAAACATCATGAAAAAATCACCCATCTCAAGAAGAAACTTTCTGGGTACGGCAGCGGCTGCTGGCGCAGCAGGCATTGTTGTGCCGGCACTGATAACCTCGTGCTCACCAAAAAAGAGGAAGGAGGTCATCCTTCCCGTGATGCTTGACGCGGCTCCCGACGGGCCACTCCTCAAGGCCGGACTGATTGGCTGCGGAGGCAGGGGAACAGGCGCTGCCCTGAACTTTTTGCATTGCGGGCCCAACCTGACAATCTCGGCGCTGGGCGACGTGTTTACCGACAGGGTGACCTCATGCCGCGAGCGTCTGGCCAAGGATGGTGTTGAGATAGCCGATGAGAACTGCTTCACCGGTTTTGACGCCTATCAGAAGGTCATTGATTCCGGCGTCGATGTGATCCTCCTTGCCACTCCTCCTTATTTCCGTCCTCAGCATTTCGAAGCTGCAGTGAGTGCCGGCAAGCATGTCTTCATGGAGAAACCGGTAGCGGTTGATCCGGCAGGCGCCAGGCAGATTATGGCAACCGGCGAGAAGGCAAAGGGTATGGAACTATGTGTTGTAACAGGTACCCAGAGGCATCACCAGCATGATTATGTAGCCACATGGGGCAAGGTGCAGGAGGGTATGATAGGCGATATCGTTGCTGCCAACTGTTACTGGAACCAGAACCAGCTATGGTACCGTGACCCCAATCCTTCATGGTCGGAGATGGAATATATGATCCGCGACTGGGTAAACTGGAGTTGGTTGTCGGGTGACCATATCGTTGAACAGCATGTTCACAATATCGATGTTATAAACTGGTTCACTGGGAAGAAGCCGGTTTCTGCCGTCTCATTCGGTGCCCGACACAGACGCGTCACCGGTGACCAGTACGATTTCTTCAGTACGGACTTTATTTATGAAGGAGGGTTTCCATGTTCACAGCATGTGCCGCCAGATAAACGGCTGCGAGGGCAATGTCTCCGAATGGATACAGGGCACGGAGGGAACTTCCAATTGCCAGAACACAGTTTGGGACCCGGCCGGTACGGAACTTTGGAAATATGACGGTTACACCCTTGATGAAGCGGGTAAGATGACCGATCAGCTTATCAGGAGTCCATATGACCAGGAGCATATCGATTTCGTTACAGCCATTCGTACGGCGAAACCACTGAATGAGGCTGAATTCGTTGCTGTATCGACCATGGCGGGAATCATGGGCCGCGTCTCAGCCTATACAGGAAAGAAGGTGACCTGGGACGAGATGATGAACTCAGAACTGAAGCTCGGGCCAAAAGTGTTTGAGATGGGTCCGGTTGATGTCCCGAAGACCATACCGGTGCCAGGCGAGTAAATAAAACCGAAGACAATGGAAACAAAATCACGCCGCAGTTTTCTCAGGGGAGCTGCTGCAACCGGCGCTGCGCTCATTGCTGCACCGGCACTTCTCTCCGGCAGGAGCCGGTCAGTGACGGTGCCTGACGCCGACAAACCTTTCAGGCTGGCTTATGCGCCGTCGATAGGAATGTTCCGCGAGCTATGCGGCAGCGACGACCCGGTTGACAACATTCAGTTCATTGCCGACAAGGGTTTCAGGGCGGTCTTTGACAACGGGCTTCCCGGGCGCCCGCCTGCCGAGCAGGAGCGTATTGCCTCCGCCATACAGCGTATGGGCCTGATGATGGGGCCATGGGTGTTGTATGCCGATTTTGGGAAAACGTCATTTGTGCTTCCGCACAAGGAGGTACGTGACTTCCTTACCATAAAGATGGAGGAGGGTCTGGACGTGGCCCGAAGGACGGGATTCAAGACGGCGCTGGTTGTACCCGGAAGATTCGATGAAAGACTTCATTCAGACATACAGCGGGCAAATGTCATTGATAACCTGAGGTATTGCGCTGATATTACCGAACCCGAAGGCGTGACCCTGGTGATCGAACCGCTCAACACGCTTCGTGATCATCCCGGCCTGTGGCTGACACAGATGCCGCAGGCTTACCAGGTGTGCAAGGCGGTAGACAGTCCTGCGGTGAAGATAGTGGAAGACTTGTACCACCAGCAGATCACCGAGGGTAACCTGATACCGAACATCGAGGCATGCTGGGATCAGATAGCTGCCTTCCATGTGGGTGACAACCCTGGTCGCAATGAGCCAACTACGGGAGAGATCAATTACAGGAGTATTTTTAAATATCTGCTCTCACGCGACTATGCAGGTGTGATATGCATGGAGCACGGCCGGAGCGTCAGGGGACCTGAAGGTGTTAAGAGGGTCATCGAGGCATACCGGGAGTGCGATCCTTTCTGATAATTATTCTTTAACCATCTAAACCTGTTTGAGCAGAGGCGCCGCAACCATAAGTGACAAGTGGATCAAGGCATCCATTATTGGTACAATCTGGGCTGCTGCCGAGATCGTTCTCGGCAGCTTCCTTCATAACCTCCGTGTGCCTTTCAGTGGTAACATGCTGACTGCCATTGCACTTGTGATTCTGATATCGGTGAGTTACAAGTGGCGCGAGCACGGTCTCTACTGGCGTGCGGGACTGATATGTGCACTGATGAAGGCCATGTCGCCCAGCGCCATCATCTTCGGGCCGATGATTGCGATCATTATGGAGTCGCTGCTTCTTGAAGCATCAGTCAGACTCCTCGGCAGGACATATATAGGGTTTATTGCCGGATCGATGCTTGCCATGTCATGGAATCTGTTCCAGAAGATATTCAACATGATCATCTTCTACGGTGGCAACCTGGTAGATATCTATTCGAGCATAACCGCCTATGCCTCGAAGCAGCTGAACCTGAAGTTTGATGCCTTCTGGGCGCCGCTGGTGCTGCTTCTGTCAATCTATGCTCTTTTTGGAGCTGTCACGGCTGTCGCCGGCATCATTACCGGCCGAAGACTGGCCGCCATGCCACCTGAGGCTTCATTGCCGGAACCTGCAGTGATCAGGTCATCACCCAGGAGGGAGGAGCATCCCTTTGAATATTCAACCCGTTGGCTGGTGGCTGACATACTGCTTGTTGCCGGGATGCTGGTGGTAGTCAGTACGACAAAATGGTACTGGTGGATCATTACGATCGTACCTCTGGTCACAATCCTTGCCCTTCGGTACCAGCGTGCCATGAGACAACTCTCCAGACCCGGTTTCTGGATCACCTTTGTAATCATCACCATGCTTTCGGCGCTGGCTTTTACCGCATTTCAGCCAGGCAAAAACAACATCACGGAGGCCGTTCTCATCGGTATACAGATGAACTTCCGGGCAGTGATTATAATTGTCGGCTTCTCCGCACTGGGCACCGAGCTTTATAACCCGAAGATCCGCAGCCTCTTCAGTCGTACCCGCCTGAGGCAATTGCCACTGGCCCTCGAGCTGTCGGCCGCCAGCCTGCCGACAATGATTGCTGACATGCCCGACCTGAAGACTGCAATGAAAAAGCCGGTGTCAATACTCAACCGGATGATAACACGGGTTGAAAGGAGGCTGAATGAAGAACGGCCCAGGCCGCCGGGTGCGAGGAAGATATTTATCGTCACAGGAACCATCGGTGAGGGGAAGACTGCATGGCTGGCAAAGCTTACAGGATTGCTGAAGGAAAAAGGGGTCAGCGTCGGAGGTATCCTTGCGTTGCGAATTGTTGAGGAGGGCACTACAACGGGTTATGACGTATCCGATATTGCCACCGGCACCCGGACTCCCTTCCTGAGACATACAGGGAGTGAGACCATGGGTGTGGAAAGGTTTACTGTAAATGACGCCGGGTACGAAGCAGGGAACAGGGCACTGGGTTATGAGGCCATCCGTGATAAGGATGTGATCATTGTCGATGAGATCGGCCCCCTTGAGCTCAAAGACATGGGATGGAGCGAGGGACTGGAAGGGCTGTTAAAAGAGACCGATGCAGTACTGATCATAGCTGTCAGGAAAAGCCTTACGGAAGCGGTAACTGAAAAATTCGGGCTGGAAGGCGCCCGGGTTATAGATGTGGCCTCCGGCGATGTTCTCAGATATGCGAATGAGATTGCATCAATGACTTCACAAAAACCGAAAGCAATGAATGAGATACTTGACAAGGTAAGAAAAGAGCTCAGGGAGGCTTCGGATGAAAAGACACGTGAGACAGGACTCAGATTCTTCAAGGAGGAGGTGAACCTGTACGGGATCAGGTCAAAAACCGTGTCTGAGATTGCACGGGTAAACTATGCCCTGGTAAAGCAGGAAGCCTAAAGCAGGAGATCTTCAGCCTGTGCGATTCACTTGTGGCAGTCGGGCATGATGGAGGAGACCTTCGTTGCCTGTATATGGACTGAGAAACAGGCCGGGCAGTTCGTCCCGGAAGACTTCAAAGTACTGGAGGGCTGGGTGCATAATTATGTCAATAACTGGGCATCATGTGATACTCTCTGCAATCATACCGTGGGCGATTTCATTCAGAAGTATCCGGGATATATCTCTGAGTTGAAAAGGTGGGCAAGGTCTGAAAACAGGTGGGTGAAAAGAGCTTCTGCGGTTTCTCTCATACTTCCTGCCCGCAGGGGCAAATTTCTGGATGATATCTTTGAAATAGCCGGAATATTGCTTCTCGACAGGGATGACATGGTGCAGAAGGGTTACGGATGGATGCTGAAGGAGGCAAGCAAACCGTACCAGAAAGAGGTATTCGATTTTGTCATGATGCACAAATCCGTCATGCCCCGGACGGCTCTCAGGTATGCCATTGAAAAGATGCCCCCTGATCTGAGGGCAGACGGCGATGGTTAAATAGTGTATTCAGGCCCCGACACTTCGTGTACGGGGTTGTGACCCTGCGGGTCTCAATCTGAAGGTCGTGACGGAGCTATCTCTTTTTCCATTCCTCAACGGAAATCACCTGCGCATAGCTTTTAAGTGTGGCCAGTGTTGAGGCGTGCACATCGGCTGCAGAAACCTCACGGTCACCGAACTTAAGGTTACGGGTGGCACAGGCGTCATGAAGCAAAATGACATGATACCCGTAATCATGCGCTGCACGCACCGCCGCCTCCACACACATCTGTGTCTGCATCCCGCAGATCACCAGGGTGTCAATCTCCAGGCCGTCAATATGCTCCTTCAATCCTGTGCCCAGGAAACTGTTGACCTCTTCCTTGACGAAGATCTTCTCCCCGGGCAACGGTTCCACCATCTCATTGATCTCCATGCCTGATGCCGCCTTGTGCTGTATGAAGATGACAGGCTTATCCATCTCGCGGGCCCTGTCAATGGCCAGAGCCGCCATCTCTGCAGCCTTTCCAGGTTCCACCAGCTCTGACCGGCCTCCGGGGAAATAGAAGTTCTGTATGTCAATGACCAGCAGTGCATAATCAGTCTGGGCTGCTGCAAACTTAAATGCAGCAAGGAAGACGAGTGAAAGAATGAAACTCTTCATGATGAACGGATAGTTGATTACCCAAAATTAGTAGCTTTAGCGGACTTATTTTACATGCAAACTATGAAACTCTCCAAAATCCCTCTCCTTGGCCGGGTGGTAATTGCCATTATCCTCGGAATTATTGTCGGACTGTTTGCCCCGGTCTGGTTTGCCCGGATTTTTGCAACATTCAACTCGCTGTTTGGCAATTTCCTGTCGTTCATCATTCCGCTTCTTATAATCGGGCTCATAACCCCTGCCATCGGAGAGTTGGGTCGCGGAGCCGGGAAACTGCTGGCTCTTACAGCGCTTATTGCTTATATATCAACCCTGTTCTCTGGCTTCTTCACCTTCTTTTCCTGTCAGACGGTGTTTCCTCATATCCTGTCTGAAGGCATCGATACCGGTATGCTTAATGGAATAGAGGAGATTAAGATAGATCCGTTCTTTACAATCGGGATGCCACCGGTGATGGACGTTATGCCGGCGCTGATCCTTTCATTCTGCATCGGCCTGGGCATAACATTCCTGAAAGGCGATGCCCTGCAGAAAGCGTTTCTGGAATTCAGGGAGATAATTACAATGATCATTAAGAACATTATCATCCCGTTTCTGCCTCTCTATATTTTCGGCATGTTTCTTTCAATGTCCGTTTCGGGCCAGGTTTATTCGGTAATAGTTCTTTTCCTGAAGGTTATACTGGTAATCTTCATTCTTCACGTATTGCTGCTGATAATACAGTTCCTGGTTGCAGGAGCGATATCGGGAAGGAACCCCCTGAAAGCCCTGAAAGGCATGCTGCCTGCTTATGCCACCGCCCTTGGCACTTCGTCATCGGCTGCCACGATTCCAGTCACCCTTCAATGTGCGATCAACAATAAGGTTAACCCGGCAATCGCCTCTTTCACCGTACCTCTGTGTGCCACCATCCACCTGGCCGGTAGTACAATGAAAATCACCGGATTTGCACTGGCAATCCAGTACTTTTTCGGGATTCCGATAGACTTACCCGCATTCATCGGGTTTATTTTCATGCTCGGGATCATCATGATTGCCGCTCCCGGTGTGCCCGGGGGCGCCATCATGGCGGCGGTAGGCATTCTTCAGAGCATGCTTGGCTTCAACGAGCAGATGATCGGATTGATGATCACGCTTTACATTGCGGTCGACAGCTTCGGAACAGCATGCAATGTGACCGGTGACGGTGCAATAGCACTGATCATGGATAAGATTTCAAGGAAGAGCCACCCGGCAGGCCTGAATGCGCTGACAGGAACACAAGGGAGATCGGTTCCCCGGAAACAAAGCCCGAAAAAAATTGTTTACTTTTCAGAAAAGAAAAACAGCATTCAGTCCTGATGAATATTATAAAATACCTCGCCCTGGCGGCTTTTGCCGCGATTATGTTTGTCTCTTGCAGCAACCTTAAGCCTGAAAGGGACAAACCATATGTGGTAATGGTCTCGCTTGATGCCTTCCGCTGGGATTATGATTCCATTCACGGTACACCGGTTCTTGATGACATTGCCAGGAATGGGGTGATGGCAAAGAGGCTGATACCGTCATTTCCGACAAAAACCTTTCCCAACCACTATACGATAGCCACCGGCCTTTATCCTGACCATCACGGCCTGGTCAACAACAGCTTCTATGCCCCCGACCTTGATCTCGTTTACAGGATCGGCGACCGGGCGATGGTTGCCAATGGTGATTTTTACGGAGGAGAACCAATGTGGGTAACTGCACGTAAACAGGGTATGAAGAGCGCATCATTTTACTGGGTTGGCTCGGAGGCGCCCATACAGGGCATCCAGCCTGACTACTGGAAGGTTTTTGATGATGAGGTAGCTTTTGGAGACCGGGTTGATACAGTTATCAAATGGCTCTCCCTGCCGGCAAACAGAAGACCTCATCTTGTCACTCTTTACTTCGAGGAGCCTGATGCCATCAGTCACGGTTACGGTCCCCTGTCACCGGAGACAGGGGCCGTTGTAAGGTCCCTCGACAGCCTGATTGGTGTTCTGAGAACAGGACTGGCAGGTCTGCCGCATGCAAAAAATATCAATCTCATTGTCCTCTCCGACCACGGCATGACGGAGGTCGACGAAGTCGCGCTACAACTATATTCTTGACACATTGCCTCAGGCTATGGTGAAAAGGATCTACGGCGGCAATCCGGTATGGGCTGTTGAGCCTGCCGAGGGCAAGACCGACAGCGTATTGCTGCTGCTGAACATCCAGCAGGGTATGAAGGCCTACCGCAGGGAGGATCTTCCGGCTCATCTGCATTACGGAACCCATCCGCGCATACCGGAAGTTGTCCTCGTGGCTGACCCGGGCTGGACAGCCGGGCTGCGTCCTGAAGCCAGGTACAGCAGGGGCGACCACGGATACGACTGGCGATGCAGCGACATGCATTCGATCTTCTATGCCGAGGGTCCTGCCTTTAAGAAAGGCTTTGCCACCGACACGCTTTTTAATGTCGATATCTACAATATTGTGACTGGCATCCTTGGGCTGACTCCTGCTCCAAATGACGGTAACAGGGAGAGGATATCACCTCTTCTCAGGTGACCTGTAACTGACGAAATCGATATTTCTCCGGAGCATCTTGTAACCTGTCCGCTTTATCGGTGACGACCTGAATATCTTTTTGAAGTCTTCGGGTGTCATGTTCTGCCACTCCCTTCGCGTCAGGGATGTGACGGGGAACTCAGGAACAAGGTCTTTATCAGTGTATTGAACGGCTTTTTTGTTCCATGGGCAGACCTCCTGGCATCGGTCGCATCCAAAAATCATATTTTCTGTCTTGCCGCTGAACTCTTCCGGCAGGTTTCCGTCATGTTCGATGGTAAGGTAAGATATGCATCGGCGGGCGTCTATTGTACGGTCATTGCAGATGGCCCCTGTTGGGCATGCATCAACACACAGGGTGCATTCTCCGCAGCGGTCGCGGGCGGAGGTGTCGTCATATAAAAACTCTGCTGTGGTAACAATCTCACCGATAAAAAAGTATGAGCCGATATCCTTGTTTATCACCATACTGTGCCGTCCGCGCCATCCCAGCCCGGCGCGCATGGCCCAGGCCTTTTCGGTCACAGGACCCGCATCACAGAATAGGCGGCACAATGCTTCGGGAACCTCCTTTTTTATGATTTTCTGAACCCGGTCGAGTTTCTCTTCCATCACCATGTGATAATCCCTTACCCGGGCATAGCGGCTCACGAAGTAATTATCCGTTCCTGCTGAATGCTCATTGCTGTAGTAACGGAGACCTGCAACAATCACTGATTTTGCTCCTTCAATCAGCGAGGTAATGTCGCCTCGTTTATCAAGATTTCTTTCAATGAATTTCATTGAGCCGTTCTTGCCGGCCGCAATCCATTCACTTATATGCTGGCTGTCTTCGTGATGGGGTGTGGCCTGGGCGATACCGAAAATATCAAAGCCTTCCATGCGGAGGCTTTCACGGATCTTCCAGGTGAGCGCTATTTTACGGGCATCTGTCAAGGTACCGTTATCAGAGTAATCCCAATTCAAGTTTGGCCTCGTCGGTCAGCATGTCGCGGTCCCACGGCGGGGTGAATGTAAGGGTGAGGTCACACTCCCTGACCCCCCTGGTACCGGCGACCTTATACCTGACCTCTTCAACGAGATCCTCAGCCATGGGGCAATTGGGAGCAGTGAGCGTCATCGTAATATGAGCAACCTGTTCCTCATCAACCCTGACCTCGTATATAAGGCCAAGATCATAAATGTTCACCGGTATCTCGGGGTCAAAGATGCTTTTCAGCACACCAACTATCCGTGCTTCCGTCTCCTGTATCTCCTGTGTATTCATTCCTGTTCCTGTTTCGATTTGTATGCCAGGGCATAGAGCCGCATCTGCTTCATCATGGCCAGCAGTCCGTTGGAGCGGGTTGGTGAGAGGTTTTCCCGCAGTCCTATCCGCTCAATGAAATAGATGTCGGCGCCCAGTATCTCATCCGGTGTGCGGCCTGAAAAGACCCTCACCAGCAGGGCTACTATGCCACGTGTGATCAGTGCGTCACTCTCAGCCGTGAAGGTAATCACTCCGTCAGTCAGGGATGGATAGAGCCACACCTTGCTCTGACAACCTTCAATGAGGAAGTCGGGGGTCTTGTGTGCCACATCGAAGGGAGCAAGTGTTCTTCCCAGTTCGATGAGGTACTCATACCTCTCCATCCAGTCGCCGAAGAGAGCGAACTCTTCAATGATCTGGTCCTGTATCTCGTTAATATTCATATTCTCTGGTCATGCGAACATTTCCGTCACCCTGCCTACACCTCTCACCAGTGCATCAATCTCCTCCTCAGTGTTGTAGAAGGCTATCGAGGCCCTTATTGTTCCGCTGACCCCATATCGGTCCATCAGGGGCTGGGCGCAGTGTGTTCCAGTTCTTACCGCAATACCCATCTTGTCAAGAATCATGCCTGCGTCATACTGATGTATGTTTCCCGGCAGGAAAGAGACGACGGAGACCTTATGCGGGGCTGTCCCGTAGATCCGAACCCCGCTGACGGATAACAAACCGGTGGTGGCCCTGGCAAGGAGCGACTGCTCTCTCTCCGCTACCGCTTCGCGGCCAAGGGCTGACAGGTAGTCGAGCGCTGTGGCCAGGCCTATCGCCCCGGTGAAGTTTGTTGTTCCCGCCTCGAACTTGAAGGGCAGCTCATTATATGTTGTCTTCTCGAAGGTGACGGTGGCAACCATGTCGCCTCCTCCCTGGTAAGGGGGGATCTCACTGAGAAGCTCCTCTCTCCCGTAAAGCACTCCGATTCCGTTAGGACCGTACACCTTGTGCCCCGAAAAAACGTAGAAGTCGCATCCGATATCTGTCACGTCAACGGTGCCGTGCTGTATGCCCTGTGCTCCGTCGACGAGTACCGGTATGCCGTGCAGGTGGGCTTCGGTCACTATCTGCTTTAACAGGATTAACAGTACCGAGCACGTTGGAGACGTGGGTGACGGCAACGATCCGTGTGCGCTCCGTCAGCATTTTACGGTAGGCTTCAAGATCAAGAAGACCCTCATCGGTGAAGGGGATCACCTTAAGTTTCGCCTTTTTCCTTTCGCAGAGCATCTGCCACGGGACGATGTTGGCATGGTGTTCCATGCCGCTGATGACTATCTCGTCGCCTTCGCGGACGAACCTTTCACCGAAGGAGAAGGCAATGGCGTTGATCGAGGCTGTGGTACCGGCGGTGAATATTATCTCTTCCCTCTTCGGCGCGTTGATGAATGCCCTGACGGTCTCGCGGGCTGCCTCATAGCGTTCGGAGACCATGTCAGAGAGGCGATGCACTCCCCTGTGCACATTGGCATTGGATGTGCGGTAGAGCTCTTCCATCACCCTGATTACCTGTTCCGGTTTCTGTGTTGTGGCTCCATTATCCAGATAAACAAGTGGTTTACCGTGTACCTTGATTGAAAGGATCGGGAATTCTGAACGTATCTCCTCTATGGTTTTTGACAGTTTCATCACACTGTTCAGTTGCACTGTATTGCGCATGAAGCGCATCGCGACAGTTCACCGCGGAGGCGCTTCTGCACCAGGTTATCGATCCGGTCGCGCAGCGCCTCGATGGGAATATTTTTAATCACATCGTGAGCAAAGCCGAACATTAGCATCAGCCGTGCCTCTCGTGCATCTATACCTCTTGAACGGAGGTAGAAGAGCGCATTTTCGTCAAGCTGACCCACAGTGGCTCCGTGACTGCATTTGACATCATCGGCGTAGATCTCAAGCTGTGGCTTGGTGTCCATCCGTGCAGCATCAGAAAGGATAATGTTGTTGTTGCTCTGGTAGGCATTGGTACCCTGGGCCACCTTGTGTACCATTATGCGCCCGTTGAACGCTCCGCTGGAGTTCTCATCGAGAACACCCTTGAAGAGCTGGGTGCTGTTGCAGTTCGGGGCGGCATGGTCAACCTTGACGAAGTTGGCAATGTGCTGCTGTTTGTCGGCCAGGTAGAGGCCGTACGAATGTGTCTCTGCGTGCTCACCGTTCAGCAGGTGCCATGTTGCATTCCGCACGAGGCCGCCGTGAAGGGTGATGTTGTTCGATGAGGCATAGCTGTCACGCTCCTGGTGAATGAAGGTGTGCGTAATCTTGCCTGAGTTGTTATGCTGATTCTGGACCCTGATGATTTCAAACCGTGCGTTCTGACCTACATAGACCTCTGTCACGGTGTTTGTCAGAAAATGTTGAGGCGAGATGGCATGGTCACAGACGAGCAATGACAGTTGTGCCCCTTCTTCAACCACAACCAGGTTGCGGTCCTGTGCAAATATGTCCCTGTCGGAATGGAGCAGGTTTACAATCTGTATCGGTTTTGTATAGACAGTATTCTTCGGGGCATACAGGAAGAGTCCGTCAGAGGCCATCGCAGTGTTCAGCGGCACCAGTCCGTCGTTCTCATTCTGAACATACTTGTTGTAGTGCTTTTCCACCATTCCGGGAAACTGCTTTGCTGCAGCCTTCATGCTGCCCACCCATATCCCTCCGGGGAGCATCACCAGTCCCTCTTCGCCGTGGGGGAAGAACCCATTGAGCAGCACCATGTTCCACACATCGAGATCCTCCACCTCGCAGTGGAACTTCTCCGCTTCCCTGAAGTCCTCAGGCACGGGTGAATAGTACTCCTGGTATTTAAAACCGAAGGACTTTTCGAGGTTAGTGTACTTATAGGCTTCGTTCTTTCTGTCAGGAATTCCCAGTCGCAGGAATTCGTCAAAGGCTGCGGCTCGGTGCCTGTTGAAGATCTCCGGGGAGTCTTTCAGGAACGTCTCCTGCCTGCCCGCATAGAGCTCTGACAGCTTGCTGATTACTTCCGGTCTGTAGTCCATGTCTCTTCGCTGACGTCTGCTTCCTTCCTAATCCAGTCGTATCCCCTCTCTTCCAGCTCGTGAGCCAGTTCAGGTCCGGCCGATCTCACAATGCGGCCGTCGTAAAGCACGTGCACAAAATCGGGCACGATATAGTCAAGCAGTCTCTGGTAATGGGTTATGACGATGACGGATGTGTCGGGTCTCCGGATCTTGTTGACGCCGTTGGCCACAATGCGCAGTGCATCTATGTCAAGGCCCGAGTCGGTCTCGTCGAGGAGTGCCAGCCGCGGCTCCAGCATCGCCATCTGGAAGATCTCGTTCTTCTTTTTTTCGCCACCGGAGAACCCCTCATTGACGCTCCTGTTGGTCAGCGCCGAGTCAATCTCCACCAGTTCCTTCTTCTCGCGCATCTGGCGCAGGAACTCCGAGGCCGACAGCGGCTCCAGCCCGCGGTGCTTGCGCTGCTCATTGATGGCGGTCTTCATGAAGTTGACCATGCTGACGCCGGGGATCTCTATGGGATACTGGAACGAGAGAAAGATACCCTCCCGCGCACGCTCCTCGGGTGACATCTCAAGAAGGTCTTTCCCCTCAAAGGCGACTGAGCCGTGGGTGACGGTGGCAATATCGCGACCTGTCAGAACATTGGCCAGCGTGCTCTTGCCGCTTCCGTTGGGCCCCATGATGGCATGAATCTCCCCTGGTCTGACCTCGAGGTTGAGACCTTTGAGGATCTCCTTATTGTCAATGGAGGCTTTGAGTTCCTTTATCTGTAATAGAAATTTGCTTTTCATATTGTATCTGTAGTAAAATCAGTTTAACCAACGCTTCCTTCGAGGCTGATCTGCAGGAGCTTCTGCGCCTCAACTGCAAACTCCATCGGCAGCTTGTTGATGACCTCCCTGGCGTAGCCATTGACTATCAGTCCTATGGCATCCTCAGTTGAGATCCCCCTCTGGTTACAGTAGAAGATCTGGTCTTCGCCGATGCGCGAGGTGGTAGCCTCGTGTTCGACGATGGCTGTAGGATTATCAACTTCGATGTAAGGGAAGGTGTGTGCCCCGCACTTATCTCCCAGCAGCAGGGAGTCGCACTGCGAGAAGTTGCGTGCTCCTTCGGCCTTGCCCAGCACCTTGACCAGTCCGCGGTAGCTGTTCTGGCCGAAACCCGCGGAGATGCCCTTTGAGACGATGGTGCTCCTGGTGTTCTTCCCGATGTGGATCATCTTGGTACCTGTGTCTGCCTGCTGGTAGTTGTTCGTGACGGCGACGGAATAGAACTCACCCACACTGTTGTTACCGCGCAGGATGCATGATGGGTACTTCCATGTTATGGCAGAGCCTGTCTCGACCTGCGTCCATGATATTTTAGAATCGTCTCCCTTGCATATCCCGCGCTTGGTGACGAAGTTGAAAATTCCGCCCTTGCCCTCCTTGTCGCCCGGATACCAGTTCTGCACGGTGCTGTACTTCACTTCGGCGCCGCGCTCGGCAACGATCTCCACCACTGCTGCATGAAGCTGGTTCTCATCGCGCATGGGTGCAGTGCAACCCTCGAGGTAACTAACATATGATTCCTCGTCGGCAATAAGAAGGGTGCGTTCGAACTGCCCGGTGTTTGAGGCGTTTATGCGGAAGTATGTCGAGAGCTCCATCGGGCACCTGACGCCCTTGGGTATGTAGCAGAATGAGCCGTCGGAGAATACTGCCGAATTGAGTGTGGCAAAGAAGTTATCGGTGTATGGCACCACGGAAGCGAGATACTTCTGCACAAGTGTGGGATGCTCCCTCACTGCTTCGGAGAAGGAGCAGAAGATTATGCCCATCTCTGCCAGCGTCTCACGGAATGTGGTCTTGACGGAGATGGAGTCCATCACAGCATCCACGGCCACACCTGTGAGTCGTTTCTGCTCACCGAGGGGTATGCCGAGCTTGTCGAATGTCTTTAACAGCTCGGGGTCGACCTCGCTGAGACTGCCCGGGGCAGGTTTCTGCATTGGTGCGGCGTAAAAGATAATCTCCTGGTAGTTAATCTCAGGTATCTTGAGGTTGGCCCATGACGGCATCTTCATAGTCTGCCAGTGGCGGAAGGCCTTCAGGCGGAACTCGAGCATCCACTCAGGCTCCTCCTTCTTGGCCGAGATGAGCCTGACAACATCTTCACTAAGGCCTTTGGGGATAACATCGGTTTCGATATCGGTCACAAAACCGTATTTGTATTCACCTGATGTTACCTCACCCAGCAGCTTATCCTGGTCATTTTCCATATCTGTCTCCTTCAACGGTACATCAACTCAACAAATGTCGCCGTTTAAAGTTTGTGCACGTTTTTATAATCGTACAAAATTAATTAAAAATGGTGAGATGGATAGAAACGACGCCTGACTGTTCCATAAAGGGGAGCGAACTCCTGCTCCATAAGCATCCGGAATCACGGGTACAGTTTACTCCGGAATTACTGGTACAATTTGGTCCGGATTATATAGTTTTATTCTTTTAACACCTTTGTCTTGTGGGGGCGATAGGTTTTGATACCTTTCAGATTGCCTGTCTCAGGATATAGCATTTTGTCACAAACCGATTTGGAAATCAACATACCGTTTCTAAAAATATATTCATAGGCAACAGGATCATATTGACCATAATCACTGAATGACCCATCTATTGCTTCGATACTATCACTCATCCAATTCACTTTAATATGTGGAAAATTTAAAAACCTACAGGTTTGAGAAAAGACTAGTTCTTTCCAAACACTCTCTTTTGGTTCGTTGTAATTTTCAGTGAATACGTAGATAACGCTATTTCTGTAAATAGTATAACAATCAGGATTCTTATAAAAAATCGTGAAAGCCTCGTTGGTCCCCAATACTCTATAAATATTTAATGTATCACGCCGAGAGAAGTCAATGAGAATAATGATACTGTCACTGGGATCTTCGACTAAGTAGTCAGTAGTAATGAAAAATATCTCATCATAATTCAATTGTATGCAATCACTGTAACAATCTAACTCTTGAGCACTAATATTATACCCAAAAATTACAAAAAGTGTGAGAAAAACTGTTGTTCTAATGCCAGTAATCATAACCACCGTATTTATAAATAACCCTGCTCCAACCGAATGCAAACATCGGTGTTCCAAACAAACGAGCTACCAGTAAATCACCCGCACTTGGTTCAGAATTCCTGGGATGTGTATGCCCTCTCCAAATGACTCGGGAATAATCAAATAATCTAGGTGTTATAAAGAGGTTGCCGTTAATGTTAAAAAGTTTGATATACCTCCATGAACGGCTAATTGAGTTACTCTTGTATCCATTAAACTTGTTATAATCGTAGATAATGGGACCATTCTTGTCGTACAATGATAATTCATCGTAATCAAAGACAAGGGAGTTACCAGACCAAGCTTCAAAATAGAAACCACTGGTGGTATTAAACATTGAAGTTTCGATTCCCAGATATTTACTATCGAATGTTAGCATTTCAATTGCTTCCTCTTCAGTTCCCTGAAAATATGGACCATCCCATTTTGGTCTGTCTGGCATTCTAATAGGTAGATTTTCTTTTTCACTAGTCATTTCTATTTCTCCGCTTCCCCCTGCAATAGTTGTCCATTGAAATGTCCAATCACTTTGATTTCCTACTATGTAGATACCACCAACTGGCGTGACAATTCCAAGTGCCAGATTTATTGTTCCTGGATTCAATAATCCGTAACCACCTACAGCCCCAAAGAGGCCTCCAAATCCTATTCCAAGATAGGTTTCAGGTGCTTTCCAATCCCATTGTAATGGATTCAGCTCTCCTTCATTGGATCCTACCCCTCCAAGATATGAACCAAACAAGGCTAATGCTGCAATTACCCAAGGGAATTCTCCATCCGGATCCGTATACTTCAGTGGGTTATTGAGGCAATATGAATACCTGTTGAATGCCTGAGACAGGTCGGGGGCCTGGACAAAATTGTCCGGGCTCAGGAACCTTGCGATCAGCGGATCATAAAGCCGGCCGTTCATGTTTATCAGGTCAAACCACAGCAGGTGCTCATGCCAGGTAAAGCCCCTGCCGTCAAATAATGCCTTGTCCATGGCATCAAGGGTGTAACTCCAGTCATTTGCACTTCGCCTTCTTCCCCATGCATCATAACTATATTCAGCCTCAAGAGTATTATCTGACCTGACGACATGGGTTACGCTTCCAAGATGATCACGCAGCAGGTAGAAATATGAGGTGGTTCCTCCCTGGGTTACTGCTACTACCGGCGCAGAGTAAGCGTTGCCGCCGAGATAGGTATACTCTTTGGTTACCCCTCCTGCAGTCTCTTTCATGTAGTCACTGCCTGCATACCATCGTGTAAGTATTGTGCTTCCTCCCTGGGTGACAGTCATTTTAGCACGTTGATGATCTGAATTATATAACCATGATGCTGAATATACTCCCTGGGTTATCTGGCTGATCTGCTCATAAGAAGTGTAGGATGGCACCTGGTCTGCCGGGGGAATTACTCCGGTAGAAGAGAGCAGTCCTGTAAGGGCATATGGACTGGCGCCTTCACCATAATCAAATTCTGTAGTGCCTATGTCTGATTTGGTAATCAGGTTACCGTTATCTGAATATGTCATGGAAAGACTTTGCGGACCAGTGACTGTTGTCAGCCGATAGAGATCATCATACCCAAAGCTTTCGGTCAGACTTTGCCGGTAGTTTTGCCTTGATGTCAGGGTTCCTGTTACCGGGTCAAACACATACCGGTAATCCTTGAGCTGGCCGGCCGAGGAGGAGTTCGGGAATCCGTAAGCATCAAAACCAAAGGTGGCATTAAGGGAAGAGCCATATACAGACGATGTAACCTGCTGTCTCGCGTTCATCGCGGATATGGAGTATCTTACTGCTCCTCCGGCAGAGATTGATGCAAGATACCCGTTGCTGTTATAGTTCAATGTTTCCACTATTCCTGACGGGTGAGTCCGGGTATTTGGCCTACCGTAAGAATCATAAGTAAAGGTAGTTGAAAAGTTTGATCCGGAAATATTCTCGGCTGCAGTATTTATTCGGCCATAGTTGTCATAGGTAAATGACCGGACAACACTGCCCGGGGAGGATATCCCTGTAAGCTGCTTGTTGCCATTATAGGAATAAGTTGTGGTTCCTTCCGGACTGATTATAGTATTCAGCCGGCCATCATTATGATAACTGAACGTGGTTGTCTGTCCCCGGGCATTTATCTGGGTAAGGATTTGTCCTCTGGCATTATATGTGTAGGTTATTGTACCGGCGCTCGGGTCAGTTAGCTGTGTCTGATTACGGGCAGCATCTGAGTACTGCATTGAAGTTACGGTAGCTCCGGGGGCTGTAATGTTTTTTACTTTACCATCGGGATAATAAGTATAGGCTAAACTGCCGCCATCATCTTCAGCCGCTGCCATAGTGCCATCCGGGTTATAGGTTTTACTGTAAACCTTTCCGGCTGTTGTCTCGGATATAGTTGCTCCGGAGTATGAGTATACGGTATTCCTGCCGCCATTTCGTGTGATTCCGCTTACCCTGCCATAATTATCATAGGCATAGGTCTCAGCCCAGACAGGTGAACCTCCTGCGAAGTACGGATCGGATATCCTGTAAAGTTCTCCCTTGGTATTATATTCATTATCAATCAGAATCATTGTCCCATTGAATCCTTTTTTGCATTCACGTAAAGGCCTTCCGGACGTATCGTACCAGACAGAGGAGACTGATCCGTCATTTGCGGTTTGAGAAATACCATAGATAGCAAATGAAGGTTTGTAATTCCCGTCCCAATAATAATTGGTTGTTACCTGTCTGCCTGATGAGCTTGTCGTGATTGATACCCTGTCAGAAGCGTCATACTGGTATGACAGTGTATTATTCAGATAATCAACCTCAGACTGAGGGCGTCCGTAATTATCGTAACTATAAGTATAGACATGTCCCAGCCTGTCAGTTTTTGTCAGCAACTTATCCCCGTTTGGTGTATATGAATAACCTGCCTGGCTGGAACCTATGCTGGCGCCGGTAGTATAAACATCTGTTACATTTCCAAGGCCGTCATAGTCATAGTTGTCATTATATTCAAGCGAACTACCCTCAAAGTAATAGACATAGCCTGGTTTGATTAAACTATTAGCATCATAAGTATATCTGACTGTCTTGACTACAGAGGACTCTCCGCTTTTTGCAAATGTGACAGTTGAAGAGCCAATTCTGCCGATAAGCCAATCGGAGGTGTTTATCCAACCGGAATAGTTATTTATTGTCGTTTCAGTTACCCCATTGCCGTAGTCTTTCACAATTTGTCCCGTGTTTCCATAATCATCAACAGCTGACACAGTAACAGTTATTGAATGCCCTGTGAGACTGTTTGATTGTGTTGTTGACTGTGTGTACGGGTAAATACGTTTTGCAGTAATATCCAATACCTTTTCTGTCCAGGTATTACTGGTTTGCTCCACAGTTCCAGTGGACAATTTTTTGGTGATCGTATTAACCTGGGGATAAAAATAGGTGCCACTATATCCTGTTTGTGTTTCCGAGATTATTCCTGATGCGTTATCGGTTATTGTAGTCTTGGCAAATCCGAGAAAGCCTTTTCCCATCCGGTGGATCTTTGCACCTTCATAACTATATGTTGTTGTGTTTGTTCCGCCAATCCCGTTATCACTTATTACCTGCGAGACAAGTTGTGAAGCTGATGAGAAGTCACTCACGGGGAATACAGCGCCTGTGCCTCTGGTATAAACATTAGCATCTGACATTGGCAGATATTGAATACTTGTTTTTGAGCCAAAGCCGTCAATTACATTGTTTACCAAATGGCTTGGAGTTCCTGAGGCAAATGAAAACGACTTGGAAGTATTAACACATTTGTAGAAAAACTGACTTCGTCCATCGCCTTTGTAGTCCTCAATGTAAAAGAACGATGTCCCGAAATACTCCTCCCATGTAATAAAAGGGTAAGTTTGGTAAAAGCCTGTAAGAAAGTTAATTGATGAGATATATTCCTGTATGTTGAAATCATTTCCGTTACTAAGACAAATGTTAATTCTATTATTTGGGTTCGATGTATTTTGTCCTTTGCCAACAAATATTACATCTGATCGCCCATCAGCATTCATGTCACGGGCAAAAATCCTGTTGTTTTCAAAACCAACGTCAAAATTGTTAAAACAGATCAATTCATGGGGCATTAGTCCACTACCAGCCAGCGAGAATAAGGACCAATTGGAAGGATAAACATCACTATTTCTAATAATGTCAATACTACCATCCCCATTGTAATCACCAAACAGAATAAAATCATTATTACGGATATCAGATCCTGAGAATGTTTCAATAAGAACCTTATTCGTTCCCTTGAATTCGTATATTTTGTACCCGTCATTAAATAGTATGAGTAAATCCGTGCACCCATCACCATTAAAATCAAGGAGACGGTTATGCAGTCCGGTATCTATTAAATAGTATTCTCCAAAAGAAGTTATATAACTTCCAATAATATATGAACCGCTGTATGTGTACAGCAGCCATCCGTTACTGCTATTATGATACAGTAGTTCAAGTTTGCCGTCGCCGTCATGATCAACGACATCCAGATTATTTCCTTCAGGGCAATTGTAGTAAGTTGTGCTACGTGTTAGTCCGGAGCCTGTTGATGCATAAAAATAGTAATATTTCCTGTCAGGGTATAGTGTCTCCGGGTGCTTTTCCTGCATCATGAGGTCAGAGAGACCGTCACCGTTGAAGTCTCCTGTCAGGAATGTCTCAAAATAAGTGTTCAGGTCACCCTGGGTGGCATAGACCATATTTCCACTTGAATTGGCCAGATATAGTTTCCATTTATCATTTGAAGTATAAGACGATTTTACAGGCACTGTGACAAAATCTACCCGTCCGTCGCCGTTAAAGTCTCCATGATAGTATCTTTCATTATCGGAATTTGTGTAGTGAGTTGTTTCACTGAATTGATTAGTCTGTGATGACCAGGTAAAAACAACAGGATTCAAAGCTGCATCCTGACTGCTGTACTCTGTTACTTTAATCAGCTGTGAGTGGGAATCCAGGGTGTATGTTAAATTGTATTTCTTAAAACTTTGTCCGTTGTACTTCACCTCAATATTATCAAGCAATATATCGCGTATAAATTCCTTACCTCCGTAGAAATAAGAGTTAACATCACTCCTGAACTTATAATCGAACTGTATAGATGCAAAAGGAGCCTGAGAGGCAGAGGAGTTCCCGGTGTATAGTATTGATCCTATAGGGCGTTCATCATCTGATACGATATAGTTAAAGACAATGTAGTTATTGTATCTGTCACTGATTTTGTTGATTCTCCACGATAAAATGGAGCCTTCGTTATTTCTTATCCGTGATCCTTCATCGTTTCCAAATTCGAGGATTAAGCCTGATTTAGTGTATACCCGGAACCACTCCGGCCCGGTTCCCGTGGTTCCGTAGGCAATAATTTTCGAGAAGGTCTCAATTTCTGTCCGATATTCACTACCGGAGGCGCCGTATGTTCCGCCGGTTATTATCATTCTATTCCCGTCCAGGGCATATCTGTCAGATATTGTTCCTCTTACGGGATCTGAGATGCCATCATGATAAAGTGTCCTGTTAACTCGTGCAATAGCGGAAAGACCTCCTGTTGACCAACCTGTTCCCAATAGACCATCTGAAAAATTACTTATATAAGTAAGCGTAATAGCGGGCTGAAGGCCGTTAGTACCGGTTGGTACGTCTATCGGTATCTGGTATCCTGCAGAACCGGAGGCCAGAAGTGTCCCAGGAGTACTTCCCACAGCCAAGCCTGTATTAATCGTATACGCTCCGGGGTCAATTGGATTAGAATAAGTAATATTACCGGAGATAAGCTGGCTGACGATCTCAGCGAGCATCGTTCCCCCTGCGGGAGTATAAGAATAATTTGGGGCAAAGGTTATGCTGTTAATTGCCTGGTGCAGTTGTACCCCGGACTCTGGAGAATTCAGCACAAGGTCGTATGGTTGAGCTACGGTCGTCAGAAAGACAACACTGCATGCGAACAGAAGATATATTCGTTTCATGGGTTATCAGTTTTGGTCCTATTTCGACATCACAGCACAATTACTTATTCTTTAAGAATTTTCCATTCAGCTGAAGTGCCGTCAAAAATGATTCTCATGAAATAAACTCCGGGAGAATACCCGGAAAGATTAATCTCACCTTCACTTCCTTCAAGCTGCGTTTCAGCGATAACCTGACCTCCCGTGTTAAAAATAATCACACGGGTTGTTTCAGTTTCAACTTCAGACATGCTGATTCTTACTATGCCTTTGGTAGGATTTGGGAAAATTTTAATGGTATGGCCAGATATCTCCTTGGTCAGGGCCTGCTCCTTAAAGTCCTTCGGGTCAGAAGTCAGTGTTCCGCCAGATTTAAGTTGCACTATTTCAGACTCACGTAAGATTCTGTTGCCGCTCTGATCATAAAAGAAGCTATAGCTCCTTAATGTATCCGGCGGGGAAGCAAGCCCCCTGACGCAGGCAACTAATGTCAGGAATAATATGGCAATATGTTGTTTCATCACCCTAAATTATAAGGTTACCTTGATTCAAGCATTTCAATTCTTTTCCTGAGGGCCTCCAGCTCTTTCCGCTGTTCCTGGATTGCCTGAATCATGACAGGAATAAGTCCGATATAATCAATCCCAAGATTTCCGTCTTGTAAGGTGTAAACCAGGTCCGGGAATACGTCCTTCAATTCCTGGGCAACGAAACCATACTTCCTCTTTGTGAATACCTCACTATCAGGGTCATATAAATATCTGACACTGGAACTGTCTGCTGACGCAATTTCTTGCTGCCGGAGGTAATATGTAGATGGCTTTAAGAGATTAATTCTGTCATAGGCTTCCGATGCATTTAATAATACTATTTTTTCTTTAAACTTCTGGTCGGAGCTGCGCACAGTAAGGGTATTAGTGGACATTAATCCGGTTATGTATACATCTCCGTTGAAATATCCCGCATATTTACCCGATATCGCTACATCCCCGGTGGTTGTGCCAAAGACTGCAGTTCCGTTATTGGATCCATATAAATACCCATAGACCCCGTAATTATATCCACCTGCTACATTGCCGGCAAGGCCATATACTCCGTATGCACGGCCGGATGAAATTGGGGAAGCGCTCCATACTCCTCCCCGTACACCATAGAGGAAGTTGCCGGATCCCGTTTCTGCCTGAGCTACAATTCCATAAATGTGATTTGAGCTACCTGTACCGGTGGCAATAACACTCTTTTGAGTGCTTCCTGAACTTGACCTGTTCCCGGAGTACAGAAAAACATCACAGGAGGAATCCCCCGGCCCGTTGTAAACAAACTTTGAAGCCGGGGTACTTGTGGTGTACTTTATCCCAACGTTACCGTTATCAAAAACTTTGATCTGGCCATTCAGTCCTGTAACAGAGCCAATAATCAGGACTAATACAATTACTGAAACAAGTTTCGCGTTAGTTTTCATAGTAGCTTCAGAATTTGTTAAGGAATCCTTTTACCGTACATGTCAGAAAACTTGATTTTGTGACATGAGAATCCGACTGAGTTATCACCAAGATATTAACAATCACAGCAGTCAGGTCATTTTATTTCACTTCGGAGAGATGGTCAGATTACCTTGACTTCGTTAGGAGTACATTTAGATCGTCAGGTAATATTGATGGCATTAAGACTAAAACCATAAGAATTTTGTGTCCGGTGCCACGAGCCCTTATCTGATGGCATGTGCTTAATTTTGATGCTAACAGATCTACTTCCTGTTATTGATGATCAGTGCTCCGATCGTACCGGAGACTCAGCCGCATAGGGTCAGCGGGAAGAAGATGATCATTTACCCGCAGCCCTAATCAATGACTGTCTTGGGAGGGAGTGGGATGCAGACCAATGATTGCGGATATATCAATAACGCTGTTACTCAGAACGACTCAGCCTGTTTTCTCAGGAATCTGATGTCATTCAGCTGGTAGTCGAGCTTGACTGTTTTGGCGATTGTACCTGTTTCAGGTTCAATGAATAGCACTTCATTGTCACCAGTTACGGCAAGATAGCATTTTGTGTCAGGATCATAGCCGGACATACAGAAGTGATAGCTGTCGATGCCGTTCACCTGTCTGGAACTGATCAGTTCACCGGTGGAGGGCTTGTAGACTTCGATGAGACATATTCCCTGTTCACTTGTGGGTACCAGGGTTATCAGATTTCCCTCATCAGAGTCATAAACCACGTTTATCAGGGGTTTCCCGATGTCAATTGTTTTGGTAATTGTGCCTGTGACCGGGTTGATCAGGAGAAGGTTATTGTCAGCTCTCTGCAGGATATACAATTTATTAACAAGGTCAAAGAAGTGGGTGCAGACAAAGACACCTCCGCCAAGGTCAAATTCCTTGTTCAGAACTATATCACCTGTCTCCAGGTTTGCAGTAAGCAGGTATGTATGATAGACCGGTATTGTGGCTCCGTTGGTACTGTCAGGGTCCTCAATGTATTCATACTCGCCGTAAGTGCCTATGAGGATGTTGTTCCCAGGGTCGACTACCGCGCTTGAGATCAGGCCGGGCAACCGGAACGACTTGATTATACCTCCGTCTTCAGTATTGACCAATGTAAATACGGTATCACAGCTTACATATCCGTAACCGCCAGTTTTCGGGTCATAAACAGTTGAGCTCAGGATGTGGCAATTAACCGGGATTGTGCTCACATACCCAGAGTCCAGGTCGATTGTTACCATCTCGCTTCCCTTGGCAGGGGTGATTCCTGTAAGTACGAGGCTGCCGGAATAGGTTATTGCAGGCTTATTCTCGCAGGATGCCAGCGCCAGCAATATGAAGATAAAAATAACTGAACTACATTTCATGGCATTGAGTATTTTCAGGTTAAACGTTCAGATAGAAATAATGATTCATTGTCAGTTTCATTTACAATCCTGCCCTGGTGGTTAATCCTTCTAATTATGGATAAGTAATGGTAAAGTTGCTGTTCTTTAAATCTTCAAGAGTAAGTACATAATGCTTTAGGATCGTATTATTTATTTCAATCAAGTCACAATCATAAAAAACTCCAGGTAGATTGTAATGATCAGGATCAACTATATAGAATTCTGCAGTTTGACCATTTGCTAAGATACTTTCCCAACAATTATTTCTTGTATACTCATACGTTCCATCAGGATAAATGATTGACACTGAAAGATTGCATTCATCTGAAGTGTTTTGTATGTTCCAACCATACATTATATTTTGATTTGATTGGTTCTTTATTAATATTTTTAAATGACAATTTTCTCCTTCATCTTTGCATTTATTTGCGATGCAAAGTATTGAGATCATTATGATTATTAATTTTTTCATAGTTCGAGAAATTAATGGTTATAGAAATATGCATTATAAAACCCGTACAAAACTGCACCTACAGGCCCCCCATAAAGCCAACTCAAATAATCGCCTAGAGTAGCTCTAACTCTTAAGTTATCTAGGAGTTGTAAATCCTCTGAATTATTATAGTCTATATAAACACCTTGCCCAGTTTTGTAAACATCTAAAGGGTTATTTGAAAAATTCCATCCTAAATTATCATCCGTAAAAGTATCATTCTGGAATCCAGTTACATGTTTATTAAAATATAAAAAGGCTCTTCGATTAGCGTCTTGTTCTACTGGATGATAATCATGGCTTGGGTAGTTCAACGTATAATTACCATGTTCACTTCTTGCGCTTGGTATTCCAACTCTTGGATAATATGCCCAACCCATAGACTGGCTTTGTATGTAATGGCCATATTCATGTTGGAATAAGGGATTATTCGCATCAGCTTTTAGGGAGCTGCCTCCCACTATATAGCTGCCTTGTGTTACTGCGGTCCAATTCTTTCGAGTAGAAACCACTGTTGCGCCATATTTATATTCAACAGATTTAACGCCACCTTTAAGTCCCAAAGTATTATACGAATGAGCCGTTAAAAAACCGCCAATAGTTTGAGGCAGTTGCCATGTGAACCGTGATTTAATTTCCCATAATCGACCTAGCGGGTTTTTATTAGGATCACTCGCAAATAATCCACCCCATATTTTAATATCGTTTGCAGCTCTTTTATTGGCTTCTTTCCACCCACCACTAAAAAGTCCTATAAGCCAGGAATCAATTATAAAAAACTCACCACTCGGATCCGTATACTTCAGTGGGTTATTGAGGCAATATGAATACCTGTTGAATGCCTGAGACAGGTCGGGGGCCTGGACAAAATTGTCCGGGCTCAGGAACCTTGCGATCAGCGGATCATAAAGCCGGCCGTTCATGTTTATCAGGTCAAACCACAGCAGGTGCTCATGCCAAGTAAAGCCCCTGCCGTCAAATAATGCCTTGTCCATGGCATCAAGGGTATAACTCCAGTCATTTGCACTTCGCCTTCTTCCCCATGCATCATAACTATATTCAGCCTCAAGAGTATTATCTGACCTGACGACATGGGTTACGCTTCCAAGATGATCACGCAGCAGGTAGAAATATGAGGTGGTTCCTCCCTGGGTTACTGCTACTACCGGCGCAGAGTAAGCGTTGCCGCCGAGATAGGTATACTCTTTGGTTACCCCTCCTGCAGTCTCTTTCATGTAGTCACTGCCTGCATACCATCGTGTAAGTATTGTGCTTCCTCCCTGGGTGACAGTCATTTTAGCACGTTGATGATCTGAATTATATAACCATGATGCTGAATATACTCCCTGGGTTATCTGGCTGATCTGCTCATAAGAAGTGTAGGATGGCACCTGGTCTGCCGGGGGAATTACTCCGGTAGAAGAGAGCAGTCCTGTAAGGGCATATGGACTGGCGCCTTCACCATAATCAAATTCTGTAGTGCCTATGTCTGATTTGGTAATCAGGTTACCGTTATCTGAATATGTCATGGAAAGACTTTGCGGACCAGTGACTGTTGTCAGCCGATAGAGATCATCATACCCAAAGCTTTCGGTCAGACTTTGCCGGTAGTTTTGCCTTGATGTCAGGGTTCCTGTTACCGGGTCAAACACATACCGGTAATCCTTGAGCTGGCCGGCCGAGGAGGAGTTCGGGAATCCGTAAGCATCAAAACCAAAGGTGGCATTAAGGGAAGAGCCATATACAGACGATGTAACCTGCTGTCTCGCGTTCATCGCGGATATGGAGTATCTTACTGCTCCTCCGGCAGAGATTGATGCAAGATACCCGTTGCTGTTATAGTTCAATGTTTCCACTATTCCTGACGGGTGAGTCCGGGTATTTGGCCTACCGTAAGAATCATAAGTAAAGGTAGTTGAAAAGTTTGATCCGGAAATATTCTCGGCTGCAGTATTTATTCGGCCATAGTTGTCATAGGTAAATGACCGGACAACACTGCCCGGGGAGGATATCCCTGTAAGCTGCTTGTTGCCATTATAGGAATAAGTTGTGGTTCCTTCCGGACTGATTATAGTATTCAGCCGGCCATCATTATGATAACTGAACGTGGTTGTCTGTCCCCGGGCATTTATCTGGGTAAGGATTTGTCCTCTGGCATTATATGTGTAGGTTATTGTACCGGCGCTCGGGTCAGTTAGCTGTGTCTGATTACGGGCAGCATCTGAGTACTGCATTGAAGTTACGGTAGCTCCGGGGGCTGTAATGTTTTTTACTTTACCATCGGGATAATAAGTATAGGCTAAACTGCCGCCATCATCTTCAGCCGCTGCCATAGTGCCATCCGGGTTATAGGTTTTACTGTAAACCTTTCCGGCTGTTGTCTCGGATATAGTTGCTCCGGAGTATGAGTATACGGTATTCCTGCCGCCATTTCGTGTGATTCCGCTTACCCTGCCATAATTATCATAGGCATAGGTCTCAGCCCAGACAGGTGAACCTCCTGCGAAGTACGGATCGGATATCCTGTAAAGTTCTCCCTTGGTATTATATTCATTATCAATCAGAATCATTGTCCCATTGAATCCTTTTTTGCATTCACGTAAAGGCCTTCCGGACGTATCGTACCAGACAGAGGAGACTGATCCGTCATTTGCGGTTTGAGAAATACCATAGATAGCAAATGAAGGTTTGTAATTCCCGTCCCAATAATAATTGGTTGTTACCTGTCTGCCTGATGAGCTTGTCGTGATTGATACCCTGTCAGAAGCGTCATACTGGTATGACAGTGTATTATTCAGATAATCAACCTCAGACTGAGGGCGTCCGTAATTATCGTAACTATAAGTATAGACATGTCCCAGCCTGTCAGTTTTTGTCAGCAACTTATCCCCGTTTGGTGTATATGAATAACCTGCCTGGCTGGAACCTATGCTGGCGCCGGTAGTATAAACATCTGTTACATTTCCAAGGCCGTCATAGTCATAGTTGTCATTATATTCAAGCGAACTACCCTCAAAGTAATAGACATAGCCTGGTTTGATTAAACTATTAGCATCATAAGTATATCTGACTGTCTTGACTACAGAGGACTCTCCGCTTTTTGCAAATGTGACAGTTGAAGAGCCAATTCTGCCGATAAGCCAATCGGAGGTGTTTATCCAACCGGAATAGTTATTTATTGTCGTTTCAGTTACCCCATTGCCGTAGTCTTTCACAATTTGTCCCGTGTTTCCATAATCATCAACAGCTGACACAGTAACAGTTATTGAATGCCCTGTGAGACTGTTTGATTGTGTTGTTGACTGTGTGTACGGGTAAATACGTTTTGCAGTAATATCCAATACCTTTTCTGTCCAGGTATTACTGGTTTGCTCCACAGTTCCAGTGGACAATTTTTTGGTGATCGTATTAACCTGGGGATAAAAATAGGTGCCACTATATCCTGTTTGTGTTTCCGAGATTATTCCTGATGCGTTATCGGTTATTGTAGTCTTGGCAAATCCGAGAAAGCCTTTTCCCATCCGGTGGATCTTTGCACCTTCATAACTATATGTTGTTGTGTTTGTTCCGCCAATCCCGTTATCACTTATTACCTGCGAGACAAGTTGTGAAGCTGATGAGAAGTCACTCACGGGGAATACAGCGCCTGTGCCTCTGGTATAAACATTAGCATCTGACATTGGCAGATATTGAATACTTGTTTTTGAGCCAAAGCCGTCAATTACATTGTTTACCAAATGGCTTGGAGTTCCTGAGGCAAATGAAAACGACTTGGAAGTATTAACACATTTGTAGAAAAACTGACTTCGTCCATCGCCTTTGTAGTCCTCAATGTAAAAGAACGATGTCCCGAAATACTCCTCCCATGTAATAAAAGGGTAAGTTTGGTAAAAGCCTGTAAGAAAGTTAATTGATGAGATATATTCCTGTATGTTGAAATCATTTCCGTTACTAAGACAAATGTTAATTCTATTATTTGGGTTCGATGTATTTTGTCCTTTGCCAACAAATATTACATCTGATCGCCCATCAGCATTCATGTCACGGGCAAAAATCCTGTTGTTTTCAAAACCAACGTCAAAATTGTTAAAACAGATCAATTCATGGGGCATTAGTCCACTACCAGCCAGCGAGAATAAGGACCAATTGGAAGGATAAACATCACTATTTCTAATAATGTCAATACTACCATCCCCATTGTAATCACCAAACAGAATAAAATCATTATTACGGATATCAGATCCTGAGAATGTTTCAATAAGAACCTTATTCGTTCCCTTGAATTCGTATATTTTGTACCCGTCATTAAATAGTATGAGTAAATCCGTGCACCCATCACCATTAAAATCAAGGAGACGGTTATGCAGTCCGGTATCTATTAAATAGTATTCTCCAAAAGAAGTTATATAACTTCCAATAATATATGAACCGCTGTATGTGTACAGCAGCCATCCGTTACTGCTATTATGATACAGTAGTTCAAGTTTGCCGTCGCCGTCATGATCAACGACATCCAGATTATTTCCTTCAGGGCAATTGTAGTAAGTTGTGCTACGTGTTAGTCCGGAGCCTGTTGATGCATAAAAATAGTAATATTTCCTGTCAGGGTATAGTGTCTCCGGGTGCTTTTCCTGCATCATGAGGTCAGAGAGACCGTCACCGTTGAAGTCTCCTGTCAGGAATGTCTCAAAATAAGTGTTCAGGTCACCCTGGGTGGCATAGACCATATTTCCACTTGAATTGGCCAGATATAGTTTCCATTTATCATTTGAAGTATAAGACGATTTTACAGGCACTGTGACAAAATCTACCCGTCCGTCGCCGTTAAAGTCTCCATGATAGTATCTTTCATTATCGGAATTTGTGTAGTGAGTTGTTTCACTGAATTGATTAGTCTGTGATGACCAGGTAAAAACAACAGGATTCAAAGCTGCATCCTGACTGCTGTACTCTGTTACTTTAATCAGCTGTGAGTGGGAATCCAGGGTGTATGTTAAATTGTATTTCTTAAAACTTTGTCCGTTGTACTTCACCTCAATATTATCAAGCAATATATCGCGTATAAATTCCTTACCTCCGTAGAAATAAGAGTTAACATCACTCCTGAACTTATAATCGAACTGTATAGATGCAAAAGGAGCCTGAGAGGCAGAGGAGTTCCCGGTGTATAGTATTGATCCTATAGGGCGTTCATCATCTGATACGATATAGTTAAAGACAATGTAGTTATTGTATCTGTCACTGATTTTGTTGATTCTCCACGATAAAATGGAGCCTTCGTTATTTCTTATCCGTGATCCTTCATCGTTTCCAAATTCGAGGATTAAGCCTGATTTAGTGTATACCCGGAACCACTCCGGCCCGGTTCCCGTGGTTCCGTAGGCAATAATTTTCGAGAAGGTCTCAATTTCTGTCCGATATTCACTACCGGAGGCGCCGTATGTTCCGCCGGTTATTATCATTCTATTCCCGTCCAGGGCATATCTGTCAGATATTGTTCCTCTTACGGGATCTGAGATGCCATCATGATAAAGTGTCCTGTTAACTCGTGCAATAGCGGAAAGACCTCCTGTTGACCAACCTGTTCCCAATAGACCATCTGAAAAATTACTTATATAAGTAAGCGTAATAGCGGGCTGAAGGCCGTTAGTACCGGTTGGTACGTCTATCGGTATCTGGTATCCTGCAGAACCGGAGGCCAGAAGTGTCCCAGGAGTACTTCCCACAGCCAAGCCTGTATTAATCGTATACGCTCCGGGGTCAATTGGATTAGAATAAGTAATATTACCGGAGATAAGCTGGCTGACGATCTCAGCGAGCATCGTTCCCCCTGCGGGAGTATAAGAATAATTTGGGGCAAAGGTTATGCTGTTAATTGCCTGGTGCAGTTGTACCCCGGACTCTGGAGAATTCAGCACAAGGTCGTATGGTTGAGCTACGGTCGTCAGAAAGACAACACTGCATGCGAACAGAAGATATATTCGTTTCATGGGTTATCAGTTTTGGTCCTATTTCGACATCACAGCACAATTACTTATTCTTTAAGAATTTTCCATTCAGCTGAAGTGCCGTCAAAAATGATTCTCATGAAATAAACTCCGGGAGAATACCCGGAAAGATTAATCTCACCTTCACTTCCTTCAAGCTGCGTTTCAGCGATAACCTGACCTCCCGTGTTAAAAATAATCACACGGGTTGTTTCAGTTTCAACTTCAGACATGCTGATTCTTACTATGCCTTTGGTAGGATTTGGGAAAATTTTAATGGTATGGCCAGATATCTCCTTGGTCAGGGCCTGCTCCTTAAAGTCCTTCGGGTCAGAAGTCAGTGTTCCGCCAGATTTAAGTTGCACTATTTCAGACTCACGTAAGATTCTGTTGCCGCTCTGATCATAAAAGAAGCTATAGCTCCTTAATGTATCCGGCGGGGAAGCAAGCCCCCTGACGCAGGCAACTAATGTCAGGAATAATATGGCAATATGTTGTTTCATCACCCTAAATTATAAGGTTACCTTGATTCAAGCATTTCAATTCTTTTCCTGAGGGCCTCCAGCTCTTTCCGCTGTTCCTGGATTGCCTGAATCATGACAGGAATAAGTCCGATATAATCAATCCCAAGATTTCCGTCTTGTAAGGTGTAAACCAGGTCCGGGAATACGTCCTTCAATTCCTGGGCAACGAAACCATACTTCCTCTTTGTGAATACCTCACTATCAGGGTCATATAAATATCTGACACTGGAACTGTCTGCTGACGCAATTTCTTGCTGCCGGAGGTAATATGTAGATGGCTTTAAGAGATTAATTCTGTCATAGGCTTCCGATGCATTTAATAATACTATTTTTTCTTTAAACTTCTGGTCGGAGCTGCGCACAGTAAGGGTATTAGTGGACATTAATCCGGTTATGTATACATCTCCGTTGAAATATCCCGCATATTTACCCGATATCGCTACATCCCCGGTGGTTGTGCCAAAGACTGCAGTTCCGTTATTGGATCCATATAAATACCCATAGACCCCGTAATTATATCCACCTGCTACATTGCCGGCAAGGCCATATACTCCGTATGCACGGCCGGATGAAATTGGGGAAGCGCTCCATACTCCTCCCCGTACACCATAGAGGAAGTTGCCGGATCCCGTTTCTGCCTGAGCTACAATTCCATAAATGTGATTTGAGCTACCTGTACCGGTGGCAATAACACTCTTTTGAGTGCTTCCTGAACTTGACCTGTTCCCGGAGTACAGAAAAACATCACAGGAGGAATCCCCCGGCCCGTTGTAAACAAACTTTGAAGCCGGGGTACTTGTGGTGTACTTTATCCCAACGTTACCGTTATCAAAAACTTTGATCTGGCCATTCAGTCCTGTAACAGAGCCAATAATCAGGACTAATACAATTACTGAAACAAGTTTCGCGTTAGTTTTCATAGTAGCTTCAGAATTTGTTAAGGAATCCTTTTACCGTACATGTCACAAGTACCTCATTTGTGACACGAAAAATCAAATTATTTTTAAACTACTTGATAAAAATGTTGATTTAATACTCCTGGACTAAAACTGACACGGGGAAGCTTTAATAAAATGATATAATTGGGAATTTTAATATTATTCCCTTGTTTTCAATCAGCGTAATTCGGTCTGGTTACTTTTTATTGTTGATAATGAGTGCGCCTATTACACCGGGGACCCATCCGCAGAGGGTAAGGAGGAAGATGATCAGGACTGATCCGCACCCCTTGTCGATAACTGCAAGGGGAGGGAAGAAGATGCACAGCAGAACCCGGAGAAGACCCATAGAGATTTGCGATTTGCGAATTTCGATTTGCGATTATAAAAGTAGGAATTATTTCACAACTGCATATTGCCTTATTTTCTGAACAAATGATCAGCGGCCTGCAGTATTTTCAATTTCAGGTCAGCGGGATAGTCCGGATGATCATCCAGGAATTTCTCAACTGTTGCGCGTGCTTCGGCTGACCGGTGACCCTCGAGGACGGCAGATATCCATCCTCCAGGGAAGAAGATGTCTCCGGTGGTCTTTATCTCCTCAAGCAACTCAAGTGAGGGGAGAATATACTTTTCTGACCTCTCTGCAACCAACGGATGGTGCAGGTAACCCAGAGCCTCCAGCACCCACGGCTCGTGCTCGCGGCCGGCGGGGTCACGGAGAGTCCCGAAGAATGAATCACGCACCTCCGGATCAGAAGAGACCGAGGGCAAAACAAAGTCGTATCGCTGCAACCTGTCTGTGCCGGTTATGCGGTCACGCTGTGAAGCAAGGACCTCCTCTGCATCAGGATACCCCTTAAGTGCCAGGGTCAGTGCCAGTGTGCAGAGCTCATCCTCGCTCAGCTTAACGCCGCCGGGTAGTTCGGAGTTCTTCCACAGATCCTTCAGCCAGGCTAATCCCGTCTCGGTGACAGCCACACTCCTGTAAAGACCATACCATGTCCTCTTTTCAGATGCATCAACGGCAAGGGAGATCTTGTTTCGTATCATCGCTTCGGCCTCGGCAGATGCGGCAGTACGCTCGTCATCTGACAGATAGTTCCAGTACACTGATGAGAACCTGCCGGAAAGGTAGTTGCGAAGCTGCAGGTCTGTCTCAGCCTCGAGGGCGGAGAAGGCCGCCATGTAAAAATCAGCCGGAGAGACGGTGCCGTTCACCAGATTCTCGTACATGTTTATCCAGACAATGCCGCGCAGAAGCGGGTCATTGAATTCATTGATATGAGTTTTGAGATGTGCGGCTGTGGTACTGTCAAACAAAAAGGTTCCGTAAGCCCTGCCGGAAATATCAGGGATGATGCAGATAGGCTCTTCCGTGGTGGTGATGAATGACTTCCTGCTGGCAGGTTTCACTTCACCCGTGAGGGTGTCCGATGCGGTAATTACCATTGCAACCAGGGTCTGAGGCCAGTGTCTTACCGTCCCTGCCGGGTCATCCTCCCGGAAGGAGACCCGGTATCCCTCTTCCATTGTAATGACCGGTGTGATGACCGGCATTCCGGCTTCCCTGACCCACATCCTGCTCCATACCTCCAGCGGCTCGCGTGTTATCTTCTCAATAATGGCTATGAGGTCGTCCCACCGGGCGTTTCCCCATGAGTAGTCCTTAAGGTATGTCTGAAGCGCCTGGCGGAGTTGATCCTCTCCGGCGAGCTTTTCAAGCTGCCGCATCACAATGGGAGCCTTGTTGTAGATGATGGCTCCGTAAAGTGACCCCGCATCCTTCATGTTGCCCAGCTCCTGTATGACGGGATTTGTACCGCGGGTGCGGTCGATGTCATAGGCGGCAGGGTATCGCGACAGCAGGAAGCGCAGATCGTGGTTTATACCCGGGAAATCGGGACCAACAATCTTGTCGGACATGTATCCGGCGAAGACCTCCTTCAGCCAAACATCGTCAAACCACTTCATCGTTACGAGATCGCCGAACCATATGTGTGATGTTTCATGGGCTATGAGGGAGGCGCGCGACATCTGCTCATTGAGGGTGGGCGTGGCTTCGAGAAGGAGTGAGGAAGCCCTGTAAAGGATCGACCCCGGGTGCTCCATGCCGCTGTACTGGAATGAAGGTATCAGCACGAAGCCGAACTTGTCAAAGGGGTAAGGGATCTGCGTGTATTCCTCGAGCCATTTCAGTGAGGTGTGATGAAGCCTGAAGATCTCTTCGGCATTGTTCTCAATGTATTCAGGGCGGGTCTCGCGGTGCAGCATCTCCATCTTAACACCGTCGATCTCTTTTTCAATAAGTTCAAACCTGCCGGCTGCAAAGGCGAAGAGATAGGTGCTTAGCGGCTTCGTCTCGGCAAAACGGGTAACAACCCTGTCACCGGTTGTGTCGGAGGCCGTCGCCGGACTGTTAGACATTGCGCGATAGTCCGCGGGCATATTCAGCGTCAGGCTGTAGCGCGCCTTCAGGTCAGGCTGGTCGAAGCAGGGAAAGGCTGTTGAGGCACGGTCAGGGACAAAGAGGGTATAGAGATAATCGTCATTGCGGTTAAGTGACATGTCGCCGGCGCGGAAGAGGATATCGACCCTGTTGAAGCTCTTTGCAAGGTGTTTCCCTTCAATCACAATATGACCGTTGGTCAGCACAGTTTCAATGAAGGTGCCGTTCACCTTTACAGATTCCAGGTACTGCCTGTCTGCCCGGAAGTCGATAACCAGGGGCTCGCGTTTTGACGTCAGGCTGAACTCAAGGGCTGCCATTCCGCTGATGGGGTCCTCCTTACCTGCAGGGATGATGAATTCCAGCCTGTAGACCACATCACTTATCGTCGCCTTACGGTAGGTTGCAAGAAGCTTTGACACACCTTCCTCAAGGTACTTTTCCTCATCCATACGGTTGCAGGAAGCGAGTAAGGTCAGGATCAGGAATCCGGAGAGCAGAAACAGCGTCCGGGAGTGGTATTTTTTCATGGCCGGGTATAATTCTTTTCAAATATAATCAATGGCTGAGAATTAAATTTTCCATATCTGTTTGCGTTCATGTTCTTCCGCAGCTAGCCACACCCTGAAAATCGGCAATGCAATTATATTCTATCTTTGGTGACAATACCATCACCCTGCAGAAAATGAAAAAGCTATTCCTCATTCAAGTTATGTTCCTCTTTATCTGTGCATTGAGCGCACAGGATTATGCCTCTTTTCTCACTGACCCCGCTATCTCGCCGGACGGATCGAAGATCGCATTTGTATATGAAGGCGACCTGTGGATTGTTGACAGCCACGGGGGCACCGCTCACCGCCTGACCGCCATGACAGGTGATGAGTCCCTGCCTCGTTTTTCGCCTGACGGACAGTGGCTTGCATTTTCATCGACCCAGAATGGGAATGCTGATATCTATATTATGCCTTTTGAAGGAGGGACCATACGTCAGATGACCTTCCATGACGGTAACGATTATGCCGACAGCTGGTCGTGGGACTCGCGGACCCTCTATTTCACCTCTGACCGTCAGAACACCTTCGGGGCATACAAGGTGCCGGTTACCGGAGGAACGGCTGTCAGGCTCTTCTCAGACAACTATTTTGACCAGGCGCATAACGTAGCAGAACTGCCTTCGGGTGAAGGGAAGGAATACTATTTCACAACCTCGTGGGAGAGCTATATGTTCTCTCACAGGAAAAGGTACAGGGGGGAAAACGATCCTGACATTGAGTATTACAACACCACTACCGGACAGTACAAAAGACTTACGGAGTGGGAAGGAAAGGACCTGTGGCCTTCCGTAGACAGGTCCGGGAGGTTATATTTTGCCTCGGACGAGGCCAATGATGAATATAATCTCTATACTATTGAAGACGGGTTGAAGAAACAGCTGACTGACTTCCCCACATCAATACGCAGACCCCAGGTTAGTACTGACGGCAGAAAAATTGTTTTCGGACACGACTACCGGATCTGGACCTATGATGTGGCTGAGAAGAAGAGTTCACTCTGTGATATCAGCATCTGGGCAAATGAGACCCTTGCCACCGAAATATCATACAGCAGCGCCGGGAAGATCTCTGATTTTGACGTCTCAGGTGATGGTAAGAAAATTGCTTTTGTCTCTCGCGGAAGGCTGTTTGTATCGGATATCGCAGGCAAATTCATCCGCGAGATGCCCGCCGACAGAAGCGAGCGTGTGGCGGAGGTCCGCTGGATGAAGGATAACGAAACGCTTCTTTACACCCGCACCGTGAAGGGATGGACAAACCTCTTCACTATGTCGGCCTCTTCGCCGGAGAAGGAAAAGCAACTCACCTTTACCGAAAAGAGCTCACAGAATCTGCTGTTGTCTCCGGATGGAGATGTTGCCCTTTTTGTGAGCGGTAACAATAATATCGATCTTATCGACCTTAAGAGTTTTCAGGTAAAGACACTTATAACCGACGAGTTCTGGTTCCGTGTTTCCCAGCCTCGCTTCTCCCCTGACGGGAAATATATTCTATACACTGCATACCGGAACTTTGAGCAGGACATCTTCATCTATGACATAAAATCTGGCGCAAGTGTTGCCATCACGCATAACGGCGTCTCTGAGGAAGATCCCTTCTGGTCGCCCGACGGCAGGTACATCTATGTCAGCGCTGACCGGTTCAAGCCTGGATTTCCAAGGGGTGGCGGTGTCAGCAAGCTCTACCGCATACCATTGCACAGGTTCCGTGAGACCCTCAGGAGCGAGGAGTACAACAGGCTCTTCGCAGCGAAGCCCCCGAAAGACAGTGCTGTTGTCGACATAAGGATTGAAACCGAAGGTATAGACGAGCGGTGGGAGCAGATTGATGTAAAGGGGAATGAACAATCGGCTCCGCATGTTTTTCCTCAAAAAGGCAAGACGCTGGTCCTTTTCAATAACTCTCCCACCCCTCAGGAGCGTGTGCTGACGAAGGTTGAGCTGTCACCCTTTGAACCCCCGAAGAGCGAAAGGATAGGTGACAAACCATTCAGCAGGCTGGTTCGTGCAGGAGACAAGTATTACGCGCTTATGTCAGGGGATGTCTGGGAGGTGAAACCCGCCGAGAATAAGGCCGAGAAGATAACCCTTGAAGCCGGCTTCAGCAAGAACCTCAATGATGAGTTTGTCCAGATGTTTTACGAGAACTGGGCAACGCTAGCGGAGCATTTCTATGATGAAAACTACCATGGTATCAACTGGAAGGCAATGCGGGACAGGTATGAGGCATTTCTGCCCCAGTTAAGGAACAGGGACAATCTGAGAACCATCCAGAATGACATGCTGGGTGAGCTCAATTCATCACATCTCGGCTTCTCGAGCCAGGGAGATGAGGCCAGGCCCTTTTACAGGCTCCAGACAAATGCAACGGGGATACTCTTCAGTGAGGATGACCCGTTCGTTGTGACCGGTTGGGTGAGGAGGTCACCTGTCGATATTCTCGACAATAAACTAAGTGTTGGTGATGAGCTTGTTGCCGTTAACGGTGTGAGCGTTGACCGGTCGCGCGACAGGGATCATGCGTTCACCCTCCCGAAGCTGGAGAAGGAGCTCACACTGCGTTTCTCCCGTAAGGGCAAGGAGTATGATATGACTGTGGCACCCATATCTTCATCTGCCCTGAAGGCATTGCTTTATGATGAATGGGTTTACAGGAACAGGCAGATGGTAGACAGCTTGACACAGGGGAGGGTGGCCTATGTCTATATGAAGGACATGGGCAACCAGAGTCTCGACAGGTTTATCATTGACATGACAGGGATGGCTCTTGACCGTGATGCCCTTATACTTGATCTCCGGAACAACCGTGGCGGAAACGTGCATGATGATGTGATACAGTTTCTTTCGCAGAGGCCTTATCTCGAGTGGCAGGCGCGCGGAGGGAAGAGGTCACCCCAGCCCAACTTTGCACCTTCCGGCAAGCCCATTATTGTGATGGTTAACGAGCAGTCGCTCAGTGATGCTGAGATGACTGCTGCAGCCATAAAGGCTCTGAAGCTTGGCACAATAGTAGGTACCGAGACTTACCGGTGGATTATATTCACATCGGGAGTTCAGCTTGTTGACGGTTCATTTACAAGGCTGCCCACCTGGGGTTGTTATGACCTGGAGGGAAATGATCTTGAGAAAACCGGCGTCAAACCTGATATTTATGTCCGCACTACTTTCGGCGACATGCAGAAGGGTATTGACCCGCAGCTTTCTAAGGCAGTTGAAGAGGCACTACGACTCCTCTAACACAACTCCTGGAACGCCTGCCTGAATTTCATCGGCCGGGCTATGTTGTGGAAGGTCTCGGTGGTGCCGCCGGTACCGATGATGGTTATTGAGCCGTAGTTGAGAATTCGGCCCATTACAGTCTGGTCGACATTCACCGTCTCGATCTTCGAGAGGTTCATCTCGAATGTCCTCCGGGCGATGAATCCCTCCTTAATGACAATGCGCCTGTTGGTTATCACGAACTCCGACAGCCAGCGCTTGAGCCAGGCATAGATTGTGAGTGTTAGGATGGATTTCAGGGAGAAGAATATAACCCAGTGGTACTTGGTTTCGTAGGCTACATGCTCATCCTTGATGAGGTGCCCGTTGACATAGCTTCCCATTGTCTTTTTTTTTTAGTCAATCACTTTGACGGCCCTGTCCTCGCTCTGCCACAGGCCGTGTTTGGTGCATACTGCCATGGCGCTGAGGTTCATTGATACGTCGGGGGCCACGATGAAGAAATCGACCTCGAAGTGTGTCGGTTTATGGCCGTTGACGCCCGCTGTGTATCGCGCTTCTGCCAGCAGTGTCTCCCTGTTCCATAGTTGTATGAGACCTATGAAATGGTCGTGGTCGTCGGGGTGAGGGTACTCCTCGCCCATGCGTACCTTGACCATGAATTTCTCCCCGCGTTTGACGCTGTCAGGGCAGATGACGTGTGGCATGTGGCGGTCGAGGTAATCGCGCATTACCTCTTTCTCTTCCTTCTCTACCTCAATTGCTTTGAATACTCGTGGCATGGCTTTTATTTTTTATAACAACCAGTCGATGGATTTGATCGGACCGGTGGTGTAAATTTAATCAGATTTATCTTCAGGTGCTACCTGTCAAACTCCGTAAAAGGAATAAAGTCGAGGTCTGATGCCACTACATTCTCCCGAACCTGCTCCGGGGTCTTGCCTCCCGGGATGACAGTATGGCAAGCGGGGTGAGAGATGCAGAACCTCAGGCTCAGCTGTGCCGTAGAGTATTGCGGATATCCATCGAACAGCGGCTGATAGCCATCCAGGTCTTTCAGATAGCCGGTCAGTTTTTCCGGTGAGAGATTGAATCTTCTGTGGTCATTGTCGCCGAAGGTAGAGGCTTTGCTGAATTTCCCGGAGAGGAACCCGAAGAGGAGGGGGATGCGTACAATAACACCCGTACCGTATTTCAGGGCCATGGGGAACAGCACCTCTTCGGCCTTGCGTTCAAGGAGGTTATACCTGACCTGGATTATGTCGAGAAGATCATGGTGTCTCTCAAGGATGTGTGCCTGTTCGGTCTCCTTGAACGACTGCACGCTCCAGCCGGCATGTTTTATTTTTCCCGCTTTCTTCAGTTGTTCGAGGGCGAGCCACGGCTCATCCTGTTCAAGGATTTCCAGGTCGGGACTATGGAGCTGAAGGATATCCAGAGCCTCTACATTAAGGCGTTTGAGGCTCTGTTCTGCTGCGAAGGTGAGGTGTTTGACGGAATAATCTATGTTGGCCGGTGTTGTTTTATGGAGCTGGCCGAGGTAGGGGTAGAAATTGTTTCCCGCCTTGGAAGCGATAACTATCTTATTCTTCCAGGGCCACTGGTCGAGGACCTCTCTGATCAGTTCTTCGGAGTGGCCGAAACCGTATACGTCGGCCGTGTCAATGAATGTCACGCCGGCCTCAAGGGCGGCAAGAATGGCCTTCCGCGACTTGTCGTCATCCGTGTTTCCCCAGTCGCGGCCGCTGATACCCCAGGCTCCGAAACCGACGGTGGATACTACAGGGCCTTTGGTGCCCAGTTTTCTGTATTTCATAGTATCGTTATTTTATGTAAAGATGCAACTCTGAACTCTGATTTCAAATTTTTACAGCGAATGAGGGGATAATCAGGGAGCAGCTGGCATGGGGTGAAAGGGCAAATATTCAGACGATGAAAGAGGTTTTTTAATAGCAGGATCACTGAAGAGGATGGAATGCCCTGTTCAGTACCGGACTGCAAAATGGCTTCAATAAAAAAGAGGCTGTACTCATTGATTGAGACAGCCTCCTGACTATTATGCGGGATATGGCATCAGAGTTTGCTGCTGAAGGCGTTCAGATGGTTTCGTGATGCTGCGAGCAGGTTGTTATAGACCTTTATGAGGGTTGCCACCTCGGTAGATTCGATTGCCTCTTCCAGATCGGCAATGTCAAGTTCTTCGATTGCGACTCCTACCTTTAGTGCTTCTGGGAGGCTTGTCCCTTTTGCAATCAACTCATCATACAGGCCCTGGAAGGCAGAGGTGAATTCACCGGGACCTTTTCCTGTCACCGGGTCAGTAAGTCCGTAGCCGACTATCATGTTCAGCACGGCGTCCATATGTTTCTGTTCGCTTTCGGCTATATTTCTGAATATAGGCATGTTATACAACTCGTAGAATTTATTGTATACATCCCTGGCCACCTTCTCCTCCTCGCGCATGTGCATCATGTCTGCTATTTCCGCCTCAGTGAGGGTAGCTGTGAAGTCGCAGGCTGCACTGCTTTTCGGGTCTTGCTGGGTGCAATCTGCCGTTGCCAGCGATTTATTGACTGCTTCGTTATCGAACTTGTCGCATGATGTAAATACGACAGCCAGTCCTATGGCCGTCACAACTGTTATAAGTCTCTCTCTACTTTTCATTGTCTTGTGGGTTTTAATTTTCGCACAAAATAGTGGGTGGGTTGATGAAGATAAGATGAAAATGTTCAGAGAATGATGCTTGTTAAATGTATGCTGGTGGCAGATTATGCATACTACAGTTGATCTCAGCAAATTTCTTTTTGGTCGAAATATTTCAGGAATTTCAGGTCAGCAATCCGGGTTTTAGTGACAATCTCCTCTCTATTTTTGATATTGAGGAAAAAATGTTTTATATTTGCATCCGATATTGCGGGGTGGAGCAGTGGCAGCTCGTTGGGCTCATAACCCAAAGGTCGGAGGTTCGAATCCTCCCTCCGCTACAAGAGAAGACTCCTCATCATTTTTGGTGGGGAGTTTTTCTTTTACACCCTCTGAAGTCTTCATAAATTGGGACTTTACGAGAAAAAATGAATTTACATTTGAGGTTAGACTTTTTCTGTTGCTAGTATAGATTTATAATCATTTTGACAAGGTGACACATTTAAAAATGTCATATAAGGTTCCGGCAATATGGTTGCATATTAATATGTGATGCAATTGAACCAATATTGAGCCAATTAAGCCAATTATGAGCCAATCAAAACATAAATAGTTCCAGCCCCAATGTCACCAGCTCTTCTTAAAATTCCATATTTCACAACTAGTTCGGATAAATCTCTTGTAGCTGTAGCCTTTGATATATTATTAAGCTCTTGATAATCACTATTCGAGATTTTACCTCTTTCTTTTATGAATAAAATCGCCCTCTCCTGTCTTTCATTTATCCCAAGAGATTTAAGATATTTCTCACTGAATATATCTTTACGAAACTCTACAAAAAACCCAGACATGTCGAAGTAGTACAGAGGTTGAGGTAAGCAGGCATCAATACATTCTTTAATCATTTTTAATGTTCCACGGCCCCATGATTCAATGTAACCGCTTCTGAAAAGAGTGTTTGCAATATCAGGATTAAAGGGTTTTGATGGATGTTTGGTCAGGAGACTTTCAATTGTCCAATTATCTGGTAGTTGGCCTTCATTCCAAAAAATGATTTTGTCGTTGTAAACGCTAATCTGAATGGGCACCCCTCCTGAATAGTCTTTGTGAGCAATAGCATTTAACAGAGCTTCACGAACCGCATCTTTCGGATATTCATATTTTTCTATTCTATTGATCCCCTCGTAACTTATTTCGGCTTTGATGTATTTTGTAAAAAGTAAATCCATAGCCTTTTCAATCTGTTCAAATAAGTTACCGTGTATTTCGTCCTGAAATTTCAGGTCATCATCTGATTCAAAAAAACCTATTTTAATGAATGACCCGGTAATAAATTTTTCAGGTTTAGGATGAAACAGTAAAATAGCTGCCCGTTTTAGAAACGTATTTTCTTTTAATTGAAGGTTTTCAATTAGAAGTTCATTAGAGTCAGTTAATACATCTTCTTCAATTCGTTGGCTTTTAAGTGCTCTTTTACGAAAAAAATCAAATGTATCTTGCTTTAATTCTGCTACCTGAATTTTCGGTAATGGAACTCCATCCCATCTTTTGCCTTTCCGTTGCAAAAGAAATTTGTCTAATGCTGCTCCTTTTAATTCCTGCTTGGTAGTTCCGGTCCGATAATGGTATTGACCTTTGTAATTGACCGGATAAGGATAGGATTCTACTATTATTTCAATATAATCGCCTTTAACTGAATGATGTAAATTAACATCAACCAATATACCTAATGTATCCTTCACCTTGTTGGGAATATCTTCTAATAATTTTTTGGCATTTTCAATTGAAACTATCTCGCCTTTATCATTCTTCCCTATTAAAATGCTACCACCATTGGAATTTGCAAAACCACAAATCCATTTAAGGTATTCATCCTTCCAGGTTTCCTTAAATTCTACGCTTTGATTTTCAGACATATGGTTATTTTAATAGCTTATTATAATACCGGTTCCTCTGTTTGAACATTTTGTCAAAATAATCAATTTTTAAATCTCTGTAATCGAAAATTACAGGTGGTTTTCCTGAACGTTGGATCCGACCAATATATTGAATCAATTTTCCTTCAAATGCAAATGGATAAACGATAAATAGGCATTCTAAACTATCAAGATCAATACCTTCTCCAAAGTATTGTCCTGTTGAAATTGCAATTTTGTAATGACCTTGTTTTAATTGTTCCAATTTACTCTTCCGGATTTTTTCGGAATCATCCCCATAAATGGAGATCGTCTCATACTTGTCTTTAAGATAAAGATTCAATATCTCTACATGGGCTTTTCGTTCAGTAAGTACTAAAACCGATTTAAAACGGCCAATATTATTTTCCAGATCTTTAATTATGAGAGAATTACGTTGAGTATCATGAATCAGTATTCGTGAAATTGTCTCGTACTTATCAATTTTGTAATCAAATGGAGCATAAAGGTCTGTTAACCTGATATTAATCTCAACTTTAGTTTGGTTTTTTCTAATCTCATTTATTTGATCAGCATTGTATAAAATATTTCCGATATAGACATAAATAATTTTTTCGTCATTATTCTTGCGTTTTGGAGTGGCTGTCAAACCATACAAATAGAATGAATTGAAGTTAATAATTGCCTCTCTGAATGATTTTGCAGGTATATGATGACATTCATCAACTATAATAGTTCCAAAACAATCAGTTATTTTATCGATTTCTTCGTTTCTGGCAAGAGATTGAATCATAGCAACTGTTATCTCTTTGCCGACTTTAAATTTCTGATTGCCAATCTGGCCGATTTCTTTTTTAGGGATTTTAAGGAAACTCTGTATTCGGTCAATCCATTGGTCAAATAATTGTTTCCTATGAACAATGATTAAGGCTGGCTGCCTTTTTTGTGCAATTATTTCAAGCCCGATAATAGTTTTACCTGAACCGGGAGGAGAAACAATTACTCCAAAATCTTTGTCTAAAGTCTTTTCTATGGCTAATTCCTGATGCGGCAATAATTCAATTTCCGAATCGAAATCTATGAAATCAAGCTTATTCCGATTATCAATAATCTTAAACGAAAGGTTTTCATGCTTGCAGAAACTGACAAGTGTAGCAACAAAACCTCTGGGGATAATTACCCTATCTGAAGTTTCTTCAATTAACCTAAAATATTTTTCAAGATTATATGTTGCTCTACCCATGTTTTTTTTAACCAGATAATCTGAATTAAGAAAGTTCAGATTGTCACGGAGAAATTCGATAAGTTTTTTGTTTAGTTGTAAACGTTTAAGGTAAATCAGTCTGTCAATTTGTATTTCAATTTCATTATGAGAATCTGAGGGAAAATTTGATTTCATGAACTCCTGTGGTTTCTGGTCGAAGAGGTTTTCATACAGAATCAAGAAATTAGCTTTTGATAGTCTTCTAAAGCTTTTTATCGCTTCAAATTGATCAACAAATGGTTCAGAAGAAATTGGATTTATGAAGGCGGAATTATTGTTCTGAAGAGTTTTTCCGTTTAAGGGCAATGCAATCAAATTGCCAAGACCCTTACCGGAATGGAAATCCTGATTAGGGAATAATCTGTCAAAACTTGGCTCCTTCTCGAAGGGAGAAATAATTGAAGCCTCTCTTAATAGTTCAAACATCAATTTCCGGGTTTGCTCTGCAGGAAGGTTTTCTTCGAAAAAAATCCAGAGATGTCCACCATTTCCAGAACGGGAACGTTCAATATATGCAGGTAAATCGTATTTAATACAAGTTGAATGCAATTTAAAAATAGATTCTTTCCAATTTTCATCGTCAAAATCGCCTGCCATGAAATAGGAAGTATTATCTTCCAAAAGAGGATAAATTCCAACTGTCTCGCTTCCATGGAAATGACGAAGGATTACTTCAGTGGTAAAAGGCAGATATTCTTTCTTAGAATAATCCTTAAATGTTCCTCCACTGGCTGTATGCTTTTTATAATCACTCCAATCAACCTTATAAGCAGGCATATACCCACTTTTACCATCTTTTTCCCAATGGGTTGCATATACATCCTGCCTGCCATGGAACAGAGATTTGAATATGGTTATATTATCTGGAGTTAAATTCATCTGTCCTTAAACCTGTTTTGAACCTGTTAAGATAAGCAAAATGTGATTTTATGTAAGCATCCGGTCTGCCACGTATTTTGTTAACGGGATGATCCGGTTACCTTCCCCCGCAAAAAATCAATGTTAAGCAGTTCAAAGATGACCGTTCTTCTGGAGCGGCATAAGGAGTCGGGATTAAGCGTCAAAAGTTTTTGTTCCAATGAAGGCATTGCACCATCAACATTCTTTTACTGGCAGAAGAAACTCCGTAAGGAGGACACTGGCGGGCGCTTTATACCATTGCTTGTCCGGGCACCGGGATCAGCTGCATGCCCGACCTCTGGACAGGGTCCTGCTTCCGGCATGGACAATACCGCGCTGGAGATCACCTATCCCAACGGGACAACCCTGTAGAATAAGACAAACCCTGGATCTGGCCGGGCTTCGTTCACTTGTGTCTCTGTTAGACTGAGGCCCATGTTCCATCTTCACGCCTCACTGCGGTATTACCTGTATCCTCTTCCGGTGGATATGCGTAAAAGCTTTTACACCCTGAGTGGTGTAGTCAACTCGCTGATGAACCAGGATGTCCGCGACGGAGGGGTGTTTATCTTCATGAACCGTCACATGAATGTGATGAAGATCCTTCATATGGAATATGCAGGGCTGGTTATCTATCACAAGCGACTGGAGTCGGGGCGATTTAAGCTGCCGGTTTTTGATGAGACGACTGCCTCAATAAACATCGATTGGAAGGATCTAATGACCATGGTAGAGAGTGTCAGGCCGGGGCGGTTGAAAACCCGCCGAATTGTTAATAACTATCAGTCTGTCAGTTAATTAAAAGTATCAGTATCGGGTATCACATTGCTTTGTCTGAGTTATCTTTGGCTGGAGACAAAAGCAAAATAGACTGTGTCAAATACACCTGATCAAAGTGAATTTATCGAATCCCTCCTCCGGGAGCGAGATGAGCTTTATCAGGAGCTGTCCAAGCTAAGACAAGTGGATGGAGGGACACTTGAGCGCTACGAGGCATTAATCAGAGAAAAAGATCTCAAGATCAGTCGTTTAGATGAGAAGGTAAAGAATTTTGAAGAGAAGATCAAACAATTAACCGATCAGCTGGCATGGCTCAGGCGTAAGTTCTGGAAGCCATCTAGTGAAAAGTTTATCCCAACGGATCCTGCCCAGCGCAAGCTTGACTTTGACGGACTAGACATACTTCCCGAGGAAGAAGCGACAATCACGGCTTCAGCCACTGAAATCATCACCTATAATCGCACCAGGAGAGAGAGTGAGAAGAAGCAGCCAGTCCGCATGTCTCTGCCGGAGCATCTGCGCCGTGAGGAAGAGGTAATCGAGCCGGAGGGCATTGATGAGAACTGGGTGCGTATAGGTGAAGAGGTTACCGAGCAGTTGGAACATAAACCAGGAGAACTTTATGTCCGAAGGATCATTCGCCCGAAATATGCTCTGAAGAAAAGGATCTGCAGCTGGCCCAGGAAGCCAGCGGTGATGAGAGGGAGGATAAATCCGTTAAGATTGCTCCTCTTCCGCTGTTACCCCTGCCAAGGAGCAATGCCGGGTGCCAGTCTGCTTGCAGAGCTTATCATGGGCAAATACATGTACCATCTTCCATTCCACCGGCAACTGTCACTTTTTAAGCTTGAAGGCATTAGAATACCTGCATCAACTGTCAATGACTGGTTCACCGGTTGCGGGGATCTTCTAAGGGCACTGTATTACAGATTAAAAGAGATAGTCCTTGAGTCTGACTATATACAGGTCGATGAAAGCACGGTGCCGGTTATCAACAATGAAAAGCACCGGGCGGTGAAAGCCTACCTGTGGGTAGTGAGGGCAGTGATGAAGAACCTGGTATTCTTTCATTATGACAAGGGCTCCAGGGCTCAGAAAGTAGTAATAGAACTACTCCGGGATTACAAGGGTGCAGTACAGACAGACGGTTACGAGGCTTATTCAATCTACGAGAATAAGAAGGGAGTATTGCTGCTGAGTTGCTGGGCACATGCAAGGCGCAAATTTAACGAGGCCCTGAAAGAGGACCAGTCAGGCGCCACCTATGCACTCGAGCAGATCAGCCTGCTCTACGGAGTGGAATCCATGGCAGACGACCAGGGGCTCGATTACCAGCAGAGGGCAGAACTTCGTACAAGGCTTGCTTATCCCATATTGCGTGGTTTTGAGAAATGGATCGTCAGCTACATGCCCAAGGCATTACCCAAAGGCCAGATGGGTCAGGCATTAACTTATACATACTCGCTGTTCCACAGGTTATCCAGGTATCACCTTGACGGGCGCTACCAGATGGATAGTAACCTTGTAGAGAACAGTATCCGTCCTCTGGCACTTGGGAGAAAAAATTACATGTTCTGTGGCAATCATGATGCAGCGGAGAATGCAGCCATAATGTACTCCCTCCTCGGCTGCTGTGCTGCACAGGATGTAAATCCACGGGAGTGGCTGACAGATGTGCTGACCCGGATCCCATACTACAACAACAATTACAGTCTTGACCTGGCAGATCTGCTGCCTCATAACTGGAAAGCCGGCTAGGTGCTCCAAAATGCTCCATTGGATATCCAATAATCATTGGAGATTGTTGGAAAAAGTTGAACACTCCATCTACTTTTTACAGAATATCAAAGAACTCCAGAAAAGTTGTATTGGAACATGACTGCGGCAATATAGCCAATGGTCAAGCCCCTGTCAACATGTAGCAGGCCGAATGCTTACGATTTTATAACATATTATAAGTGAGAATGTTGATTTTCATTTTTGATCCACATTAGATCAAATCGGTGATTCATTGGTTATGAGTTGACCTGTTTACAACCTTATGTTAGTATCTCAGAATCCATGAATTCAAAGATGTTATAAATGTCTTCGATCAATCTCAGGTTAGATATTTCACCTCCCTCCGCTACAAAGAAAAAGGGCTTTATGAGCACAGCGAATAAAGAGCGTTTTCTTTGTTAAGCCACCTCCAGAGGATCACGATCCGCCAACTGGCGGAGAGTAATCTTCTCCGCTAATGAAAGGCTTTTCTGTGTCAGTGCCCCCATCTACGGATCACGAGTGAAGCGAGCAATCCTCTCTCCTCTCCTAAGAAATAGCACCTGCGCTTTCCCGCCGGGTTTTTTTTGACCTTTATGCTTTATTTCGTATCATTAGGTCATGGATTCAGAAATTGCATATTACAGACAGTTACAGGAACATCTTGATAAGCTGCCCATTGGCTATCCTAAAACAAAATCAGGGGTAGAAATAAGGATTCTGCAACTGCTTTTTACACCCATCGAGGTAAAAGTTGCTCTTTGCCTGAGTCTTGGAAATTCTTCCGTGGAAACGGTAAGGAAAAGACTTGGTAAAAAATTCGGGATTTCGTATGAATCCGATAAGGTAGCAACAATACTTCATGATATGTTTATGAAAGGTTCCATAAACAGGTCCAACAAGGAGCCATTCAAATATAGCAATGCAATGCTTGCAATCGGGATGTTTGAACATCAGCTGGGTGACTTAAGCAAGGAAATGATGGAGCTGGTTCATCAGTACTTCGATGAGGGTTTTAATGATGAATTTTTCAGGTCTTCATTGCCGCAGCTACGCACAAGTCCACATATGAAGGCTATTGTCCCGGAATTTAATATCGCCACATACGATAACATGCGAAAGATTGTGGAAAAGACAGATAAGTCCATACAGGTGGCAAACTGCGTATGCAAGGAAGGGGAGGCAATACTTGGGAAGCCATGCAAACAAACTAAAGATATCGAAGTTTGTCTGATGTTTGATGCGAAAAGTTATTTAGACCGGGGAAAGGCCAGAACTATAACCAAAGAAGAGTGCTTGGAAATCATTAACCGGGCCGAAAGGGAAGGATTGGTCCTGCAACCCGGGAATTCACTTCAACCGTTTTGTATCTGCCTTTGTTGCGGGTGTTGCTGTGGCGTTCTGACCTCCGCAAAAAAATACAAGAAGCCTGCTGAATTAATTGCCCATAATTTTTATGCAAAAGCAGATGAAGAATTGTGTAATGGCTGCGCGCTTTGTGTTACTAGGTGTCAGATGGAGGCTATTCAGATTGAGAATAAAAAAGCATTTATTGACCTTGACCGATGCATTGGATGTGGTCTGTGTGTTACTACCTGCAAAAAAGAAGCGCTGAGTTTGCTGGAAAAAACAAAAAAAACGATCCCTCCCAGGAATGCGGCGATCTTGTATCTGGGCATATTGAGCGATAAAGTAAGCAAACGAAAGATGATGGGGAATATGTTAAAACTGCTTACGGGCAGGCAACTTTAGAAAAGAAGAGCCTGAGTAAATCTTTGAAGTCTTCAATTCATTTTACCATCAGGAATATGCATAATCATCTCAGGGGATATATCTATTGCATCACCAAAAGCTACTTTTCTCTCTTTGTGCTGCCTGTCATTATACTTACTCATATCGTAATGCCTCAACCGGATTCTTATTTGCTGCCCGCCAGCTCTGCCCGCTCACCGTTAAAAGCGTTGTTGCAACAGTCAACAAGCCTGCCAGCGCAAATATCCATAAATTAAGTTCTGTTCTGTAAGCGAAACCCTGTAGCCATTTGTTCATGATATACCATGATATAAGGCTGGCTGGGACAAAGGCAATAATGACCCATCTGAGAAAGTCTCTGTTAAGAAGTGATATCACTCCGAAAACTGTAGCCCCGTTTATCCTGCGTATCCCTATTTCTTTGGTTCTTTTTCTGCTTGAATGAAATGAGATTGCAAATAATCCGATAATTGATAAAAACAGACTTATCAGGCAACAGCTTACTATGAGTTTGGCAAAGTTGGTTTCCTTGATATGATACCAATCATATCTCTCCTTTACGGATTCAATATTCAGAGGAGAATCCGGAATGAATTTTCCCCATGCCTCAGAAATCGATTTTTTAGCAGCCTGTGATTGTCCGGGAGCCGGCATAACAAGCAAATGATTGCCGGAGTCATCAAATATTATAATTTCAGGAGTGATAGGATCTTTTGCGCCCTGACAGTTAAAATCCTTAACGATACCTATCACAGACAGTTTATCATATCCCGGCAGTTTTTCACCTAACAGGTTTCTCCCTGAAAAATATTTGGCCAGTGTTTCATTAATAACGCAGCTATTCTTATCGGAAGATATATTTCCTGAAAAATCGCTTCCGCCCGTGAGGTTTATCCCGAGAGTCCTGATGAATGCTTCATCGCCTCTGAATATTTTTGGTGAATATTGTTTTTCCTCGCCATTTTCCGTGTAAGTAAAGGAAGTCTGTATCCATTCCAGCAGAGGTGAAGCTGTTGTTACAGATATGCTGGCAATTGATGGATATTTTAACAATTCCTCTTTAAGAATCTTTGTCTGCGATTCATATGCAGAAGGAATTTTAACCTCTATAACATCTTTATTGATGCCAATTTCCTTTTTGGTTATATAATCTATCTGTTTTAATATAGTAATAGAACAGACCAACAGCACAACTGTAACAGTCAGCTGGAAAATATTGAATGCCGGGATTTTAATGATTTTTCCTTCTTTATCAAACCTTACTTTATAGGCAGAGGATATTTTCTGTCTTTTCAGTTTAATTGCAGAAAAGATCAGTGTGGCAGATAAAAGCAATAATACCACATATGACATGATAAGCAAGGAATTGGGACTGGTAACATATGTTGAGTCTATATGGGATTCTGTCAGGTCATTAAAGAAGGGTATAAGCCATGATATAACCCCAAGGCTCAATAGAAAAGCGAAACAGATAATTATCAGGTTTTCAATCATAAAGTCGAAGACCATACTGGCTGTGGTTCCTCCGTTTATGCGTCTGATATAAAATTCAGGTGTTTTGTCGCACAATCTGTTGTTTATCAGGCCAAGGTAATTAACAGATGCGATACAAATAATCGTCAGGCCGATTATAATAGCTATCAGGATGTCAGATTTTTCTCTCTTGTTTCCCAGAAGTGAGTATTCAGAGGTGTCAAAATATGTCTCTTTAAAGCTCTTCAAATAATATTTCCCGGGTGTGCCGTCATTGATGACAGGGATTTTATCTTTCTCTTGTGCGAATAGTTTTTCGAGTTCAGCAGGATCAGCATTATTTTTTAGCAACAGAAATGCATATCTCTCTGAATTTTCAGAGAGTTTAACCATGTCAAAATCGAATTGAGAATTTTCGGAAGGTTTTCTAAAGATGCCTTTTACAATAAAATCCGTTTTTGTATCACCGTTTATAACGGGTAAAACCCGGCCCACAGGCAGTTTCTCGCCAAAATATTTTTGTGCAAGGTCTTCTGAGATAACAATATCGTCTTTCCCGGTGAGTACTGAGTTTGGGTTACCGGAAAGCAGCTTATATGAGAAAATATTAAAAAAAGATGCAGAGGTCTCAAAAACTGTAAGATTATCATTATAAATCTGGTCTCCGATCATAACTTTCTGGGCCCGTGTCATCCTGATGCGGCAGAAATCCTCAACCTGCGAGAAATTTTCTTTAATGTATTCAACACCCCCTTTCTTACATTTTGATATTTGAGTTCCTATTTCATAAGGATTATCACATTTCAGAAGGTAGATCCGATCCCTGTTTTGCTGAAAACTGTCAGTATTTAATTCTCTTGTAACAAAGAGAATTATGAGGTTGGTACAGGCGATTCCGATTGCCAGGCTGATAATGATAATCAGGCTGTTCATGGGATTTCTGAGAAGCCCCCTTGATATCTGTTTTAATCTCATTGTATCCTGTTTTTGTTTATGATGACATAATGTTTACAGTTATTCATAGCGCAACACATCAACCGGATTCCGGGTTGCTGCCCGCCAACTCTGCCAGCCAACGGTCAGGAACGTTATTCCAAAGGCAATAAGCCCGGCGAGAGCAAAAAACCACCATTCCAATTCAGTTTTATAAGCGAAGGATTGCAGCCAATTATGCATTGCGTACCAGGCAACGGGAGCTGCAATGACAAATGCCGTCAGAACGCGGATAATAAATTCCCTGGTCAGTATAAAAACAATTTCGGAAACCCGTGCTCCGTTTATTTTGCGGATCCCTATTTCTTTATTGCGGCGTTCGGTTGAAAAGGAAACCAGCCCAAGCAATCCAAGGCAGGCAATGAGAATAGCTATTATTGAAAAATAACCGATAAGCAGAATAAACCTGTCTTCGGCCTTATATAGGGAATCATATTTTTCGTCCAGGAATTGAAACTCGAATGGCATTTCCGGGGAGAGCTCCTCCCAGTGTTTTTTGATATATTGAATCGTCCCGTAAATATTATTGTTGCCGATCCTGATACTTAAACTGTAGTTCCATCCCGGGACGTACCATAAAACCAGCGGTTTTATCTTTTCACGGAAAGATTCGTTGTGATAGTCTTTAACTATCCCGATAACCTGTGCCCTGGTATTATAAATTTCCAGTTCATACCCTATGGCAGGATTCAAATCAAAGTACTTTACTGCCGTTTCATTCAGAATTACCGTTTTACGCTTGTCCGTCTCCAGGTCCCACGAAAAGTTTCTTCCTTCAATAATATTAAGGCCAATCGTTTGAACAAAATCAGGATCAACGGCCAGTGCGTAGAATGACTTCTCGACGCCGTTAACCTCTTCAGTGAAGCTCATGTGAAACTCCTCTGCAAGCCCGCTGCCACTTGACGTTGCAACATTTAAGATGTTGGGATTTTCAAGTAATCCATGCTTGAATACTTCATATTTGTCCCTGATGCTTTTTGTCAGCTGACATTGTATAATATGTTTATTGTCAAATCCCACACTTTCCGTTCTCATAAACCTTACCTGTCTGGCTATGGTTATGGTGCTTATTATTAAAATTATCGAGATTATGAATTGAAATACTATAAGGATTTGTATAACAGAGTTATTTCTGTTTCCATTGATCTTTTCGCTTTTTAATATGGCGATTGGTTTAAATGAAGAAATGTATAGGGAGGGATAGATGCCAGCCAGAATCCCGGTAAGTATGGAACCTGAAATCAAAAACAGGATCCATTTCGGATTCTTCAGTATGCCAAATGAGATTGAGATGCCGGTTATCTCCTTAAACAACGGCAAGAGGAAACTGACAATCAGCAATGCCAGGGAGGTGGCGATAAAAGTCAATATCAGGGTCTCACCCATAAATTGATAAATAAGACCTTTCCTGCCTGAACCAAAAACCTTTCTTACTGCAATTTCTTTAGTGCGTATCGAGGCTTTTGCAATTGACAGGTTGACGAAATTGATAAGGGCAAGAATGATAATGGATATACCGACTGAAAGGATTAATTTGATAAGCCCGGCTTTGCTGTTGTTGAAGAAGCTGACTTCCTTCAGCGGTACAAACCCCGATATATATTCTTTTGCTGATTCGCTGTCAGGTTTGAGGCTGCTTCTTTCCAGGATATCACTCATCCATATTTCATTCGTCTTTTTTGTAAGCTGATCGACAGGAGAGTTTTTTTTCTTTAAGATATAGGTATCATATGTCCAGTTTCCATAATCCTCGTCAACATCAACCCCTCCCGGTTTAATTGATTTTAAGGTGACGAATGAAACAATACCATTGAATTTTATGGAGGAGCTTTCAGGAATGTCGTCAATTATTGCTGATACAGTATAATTTAACCTGGGGGTTTCATTGGTGCCAGTAAATCCGATTAATTTTCCCAGCGGATCATCATTACCAAATATCTTAAGTGCTGTACCTTTTGTAAGGACTATCAGGTTTGGTTCAGACAGACATTTCTTTGCATTGCCCCGAATAACACTGTAACTGAAAATATCAAAAAATGTGCTGTCTGCATAAATGATGTCATTCACACGGAAAGTTTTCACATCATCTCCTTCCCCCACTTTAAGAATTGGTGATTTGCCTCCTCCGGCATTAAAATCGATTCTTGCAATTTTTTCAATTTCAGGTATCTTATCTTTTATTACAACAGCAAAAGGAGCCATTGAGTAGAAATTATTCCCCAGGGTCAGCTTGTAAATGTTATTGAAGTTTTTGTTGAATCTGTCTAAAGTCAATTCATGATTTACATACAGCAGGATCAGGATAAATGAAGAAATACCAACAGCCAGCCCTGCAATATTTAAGATTGTATGCAGCTTGTTGGATAACATCTTTCTGAAAATGATTTTTAGCTGTTGCATAGACATAATGACCAATTATAAATTACCTGTGTTCCTTTATTGTTGAAACCATAAGAGGACAAGTATGGGATCATATAAATCCTCTTAATTCCTGATACAAAGGAAGCTGATGTGCGCAAGTGAAAATTGTAAAAAACCGAACGGGTCAGGTCTTTTTTTTAAAAGCCAAAATGAATTTAGAAGGTTTGAATTTCCCGGGTGGAGTTTTTACTATGGTTTTAAAGATATTATTAAAGTGTGCCTGGTCATAAAAGTTGTTGTCCAGTGCGAGACTTGTCAACGAATTATTTATTGATGAGGGAGGATAAGCAATTTCATCGATTGCTTTTCTCAGCTTTATTATGATTGAGAATTCCTTTGGACTGAGCCCGATGTATTTCAGAAATATTTTCTCAAGATGTCTTGACGAGCAGCTCAATCGCAGACAAAGGTCTTTAATTGAATCAAAACCGTTATTCTTCATTATTATCGAACAGCTGTCATGCAGCAGAAGAGTATGTCGGTTTTTGAAAATGAAGGTACTAAACTGTTCTTGCAAAAAACTTAAAACCTCGTATTCATCGTTTCTGTCAATCTTTCCGGCTTCATATTCAAAACCACTGTTAATTTCTTTAAAAGGAATGACATTATTTGTACATAGGTTCATCTCGCAGTCTATAAACATTGAGGCGGTCCACGGGAAAACCTGAATCATATTTAATTTGGTACCGGGCATAATCTCAATAGGCACGGAATAAGTTGCCTGTCCGCAAAAGTAGATGCCCTTATTCAGTACAATAACCCGGTCGCCAAATGTTGCCAGAACCCCTTTCCCGTTAATGAAGGCAATATTAAAGCATCCATTTGGCACCAAGGTTTTATTTTCACAAACTCCATCTGTATCAGGATTTTCAAGTACCCAAAGTTTACTGATGCAAAAGGAAAGGACTCCCTCAACATAAAGTTCTTTATATGTAAGCATCAGTTGTTATAAGCTTGTTATATAAAATCTCACTTATTTTTTTTGCTATGAAATTTTAAGATAATCACAAGGTAAGCAAAGACTATTGATATATTATAGTAAAATGAAAATAGGAATGATTTAAAAAGTCATTTTGAATCTTTATCGGTTAAGGCATTCAATATAGGCGTGACCCATTGTTCTTTGTCAATGTCATAAACGATAAAATCGCTGTCGAACTGCCAGTATGCCCAGCTAAACCCCAGCCTTTCAGCTGTACGCGCAACATAAGCTGTATAACGAGTTCTCGATTCCATGTCTGCCTTATCGTAAGATCCGAATTCTCCTAAAAAGATCGGTCGGTCATGTGCCTTTGACCAATCAGCTGCAGCCTTTAATTTTGTGTCGACTTCCTCTTTTTCTTCTTTTGTGCCGGTCCAGGTAATGCCACTTAGGTTTGCATTCTCAACAGACCATGGAGCTCCCTGATGTGTAAACTTCATAGGGTGATAAAAATGAACTGTTACAATGATATTTTTGTCCTCCACAGGTAGCACAAGGGTCGGCAAAGACTCTATACCATTCCAGTTACCAGGACCAATAATAAGCGTGCGGGTTGGATTGGTAGTACGGATTATTTTTAAAGCCTCTGTAAGAAATGTGTTCCAAAGCTCGGGTGTGAGCTTCCGGTTTGGTTCGTTCAATATTTCAAAAATCACATTATCGGAATGGTCTTTATATCTGGGAGCCAACTGTTTCCAGACTGAAAGGAACATCTCTTTTTTTGCAACCGGGTCATCTGCCATGGCATTGAATTCGTGCATATCGAGTATAACCATCAGACCGGCTTCCAGACCTCTCTCTACCGCCCAATCCAGGGTTTCCAGCCATTCTGAACTGATTTTATAGCTGCCGTCCATAGATGAAAACGGATGCAGGTTAATACGAACGTTTGAAAATCCTGCCTCTTTGATCATTTTAAAATACTCTTCCTTGAAACGGCCTTTGGTATAATCTTTCCACAACTCCTTGTCATAGCCGATAATATTCACTCCTCTGCCAAGTCTCTTGTTCTGGTCATTTGCTACACTATCTTGCCCGTACGACTTAGTGTATGAAGAAAATAAGAACACCAGCACTAAACATAAAATGGTCGAATTTTTCATAACTAGTCTTTAAAACTTAAGTTAATTTAATTAGTTCCTTTTCAAATGTAATGCTTATAATTAATAAGTGTGCCCCCAAAAAGAATCACTATCCCGCAGAGCGCGGGAGCAATCCTCCCTTCGCTACAAAGCAGATATACTTAGGCCTGTAAGACAACAACATACAGGTTCTTATTTGTGACAAGAAACATATAAGAAACATTGTTCAAATAAAACCTGACTCAGAATACGAGTCCTGTCAGCCATCCCCATACCACGTAACGAACGAATTTTCCGGCAAGCATGGCGATGGCAGTGATAAGGATATTTGCCCGCAAAAGGCCAAGCCCGACGGCAAAAATATCGCCCACTGCAGGAACCCAGGAAAGAAATGCAAAGAGTGCTCCTCTTTTATAGAGCCGGTCATGCCACTTTTCAATGGTTTCACGTTTTATCCTCAGGTACTTTTCAATCCATTCCCACTTGCCCAGGTATCCGATGGCAAAGCTGCTCATTCCGCCGAGCCAGTTGCCTGCCGTGGCTACCAGAACAGCAGCATAGGCATTCGTTCCGTTAATGATCAGGAATGAAAGCAGCGCCTCCGAACTGAAAGGCACAACCGTTGCAGCCAGGAAACTGGCCAGGAATAATCCCCAGAGGCTGTAATCAAAAAATCCTTCAACCAATATTGGAAAGCAAGTATGACTGCGAACTTAAATAAAATTATTGATCCTGTTTCTTCCGGCCCCGGAAAGTCAATGAACGATTCCCTCTTCCAGGGGGTTGAGAAGAAAATTTGTTTCAATATCAAACCTTTATTTACTCCTAATGTTAGTATATTGACTTACCATTTAAAGATCTGTTTCTATGAAAACACATATATTGACCTTATTGATTTTTCTCACAGCTCTGTCATGCAGCAGTGAGGTTAAGAAACAACCGTTTATTTTAAATCCGGATACCGGTGAGAAAATGGAAAAAGAGAAAGAGAAGTTGAAATACCTTGCGCTGGGAGACTCGTACACTATCGGTCAAAGCGTTGACATCACCACTGCGCTATCCGGTTCAGATAGCAGATTCCCTGAAGGCGAGGGGATACCTCGTGGAGGATCCCAAAATAATTGCAGTCACCGGCTGGACAACCTCAGATCTGAAGGCTGGCATTGCAGTTGCCAATCCACAGGGCCCGTATGACCTGGTCAGCCTCCTGATAGGGGTAAATAACCAGTACCGCGGCCAGGATATAAATATTTACAGGACAGAATTTGAGGAGTTGATAAATCAATCGATCAATTTTGCAGGGAATGACACCGGTCGGGTCATTGTTCTTTCTATTCCGGACTGGGGAGTGACCAGGTTCGCAACGGGCCGGGACAGGGAGAAAATTGCCAGGGAGATTGACCAGTACAATGCGATAAACAAGGAAATAACGCTGTCAAAGGGTATTGTATGGATAGATGTGACAGCCATCTCAAGGCTTGCCGGGCAGGATGAAACACTCATTGCCAGTGATGGCCTGCATCCATCGGGCAAGATGTACACAGAGTGGGTCAGGCTGGCCCTCCCGGAGATTTTAAAAATGCTGAAAGAGGAATAATAATGGATATGGAAGCGGCATATAAGGAGGCTCTTGCCCTGGATGAGATCGATGAGCTTTCTCCGTACAGGTCAAAGTTTTTTTCGGGTGATGAAAAGCTGATCTACCTGGACGGGAATTCACTCGGCAGACTGCCTGCTGAAACCAAGACCATAATTGAGCGTTCTGTTAATTTTGAGTGGGGTGAGAGACTTATCCGGAGCTGGAACGACGACTGGTATACAAAGAATTCAGAACTGGGAAATAAAATTGCCCGGATAGCCGGAGCCTCCGAGGGCGAAGTAGTTATAACTGATACCACTTCGGTCAACCTCTACAAACTGGCCCATGCAGCACTTAAGTTTAAAACGGGCAGGACCCGGATAGTGACAGATGAACTGAACTTCCCTTCTGACCTTTATATTCTCCAGGGCCTGGTAAAGGAGTTCGGGGAGGGGTATGAACTGACAGTTGTTTCTTCCCGGGACGGCATGACGATAGATACCGGGGATCTGAAGGAGGTGATTGACGACAATACTGCGCTGGTGTCACTCTCGCATGTGGCATTCAAATCCGCTTTCAGGTACAGCATGAAGGAGATCACATCGCTCGCCCATGAGAGAGGAGCGATGATACTTATGGGACCTGAGTCACAGCATCGGTGCGGTTCCCGGTGAACTGAACGTATCAAATGCCGACCTTGCGGTGGGTTGCACTTACAAGTACCTCAACGGAGGTCCGGGCTCACCTGCTTTCCTGTATGTACGAAAGGATCTCCAGGATAAACTCTCTTCACCAATATGGGGGTGGTTTGGAGAGAAGAATCCCTTCGATTTTGAATTGGACTATCGTCCGGGTGAAGGCATCAGACGTTTTCTTGCCGGTACGCCGCCCATATTATCCCTGAAAGCCATAGAACCCACTCTCGATATGATGAACGGGATTGGTATGGACAGGATCAGGAAGAAGAGTGTTTCACAATCGGAGTTCCTGATAAGACTTGCAGAGGAATTTCTCTATCCCCTGGGCTTTCAGCCCGGATCTCCGATGGATCCTGAGAAGCGCGGATCGCACGTGTCGATGCGCCATCCGGAAGCCTACCGTATCTGCAAAGCCCTGATCGATCCGGAGCTCGGAGAGACTGTCGTCATTCCGGATTTCAGGGATCCCGATAATATCCGTCTTGGGATTACTCCCTTATACACTACCTACACAGAATTATTTATGGCTGTCAGGGAGATCAGGAATATCGTTAAAGATAAGCTCTACATAAAATATTCATCTGAAAGAGAGCAGGTAACCTAGCAGGAATCTCCAGGAACACCTGCCCCCGAAGTACCGGTTCAGAATAACTATTCCTGTTTATTCAATTACTGCCATTAGCCAGGAATGATATGTGCCACTAAGGAAATTACTTTTTAATTATCCCCTCCACAATCTCATAAATATCCTGAGGAATAAATTTCCTGGCAACAGATAATGCCACGGCTGAGAGGGGAAATGCCTCCTTCGTCTGGATCATATCAATTTTAATTTTTGTCTCGATCAGTTTGCTCCTTAAAACCAATCTGGTTCTTTCGAGACGCAAATCCTCAAAGGAGGTAATGCCGGAATAATGGTAGTCATTATTTTTTCTCATCGTCTTCAAATTTCGGGAAAAACAGCCTGATCATGGCTTTGATAACCGGTTGTTCAATGATTCGCTTCCTTAATGCCAGGAACACGATGAGCAGAAGCACATAGAAACCTGCTACGCATAAAAAACCCAGCTCATCTGAATCGAGCAGTGAACCTAAATAAAATCCGGCAGCAAAGGAGAGAAACAGGATCATAAGAGAAAGCAGATAGCCAATAACTGCTATTGTTGCGACGTTACTGAATATCCTGGACAGATTCTCGGCCGTATGAAGCCTTATCAGGTCGAACTTAACCTCGACATACTCAAGGATATCTTTCCTGAGGTCATTGATATCATCCAACATCTTGCATGAAGATTAATTAAACAGCTTTTGAAAGGTTCTCTATTTCTTTCTCCAGATCTGCCAGTTTTTGTGCCAGATCATCTTTTGCCCTGCCAGTTTTCTGGCTTGCCTGATCTTTAAGATCCTCAAGATCCTTTTCCAGTTCAGAGAACTTCTTTTTCAGCTGTTCACGGGTCTCCTTCCCGCTTTTGGGAGCATACAGCAACGCTATTATTCCGCCGATAGCTGCTCCCGCCAATAATCCTGTCAAAAATGAACTATTTGATTTCATGGCATATCTTTTTAAGGTTACCTCCTGATAAATTTATTTATATCATATGCTAAAAACAAAGATAGCAGATTGTGACGCTCATTGTAAATACTTATTAATGAGTATTCCGGCCATGAAAACCGGAAAGATCAGCCTGATTCAGATCCTCTCCTTTTTGACAGGCAGCCAGAAATCGCTTTCTGTCAGGTTGCACTTTTTTATCATATCGAGTGCATACTTCGCGCCGGAAAAGTTCCCGTCAGCATTATTGGTACCGACGGTGAATCTGACACCGGCCTTTTTTGCCCTCTTAATGAAGTCTGCAGAAGGGATCTCGTACCTGTTATTGATCTCCATAGCTATATTATTGGACTTAAGGGCGTTAATGACTGCATCCATTCTCTCTTCCGTCCAGAAATGGTCATACCTGTCAGCCATCTGTTCGGGAAGGAAAGTTGCATTTACATAGATATCGACGGGCTCTGTATTTAAAATAGTGACCAGGGTTTTAACCAGATAGTTCATGAACTCCTCCTCATCGTCAATAAAGGTCTCTTCAGGGAGCCATATGCGGTTTCTTCTTCCTTTTTCATCGGTGAAGGTCATGGCATCCGTAAAGACATAGTCAAACTTTTCAATTGATTCCATCGTGAAGAGGTCGACCCACTCCCGGCCTTCAGCCTGCATTGCCGTGTAAAACTGAGGGTAATCTTTCATAATGAGGAGGAAGGAATCTACCTGGGAATCATTCTGAACAGGAAATCCCAGTCCGCAGTTTACGGCAATACCGTACTGAATATTCTCAGCTTCAGATTTCCGCACTGCATCTTCAATGTCAAAGTCACCCTTCAGATGCACATGCAGGTCTGTTATGGGAAATTCGGCAGTCTGCCGGCAGCCGGCAATTATTAATACCATTGTCATTGAGACAAGAAACAGTTGTTTTTTCATTTGTGTCGCTTTCTGATAGTAATAAAATATCTATGATAAAGATAACTAAGTGAATTTTATAGAGTCACATGATAGCCAGTGCCTTCTATTTTTAATTCCGAGTAATTAAGGTCCATGGAAATATCTCCGTATTTGAGGATTATTTTCTTTTTCTCATCATTCACTTCAGGGGCTTCCTGTAATCCAAACAAATTAAGCTTAACCAACCGGAATGATTCGTCGAAAATGGTAATTGAGGGATGATTTAATACTCTTATGTTTCCTTCCTGGTTGGCGGCTGAAAATATCACCCGGTGAAAGACGGTCCTTTCAGGCAGGATCTCTATCTCGAGAGGCTCGAATATCCTGATATTCAGGGGATGGATCATTGAGCTGATCTCAATGCTGTATCCTGGCAGGTTGGTATAACTTTCAATCTCTTTTGCTTTTCTGTTCTGCCATTCAGCGAAATCAATCTCCGAATCCAGATCTTAGCTTGACCGATCTCTGCCTGGCTGAATGATTGCCTTCTGGCAGGCAGGTTCTGGCAGGACATTTTCCAGGATCTCTTCCAGGAAAAGGGTGTCATTGTTTTCAAGTTGCATTTTCCAGTCGGGGCTCAACCGATCCAGGATCAGGGCTATCCATCTGCCTTCCCAGTATCCGAGGTCCCTGACGCCTGCAGGGGCAATGCCGTTTGTCATATTGGATGCATTAAGTGGATCGACTCCCCGGGCGATCCGTTCTATATAGTCTGACAATCCCTCGGTGTGCTGCAGGTCCTTTTCATAATCTCCAAACTGTACCGGAACCATCTCAAGTCTTTCCTTACGGTATTCCAATGCCGTTGCTGCCCATGCCTGCGATATCCATCCTGTCAGTGGAAAGCACCGCTTTTTTAAATGCCTCCTTTTCAATTCTTCTGAGGAAGAGAGCTTCGGTTGTTTCCTCAGGGTAGAAGAGGAGCACCCCGTCGTTCTGACGCCAGCCAGGGTGTTTTGTTCTCTGAAAGACATGGAATTGTTCATGAACGATAATGCCGGCCAGGTCCTTTGGTGTATACCTTTCATTTGTTCTCCGCGAGTGATTACTAAGAACGCTGGTAGCAGTCCAGGTTTCGCCAAAACGCACAACTGAGTTGCCCCTGACAAGGGGATACTGGCCTTCAAAAATAAAGGCGCCGTCAAAATCATCAGCTTTTCTGAACCCCTCAGGTGCATGATCAGAGAAGAAAAGCCAGGTATTAATACTGTCGTAAACGGCGACGGGGATTTCTTTAATGTTGAACCCGGGCCACAGGTTGATCTCTGCAATTGCGGCATGCTCTCTCATGACCTCACTGATGTCTGTCACCTGTTTAGCTGCAGGTTGTTGCGCATCTGCAACCGGCCCAACACCCAATAGAGCTACCACAGCAATTATTGCAATTCCAGTTAGTGGTGAGTGCTTTGAAGAAGCAATCGTTTTCATACTTCGGATGGCATATGGTCTGTAAATTCTTTAACTGCATTAAAATTAAGGCATTCCCTGATGAAGAACCATTAAAGCACCCTCAAAATAAGAATTCTTGCCTGATTTCTTCGCAGGTCCATGAAAGAGGTGATGATAATTGAAAGACTATCTGGGAATTTTGGTCATCACCTTATCTCCTGCTCCTCCATCCATCTTCTGACCCTTTCATGCTCTGCATCATGTTTTGCTTCCATGGTTGTTACGATTTTTTGAAATGCGTCCTCATTCCGGAGGCTGTTGAACAGAGGGTCATGTTTTGCAAGGCTGATCCACCAAAGCGGATAAAACCGCAGAGAATTGAAGTCGTTAAGATATCTGTAGGCAGCTCCCTTATCACCCAAAAAAGCGTATGTTGCTGCGAGATCATACTGAGCTGCCTTTCTTTGTGCAATAGGTCTGCCAAGTTTGATACTCTCTTCGGAATACCTGATTTGCTGTTTAAAGTACTGTTCCGCTTCATTCTGTTTGCCTACCTGCCATAAAGCATACCCAATCCGATGAGATTGAATAAGGTTTAATTCTCCTGTTTTATTGGATTTGTAAATTAATTTTTGTGCATGGGAATAGGCTTCATCCTCATTTCCGGGAAGGATGCTGTACATGAACAGATTGCTTGCATATGTTGTATCAATTGCAGCGCACACTCTCAGTAGTCTTACAGCCTCTTCAATATTCCCCTTGCTGAATTCAAGCCATTGCAGGCTACTGTATAAGTTACCCTTATCTCCGTCAAGTGTATATGCTTCGTTGTACAGATCCCTGGCCTTATCAATAAATCCTACATCAAGGTATGCCCGTGCCAGTGAACTCAGCAGAGCAGGTCGCTCATCCCCTTAAATCAAATTTAATGCATTGTGGTAGTTTTCAATTCCTCTGACAAAATCGGCCAGGTGCCAGGTAAGGATGTATCCCTTTCTGATATATGCCTGGGAATAATTTGGGTTGTTTTTTATGCTTCCTCAAGATAATGATTTCGCATCCTCCAGATTTCCGTTTGCATAATTATACTGGCCTTTCAGAAAATAAGCCTCGTCGAGCTGGTCATCAAATGAAAGTGCAAGATTAGCCAGGATAAGACAGGAATCCAGAAAACGCTCATCGAAATAATTTTCAAAGAAATACCTGATATTATAAATACCTGCCAATCCCGAGTACGATCTGGCAAAAGTTGTATCAATTTCAAGAGCAGCTTTAAACAGGTTGACAGCTGTCTTGTAACTACTCGGATCGCGGGTTTTGGCATACTCTTCTTTGAAATTGTTTGCTTTAAGGTAAAGATCGTAAGCAGCAAGGCTGGAAGTCGGGATCTTTTCTATCAGTTTCTTTTCCTCAACTGCTATAAATACCTTTATTTCGGATACAATTGACTGTGCAATTTCACTTTGGATTTTGAATATATCCCTGATATTTCTGTCGTAATAAGATGACCAGATATGTTTATCATTCCCGGCATCAATTAATTGAACCGTCAGCCGGATGTCATCACCGTATTTTTGTCCGCTGCCTTCAAGAATATAATCCACTTTCAGCTCTCTTGCTATGTCACCGATGGTTTTTGTTGAATTTCGGTACTGTTCAACCGATGTCCTGGATGTTACGTTGAGATCAGCCACCTTACAGAGATTGTCGAGGATTGCCTCCATGGTTCCGTCAATGAAATGCTTGTTTTCAGAATCGGGACTGTCATTTCTGAATGGCAATACCGCAATCGACTTCTTCAGGGCCTTATTTTGCTTGCCGGAGACAGTGTCCTTAATTAATGTCTGATAAACCAGTATTGCGGCTAATATTTCAAAAATGCCGTAACAGCAGTAATGATAATCCAGTTGCGTCTGTGCCGCCTGACAGGTTTGTCATTTTCAACCATCTTTTCGTTGTAATCCGATTTTTTTAGCAGGTTCTTCAGGCAGATCTTCTTTTTTAATTGTCCGGCCCGCCTCTGTTGTCATCCCAAATGATCTCTTTTATGGCATGAGCTGTCCTATTAATCTGGTCACGATAAAAAGTTCTATCGAGGTTATCTGTAGGATGATCTTCATTTGGAAGCAAGGGTCTGCTTACTCCCGACACTGTCTTAAAAATTAAATCCATTGAACGCAGGGTACTTCTTGTATGCTTTTCAAAGAGTCTGACATCCTCCTGATCAAGGTCATGTATCCTTACAGGCAATATCCTTCCGGCTACATTCCCATTGAGCAGTCTAATATCCTTCAGACCGAGCTGATCATGGGATGCCTGTTCAACAAATGTGAGAAACTCGTACTTCCATGCAAACGAATGCAGGATCGCAATAGGTTCGGGATATTATCGGGATGCAGATCAGACATTTCAATTTCTCCTTAAGTGACTCATGCACATCATGTGTCTCAAGCAGGCCGTCGTGAGGGTTAATATCGTAATATACGTGTTACTTCCTCCTTAAAGGCATGGAATCAAGCTCTCCGCTGAAGGTTGTCAACAAACTCCGTCACCCAGCCGTCATACCTGTTGTCTTTCTGGCGGTAGGAGATGAAGATGTCGTAATTATATCCGGGGATGAGGCTGGCCATATTAATTGTTCATTGTGATAAAGTTACGAAAGGCAATGACGCAAGTCAAATAAAACCGTTTGCCACTCATTGAAGAATGGACGCTGTTTTTTCCTTCTTTATCTTACTTTTTTCAAACATTTACTTTAGTTTAGTAGCGAAACAATTCTTTAATGAAAGTTATCTTACTGTACGACCTTGATCCTGCCTGGGATGTAAACGAAATCAACGATACCCGGAACTCCAATAAGGTCCTCTGTGAGTCACTGCAGGATGAAGGAATTGAAACATACATCGAAGAATTGAGCGACCCATACATGGAGAAAATCCTGGAAAGGTATGATCCGGCCGACACTATTGTTTTTAACCTCTGTGAAACCTTGCCCGGCATCCCGAACAGTGAAAGAAGAGTCATGGAAATACTTGACGGCAGTGGGTTCACCTACACCGGAAATGTTCCGAAGGTAATAGAGCTGAGCTACGATAAACAGAAGGTAAAGGAGCTTCTGAGATCCCTGGGAATAAGAGTACCCTATGGAGAAGTGCTTACCCCCGAAGAAGCAGCAGGCTGGAACCTTTTTCCTGCAATTGTCAAACCTGCAATGGACCACTGCAGTCTTACACTGACTGAAAACTCGGTGGTTTTCGATACCACTTCCCTTCAGGAACAGATCAGGCTGGTAAACGATATGTTGAACCAGCCGGCCATGGTCGAAGATTTTATTGACGGTCGTGAATTCCATGTATCAGTGTGGAACAATGAGCCGCCCGAAGTACTGCCCCCGGCAGAGATGGATTTTTCTGCTTTCTCCGAAGCCCGGGACAGGCTATGCACCTATGACTCGAAGTATAACTCCGGTTCGGTTCATTACGAAAAAATCGAAACCCTGATACCTGCCCCTCTTGATAAAAAACTGCTTAACAGGCTGCATAAGAAAGTCCTGAAGGCATGGAAAGGATTCGGATGTCTCGACTATGCCCGATTCGATTTCCGTCTGCGCGGTGACGAATTCTACCTCCTCGATATCAATCCCAATAACGATATCAGCATTGACACCACCTTCGCCCTGGCAGCAGAGATGACCAGCTGGACCTACGGCCAGATGGCAAAACGCATTGTTATGATGGCTGCCGAAAGACACCCTGAATTAGGAGGGAAGCGATAGCCCCGGTGAACTGCCGAGCCTCAGGTGACTGCAGCACGCGTCCGCGGTTACAGGTCAACCTTGTAGTCATCCAACAGGCCTCCACCGTTAAAGCGTTCATCAATCACGGCACTTTTTTATCCTGCTGGGCAAAGAAATACTGTTAAATGAGACAAATCCTGCACTGCTTGTGTTTGGTACCCATATATAGGCCAGTTTCCTTCCGAGAGCTTGTCTACCATCCGCGGTTATCTTCAACCCATGCTCTCTGGCGCAGGTTTGATTCACTGGCGATTGGCTTAACCACCTCTTTCCACGATCCTTTAAAATCTGGTGTCTTATTGATATGGAGTGTGGTCTGCACATCCAGTGTGCCGTCAAGGAATTGCCATGGATCATCCGTTGCAGTCAGTTCTTTCCCATTAATTCCCACGAGATAATAGCCTGCCTCGATCTTTATGCCTGGCCTGTCAAGCGGACTTGATAATTCAGGGTTCCAGCTTTCGGTTGTATAAATCCGCCTGATCTTCCACCGGTTGTTCTCAGGGATAAGATCAGCGCCGAGTAATCCGGCAGACGGTTTGTCAACTTCGGGAAGTCACCTCCGAAGACAAAGCTGTGTCCCACTGACAGTTCTCCGTTCACCTGGTCAAGAATGTATGTCAGATCGGCACGGTGCCTGACATAAGGAATCAGGGGGGCGTAACGTTCATAAACTTCATTCCAGTTTCTGCCATGCATTCCGGGATCATAGAAATAATCCTTTTCATATCGCCATGCCTCCTCAAATATCTGTTTCCACTCCTCCGATCTGTCGAGTAGCATTTTCAGAGCCAGCTTGACAGGCTTGCCATCAGCACCGGTAGGTGACGATGTATTCATTATCTTCCAGTCGCTGCCTGTCCGGGCAAGCATTTTATTTCCGTCAGCTGAAATGGAAACCTGGCTTGCTGCGCTCGATAAATTCTTTTGCTTCGCGCTTTTCCAGGGTAAATTTCTGGATAACGAACCCGGTTACTCCCTCTTTTTCCTCACCAATGAATATTGTTCCGGAAGGACCGCTCAATATCATACGGTAGTTTCCCTTGCCAACGGCATGGTTATAGTTCTCCGTTCAATATTCACAAAGTCTATAGAGACATCTACAGCTTCTTTCTTTGCACGCTGGTGGTATCCTTAACCGACTTGTCAAGCTTCTTTACCCTTTGCCGGTTTCTTAACATCGGGTTCAGGCTTTTTCTCCTCTTTTACTGTTTCTTCATCACTACGCGGTATGAATGGCGAGGGATCATCCTTTTTAAGGTTAATAATATATGCGGCATAATCGGGGTCGGAGGTGATGGCGCTTGTATTTGCCCATCCCGAACCGAGCGCCAGACTAGTACTGGCAAGGAAATACAAATGCTTTCCGTCTCTGTCCCATGCAGGCGAAAATGAGTCAGCGAATGAATTGGTCAAAGAGTATATACTGTCAGTTTGCTGCCGACCAAACCTTTATCTGTCTGAAGTTATTTGCTCCTGTCTTTGTATAGGCCAGCCAGCGGGAGTCATGTGACCATACCAGGCCCATATTACCTCTCTCTGTATTTGCTGCCGCAGTTTCCACTGTTTTGATGGTTCCTTTTTTGACATCCACGATCCTTACTCTTACCTTATCATCGGCAAAAGCAATGAGTTTTCCGTCGGGTGACCAGGCAGGTTCCCATGCCATCTTTGATTCACTGATTGAGATGGTTCTTGGTTCCGATCAAACCATCCTGAGATGCAATGAGCAGATTATATCCCTTGCCTCCGGCGTCGGAGAACCACGCTACTTCATTTCCTTTAGGGGACCATATCGGAGCATGATCAGCAGCTCCGGAAGTGCGGGTCATATTTCTTGCGTCACCGTCCTCTGCAGGTACAGTGAATATCTCCCCGCGTGCTTCAAGGATAATCCTTTTTCCTGTTGGCGAAAGCGAGACTCGGGTTGCATTTTTTGTTACATCAGTCCATTTGGTTTCAGCCCATGGAAAATCAGCAATGACAGTAATATTCAGTTGATGTGATTCATTGGTTGAGAGATCAAGGAGTATGGAGGTAGCCGTCACGTTCATAAGCAAGAGTGTTGCCATGACCGTTGAGCCATTTAATATCTGATCCTGTGAAGTGAGTCACCTGTTTAAGATCACCTGTAGGTGGTGCGTATGACCATATGTTTGAAGTCCAGTCACGGTCTGACAGGAAATAAATAGTATTATTCAACCATAATGGCTGAATGTCAAAAGTCGATTCGTTGGGTAATGAGTTTTTCGCTCTGGTCGGCCAGGTTCAGAAGGACGAGTGGTGTATTCTGGCCTCCCCGGTAGTTGCGCCACTCAACATCCCAGCGCTGGATCCTGTCAATGATAATCTGACTACCGTCAGGCGAGAATGATCCGTCTGCTGCCCACTGACTTGTCAGAGTGCTTGAAGGTCCCCCTTCAACGGAAACTGTCCACAGCCGTGAATAGGATGAAGGTGCATTATCTCTTGAGGTTGCATGTGTACCTGGAACCCGCCTTTCAGGTTCACCTCCCGGTTATTGAAAGGATCAAGGGCCCTGTCAATCAACAGTGCCATCTCACCCCTCAGCACCGGACGGTCAGGCTCACTAGCGCCCCTTCTGGAAATGATTGCGAGCGATTCCTGCAGGCCGGCCTCACTGATTTCAATGCTGTTCTGACGGGCAACGAGGCGAATGAGGTCAACCGCCTGCTGAACGGTCAGGTCAGTCTCACGGAAGTCGTACTCTGTAAGAGGGTAGATATCTTTCAGACCCTCCAGGTCCGATGCCAGGGTGATCTCATCTGCCCTGAAGAAGGTCTGGTTCGACCAGCCTGAATTCTTGCCCACTCCCTTCATTATTCCTGTTGATCCGATTCGCTGAAGCGATTTGAACCACTCATGATCACGCGGCACATCGAGGTAAGGAAGGAGGTATCCGCCGGCATCAAGCAGGGCGTTCTGGACATCCCTGACCGGCACCTCGGAAATCCCACCCCTTTGCTGACGGCAAGGGCTGCCAGGACTCCTGCAGCCTGGCCAACCTGGAGTACAACAGGCTGCAGTCGTGTTGCACCATTGACAAGGTTGGTTACCGAGATCGATTTTTCTGCAACGATGAGCCCATCAACCTCTTCAGGGATAAGAGTGCCAAGCGGCAGTCCGAATGAGGGTACGGGATAGAAGCTGAGATCCGGCAATGGCTCTGGTCCTGTGTATGCTGAATGATGGTGATCTACCGGGTAATCACCGACGGCAATGCTTGTGCGGTAAAGTTTGTCAGGCTGATCAAACGGGTCTGTGATGTGGTTAAGGCTAAATCTCACCTTCCCGTGAATTCTTCTCGATTCGCGATGATAAGGTATAAACGGGAGGCTGTCAGCGGTAGGGAACTCGTCATCGGCAAGAGCCAGGTTATGATAGCCGAGCTCGTTCCTTATAAACCACAGGAAGCAGAGGGTTCTTTGTTTGGCTTCCTTCAGGGCTTCAGCCCGCCCCTCCGGATCCATCTCTATCAGGTTGACGTAATAGTCGTTCCCTGACAGCGGCCAGTTTATCATGTACTTGTTGTTCGGAAGCTTTCCGTAATTCAGCATCGCCTCGCATGACCATCTCGCCGTTTCATTTCCCTCACCGGAACAGAGAGGATTGATGCATGAACATGCAAACAGCGAAGGATCATAACCTTCCGGCCTCGACATAGGCACCTCCCTTCCATAGTCTTTAAGCACGGCAACGTATGTCAGATCCTGTACGATATCGTTTGCATTTTCCGGGGCTATATCCTCCCCGGTATCGTACCGTGAATCCATTCCGAGGTCGTATTTCACACCGCACATCTTTGCGATGTCTCCCAGTTCCGTGGCATCAATAAGTATCGCGGAGGAATATTTCACTACCCCGCCTGTCGTTCTGACTGTTATCAACCATCTGTCTCCATGGCGTCTCACACGCGCAACCCGCACATTGCGCAAAACGGTCAGTCGGGGTTCGGCTGCCGCCATTTCCGAAAATATTCTGTTCCCCACCGAAGGCTCAAACATGACGTTGCTTACCCATCCTGTTTTCAGATGAGAAGCGCCTCCGTAATGAAATATAAGAGAGTCTCTGAACTCACCCCATATGCCACCCGGGAGATTGTAGTTGCCGTCGACGGCGCTCACTCCTGCGCTGGTGAGCATTCCACCCAGCCATTCGTTCTCTCCGGCGATCACGGTACGAACACCCATTCGTGCTGCCTGTATCCCTGCAGCCACTCCGCTGGTGCCACCCCCGGCAATGAAAACATCCGTTGTGACAGGAGCAGAGCACGAGACAAGCAGGATAAAAGTGACAAGGCCACACAGCATCTTACCCGGGGCGTCAGCACCGGTACAACGGGTGTTTAATTTCATAACTGACATGTTACTCCACTCGGTTAAGCGGGGAATGAAAATATTAATAAATTTATAGGAAATTGTTGAGATCAGATCACTGAAGACTGGTTTGTATAACCCTTTAAAAACTGAACTATGAACTGCAACAGGAGAACTTTTGTAAAAACAGGCGCTCTGGCAGTGACCGGCACTGCCCTCTTTGGAAATACATTCTGTGCTGCACCCGGGCAGAAAGGAATGACAGGTCTGCAGCTTTATTCAATCAGGGATGACATGTCACTCGATCCTGTGGGATCGCTGGCCCAGCTGTCGAAGATGGGGTACAGGTATGTTGAGCACGCCAGTTATTCAGACCGCAAATTCTATGGCTTTACGCCGCCGGAATTCAAAAAGATACTTGACGGGGAAGGACTCTCCATGGTGAGCGGGCATGTGGAGTTTGTCAGGAGCGACTGGGATACGACTCTCAACGACTTTTCAGACAGGTGGAAGCAGACTGTGGAGGATGCTGCCACCTGCGGACAGAAGTACGTTGTCACTCCATGGCTCGAGGAGGGCATCCGAAGGAACTACGACGATTTCATGACCTTCATGGATGTCTTCAACAGGTGCGGTGAGCTGTGCAATAAGTATGGGATGAAGTTCGGGTATCACAACCACGACTTTGAGTTCAGCGAAAAATTCAACGGTGAGAGCCTGTTTGACATCATGATGAGGAGCATCGATCCAAAGCTTGTGGTGGTGCAGCTCGATACCGGAAACCTGTACAACGGGGGAGCCGTTGCAAAGGATGTCGTTGATCGTTACCCGGGCAGGTTCGAATTCGTTCACCTGAAGGATGTTGTCAGAACAGGAGAGGAGGGTCACTTTGAAAGCACCATTGTCGGTGAAGGGGTTGCGGATGTCAGGGAGGTGCTGGCCATGATAGAAAAAACAGGGGGAGCCCGGGTAATAATCATAGAGCAGGAGGCATACCAGGGAAAGACTCCGATGGAATGTGCCCGCCTGAACCTTGAGATAATGAAAAAGTGGGGGTATCTGTAACCAGCAACCTTCTGGCTTAATCCAACTTACATATACCTGCGGGCACGCCAGCCTCTTTATTAAATCTTTGCAACAATCTGTGAGATTTTAACTTTCTCTTTATAAAAGCAGGCGCACTTTTGTACAATGAGGAGCCTGCTCTTCATTCATTATTGATGTAAATTTGGATATTGAAAAGCGGTGTGTCATGAAAGACAACGGCCGGATACTTAGTCTTCCGATTAAAACAAAATTCTACCAGTATGTGCTGGTCATCCTGATCATAGGTCTGACAACCCTGATCTGCAGCCCCCTTTCAAATCCGCAGAGTTATCATATTGTTTCGTTCATCCTGCTCTTTGTGGTTGCCATGCTGGCCGTTTTTATGGGGATAGGTCCTGTTCTGCTTGCATCGACAATAAGTGCAATCTCCTGGAACTACTTTTTCATTCCTCCCTTCCATACTTTCCATATTACGAGGACAGAAGACAGGTTAATGTTTGTATCCTTTTTCATAATCGCGTTGCTGAACGGCATCCTGACAAACCGGATACGCAGGCAGGAAAGGCTGGTCAGAGACCGGGAAGCGCAGACGAACGCCTTGTTCCAGCTTACAGAGGAGCTTTCCAAGGCAAGTGGAATAGAGATGGTGCTGGAAGTGGCGAGGCATGATTTCAAAAAAAATTTTGATGCAGATTCCTGGTTCATTCTTCAGGATGGCAACAACAGGCTCGACTTTATTCCACGCCCTCATGATGAGAATGATCTGCCGGTAATTGAAAGGCATATTGTTGAACATGTATTCACAAACTCCGAAAGGGCAGGCAAATACACGGATCTGTTCAGTGAGGCCGGTCTGACGTACCACCCGTTAACAGGGACCAGACTGAATCCGGGAGTGATAGCCTTCAGAATTGATGAACCTGCCTACAGAAACAGGATTGCATTCCGGGATACCTGTTTTACCCAGATTTCAAACGCCCTGGAACGGGAGTTCCTTGGAGAACTGGCAGTAAAGGCCCGTATTCTGGATGAGTCGGACAAACTGTATAATACGCTGTTCAACCTGATCTCCCATGAGTTCAGGATACCGATTGCAACAATCATGGGCTCCTCCGATACATTGCTTATTTCACAGACAACGGAAAAGAACAGGAAAGAATTATACAATGAGATTTTCAAAGCATCTGCACGGCTTAATCACCTGATTGAAAATCTCCTGAACATGTCTCGTCTTGAGAGCGGCAAAATTTCACTCCGGACCGACTGGTGTGATGTGAATGATCTTGTCAACAAAGTAACTCAAAACCTGAAGCAGGAGCTTGAACAGTTTAACCTTTCCACGGTAATTCCAGAGGATATGCCTCTGGTCAGAATTGATTTCGGGTTGATGGAGCATGTGCTTTACAACCTTCTGCTGAACTCGTGCCAGTACTCTTCAGGTTCAGGGGAGATCAGGCTGGAAGTCGCATATGAGAACGGTAGTTTTATTCTGACTGTCTCAGACACCGGTCCCGGATTTCCGCCTGAAGCTCTGCCAAATGTGTTTGATAAGTTCTTCAGGGTGGATGGCACCAAATCCGGAGGTTTGGGATTGGGATTGTCTATTGTCAAAGGTTTGGTTGAATCTCATAACGGGACCGTCAGTGTTGAAAACGGGTTGAATGGCGGGGCCATATTTACAGTTGCCATACCGTCGGATATTCCTGATATGGAAGACTTAAAAATGGTGGAATGAAAGAGAAAAGGAACATTCTGATTATTGATGATGAGGTCCAGATACGCCGGCTTCTGGAGATCTCGCTGTCAACATATGAGTATAATACCTTTTTTGCAGAGAACGGCAAACAGGGACTGGTAGCAGCCGCTACTCATCATCCGGAATTAATTCTCCTTGACCTGGGATTTCCTGATATGGATGGGTTGGAATTGCTGGTAAGGTTAAGGGAATGGTTTACCAAACCGATCATCGTATTATCTGTCCGCAATTCGGAAGAAGATATTGTAAGTGCCCTCGACAAGGGAGCAAATGATTACCTGACAAAACCATTTCGCAGCGGAGAGCTGATTGCCAGGATACGTGCTGCAATAAGATCAAGTGAGGAGAGGAAGGATACACCATTACTCGAATTCGGGGACCTCAGCATTGATATGATCAACCATGTGGTCCGCAAAGACGGGGAAATAATAAAGCTTACCACAACTGAGTTTTCATTGCTGGCCCTGCTGGCCAAGAACAGCGGCCGTGTGCTCACCCATCAGTTCATTCTGAAGGAGGTCTGGGGTTATGGTTATCAGGAACAAACACAGTACCTGAGGGTATTCATTGCCCAGCTCAGGAAAAAGGTGGAAGCCAATCCGGCAAACCCCGTTCTTCTGATCACAGAATCCGGAATAGGATACAGATTTGGCAATTGAAAATACAAGGTATGGCCGGCCAGATCATTCCCTGCGGATAAATTGACCGGGCGGACTTCTGGCCGGATTCCCGGATTCTTTACAAAATCTTTATATCTGCCTGATTAATCTTTACTTTATGCTTATGGTTTATGGCTCAATTTTGTGCAGTTAAAGAAGATGGCACAAATGAGGCTGATTAATCCGCTGAATATCACCAGGATTTTAAGCACGATAGTCCTGCTTGAATCCGGGTTTTTCCTTGCCTGTGTGCCGGTTGCCCTTATTTACAGGGAACCGTTGTATCCGTTCCTTGTATCATCAGCGGTGACCGGATTCTTGTCAATTATCCTGAGAATCATTAGCAGGAAAGCGGATCCCGCGCAGATCAGCAACAGGGATACTTTTCTTATAGTGGTAATTGCATGGGTGCTGTTTTCACTGGTTGGGAGCATGCCTTACCTCATAAGCGGAACCATACCCTCATTTATTGACGCTATTTTTGAATCGGTATCAGGTTTTACAACTACAGGGGCTTCAATTCTGACGGATGTAGAGGCCCTGCCATATTCAATCCTTTTCTGGAGAAGCCTGACTCACTGGATCGGGGGCATAGGGATAATAGTGCTGGTAATACTTATACTTCCGGCACTTAAAGTAACCGGTTACCAGCTCTTTACTCTTGAATCTTCAGTGAAGGAAAAAATTCATCCCAGGACGTCAGGGGTTGTAAACCGGATCTTGTTAATCTATATTGGAATTACTCTTCTTGAGATAGTTTTTCTTGCGATCGGAGGCATGTCCCTTTTCGATAGTATCTGCCATTCCTTCGGTTCTGTTGCCACAGGGGGTTTCTCAACCAAAAACACCAGCCTCTCTGGATATTCTCCGTACATTCAATATGTCGCTGCTGTCTTTATGTTCCTTGCGGCAGTAAGTTACATAGTCTATTATTATGCATTTAAAGGGAATTTCAGGAAGGTCATTAAGAATGAGGAGTTCTGGTTTTATATATTTGTTGTGACAGCAAGCGTTGTCTTTGTCACTTTAATATTATATTTCAAAACTGACCGGAATTTTGAATTATCATTCAGGCAGGCTTTTTTCCAGGTTATTTCGCAGATTACCTGTACCGGGTTTGCTACCTCTGACTATATGGCATTCCCAAGTATCGGAATATTTTTCATGTTCCTGATCATGTTTCTGGGCGGATCCACCGGGTCAACCACCGGGGGGATTAAGATGGCCAGACATCTTATTTCGATGAAAAACCTTGGCAATGCATTCATCAGAATACATCATCCAAATGCTGTAATACCAATCAGGCTTAATGGGAAAATTGTCTCTGAGGAGGTGGTAAATCAGGTGACAGTTTTCATTACACTTTACATTATAATCTTCCTGGCAGGCAGCCCTTCTCATGCAGGTGACAGGAATATCCGTCCTGGAATCCTCAGGTGCCAGCGCTACATGCATGGCAGGAATAGGTCCGGGTCTCGGAGCTTCAGGCAATATGGGCAACTTTGCTCATTTCAACGGTGCTGCCAAGGCTACAATGATGCTGTTGATGATACTTGGTCGCCTGGAACTATTTACATTTATTACCCTGTTTACCAAGTCATTCAGGAGAAATTAAGGAATATACTCGGACGTTCTCGAGTCAACGGTCACGAAGGGATATCAGATTCCAGGCATTGTAATAGCTGGTGTCGGATGCAGGCGTGTACCAGTATGGCTTTTTACGTCATAGTATTGAGAGACCGCGCTAGAGCAATTTATTCATCAGAACCGAATTCCCGTCTGCAGTTATCTTCAGCCCTACCGGATTACCCTTCTCATCAAAAATGAACTCCACTATCTGATCTGAGAATTCCCTGATCCTGAACATGTTCCCCTTGTAAGGATTCAGGTGCTGCGGAGGAGCAGTATTGACCACAAGCTCCCCATTCCTTAATTCGATAACAGCCCTGTTTCCGCCGTTCTCATATTGCCCTGCCAGCTTCTTCAGAAATTCAGGATCACGCAGTCGCGGGTCAGCGACCCTGTTAAAGGTCACCTCCTTCTCATCAAGGCTGATCTTCAGCTGGCTGATATCTCCCTGAGCATCGGTGCTGAACATCAGTGACCATTTGCCGTAGAGCGGGTCATCAGGTGTCATGAACCGGTCGTAATGGTAATGGTAAAGAGGCAGTTCGTACTGGTTGAATTTAAATGAAAGGCTGTCATTGCTGTACCCGATATGAACCCTGCCGTATGCCGGGTCTTCAAAAATACCCGCATAATCAGCAAGGGCATGTGACGGACTGGTACCCATTACGCGGTCTGCATCCGGCTTTTTGCGTGATTCTTTTGCAGTCTCCCTGCCCTTGAGGTACTCTTTCAGTCCCCTTTCACTCCACGGGGTCTCCGGCAGTCCGAGTAACCTGTCATATACTGTAAATGCTATGATACCCGGCAGTTGCGATAAGCGGTTCGTAAAAACAATCACACCTATACTGTCAGCAGGCATTATGGAGATAATTGAATAAATGCCTCCTATTGACCCGCCGTGCTGTGCCATGTAATGTCCCTTGTAGCTCGATGTAGCCCTTCCCATGCCATACATGGCGTTCAGGTTATCAAAGTATTTGTCAGGCACCGATGAATAGGGGATGGCAGGTTTCATGGTCTCTTTGATGATTCCCGCCGGAATAACCTGGGTGCCTTTGAACTTGCCGCCGTTGATCTGGGCTATAACCCATTTGGACAGGTCATCGATACTGGATATGATTGAACCGGCAGGACCCAGTCCCTGGCTCTGGGTATAAAAGAGCGACTTCAGTAAAATGGTTGTATCCCTCTGTTCATAGTAGGGAGTCATGAAGTCAGGCTGCTTGAGCATATCCTCCGTCATGAACATTGAATGGGACATTTCGAGCGGGGCAAAGATCTTTTCCTGAACAAAAGCCTCCCATGTCTTGCCCGAGAGGTATTCAACAGACTGTCCGGCTGCAACGTACATAAGGTTATTGTACAGTGCGCCAGACCTGAAGGGGATGCTCGGCTCCAGGAATTTAATCCTGTCAAACAGCTCCTGCCTTGTAAAATCTGACCTGATCCAGATGCCATCATGCCTCGAGATGCCTGTCCTGTGTGAAAGCATATCCCTTATAGTGACACTGGCATTCAGCTCATCGTTGTAGAACTGTATCTGCGGCACATAGGTTTTTATTGGCTTGTCCCAGTCGATTTTACCCTCCTCAACCAGGAACCCCACGGCAGTTGCAGTAAAGAGTTTGGTGTTTGAAGCAATCTGGAACAGTGTATTGGGCGTAACCGGCAGCCTGTTCTCAAGGTCCCGGTAACCGTACCCGCGTGCGAAGACCAGCTTGTCCTTTACTACTATTCCTATCCCGCATCCCGGGACATTCCAGTCTTTAAGGATCTGCTCCACCGTCTGGTCAAAGCCCTTAAGCTTCTTCTGTACATCAATATTTTGTCCAATGGCATTCTGTGACAGAAGGGAGAGAGCTGCCGCCAGGATCGATGCCGCTAACAGGGATCCAAGTCCGTTAATTTTTCTCATGATCGTCTGATATTATGTGACCTGTTCATCATCTTGGAGTTAAGAAGGAGGCAGAAGTTTTGCGTTGTGGCATACAAGAACGTTTTCCCTGTTGCCATGCCAGTTATGAAATCCATTCCCCTGGCACTCCCTGTAATCAGGGCATGCCGCACACTGACCGGTTTTTGTCCAGCTCCTGTCTCTGAAGGGCTGAAATTTAGTCTGCCAGACTTCATAAAAATTGTCCCTGTATATATTGCCCTGTGAAAATGCCCTGTCAATATTCGGGCATGCCGATATTGACCCGTCAATGAGGACAGAGCCGATATTTATTCCTGCCCTGCAAAAAAAGAAGCCGTCTCTTACTTTCGTTTCATACCTGCCGACGTAACCCTCACAGCTGAATTTAACATCCATCAGTTTCAGCTTCCTTTTGCTGCAGATGAAGTCGAGCATTTGCTGAAACTGAAGATCCGACAGCAGCAGGTCGGGATTGTTTTCGGCCCGGCCTATCGGGACTATCGTGAACAGCCGCCATGCTTTAACCCCTTTTCCTGCCAGGTAATCATAAAGCAAAGGCAGTTCGTGCAGGTTCCTATTATTAACGCATGTGACCACGTCAAAATTCAGCCTGGGGGCACCGGCAGCCAGGCTGATAGCCTCGTCGACCCTGGAGAAACTTTTTTTGTTGTTGCGCAGCCAGTTGTGGTTATCTTCAAGCCCATCAAGACTGAGAGTCAGGGAACCCATACCCGCATTTAACAGAGCAACATGGTTTTCACGATTGTACAAGTAACCGTTTGACACCATGCCCCACCGCATTCCCCTTTTCCTGATCTCCCTGCCGCATTCTTCAATATCCTTTCTCAGAAGCGGTTCACCCCCGGTCAGTACCACAATCAGGTCGTCTGATTTCGATTCAATTGTATCGAGTGCTGCCAGGAAATCTGTCAGGGGCATATCCCTGTGAGCGCCGTCTGCCGAGCAGTCGCTGCCGCAGTGAAGGCAATCAAGGTTGCACCTGGTTGTGCATTCCCAGAATAGATATCTAAGGGGATGAAGTTCTGTTTCGGTTTTTCTGAAGCTGAGAAAATAGCTTTTTCTGATGATACCGTACATCTATCTCTCCTGCAAAAAGATATCAAGCTGTAACCTGTCTCCCTGGGATACAGACAACAGGGTATCCTTGCTCTGAAAAAGGCCATTCAGTTCGGCATCGGTATCTTCGAATCTGATCCTGCAGGACTCATCCGGAACCGTGTACAGGGAAAAGAATCCGTTTTCATCTGTGTACAAATTCTGCTGATACTCCGGGATGGAGACCAGTATCCCTTTCACCGGCAGTCCTGTTGTTTTGGATTTTACAATGCCTTCAATGTAAGCATCAGCTCCAAAATCCTGCGGCGGGCCGTAACAGGCCTGAAATACAAATAACGCCGTAGTCAAGCTCAATCCCCCGGCGATCTTCTTCCACAACTTGCTTACCATGATAAAGCGTTTTTAGTTTGCATATCTGATCTGACATCAAAGTTACGCCACTTTTAACCCAAATTCAATGGTCTTCCGCAGATAGTTTTATTTTTGTTGTCTTAAATACTGTTAAAAAGAAAGCATGGGAATGAAGAGGAACTATATGAATCCTTACCTGGCAGGGACACTGCTGGGGCTGGTACTGCTTGCGGCGATGGTTGTTTCCGGCCGGGGTCTAGGGGCCAGCGGCGGGGTTAAGTACTGCGTCGTTTCAATTGTCGGGGCTGTCAGTCCGCAGCACGTTGAAAAATCGGATTATTATTCGAAATATTTTGAAAACGGCAAAAAGCCTCTGACAAACTGGCTGACTCTTGAGATATTCGGTGTGGTTGCCGGGGGATTTCTTTCCGGGGCCCTGTCCGGAAGACTGAAGCTTAAGGTTGAAAAATCACCGAAGATAACCGTGACCCGAAGGCTGGTCTTTGCATTTCTCGGCGGGGTGCTGTTTGTCTATGGCGGACAGCTTGCCAGGGGATGTACAAGCGGAGCCGCACTGTCAGGCATGGCGGTACTCTCGGTGGCCGGGTTCGTGACGATGATCACCATATTCGGCTCGGCCTATCTGTTTGCGTGGGTGTTCAGGAAGAATTGGATATAAGAGTCGAAAGTCCTTAAAGTCAAAAGTCCTTAAAGTCCTAAAGTCTGTAAAGTCAAAAGTCTGTAAAGTCCGTAAAGTCGAAAGTCACAAAGAAGGAATTAATTAAACAACTCAAAAGATATGGCACCACTATCATCATTATATGTTTTCCCGGAATGGCTCAATATGCTGACAGCCTTGCTGATCGGGACGGGATTTGGGTTTGCCCTGGAACAGGCCGGTTTCTCATCGAGCCGGAAGCTGGCAGGCATGTTTTACGGCTATGACGCCACCGTGCTTAAAGTATTTTTTACCGCCGCGATAGTCGCCCTGATCGGTTCTCAGTTCCTGGGCTACTTCGGGTTGCTTAACCTGAACCAGGTCTATGTAAATGAGTTTTATGTCACAGCTTCCATCGTGGGAGGGATAATAATGGGAGCAGGGTTCATAATGGGAGGGTTCTGTCCGGGGACAGGTATCTGTGCGATGTCGATAGGCAAGGTAGACGCTATGGTTTTCGTTGCAGGGGGATTTGCAGGAGCATTCCTTTTCACGGAAACATATCCGCTCATTGAAGGTATGGCCACCGCTCAGTACAGGGGGCCGGTGAAGATCAACGAAACGCTGGGCCTCTCGCCCGGACTTTTCACACTTCCTGCTTGCAGCAGCGGCGGTGGGGATGTTCTGGGTGGCCGAGCTGGCCGAGAAGAGATTTGCCCGCCCGGATATATCAAACGACTTATAAAACTCAGGTATGAAGATCCGAAAAGAAATCTCCGCGTTACTGGTTTTGCTGAGCCTGATCCTGGCAATACTGCCTCTGACGGGTAACCGCTCGTTCAGCGAAAAACCGGGTGTTATCCTCTCTGAGGTGCTTGATGAATCGACCTCCTTCACTGCTGACCAGGTGGCTGATCTGATAGTAAGGGAAGACACAGCCTTCCAGCTTATAGACCTGAGACCTGCCGAAGAATTCAGAAAACAGGCCATCCCCGGAGCAGTCAATGTGCCCTACTACGAGTTCATAAAATCAGATCCGGAAAAATGGCTCGGCAACAGGAATATCCGGGCAATTTTCTATGCTGCAGGGGATGTGGAATCGGATTATGCCCTGGTGTATGCCAGGGGCCTGGGGTACGACAACAGTTTTGTCATGGAAGGGGGTCTCACCGGGTGGATCACGACTGTGATTGAAACGAAGTTCACGGGAGAAAGGATAACGGCAAGGGAAAATGCACTGTTCGAGACCAGGAGGCGTGCCGGCGAGATGTTCACCGAGCTGAACAGCCTTCCGGACAGCCTTAAGGTAAAGTACCTGGAGTCGAAGAAATTTTCAGCAAAAAAGCTGGACGGCGGATGCGAATGATCAGATAACATAAAAGGAAACACGATGAAATTTCTGCAACAAAACTGGCTCATTCTGACAATCGTGGCACTGGTGGTTGCTTTGGTACTGCTCCGTTCTTTCAACGGGAACAGCTTCAGGTATGATGCTGCCCGGTGGGCCGCGCCGTCAGCGGATGGGTCCAACCTGATCAATATGGATCAGCTGGCCGGGATGACCGGACAGCTGCTTCTGATCAATCTCGGAGGGACCGCTGAAGTACCCGGGCAATATAAGGACAGGACCTTAGTGATTCAACCCGAATCGGTAACAGAGAGGGGAAACCTGAAGCTGATCCGGAAAAACAAGGGCCCGGTCATCCTCTGTTCCGGTGACGCATCCGTCGCTGCCAGGGTTTGGATGGTTCTGAGTGAGATGGGCATAAAGAATCTCTATATCTTCAACGGTCAGGGCGCAGAGACACCCTGAAAAAAAATTCCGGCCTGACGTAAATGCCGGGCCGGAATATCATTCCAGGGAAATTCTCACTGGTTATTTTACTGTCGGAAAATCGTTTGATTCGTCAAGTGTGAAGGGCAGCCACGAAAGTGTGCTTTTATCCTTAACCATTTTGTCGTACATGAAGCTGTTGTTCCCGTACTGCAGTGTCCTTGCGTCATAGCCGAAGAGCCTGAGGAATGCAGTTGCAAATGCCGAGTTATGACCTGTACCGCAATAGATGACAACAGGTTTGTCATAGGGGATGGTGGCCATCATGTCGGGGAAGCCCAGGGTTGCCTCAGGTTTGTATCGCACTGCACCCGGGATGTGGCCATAATCATATTTGTCCTTTCTCTCCAGGTTTATGACGAAGTATTTTTCGGGATTGCTGAAGATTGCATCTGCCGTGATCAGGATATCTGTAGTTCCCTCCTCAAAGAGTTTTTTAAACCTTGCATCAGCGATCTCCTTCCCGGTTGACAAGCCTGTGCTGATCTCCGGCATGCCTACTGGTGCCGGGGTCTCATTGGTAGTGATTTCAAGGCGATCCTCGTATTTCCCGGAGGCTCCCTTCAGCCAGCCCTCTGTGGCATAGGCTTTATTCCATCCGCCCATTCCCCATCTCATGGCAAAGACATTGCCATATCCCATCATCCTGAGAAGGGCAGTGGTATAGCTTGATATCTGTCCATCATCGCAGACCAGGATTATCTTATCATATTCAAAGGGCTTGATGCCGGATTCGAAATACTCCGGCAGCTCGCTGAATTGTTTGTTCACAGCGCCGCTGACATGGCCTTTTGAATATAGTTCCCGCGACCGGAGGTCAATGACCAGGTTATTCTTACCCAGTTCCTCGTTAACGATCGAGGCCTTGATCAGGCTGGGAAACTGCTGGCTGTTGACATAATCGCCGTTGGCTTCAAGGTCTTTGAGGAGAAGGGTTGTCTCCTGGCCGATAACAGGGGCAACTGTAGTTACAGCTGTGGTTTCGGCTGTGGCTTCCTGCTTCTTTTCGCCCTTGTTCCCCGTGCAACTTCCTGCGAAGAATGCAAGAAGCACGAAGAGAAAAGTGTAATAACTTACTCTGCTACTCATAATCTGGCTTGCTGTTACGGTTGCTGGGTAACGGGCACCCTATCCTTATCGTATCTTAATGTTTCGGTACGGTTGCCCTTTTCGTCATACTTGTATTCAGTGATTGCCACTCCGTTGGAAGGATTATTGATTATGTTCCTGTCCTTGTCCATGTTTCTTACCTCAGTAACTGCACCATGCTTGTCATAGCTATACTGGGTCACAGGCACACTTTTACCGCCCAGATATTCATTATCCTGGTCAAAAAGAGCGGTCTCAAGTACATAACCGTTCTCATCATATTTGCTCACCCTGCGTGACCATCCCCAGTAGAGATTTGACATCTGCCCGGTCACATTGTAGACTGAGAAACTCAGCAGGTCACCAAATTCGTTCGGTTCGAACTCGAAGTATGAAACGCCTATATCACCACAGTTCTCCGCCGTACAGTTATAGAGGGTATCACCCATATAATTGGCCATGTCCATGACATAACCCTTGTCGTTGTAGGTAAACCTGAGTTCATAGAAGGGGCAGAACGGGTTCATTACTGTCTCCTCGTCTGCGAGGTTATATCTTTTTTCCTGGAGCTTGCCGTCGGGCAGGATCTTCCAGACATAGTAGTTTATTTTGTTGCGGTTTTCAACCGGCTGACCGTCTTTGCCGAAGAATTTCAGTCCGGTCCTAACACCCTTGTCATCCAGTGTATATTCGGCGGTAAAGACGCCGCCGGATTCCATCTGCTCGTTGTTTTCGTCAAAGAAGCGCTTGATCTGCTTGTTATCGGAATATTCATAGGTGATTTTTGCCGCTCCGCCAAGTGATCCGTAAGACAGCAGTTCATCTCCTCTTACAAATTCGACTGACAGTGAGACGACTGTCATCATCATATACGAATTTATAGCAGTTGATATCCTTTGCCTCTTCGGCTGTCAGTTCGCGTGTTCCTCTCTCAGTGTCCCAGGGGGTCTCGCTGAAAAGGAGGTTCCTGTAATATTCTGTTCCGGTGTTAGCGGCTTTTTTTGCAGGAGCCTGGTTGCAGGCTGCAATGCCGGCGATAATCAGGGCTGTGATGCCAAGAAGAAGTGTGGTGTTTTTCAGTTTCATAGAATTATTTGTTTGTTGTTTGTTCGTTTTTAAATGTGATGGTTCCCAAGTCAAACCATGATTTAAATGATTTGTTCATTAGTCATCGCCCGGCAAAGATAAATTTTAAAATAAAAAGTCCCCGGGATATTATCTCCGGAGACTTCATTTTTAATTTTCTGATGTCGTCTCAGCATCTTCTACAGGACGGCATTGCCAGTTCAAACCTTCCTGGTTATGGTCAGCACCGGCTGTTACGTCCTGTCATGGTACTTTTTATTTTTCTGTTGTCAGGGGGAAGATCCAAAGCTGAACTTGCCAATTCTCCGGGAGAGGATCTATAATGAAGTAACCATTATTTCCTGAAGCTCCCCCCGACTGGATTGTAACTGACTCAGGCACTTCCGCAAAAAGGCTCCATTTATCCATGACCGGGTCCCATTCCCATAGTCCCTGTGAGACGCCATCAAGGGTGCTATACTGACTGGGTCCTAAATAGCCTTTATTTCCAGCTGAAAAGCCAATTGCACTTACTCTGGGAACTCCTGCAAAATCTGCTTTCCTGGTCCATTCGTCGGATGACTGGTCATATTCCCAGAAATCATTAACCACATCCACGGATGTGTTGCCTGTCCCGATGTATCCTCTGTCACCTATTACGAATGCGGCAGCGCCATAGCGACCAGGGCCGGGGAAGTCAGCCTTCCTGGTCCACACATCAGTTGCCGGATCCCACTCCCATAAATCATTCCGGTATACAGCGTTGTTCCCGGATCCGTCCATTCCACTTCCCAGTCCGATATATCCCCTTGACCCTATGGAAAATGCCACGGGGTAGAATCTCGAGCCCTCGGCCGGAAGGCTTGACTTTCTGGTCCACCTGTCAAGTGCCGGGTCATATTCCCATAATTCGTTCGTTAATCTGTTTTCTTCGGTCCAGCTGTTTGTAAAGATGTAGCCTTTCCCTCCGATTGAAAAACCTACCGGGCTGTTAATTGTTCCGGGAAATATAGCCAGGCTGGTCCACTGGTTGGTTGCCTGGTTCCATTCCCAAAAATCACCTGTAGGCCAATAGTCCCATCCGTCAGCCGACCCCAGCCCCATGTATATTTTATTTTCTATTGAAAATGAGGTCGAATAGAATTTTGTTTCACCCGGATAGCTGACACTCTTTATTCCAAGGCCAGGCGGGGTACTGAAATTCATTTCAGGACCGTATGAGACTCCGGCGCTGTTTATTGCATAGGCTCTCACATAGTATGTACTTCCTGGCTCCAGGTTGTTGACCTTGATGGTGAAACGGCCTGATCCGGCTCCTGCGATTGCTTTGGAGTGGGCTATAGTTGGTGAGGGCTCAGTGCTCCAGCAGATTCCCCTTTCGAGTATTTCACCTCCTCCGATGTCTGTAATCTCACCTCCCGATGAAACACTTGTCGATGTTATGTTTTCAGGGGCAAGAGTTTCCAGGGTAGCCTGTGTTACGGTCAGGGGTGTCCGGATCAATTCGGAAATGCTGTAGGATGTGCCGTCCATATTAGTCGCGAATGCGCGAACATGATATTCTGTACCCGGCAAAAGTCCTGTTATACGCCCGGTGAAATGGCCGATACCTTTACCCTCAGTCAGTTTGAGGTCATCAATTGTAGGGTCAGGAGCTGTACTCCAGCAGAAACCGCGCGCCGTTACCAATGTGCCTCCCTGGGCAAGTACTACTCCCTTTACAGTTGCACTGTTGACCGTAATCTCAGTGGTTTCCAGCTCCGCAAGGCGCGGAAGGGTTATTGCATCCGGTTCTTCCTTGCAGCCGGTCAACACCGTCAACCCCGCAAAGACAAGAACCAAACCGATAGAATCTGTTTTTGTCTTCATGACATTCCAATGATTTAAGTAAGCAAATCAGAGTAAAATGACCTTTACAGGAATCTATATGGTGAAGGCTCTTCAGCCCGTGGATATTCAATACCCAGGCATATGACTGCCTGTTTTATTCTATTTATCGGAGGTAAGGGGAAATGTCCATAATGCAGGCCCAAGCCCAAAGCCGGTAATATAATATCCTCCTGCTCCGACATGGCCCCCGAACTCGGCATACCCGTTGGCAGTGATAAACCCGATCTGAGTCCAGCTGTCCAGTGACTGATCCCACTCCCAGACGTCCTGTCCGTAGTCACCGGGAGATGCGGAATGGATTCCGGCACCTAAATATCCTTTGCTGCCGGATGAAAATCCAAATGCACCTGACCTGGCATTCCCCGCAAAGTCGTTTTTCCTGGTCCATTCGTCGGATTGCTGGTCGTATTCCCAGAAATCTGCAACCATGCCATCTTCAGTAGCTCCTGTTGCCACATACCCTTTATTCCCGATTGTAAATGCAGCAGCTCCGGAGCGGCCCTGACCCGGGAAGTCAGCTTTCCTGGTCCACGCATCGGTTGCCTGATCCCATTCCCAGAGGTCGAGTGTGTGCACCCCCGTGTTATATGGTGAGTCTTCCACTACCTCACCAAGACCGATATATCCCTTCGGGCCAATTGAAAAAGCGACCGGATATACTCTGAAGCCCGGTGTAGGCAGGTTTGCTTTCCTTGTCCACCTGTCGGATCCCGGATCATATTCCCAGAATTCCGTGATGTTTCCGTCCTCAGAGAACCAGATGTTTTGCAAGACATATCCTTTCCCGCCGACAGTAAAACTAACCGAACCACCACCAGCCGTGCCAGGAAAATCGGCAAGTCTGGTCCATTGACCGGAAACCTGATCCCATTCCCACAGATCAGTTTCAGCCATGCCCCAGTCAAGTGAGCCCAACCCGGTATATATCTTGTTTTCAATTGAAAATGTGACAGTGGGAACCAGGGTACCCGGAAACCCGGAACTTTTAGCTCCAAGGTATGCCAGGGTCCTGAAGCTGTATTCAGGACCATAGGATACTCCGGCGCTGTTTATGGCGTAGGATCTCACGTAGTATTTTTTACCGGATTCCAGGTCTGACAGTATTAATGCAAACCTGCCTGATCCAGCTCCGGATATTGCAACGGCAGCTTTGGAGCCGGCGACAGTCGGATCGGGATCAGTGCTCCAGCAGATGCCCCTTTCAGTTATCTCCCCGCCCCCGATGTCAGTAATGTCACCACCTGAAACTGCACTTGTCAACGTGATGGATTCAGGTTCAAGAGTTGCCAGGGTAGCCTTCGTAACCTCCGATGGGGTCCGGATCAGTATCGGGGCGCCATAGGAGGTACCTTCAAAATTGGAGGCCCATGAGCGGACATGATAGTCTGTGCCAGGCAAAAGACCTGTGATCCGACCCGTGAATTGACCTAATCCGTTTCCTCTGGTAAGTTTGTTGTCACTTATTTCGGGGTCCGGGTCTGTACTCCAGCAAAATCCGCGTTCAGTAATCTCTGAGCTTCCCTGCACAAATACTGATGATGCTACCAGGGCACTGCTTACAGTTACTTCAGCGGCAGTGGTGGTTGTTAGCAGGGGCAGCGATACTTCTTCCGGTTCTTCTTTACAGCCGGTCAACACTGTTAACCCTGTAAAAAAAAGAACCAAACCGATAGAATCTGTTTTTGTTTGCATGACTTTAAATGATTTAAGTCCAAAAATCAGTGTAAAACGAACTTTACATCAATCTATATGGAGAAGGCTCTTCGCCTGAGGATATTCTATCTATAAACACATTAACCAGGATTTAGTTCAAAAAAATCAACCTGAATAGATCTAAAAATTACTGGTATCCGGGAAAAACCTGATTGATCTAATGGAATAAAGCCAATTCCCGCATTTCCTGAATCCGATTCAAAATTTTTATCATCAGTAGGGGGGACCGCGCCAGTCAAGCCGTCAGCGAAATCAACTTCCCGTGGATTTGATTTTCCGGATTATAATATGTGTCCTATGACAGCCCTTCTGGCGCTGTAGCACTGGTCTTTCCGGAAATTCCTTTCTTCCTTTTTTCAAGCAGCCAGGATATTATGGTCATGTCACTTACTGCAGCAATAAGGAAGACGATGGCACAGAGCAGTCCGAATATCTGTATGGGGCGCGACTGGCTGAGCAGGAACGAAAGGAAGCCTCCGGCCATTATCAGGGTTGTAGTAAGAACACCGAAACCAAGCTCCTCCATTGGCTCGTCAAGCCGGACCCGGCGGTAGAGGATCTGAATGGTGTCATCCACAATCAGGCCAAGGCATATGACCAGTGTGATTGATGTGGTGATGTTCATGTCGACCCTGAAAACGACAAATATCAATATCAGGAATCCGAGAGGAACCAGGTTGGCAAGAATACTGGCAAGAACAGCCCGGATATTGGTTGTGATAGTAAAAAAAGTCAGGAAAATGAGAATTGCGGAAAAGAGGAGTGACCTCAGGAGCGATCGGGTGACACTTGTGCTGATGTAATCAAACATTAGGAACTCGCTGTATATGCCGTATGTGAGTTCCGGTTCATATTTTTTGAATTCATCCGATATACGTTCAGTAACCGCCCCGATATCCTCCTGCTCCTCCAGTTTGACATTGATGCGGTACTTTTCACGGTCACCTGAAACATACGGATTCCCTTGTCTCGGGAAGCGTACTGCCGGGATGCCAAAGAGGGTCCTGCTCTGTTCGAATTCAATCTGGTCCCTGACCGACTGTACCGATGCCACCCCGGGGTAGAGAGCAATAGCTTCACTGAACTCTGCAACTGCCGGGATTAGAAGTCCACTGAGATTTCCGGATGAGTCAGCCATGACATCCCGGCCGGGTTCAACCAGGATATCTATTTCCGCCAGTGAATGGAATGCCTCCTGCATGAGCAGGGTATTGGCATAGGCAGCGGTGTGTCGCGGAATGTATGTCTCAAGATTGGTCCGGAACTTAATCTCCGGAATAAAAAAGAGAGAGACTCCGGCTATCAGAATCAAGGTCAGCGCTATCTCTTTTCTGCCTGAGAAGAGCTTTTCCCGTATTGCATCCGTAAACCAGAACTTCAGTAATGGCGCCTTTCTGACATCGATGAGCCTGAGTGTCAAAGGGGCAACCAGGTAGGTCAGGATAAAGACGACCAGCACGCTGCAAGCCGTAACCCTTCCGAACTGCCTTATATAATTCGAATCGCTCAGGAAAAAGGATCCAAAGGCAATCGCCGTAGTAAACGACGACAGGAATGAAGGTGCAATGTAATGCCGCAGGGTGCTGAATACCCTTGAATTCTGATCGCCTTCATGCGCGCGGTGGATAAAACCGGTGACGAGGTGCACCGAGGAGGAGAGCGAAAGAATAAACACAATCGGGATGGCGCTTGAGGTAACCTGGTTAATGCTTACCCCGAACAGTGTCAGGAAGAATATGACGGGCACAACTGACAGGCAGAGGTTGATCATACAGAAAAGCACGGCAGGATGGAGTGCGGTATGAGAGGAAGAGGAATACGACGATGAAGAGCAGAATCAAGGGCAGAATGACGAGGTAATCCCTTATTATTGCCTTCTCAATCTCCTCCTGTATGTGATACTGGCTTATGGGATGCATGCTTTCGATGCCCGGGAATTGCAGACCCGTTATTGAATCGAACCTGCCCAGGTCAGGATCTTCCGACTGCCCGGTGAACACCACCAGCAGCAGTGAATTTGTATCCCTGCTCACCAGGTTGCCTGCAACAGGGATCCTCAGGGCCTCCGTCAGCATTTCCCTTACCGGCCTGTCCGCATCTGCTCCGCCGGCCAGCAATCTGCGGGCACTGGTAATTGATTCGACCCTTGTTCCGGGGAAGGTCTCCTCAATCACTTTTTCTGCCTCATCAAGCCCGATGAAAAGATTGCGGGCACTCCCCGGCTCAGGTCTTACAAGAACCTGGATGATGTTTTTCGATCCGAAAAGAGAGGCCATTCTCTGCCCGATTGAATCGTACGGATTATGGTCGATATTATAACCGCTCAGCCTGCTGTCAATGGCCGGAGGTTTTGAGAAAGCAAGCATGAGAATTATAAAGGCCAGGGCCACGAGTGCTGACACTTTCCTGTAATTTGTCAGAATATATGACAGTCTTTCGGTCACTTATTCCGGGTTGGTCTTACTCAGGCAGCTGCACAGCCCTGAGCGGATTTATCATTAAACTGTTTCGAGTTTCGTGGATTTCTTTCCAAGCCTTTCAAAGAGGATCACCCAGAAATACTCCAGGCTGTACTTAAACTTTATCTTTTGCCAGAAGAACAACACAATAGCCCAGAGCAAAATATTTATTGCCCCGAATGCCAGGCATCCGTTGATTGTCTCATTCCAGCCCGGGAATATCCTGAGTCCGGCTATCCTGAGGAGTTCAGAGACTGTCGTTTCAAGGAGGTAGATGGTCAGGCTGACCCTGCTGAACCATTGTACTACAACAAGAGCTGAAAGGATACGGCTTCCGGGGGGAGGCAGGAATCTGCACAAAACAATCATCAGGATGAACAGACCGAGTTCAAAATGGGTCTTGAAATACCAGAAAAAATCAGGCTTTGAGATGGTTTTGTCGAAATTCATCATTCCCGAAAGGCCGTAGACAAGAAAGAACAAGCCCATCGGAACCATAAATCTCCTGAGAAGGTGGTCCTTCTGCTGGTGGATCATCAGTCCGATCATGACCCCTATGATCCCGTATGCGAGATAGGGCAGGAGGGGATAAGGGTTGGCCAGGAGGAAACTCAGTAATATCCCGGTCAGATAATTGCCGGATTCTGTCTGCCCGGCAAAAAACGGGAACCAGTATACTCTCACGAATGAGAGCATCATTATTGAGGTGGCGGTCAATCCGGCAACCCAATAGAAATGGCCTGACCTGTCCATGCTGCCCTTTCTGAAGATGAGGAAAAGCAGAAGGCTGAGGATGATCAGGTTCATGCCTATTGTTCCTACGGATGACCCGTCAAACAGCTTTATGCTCTCAGGGGTTTGAAGGGATCCGTTTCTGAAAAGATAAGCCGTACCAGTCAGTACCGGCTGGTTATTTACGAAATCAACGTTCCACCTGCCAAGGAAAAGATTCAGGAGGAAGTGCACCGCGATGTAGATCAGACCGGCAATGATTAAGAAAAGGAAAGGCCTGAAACTCCTGTCGGAGCTGGTGGCTGAACCGAGCATCAGAGTATTCATTGCCATGGAGTAGATGATGAACATCCCGCCCCATAGCCCCATGAAGCTGATCAGCACGACAATAAGCGGGGGATTGCTGAAATCAAGCAGGTGGATATTGGCGAAGTTGTAAATTGATGAGTGGAAGAGGATGATCAGCATTACCGCCATGCCTCTCAGCAGGTCAAGGGATTGTATACGTTCGTTCTTCATACCTCTTTTATTTCACAGATTACCCTGCTCAGTTTTCCCGAATTGATGTTTTTCAGCGGTTCGGCAAAAATGACCTCCACCTCCGGTTCCCTGCAATTGTAGTCGGTAAAAACCTTTCTGATTATGCTGATGAGCTCCTCCTTAATCTTTACCTTTTCATCTTCTTTCGTCTCCGGATCGAGCTGTATTCTAAGCACCAGGTGTTCATAATCCTTCTGTATGGCCTGGAATTCATCAATCCGGTTTGAAACAGAAATTATATTCCTGCTGATATAATCCTGGTATATAAAATGCCTTGACACCGTCTGTTTTTCTCAAGCCCCAGAGGAGGTCATCGGCACGTCCCTGGATTTTTTCAATCACCCTGAAATGCGAACCGCACTTGCATTTTTGAGTACTCAGGGTGATGATGTCATTTAGTTCATACCTGATTATGGGTAGTGTGCTCTTGTGGAGGTCGGTAATGACCAGTTTGTGGCAGGGATTCCCCGGTGCGGTTGGCGATCCGTCCCTGTTCAGAAGCTGGATTGCAACAATATCTTCGTTTACATGGAGATTTCCATAACGGCAGGTGATGGCTATCGCCCCTTCGCTGCACTTATAGATTTCATGGACCTCACAATTGAAAACTCTCCGCAGGTACTCCCTTACGTCAGGATAAAGGACTTCGGCATAAGAGACAATTTTAAGAGGTTTCACATGAAGTCTTCCCTCTTCCGCTTCCCGGGCCAGGACCTTCAGCATCGATGGGGGAGCGGAAATGATATTCGGTTGCAGGTCACCCAGCTTTCTAACGATATTCTCTATCGAATCGAGCTGTCCGATATATGTCAGTCTGTGTCCGAATTTGTTGAGGGTGAATGCGGGGGAGGTCACCCTGAGGATGAATGCAAGATTGATCTTCTGCTTTTTCGGGAAGGCGAACCTGGCAAAGAAGGCTGCCCTCAGGAGGTTCTCCTCGCCGGGGCTTGTGATCTCAACGCCCTTGTTTCCGCTTGTTCCTGAAGACATGCCTACGTTCAGTCCCCTGAGCCTTTTGCTGAAATCCCTGGATCGCTCCGCCTTCAGGCAGAATTCAATTATCTCATCCTTATTCAGGCCGCGCGTGTTGAAGAGAGTCAGGTTCTCCATCATTATGGTCTTGCCTGGTGACAGGAAGGTTCCATATGTCGGAGGTGTCGCAACCTGAATAGTGCCTCCTGTAGAACTCGGATTTTCTGAGGACAAACCGCACCCTGTTCCTGATCCTGCTTTCCTGGTAACTCAGGATCCGGTCACTGCTCCAGTGGCTGAAACGGTATTTGCATAACAGGTAGAAGAGCAGAAAACTGTGTCTTTCGCACCATTGCCAGAGATCTGAAATCTTCCTGAGTGCCATGGTTTGTCAGTATGAGGCTTATAGATCCGTTCAGGGGTTCCTTGCCCACACCTTTTCTATCTCTGCGATATACAATTTGTGCATGCCGCCTTTGGTGCTGTAATGGGTCCTGAGCGGCTCACTGTCAAGAAAGGCCTCCCTGGTAAGCTGGCTTGCGTAGAGCTTACGGCACTCCATAACCAGCCGTGCCTCGGTGAAGGCGGGGTAGCCCAGCTCCGTGAAGTGGGGCGTCAGACCCGTCTCCGCAACCTTGTCGCAGTCGCGACCGCTTTTTGTACCGCACAGGTTGAGGGCATCGCGGTATACTTCATCGAAGAAGGTCAGGGTGAAGCCTTCACTGTTTTCGATGAATTCATAGGTGTAACGTTCAGGGCGGACAAAGACAAACACAACAGGCTTGTTCCAGAGATAACCTGCACCGCCCCAGTTGGCGGTCATGGTGTTGAATTTATCGCTGCTGCCGGCGGTGACAAGCATCCAGTCGGAGGCAATCAGCCCGATGAGGTTGTCAGTTATTTCAGCCGGGTCAATCTGAGTATATCCCAAATGTTTCATGAACCATAAGTCTATCCTGTAAATTTACGATTTATGAGGATACGACAGGTTCGGGCGTTAACCTTTAACATCAGTTGTCAGCCAACGGATGTTATCACCTGGAATTCGGGAGAATTGTTGATGGTTTTCTTTACCAGGCACAGCTCTGCGGCATTTATCACCGCGGCTTTGTATTTTTCCGGGAAACCGGCCGGCAGCTGAATATCGAGTTTGATGATTGCCGGAACTCTTTTTACCGGATCAAACTCCACGGACTGAATGATTTTAATATTTTCCGTCGGGATCTCACGCTGGTCGCAGAATGATTTGACGTATATGCCTGCGCAGGTGCCTATTGATGCAAGGAAAAGCTCGAATGGCTCCGGTGCGGTGCCTCCTCCTCCGTTTTTTACTGACTGGTCTGTTCTGATTGTCTTGCCGTTGATATGGGCGGTTATAACTTTGCCACCGTCCAGTGTGATTTCAATATTATTCATTTATGTTTTCATTAAATGGGTTGAATGCCGTGTTGGTTACCTGGATACTTCCGGTGCAGGCAGTGATGCAGTCAGAAGGAAAACGTCATACTTTTCCCTGCTGTTTTCCGATACTGCCCTGTCAATAACATAGACCTTACGATGACTTATGCCGGTAAATCCATGCTTCTGCAGGAGAGCTGAAAGTTGTCCGGGGTCGAAGCCCCTGTGACCGGTGAAGCCCTCCGCCGTGAAATGATCCGTCCTCACTGTAAAGGTCTGCAATTGCCAGGTATCCGCCCGGGTTGAGGAGGCCGCGGAACTTTTTAATAATGGTTTCCACATCTCCGACATGGTGCAGCACCATCAGTGTATATATGAGATCAAAACTTCCCTCTTCGTAGTCGTCATGTTCAAGGTCGGCAAAAACGACCTTAAGATTTTCCGCTCCTGCCGTTTTCAGCTTTTCATTCAGCACCTTCACCATTCCCTGCGAGTTGTCGATGAGGGTGATCTCCCTTAGATGGTCTTTAAGCATGAAGCTGAGGAGCCCGGTGCCGGCACCGAACTCAAGGGCACTCATCGTCCTGTTCAGCGGGATCTGTTTCATGATCTCCCCGGCAACCTTTTCGGCGCGCTCGCGGTGCATCATGCTCTTGTCCCACTCTGCCGCCTTGATGTCAAACTCATTCATTGATCAGAATTTTCATATTGGTTAAGTATCCGCTACAACGGAAATTGACCGCACAATGTTTACGGAATACGGGAGCAAATGTAATACTCTGGTCAGAAAGACGGCACATTAATTGCTATCGTGAGCAGAACGTGACGCTCATCAGGGTCAGAACACCTGTCGCGTCTGTCAGGCCCGATATCCAAAAAAAAATGTATATTTACCCTTTAAACCCCAATGTGAATTAAACAGATAACGGATTGAAACTGTATATCCAGAATATGGTCTGCATCCGTTGTAAGATGGTTGTGAAGTCTGAGCTTGAAAACCTCGGATTGCATTACACTGCAATTGAGCTTGGGGAAGCAGATATAACGGATGAAATAACCCCCGAACAGCGTCAACAGCTGGCGGCAGCCCTGAAAGAGACAGGGCTTGAGCTGATGGAGGACAAAAGGAGCATTCTTGTTGAAAGAATAAAGACCTCCATCATTGAGCTGGTTCACTTCACCGACGATCAGATAAAAGTCAACCTTTCCGACCACCTGAGTGAAAAGCTCAAACACAATTACACTTATCTCGCCAACCTGTTCTCTGAAGTCAAGGGGACGACCATTGAAAAGTATTACCTGACACACAAGATTGAAAGGGTCAAGGAACTGCTTGTATATGATGAGCTTAATCTTACCGAAATAGCGTGGAAGCTTCATTACAGCAGCGTGGCGCATCTGTCAAACCAGTTCAGGAAGATGACCGGTTTGACCCCGACTCGAATTCAGGCGCCTTAAGGTTCAAAGGCTATCGGGAGTGGACGACATGTGAATTGTGTAACATAATCACAGAATTTTGTAAAGGGTTTCATCCTATTATACTTCAAATTTGCATTTCGGGTTAAATACCTTTTGGGACTTATTTTTCCCGGGCGATTGGTAAGATGACAAACCTTGGTTTAAATTATAACTTCCATGACCAGCGTTAAAGAAAGACTCATAATTGAAAATGAGGAATTGCAGTTCCGCCTGGCTGAAGCTGAAGCAGCTCTAGCGGCAATGCATGAAAGGAGAGCGAATGATGCCGGAACTCCATGCACTAAGGGAGAGCAGACCTGTTCGATAGGTTCTGATGAAACACTGTTTCGCTCTTTCATAGAAGAAATGGATGAAGGGGCTGTAACATTGTCAGGGGAGGGAATGATTATTTACTGTAACCATAGATTTGCGGGTTTTGTAGGCAAACCGGTTGAACAGGTCAATGGTTCTGATTTCAGGCATTTCATTACTCCGGATGACAAGGTAAAAATTACTGAGGCGCTTGCCAGGCAAGATCGGAATGTAAGTAATGTTCTGATTGTTACTCTTGTTAACTCAGTGTGTCTTAAACTATCCTTTCACATCCTTTCCACTCATTTTAAGGAGGATAATTACATACTTGTTGCAACCGACATATCTGCAATAAAGAAGGAACAGAATAAACTTCTTGAATTATCAAGCTTGCTGGAACGGAAACTGGATCTGATTCAGCAGCTGCGTCTGCAGCTGATTGAAAAAAAGATTCAGGCAGATGTGGAACTAGAGAAGTTGAACAGAGCTAACAGGAAACTGGTCAGGGAAGTTGCCAGGCATAAACTAGCCGAAACAGTACTGAAGCAAAAGCTGAAGCAAAAGAGGGGGGCGGGTTGAATCACCATGAAAGGGTTGCTGTTAATAATCAGTGCTTTATTTTTGCTTAACGGTTGTGCACTTTTCAAGGTGCCTGATTTTGCCAGGGTCCATGAAAAACCCGGCAGGTACCCTGGCTTTACAATGAAGGATTCACTAATCGGGCAACTTGATGAAGACCGGGCAGGATATGACGTTTTTTTCTATGACCTGGATCTTGCGCTTGATCCGGCCAGAAAGAGACTTGGGGGTACTGTTGATATCCACTTCAAGGCTATCGTAAAATTAACCCGGTTACGGATTGACCTTTACGAAAACCTCGAAATAACAAGTATCAGGCTTTCAGGCAATGAGGTAGCCTGGTCACGTAATGACCGGGCGGTGACTTTATCCCTTCCTCATTCGTTGATCCCGGGCCAGGATTACATTCTTTCAGTGGTATATGGAGGCAAACCTGTCAGGGCAAAAAAGCCACCCTGGGGAGGTGGGCTGGTGTGGGAATGGGATGACAATGACAACCCATGGATAGGGGTAGCCTGCGAAACGGAAGGAGGCAGCCTATGGTTCCCGTGCAAGGATCACCTTTCAGACGAGCCTGACAGCGCCAGGTTGCGCATGACTGTTCCAGCAGGTTTGCAGGTTGTGTCAAACGGGAAAATGCAGAGCCAAACATCCCTGCAAGGAAAGGATACTTTTACGTGGCTCACGCGGTACCCCATCAATATCTACAACATAACCTTCTACGCGGGTAAATATGAGCATTTCAGTGATACAATGCATACTCCAGGGGGCATTCTTGACCTTGATTATTATGTTCTGCCACAAAACCTCACAAAGGCAAAAAAGCATTTTCAGCAGGTGAAAGATATAATCAATCTCTATTCCGCGTTATACGGCCCATACCCATGGGTTAGGGAGGGGTTCAGGCTTGTAGAGTCACCGTTTGAAGGGATGGAGCATCAGACTGCCATCGCATATGGCAGTGGTTTCGCAAACCGGTCATGGCTTGGCGGCGACTATATCATCGTGCATGAAGCTGCCCACGAATGGTGGGGTAATGCTGTATCAGTCAGTGATTTTAGTGACATATGGCTGCATGAGGGATTCGCAACTTACTCGGAAATGCTCTTTTCAGAGCACACTCTTGGGTACGAAAACTCTCTGCTGTATGCCAGATACCGTATAGCCGCTTCTGTAAGGAACAAGTTTCCGGTTGCAGGTCCGGCGGGCGTCAGCTACTGGAACGACAAGGACAACGACGTCTACAACAAGGGAGCAATAATTCTTCACACAATCCGTAACATTGTGAATGACAGCACTCTCTTTTTCGATATCCTGCAGACCTTCTATTCTGAGTACGCAGGTACATCAAATGTCACAACTGCTGATTTCATAAGGGTGGTTGAAAGTAAGACCGGAAAGGATTGGGACGAATTCTTCGGGGTTTACCTGTACGGACGTGAGGTCCCTGTTTTGCACTGGTACTTTATTCCTGCAGGTAATGATACCTTCGCAGGTCCGCCATCCGGTGACAGTGTTCCTGTCATTGCCGCAAAATGGACGGGTGTGCCGGAGGGTTTCAGCATGCCTGTCGATCTTTACTGCAAAGAAGCTGACGTGACAGTCAGGATCGAGGTTACAACAACCGCCTCCCTGTTTTATGATGAGGCACTGATACGATGCAGTAAGCTGGTATGTAATAAAAAGCTCTCTTATTTTGGTGCAGTGACAGGCATAAGTGTCATGGATGAAGCCAGGTCAACAGGATACACCGGCAGATAAATTTCTTCTTCACTTTTCGCATCCGGATCCAGATAAATTCCCTCATTACATTTGGGTTCCCCTTAACTGAAACCTCAGTCAATGTGTGAATTATGTAATTTATACATACAATCATGTAACGGTTAAGCTTGCCGAACAGGGTAAATTTGTGGACTAGCTTTTACCAATTAAATCAAAATGAAAATTGAAGGATATTTTCTTAATACAACTAACTTAAAATTAATACAATGAAAAAGATCGTTCTCTGCCTTATGGCAACAGTAATGTCATTGACATTTATCCCGCTTGAGTTAGGCGCCAGGCCAAAAGTTAACCCGCCTCCCATGGCTGACCCAAGTCCCGTTACTCCTGCAGAAGCAGCAAGGGCAAACGAATTGCTTCTCAGATTGAACGAAATCAAGGATTCTGACAAGTCAGATCTGAAGGCATCGGAAAAGAAGGAACTGCGCAATGAAGTCCGCTCAATAAACAGCGAGCTCAAGGCCATAGGAGGTGGTTTCTATATCTCAGCCACAGCGCTGCTTCTTATTATTATTCTATTGATCGTTCTTCTTTAAACTAACAAATCCAAACTATCATGAGAGATATACTTTACATACTGGCAGTCATACTTGTAATTGCATGGGCAATAGGCTTTTTCGGCTTTAGCGCCGGAGGGATTATCCATGTACTCCTTGTAATCGCAATTATTGCAGTTCTGTTCAGGATTATCCAAGGAAGAAGAATCCTCTGAGCCTGCTGGTCAAATGATGATCATTAAGTCGCCACGGGATATCCGTAATCTATTGTTTCTGCCTGTAAATTAAACAGATCAGATATGATCATGCCCGGGACGGTAACTCAGGGGTGATTATATAAGGTTTCAGGCTGTTTAAACTTAAAATTAATTTATATACAAATGAAAAAAGCAGGTATCGTAATTCTAATCATTGGATTAGCATTGACGATTTTCACGACGGTCACTTTCTTTACAAGAGAGAAAGTTGTTGATATCGGAGAAATCGAGATCATGGCCAACAAGCGCCATAACGTCAACTGGTCGCCATTTGTCGGTCTTGCCGTAATGGCGGTCGGAGGAGTCTTAATGTTGGTTCCTTTCAAGAAGTAGGCTGAGTAAGGTTCCGGCCATTAAGAAGAAGGGCCCGGACTGCAAATTATTTTGCAGTCCGGGCTTTTTGCATCTGGAAATATGCAATGCCGCTTCACCTTCCCCCTCAGGTTTGTCATGGCCTTCGAGGAGACGGTGGGGCTTGGTAATTACCAGCCCGCATAGACACCCCAATGATTACCTGAGAAGGCCAGGTATATCATTTTTGAGCATCCCATCGATTTTTGCCCCAAAATCCTTAACCTGACGTGCATAATTGTCAAGCGCCTTTACCTGCAGATCGGTCGGTTTACCGGGATAACCGGCAACAGCGCCGTAGATCTCCCCGATGTTTTCACGAAGCCTCACCTGTCCAGTAATGCCACCCTCGCCTGACTGTGTTGCCGAGATCTTTTCATGCATCTCTTCGCAGGCTGCAACCAGGCTTTTAATTTTTTTCAAGGAGGACCCCCTGGCTGTTGACTCCCTGTCTTTCAGTTCATCCCTGGCATCAAGGATTTTCTGATCAATTGCGGCAAGCTCTTCCAGGAGGGCATAGGCTCTCATCAGGGTCTCTCTCTGAAGCTTCCTGTCGGCCTCCGGATGTTTCCAGTCACGACTGTCATTCAGGATCAGATCTGTGGTATATGTCTCATTTCCCTTAACCAGTTTGACAGTGTATTTCCCGGCAGGGTAATCAGGACCGAATGCTGCCTCACCCAATATGTTTGGAGAACTGGGTACTTTCGGCGGATCCATGGAAGTGGCAATGCGGACGATATTGATCCCTTTGCGGTTTCCTGCAGGAAGTCTTTTCAGGAATGTCCCGTCAGCATCGTAAATATCAAGGAACATGTCACCAAAAACATGTCTTTTCCTGAGGTAGTAAGCGACAGTTGCAGCCGATGAGGCATTTGTTCCTGTAAACTCATCGTCGCCGGGGAAATCCTGCATTCCCATTCCTGACGGGAAATAATAGGGACGAACAGGCAGGAATGCAAACTCCTGATTCATAATGGAATCAGTGAGATTCCGCAGAGGAGTGAGATCGTCAATAATGATAATGCCACGGCCGTGAGTTGCAAGGACGAGATCATTCTCCCTTTTCTGGAATGCCAGGTCATAAATACCTGTCTGCGGAATCTTGTTCTTAAGCCTTACCCATACCTTGCCGTGGTCAGTGCTGACATACAGACCCATCTCGGTTCCCAGAAAGACCAGGTCAGGATTGACGGGATCCTGTTTTATGACGTGGCAGAAACCTTTTATTTCGTCTGTTGTCAGGGATACCCACGTCTTGCCCAGGTCACCGGTGTAATAAACATACGGTTTCATGTCTCCGTTACGGTGGGCATCAACCGTTACCCAGGCAGCATTCCTGTTGAAATTGTCTGCGTCGATATGTGAAATAAATGCATAAGCCGGCAGGCCGGGAACGGCACCATTCAGTTTCGTCCAGGTTTTTCCTCCGTCAGTGGTGAGTTGTATATTTCCGTCATCAGTGCCCACCCAGATTATGTTTTCGTCGAAAGGAGACTCGGAGATGGCAAAAATGGTGGTATTGTTTTCCGCTGTGCTGTTATCGATCGTCAGTCCGCCGGATTTTTCCTGCTGCTGACGTATCGGATCATTTGTCGTCAGGTCGGGAGAAATTCTTTCAAATGAATCTCCCTTGTCCTTTGACCGGAAAAGGTATTGAGAGCCTACGTAAAGCCATCCTGTCTTTTTGCCGAAGACGGTCGGTGTATTCCAGTTAAATCTGAGATCGCCGACGCCCTCCTCCGGGAAGGGTTTTATATACTTGCTTTCGCCGGTCCTGTAATTGGAACGACTGATTCTGCCACCCTGGTACTGGGAATAAACCACATCTGGTTCTGTCTGATCTGCATAGGTATAAAACCCGTCACCGTAACCGATATTTTTCCAGTCGGAGTTGGTTATTCCGCCCGGTTTTCGTGAGGGCCCCATCCAGGAACCGTTATCCTGCAGGCCTCCGTAAACATTGTAGGGGGATGCGTTGTCAACGCTGACATGGTAGAACTGTGAAACCGGAAGGTTCTCAACAAACCTCCAGGTATTACCCTTGTCTTCGGAGATGTAAACGCCTCCGTCAGTGCCCATGTAGATGAAACGGTTATTGTCGGGGCTGACCCAGAGAGCATGAGTGTCACTGTGGTAGTTGCCGCCTGTTACGGAAGGACTCTGGAATAACTTTCCGCCGTTTGTACTTACCCAGAGCATGGTGCCGGGTTTATAAATACGCTCAGGTTCAACTGGGTCAGGTACCAACAGGCTGTAGTAGAATGGCCTGTCACCCATTATATACTGGTCGCTCATCTTCTCCCATGACGATCCCCGGTCTGAGGAACGGTAAAGGGCTGATTTTTCTGACTCTACCAGTGCATAGAGGTAATTAGGCTTGACCGGTGATACTGCAACGGCTATTCTGCCGAGGGTGCCTGATGGCAACCCGTTATGGATTTTATTCCAGGTTGTCCCTCCGTCGGTTGACCTGTAGAGTCCGCTGCCGGGTCCTCCCGAGCGGAAAGTGTGTGCCTGCCTCCTGAAATCCCACATCGAAGCATAGATCACCGAAGGATCATCGGGATCCATTGCCATATCAGCACATCCGGTCGACGGATTGATATATAATAATCTGTTCCATGACTTGCCTCCGTCGGCGGTTTTATACACGCCCCTTTCCTCGCTGTCTCCCCACAATGCTCCCAGTATGGCTGCATATACAATATCAGGGTTTACCGGATCGATCAGGATACGGCCTATCCGTTCACTCCCGGGCAGACCCATGTATTCCCATTTCCCTCCTCCGTCAGTTGTCTTGTAGATACCTGTACCGGTGGAAACGCTGTTGCGTGTCCATACTTCGCCGGTACCTACCCAGACTGTATCGGGATGGTTCTGGTCAATGGCGATGGTGCCGATGGACTGTGGATAATCATCAAACACAGACTTGAAGATTGTGCCCCTGTTTATTGATTTCCATACGCCTCCGCCTGCAGCCCCGACCCACACAACATCAGGGTTGTTCTTTTCGGCGTCAATGCATGAGATTCTTCCGCTCATCCTGGCAGGCCCGATTTGCCTGCCTGTAATATCTCCGAAAGTTGCTTCGGTCACCTGTCCCTGAAGACCTGTAACACAGGCAAAACAGGTGATGCTTATTAAAAGAACCCTGATGTTCATGGCATTGGAATAAATATTGGTGTGTACTGATTACTCCTTAGTTGTTATCGGTTTTTCAAAGAGTGCATCATCAAGGTCGACGTTCAGTTCAGCCTTATCCATGACTAGCGTCATCACAAGCTGGCCCTGCATTTTAGTCTCGATCTTTCCGGGGATGGCAATTCCGTCCACCATCATGTAATTGCTGAAATATGTATCGCTCTCGCTTTCATTTCCCATGACCAGCATTTTGGTATTCAAACGCAGCATAATATAAGTGTCAGAGTCGATATAGTAGGTAAAGGTATCTCCTGTAGCAGTTACAAGTTTAATGACGAAGCAGGGAGTCCCTTCCATATCTTCCTGCCCCACGAGGGTCACGGTATAGCCTTTCTCCTTCGCGTTCCACAGCATCCCGTCCATGTCCCCGTTGTATTTCATTGACTTGACTTCATCCTCTGACATAGGCTGGGGCTCTGTCACGCCTGCAAAAGGATTGATTGACCAGCCCTCTGTTCCGTTGAAAGTCTGGATCAGCGTAAGGTTCTGCAGTGTGGCTTCAATGCGTACCTTCCCGGGGCGTTTGGTCATCTGGGTGAAAGGTATTTCAAGACCGCTCTGGACCATTTTGCCTGTCATTTTCTGGGTATTCATCTTCACAAGTTTATCCTGACCTGTGGCAGAAAAGTGGTCATTCAGAATATCTTCAAGTGACTGTGCGGTAAGGGAGGTTCCTGCAACCAGGAACAGAACCGTAAAGAATAGAGCAATTTTTTTCATTTCCGTCGGATTATTGATTTTGATGATGCAAGTTATCTCTTTTATCTCTTTCCCGCCGGCATTTGTTTTGAAATTATTCATCCCCTGAAGATTTGTCATAATGTTCATGGTATGATCCGGTTTTCGCGCATCATTTCAGGGGGAAAGATTTACATTGCTGATTGTGCTTTTTTTTCCGAAATTGCATGCGGCGCAGACAACTCATTGCCGCGGCAGAAGAAAAAAATAAATATGAAAAGAGTTATCCTTTCCGTCAGTCTTTTAAGCCTATTCATCATGACAGATGCACAGTCATTCAACACTTTTCCCGTCACCACCCAGAAGCCGCCGCTGCACGGCAGGCACTGGATGGCTGTTACGGGCAAGCCGCTGGCGGCCACCGCCGGGGCCATGATCTTCGACCGCGGCGGCAATGCCGTCGATGCCGCCTGTGCCATGCTGGCAGCCACCTGCACCATGTGGGACGTTCTCAGCTGGGGTGGCGAGACGCAGGCGCTCATCTATAATCCCAACACGAAGAAGGTCATCGCCATCAATGCTCTTGGCGTGGCACCCACCGGCGCCACGGCCGAATTCTATAAGTCGAAGGGCTATAAGTACCCTCCCGAGTACGGGCCGCTGGCAGCAGTCACCCCCGGGACACCGGGCGGATTAATGGTGATGCTTGCCGAATACGGCACCATGAGCCTGAAGGAGGTGCTTGCACCTGCCATGCAGATGGCCGAAGGCTATCCCATTGAGGCGCAGACTGCCAACTCGATCGAACGCAATAAGAGCCGCATCAGCGAGTGGCCTTATTCTGCAAAGGTCTTCCTGCCTCATGCCGGTGAAGAGCGTGAGGCCCCATCAGCAGGAGAGATATTTGTCCAGAAAGACCTGCTGGCAACGCTGACGAAACTGGTTGAGGCTGAACAGCAGGCCCTGAAGAAGAAGAAATCGAGAAAGGAGGCGATCTATGCCGCCTATGACCGCTTCTACAAAGGCGACATCGGCGCTGAGTTCTCCAGGGGATGCATTGAGCAGGGAGGCCTGATCACGACTGATGACCTTGCAAAATGGCAGGTGAAGATCGAAGAGCCGATGATGACCGAATACAGGGGCATTGAGGTGTATAAACTGCAGCAGTGGACGCAGGGTCCGGTTATGCTTCAGACACTGAATATCCTTGAGAACTTTGACCTGAAGGAGATGGGATACAACTCTGTCAGGTATATTCATACGCTATACCAGGCGATGAACCTGGCCTTTGCCGACAGGGACTTTTACTACGGTGACCCGGCCTTTCCGCCGGAAGAGCCGATGAAGGGACTGCTCTCGAAGGAGTATGCCCGTGAACGTGCGAAACTGATCAATAGTGAACACAATGACCCGGCTATCCGTCCGGGCGACCCCTATCCATTTGAAGGGAGGGTCGAATCCTTTTGCCACCCTGCTGAATTCATGGCAGGCTTCCGCACGGAATATCTATCCTGCAGACGACCCGGATCAGTATGAACGTTTCCTCGGTACTTTCCAGTCGGGCACAACCTCCGTCGAGGCAGCCGACGCGGATGGGTGGGTTGTGTCAGTCACCCCCAGCGGCGGGTGGTTACCGGCATGCATTGCCGGCAACACCGGAGTCGGCATGAGTCAGCGGATGCAGAGCTTTGTGCTTGACGAGAAGGAGAATCCGTTCAATGTGGTTGAGCCCGGCAAGAGGCCGCGCGTGACGCTGACGCCATCCCTGGCAATGAAGGATGGCAAGCCCTTCCTCGCCTTTGGCAAACAGGGTGGAGACGAGCAGGATCAGCTCCTGCTGCAGTTTTTCCTGAATGTAGCCGAGTTCGGCATGACGGTCCAGGAGGCATGCGAGGCACCCTCATTCAAGACGCTGCAGATGTATTCGAGCTTCGGCGATCATGAGAAGGTCGCCGGGGGCCTCGTCCTCAACAGCAGCATGCCGGCATGGGTAAGGAAGGAGCTGGCAGCGATGGGCTACCGCCTCTCGTTCCAGGAGCGCACATCGGGTCCGGTGAATGCCATCGGGTTTGATCAGGTTCACGGAACCTTCTGGGGAGGCTCAAGCAACTTCGGCGAGGATTACGGCATAGGGTGGTAGGTAACAGTCTGAAAGTCTGTAAAGTCGAAAGTCCATAAAGTCGAAAGTCCGGAAAGCCCAAAGTCTTGCGGTCTTAAAGTCTTGATTATATGCGATTTAAGATTTTCGATTGTCGATTTAATCGCAAATCGCAAATCGCAAATCGAAAATTCCCTTTTTGCCTAAATTCCCGCATGATTACTATCTTTGTGCCTTCGGACCAGTTTTCTGATGGCTAAGAACGAAAAAAGGAAGGGAACATGGCGCGACAAGTTCCGGTTCGCCGTATTCAATGACACCACCTTCGAGGAGGTGTGGCGCATACGTCTTACCAAGTCGAATGCATTGCTGGTAGCGGCCCTTCTGTTCCTGTTTATCATAGGAATGAACACCTCCCTGATAGCATTCACCAACCTGCGTGAGTTCATCCCGGGATACCCGGATGTGGCCATGAGGCGTAACATAATCATGAATGCAATCATGCTTGACTCTCTCGAGCGCGAGCTCGCGATCAGGGACAAGTACTTCCAGGATCTTAATGACGTCATCTCCGGAAAACAGCCCATCGGGCAGGTTGCCATGCGTGACAGCACCCGCGACTACAGCAACATCGTCTTCAGGAAGTCAGCCGAAGACTCGGTATTCAAGTCAAGGGTTGAGCAGGAGGAAAAATATAACCTGACCTCGGGCACAACCGGCTCGGCGCGAGGCACCAGCCTGGCGAGCATCCATTTCTTCCCTCCTGTAAAAGGCGTTGTGTCGAGTAATTTTGACCTTCGCACACGGCATTATGCCATTGATATCGTCACTCAGCCCAAGGCAGTGGTCTCATCGACCCTCGACGGGACGGTGATCATGACAGGCTGGACCATGGAGACAGGTTTTGTAATGATTATACAGCACAGCAACAACATTGTCTCCGTATACAAGCACAACGCCAGTCTGATCAAGGAGATGGGCGACAGGGTATGGGCCGGTGAGGCCATCTCCATCGTCGGTGACTCAGGTGAGCTTTACACCTCGGGCCCGCATCTCCACTTTGAACTGTGGCATAACGGCGAACCCCTTGACCCCGCACAATACATTTTCTTCTGACAGCAGACCGGCAGATGCATAAGCGACTCGCAATTCTTGGTTCAACAGGATCGATCGGCACTCAGACCCTCGGTATAGTGGCCCGTTACCCTGACCTCTTCACTGTGACGGCGCTCACTGCAGGAAGCAATGCCAGCCTGCTTATGGAACAGGCAAGGCTTTACAGGCCGCAGAGGGTTGTCATCGGCGATGAAGCATTTTACACCGTGGTCAGGGACGGCCTTGCCGGCCTGGGAATAGAAGTGCTGGCGGGCCGGCAGGCGTTTGAGGAGGTGGCTTCGTCTGACGGCATCGATACCGTCGTGGCTGCCATGGTGGGCTTTGCAGGACTCCGGCCCACTGCTGCTGCGGTGCTGGCCGGGAGGGAGGTGGCCCTGGCAAACAAGGAGACCCTCGTGGTGGCTGGTGAGATGATCACCCGCACTGCTGCCACCTCCGGCAGCCGGCTCCTGCCGGTCGACTCCGAGCACTCGGCCATTATGCAGTGCATCAACGGCGAGTCTGAGAGCTCGGTTGAAAGAATAATACTTACGGCATCCGGAGGGCCCTTCCGCAATACACCTGCAGAGAGACTGGCAAAGGTAACCCCGCTGGAAGCTCTGCGCCATCCCAACTGGAGCATGGGCAGCAAGATCACCATCGACTCGGCCACCCTGATGAACAAAGGGCTCGAGGTGATAGAGGCACACTGGCTCTTCGGCACCGCCGGCGAGAAGATTGATGTGCTCATTCATCCCCAGTCAATAATTCACTCACTGGTGCAGTTCGTTGACGGATCTGTAAAAGCCCAGCTTGGTGTTCCTGACATGAGATTGCCGATAATATACGCCCTGACATATCCCGAAAGGGTGACAACGGAACTGCCTCGGCCGTCACTCGCGGAGATCGGATCACTCACCTTTGAGGAACCCGATACGCAGCGTTTCAGGTGCCTGCCGCTGGCACGCACGGCTCTGAAGAGCGGAGGCAATATGCCCTGCGCACTCAACGCCGCCAACGAGGCTGCAGTAGCAGCTTTCCTTCAGGAAAAGATAGGATTCAATGACATCGCTTCAACAGTGGAGCATGTCCTTGAAAACACAGTATACAACAATGAGCCATCCATGGATGTCTATGAGGAGACTGACAGAAGGAGCAGGCTTCTCGCCACGGAGTACATAAATAAAACAAGCAGGAAATGACCGTTCTAATCAAAATATTGCAGCTTTTACTGTCGCTTTCGATCCTGGTAATTGTCCATGAGTTCGGGCACTTTCTCTTTGCCCGCCTCTTCAAGACCAGGGTTGAGAAGTTCTATCTCTTCTTCGACTGGCCCTTTGCCATCTTCAAGCGCAAATTCGGAGAGACGGAATATGGTATAGGCATGATACCTCTCGGAGGGTATGTGAAGATCTCCGGCATGATCGACGAGTCGATGGACAAGGAGCAGATGAAGCAGCCGCCGCAGCCCCATGAGTTCAGGTCGAAGAAGTCATGGCAGCGCCTGATGATAATGCTTGGCGGCGTCTTTTTCAATTTCATCTTCGCCCTGATAATCTATGTTGGTGTGCTGAGTGTATGGGGTGAGACCTACCTGGCCGCCTCAAACGTCAAATACGGTATACTCACCGACTCTACCGGTTATGCCATGGGCCTGCGCAACGGAGACAAGATCCTCGCTGTTGACGGAGAAAAGGTTGACAACTTCTATTCAATCGTCCCTGACATACTTCTCAATGAACGCGAAGTATTAACCCTTGACCGGCAGGGCGAGATAGTTGACCTTCCGATCAAACGCGAGTTCATTCCCCTGCTTCTGAAAAATCCTGATATCATCGATGCCCGGATACCTTTCGGACCGTTTGTCATCACAGACTTTTCCGAAGATTCTCCGGCCAGGAACGCAGGCCTGGCTTTAGGTGATGAGATTATTGCAATTGACAGCATAGCGTTTGAGTGGTACGACGAGTTTCAGGGTTACATCGCTGCGCACAAGGGAGAGCCTCTGACAGTCACCGTCAGGAGAGAGAGCGAGCTTATTGATGTCACCTTCAGGAGTACGGAAGCCGGAATCCTTGGTATTTTCCGCGATGTCTCCAACATTCTGGAGATGAGTACGAAGCACTACAGCTTTGCCCAGGCCATCCCGGCAGGCATATCAAAGGGATGGAACACAACCTCGGATTATCTCAAACAGTTCAAACTGATATTTGCGAAAGACACGAAAGCCTATGAGTCACTGGGGGGGTTCATTACAATCGGAAGCATATTCCCCGGCAAATGGAACTGGCAGTCGTTCTGGAATCTCACGGCCTTTCTCTCGCTCATACTTGCGGTGATGAACATTCTCCCTATTCCCGCACTTGACGGAGGGCATGTAATGTTCCTCATCTATGAGGTCGTCACCGGCAGGAAACCCAGTGACAAGTTCCTGGAGTATGCCCAGATAACGGGTATGATTCTCCTTCTGGCACTTCTGATCTTCGCCAACGGTAATGATATCCTTAAGCTTATCAGAAAATGATTATTCAGTGGTGAGATTACACTTTAGTGAAAGAATTTGTACATTTGCATAAACAAATACTCTGAGAAATGGGAAAGATCGGACCTCTTGAAATTGTCCTTATACTGGTGGTAGTGGTTTTAATGTTTGGCGGGCGCAAGATACCCGAGCTGATGAAAGGAATAGGACAGGGATTGAAGGAGTTTAAGAAAGCCAAGGACTCTGATGGTGCTGAAACCAAGAAGGGTGTAGGAGAAGATAACTAGGATTGACATATCTTATTTATAAGCCTGCATGTGAGTGCAGGCTTTTTATTTCAGACGCCGAGCACAATGAGAATCCATCTATTTTTCTTATTACCGGTCATGGCCCTCGTGGCCTCATGCGGCGACTCGTCGCTGACTCGCATTCTTCCCAACGTAACCGGCGCAACCGGTGAGGTTGTGGTTGTTATGGACAAAGCCTCATGGAACGGCAGTCCCGGGGCAGCCATCAGGGAGCAGGTTAGTCCTGTACTTATTGGACTGCCGCAGCCGGAGCCTGCCTTCAAGGTTCTGCCCGTCAATCCCGCGGGATTTCGTGATATCTATGTTGCTCACCGCAATATCATAATTATTAAAATAGATGATGATAAAACGGAACCGGAGGTCGTTTATAACAGGAACCGGTGGGCTGAGACCCAGCTGGTGATCACTGTTGCCGGTGCTGATCAGGAGTCGGTTGCCGGGTGCATCAGGGAGAACGGTGAAGCCATAAGGCAAAGCATCAATGATGCCGAGCGTGAGAGACTGACCTCGTGGCTGACACAATCTGCAGGGAAGGAGCGAAGCGTTGTCAGCTCGGAAGACAATAAATGGGAGCTGATATTGCCTTCGGGTTACAAGCCTGATTTTAACCGTGAGGGGATAATGATGGTCTCTGCCGAGACTCCATCAACAACGCAGTCAGTGATTGTCTCCGTCAATGAACGGACGACCCCGGCCATAGCATGCATTGATCTCGCCAATCTCACGGAAAAGGTCACCTCGGCAGAGGTAAAGGGGCCCGACGGAGGATCATTCATGGTCATTGAGAAGCAGATCCCTGTCAGCTGCCGTTCATTCAGGCGGAATGGCACCGACTATATCGAGATGAGGGGTCTGTGGACCCTCGAAGGTGGTTTTATGGGCGGGCCGTTCATCTCTTATGCCTTTATTGATGAAGAGACATCGCGTGCGGTGGTGGTGACAGGGTTCGTCTATGCTCCGAGGGAGGAGAAGAGGGAGCTGCTGCGCCAGGTTGAGGCGCTGATGTATACCGTAAAGAAGAGGGCAGAATAGGCCTCATAAATCCGGTGGATCATCGCCGGCGACTGCCGGTTGCCGACTGTTGACCGGCGACTTCTAATTCAGTTGTTCTGTTCCTCCACCGGCATGTAGCGCTGATCCCTCCTGACGGGGGTGAAGCCCGCATCGATGATGATCTGCTTCATTGTCTCAGGATCCACCCGGAAGGGATCACCGGCGGAACTGACCACATTCTCCTCAAGCATCACCGAACCCAGGTCATTGGCTCCACCGTGGAGCGAGATCATCGCCGTCTCTTTTCCCACGGTTAGAATTGACGACTGCAGGTTGGGGATATTGTCTAGCACCAGCCTGCTGACGGCGATCATTCTCAGGTATTCAGCGGCAGTGACACTGCTGCGTATGCCGTCCTTTTCGGCGAGCCTTGTGCCACGGTCCATGAAGGGCCATGGGATAAAGGTGACAAAGCCGTCATGTCCTTCAGGCTTTGCATCCTGCAGCTTGCGAAGAAGCATCAGGTGTTCGATCCTCTCCTCCACCGTCTCGGCATGGCCGAACATCATGGTGGCGGAGGTGGGGAGGTTCAGCCGGTGCGCCTCCCGCATCACCCCCAGCCACTCGGCAGTGGTAGCTTTGGCGGGTGAGACGATCCTTCTGACCCTGTCGGAGAGTATCTCAGCCCCGGCGCCGGGAAGGGAATCCAGGCCTGCATCACGGAGGGCGACAAGCACATCACGGTAGCTCATTCTCGCTGAACGTGCGATCCATGCCACCTCAGGCGGACCAAGGGCATGCAGTTTTACGCCAGGCCATCTGCTCTTGAGCCTTCTGAAGAGACCGGTATAAAAATCAAGCCCCAGGTCCGGATTCATCCCCCCCTGCAGCAGCAGCTGGTCGCCTCCGGTAGCGATCAGCCCGGCGATCTTGCTGTCATACTCCTCGTCTGTTGTCACATAGGCCTCATCACTTCTTGCCGTACGGCAGAAATTGCAGAAACGGCAATGGGAGAAGCAGATATTGGTGATGTTCACGTTGCGGTCTATCATCCACCCGACCCGGTTGCCGGGATGCAGCCTCCGCCGTACGCCGTCGGCAAGATACATAAGCAGGGCCAGGGGAGCCTCCTCCCACAGGCTGAGCGCCTCCGGGGAGGTAATCCGCCCGCCATCGTAAACCTTGTTGTACAAATGTTCTGTGACACCCATTTTATCGCATCCTGAGCATTGTTACAGGAGACCGCAAAGGTAATACATTATAGCTAAATCATTCAATAATTTCATTAACTTTACCACGCCGAACAGCCTCTAAGCTGTTTACCAGACAGGATTTACAATGGAAAGAAAACCTATAATTGCAGGCATAACACAGGGGGATATCAACGGTATCGGTTATGAGATCATTATCAAGGCCCTGGCCGATTCTTCCGTCACCGATCTCTGCGTACCCGTGGTCTACGGCTCGCCCAAGGTGGCGGCGTACCACCGCAAAGTGCTTAATATCACTAACTTCAACTTCAATAATATCAAGTCCGTCGCCGAGGTAAATCCAAGGAAGGTAAACCTGGTCAACTGCCTCGATGACGAGGTGCGTGTTGAGCTTGGCAAATCGACCCCGGAAGGCGGGCAGGCTTCGCTCGCTGCCCTCGAGAGCGCGGTAGCTGACCTTACAGGTGGAAAGATTGACGTGCTGGTGACCGCTCCCATTGACAAAAGCAATATACAGTCTGACAAGTTCCGGTTCACAGGCCATACTGACTACCTGAAGTCGAAGGTCAACGCATCGGAGGTGTTGATGCTTATGATCTGCGAGAGCATGAAAATAGGTTTTGTAACCGAGCATCTTCCTCTGAAGGATGTTCCCGCCGCCATCACAGTCAATCAGATTCTGTGCAAGCTGAGACTGCTGAACCGTTCGCTGTTGCGCGATTTTGCCGTGCGCGGTCCGCGCATCGGTGTCCTCGGTCTCAATCCCCATGCCGGTGACGGAGGTCTGCTCGGCACGGAGGAGAGGGATATCATCATCCCTGCCATCTCAAAAGCCAATGAGGAGGGAATCCTTGCCTTCGGGCCCTATTCGTCCGACGGATTTTTCGGGTCAGGTGCCTTCAGCCGGTTTGACGCCGTGCTTGCCATGTACCATGATCAGGGCATGGGCGCTTTCAAGGCTCTCGCCTTTGATACCGGAGTCAATTTCACAGCGGGGCTGCCGGTAATCAGAACCTCACCGGTACACGGTACGGCCTTCGATATAACAGGGAAGAATGAAGCCTCGGGCAACTCAATGCGTCAGGCCATATATGCGGCATGCGACATTTACCGCAACAGGCAGATGTATGAGGAGCTGTCGCGCAACCCCCTGCAGGCCCAGAAGGTAGAGATCCATACCGATCATGATCATGTTGACGAGCTTCCTCCCGAGCCGGAAAATTATGACCACGCCCTATGATCGATTACATTACCGGCAAGGTCACCCAGCTTAATCCTGCCTTCGTGGTGGTGGAATGCAACGGCATAGGATACAACATCAATATCTCTCTGAACACGTATGCCGCTCTTGATAAGGCAGATACGGTCAAGATCCTGATCCACGAATCCATTCGTGAGGATGCTCACCTCCTCTATGGATTCATGACCGAGGATGAGCGTGATCTGTTCAGGCAGCTGATAAGCGTTTCGGGGGTCGGCGCCGGCACCGCCCGGATGATGCTTTCATCAGTCCGGCCAGGCGACCTTCGGGAGGCAATTTCGGGGGGCGATGTAGGCATTCTCAAGGCTGTCAAGGGCATAGGACTGAAGACGGCACAAAGGATAATTATTGACCTGAAAGACAAATTAGGAAAACACACCGGTTCCGGTGAAATTATTGCATTTTCCGACAATACTGCACGTGAAGAATCGTTATCAGCTTTAGTGATGCTTGGATTTGCCAGGAACAGCGCCACCAAGGTTGTTGACAACCTCCTGAAGGAGAACAGATCTCTCCCGGTGGAGGAGATAGTGAGGAGGGCGCTGAAACTGTTATAAAACAGACGTGCCGGATTGCAGTTTTCGTTACAAAATAGAGGTCTTAGGATCAGGGTGGGGCTTTTCACTGCCCTGACACTGATTACTATGGCCCTTGGTGCACAGACCAGTACCGGCGACACCCTCCTGAAACTCAATCCTGACCCCTCCTTCCCGTGGGATTCCAGGAGATCATCTCCGCTCTTCCTCAATAACCCGTCGAACCTTTCCACCAAGGTGGAGTATGACGGCCGGAACAATCAGTACATAATCTACCAGAAGGTTGGCGAGCTCGACTATCGCAGGCCTGTATTCATGAATCCTGATGAGTACCGGAAGTATGAGTTTGACCAGGCCATGCGGGAATACTGGGATGCAAGCCTCAGGGGAGATGCCTCGGGCTTCAGGTCGTCACTCATACCCCAGATAGAGGTGGGAGGAGAGACCTTTGACAGGATCTTTGGCAGCAATGTCATAAACATCGTGCCGCAGGGTTCGGCTGAACTCATCTTCGGGATCAACATCTCGCACACAGAGAACCCGACACTGTCGGAGAACCTGCGCACCATCACCACCTTCGACTTCCAGGAGAAGATACAGATGAATGTCACCGGCACCATCGGTGACAAGATGCAGCTGGGGATCAACTACAACACTGAGGCTATGTTCGAGTTTGAAAACCGCACCAAGCTCGAATACTCCGGCAAGGAGGATGAGATCATCAAAAAGATTGAGGCAGGGGATGTGACGTTGCCGCTTACCGGTACGCTCATCACCGGCAGCTACAGCCTCTTTGGCCTCAAGGCTGAGCTGCAGTTCGGCAAACTGACGATGACCACGGTCTTCTCGCAGCAAAAGGGAGAGTCATCCGTGGTGGAGGTCAAGGGTGGATCACAGATCACTGATTATGAGATCACGGTTGACAAATATGAAGCCAACCGTCACTTTTTCGTTGCACAGCAGTTCAAGGACAGTTTTGACGGCTCACTGGCGAACCTTCCCATTGTAAGTACCGGACTGAACATAGAGAAGATCGAGGTATGGATCACCAATGAAACCAGCCGCTTCGAGGATGTGAGCAACCGTAACATTGTTGCGTTCCTTGACCTCGCCGAGAACCAGGAAAATATCTACAATCCCATCCCTTCATTCCAGGCCACTCCCGGCGCACCGCTCAATCCTGCCAACATCAGCAACGGCCTCTATTCAGAGATGACTACCACATACAGCGGTGTGAGGAACATCAACCAGGTGGCCGATGTCCTGGCGCCACTCTATCCCGATTTCCAGATAGGCCGCGACTATGAGAAGATTGAGAACGCACGCAAACTGACTGACAGGGAGTATACGGTCAACAGGCAGCTTGGCTATATCTCCCTTAATGTGGCTCTGAACAATGACGAGGTGCTGGCGGTAGCCTATGAATACACCCTTAATGGCCAGGTATTCAAGGTAGGGGAGTTCTCAACCGACGGTATCTCTGCCCCTGACGCCCTCATCCTTAAACTCATCAAGGGAACCAACCTGAGTCCCCAGATCCCTACCTGGGAGCTGATGATGAAAAACATCTACAATCTGGGGTCGGGAAGGATAGATGCAAAAAATTTCGAAGTCAATATCCTGTATGAGGATGACAAGACCGGCAACTCACTCAATTATCTGCCCGGCACGCCGCTCGAAAACCAGGTGCTCCTGCAGGCACTTGGGCTTGACCAGCTCAACTCACAGCTTGACAGGGTGCCCGACGGGTTGTTTGACTTTGTAGACGGTATAACCGTGATGGCAGAAAAAGGACGTATAATATTTCCGGTGCTCGAACCCTTCGGGCGTCACCTGCTTAAATACATCACCGACCCGGAGCAGATAAGGAAGTATGTCTTCACCGAACTGTATGACTCCACCCAGACGGTGGCCAGGCAGATGGCTGAGAAGAACAAGTATATCCTCAGCGGACAGTTCACATCTGCCTCGGGATCGGAGATAAGACTCAATGTGGCCAATATTCCCGATGGCTCCGTCAAGGTGACAGCCGGAGGCGTGACGCTGACCGAGAATGTCGATTACACAGTAGACTACAATATGGGTTCGGTCAAGATCATCAACACTGCCCTCATTGAGTCACAGACACCGGTTCAGGTTTCGCTTGAGAGCAACCAGTTCTTCGGGCTCCAGACAAAGAGCCTGATTGGAACGCATCTGAACTACAGGTTCTCCGACAAGTTCAACCTCGGCGGCACGGTGCTGCGTCTGACAGAAAGGCCCTACACCCAGAAGGTAACCTACGGTGAGGATCCGATTTCAAATACCATCTGGGGGCTTGACGCATCATACCGCACTGACTCCAAGTTTCTGACGAATGCCATTGACTGGCTTCCCCTGATCGAGACTAATGCGCCCTCATCAGTCAATTTCTTCGGCGAGTTTGCTTACCTGGCACCGGGCCACAGCAAGGCTATCACCTCCGAAGGGGCAGTCTATATTGACGATTTTGAAGCGAGTGAGATATCACTTGACCTCCGCGCCTTCAATGCGTGGTCACTCGCGAGTGTGCCGCAGGGACAGGATCAACTGTTCCCGGAAGCAAAACTGAGCAAGGATATCAGGTCAGGCTTCAACAGGGCAAGACTGGCATGGTATGTCATTGACCCGCTGTTCCTGCGCAACGGATCAACCACACCTGACCATATCAAGGCCGATCCCGACCTGCAGTCGAGCCACTATGTAAGGGAGGTCTATGAAACTGAGATTTTCCCCTACAAGGAATCGGCCAGCGGCATTCCTACCAACATTTCCGTCCTTAACGTTGCCTTCTATCCGTCGGAGAGGGGCCCCTACAACTTCAACGTGGTCCCCGACGGGTACTCTGCCGGTATCGGTTCCGACGGTCTGCTGAACTCGCCCCGCACCCGCTGGGGAGGCATGATGAGAGAGCTGCTGACAAACGACTTCGAGTCTGCAAACATTCAGTATATAAAGTTCTGGGTCATGGACCCCTATGCAGAGAGCCCCGGGCATGAAGGCGGTGACCTCTACTTCAACCTGGGCAACATCTCCGAGGATATCCTGCGTGATTCACGCAAGCAGTTTGAGAACGGACTGCCAACCTCGCCGGAGTTGGTGAACGTTGACACCACTGTCTGGGGACGGGTGCCAACGGTACAGGCTGTGGTGCAGGCTTTCGACAATAACATTGAATCACGCCGCTACCAGGATGTGGGCCTCGACGGGCTCAGTAATGAAGATGAGCTGGCTTTCTTTGACAGTTTTCTCCAGTCCGTCGGTGTGGTGGTCAGCCCCGAGGTGCTTGACTCAATCATGATGGACCCGTCAAATGATGATTTTCATTATTTCAGGGGCAGTGACTTTGACCTCTACGAGCTGGGAATCCTCGAGAGGTATAAGTATTTCAACGGCACAGACGGTAACTCACCTACATCGGAGATGTCAACCGAATCATATCCCACCAGCGGAACCACATTGCCTGACATGGAGGATATCAACCGCGACAACACCCTCAGTGAGACCGAAAGCTATTACCAGTACCATGTGAGCCTGAGGACCGAGGACATGGTTGTGGGCAGAAATTTCATTGTTGATGAGGTTGAGTATACGGCCACTTTTGCCAACGGCGAAAAGTCTCCGGTCAAGTGGTACCAGTTCAAGATACCTGTCACTGACTATGAGAAAGTGGTTGGCTCCATACGCGATTTCAAATCGATACGATTCTTCCGGATGCACATGCGCAATTTTGATGAGGAGGTCGTACTGCGATTTGCCCGTCTTGAGCTTGTCAGGTCAGAGTGGCGCAAGTACAATATTGCATTTTTCGAGGGTGGTGAGCGGATCACGATCCCTGAAGAGGATGACGGCTCCTTCGAGATAAGCTCGGTGAGCATAGAGGAGAACGCCGGCAAGGAGCCGGTAAACTATGTGCTGCCTCCGGGCTTCGACCGGGTTATTGACCCTGCCAATCCTCAGCTGAGGCAGCTCAATGAGCAGTCGATGGTGCTTCGCGTCAGGGAACTGGCTGACGGTGACGCGAGGGCGACCTACAAGAATGTGACCCTTGACATGCGGCAGTACCGCAGGCTCAAGATGGAGGTGCATGCCGAGGCCCTCATAGGGCAGCCTCTCCTGGATGAAGAAGTAACCGTCTTTGTGAGGCTCGGATCAGACTACAAGGGCAACTTCTATGAGTATGAGATCCCGCTGAAACTCACACCTTACGGCAGGTACAACAATGACCTGGAGGAGGACAGAGAGGTAGTATGGCCTGAAGAAAACAAGCTGGATATAGACCTGTCACAGCTCCTGGATGCCAAGCAGGCACGTGACGCGGCCATGCGGGAGCCCGGATCGACCCTCAGTGAGGCCGACATATATTCCATCTATGTTGATAATGCCCGGATCTCTGTCAGCGGAAATCCCAATCTCAGCAATGTCAGGGTGGTGATGGCAGGGGTCAGGAACCCGATCAGAACGCGTAATCCGCAGGGCGACGACGGCGCCCCCAAATCAGCTGAAGTATGGATCAATGAGCTTCGCCTCAGTGACTTCCGCGAAGAGGGGGGATGGGCCGCCAACGCCCAGATGCAGGCACGCCTCGCTGACCTTGGAACACTGAACCTGGTGGGCCAGACATCCACCCCGGGATGGGGCAGCATCGACAAGAAGGTCAATGAACGAAGCATGGAGCAGCTGATACAGTATGACATCTCGTCTAACCTGGAGCTTGGTAAGTTATTCTCTGAGAAGGCCGGCATGCGGATACCGGTTTACCTGGGCTACTCCGAGAATCGCATCAGGCCGCAATACGACCCCCTTAACCCGGATATCGAGCTGGGCGAGTCGATGGCTAATGCACAGTCAGTTGCTGAAAGGGATTCAATCATCAACCTGGCAGAACAATATACCCGCCGCCGTACACTGACCGTCAGCAACGCAGGCACAACAAAACGGGGAGAGAAGCCTCAGCCATGGGACCCGGCAAACCTGTCGGTAAACTATGCCTTTAACGAACTCTATAATACGGCTACCAAAACCGAGATTGACGTTGAGAAGACATACAGGGGAGGCATAGCTTACGATTTTGACGCGACGCCGAAGAACTACACCCCGTTCCAGAAGTCAGGAGCTCTCAACTCTTCTGCATTCAGGCTGATCAAGGACTTCAATATCTATCTCTTCCCGAAGCATATCACATTGAGAACCGATCTCTACAGGTATTACAATGAGGTGAAGACCCGTAATATCAACAGTCCGGGTCTGATCATTGAACCTTTCTTTACAAAGGATTTCCTCTGGACGCGCTTCTATGACATCAAGTATGACATCACCAAGCAGTTAAAGTTCGACTTCACGGCCAGCACCATAGCACGGATCGATGAACCGGCTGGCGGGGTTGATCGCGATCGTTATTCCGACATTTATGATGACTGGCGTGATTCAGTTATGACGAGCCTCTCGGAGTTTGGACGTACGACGAACTACTACCACCTGCTGAACCTGAATTATAATATACCTGTCAACAAGCTGCCGCTGCTCTCCTGGGTCACTTCCAATGCCCGTTACAGTGCACGTTATGACTGGCTGGCCGGAACCGTTTTTGCCGATTCGCTGAATATCATCCCGGGTAACACCATCAAGAATTCAAGTAACACGCAGCTCACCGTGCAGGCCAATCTCACCAACCTCTACAGCAAGGTTAAATTCCTGAAGGAGATTGAGGCCACCACACAGCCGGGCGCCAAGCGCCGGATGAGCCTGGGGTACGAGGAGGTAACCCATTCCCGGAGAGGGATACCACTCAGGGCCGGTAAAGCCAGGATCATCAACCATAACCTCAAGACAAAAGATGTCACCGTCACCGTGACCGCGCCTGATGGTACGGTAGTTTCCGGCAAGTACGATGTGGTATCTGACATGAGGATAGACTACATATCTGATACTGATGTCACCGATGCCAGCATAGACATCAGGGGGAGGGTTGAGAAGAAGCCGGGGATGGCCAGCGTTGCAGGCCGGTATTTAATACGTGCTCTCATGGCTCTGCGCAATGTCTCCGGTACGTATACACTTGAACAGGGGCACATTATGCCGGGATATCTGCCCGGCACCTCTTTCCTCGGACAGCAGAGCTACCAGGGCATGTCAGCACCCGGATGGCGCTTTCTCATTGGTCTGACCGATGAAGGTTTCTTTGACGATGCTGTCATGAACGGATGGATCACCACCGACTCCCTTCTCAACAATGCAGCTGCCTACAGTCAGCGCGAGATGATAAACCTCAGGGCCAACATCGAACCCTTCCCGGGACTCCGCATAGACCTCACCGCCGACCGCCGTTACTCGGAGACGATCTCGTCATACCTTAGGGCTGACTACAACGGCAATTTCCCTGACAGCACCAGGAACACCCGCACCACCGGCTCCTTCACAATTTCAGTAGTCTCATGGGGCACAGCCTTTGAGAAGATACCCAAGTCAGGTGATTATGTCTCGCAGACCTTCGAGCAGTTCCGCGATAACACGGTCATCATCTCCCAGCGCCGGGGTAACGAGCGCAGCCAGATCGACGATACGTATGATCCTGACATCGATCCCGTCACAGGCGAACCGATCACGGGCCCCTACACCAGCGGTTACGGCATCACCTCAAGCGAGGTGCTTGTGCCTTCCTTCCTTGCCGCATATACCAAAAGGGATGCTGAAAAGATATCCCTGGATCCTTTCCCCTCAGCGCTTCACATGATGCCCAACTGGCGGATCAACTTTGAAGGGCTGACCAAGTATGAGGCTGTACGGAAGGTCTTCAACTCGGTGAGCCTTTCACACCAGTACAGGTCGACATATACAATCGGTTCATTCAACACCAGCCTCTACTATGATCCGGATGAGTCGGGCATAAGCAGGATACGCGACCTGAACTCAAACTTTATCCCGCTCAATGAGATCAATGCGGTGACGATCAATGAGCAGTTCGCTCCCTTTATCAATATAGACCTCGGCTGGAAGAACTCACTTTCAACAAGGTTCGAGTACCGGAAGTCGCGTACGGTGACCCTTAACCTGACAAGCAACCAGGTGGCTGACATAAGGAATGAGGAGATAACCATTGGTGCGGGATACCGGTTTGACGACGTGGCTATCGTATTGAGGTCGCGCACCGGCCAGCGGGCCCTTGAGAGCGACCTCAACCTGAAGCTTGATTTCTCGATCAGGGATAACAAAACACTGGCGCGCAAGCTGATAGAGGAGGTGAACCAGCCGGTGGCAGGACAGCGGGTATTTACCATCGGAGCCACAGCCGACTATCTGCTCAGTGACCGGTTCAACCTGCAGATATACGTCGACCATTCAACGAATGATCCGTTTGTGGCCAATACCTTCCTTAACTCCAACACCAATTTCGGGTTCAGCCTCAGGTTTACACTTGTTCAGTAGCAAGCTTACCTGCGGAGAGTTAAAAAAAGCGGCAATCAGGGTTTAAAAACTAAAAAAGATGTATTTTTGACATCCTGAGACCTGAAGATCAAAGTCAAACTAATAAAATATCAAGCGATGAATGTTCCCGCAAATCTGAAGTACACCAAGGATCATGAGTGGGTTCTTGTTAAAGGCAATGAGGCTGTTGTCGGCATTACCGATTTCGCACAGCATGAGCTGGGCGATATAGTATTCATAGAGATTGAGACCGTGGGCGAGAAGCTGGGCCACGGCGAGGTCTTCGGAACGGTGGAAGCCGTCAAGACTGTCTCGGATCTTTTCATGCCACTGAGCGGCACCGTGACCTCGAAGAATGAGGATCTTGACACAGCTGCCGAGCTTGTCAACACTGATCCATACGGCAAAGGATGGATGATAAAGGTTGAGTTCGATGATCCTTCAGAGCTTGACGCACTGCTTGATGCGGAGGCGTACAAGAAGATGATAGGTGCATAAGCACAGGATGAGATAAAAAAAAAGCTGCCCGAAGGCAGCTTTTTTTATTTGCGATTTGCGATTTGCGATTTGCGAATGGGAAGTCCTTTAAATCGACAATCGCACATCGACAATCGCCAATTCTACAAGGTTCTTTTAGCTGACACGGTCTGGTATCCCTCGATTACGTCTCCGACATTGATGTCATTGAAGCCGTCGATGTTAAGACCGCACTCATACCCTGATGTAACCTCCCTGACGTCATCCTTGAACCGTTTCAGTGATCCCAGGTCGCCGGTGTGGATAACAATACCGTCACGGATCACCCTGATCTTTGTATTGCGGTTGATCTTGCCGTCGCGTACGAAGCAACCGGCAACCGTACCTACTTTCCCGATCCTGAATACCTCGCGTACCTCCACGGTGGCGACGATCTCTTCCTTGATCTCCGGAGAGAGCATACCCTCCATGGCCGCCCTGATCTCCTCAATGGCATCGTAGATGATTGAATAGAGGCGTATGTCAATGCCCTCCTTCTCGGCGAGTTTCCTGGCGCTGACTGACGGCCTCACCTGGAAGCCCACCACCACGGCGTTGGAAGCTGCGGCGAGCAGAATGTCAGATTCGGAAATCTGTCCTACAGCCTTATGGATAATATTGACCTGTATCTCCTCGGTCGAGAGCTTGATCAGCGAGTCGCTGAGAGCTTCAACCGATCCGTCGACGTCACCCTTGACAATGATATTGAGCTCCTGGAAGTTGCCAATGGCTATGCGGCGTCCGATCTCATCGAGTGTGATGTGCTTCTGTGTACGAAGTCCCTGTTCTCTCTGCAGCTGTGCCCTCTTGGTGGCTATCTCCTTGGCCTCCTTGTCGGATTCCATGACGTTGAACTTGTCACCTGCCTGCGGCGCCCCGTTGAGGCCGAGGATGAGCACCGGCATCGATGGGCCGGCCTCAGTCACCTTCTGGTTACGTTCGTTGTACATAGCCTTGATGTGTCCGTAGCAGCTGCCTGCAATAACAACGTCACCAAGCTTCAGCGTTCCTGCCTTTACAAGCACTGTGGCCACGAAGCCTCGTCCCTTGTCAAGAGACGATTCAATTATGGTACCAAGGGCAAGTTTATCGGGATTGGCTTTCAGCTCAAGCATCTCAGCCTGCAGAAGGATCTTTTCAAGAAGGATATCGATGTTGATCCCGTTCTTGGCGGAAATCTCCTGCGACTGGTATTTTCCTCCCCACTCCTCAACCAGGAAGTTCATGCTGGCAAGCTCCTCGCGTATCCTGTCAGGATTGGCAGTCTGTTTATCTATTTTGTTTATGGCGAAAATGATTGGCACTCCTGCGGCATGCGCGTGGTTGATAGCCTCGCGCGTCTGCGGCATGACGCCGTCATCAGCTGCCACAACGATAATGACTATGTCAGTTATCTGGGCACCTCTGGCACGCATGGCGGTGAATGCCTCGTGACCCGGGGTGTCGAGGAAGGTTATGACCTTCTCATTCTCAAGCATCACCCTGTATGCACCGATATGCTGCGTTATTCCTCCGGCCTCTCCTGCGATGACGTTTGTGTTTCGTATATGGTCGAGCAGCTTGGTCTTCCCGTGGTCAACGTGTCCCATGACCGTGACGATTGGCGGACGCGGCTGGAGGTTGGCGGCATCATCCTCCTCTTCCCTGACAGCCTCCTGCAGCTCTGCGCTGACAAACTCAACCCCGAAGCCGAACTCCTCGGCAACAAGGGCCATGGTCTCGGCATCAAGCCTCTGGTTGATTGAAACTATAAGACCCAGGCTCATGCATGTCGATATGATATCTATCACCGGCACATCCATCATCGTTGCCAGTTCATTGACAGAGACGAACTCGGTGACCTTCAGGGTGCTCTTTTCGAGTTCCTTCTTATCGGTCTCATCCCTCATTCTCTGGCTGACGGCATCTCTCTTGTCACGGCGGTGCTTGGCCACCTTCGACTTGCTCTTGCTCATGAGCAGGTTGACATCCCTGATGTTCTTGTCGACGTCTTCCTTGTCAACCTCAGGCCTCAGGGCGCGGAATGATTTCTTCCTGTCGCCGCCGCGGTGATCGGTTCTCGGGGGAGCCTTCTTATCCTTCTTCGGGTCTGTTGCCGGTGCGGGAGCTGTAGCATCAACCGCAACCTTCTCGCGCGGTTTGGGTTTTATCCGTTCACGCTTCTTCCTGTCGTCATGCTTCTGACGCGCCTCATTGGCCTGATCCCTGCTTTTCTTGACCTCAGGTACCAGTACTATCCTGTCAACGATCTTCGGTCCTGCCAGTTTCTCATAGCCGGGACGGTAGATCTCTGTCTCCTTCGGTTCGGGAGCCGCCACCGGAGCCACCGGAGCCGCCGGAGCCACCGGAGCTTCCGGTTCCGGGGTCACCGGAGAAGGTGCCTCGGCTACGGGCTCGGGCTTGCTTTCTGCTACCTCCGGTTCCTGTTTTTTGGCTGCCTGTTTTTTTGAAGACTTGTCAGGCTTACCGGTAAGTTTGTCGAGATCGACCTTTCCGACAACCTTGGGTTGCTTCGTCTCAACAGGTTGTTCCGGAGCAACGGTTTCAGCTGCGGGCTCATGAGCCACCGGCTTTTCAACCGGTGCTTCGGGTTCCTTCTTAACCGGTTTTGCCGGAGGGGTGAGGTCTACCTTGCCTACGGTCTTTATCTCAGGCTTCTTAATCTCAGTGCGAAGATCAAGATGCTTCTTGACCCCAGAGATATCCGTGATAAGGAAATCCTCATCAGGTTCACCTGTATCACCTGCCTTGCCTGTCTCCATATCATCAATGGAAAGCGACTTCTTGGGAGTAACCTTCTCCTTGAGAGCCAGCTTCTCGGCATCCTTCTTGACACTGAGGTCGCCACTGTATTCTTTTACTATCAGCGCGTAAGCCTCAGGCGGAATCTTGCCGTTGGGATCAGTGCCTATATCAATTCCCTTCTTGTGAAGGAAGTCGACAATGGTCTGGATCCCGACATTGAATTCGCGGGCTGCCTTGCTTAAACGTATGGCTTTCTGTTCTTCAGTCATATACCTTTATGATAACCTCTTAATCAGTTTTTGTAGTTTCTCCCCTGCGGCGATAACGCTTGTTACTTGTCAAATTCCGACCTGAGTATATTGACCACCTCCTTGATAGTCTCCTCCTCCAGGTCTGTTCTCTTAACCAGGTCATGTATCGTAAGCCTCAGTACACTCCTGGCGGTGTCACATCCTATCGCTTTAAGCTCATCGATGATCCATCCTTCTATCTCATCAACAAACTCATCAAGTGATACATCCTCTTCGTCTTCATTATCCGGCTCGCGATAGACCTCAATGTCATATCCGGTGAGCTGGCCCGCGAGCTTGATATTCAAGCCGCCCTTGCCGATGGCAAGTGACACCTCGCTGGGCTTGAGGTAGATCTCCGCCTTCTTGTCAGCCTCAATGAGCTTGATTGAGGTGATCTTGGCGGGATTGAGAGCCCTGGTGATGAAGAGCTGTATGTTCGATGTGTAATTGATTACGTCAATGTTTTCATTGCGCAGCTCACGCACGATGCCGTGTATCCTTGATCCCTTCATCCCGACACATGCGCCGACGGGGTCAATGCGCTCATCATATGACTCCACTGCCACCTTGGCTCTCTCGCCGGGAACCCTCACGATCTTCCTGATAGTGATGAGGCCGTCAAAGATCTCGGGCACCTCAAGCTCAAAGAGCCTCTCGAGGAATACCGGGGATGTGCGGCTGAGGATGATGTTGGGGGTGTTGTTCTTCATCTCCACCCTGATGACCACCGCACGAATCGTATCACCCTTGCGGAAGTGGTCGGAGGGTATCTGTTCGGGCTTTGGCAGGATAAGCTCATTGCCGTCATCGTCAAGAACGAGCGTCTCGCGCTTCCACACCTGGTAGACCTCGCCGGTGACGATATCACCGATGCGGTCCTTGTATTTCAGATAGATATTGTTTTTCTCCAGATCAAGGATACGTGCCACGAGGTTCTGCCTCAGAGCCAGGATGGCCCTGCGTCCGAAATCGAGGAACTTGACCTCGTCCGACACCTCCTCACCTGGCTCATAATCTTCATCAACCTTATGGGCCTCTGAGAGGGGTATCTGGGTATTGGGATCGGTAAAGTTTTCATCTTCAACCACCTCACGGTTACGCCATATCTCAAAGTCGCCCTTGTCAATGTTGACAATTATGTCAAAATTATCGGCCGAACCGTATTTTTTGGCAAGCATACCCCTGAATACGTCCTCGAGCACACTCATCATGGTGGGCCTGTCAATATTCTTAAGCTCCTTGAACTCTGAAAAAGTGTCTATTAGATTAACATTTTCCATTGTGGTATTCTGTTCTGTTATTTGAATGATATAATTACTTTAACTGACTTAACGTCCTCAAAATTATATGATCTGACCACCGAAACGACCTCCCTGTTCTTCTGTTTGGTGTCGACCTTCAGATCAAATCCGCCTTTGGTGACGTTCATAAGGAGACCTTTTTCACGGTCGCCTTCATTGGTCACCACATCAACCATCCTGCCCTCGTTCTTAAGGAACTGTTCAGGAACGAGGAGGGGCATGTCAAGGCCGGGGGATGAGACATTGAGCTCATAGTCACCGCCTTCCTCGCCGAGCTCGCTGCTTATGAATCTGCTCATTGAGGCACAGTCTTCAATTTTCACACCTTCGGGCCTGTCAATCAGGATTGTGATCCGTCCGGTGCTGCTCAGCCTTACATCAACGAGGAAGATTCCGGTGCCGCTGATGTGGCCCTCCGCAAGTTTCCTGATATGATCCTTTGTAACCATAGTCTGTTTTTTGATAACAAAATAGGGGACTTTTGTCCCCTAGGCCGTCCATACCCTTCTATTCGGGTGCAAAGATAATATCATTTTTTCAATAATCAAAAGCAGTAGAGGGGGAAAAAAACAGAAGAGCGTTGTATCTGAAGCTTTTCTGAGCTAATTTTGCAAACTATTGAATAAATTTACCGGCATAAAATCAGCGCCATTTGACGAATAAAAGGAAGATCATCAACGACCCGGTATACGGATTTATAAGTATGCCGTGCGATCTTATCTATGACCTGGTGAGCCACCCATGGTTCCAGAGACTTCGCAACATCAGGCAGCTGGGGCTCACAAGCTATGTTTACCCCGGTGCAGTCCACAGCCGTTTTCAGCACAGCCTGGGGGCCATGTACCTCACCGGACAGGCCATCCAGACACTCCGTACCAAGGGCATTGAGATAACGGCTGCGGAGGAGGAGGCGGTGCTGGCAGCGATATTGCTGCATGACATAGGGCACGGCCCGTTCTCGCACGCACTGGAGCACTCACTGGTGGAGGAGATGCCTCATGAGATGATGTCACTCCTGATCATGGAGGAACTGAACCGTCAGACAGGCGGAAAACTGACTGACGCCATTGCCATCTTCCGAGGAGATTACCCGCGGAGATTCTTTCACGACCTGATTACCGGCCAGATGGATATGGACAGGATGGATTACCTGCGGCGCGACAGCTTTTTTACGGGAGTGATAGAGGGGTCGGTAGGGTCAGACAGGATCATCAGGATGCTGAATGTCTCGGGCGACAGGCTGGTGGTGGATGAGAAGGGCATTTACTCTGTGGAGAAGTTCCTTATAGCCAGGCGTATGATGTACTGGCAGGTATACAACCACCGCACGGTGGTTTCAGCCGAGAAGCTCCTGACCAGCCTGCTGGTCAGGGCCCGGGAGGTGACCGCCGCCGGAATGGATCTATTTGCCTCCCCTGCCCTGGAATACTTCCTTCAGGCACGCCACAGTACCGGCAGCGCGGCAGAGAATGCAGACCTGGTGAGGAATTTTACCGCTCTCGATGAGAGCGATATCCTGTCAGCCACAAAGGTATGGATGGATTGCAGCGACAGAGTGCTGGCAGACCTCTGCAGACGGCTTGTAAACAGGGACCTGCTGGGCATTGAACTGCAGAGGAACCCGTTTGACCGGGCCAGGGTTGCCGAACTTGAAAGGAAGGTCGAACTGCTGATGCAACTTAATAAAGATGAGGTAAAGTTTTACGTGAACACAGGCGATGTCTATAACCAGACCTATGCGCCCGGCACACCTGAGGTGCGAATCCTTCTCAAAAGCGGCATGACAAAAGACATCACTGCTGTCTCGGACCTTTTCGACAAGGAGGCGCTGTCAGAGAAGGTGACCAAATATTACCTCTGCTATCCCAAAGAGATATTTACGAATTTAAAATTATAAGAGATGGAATTTACTGCTGCAATGATAGCCCGGTTGCTTAACGGGACAGTAGACGGGGATCCCGAAACGAAGCTGAACACCATTGCCAGGATCGAAGAGGGGCATGCCGGCGCTCTCTCCTTCCTGTCAAACCCCAAATATGAACCGTACATCTACACAACAGGCTCCTCAGCCGTGCTGGTCAAAAACGACTTCATCGCGTCAAAGGAGATTAGGGCGACACTGATCCGGGTTGAGGATCCATACCAGGCACTGGCCAGGCTGCTGGCTATGTATGAGGAGCAGTCAAGAACGGTGAAGAAGGGAATACACCCGACAGCCGTGATTGAAGAGAGCGCCGTAATAGGCAAAGACGTTTATATAGGTGCGCATGTTTATGTATCGGATAAGGCGGTCATAGGCGACGGCTGCTCAATATATCCCAATGTGTTTATCGGTGACAATGTCAGAACAGGCAGGAACTGTACTTTTCATCCGGGGGTGAAGGTGTACAGGGATTGTCTCATCGGGAACAACTGTATCATCCATGGGGGTGCGGTGATTGGCTCCGACGGGTTCGGTTTCGCACCTGCCGGTGACACCAATTATGTTAAGATACCCCAGATAGGAAACGTCATACTTGAAGACAATGTGGAGATAGGCTCCAATACCTGCATTGACAGGGCCACAATGGGGTCAACCATCATAAGGCGCGGCGTTAAGCTCGATAACCTAATACAGGTGGGGCATAATGTTGAAATAGGAGAGAACACGGTTATCGCCGCCCAGACCGGTCTGGCCGGGTCAACAAAAATAGGAAGGAACTGCATGTTTGGCGGACAGGTGGGCTTTGCAGGCCATCTGAGCATTGCAGACGGGTGCAAAATAGGAGCCAAGTCCGGTATCATGAGCACTGTCAGCGAGGAGAACGCCACTCTTTTCGGCTCTCCTGCCATGGACAGCAGGGTGTACATGAAGAGTTTCGTCTTATTCAGAAAACTGCCTGACCTGAGCAGGAAACTGGATGAGCTTGCAAAATCGGTGGAATCTTTAAAAAACAGATAGTTCCATTGTGACGGTCTAAAGGAAATTGTTTGAACATCACAGAGATGTGAGGGTTGCTGTTGTGCCGTTCGGAAAATTTTCCTTTTCTTTGCATGACTTTTAAAGCATTCACAGATGAGCGATAAGCAAAGGACGCTGGCTAAGGAGGTGAGTCTCAAAGGTAAAGGGCTCCATTCCGGCATAGACGTTACAGTGACTTTCAAGCCGGCACCGGCAAACCATGGATATAAGTTCTGCCGCACCGATCTGCCCGGCTCGCCGGTGATCGATGCCCTTGCAGACAACGTTACGGAGACATCACGGGGCACCACCCTTGTACAGGGAGAGGCATCAGTGGCGACCATTGAACATGTACTTGCTGCCTTTGCGGGATTGCGGATCGATAACGCATTGATTGATATAAACGGTCCTGAGGCCCCGATAATGGGCGGCAGCTCACGCATGTTCGTCGAGGCTATCAAGTCGGCAGGCATTGTAGAGCTGAAGGAAGAGCGCAACTACTGGGTTGTTAAGGAGAAAATCACCTTCTCGGACGAGGAGCACGGGGTTGACCTGATAATCTATCCAGATGACCATTTCAGCGCCCATGTTCTGATAGACTACAACTCGAAGATACTGGGTAACCAGTATGCCATACTTGATCAGATTGACGACTTTGAGAAGGATATAGCCGGCAGCCGTACCTTCGTCTTCTTCCATGAGCTTGAGCCGCTGTTCCGGATGGGGCTGATCAAGGGGGGCGATCTTGAGAACGCTGTGGTGATACTTGAGCGCGAGGTTGAACAGGAGGAGATAGACCGCATTGCGAAGATGTTCAACAAGCCGGGGATAACCGAACACCACGCCGGTGTGCTCAATAATACCAAGCTGCGCTACCCGAATGAGCCGGCAAGGCACAAGCTGCTTGACCTGATTGGTGATCTCTCACTGGTGGGCCAGCCCATCAAGGGAAAAGTTGTGGCCACCCGTCCGGGCCATTATGCGAACACCAGGCTCGCCAGGCTGATACGCCAGCAGATAAAAAGGCAAACCACCAAGAAGGAGATTCCCCTCCTTGACACCACCAAGCCTGCGGTGCTGGACATACAGCAAATAAAGAAGCTGTTGCCGCACCGGTTCCCGTTCCTGATGGTCGATCGTATCCTTGAGCTTACACCCAACCACATTCTGGGCATAAAAAACACAACATATAACGAGGCCTTCTTCCAGGGTCACTTTGAACAGGAGCATGTCTTTCCGGGGGTATTGCTGGTAGAGACCATGGCCCAGGTGGGAGGCATCCTTGTCCTCAACAATGTTGATGAGCCCGAGAAATACTCGACATACTTTCTGAAGATTGACAGGATGAAGTTCAAGCATAAGGTCATCCCCGGTGATACTATTGTTGTCAGGTGTGATCTCACTGAGCCTATCAGGAGGAGTATAGTGATAATGTATGCCCAGGCTTTTGTCGGGGAGAAACTGGTGGCTGAGGGTGAACTGACCGCACAGGTTATCAAGAACAAATAAGACGATATGATTTCTTCACTGGCACACATTAATCCGCAAGCCCGGCTGGGCGAAGGGGTAGTCGTGGAGCCCTTTGCCGTTATTCATGGTGATGTCATTATAGGTGACGGAACATGGATAGGCTCCGGGGCAGTCATTTATGACGGCTCCCGTATTGGCAAAAACTGCCGTATATTCAACGGCGCATCAATCTCGGCCATACCGCAGGATCTCAAGTTCAGCGGTGAGGAGACCACCCTGGAGATAGGCGACAACACCACTGTAAGGGAGTTTGCTACGCTGAACAGGGGTACCCGGGCCAGGGGCAGGACCACCATTGGCAGGAACTGCCTTATTATGGCATATGTGCATGTTGCTCACGACTGCAACGTCGGGAATAATGTTATCATGGTTGCGCTGTCAGGCATTGCGGGCGAGGTTGAGCTGGGCGACTGGGTGACCATGGGCGGGGGATCGATGGTGCACCAGTTTGTGCACATAGGAGCCCATACCATAATTGGCGGCGGAAGTAAGGTGCGCATGGATGTGCCGCCATACATAAAGGCTGACAGGGAACCCCTGGCATACATGGGACTGAACACCGTAGGGCTGGAGCGGAGAGGGTTCGCCAAAGAGAAGATGCACGAGCTGCATGAGATATACCGGGCCTATTACAACATGGGCATGAACGGGAGCAAGGCTCTGGATTATATTGCGGAAAACTTTGCCCCGACGCCGGAGCGGGATTACATTATTGATTTTATAAAAAACTCCGCCAGGGGAGTGATCAGGGGGCGATAGTCCCCTTTTTTTTACAATGGCAGGGGTATAAAACACGAATGGGAACAATACTTACGTATATGTTCCCATTCCGACGAGTGACAGCCTTGACCGTCGCTGTCGCCATGCTACTGTTATTACAGCCGGTTCATCTCTGTTAACTCCTCCCTTTCCGCGGCCTGTCGATGTTCGCCGAAGCGGACTGCTGACCTTGTTCCGGTGTCTCTTCTGTTTTCTGCCTTGCCTTGCGGCATTGCGGAACGCATACTGGGACGCGAAGTCATGAACCCCTGAAGCCTGACACTCCCCGAAGGGACAACTGCTGTCATGCCCGGATCATCTCCATCCTATCCTCGCCGGTTCGGGTGGCCTGATGATCCTCTCTCTGCGCGGGCACATTTGCTGCTTTATTAGTTTTCAGCATTGCATTTGTGTTGCTCTCTTCTCGCGGTTGTTACACCGTCTGATGATTGCCCCGTCAGACTGCCAGGATGGGAAGGCTTCTCAGCCTGCACCCGTGACAGACGCTTCCGGACCGTAGTCGTTCAGCGTGAGACTCTGAAGTCTGATGTAGTTTCAGATTGATAATTAAACCATTCGAAAGAACCTTCTTACCTCAGAGCGACTCTTTATCGCTCACATGGTCTGACAAATATAAGGGGTTAATACCTCCCTGTCAAGTTTTTCATGCTAATTATACCATTAAGAAAGTAACAAGAATCACACAGGGTTATTAACATTAATAAGTAATTGCCATCCAGTTTATTACATAACAAAAAGAGAGGTTATAAACAACTGTTCATAACCTCCTCTGTTTGCGGGTGCTAACTGCCTGTTATTCAAGCATCACCTTTTCGTTTTTGGGATATTTCACGCTGTAGGTAAGAATGATCTCCCTGTTTTCGCGCGGCTGGACACTCAGGTCCCAGGTGATCTCACCGGTGACAGGATTGAGTTTTCCGCCTGTCAGTTCCACGGCCTCAACGGTTATGTCACTGTTCTGTGACAACGGAATCTGATCACGCAGTTTGACTGTGACAGCCTTGCTCTTGTTGTTGCGCACGGAGATGAGGAACGATTTTGTCTCAACCCTGTTGGCCCCGATGAGCTTCTGTGATGTGAAGTCGGTCCTGCGGTCGCGCTTGACCGTGATGTTGTTGTCAGCGCCAAGCGACACTGTGAGGGTGTCAGTGAGTTCCGCGGTGTTGATATAACCTTTTCCTGTAAATGTGTTGCTGAAATAGATGTTTGACTCCCCGGGAAGGAGATTATATTTTTCCCAGTCGGTGATATAGCCCACCAGGTATGCCGATGTGGCAAGCTTCGGGGTCGCGGCGTAGCTGTATGTTGCAGGCACGGTGAGCCTCTGCAGCTCCACAACCGAGGGGGTGCCGCCTGACAGGACTGTCTGCGGTACGTTCACGTCGAAACTGAAGCTGATGTTCGATTCGCTGACGGTGACAGGAAGAGGGGCGCTCTCCTCCATCATCATGTCTTCTGCTGCCTTTTCCTGGCGGGCGGCAGGTTTTGATTTGGTTCCATAGCCCATTACCACAACCTCTTCAAGTCCCCTGATGGCGAGGGGCCGGTAAATGTCCACAAACCACGGCTCAAGCGTTGGCAGGGCACCGGCAGTCATGGGCGAGGCGTTGGAGAGACTCACTTTCACATCCTTCCAGTCGATGCCGCTGTTCTGCCATATACTGGCTTTGTATATTATAGAGGCCGGGTCGGTGATGTCATCCACCCTTATGTCATACGAGGGCTGCCAGCCTGCATTCATGACAACATACGAGAGCTTAAGCTTGCCCGTGACGGGTTTGGTGCCTGTGACTGTCACCACGATCTCACCCGTGGGCAGATTTGACTTGTCGACATGGCTGGCAAGCTGCTTCTCGAGCTGCTGCTTCTCTTCCACGTAGCCTTTTATTATCCTTTTCTTCTTGAGGAGAGCCGTCTTCACCGACTCCATATTGGTGGAATAGATGTCGAGCAGCGCCCTTAGCTGCTCTGGGGTGATGGCCGATTTGTTTGTGACAACGTCATAATTCGACTTAAGGAAGAGCTCCTTCTCCTGAAGCACATCCACCGCCGTCCTCTCGTCCTCTATCTTATTCTCAAGGGCTTCTATCTTGTCGCGGAGTTCCTTTATGGATGCCGCCTCAGCCGGGTTCTCAAGGTAGTTGTTGCGGTGATTGACTCCCATGATCATGAAGTCGCCTTCACCCCTGACCTGTATGCTGTTGGGATCTATGTAGGGCGAAAGGCCGCCGGCAACGAAGTCAACTGTTCCTGCCTGAACGGAAATGGGAAGGTCGCCGGAGAGCTGGGCTCCCTGCCTGAAGACAGTCACATGGGTGACAGGACTGGTGAGGTATTTCTCCTGGCCCTCAAGTGCGGTTGCCGAGAGCATTATTGCAAAAAGGGTAACAAACAGATACTTTTTCATTTTGATCAATTTTTTTATAAAGGTATTCAAAAAGAGCGTTCCGGGGAAGAGAGACAAAAAGCCTGCCGTGATTAAAAACAAAGCTGCCGGAAAATATTTTCCCGGCAGCCCGTCCTGTTAACCACTAATCAAATCTAACCATTATAATCTTTAAGAACACTCATGAGTTTCTGACGTGCGAAGAATATCCGGCTCTTCACTGTTCCCAGCTTGAGATTGAGGTTCTCCGCTATCTCTTCATACTTGAAACCGTCAACGTGCATGCGGAAGGGGAGACGGTAATCGTCATGCAGTGCATCTATGGCCTTTTCTATTTCGTCCCCGGCGTAAGCTGACTCGGGAGAAATGCTTCCCTTGTCTGAGGGGAGGTTAAGGTAATAAAGCTCCTGCGTGCCGTCCATCATCGTGTTCTCGCGCATCTTGCGACGGTAATTGTTGATGAAGGTGTTTTTCATTATCGTGAAGACCCAGGCCTTAAGGTTCGTGGCATCCACAAACTTATCCTGGTTCTGTATTGCTTTCAGGAAGGTATCCTGTACGAGATCAAGTGCGTTGTCGCGATCGAGTGTCAGACTGAGGGCGTACTTCTGAAGATTGCCCTTCAGACCTATTATGCTTGTTGTAAATTCCTGTGCAGTCATCTCTCTTGGTTTTTAAATTGTTGATACAAAGTTAAACATAAAATTCGGATATCCAAATCCGAATATCCTTTAATATGAGTTTCAGGCGGGAATTTTATGATTTTCTAAATAATAAGAAACAGTATATCAGTATTATATATAGCAGGAGTCTAAATTATAACAGTAATGTATTTTTTTACCGGTTAGATCAGGGAAGGCGCCCGAATACTTTTAATTATCTTTACAAAAAAGGATCATATGGAGATTAAGCACTACCCGTCAGGAAACACGGCCCTGTATAGTTTTAACACTTCCGAAGCCCCCAGGGCCGTGATACTGCTTGTTCACGGACTCGGCGAACATGCAGGCAGATACGAGGGCTGGGCGGCCCGGTTCAATGAAAGAGGGGTGGCCCTCCGCGCATTTGACCTGCCCGGTCACGGCAACTCGGAAGGGAGGAGGGGACTGATGCCTTTTCCGGAAAAGGTCTTTGATACAATCGACAAAATAAGCGAAGAGATCGTAGCGGAATTCCCCGGCGTGCCGCTCTTCCTGTATGGCCACAGCCTTGGCGGCGGCATTGTCCTGAACTACCTGGTCAGGAGAAGGCCTGAGCTTAGGGGTGCGATCGCCACCTCATCATGGCTTCTTCTCACCGAAACACCTCCAGGGGGGAAGGTGCTTATGGCAAATTTGGCAAAGAAACTGATGCCGGGTCTTACCCAGCCGTCAGGACTGAAAACCGAATTTCTGTCACGTGATCCGGAGGAGGTTGATGCTTACAGGAAAGATCCACTGGTTCATGGACTAATCTCAGCCGGGCTCTACGGCTGGGTGACCGATGCCGCCTCGGAGACACTGGCCCGCGCCTCGGAGATATCAGTGCCTCTGCTCCTGGTTCATGGTCGCAATGATATGATTATTTCTCCTGCAAGTTCGGTGCGGGTGGCTGAAGCGGCTCCCCGGGCAACCCTTAAACTGTGGGACGAGGGCTATCATGAGCTGCACAATGATCTGATCAGGGATGAGCATTTCGATTTCATCACGGAGTGGATTGACACGTTAATATAATATATGGTATGGAACTCACGACTGAGGTTCCTCTTCCCTCTTCAGCTGACAGAATCACGTTTGCCACACCGGTGATGTTCCTCGGTTCCTGCTTTGCCAGTGAGATAGGTTATCGCATGGCATCCGGCAAACTGAACGTCCTTACCAATCCGCACGGCACCCTTTTCAATCCCTTCTCGGTTGCAGGGGCGCTTGACAGGTTCGTGTCCTCATACAAATACGGTGAGAACGACATCTATCTCCATCAGAACCGTTACATGAGCCTTGATCATCACACCGCTTTCTCCTCATATGAGCGTGAACTGCTCATTGACAGGCTCAATGATGTAAGCCTGACTGCCTCCTCGTTTATCAGGGAAGCCTCTTTCCTGTTTGTCACCTTCGGCACCTCTTATATATACACACTCAGGGAGAGCGGCGCCATCGTCGCCAACTGTCACAAGCTGCCATCGTCGCTCTTCACCCGCCGCCAGGCTGCCTGGAGCGAGATTGCCCAAAGGTGGAAAGAGACGCTTGACCGCCTGGCTGAGCTGAACCCCGGACTCAAGGTCTGGTTCACCGTCAGTCCTGTCCGTCACCTCGGCGACGGCGCCCATGCCAACCAGCTCAGCAAGGCCCACCTGCTGCTGGCCGTCGAGGAGCTTCTGTCGCATCGCTCCGTTGCGGGCTACTTCCCGGCCTACGAGATATTCATGGATGAGCTGCGCGATTACAGGTTCTATGCTTCTGATATGGTACATCCCTCGGAGACAGCCGTTGATTATATATGGGAAAAGTTCAGTGCGGTCTTTTTTGACAGCCCGGTGCTCCGCCTCTGGAGCGAGGCTGCAAGGATAACCCGCGCCATGGCTCACCGCACCCTCGGCGGGAAGAGAGAAACAACACCTTTTGCTGCTGCCATTCTTGAGAGGATCCGTGATTTAAAGGCTAAGGCACCCTATGTTGATCTGACAGCAGAGGAGAAATATTTCAGGGAGTTGATGTAAAATAAATAACCTGTTGTGTTGAACCATCTGTCTTTTGTATTGTTTTTTATATCAAAATGTGTACAGAAATGAAAAAACTTCCTTTAATAATATTGTTAACCCTGGTATTCGCCGATCTTTCAGGACAGTCGGGTGGAGGGGTCATACGCGGCAAGGTGGTTGATGCAACGAGCAATGAGCCTGTTCCCTTTGCCAGTGTTGTGATATGGAATACCACCATAGGCGCTATGACCGACTTTGACGGCAATTTTATGTTCACCGGAATCACCCCCGGATTTGTTGAGGTGAGGGTATCTTCGGTTGGCTACAAGACTTATGTGACCGAAGGTGTAATGGTAACAAACAACAATGAGGTCAACCTTACCATTCCCCTGGAGACGACAGTGGTGGAGGTGTCAGATGTGATCATCAAGGCATCTCCCTTCCGCAAGAAGATCGAGAGTCCCATATCAGCGAGAATCATAGGTATCCAGGAGATCGAACTGAACCCGGGCGGTAACCGTGACATCTCAAGGGTCATACAGTCTTTCCCGGGAGTGGCTTCCACACCTGCATTCAGGAATGACGTCATTGTCAGGGGCGGAGGGCCCAATGAGAACAGGTTCTTCATTGACAATGTGGAGATTCCGTATCTGAATCACTTCTCCACCCAGGGATCATCCGGCGGGCCGACCGGTATTATCAACGTCGACTTCGTAAGCTCTGTCGACTTTCTCTCGGGCGCCTTCCCTGCTTCAAGGGGCAATGCACTCAGTTCGGTCATGAATTTTACAATGATTGACGGTAACAAGGAGAAGAGGTCGGTAAAAGCGACCCTTGGCGCTTCCGACCTTGGTCTGACATTCAACGGCCCGGTAGGTGACCGCGGCTCCCTTATCGTCTCGGCACGGAGGTCGTACCTGCAGTTCCTGTTCGGAGTGCTCGAACTCCCGTTCCTTCCGACCTATACCGATTTTCAGTTTAAATACAAGATCAATTTTGACCAGAAGAATGAGCTTACAATACTGGGTATCGGTGCCCTGGACGACTTCCAGCTGAACCTGGAGGCCAATGAAACGGAATTCCAGCGATATGTTCTCGGATTCCTTCCAGTCCAGGAGCAATACAGTTATACGATAGGTGCCGTCTACCGTCATTTCCGCAAGAACGGATCTGACATGGTTGTGTTGAGTCGCAATTATTTGAACAACACTCAGTACAAATATTTAAACAATGATGATTCGGACCCCGACAATAAAACATATGATTACGATAGCGGTGAGGGAGACATCCGCCTCAGGTACGAACGCACCGTCGTCTGGCCTAACACCTTCAGGGTCAGTTACGGCGCAGGAACGGAGATGTCGCGGTACCGCAATGACACTTACAGGGAGTTTTTTGACGGAGAAGAGATGCAGACCGAGATTTACAGCACCAACCTCGTCTTCTTCAAATATGCTGCCTTCGGGCAGGTGAGCCGGGCATTCATTGATGAAAACCTCAGGCTCTCATTCGGGATCCGCGCTGACGGAAACAGCTTCTCTCCTGAGATGGCCAATCCCTTCACGCAGCTCTCTCCCCGGTTCTCCGCATCATATACACTGACGGAGGAGTTCAACCTCAATTTCAATGTGGGCCGTTACTATCAGCTTCCGCCCTACACCTCCCTGGGACTTAAGGACAATGACGGCAACTACATAAACAGGGATAACAAACTGAAATATATGGCTGCCAATCACCTGGTGGGAGGAGTTGAGTATATTCCGGAGGATAGGCTCCAGTTCACCCTGGAGGGATTTTACAAGCACTATGACGACTATCCGTTCTCAGTCACTGACCAGGTACCTCTGTCGACCAAGAGCGCGGGTTACGGCATCTTTGGAAACGAACCCCTCGTCTCTACAGCCATAGGAAGGGCTTACGGGGTTGAGCTGATGGGTCGTGCCAGGGACTTCAACGGGCTGAACATGGTCTTCTCCTACACTTTTGTCAGAAGCGAGTTCGAAGGAACAGACGGCGCTTATATACCAACCGCCTGGGATAACACACACCTGATAAGCGTCACGGCCACACAGAGCATCGGCAAAACATGGGATGCGGGATTCCGCTGGAGATATGTCGGAGGAGCACCGTATACGCCTTATGATTATGAGAAATCATCATTAATAGAGGCATGGGATGCGAACGGTCAGGGCTATCTTGACTATACAAAATTCAACACCCTGAGGCTTAAGGGTTTCAATCAGCTGGACATCAGGATTGACAAACAGTTCTATTTCGACAGATGGTCGCTTATGATCTATGTGGATGTTCAGAATGTACTGAACTACAAGGCTGATCAGCCTGACATTCTTCTGCAGCAGACTGACAGTGCCGGTATCCCTCTTATCGATCCGGAGGATCCCACGCGTTACCTGCTGAAATTCGTTGAGGCAGACTCGGGGACGGTACTTCCTACCCTGGGTATCATTATTGAAATCTGAAAAAGTGAAAGAGATGAAATACATAATCATATTAATAAGTGTTATAGTCGCCTCATGCTCCGCTTCGCCAACGGCTTCAAAAATGGCGCAGAGGCAGACCTTCACCGATGTTGTGACCAACAAGGCCGGAACCGGCCCGGAGATAGAAGTAAAGTTCTATGGGGGTACTTCCCTGTACTATCCCCTGATGGCTGTATGGCTTGAGGATGAGCAGGGCGGTTATATCCAGACCCTGTTTGTACCCAGGGCTGTTGCCACCGGTGTATTCAAGTATGGTTCGAATGCCTCCGGCAAATGGCAGGAGGCTGCCAAAAGGGCACCGCAGACCCTTCCCTACTGGTCTCACAAGAGGGGAGTCAGGGCTCCTGACGGACTTTACATGCCTGATCCTGAGAACCCGGTGGCTGACGCCTACAGCGGCGCCACTCCAACCACCAGCTTTGTTCTGCAGACACGCGCCGACAGGGCCCTTCCCGGAAAATTCAGGGTGATGTTCGAGGTAAACCAGAACTGGGACTGGAATGAATACTGGACAAACGACAAATATCCGGGTGACAGGAATTACCTGAACAATGCCCAGCCGTCATTAGTCTATGAGAGCATGGTTGACATGAATAACCTGCGCGACAGGTATGTAATGAAACCGTCAGGTCACGGTCATCCGACAGGAGCCACAGGCGAACTGTTCACTGACCTGAGTACCCTGACCACAGCACTGCAGATCGCTGACTCAGTCGTTGTCAGGATAACCGGGAAATAAGGAAATAAATTTCGGAATTATCAGAGGCTGTCTGCCCATTCTGTCAGTCCGGCAGGTGAGCAGACAGCTTCTGTTTTGCCGTTGCTCCATGAGCCGTTGCTGGCATATCTGCCAAGAACCAGCACTCTCTTCAGTTCCAGTTCCTTTACCATTTCACTGCAGAATCCCCTCACCTCATCGTCAGGCTCTGACGCCGGCAGGTTTACTGCCAGAACGGTGAAAGGCCTGACGGAGTGAATACCCCTGATGTCATCTGCCGAGAGTGTACCTTCAGTATAAACAACGTCATAACCCCTGCTTTTGAGGAGGTACTTAATAAAAACAAGATTATTCTCGCTTTCGTTATCGCCGAGGTTAATAATGGCTGCCCTGCGTCCGTTGAGAGTGTTCTCAACGTTGATCTCCTCGGAGATAAGAATTGTTCTGATGACATGCCTTATGAATTGCTCCTGGGGTTTTGAAATGCAGTCTGTCAGCCAGAGCACCCTCGCCTTCTGCATCAGCGGATGGAATACCTGCAGGTAGGCTTCTGTAAGCCCCTGATTCCTGACAAATTGGGTTAGCTTCTCCCTGAACTCCTCTTCGCTGAACTTAAGTGCTGACATTATCAGCTCTCCCGGCCTGAAGGTACCGTCACTTGTCTCGTCTCCACTTCCGTTTTTAAGTACTTCGCGCAGCAGCTCGCTGTCGTTCAGCCGGGCTATCTTTGATATCTTCATCCCGTTACGGTTGAGAATGGAGACGGTGATGAGCTTCTTCAGCTCCTCTTCGGTATAGTATCTTATGTTGGAATCGCTTCTTTCGGGCGTAAGGATCCCGTAGCGCTTCTCCCACATCCGTATGGTGTGGGCCTTTATGCCGCAAAAGTTCTCAAGATCCTTTATGGAGTATGTCCTGCTTCCTGCATTCATCTCTCTCAATGTTACTTACTCAATGTGTATAACAAAGAGAGTGTATAAATGTTTAAAGCTCCTCTTCCGAAGGCGCAGAGCGATTGCTTTTCGTGGTTCCAATTACTAAAAAACAGCTTCAACATAATCCAAAAAAGTCGTAAATTCGCAGTTCATTGGATTTTGATGAAGGAGTTACAGAGCATAAAACAGAGGTTTGGGATAATCGGCAATCATGATGGCCTGAACAGGGCTATAGATATTGCCGTTCAGGTTGCCCCCACGGATCTCTCTGTGCTCATCACCGGGGAGAGCGGAACCGGCAAGGAGGTCTTCCCTCAGGTGATCCATACCTACAGCCTCCGTAAGCACGGCCCCTATATTGCCGTCAACTGCGGCGCCATCCCCGAGGGGACAATCGATTCAGAGCTTTTCGGACATGAGAAGGGCGCCTTTACCGGAGCCACCGACAGCCGGAAGGGATACTTTGAGGTTGCCAACGGCGGCACCATCTTCCTCGACGAGGTGGCCGAGCTGCCGCTCTCGACACAGGTGAGGCTGCTCAGAGTGCTGGAGTCGGGTGAGTTCATCAGGGTAGGCTCCTCGAAGGTACAGAAGACGGATGTCAGGGTCATAACAGCAACGAATGTTGATATAGTGCAGGCGGTCTCCTCGGGCAGGTTCCGCGAGGATCTCTTCTACAGGCTCAACACTGTGCCCGTTCGCATACCGCCTTTGCGCGAGAGAGGCGAAGACATCATACTCCTCTTCCGCAAGTTCGCCGTCGATTTTGCCGAGCGTTACCGGATGCCGGCCATCAGGCCCGACAGCCAGGCGAGGGAGATGCTCTTAAACTATTACTGGCCGGGTAACGTCAGGCAGCTGAAAAACATAACCGAGCAGATATCAGTAATTGAACAGGAGCGTGAAGTCAACGCCGCGATGCTCTCACATTATCTTCCCGATTTTCAGAGCGGACGCCTACCGGTGCCCGTCAGGGCTGCAGAGGGAAAGGGGTTCAGCACCGAAAGAGAGATACTGTACAAGGTGCTCTTTGACATGAAGAGCGACATGCATGATCTAAAGAATCTTGTTTATGACCTGCTGAATGCAGGCGGCGAGCCCGACAATCTCACGGAGAGCGGTGCCAGGGCGGCTCGTAATCTGTTCAATGAGAGTGCTGTAAGAAAGGAAACATTCGAGCCGGTACAACCTGTAGCGGTAGGCTATGGTTCTGCCAGGGAGAGCAGGGCCATTGAGGATACCGAGGAGGTCATTGAGGAATCACTGTCGCTCACCGACCGCGAGAAGGAGCTGATAAAAAAGGCGCTCGACAAGAACAACGGGAAAAGAAAGCTTGCCGCAGCCGAGCTGGGCATTTCGGAGAGAACACTTTACAGGAAAATAAAAGAATACGGCCTTGATGGTTAAACTGGTACGGATAGTATTGCCTCTGGCACTGCTTGTCATTGCAGTAAGCTGCGGAGTAAAGATGAAATACTCCTTCACCGGGGCATCCATTCCCGTTGACGCAAGGAACATCAGTGTTGCGACATTTCAGAACAGGGCGAGCCTGGTGCAGCCGGGACTGAACCAGCGGGTGACCGATGCGCTCATCGACATGTGCAGGGCACAGACCAACCTCGACATTGTGACCTCAGGAGGCGATTTAAGTTTCGAGGGAGATATAACCGATTACAAGACGCAGCCCCTGACAGTCGGAGGCGACGAGCAGGCTGCCATGAACCGCTTCTCGGTCTCGGTCAGGGTCAAGTATGTCAACAGCTTTGATGCCGACAACAGCTTCGAGCAGACCTTCACGAGGTATCAGGATTACGACAGTTCGCTCGATCTCGCTGATGTCGAGGCGACCCTGGTTGAAGAGATCGTGAAGATGCTGGTAGAGGATATTTTTAACAGGGCATTTGTCAACTGGTAGGAGCTGCTGATGAACAGGAATGAATTCAACCGGTTCATTGCCGGCATCGACCTCCCCGGCCCGGGTGATCTCGAGGGGCTTCGGGAGCTGACGGCCCTCTTCCCGTGGTTCCATTCCGCCCACCTGATACTGCTCAGGGGGCTGAAGGAGAATTCTGATATAAGGTTTGATTCCCAGCTTAAGGCGTCGGCTCTCTCGGTGAGTGACAGGGAGGTGCTTTATCACTACCTGTTCTCTGCTCCGCCGGAAGCTGCTGTTGGTAAGCTGTTACTGCTGAATCTGTTACTGCTGAATCTGATTCTGCTGTGCCGCAGGATGTTGTTGCGGCGGCATCTGAAGTTGAGGAGCGGGTGGCGGAATCAGTGACTGTTGAGGAGACAGTGTCAGTGCAGGAGGAAGTTCCGGAGCAGGTACTTGTTGAGGAGACAACAGGAGTACAGGAAGAATTCCAGGAACCGGTGGCTGTTGAGGAGACATTGTCAGTGCAGGAGGAAATTCCGGAGCAGGTAGCTGTTGAGGAGACAGTAGTCAGTGCAGGAGGATGTGCCGGAGCACGTACTTGTTGAGGAGACAACAGGAGTACAGGAAGAATTCCAGGAACCGGTGGCTGTTGAGGAGACAGTGTCAGTGCAGGAGGAAGTTCCGGAACAGGTGGTTCTTGATGCTACAACTGCAGTGCAGGATGTGTTACCGGAACAGGTAGCCGAAGAATTACCGGCAGCGGAGGAGTTCCACGCGGAAGAAATAGTTGAAGAAGTCGCCCCTGAGGAATCACGGACGGATGAAATATTTGAAAAAGCCGCCTCTGAGGAGTCACGGACGGAAGAATTAGTTGAAGAGACAGTACAGCCTGAACCTTCGGGTGTACTGGAAACCATTCCAGTAGAGCAGACGTATGTCGAAGAGTCTGCTCCCGAAACTGAGGCCGCTGTTGAAGAGCTCCTGACAGAGACACTCCCGGAGCCCGAAGTGCCAGCAGAGTCGAACCTTGAACTCCGTACAAGGGAAGAGCTTGTTGCAGAGATAGAAGCGCGACTCATGGAGCTGGAGTCAGAGCGCCATGTGATCAGCGCCGGGGATACAACGGAAGAAAAACTGGCGGAAGAATTTCATGCTATAACCGAACCGCACGGGCAGGATGATCTTGAATCAGCATCTCCGGTAGCAGCCGAATCAGAAACCCTCATCGAGTCCGATACTCAGGCCGAAGCCGATACCCGGGCCGAAACCGAACCCCGGGTCGAAATCGAAGCAAATGCCGAACCCGTAACCCAGGCTGAAACCGTAACCGAACCCGCGATCGAAATCGAAGTTGAAGCCGAGGCCGAGGCTGGAACCCAGGCTGAACAGGAACCTGAACCCGCGGAGCTGCTGGAACTCATCACCGACATTAACGAAGAGGAGCCGGAACCTGAGAAGCAACTTTCACCCTCTGACCTGATTGACAGGTTCATAAAGGTCAGTCCAACCATTGAGAGGATGACACCCAGGGAGGTGCATCCGGTCAGAGACCTGTCGGAACAGAGTCACGATGAGCCAGGTAAATTCATAACGGAAACACTGGCAAAGATTTACGTCACCCAGGGCTACTATTCGAAGGCAATAAATATTTATGAAAAACTCTCTTTGCAATATCCGGAAAAAAGTGCTTACTTTGCGAGCCGTATTGAAAAGATTAAGGACTTAATAAAATAATACAACAATGGGCATCTATATTTTCATTTCAATCCTGGTCATCATCGCATGCATCCTTGCAATAATGGTGGTACTTGTTCAGAACTCCAAGGGAGGGGGACTGGCAGCCAACTTCACCTCCGCCGGCCAGTCGATGGGCGTTCGCAAGACTGCTGATTTCCTCGAGAAATCGACCTGGACACTCGGAGCAGCAATCTTTGTTCTCTGCCTCGCAGCAACCGCAGCAATACCAAGGGGTCAGGGCCAGAAGGAATCAGTCATCAAGCAGTCAATTGAAAGAGCACAGGATCCCAACGCCATCCCCATGCTGCCCACCCAGATCCCCACGGAAGAACAGCAGCCTGACGGCAATAACCAGTAAGATGACATTTAAGAGATATCGAAGTGTCAGTTTGTCATGAACTGACACTTTTTTTTGCCACTTTTCATTTGGCACGGATTATGAAATCCTGAAGCAGGAAAATATTGTTTAACTATAAAACTAATAGCAATGGCACAATTAAAAGGAAAAGTGCTGGCAGGTAAAGTTCTTATCAAGCCTCAGGAGGCAGAAGAGAAGACCGCCAGCGGTATTATTATCCCCGATTCGGCAAAGGAGAAACCACGCGCAGGTACTGTAGTTCTTGTTGGAGCTGCAAAGAAGGATGAAGCGATGGAACTCAAAAAGGGAGACGTTGTTCTCTATGGAAAATACTCCGGTCAGGAGCTGAGCATCGACGGCACAGACTATCTCCTCCTCTCACAGTCTGATGTTCTCTATATCTCGTAATAACCTTAAATAAGAATAGCAATGTCAAAGGAAATTAAATTCAATATTGAGGCACGCAACCTCTTGAAGGAAGGCGTTGACCGTCTTGCAGATGCCGTTAAGGTAACTCTTGGTCCCAAGGGACGCAATGTAGTTCTTGAGAAGAAATTCGGTGCACCCCAGATCACCAAGGATGGTGTGACCGTTGCCAAGGAGATCGAACTGTCAGACCCCTATCAGAATATGGGTGCCCAGATGGTTAAGGAAGTGGCTTCCAAGACGTCGGACACAGCAGGTGACGGTACAACCACCGCTACCGTTCTTGCACAGAGTATCATCAACGTCGGACTGAAGAACGTCACTGCAGGAGCCAACCCGATGGACCTCAAGAGAGGTATTGACAAGGCTGTTGCAACCGTTGTGGCGAGCCTGAAGAGCCAGTCGCAGAGCGTCGGCGACGACCTGAAAAAAATCGAGCAGGTTGCACGCATCTCCGCCAACAATGACGAAGAGATTGGCAAACTCATTGCGATGGCAATGGACAAGGTAAAGAAGGAAGGCGTCATCACCGTTGAGGAAGCCAAAGGCACAGAGACCAAGGTTGAGGTTGTTGAAGGAATGCAGTTCGACCGTGGTTACATTTCAGCATATTTTGTCACCAATCCTGACAAAATGGAAGTTGAGATGGATAATCCATATATACTGATCCATGACAAGAAGATCTCATCAATGAAAGACCTTCTTCCTGTCCTGGAAGAGACAGCCCGCAGCGGACGTGGTCTCATGATCATAGCAGAAGACGTTGAGGGAGAAGCTCTTGCAACTCTCGTTGTCAACCGCCTGAGAGGCTCACTGAAAGTGTGTGCCGTTAAAGCTCCGGGTTTTGGCGACAGGCGCAAGGAGATGCTTGAAGACATAGCCATCCTGACTGGCGGAACCGTCATCTCCGAGGAGAGAGGCATGAAGCTTGAGAATGCCACCATCGCAGACCTCGGCGTAGCTGACAAAGTGACCGTTAACAAGGAGAACACCACCATCGTCAACGGCGCAGGTGAGAAATCAATGATCCAGGCACGCGTAAGCCAGATCAAACAGCAGATAACAACCACCACCTCCGACTACGACAGGGAGAAACTCCAGGAGAGACTTGCCAAGCTGGCAGGCGGTGTGGCAGTCCTTTACATAGGTGCTGCTTCAGAGGTTGAGATGAAAGAGAAGAAAGACCGCGTTGATGACGCTCTCCATGCAACACGTGCTGCAATCGAAGAGGGTATTATCCCCGGCGGCGGAGTAGCTTACATCAGGGCAATTCCCCTGCTTGACAAACTGAAAGGTGATAACGACGACCAGAACACCGGTATCGAAATCGTGAAGAGGGCCATAGAGGAACCTCTGCGTCAGATAGTCATCAATGCAGGACTGGAAGGTGCAGTGATTGTGCAGAAAGTTCGCGAAGGCAAGGGTGACTTTGGTTACAACGCCCAGACTGACAAGTTCGAGCATCTGCTGAAGTCAGGTGTCATCGATCCTGCCAAGGTTGCAAGGATAGCTCTTGAGAATGCCGCTTCAATAGCAGGCATGTTACTCACCACCGAAGCAGTCGTTGTTGAGGAGAAGGAAGAGAACCCGATGCCCAACCCAGGAATGGGTGGCGGCGGCATGCCAGGCATGATGTAAGAGAAAGCTTTTAATATAATAGAAAAAGGCTGCTTCAGAAATGGAGCAGCTTTTTTTTAGTCTGTAAAGTCCGTAAAGTCGAAAGTCCATAAAGTCCGCAGTCGGCAGAAAGAAATAATTCTTAATTCTTAATTTTTCATTCTTAATTCCTTCATCTTTGCATCATGGTTGATCCGAAGCAGGTACACGACCTTGAGCACGAGAACATAGGCAAGCTGATGTGGAAGTATTTCCTTCCCGCATTTGCCAGTATGATGGCAAGCGTCCTCTATAACATCGTTGACCGTATCTATATTGGGCAGGGTGTTGATGCGCTTGCGCTCTCCGGACTGACCGTGGTCTTCCCGCTGATGATCATCATCATGGCATTCGGGATGCTGGTGGGCATTGGATCGGCCGTACGCATATCGCTGAGCCTCGGTGAAAAAGATTATGACAGGGCGAACCGGATACTGGGAAACGCTCTGTTCCTCGCCATAACCACGGGACTGGTTCTGATGATCACCGGGTTTATCGTGAAAGACAAGGTACTGATGATATTTGGTGCTGGCCCGGAGACCCTCGGATATGCATCAGACTATTTCAATATAATACTGGCAGGGATACCCTTTTCCATTACCGGCTACGCTCTGAACAACATCATCAGGGCGGAAGGAAACCCGCGCATAGCCATGTACTCCATCTTCATCAGCGCCGGGCTGAATATAATCCTTGACCCGATTTTCATTTTCGGCCTCGATATGGGTGTGAAGGGCGCAGCACTTGCAACCATCATTTCTCAGTTGGTACTTATGGTTTGGGTGCTGTTACACTTCCGCAGCAGTAAAAGTGTTGCCAGGCTGTCACTGTCGAATATTTACCCTGACTCGTATATAATAAAGTATATCGTATCCATTGGTTTCGCCCCGTTTGCCATGAACATGGCAGCCAGTGTGATAATGGCAGTAATGAACACCCAGTTCATCAGGTACGGGGGAGACATCTCCGTGGGCGCCCTGGGTATTGTCAACAGCGCCACCATGATGCTGGTCATTACAATTATATCGATAAACATGGCCACTCAGCCCATCATAGGATTCAACTATGGCGCCGGACTCAACTGCCGGGTAAAGGAGGCAGTCATGAAGGCCATTAAGTATGCGATACTCGTGGCTGCCGGAGGATGGCTTATATGCATGCTTATTCCCGGGGTGGTTATAAGCATGTTCAACTCTGACAATATGGAACTCAGAACAGCAGGTGTGGTTGGGCTTCGTATATACGCTGCAGTTTTGCCTGTTGTGGGTTTCCAGATAATCGCATCCACCTACTTTCAGGCTATCGGGAAGGCAAAGCTGGCAACATTTCTCTCATTGCTGAGACAGATTATTGTCCTGCTGCCACTGATCCTTATTCTTCCGGGCTTCTGGGGAGTAAACGGAGTATGGATAGCCAACCCGGTATCGGATATGGTGGCGGCGGTGGTCACCTACTTCTTTTTCCGCAGGGAGGTGATGAAACTCAAATGCGACATGCCGGTGACGGACCGTATCAGTACTGTCATACAGACTCCCCTGGAGGGTTACTGACCCCTGTCTCTCTTTCTCTTCAATGCCACCAGGAACAGAGCCATAGCTATAGCCGCACCTGCCCCTGCTATGGCCACCGAGATCCTGAGTGGCAAGGCCAGTCCGCCTCCTGAATGCGGTGCTGCAAGGATATAGGTGATACACACTGCGGTGAGGAAGAGAGCCGGTATTGACATCATAAGATGGTTCTTCCCCCTGAGGGCCAGGTACATGGCGATGGTCCAGCAGGTGATGGCAGCCAGGGTCTGGTTTGAGATACCCACAAACTTCCAGACACGTGCAAATTCATCCTTCATCACGAAGGTGAGGATAAAGGCAACGATGAATACCGGGACTACTATCAGCAAACGGGAGGAGATCTTTTTCTGGGGCATATTCAGCATGTCGGCTATGGTCAGCCTGGCGCTTCTGAATGCCGTATCTCCTGAGGTGACGGGGCAGGCCACGACACCTATTATGGCTATGACAGCACCAGTCTTTCCGAGCCACGACCTGCATATCTCATTCACCAGCCAGGCAGGGTCAGGCCTGATGCCAGCGTTGCCCGCAAGGGGATGGGTTAGGGTGTAGTTGAGTCCATGGACATCACCCATATAGTTCATTGCTGCTGTGGCCCAGATTATTGCCACAATTCCTTCTGCGATCATCGCACCGTAGAATATCTGCCTTCCCTGTTTCTCCGACTTCAGGCACCTGGCCATCAGTGGCGACTGGGTGGCATGGAAACCCGAGATGGCTCCGCAGGAGACCACGATGAAAAGAAAGGGGAAAATGGGATTTTTTGCGATGTCAGGCTGGAAGTTCTTCATCGTGGCCGGGGTGAGCTCCATTAGCTCGAGGGATCCTCCGGCCCAGTTCACGATGATGCTTATGAGAATACCTGAAGCCATGAAGATAAGCGCCCCTCCGAAAAAGGGATAGAGGTAACCGATGATCTTGTCAATTGGCAGGAGAGTGGCAAGAATATAATAAAGGAAGATCAGTCCCAGCCAGAATGGGAGGCTGAATCCTGACATGGTATAAAGCAGCTTGGCTGGTCCGCTCACGAACGCCACACCGACGAATATAAGCAGGAACAGGGTAAAGATCCTGAGGAAACCTCTCATGTTTTTGCCCAGGTATGTACCAACCAGCTCAGGCAGGCTGGCGCCTCCGTGGCGTACTGACAGCATGCCTCCGAAATAGTCATGTGTAGCTCCCATGAAGATGCAGCCCACTACTATCCATATATACACCACCGGTCCGTACATCGCTCCCAGTATGGCCCCGAAGATCGGTCCCAGGCCGGCTATGTTCAGGAACTGGATCATGAATACACGCCAGCCCTTCATGGGTACATAGTCAATGCCGTCATTTTTTGTGAAAGCGGGGGTCGTCCGCGACGGGTCCATCCCGAAAAATCGCTCAGCCACTTTTCCGTAGATAAAAAATCCCAGGATGAGCAGAGTGACCGATACTGCCAGGGTTATCATAGGTTCCTGTTTAGGTAATTTGCTAAATTAAATAAAATGGAGCATAGTACGAGTGATAAAATGACTGCAGTAAAGAAAGGGTCAAATTGTATATATTTGCACCTGAATTGAACCGGTCCCCACTGATGGACAACATACGCAACTTCTGCATCATAGCACACATAGATCATGGCAAGAGCACTCTTGCCGACAGGCTTCTTGAAAAGACGGGAACCATTAGTCCGCGTGAGTTTCAGGATCAGATGCTTGATGACATGGATCTTGAGAGGGAGAGGGGTATCACAATAAAGAGTCATGCCATCCAGATGGATTATGAGCATGAGGGGAAGCGCTATTATCTCAACCTCATTGACACGCCGGGCCATGTAGATTTCTCTTATGAAGTCTCCCGTTCCATAGCTGCCTGTGAGGGAGCGCTGCTGGTGGTTGACGCCACACAGGGCATTCAGGCGCAGACCATTTCCAACCTCTATATGGCCATCGAACATGGTCTTGAAATTATCCCGGTACTTAACAAAATGGATTCCCTGAGCGCCATGCCCGAGGAGGTGAAGGACCAGATAGTTGACCTGATAGGCTGCAGCCGTAATGATATCATTGAAGCGAGTGCCCGCACAGGTATGGGCGTTGACCGCATCATGGATGAGATAATCTCAAAGATACCTCCTCCGAAGGGTGACCCTGATGCACCTCTGCAGGCCCTGATCTTTGATTCGGTGTTTAATTCCTTCAGGGGCATCATAGCCTATTTCAAGATATCCCACGGCACCATCAGGACTCACGACATGGTGAAATTCGTAAATGCCGGGAGTGAATATGATGCCGACGAAATAGGCGTGCTGAAGATCAAGCGCGAGCCCCGCCCGGTGCTCAGCGCCGGAGATGTGGGATACATAATATCCGGTATAAAGAATTCAGCTGAGGTTAAGGTGGGAGATACCATCACCCATGTTGCCCGCCCCTGCCAGCTGGCCATTGAAGGATTTGCCGAGGTGAAGCCTATGGTATTTGCAGGGATCTATCCCGTTGATGCCGATGATTACGAGGATCTGCGTGCCTCAATAGAGAAGCTGCAGCTTAACGATGCCTCCCTGACCTTCGTCCCGGAATCGTCAGCAGCCCTCGGCTTCGGTTTCCGGTGCGGCTTTCTCGGACTCCTTCACATGGAGATCATCCAGGAGCGCCTTGACAGGGAGTTCGACATGGATGTCATAACCACAGTGCCCAACGTCTCATTCCGGGTGCTGACGACCAGGGGCGACGTCATTGACGTCCATAATCCATCAGGAATGCCTCCCGTCACTGCCATAGACGAGATCGAAGAACCCTATATTCATGCGCAGATAATCTCCAAATCGGAATACCTGGGGCCGATACTCAACCTCTGCATAGACAAGCGGGGCACACTGAAGAACCAGGTATACCTCACGAGTGACAGGGTGGAGGTTACCTTCGACATGCCTCTCTCTGAAATAGTCTTTGACTTCTATGACAAGCTGAAGAGCATCTCCAAGGGTTACGCGTCTTTTGATTATCATATCACTGACTATAAGAAGGCTGATCTCGTCAGGCTTGATATACTTCTTAACGGGGAGATGGTTGATGCACTATCAACTCTTATCCACCGTGGCCACGCCTATGACTTTGGCCGCAGGATGTGTGAGAAACTTCGGGAGCTGATACCGCGTCAGCAGTTTGACATTGCCATCCAGGCAGCCATCGGAGCAAAGATTATTGCACGCGAGACAGTTAAGGCAGTGCGCAAGGACGTAACGGCGAAATGCTACGGAGGCGACATCACCCGCAAGAGGAAACTGCTTGAGAAACAGAAGAAGGGGAAGAAGAGAATGCGTCAGATAGGTAACGTGGAGGTGCCGCAGCAGGCATTCCTGGCCGTGCTCAAGCTTGACTGACGTGAAAAAAAAAGCAGCGGAGTGTTGGAAATAATGAATTTATGTTAACTTAGCGCTCGTTGGGCCTTGACGGGAAGAATAATTACCAAATAGAAAGACCCTGAAACTAACCTAAACTTATATCCCGCGCGGAATTTTCGCGCGGGATATTTTTTTCAGCACAATAGCTTGTAACCCTTACCGTGAATGTTGAGGATCTCTACCTTCTCATCCCTGTTCAGATACTTGCGGAGCTTCGTAATATAAACATCCATGCTCCTTGCATTGAAGTAGTTATCATCAATCCATATTGATTTGAGGGCGAAGTTTCTTTCGAGAACCTCATTCCGGTGGCGGCACAGCAGTTCAAGCAGTTCCGATTCCTTGGTGGTGAGCTTGCGCGACTGGTCCTGGTAGGTGAGGAGCTGCTTTGACACGTCAAAGGTGAACTTGCCGATTGTGTATGTATCTGCAGGAGCGTCAGTGGTTCGCTTTGACGACCTGCGAAGTATTGCTTCGATGCGGTAGACCAGCTCCTCCATCGAAAAGGGTTTGGTGAGATAATCGTCGGCCCCTGATTTGAACCCCTCAATAACATCCTGCTTAAGGTTCTTTGCAGTCAGGAAAATAATAGGGATATGCGGGTCGATGGCCCTGATCTCCCTTGCAACAGTGAAGCCGTCTACCTCGGGCATCATCACGTCAAGAAGGCACAGGTGGAATTTCTCTTTTCTGAAGACCTTCATAGCCTGTGCTCCGTCAGTCACCAGGGTGGCTTCATACTCCTTGGCGCCGAGGTAGTTCTTAAGCAGCATCCCCAGATTGGGATCGTCCTCTGCAAGTAAGATGCTTACTTTCTTCATTTTGACTGTTCTTTTGGAAGGTGAATGATAATCCTGGTGCCTTTGCTGAGCTGGCTTTCCACTTTGATGGTTCCGTGGTGCTCTTCAACTATCTTCTTCACATAGCTGAGACCAAGGCCGAATCCCTTGATATTATGAGTATTGCCTGCAGGTACACGGTAAAACTTCTCAAAAATATGTTTCAGGTGCTCCCTGGGTATTCCTATGCCGTTGTCAGACACTGTGATGACAATACCTTTGTGGTAACCTGCAGTTGTCACGGTGATCTCAGGTACACGGGTGGTATATTTCAGCGCGTTATCAAGGAGATTGAGGAGTACATTGAAGAGGTTGGGCTCGTCTGCGGTGACCATGGGATCATGTGCATCGAGGAACGTTGAAATGACCCCGCCGCGGCCGGTGACCTGGAGCTTGAAAGCATCCACCGCCCTGATTATGATGGCGTGGACATCTGTATTCTGCTTGTCAAGCTCAAGTTTGGCTTTTTCGAAGATAGCAGTCTGGAGTACCTTTTCAACAAGCACCTTCAGCCTGTTGCTCTCTTCGTTGATTACGGCGGTGAGTCCCGCACTGTTGCGGGCCTCCTCTGGAATGGTCCTGTCAGCGAGCATCTGCGAAGCAAGTGATATTGTGGCAATGGGTGTCTTCAGCTCATGTGTCATGTTGTTTATGAAGTCACTTCTTATCTCCGAAAACCTCTTCTGGCGGAAGATGACAATGAATGTCCCGGTTGACAGTACTATAAGCAGCAGGATCAACAGCATTGAAGAGATGGCCATGAAGGCTATCTGGCTGAATTTATACTGCTCTTCTTCAGGGAAATAGATAGTCAGGATATTGTTTCCGGGAACCGGGTCATTGGGAAAGAGCTGCCGCAGGTACTTGTTTGCCCCGGAGCTCTCGGTGTAATCCGGCGTGCGGTATATCAACCCACCGTAGTCGCCACGAACTGCACACTCGTAGTCAAGATGGATGCCGACTGCGTCAAGAGACTTTCTTATGAGGGCGTTGATTTCATCAGAAGAGAAACGGTCTCTCAGTGGCGGTGTCTCATGCAGTATGCGGCTGACGATATTCTCTATGGAGATGATCTTATTGGTCATGCGCCCTGTGGCCCCGGCTGTGAGACTCTGCTCCCCGGGCTCGGTGTTCTCAAAAAAGGATTCGGACTCAAGACTCTCTGAATTAAGCAGGTAGGTGCGTCCGGCCCTGTTGATTACCACTGACCTGATGTTGGGATCGAAACCGTACTTTTCAAGAAGCCTTGACTCATCCGACTGTGGCGGAAGGCCACTGTCCTGGTCACCGGGGGTGACCTCCTGTGGCTCAGGGTTGATCTCACTGATGATGCGCTTGTAGGTTTCTGCCCTCTCCAGCTCATTCACCACCTCTTTCAGCGCTTCGTTGACCCCAAACCTGAACTCCTGGTCCTCTGCACTGACAACACTGTTGATCCACCTTACCTGGATGATCACCAGTGCTGAGATGGCCAGAAAGAAAAAAACGGCCAGCAGAACTATGTACGCACGTTTCATATTTTAACAAAAGTAATCTGTTAAAACCGTAATCAATAGGTTTAACGTATTTTAACAGGATTTCGAAAAAAACAGGGCACAAAAAAAATTAAAAAATTCTTAAATATCAATAATTTAACATATCCTTAAGAGAGATGTCCGGAAATAAGTTTGATATTTGCATCAGTTATGGCACGATTATTGTTATAACTTAAATGGAGTTTTTTTCATAGGTTAGGTTAGTTTTAGGGTTAACACTGAAGAGGAGGCAAGAGGTTGTCTCCTCTTTCTTTTTACAGTGCCAGCAGCGGGAGGTTAGTGTCGCTGATCTCCCTGCTGTCAAAGACGAATACTGCGGTTATTTCCGGGATCTCCCTGAGGGTTGCCGCCAGCTCTTCGGCCTGCTGCCTCTCTTTCTGACCGCATTTCAAAAAAAAGAAGTCAATGTTTTTAAGTTTCCGGATCAGTATCTTTCCTTCACTGCGGTTTGAGACCAGCGTGAAGTCAGGACTGCCGGAGGTGAAGCGTGTGAACGTATGCCTGCCGGAACCGGTCTGCATGGTGATATCATCAGGGCACTTGCGGAGGTCAGTGCCGAGATGCCTGTTGATCATTACCGAGATGCGGTAGTCGGGCTCGGTGGAGACAACGCCAAGGAAAAAGAAATCAGGGGTCTCTTCGCCTGCAATGGTGTGTATGGTTATTCTCCTTCCGGCGCTCATTTTTTTATCTTGCGGACTTTCTGCCATGCGATCATGGATGCCTCCTGTTCCGCCTCCTTCTTTGTCGCACCTTCGCCCTGCGACACCGTTTCATTATTTATCTGCAGCGCAACGGTAAACTGGGGGTGGATGCTGTTGTTGCCTGTCCTTTCCTGTGAGGTGAAGTTAATCTTTTGTTTGTTCTTCTGGCAGTATTCCAGTATGAGGCTCTTGTAATCAGTCTCGGCTGCCAGGACAGCCTCCAGGTCGAGATGCTTTTTCAGCACCCTGTCGATGAAGAAGCGGCGGGTGCGGTTATAGCCCTTGTCTATGAACAGGGCTCCGGCAAGGGCCTCCACGGCGTTGCCGTAGAGGTTGCGGGGTGAGTCCGAAGGTGCCAGGTTCGATACTATCAGCTTGTCCAGTCCCATGGAGAGCCCCAGCTGGTTCAGTGTCTCCCTGTTGACTATACGCGCCCTGGTCTTTGTGAGGAAACCCTCCGGGGCTTCGGGATAGAGCCGGAAGAGATAATCTGAAAGGATGCTGTCAATGATTGCGTCACCGAGGTATTCGAGTCGCTCATTATTGATCTTAACCCCGTCAGGAAGTGTAAATGTAGCCGAACGGTGAATGAATGCCTTTTCATAAAGGCGGAGTTTCATCGGGCAGAAACCCATAAGATGCTTAAGGCGGGAGCGAAACTCCCGCCTGTTGTGTATTAGGGCCTGATTCTTCTTCCTGTTGAGCAGGAACACTATTCTGAGAATTTCCTGATCAAAATAGAGGCATTGTGCCCTCCGAAACCGAAGGTGTTGCTCAGGGCAACATTCACGGTTCTTTTCTGTGCTTTGTTAAGGGTCAGGTTCAGATTCTGGTCTATGGCAGGGTCAGGGTTCCTGAAGTTGATCGTCGGCGGGACGATATCATGCACCACTGCCATAATGGTTGCAATGGCTTCTACAGCTCCTGCAGCACCAAGGAGGTGGCCGGTCATCGACTTGGTGGCACTGACATTCAGCTTGTAGGCATGTTCGCCGAAAAGGTTCACGATAGCCTTGGTCTCGGCAATGTCACCGAGCGGGGTGGAGGTACCGTGTACATTGATGTAGTCAACATCTGCCGGGGTCAGACCTGATTCTGCAATAGCCTGCTTCATCACATTGACGGCTCCCATGCCGTCGGGATGAGGTGCCGTGATATGATAAGCGTCCGCCGTGAGGCCTGATCCTATGATCTCCGCGTAGATCTTTGCTCCCCTGGCCCTGGCATGACCCAGCTCCTCAAGAATAAGACCTCCGCCACCTTCACCGATGACAAACCCGTCGCGGGTGACATCAAAAGGACGCGAGGCAGTGGCATACTCCTCATTATTGGTTGACATGGCCTGCATGGCATTGAACCCGCCTATGCCAATAGGATTGACCGATGCCTCCGACCCTCCCGCAATGAAGAGGTCGGCTTTGCCCAGGAGGATATAATAATAAGCGTCAATGAGGGCATTGGTTGAAGAGGCACAAGCTGACACTGTTGCGAAATTGGGACCACGGAAGCCATACTTGATCGAGATAAGGCCCGCGGCAATGTCGCTGATCATCTTGGGAATGAAGAAAGGGCTGAAACGGGGAGTTCCGTCACCCATTACAAACCCTTTAACCTCTTCCATGAAAGTCTCAATTCCGCCTATACCTGACGCCCAGATGACACCGGAACGGTCCTTGTCAGTCGCTTCCGGATCAAGCCCGGCATCTTTTACCGCCTCGTCAGCCGCAATAAGGGCGTACTGGGCGTAACGGTCCATTTTACGCGACTCTTTCCTGTCAAAATACTGAGCAGGATCGTAGTTCTTTATCTCACAGGCAAACTTGGTCTTGTACTTCGTGGTATCAAAGTGGGTTATAGGCCCAGCCCCGCTGACACCATCAACAAGACCTTTCCAGTAATCCTGCAGAGTGTTGCCGATAGGGGTCAATGCCCCCATTCCGGTAACTACTACTCGCCTCATGTCAGGTTATCGGAGAAAACTACTTTGCGTTTTCCTCAATATACTTGATGGCTTCGCCTACTGTGCTAATGCTTTCTGCCTGATCATCAGGAATTCCGATGTTGAATTCCTTTTCGAATTCCATGATCAGCTCGACAGTGTCAAGAGAATCAGCACCAAGGTCATTAGTGAAGTGTGCTTCGGGTGTAACCTCTGCCTCATCAACGCCAAGCTTCTCAACGATGATCTTCTTTACTCGTGTAGAAATGTCAGACATACAAATCAATTTTACGTTAATACTCGTTTTAAAAACTCTGCAAAGAAATATATTTGTACCATATATTTCAAACAATTTACCGGAAATTTACATCCCTGCAGATATAAATTAAAGCAAATCAGTTTTTTAAGCCTTTTTCACAGCGCCGGCGCCCGGAGTTTAAATTTAACTTAAGTATCATAAGATGAAGCACATATCTATACTTGCCTCAGGTGCCGGGACGAACGCGGAAAACATAATCCGATACTTTTCGAACGCAAATAAGGCGAAAGTAACCCTTGTTTTGTCAAACAAGCCTCAGGCCAAGGTTCTGGAGAGGGCTGCTGCACATGGGGTCGACTCATTTTTTTTCGACCGGGTTCAGTTTTATGAGACGGGAGAGGTACTTATGATGCTTCAGCGAAGGGAGACTGACCTGCTGGTTCTGGCGGGGTTTCTGTGGCTGGTTCCGGGACAGGTGATTGAGGCCTTCAGGGGGAGGATAATCAATATCCATCCTGCCCTTCTGCCGCAGTTCGGAGGGAAGGGGATGTACGGCGACAGGGTGCACAGGGCTGTACTCGATGCAGGGTGCAGCGAGAGCGGGATCACCATCCATTATGTGAACGAGCATTATGATTCGGGTGACATAATCTTCCAGGCCCGGTGCCCCGTTCTGCCGGATGATGATGTGCACAGCCTGGCAACAAGGGTACATGCACTGGAGTACCGGCACTACCCGGAGGTTATCAGTAAACTGGTGGAGCGACTTCCGTAGCGTAATGCGAAGTCCTCAGTCTTCAGTCTTCCGTCGGCAGTAGCGGAAAGATTGCGCGAAGCGCATAAAGTATTGTAGAACAGTCGTATATGTACAATAATTGTTCCTCGTAGAGGATAAGGTATTGTTGCGGCAATTAAAACAGACAGCAGGCAACAGAGAAATTTTCGATTTCAGATTTTCGATTTTCGATTTAATCGCAAATCGCAAATCGCAAATCGCAAATTATCAGTAATTGATTGTGGCAAACAGATTAATATATCCTTCCGCCACCTTTTTGAACTCCTCCATAGCCTCCGGCGCAACCGGGTTGACCGGTGGTGCCTCAACCTTCAGCGGGTCAATGGCAGAGCCGTTGCGGTAGAACCGGAAATCGAGATGAGGCCCTGTCGAGAGGCCTGAGCTTCCCACATAACCTATCACCTGACCCTGCTTCACATAAACTCCGGGAGATATCCCCGGGCCATAGCGCGAAAGGTGCAGATAGGCTGTTGAATAGACGCTGTTGTGGGTTATGCGCACCATACGGCCCGCCCCGCCCTCATAGGCGGTGCTGGTCACCCTGCCGTCGCCGATAGCCACCACCGGCGTGCCAATGGGAGCCGCATAGTCAACCCCATGATGCGGCCTGACAATCTTCAGGACGGGATGCATCCTCCCGCCCGAGAAGCGTGAGCTGATGCGCGAGTAACGCAGAGGCGCCTTGAGGAACGCCTTCCTGAGACTGGCACCTGTAGTGTCATAGAATGACATCGTGCTGTCCTGGATATATGGGATGGCATAGATGGGGTTGCCGGCATGTTCGAAGAGAGCAGCGTGAACCCTCCTGATACCGACCGTCTCTTCCCCGATGAACTCTTCCTCATATATCACCTTGAACCTGTCTCCCTTCTGAAGGCCGAAGAAATCGATGGTCCATGCATAGATCTCGGAGAGCTCGGCAGAGAGGTTGGGGTTGAGATTCTTTTCCGTTGCTGCTTCCCAGAGTGAGGTGGTGATTGTGCCGGAAGAGTACCTCAGCACCCGCTTTATCTCAGCGTCATACCTGTAAATGGCGAGAGTGTCCTTCAGCGAGAAGACATATGATACCTTCGGGTCATGCTGGTAAATGAAGTAGTCGGGCTTGTTCAGAGTGTCTTTTGTCAGCAGTACTGAGTATGCACTTCCTGAACGTACCCTGCGGGGGTCAAATGTCTCCCTGTTCTCCCGGAGAAGACGCTCGATGTTCTCCCATGGCACACCGTATGATTGCAGTATCGATGATATAAACTGGTTCCTCTTCACCTTTCCCGTAACTATGTTATACGAGTCAAGGGGGATCCCGAACAGCATTCCTGCACTGTCAGACTTTGAGGGGGCGGCGGCCGAAGTGCCTGTTGCGTCTGCGGAAATGGCTGCAGTATCAGTTCCGCCATCATCAGTTACAGAGCCAGATTGCATTGATGATGCTCCGGCAGTAGCCGGTTGCCCTGTCAGCACTGCGGAGGTGTCAGATTGCCCTGCTGATACGACGGAAGTGTCAGGGGCAGCCATGGCTGCAACGGTTGTGCCGGACTTTGGTGCTTTTCCCGGGATTTCTTTTGTAGTGGAGCCTGTGCAGGAGGCTGCAGTGACCAGAATGACTGCCACAAGGGCAAGTCCGAAAAGCGGAAACCTCATACAACAATATTTACAATACGGTTAGGGACCACTATAACTTTCGGGGTGGCAGTACCGATCCACTTCTGTGCCCTCTCATCTGCAAGAACGATCTTTTTAACCTCTTCCTGCGGCAGGTTAACAGGCAGTTCAATTTTGAACCTCATCTTGCCGTTGACTGACACCGGGCATTCAAACACATCTTCGGTGAGGTATCTTGCCTCAGCCACGGGCCAGGGTTCGTAGGCTATCGTTCCGTCATGGCCCGTCAGCTGCCATAGCTCCTCACCAAGGTGCGGCGCGAATGGCGAAAGCAGTTTGATGAATATGGCCGCGCTGTCACGGGTGATCTTCTCCTTCTTCAGTGCGGTGTTAAGGAAGATCATCATGGCCGAGATGGCGGTGTTGAACCGCAGTCCCTCAATGTCTTCAGTAACCTTCTTGATTGTCCTGTGCAGGGTTCTCAGGACTTCCTGATCTTCTTCGCCTTCAGTGATATTTTCGCTGTTGGCTATCAGGCGGTAGGCCCTGGCAAGGAAGTTATGAGGTCCCTTGATGCCCTTCTCGTCCCACGGCTTGGTGGCGTCAAGGGGACCGAGGAACATCTCGAAGAGCCGCAGAGTGTCAGCCCCGTAGTTCCTTACAACGTCATCGGGATTAACCACATTCTTGAGGCTCTTTGACATCTTGGCGACTATCTGCCTGACCTCCTCTCCCGTTTCGGTTATGAAGAAGCGGCCCTCCTTTTCGGTTATCTGATCCGATGATACCCTGCCGCCTGTTGCCGTTTCGTAGGCGAAGGCAAGTATCATGCCCTGGTTGAAGAGCCTTGTGAAGGGCTCGTCGGTTGAGACGATTCCGAGATCGTGGAGCACCTTGTGCCAGAAGCGGGCATATAGAAGGTGGAGCACGGCATGTTCGGCACCGCCGATATACAGGTCAACCGGCATCCAGTATTTTTCCTTCTCCTTATCGAATATCTCAAGGTCATTTTTCGGGTCGATGAATCTCAGGTAATACCAGCATGACCCTGCCCACTGCGGCATGGTGTTGGTCTCGCGCTTGCCGTGGCGACCTTCGCTGTCTGTGACATGCAGCCAGTCGGTTGCGTTTGAGAGGGGCGACTCGCCGTTCTCGCCGGGCTCGAAGACCTCAAGCTCCGGCAGGGTGAGAGGCAGCTCCTTCTCATCGAGCAGTGTTATGCGACCGTCATCCCAGTGGATCACCGGGAATGGTTCGCCCCAGTAACGCTGGCGGCTGAAGAGCCAGTCGCGCAGCTTGTAATTGACACGGTGCATTCCGAGGTTCCTGCTTTCGATCCACCTTGTGATGGTTGCTATACCCTCCTCCACGTTCAGTCCGTCAAGGGTTATTTCGAGTTCGCTGTTTGAGGAATTGATATATATGCCGTCGCCGCTCCAGCACTCTCTGCCGGAGATGATTCGTTTCTTCTGTTCAGGGTCTGTCACGGCAGGGGAGAGGATGCAGACGATATCGAGTCCGAACTTCTGCGCAAACTCGAAGTCGCGCTCATCATGCGCCGGTACTGCCATGATGGCGCCGGTGCCGTATCCCATCAGGACGTAATCGGCCACCCACACGGGGATCTTCTTGCCGGTGACCGGGTTGATGGCGCAGGTGCCGGTGAATACGCCGGTCTTATCCTTCGACAGGTCGGTGCGGTCGAGGTCCGATTTCATCGAGGCTGCGCTGATGTACTTCTCAACCTCTTTAAACTGATCGGGACTGGTGATTTTGCTGACAAGCGGGTGTTCGGGGGAGAGCACCATGTATGTGGCCCCGAACAGGGTGTCGGGCCGGGTGGTATAGACTGTTATTATCTCCTTGCTTCCGTCCACCTTGAAATCGACTTCGGCTCCGGTGGAGCGGCCTATCCAGTTGCGCTGCATCTCCTTGAGGCCCTCAGACCAGTCGAGTTTGTCAAGGCCGGTCAGGAGCCGCTCGGCGTACTGGGGTATCCGAAGCATCCACTGCTTGAGGTTTCTTCGCACCACGCGGTTGCCGCACTTCTCATGCGAACCGTCGGTCAGTACCTCCTCGTTGGCGCAGACGATGCGGCACGAGGGGCAGTACCATATCTGGGCGTCGTCATAGTAGGCAAGCCTTTTGGAGTCGATATATTTCTTTCTGGCCTCATCTCCTGCCTTGAGCACGTCAAGTGGTATCGGGAGCTCATTGATATCGCGACCGCAGTCTGTATTATGGTCGTACCAGGTATTGTACAGCTTGATGAAGATCCACTGTGTCCACCTGAAGTAGCCCGGGTCGGTTGTGTTTATCTCGCGGTCCCAGTCGTAGCTCAGCCCCAGTTCCTTGATCTGGCGGCGGAAGGTATCGCAGTTTTTGTTTGTGGTCACCGCGGGGTGAGTGCCTGTCTGGATGGCATACTGTTCTGCCGGCAGGCCAAAGGCGTCCCATCCCATGGGGTGGAGGACGTTGAAGCCTCTTCATGCGCTTGTAGCGGGCCATGATGTCGGTGGCTGTGTAACCTTCGGGGTGTCCTACGTGCAGTCCGGCGCCGGAAGGGTAGGGGAACATGTCAAGGATGTAGTATTTGTTCGGATTGGAGAAATCATCCCTGGTTCTGAAGGTTTTGTTCTTCTCCCAGAACTCCTGCCACTTTTTTTCTATCCCGCTGAAATTGTAGTCCTTCATGTTCGCTTTTTTGCTTTGCGCTTATGGGTTGCGAAATTAGGAAAACTTTGGTAAAAATCCCCTCCGGCGGCTTCTTCGGCTCTCTTAATTGCCTCATAAGTTTTGAAAAGTGCTGCCGTCGGGTTACTTTTGCACCCTGACCGGTCCCGTAGTTCAATGGATAGAATGACAGATTCCGGTTCTGTTGGTTGGGCGTTCGAGTCGCCCCGGGATCACAAATACAACGCTAATAGCACTGATATTCAGTGCTATTTTGCTTAATGGGGACTTATTTGGACAAGCTATAGGCTTTTAAGAGGTTAGTAATAATTTCTTTATACTATTGCGTAAAATTATTATAAAACACTTATACGTTCCGCTGCAAATTTGTATCGATTTTCAATGATCAGATATGAATGCAGCAATTCTAATTGTAACCTGTGAGGCAACAGAATCAGCGGGTTATGTTGCAGGAGTAATAATTGCCCTGTTTATCCTGGGATACCTTATTTATTCTCTTATCAAACCAGAGAAATTTTAAACCATGACTGCACTTGATATTCTACAGGTGATACTGTTTATTTCCCTATTAATTGGGTTAACCCCCATTTTAGGAAATTACATGTACAAAGTGTTTTCAGACGAGAAACATATCATGAAACCTGTTTTCGGCTGGCTTGAAAAACTGACCTATAGATTTATTGGCGGGAATCCCGATGAAGAGACTAACTGGAAGACTTACCTATTTGGATTACTGGGTTTTAACTTGGCCGGATTTTTTTTCTTATTTCTAATACAACTATTCCAGGCCTACTTACCGTTAAATCCCGCTCATTCAGACAATGTTTCCTGGCATTCAGCCCTTAATACTGCTGTAAGTTTTGTTACAAATACCAACTGGCAGGGATATGCAGGAGAAACAACGCTGAGCTATTTCGTTCAGATGATCGGGTTAACTGTGCAGAATTTTGTGAGTGCGGCCACCGGAATAGCTGTATTATTGGCTGTTATACGAGGTATATCCCGAAAAACAACCGATAAAATAGGGAACTTCCGGACTGATTTAACCCGGTCAATATTATATGTTTTATTGCCTTTGTCTGTTGTCTTTGCGATTGCCCTGACCGGACAGGGAGTAATTCAGAATTTTAAAACTTATGAAACTGCTCAAACATTGGAAGGTGCTCAGCAGATTATACCAATGGGTCCGGCGGCTTCACAAATTGCGATTAAGCAGTTAGGGACTAACGGAGGTGGATTCTTTAATTCAAATAGTTCCCACCCATTCGAAAACCCGACCCCAATCAGTAATTTCCTTGAGATGCTGTCAATCCTGCTTATCCCGGCATCACTGACATTTACTTACGGGAAAATGGTTGGTTCTGTCCGGCAGGGCTGGATTGTATTTTCAGCTATGCAAATTCTTTTTTTAATTGGCTTAAGTATTTCATTATATGCTGAACATTCAGCAAACCCACTGTTTGGAAACCTGCCATTAATGGAGGGAAAGGAAACCCGTTTCGGAATTACAAACAGTGTACTGTGGTCGACTTCAACGAGTGCAGCCTCTAACGGTTCCATAAATTCCATGCACGATAGTATGTCTCCCCTGACAGGGATGGTTGCCATGTTGAATATTATGCTTGGGGAAGTAATTTTTGGTGGTGTCGGAGCTGGATTGTATGGAATGATAATTTTTATAATCCTTACTGTTTTCATTGCCGGGCTCATGGTGGGGCGAACGCCCGAGTATTTAGGTAAAAAAATTGAGGCTTTTGAAGTTCAGATGGCAATCATTGCAGTGCTTGCGCCCAGCGCAGTTATTCTGCTTTTTTCCGGCTGGGCAGCGGTAAGCAGCTATGGATTATCAAGCCTGAACAATCGCGGGCCACACGGTTTATCTGAAATCCTTTATGCTTACACTTCAGCTGCCGGAAATAATGGAAGTGCCTTTGCCGGACTCAATGCCAATACTGTATTTTACAACCTTACATTGGGCTTAGGTATGCTAATAGGCCGTTATGGTGTCATAATTCCTGTGCTGGCAATTGCCGGAAGTCTTGCAAAAAAGAAAACGATCCCGCCCTCAGCGGGTACTTTTCGTACCGATAACTGGTTATTCATTGGTTTGTTAATTGCTGTAATTCTTATTGTTGGCGGATTAACATTCTTTCCTGCTTTGTCACTTGGCCCTGTCATCGAACATTTACTTATGAATAATGGAATAACCTTCTAATAGCAGATTGTCATGAGTACGAAACAACATACCAGCCTTTTAAATAAAACTATATTGGTACAAGCCGCCAAAGACAGTTTTATTAAACTAAACCCTGCATCGTTAATTAAAAACCCTGTAATTTTCATTGTGGCAATAGGTTCTATGCTTACCTCCGGTATAGTGATTATTGAACTTTTTCAGGGTTCCTTTTCAGCATTCAACTTTCAGATTTCAATCTGGCTGTGGTTTACCGTGTTGTTTGCCAATTTCTCGGAAGCAATTGCCGAAGGAAGGGGTAAAGCACAAGCCGCTTCATTAAGAAATAGCAGGACCCAGACAAAAGCCCGCAAAATGGAAGGAAAGCAGGAGTATTCTGTTTTTGCAACTGACCTTAAAAAAGGAGATATTGTTTTTTGTGAAGCCGGAGATGTAATACCCTCTGATGGTGAGGTAATTGAAGGGATAGCAAGTGTTGACGAATCAGCAATTACAGGCGAATCTGCACCGGTTATCAGGGAAAGCGGAGGCGACCGTTCGGCCGTAACCGGGGGAACCAAGGTTATCAGTGACAGCATCCTGGTCCGCATTACATCCGAACCTGGCAATGCGTTTATTGACCGTATGATTGCTCTGGTTGAGGGGGCAAAAAGACATAAGACTCCGAATGAAATCGCTCTTTCAATTTTACTATCGGGTTTGTCTATAGTGTTTTTGCTGGCCGTCATGACCCTTCCTGCCTTTATCGGATATAGCCTTGTTGCTTCGGGATTACCATTGTCGCAAAACTTAACTCTACCGGTTTTGATAGCATTATTGGTTTGTCTCATCCCTACCACTATCGGGGGTTTGCTGAGCGCTATTGGTATCAGTGGAATGGACAGACTTTTACAACGGAATGTCATTGCAACAAGTGGTCGTGCCATTGAAGCTGCCGGGGATGTGGATGTACTCTTACTCGATAAAACAGGAACAATTACCCTGGGTAACCGTATGGCAACTGATTTCATACCTGCCGATGGTGTAAGTATTGAAAATCTTGCCAGTGCGGCACAACTTTCGTCATTATCCGATGAGACATCAGAAGGCCGGTCTATCGTGGTTCTGGCAAAGGGAAAATTCAATATCCGCGGACGTGATGTAACCTCTCTGCAGGCGTCGTTCATCCCTTTTACGGCACAATCCCGAATGAGTGGGGTTGACTTAAATACTGAAAGCGGAAAAAGGATTCAGATTCGCAAAGGTTCATCGGAGGCTATACGGACATTTGTACTCAATAATAATGGGTTTTACCCGCAAAAAATCCAGGATATTGTTTCGGAAATAGCACGGCAGGGAGCAACCCCCCTTGTTGTTGCCGAAGACAACAGGGTCTTGGGTGTGATTCATTTAAAAGATATTGTAAAAGGTGGCATAAGGCAACGATTTACCGAATTGCGGAAAATGGGGATTAAAACGGTAATGATAACCGGCGATAATTCTTTAACTGCAGCAGCGATTGCAGCCGAAGCCGGAGTTGACGACTTTATGGCCGAAGCCAAGCCCGAGGATAAATTGCGCCGTATTCGTGAAGAACAGGCAAAGGGTCATCTGGTTGGCATGATTGGCGATGGTACCAACGACGCCCCTGCACTTGCACAGGCCGATATTGGTATTGCAATGAATTCCGGCACACAGGCAGCCCGTGAAGCCGGAAACATGATTGACCTCGACAGCAACCCTACCAAGTTGATAGAGGTAGTTGAAGTTGGCAAGCAATTGCTAATGACCCGGGGTTCTCTGACTACTTTCAGTATTGCCAATGATGTTGCTAAGTATTTTGCAATTATCCCGGCCATTGCCATATCATTATATTCAGGCAATTCGGGCATAGGACCTCTTTCAGCATTAAACGTGATGAACCTGGGTTCGCCCCAGAGTGCAATCCTGAGTGCAGTAATATTTAACGCAATTATCATTATTCTTCTGGTTCCCCTGGCGTTGAGGGGCGTGCGTTATCGTCCGGTTTCGGCAAATACTGCTTTAGCCATAAACCTGTTGATTTTTGGGTTAGGCGGACTTATTGCCCCATTTGCAGGGATTAAAATTATTGATGTGTTAATTAATCTGTAAATCAATTGAAAATGAAATCACTGATTATATCTCTAAAAGCATTCCTTTTTTTTACCGTTATAACCGGTATAATCTATCCACTTTTTGTTACAGGCATTGCACAGCTTGTCTTCCCGGCAAAAGCAAACGGAAGTTTAATAATAAAGAACAACAGGATTACAGGCAGCGAACTCATCGGACAAAAGTTTGACAGTGCAAAGTATTTTACTTCCCGTCCGTCTTCTATTTCTTATAACCCTTTACCATCAGGGGGTTCCAATTACGGGTTGACCAATTCAAAATTAAAACAACAGGTTGAGGAAAGAAGGCAACGGTTTATTCAGTTCAATCAGTTGGACAGTGGAATTGCTGTTCCGGCTGAAATGTTGTTTGCCTCAGCCAGCGGCCTCGATCCCCATATTTCCAAACGGGCTGCTTTATTACAGGTAAACCGGGTTTCTCAAGCGCGGGACTTCAATGATATTCAAAAACAAAAGTTGTCAGATTGCGTGAATCGCTTTACTGAAGAACCGCAGTTTCTGCTACTGGGAGAAGAGAGAATCAATGTTTTGTTGCTTAACTTGGAGGTCGATAGAATAAAATGAACACGAGTAATGACAATCGCCCAAACCCCGATGAACTCCTGGCTTCTTTGATAAATGAAGAAGAGAAAGGGAAGCGGGGGAAACTTAAAATATTTTTCGGCATGTGCGCCGGAGTGGGCAAAACTTATACCATGCTTCAGACCGCACTGGCAGAAAAATTCAAAGGCAGTGATATCATTATCGGTTACATAGAAACCCATAACCGGAAAGAAACATCCGGTTTGGTTGAGGGATTTGAACTGATTCCGCGAAAAACTTACGTTTATAAGTCCACTTCCGTTCAGGAAATGGATTTGGATGCCATCATAGCGCGTAACCCGCAAATTGTCCTGGTTGATGAGCTGGCACATACAAATGCTCCCGGCAGCAGGCACGCGAAAAGATACCAGGATGTGCTGGAACTTCTCGAATGCGGGATCAATGTATATACAACATTAAACGTACAGCATCTTGAAAGCCGTTCGGAAACGGTGGCTCAGATTACCGGAATAATTGTACGCGAAACGCTGCCTGATGAGATTTTTGAAAATGCTGATGAAGTCGAATTGATTGACCTCACTCCCGGAGAATTATTACAGCGTCTCGCCGAAGGCAAGGTTTACACACCTGAACGTTCAAGGGAAGCCGTTGAGAATTTTTTCAGGATGGGTAACATTACCGCACTTCGGGAAATGGCTTTACGTATTGTTGCCGACAGGGTTGATAAACAGTTGCACGACTATCTGCAGCATAAGCGCATACGCGGGCCGTGGAAATCAGGGTTGCATTTACTCGTTGCAATAGGAAGCAGTCCTTCCTCCGCACGCCTGTTGCGCTGGGCAAAAAACCTTTCTTATTCGATGGGTGCCCAGATTCAGGCATTATACGTTGAAACATCCCATAAATTGAATGAAAATGACCGGGCACAGCTCGATAAAAACATAAATCTCGCAAAGCAATTAGGCATAAAAGTCCGCATAAATACGAACAATGATCTTGTAAAGGCCATTGTCGAATATGCGCAAAAGGAAAATATTACCCACATTATTGTTGGGAAACCCCGTGTCCGTAACCTGTATTCAATGTTAAGACTGGGCAACTTTGTCAACGGGCTTATCAGGTACAGCGGCAATATTGATGTTTATATCCTTGGCTCCGACACCAATGCTAAGGATAATTTCAAGGAGAGAGCATCCCTGCCGTCATTTACTTCGGGGTTTACGCAATACTTTGTTGTTAGCATTCTGGTAATCTTATCTTCAATCCTTTGCTATTCAATAAAAGATATTATTGGTTATCAACCTGTCTCCTTTGCTCTGCTGTTTCTTGTTTCGGTTTTGGCGATTTTCTATGGACCAGGCCCTATATTACTTGCAGCCATATTGAGTGCACTTATCTGGGATATCTTTTTTATTCCTCCTCCGTTTACTTTGCATATCGACAAACCGATAGATGTATTAATGTTTATCATGTTCTTTGTTATTGCTCTTTTAAATGGGGTACTTACCTCGCGGGTCAGAGGCCAGGAGAAAAAGATCCGGATTCGTGAAGAAAGAACCAATGCTTTGTATCAATTAACCAAAGACCTTTCAGTTATATCCGGTCTGCAAGAAGTAACTGAAGTTGCTTCAAAATATATTCAAAAGTATTTTAAGCTCGATTGCTTAATTTTTATTAAAAGCGAAACAGGGTCACTTGAGTATCAATCAAGAAACGGTGTGGAAAACGTCTTGTCGGAGAATGATATGAGTATTGCAAATTGGGTATTTAGAAACTCAGTAAAGGCAGGTAAGAATACTGATACTCTTCCTTCAAGCGACTATGTATTTTTCCCCTTAATGGGTAACAGCAGCACGATTGGTGTAATTGCCTATAAACAATCCAGGGTGTTTACCTATGGCGAGGAACAATTCTGGGAGGCCGGCTTATCTCAGATAACAGGGAAATATGAACGTGAGATGTTGCGTGAAGCGGCAAAAAGGACTTATGTTGTAGGTGAATCCGAGAAATTGTACAAAACCCTTTTTAATTCATTGTCGCACGAACTGCGTATCCCGGTGGCTACCATTCTAGGGGCGTCTGACACATTACTCGCACAGGAATACCCTGAAGAGACACGCAGGAATTTATACGCTGAGATTAATACAGCATCTTTACGCCTCAACAGACTGATCGAGAATCTTTTGAATATGTCAAGACTTGAGTCGGGTCTTATTACTCCAAGGCTTGATTGGTATGATGTTCACGACCTTGCCAACAGTGTTGCAGATTCATTGCAAACCGAATTGAAGCCATTTAAACTTTCAATAGTAATTCCGTCCGAAATGCCAATGGTAAAGATAGATTTCGGACTCATGGAGCAGGTTTTGCATAACCTTTTGCTAAATGCCACTCAGCATTCACCTGCCGGCAGCCAGATTAGGGTAAAATTCTTTATCGATAATGGGCTTCTAACCATTCAGGTCATGGACAGGGGGCCTGGTTTTTCTGCGGCCGACCTTCAATCGGTGTTTGACAAGTTCTACCGTGGCAAGGAAGCAAAAGCAGGAGGGACAGGTCTGGGATTATCCATTGTCAAGGGATTTGTACAGGCACATAAAGGTACAGTGGTCGTTGAAAACCGTCGAAATGGAGGCGCGTTGTTTACAATTAAGGTTCTGGCAGGAATCTAGGATATTAATACCTTATCCAGTACACCGGACTAGATTTTGGCTACTCGTATAGATCAGGAATGGCTGTCTTGCCGTAGTCCCAGTACAAAACGGAGGTATCACCCTCCATCTGCCTGTAATATGCAGGTGTAACCACCGTACCGTCCGGTTTCAGAAGGGACCTTTCATAGATGGCATAGGCAGGATTGAACAGAATGTCAGTTACCCCTAGGGTATAGCTGGTTTCGGTTGAACCTTCCGCAGGAACATCCTCTTTAACCCTGACCTCTAACTTATTGTCAGTCAGTAAGGAACGGAGAAATTCCATTCGCCTTTTGGATATGCCGCTCTCGACAATGGTACAACGGATGCCATCTATCTCTCCGACCTGATGTTTTGCACTTGTAAGGGGTGTCATACTGGTTAGGATTAAATACCGTAACTTAGATTTCTTATCATCTCAAAGAGGCCGCTGGCAAAACCGGTGATCACTATGCCTGCTATGCAAATGGCGAGTCCGAGTTTTGCAAAGAAATCGCTTTTGAATGCCGGTATGGGACTCTCGCTTTTGTTGATGAACATTGCCTTTACCACAAGCAGGTAATAGTACAATGCCACGATAGTATTCAATACTGCTATTCCCACCAGGACATAGAACCCTTTTTCAGCGGCGGCGGCAAACAGGAAGAATTTGCCGAAGAAACCTGCCACAGGAGGGATGCCTGCAAGCGAGAACAACGCAAGCATCATCGTCAGGCTCAGCTTCGGATTGGTTTTATACAGGCCGTCGTAGTCGTCCATGCTTTCTTTCCCGGTTTTTTCAGCAATGACTGCAACTATTCCGAAGGCTGCAAGGTTTGTGAATATATAGATCAGTGCATAGTAAATCACGGTAGTCATGCCCAGCTTGTTGCCTCCGATGAATCCAAGAAGAAAGAATCCGGCCTGGGCTATTGATGAAAAGGCCAGGAACCGCTTCATATTCTTCTGCCTGAGTGCAAACAGGTTCCCGATAGTGATGGTCATAACGGCAATCACCCATATGATCCTTTCCCAAGTGTCAATGATAACAGGAAAGACAGTGAAGAGAATTATGATAAAGATGAAGGCAGCTGCGCCTTTGCTGATCACAGACAGGAAGGATGAGATGTTAACCGGGGCACCTTCGTAAACGTCGGCAGTCCAGAGATGGAACGGGACGAGTGACATTTTAAAGGCCATCCCGGAGAAGAAGAAAATGAATCCCAGAAGGGTGAGAGGCACCGATGCAACCCTGGAAGCAACCTCGGGAAAATATAATGATCCGGTTGTACCGTAGATCATTGAAAGGCCGAAGAGCAGGATTCCTGATGAGAGGGCTGAAGAAAGGATGAGCTTAATACCGGCTTCGGCCGACCGGTTCTGGTACCTTTCAAAAGCGGCCAGTGCGGCAAGAGGAATGGTGGCCAGTTCGAGGCCTATGTAGAACATCAGGAAATGGCCCGCGGAAATCATGAAATTCATTCCTATAAGGGTGGATATCAGAAGCAGGAAGTATTCATGGATTTTGTCCCTGTTTTCCGGTCTCCCGAGCCATGCATATGATTGCATCAGGACAATGAGAGTTCCTATGTTCAGGATATTCTTCATCAAAGTGGTTGTGCCTCCGGCCTGGTACATCCCGCCGAAAAGGGTTCCCTCCGGAGCCGGGAGCATACCAATTGCGGTGACAAGGGCAAAAAGAACTATCCCGAAACTCCTGAACTTCTCCTTTTTATTTTCATTGGTGAAGACCTCTGCTATAAGGATTGTCAGGAAGGCCAGGGTCAGAACCAGCTCGTGGCGCATCATCAAAAAGTTTTCAGGACTCATTATGCCGGCAGATTAATTGTTTTCCATTGAGACATTATTTTACATCAGTTTATTCACGATTGGCATGATGCTTTCCCTTATTATGCCCGAAAGCCCTGATGGCAGCATGCCTATGTAAACAATGCTGGTTATAAGCGCAACCAGTGTAATTTTTTCGTACCATCTGGCATCATTGAACTCAGCGTAATGAGGATCTCTGACCGGCCCCAGAAGCAGTATGGCAATAACCCTCAGGATATAAACAGCGGTGATTACGATTGAGGTTACTGCAATGATGGTAGCTACTCTGTGAAAAGTATCCGGATGTTCAAACGCACCAAAGAAGATATTCATCTCAGCCACGAATCCGCTGAGTCCGGGAAGGCCAAGAGACGCAAGCCCGGCGATGACGTATGCCACTCCGAGGAACGGGATGACTTTCATAAGGCCTCCCATCTCGCTTATGATTCTCGTATGTGTCCTGCCATAGATCATGCCTATAAGTGCAAAGAAAAGGGCTGTCATCAAGCCGTGCGAGACCATCTGGATAATCGCACCGGTCATGGCTGTCTGGTTCATCATGAGTATTGCAAAAAGCACCAGGCCGCAGTGGCTCACTGATGAGTATGCATTGATGTACTTCAGGTCCTTCTGGACTATAGCGCCAAAAGCGCCGTAGACTACACTTATTGTTGTCAGGATAATAAAGATCCACGCCATTTCATTCGCTGCTTCAGGCATGAGGAACATTGCCACCCTGAAGCAACCGTAGCCTCCGAGTTTCATAAGTACGCCGGCATGAAGCATTGAAACTGCGGTGGGGGCGGATGAGTGTCCGTCAGGAGACCAGGTATGCAACGGGAACAGGGCCCCGAGGACACCAAAACCAACGAAGGTAAGCGGGAAGAACCATCTCTGGGCCTCTATGGGGATTGTGATTTTGGAGATCTCCAGTATATTGAATGTGAGTTCACCTCCGTCAGGAGCAGAGTTGAAATAAATGCCGAATAGCCCTATCATAAGCAGTGCTGAACCTCCCATAAGCATCAGGGTCAGCTTCATAGCAGCATATTCCTTCGGCCCGCTGCCCCAGATACCTATAAGGAGGTACATCGGTATCACAGCAAGCTCATAAAAGAGGAACATTGTGAAAAGATCGAGTGAGATGAAAAACCCGAACACACCTGTAGCCAGGAGGATCAGCGAGATAAAGAATTCCTTCTTCAGGTCCTCCATCTCCCATGATGCGAACACTCCGGCAACTACCACTATCGAGGTGAGAGCTATCATTGCCACGGAGATCCCGTCAACCCCGACGGTATAGTAGATGTTGAGACTTTTGAACCACTCGAAGCTGCTCACCATGAGCATCTCGTCAGTGTTGCCGTTCCGGCGCTCCGTGAGATACAGGTAGACAATTACGAAAGAGACAATAAGCTGAATACCCATACCTATTGCAGATATGAGTCTGGCTTTCTGTGCATCCTTTGCTGCCAGGATACCTGTGATTGTCAGAAGCGGGATTATTACGAGTAAGGATAAAATATTCATATTCAATTATTTCGCTTAAGAAAGATTATTTTATCAGGTATATAAAAATCAGCACCAGTCCTACAGCTCCGGATACAAAAATAAACCCGTACATCTGCAACTGACCCGACTGAAGGCCTTTGATTCGCTCAGAGACTGTCTGTGTCACCCATGCAATACCGTTCATCGTCCCGTCAACGACATGCCTGTCAAACCACGCAACCGGCTGTGATATACGTTTAAAAATTACCTTCCAGGTGATAAACATGTACACCTCGTCTATGTAAAACTTGTTGTATGCCCATCTGTAGCTGTTCTTGAATGTCGAGGCAAGCCTGTCCGGCAGAGAAGTTTCTTTCCTGTACATGACCCAGGCCACCGAAATTCCGACCAGTGCAATAAATATTGACGGTATGCCAACGCTCCATTCAATGTGTGACTCAAACGGTGCACCGTCGGAAGTCACCAGGCTGCTGAATGGAAGAAAGCCTGAGAAAACAGAACCGAAAGCCAGTATTATGAGGGGGATAGTCATGGTTAACGGAGATTCATGCGGGGTGTGCTCATAATGCCTGTCATGCCCGTGGAATATTGAGAAATAGAGCCTGAACATGTAGAATGCGGTGAGACCGGCAACAACATACTCGATGGCAAACAGCACCTTGTCATGGTGAAATGCTGCTGTGAGTATTTCATCCTTGCTGAAGAAGCCGGAGAGCGGCGGAAGTCCTGCTATGGTGAGGCAGGCGATCAGGAAGGTGATGTTTGTTATCGGAAGGTGCTTTCTTAATCCGCCCATTTCAGTCATGTAATTGCTGTGAACGGCATGAATGACTGAGCCGGCGCCGAGGAAAAGCAGGGCCTTGAACATTGCATGATTGAACAGATGCCAGTTGGAGGCCATGTAGCCCAGCCCGTCGTGACCGCCATAACCTGAGACACCCAGGCTGAAGATCATATAGCCAATCTGTGAAATGGTGGAGTAGGCGAGAACCCTCTTGATATCTGTTTGTGTGGTTGCTATCACAGCAGCAAACAGTGAAGAGAAGGCCCCCACCCATGCAATGATATGCAGCGCCTCGGGAGCCGCAAAATAATAAACAGGGAACATCCTGGCAACAAGATAAACGCCTGCCACAACCATCGTTGCCGCATGTATGAGCGCTGACACCGGGGTTGGGCCCTCCATGGCATCAGGAAGCCAGATGTGCAGGGGGAACATGGCTGACTTGCCTGCTCCGCCGATGAAAATAAGTATCATTGACCATGTCATGACTGACATCCCGAGAAATACGGCTCCTCCGGTACTGGTGATTGCCGGTCCGTTAAGATCGGTAAGGGTCACAAAATCAAATGTCTTTGTGGTGAATGAGAGGATCAGGATCCCTATCAGGAATCCCATATCCGCAAACCTGGTGACAATGAATGCTTTTTTGGAGGCGGCAACGGCACTCGGCCTGGTGTAGTAAAATCCAATAAGGAGATAGGATGAAATACCGACCAGTTCCCAGAAAATATACATCTGGAAGATGTTTGTCGCCACAACGAGGCCCATCATTGAAAAGGTGAACAGTGAAAGAAAGGCATAATACCGCTCAAAACCCTTCTCTCCCTTCATGTATCCCAGGCTGTAAATATGAACCATCAATGAAACAGTGCTGATCACCACAAGCATCATTACCGAGATGGGGTCAAGGAGGATACCCATATCAATGTGGAGGCGGTCTGTAAGTGTAAGCCATGTGCTGTTGGAGGCAATAATCTTCTGATAGACTCCGTCAACAAGACCTGCCCCCCAGAAATACCTTACGGCTGTGGCATATGACAGGAGAGTGACAACTGCCAGTCCTGCAGTACCTGTCAATCCTGAAATACGCGCCTTTAGTTTCATCCCGAAAAAGCCAAGAACAAAAAAGGTGACGAAGGGGATGATAAGGATCCAAACTGTATAACCAAAATCTGCCATTTCTGCTCTGCTTTATCAGTATTTCAACTCGTTTACATTTTCAACATTGATGTTTGAGAACCTCCTGTAAATGCTGATGATAATTGCAATTGCCACGGCTGCTTCCGAGGCGGCAACAGCTATTACAAAGAGGCTGAAAAAATGCCCGTCAAGGTTACCTGGAAACAGGTATCTGTTGAAGGCCAGAAAATTGATATTTACTGAGTTAAGTATCAGCTCGCTTGACATCAGGATGGTAATCAGGTTTCTTCTGGTTATAAAGCCGTAAATTCCGGTAAAGAACATTATTGTCGCAATGACGATGTAATATTCCACTGGTATGCCTGAGTTCATTATTTCTTCAGTTTACTTGTTTTTTTCTTCTTCTTTGACAGGACTGCCCTTTTTGGCAATTACTATCGCACCAATCATTGCAGCAACCAGCAGCACGGAGATGACTTCAAACGGAAGTACATAACCGTCAGCCCCGGTGCCAAGCAGACTCTTGCCGATCACATCCATATTTACCTCGAGGGCGGCAGCAGTGTCAGCAGAAAAAGTATGCTTCAGGACAGTGGCGATGACTACAATAGCTCCCGCAATGACCCCGAGAGCGGAGAAGAGTGCCTTTTTCCAGTCAAGAGTTTCAAACTTATGGCTTATCTGACTGGTGAGGAGGATAGAGAATATGATCAGGACCACAATACCTCCTGCATACAGGGTTAGCTGAACAGCTGCCAGGAACTGGTAATTAAGCAGGAAATAGAGCCCTGCAGTTGCTATCAGGACAAAGAGCAGGGATACTGCAGCACGCAGGATCCTGCGGCTCGTGACCGTCAGCACGGAGAAGACAATGATCACAACTGCAAAAATTAAGAACATTATATCTCTGCCTTCCATCACGCTACTCCTTTCATTAGTTTAGACCCGGGCCGGTTAAGTACCTTGTTGAGTTTTTTGCGGTCAAATACAGCATGTTCAAAATCCTGACTGAACGCAAGTGCCTGTGATGGACAGGTTTTGACGCACAGGCCGCAGAATGTGCACATCCCGAGATGATAAATATGCTTGTCGATAATTCTCTGCTTCTTCCCTTCTTCATTGACTATCGAGGCTGAAATGACTTCGATGGAGCCATTTGGACAGTTGATCTCACAGATGCCGCAACCGGTACATTTATGCTCATTCATTTCACTGTGAGGCATGATCACCTCGCCCTTGAACATGTCAAACATCTTCAGCTCCTTCCGGTTATTGGGATACTGCTGGGTCCATGTGGTGCCCGGCTTGAAGAAGTATTTGCCAGTGACGCTTAGACCCTTCAGGAGGGTGATCAGTCCGTCAAAGATGCTCTTGAAATATCCGATAAAACTTTTCATTAACTTTCTTTCAGTATTTTTTTCTGTTCTTACCAGTGCCATCCAACGAGAACCAGAAAGGCCATCAACAGAAGGTTAAAAATATTAATGGGAAGCAGGAATTTCCACTCCAGGGTCAGCAGCTGATCTATCCTGAGCCTGGGGAAAGTCCATTTAAGCCACATCATAAGAAAGACCACTCCGAAGGTTTTTCCAATGAACCAGAAGAAAGGCGGAATAAAATCCATAACCTTGTTTAATCCGTCCCAGCCGTACACATGGAAAGGCATCCAGCCGCCGAGAAATACCGTGGTGGCAATAGCTGCAATAATGAACATGTTAATATATTCAGCAAGGAAGAAGAGAGCGAATTTAATGCCTGAATACTCTGTATGGTAACCTGCGGTAAGCTCAGACTCAGCCTCGGCAAGGTCAAAGGGGCCCCTGTTTGTCTCGGCGGTGCCGGCAACAATATAGATAACAAAGGCGATCACGGCAGGGACATGTCCCTTGAATATAAACCAGCCCCATCTCTGGGCTTCAATCATCTCTGACAGTTGCATCGTGCCTGCCAGGACAACCATTGTAATAAGTGCCAGTCCTACAGAAAGCTCATAACTCACTATCTGTGCTCCGCTTCTCATTGCACCAATCAGGGAATATTTATTGTTGCTGGCCCACCCGGCAAGAAGAACGCCGATGACACCCATTGAGGAGACGGCCATGAGGTAGAAGACGCCTATGTTAAGGTCTATGGCATGAAGGCCTTTTGCCAATGGCAGAGCACCAATTGCCATTACTGAGGCAATGATGACGATAAAAGGAGCGAGGTTGAAGAGAATCTTATCGGCGTTCTTTATTGGTACAAGCTCAACAAACAGCAGTTTTACAAGGTCAGCGACAGTCTGGAAAATACCGCCGGGTCCCACCCTGTTCGGACCCAGCCGGTTCTGCATTAATGCACACACCTTTCGCTCAGCGTAGACCAGGAACAGCCCTATCAGTGCAAAGAAGACAAGCAGTGCCACTCCGATGATTATCATCTCAATGGCAACAGCCCACCCCGGCGACATCGATGCCCGGAGGCTGCTGTCAATCCATTGGGTGAATGATGTAAGATCGTATATACTAAACTCCATATCCGGGTTCTGTTACTGATTTCTATCTGTCAATGTCTGGAATGACCAGGTCCAGGGAACCATTGATGGCGACCAGGTCGGCTATCTTGAAACCTTTTGCCAGCAGGTTGAGCGGTGCAAGATTCACAAAGTTGGGTGACCTGAATTTCATCCTGAACGGATTCTTGTTCCCGTCACTGACTATGTATACTCCAAGTTCCCCGCGGGCAGTCTCGACGCTCTGCCAGTACTCCCCCTCGGGTAATTTGATAACCGGTTTCATCTTCTCCGCATAAGGGCCCTCAGGGATGTTGTCAACGAGCTGTTCGAGGATGTTCATCGATTCCCACATCTCGTCCATCCTCACCTTGTACCTGTGGAAAGAGTCACCTTCACTGTAAAGTATCTCATTGAATGTCACCTTGTCATAGGCGCTGTAAGGATTATGCTTTCGGATGTCGCACGAGAATCCCGAGGCGCGGCCGACAGGGCCTGTCAGACCCCAGGCGATGGCATCCTCACGGTTTATGGTTCCGATGCCTTTAAGGCGTTCCTGGAAAATGACGTTGCCCGTGAGAAGACGGTCATACTCGGGCAGGGTCTTGCGGAAATACTTAATAAATTCCTTTATTCTTTTCTGGAAGTTCGGATGAATGTCATTCATAAGTCCGCCCGGGCAATTATAGCTGACTATCATCCTTCCTCCGCATGTCTCCTCGAAGATGTCAAGAATCAGCTCGCGGTCTCTCAGTCCGTAAAAGAAACATGTCAGCCCACCCAGGTCCATCCCATAGGTAGCCCAGAAAAGCTGGTGCGACTGTATCCTTGTCAGCTCGCTCAGTATGGTTCTTATATATTTTACCCTGTCAGATACCTCAATACCCAGGGCTTTCTCAACCGCAAGGCTGACCGCCTCGTTGTTGATGTGTGCAGAGAGGTAGTCCATCCTGTCTGTCAGATGGATGATCTGAGGGTAGGTTAGGCTCTCGCACATTTTCTCTATGCCGCGATGGACATAGCCGATATGGGGCTCGACATTCTTAACCATCTCGCCCCTGAGCGATACAACCAGCCTTAGCACACCGTGGGTTGACGGGTGCTGAGGCCCCATGTTGATTATGTATTCCTCCTCTTCCAGGGGGATGTTTACTGCAACTTCTTCCATAATCTATCGGGCAAGAATATTAATTTCGTCCTTATAATCTTTCCTGAGCGGGTAACCCCACGTGCTGTCAAGGAAGAGCCGGCGAAGATCGGGATGCCCCCTGAATTTTATTCCAAGGAGGTCATAAACCTCTCTCTCATGAAAATCTGCTGCCGGCCAGAGAGAGCAGAGGGAATCAATTTCGGGATTTTCCCTGTCACTTACCCTTGTCTTCAGGACGATCATGTGATTATGCTCAGTGGACCTGAGATGATAAACCACGCCAAGTTCTTTGCCCCAGTCCATTCCGGTAATGCATACCAGCATATCAAACCGGGTCTCTGTGTTCTCTTTGAGCGCGGTTGCCGTTGAAAGGAGATGCCCGGGCGACACGCTGATCTCGACGAATTGTTTCCCCTGGACTATCCCGGACGCAGGAGCAAGCGCGGCTGCGGCAGCAGCAAGCTGTATATTATCCATCAGTCTGTTACTTAATGTCGTGTGACTTATTGCGTCTTTTTCTTGATTTCATGGTCTCTGTATTGATCTTCCTGTGAAGCTGCAGCATGCCGTACAGAAGTGCTTCGGGACGCGGAGGGCAGCCGGGGACATAAACATCTACCGGTATAATATTATCCGCACCCTTGACAACACAGTATGAATTGAGGAAGAACGGTCCGCCTGATACCGCGCAGGCTCCCATTGCCAGCACGTATTTGGGCTCAGACATCTGTTCGTAGAGCAGTTTAAGCACGGGAGCCATCTTATTATTTATGGTGCCGGCAATGACAATAAGATCAGCCTGTCTCGGGCTCGCACGGTACACCTCCATACCGAACCGGGCGAAGTCATGACGCGGTGCGCCTGCAGCCATCATCTCGATACCGCAACAGCTGGTGGCGAATGTCAGAGGCCACAGGGAATTCCTCCTGCCCCAGTTTATGACATCGTCTATTGTCGAAAGGAACACATTTCCGCCTAATTCCTTAAGCATTTCAAGGGTTTCGTTATCCTTGAACTCCTCTTGTTTTATGCCTTTTATTCCCATGTGAGAGCGTGTTTTTTCCATGCATAAGCAAGACCCAGACCCAGGATGATCATGAAGATCACTATCTCAATGAAGGCTACCATGCCCAGGTCTTTCATTACCACGGCCCATGGGAACAGGAAGACTGTTTCTGCATCAAAGACCAGGAAGAGGATCGCAAACAGATAATATCCTACGTTGAACTGCAACCAGGTTGTACCTTTTGTCGGGATGCCGCATTCATAGGGGTCAAACTTGTTAGGGGCAAATGATCTCGGAGCCACAATGCCTGAGAAGATCAGGACAACCCCGACGAAAATGGCCCCCACAAGAAAACAAGTCAACAGGGCTAAATTATCCATGAAAACAGAATTATACGGTTAGTGAAGATCAGGCGCAAAATTATCCTTATCGGATTTCAGGAGGCTAAAGTATAATATTTATCATAATTGTGAAATAATAAACAGAAGCTGCAATTCCCCTTAAATTAATGCGTGTTCTGGTTTTACGTAAAAAAAGCGACGCTGGAATTCCGGCGTCGCTTAATGGGTTGTACGGTGGTGTTCTGTTATTGCTGCAAAGTCATATTGTCAACGTTGGTGTTGGCGTACATGATCTTCAGTGCACTGGCGCGTCGAAGGGCTTGCTTAACCTCAGTTACCACGCCCATTCTGGTATCACGGTCGATCTTCAGCACCACGAGCATCTTTGTCTTGTCGGCCTCATTGAGCTGCTCGCGTTCCTGTGCGATGAAGTCCTGGATATCATTTATCTCCTTGAACGTATCATTTAGCTGGATCTTTGGTTCACTGCCGTAGAGGGCCTGGAAGGCTTCGAGGGGCTCACCTATGTATATGAAGCTGGCGAGAGATTTTTTCTCGAGTATTTTGCCTTCGGTGGCGTCGGGGATCCTGACTGTGACCATGACGTCTGTCTCGCGCATAGTGGTGACTGCCATGAAGAAGAAGAGTATCATGAATACTATGTCAGGCAGTGATGATGTGCTGATTGCCTTGACTTCTTTCTTGCCTGTCTTGACGAACCTTGCCATGTTAGTTTTCTCCTATCCTTTTAGGTTCAGCTTCCGAGATGGGCACCTGAAAGAAGTCGTCGACGGCTCCTTTGCGTTCCTCATCCAGTCTTTCATAAGGTATGCCAAACTCCTGCCTGGCAAGGTCATCACGAAGTTTGGCCCTTGCCGCTATCAGCTCATTCTGAACCGCAATATAGACCCCGTATTTTGTGCCGATGTCATTTTGCAGTGAGATGACCGCCTTTGTCACAGCCACATTGCCGAAGTAGGGGATATTAACTACCTCTTTCTCAGGCATTCTTGGTGAGTCATCGGCGTTAAGGATGAAGTCATGGGCTATCTCCCTCAGCTGGCTGAACTCTGTCAGCTGACCCTCTACCAGCAGGAGGTTGTCCTTGTTGACCTTCACCTCGAGGATGTTCCTGTCGTTGATCTTATTCATATCCTGCGGGACGTTTGGATCGGGGATGGCGGGCAGCTGACGCATCAGTCCCGTGTCCGAGTCCATCGTGGTGGCAGCCAGGAAGAAAATAAGAAGGAGGAATGCAATGTCAGCCATTGAGCCTGCATTAATTTCCGGTACTTGCCTTCTTGACATTTGGTGAATATTTATCTCCGCCGCTGGCGGAAGGTTCTGTTATTTTCTAAAGTACTTTGAAATGACTGAGTAGATGATAGCCAGAAACGCTCCGGCGAGAAGGAAATAGGCAACAAAAAGCCCTACATCTGTCCAGAAGAGTGTCCTGGGCACATTGTCGCCACCCTTGTAATGCGGGAGGTAAAGGACCGTATTGTCAGCCAGGAGGGCTGCCAGTCCTACAAGTACAGCGGCCAGTCCAAGAGCAACCAGCGCCAGCTTCACTCCTTTCGGGTTGAGGACCATGTTTCTAACTGCGAAGAAGACCATTACCACAACGGTCACAGCAAACAGTATATAAGCAAAAACGATGAAAGAGTTGGTTACCTTCGGCTCCTCATATCGTGTCCCTTCCGTGCCCGGCACCACACCGCCCACGTAGAACAGTATGGCGAAGAGCACTGTGAGGCCCATCAGCACCCACAGCAGGATCGATGTCAGCTTTGTTATTTTTTCGGACATAACCGGTTATTTTTGGTTGTATTTAGCCAGCATGTCAATAAGTGTGATGGATGAATCTTCCATCTGGTTTGAAATGCTGTCAATTTTTGAGAGCAGGTAGTTATAGAAGACCTGCAGAATGATTGCCACGACGAGGCCGAAGACGGTAGTGATAAGGGCTACCTTGATACCGCCGGCGACGATTGTAGCCGATACTGTACCTGCCTGTTCGATGGCATCGAAGGCCTGGATCATGCCGATGACTGTTCCGAGGAAGCCGAGCATGGGGGCAAGTGCGATAAAGAGGGAGATCCATGAGAGGTTTTTCTCAAGGAGTCCGGTCTGTACGCCGCCATAAGCTACAACGGATTTCTCTGCCATCTCAACACCTTCATGGGCTCTGTCGAGTCCCTGGTAGAAGATGCTTGCCACCGGGCCGCGGGTATTGCGGCAAATTTCCTTGGCAGCGTCAAGGCCTTCTTCCTTCAGGGCTTTGTCAATTTTTGACAGGAGTTTTTCGGTGTTTGTCGTAGCCAGGTTGAGGTAGAAGATTCTCTCGATGGCGATAGCAAGGCCGAAGATAAGACAGAGAAGGATTGTCCCCATGAATCCTGCGCCACCCTCGATAAATAGCCTCTTGATCTCCTTGTGGAGTACCTTTTCGGTTTCAACGGGAGTGGTTCCCTGGGTTTGTTCTGAAAGTTGCTGTGCTGTTGTTGCAGTCTGATCTGTCTGGGCCTGTGAAGTCTGTGCTGTGCCGATAAGGAGCAGCGCTGCAAATGCCATAAATACAAGAACTCTTTTCATCATGTTAGATTATTATTGGAATGTTCTGACAAAAATAAAAAAAAATGGAAAGCGCACAACGGGGAGGGGATTATAAAAAAAATTGGGAGATTGGCGGATGCGAGGGAGACTTCTATGAGGGGGTCTGCAGGCCGAATCTGTCACCTCAACCTATCACTTCCGTGATGCAGGGGATTACCTTCGGTGATCCCCTGTGAGGGACCTGCAGAGCATATCACTTCCTCATGAGTTGGATGCAGGGGATTACCTTCGGTGATCCCCTGGAGGGAGTCCTGCAACGATTAAATGAACCCTTCGGGTTTTCATTTATTTTCCCTCCTCCGCTTTTGAAAGCAAGCTTTCAATGCGGAGTCGGTAAAATAAATAATCCCGCCTGGGGCGGGATTCATTTAATCGTTGCGGAGAGAGGGGGATTCGAACCCCCGGTACCCTTTTGAGGTACACACGCTTTCCAGGCGTGCCAATTAAACCACTCTTGCATCTCTCCAAAAACGGCGCAATTTACGAAAATTTTTATGACGGCAGCGGACTCAGCTCATTTCGCAAGATAGAGACCTGGCCAGAGGATAGCTTTTCTTTCGGCAACTTCAGCTCATTTCTCCGTAATGAGACCTCACCAAATCCGTCGCACAACGGTAAGGCCAGCAGGTAGCTGGTCCTCTCAGCGGCTTCAGCTCATTTCTCCGCAGAGCGGTTTCGCAAGCAAAGCGCTGACCCTCTCAGCCGGCAACCCGCTGCCAAGCAGCTTCATCATCTTCGTCACGGCAGCCTCGGTGGTTATGTCCCTGCCACTGATGACCCCTGCACTTCTTAATCCCGCCGAGGTCTCATAAAGCCCCATCTCCACAGTTCCGGCCTGGCATTGCGTCACATTCAGAACAAGGCCACCCCTGCCCATGAACTCGCGCAACTCATCAAGGAACCAGCCGACGGTGGGACCATTGCCCGTACCGTATGTCTCAAGGATGAGTCCCCGGATACCGGCTGTGTGGAGTATGGAATGGACCGTCTCTTTCCTGATACCGGGGAACAGGCTGAGAACAGCGACGCCGGTGTCGAAATTGCCGGAGACCTCCAGCGGCCGCCTGACCGTCGGATACCTTATGATGTTGCGGTTGTAACGTATCTGCAGTCCGGCCTCAGCCAGCGGTGGCAGGTTGGGAGAGGTGAAGGCGTTGAAGTGCTCGGCGCTGTACTTGATGGTCCTGTTTCCGCGTAAAAGCTTGTTTTCAAAATAGATACAGACCTCAGGCACAACCGGTAACCCGTTCTCACGCGCTGCGGCTATCTCTATGGCAGTGATGAGATTCTCCTTGCCGTCAGTGCGAAGTACACCTATTGGCAACTGGGCTCCTGTGAAGATCACCGGTTTCTCGAGTCCTGAGAGCATGAAACTGAGAGCCGAGGCCGAGTATGCCATAGTGTCAGTGCCGTGCAACACCACAAACCCGTCAAACCGGTCGTAGCCCCCGGCAATGGTCTCCGCTATCCTGACCCAGGTATCGGGACTGACATCCGACGAGTCGATGACGGGGTCAAAGGTGACGGACTCAAGGGTAAAGCCGAACCTCCGCAACTCAGGCACCTGGTCTGATATATGCCTGAAGTCTATGGGTACCAGCGATCCCGTCACCGGATCATTGACCATTCCAATGGTTCCCCCGGTATATATGATCAGAATCGATATGCTCTCTTTCATGCTCTAAAGTTTAAAGAGTCTTTTTGCATTGGCTGTGGTTTTATCAGCTACTTCGTCGGGTGAGACGGCCAGCACCTCCGACAGTTTATCTATCACCAGCGGGAGGTAACTGCTCTCGTTGCGCTTGCCGCGGTGAGGCACGGGAGCAAGGTATGGCGCGTCAGTCTCGAGGACAATATTGTTAATGCCGGCTTCAATGGCAGCCTCGTGCTGGCGTCCGTTGCGGAACGTGACCACGCCTCCGATGCCTATCATAAATCCCAATTCTGTCACTTTCCTCGCCTCGGCGGCATTTCCTGGAAAGGCATGAAAAATGCCGGTAACACGGCCGGCGCCGAAAGCTTCGATCTCGGAAAAAATAACCTCAAGCGATTCCCGCGCATGGATGACGATCGGCAGCTCGTAATTCCTCCGCCAGTTCAAGCTGACGCCTGAATGACACTATCTGTTCCCTGATGAAGGTCTTGTCCCAGTAGAGGTCGATGCCGGTTTCGCCAATGCCGTAATATTTATGTTCCCTCAGCCTTGTTTCAACGAGATCCAGCTCGTCACGGTAATTTTCCTTTACCGAGGTGGGGTGGAGACCCATCATCGGGAGGCATATACCCGGATATCGCTCTTCTGCGGCGAGCATGGGAGTCACTGAGGATGAGTCTATATTGGGCATCATGACCGTCTGCACTCCCGCACTGACCGACCTTTTGATCACCTCATCGCGGTCATCGTCAAACTCCGGCAGGTAAATGTGGTTATGGGTGTCAATGATGTTCATGGCACAAAAGTAATTGATTTTTCTGGCTATGGGTTTCTGTAATCTTCAGTCTTCAGTCCGCAGCTGGCAGTCTCCAGTTGGCAGCCCCCAGTCCTCAGCCGGCAGTCTTCAGTCCGTGGTATCCGGTTAATTAGGTAATTTAATGACTACCGATTGCCGACCGTGGACTGCCGACTGTGTTTTGGACCTTCAGACTTTTGACTTTCAGACTCCTTGCATTTATCCTCAAATCGTTATACATTTACATAGTCTCGCTAACATTATTGCCAATGTCACATACATCACTTGTGCACAGGATCGCCCTTGGCATGATACCGGGCGTTGGGGATATCACGGCCCGCAAGCTTGTCTCATATGCCGGCAGCGTGGATGCCGTCTTCACCGAATCTTACCGCAACCTGACCAAAATCCCCGGCGTGGGAGAGGCCCTGGCAAAGGCCGTCGCAGGCCATGAATACCTCGATGCAGCGGCAGAAGAGGCGGAGTTTGTGGAGAAGCACGGCATAAAGGTCTTCTTCTACCTTGACGACGACTATCCCCTGCGCCTCCGCCAGTGCGAAGACTCACCCGTCACCTTCTTCCTCAGGGGCAACGCCGACCTCCATGCCCCGATGATACTGAGCGTGGTGGGCACCCGTCATGCCACCCAGCACGGACGCGAGCTCTGCCAGAAGATCATTGCTGGACTGGCGGAGCACTTCCCTGATCTGCTTATAGTTAGCGGGCTGGCTTACGGGATTGACATAGCTGCCCATAAGGCTGCAATTGCGGCAGGACTGCCTACAGCCGCCGTGCTGGGTCACGGCCTGAAGACCATATACCCCTCCGTTCATGCTGGCGTGGCAAGAGCGATGCTGAAAAACGGTGGGCACATCACAGATTTTTCATCATCAACACTGCCGGAGAGAAACAACTTCATCAGGCGCAACCGCATCATCGCCGGCATCTCCGATGCCACGCTGATAATAGAATCAGGCATCAAGGGCGGAGCCTTGATCACGGCAGACATCGCCTCCTCGTATAACCGCGACGTGATGGCTGTCCCTGGCCGTCCGGGCGACGAGTGGTCAGCCGGGTGTAACGCGCTCATCAGGTGCAATAAGGCTGCCCTGGTAGAGAAGTGCAGCGATATAGAATACTTTCTGGGATGGAAGCCTGCCGCACTCACGGCGCCGGTACAGACAGTACTCTTCACGGGAATGACCGACAATGAAAAGCAAATACTGGCCGCTTTGAAGAGCGAGGGCGACCTCACCATGGATGCCATGGCGCGGATGCTTGAGATGCCTGTTTACAAATTATCCACGGTGCTGCTCCAGATGGAACTGGCAGGCCTGATCACCCCGTGCCCGGGAAGCGTCTACCGGATAAGGGGGTAGAAACGGAAGGAGAGGGAGGATCTGCACATCTCCTCATAAGGGGTAAAAACAGGAAGAGACGTACAGTATGCACGTCTCCTCCTCATATATAGTATGGGTTCGGAATTATACCACTCCCTGATCAAGCATTGCATTGGCAACCTTCAGGAAGCCTGCAATGTTTGCTCCCTTGACATAATCTACATAGCCGTCCTTGCCTGTGCCGTTTTTGACACATGCATTGTGTATGTTGATCATGATCGAGTGCAGCTTCTCATCAACCTCTTCCCTGTTCCAGTTGAGCTTCATCGAGTTCTGTGTCATCTCGAGACCTGATGTTGCAACACCGCCTGCGTTGGCAGCCTTGCCGGGTGCGAACAGCAGTTTTGCATGCTGGAAAATTTCAACGGCTTCAGGAGTACAGGGCATGTTGGCTCCCTCGCAGACACAAATTGCTCCGTTGGCTACCAGGTGCTGTGCATCTTCCTTGCCAAGCTCATTCTGTGTTGCGCAAGGCAGTGCGATGTCAACCTTGGCTTCCCATGGCCTCTTCCCTTTGTGGAATGTTGCTTCCTTGAATTCGGTAGCATAAGGCTCAACAATATCCTGGTTCGATGCGCGCAGTGTTAGCAGGTAGTTGATCTTCTCGCCGCTGATTCCCTTGGGATCGAAGATATAACCGTCAGGACCGGAGATGGTTACCACTGTTGCTCCCAGTTCCGTGGCCTTGATTACAGCGCCCCATGCAACGTTACCGAAACCGGAGACAGCCACTTTCTTGCCCTTGAACGATTCGTTGCGGGTCTTGAGCATCTCGTTGGCAAAATAGACGCATCCGAAGCCTGTTGCTTCCGGACGTACGAGCGAGCCGCCCCAGTTGAGGCCCTTGCCTGTGAGTACGCCGGTGTGCTCCTGTGCGAGTTTCTTGTACATCCCGTAAAGGAAGCCTATCTCACGTCCGCCGACACCTATGTCACCTGCAGGTACGTCAGTTTCCGGACCTATCAGACGCCACAGTTCAAGCATAAACGACTGGCAGAAGCGCATCACCTCGTTGTCTGACTTGCCCTTGGGGTCGAAGTCTGAGCCGCCCTTGCCGCCACCCATGGGAAGGGTGGTGAGAGCGTTCTTGAAGATCTGCTCGAAACCAAGGAACTTAAGGATCGAGAGGTTTACAGTCGGGTGAAAACGGAGACCGCCTTTATAGGGGCCGATGGCATTGTTATACTGTACCCTGTAACCGAGGTTGACCTGTACATTGCCCTGGTCGTCAACCCATGGCACCTTAAACGTCAGGATACGGTCCGGTTCAATTATCCTTTGCAGGATACCTGCCTTGGCGAACCTTGGATTCTCGTTGTAGACCTCCTCAATCGATTCGAGGACCTCTTTGATAGCCTGGTGATACTCGACTTCACCCGGGTGTTTCTTCTCGAGCTCAGCCAGAATCGTTTTTACTTTCATTTCAGTTATTATTTGAGTTTTGTGAATTAATTTAAAATCAAAACGTTTCCAAAGGTCATCTAACCTTCAGTCATGAAAAATGACTTTGCTCATGTTTTGTCTGATAAGGACTAACCTGCTGATTTATAAATATTAAGAGCTTCGGAGATTCTGGCTCTCTGCTTTCTCGAGAGGGCTGTTATGCTGACCGGGGTGTATGCGGCCTTCTTCCCCTGTATCTTCTGGTAGAGAGTGAGATATTGATGCAGACCCATCAGTTTTCCGGTCATCTCATAACCAGCAAATCTATCGGTTGGGATCTCAATGCTCTTGCTCTCCCCGGGCATCAGTCCCGTCTTGTACCATCGGAGGGTTATATTCCTTTCATCTGAAGAGAAATAGATGTACCTGTATTTCATTATGGCCGGCCAGAAGAGTGTGACCATGTAGACAACCGTGACTGTCGCCGTCATGATATTGACGCTGTTCTCGCTCATCGCATGCCTGAATACTTTTTCGAAATATGCCAGGAAAATATACAATACATAAATCAGTGTCGAGATGAAGCCGATAAGCCTGAGCAGCACTATCTTTTTGCCGTTGTCAATGGTCATTGCCTTGCTATTTTTAACAAACCTAAGAAATTTATTTCAATTGACTTTCAGGAAAAAAGAAGCTTACTGTCGCTTTTTCAGGAAGAACTTTTTCATCAGTCCGGAGCACTCACCGGAGAGCACTCCGCTGCGTACTTCGGTTTTGGGATGGAGTATTTCAGCGCCGGTTGTGGTATATCCCTTTTTCGGATCCGGGGCACCGTAGACCACTGCCGAGATCTGGCTCCATGCCAGCGCCCCGGCGCACATCACGCAGGGCTCGACGGTCACGTAGATGGTGCAGTCGGTCAGGTACTTTCCCCCGAGATACGATGTGGCTGCCGTGATGGCCTGCATCTCGGCATGGGCTGTTGGATCGTTAAGGGTCTCTGTGAGGTTGTGAGCGCGGGCAATAATGCTTTTTCCCGCCACAATGACTGCCCCCACCGGCACCTCGTCGCGCTCAGCGGCCCTGGCTGCTTCGGCTATGGCCATTCGCATGTAATATTCGTCGCTGCCGGGTTCCATTAAATCAGTTTTTAGGTTCCGGATGGATGACTACGCTTATGTCCCTGAATTCGCGCTCAAGCCTCTCCTCAATCAGGTCACACTGTTTGTGGATGGTCTCGATGGTCTCCTGTGCCGGCACGTCGAGGTGGAACTCCACGAACCGCTGATGCCCCGCAGCCCGGGTACGCAGGCCATGGTACTTCACCTCCATCTCTCCGAGGATGCTTTCCAGTTTCTTAAGTTCCGCGGGTGACAGTGCAGTGTCGAGCAGAGGTGAGAAGGCTTTCCTGAGAAGCATCCATGACTCATATATTATAAGAAGTGCAACAAGCATCGCTATTATCGGGTCAAGGATGTGCCATCCCGTGAGCCACATGAGAGCCAGTCCCACTGCAACTCCGGCCGAGGTAATGACATCGGTCTTCAGGTGCAGTGCATCAGCCTCGAGGGCTACGGAGTCAGTCTCCCTGGCAACCTTATAAAGCCTTCGAGAGACGAAGACATTGACCACTGCGGAAATAGCCATGACGAGGATACCCAATCCAAGCACCCCGGGTTCCTCGGGATGGATGAATTTTTTAATTGCCTCGGTTATGATCCATGCAGATGCGGCAAATATGAGTACCGCTTCAATGACACCCGAAACATTCTCAACTTTCCCGTGGCCGAAGGGGTGTCTTTCATCAGCCGGATTCCCCGAGACCTTCACTGCAAAGTAGGCAATCACCGCTGCCACAAGGTCCAGCGATGAATGGATGGCTTCGGACAGGATACTTACAGAGTTGGTCACCAGTCCAACCGCAAGTTTCATGATGATCAGCAGGGTGTTTGACATCACCGACAGCCTCGCTGTCTTCGTTTTAAGCCTTGTTGACATACTGGTAAAGGGGTCTCCGATTTTATGCAATTTTAGGAAAAATGATTGAAAAGTCAGCGGAAAGTTATTACCGGTTATTACCGGGAATAATCTTATTTTTGTCTCCTCAATAATATAGAAATGTACAGGACACACACTTGCGGAGAGCTGTCAATCAGCAATAAAGGAGAAAAGGTAACACTGTCGGGATGGGTTCAGAGATCGAGGGATCTGGGGGGGATGACCTTTATCGACCTGCGCGACCGCTATGGCATCACCCAGCTGGTTTTCAACATGGAGACGGATGCTTCGCTCTGCGATAAAGCCCGGAAACTTGGGCGCGAGTTTGTGGTTCAGGTTACCGGGAGTGTTGCCGAACGCAGCAACAAGAACCCGAAGATGGCCACGGGCGACATCGAGATAATTACTGAGACCGTGGAGATCCTCAATACTTCCGATCTTCCTCCCTTTACCATCGAGGATAATACTGACGGCGGTGATGAGCTTCGGATGAAATACCGTTACCTCGACCTGCGCCGGCAGAATGTGCGCTCTAATATTATCCTGAGGCATAAGATGGCACAGGAGGCGAGGCGCTACCTCGACGGAGAGGGCTTCATTGAGGTGGAGACGCCGGTGCTTATCAAATCGACTCCTGAGGGGGCGCGCGACTTCGTGGTGCCGTCAAGGCTCCACAATGGCGAGTTCTACGCTCTGCCGCAGAGCCCGCAGACATTCAAGCAATTGCTGATGGTTGCCGGGTTCGACAAGTACTTCCAGATAGTGAAGTGCTTCCGCGACGAGGACCTGCGGGCCGACCGCCAGCCCGAGTTCACACAGATAGACTGCGAGATGTCATTCATTCACCAGGAGGACATACTGAATACCTTCGAGGGGCTGGCGCGCCATCTGTTCCGCGCGGTAAGGGGACTGGAGTTCGGGGAGCCTTTTCCGCGGATGCCCTATGAAGAGGCGATGAGCCGCTACGGATCGGACAAGCCCGACATCAGGTTTGAGATGTGCATCACGGATATAACCAAAGCTGTCAGGGGAAGGAATTTTCCGCCGTTTGACGGTGCTCAGTATATCGGGGCTATCAATGCTCCGGGGTGTGGCGCCTATTCGCGGAAACAGCTCGATGAGCTTACAGAGTGGGTCAGACGTCCGCAGATAGGGGCAAGCGGGCTTGTCTGGGCGCGGGTTGAAGCCGACGGGTCGGTCAGGTCATCGGTAGATAAGTATTACACCGCTGATGACCTCGCCAATATTGCCCTTATGACTGGAGCGGATGCCGGCGACCTTATACTGGTACTGGCGGGAGCGAGGGAGAAGACTCTCACCGCCCTTGGCGAGCTGCGCCTTGAGATGGGCAGGCGACTGGGATTGCGTGATGCCTCTGTCTATGCACCGCTGTGGGTCGTCGACTTTCCTTTACTTGAGTGGGATGAGCAGACGGGCCGGTTCTATGCCAAGCACCATCCATTCACGGCTCCTAAGGCGGAGGACCTGCAGTACATGGAGAGCGATCCGGCCAGGGTGCACGCCAATGCCTATGACCTGGTCATCAACGGCACGGAGATAGGAGGGGGATCGATACGTATACACGATCCGCAGACACAGTCGCTGATGTTCCGCACGCTGGGCTTTACTGAGGAGGAGGCACAGAAGCAGTTCGGCTTCCTGCTCAACGCCTTCAGGTTCGGCGCTCCGCCGCATGGTGGAATCGCTTTCGGTTTTGACAGGTGGACGGCCATCATGGGAGGGTCGGATACAATCCGCGACTACATCGCCTTCCCGAAGAACAACCAGGCACGCGACGTGATGATTGACACACCTTCAACAATTAAGGCCGAACAGCTTGATGAGCTGGGGATATCGATTAAAAAAACGGCGGGGAAATCCTGATACGAATTTGCCTGAGTACTCTGGCATTTGAGATGGCCGGGCCTGGGTGGAAGCTTGTCATGTGATGACCGGTTGCAGGCTTGCGGCTCATCCACCGATGCCGGGATTGGAGCTCACCCTATAACATCCGGCATAATGATTCCGGCGCGGCATTGGATGACCGGGGTCCTGATTCAGGCGCGCATGTTCCCTTATTCCTTGATTTTATGGGTAATCTTTTTCGGAGCGGCCTTCAGGTCGTGCGGCTTCTTATAAGGGATCGAGAAACAGAATAGTGATCCTTCTCCGGGAGTTGAGATGAGCCATATCGATCCTCCGAGGAGTTCGACATAAGCCTTCGATATTGACAATCCGAGACCCGTGCCGCTGTACTGTTTCGAGCTCGGACCCTCCACCTGGAAGAACCTCTCAAAGACCTTCTGCTGGTTCTCCGGGGAGATACCGATTCCGGTGTCCGAGACAAAGAACTCAACAGTTTCGCCCCTGACGACATACCCCAGTTCGATTCTTCCCTGGCGGGTGAACCTCAGCGCATTGTTAAGCAGGTTGGAAAATACCTGTATTACCTTGACCTCATCTGTAACCACCAGGGCATCGTTATCATCAAGGTGGGTCGTGGAATTAAGTGCCAGTCCCTGCTGCTGTGCCCGCACCCGGTATTGATCGTGGAGGTGCCTGATCATGGTGTTCAGGTTGACGGTTGTGCGGCTGACCTTAACCTGTCCCGTTTCGATGTTCGAGATGTCGACGATGTCTGTGATGATGGAGAGCAGCTGGTTGCTTGACTGATATATAATATCTATGTACTCCCTGCGGCTTTCTTCGGTGGTGTCAGGAGAGTCGAGCAGGGTGGTGAAGCCAACGATGGCATTCATCGGGGTGCGAATCTCGTGGGAGATATTATGCAGGAAGGCAGTTTTTAGCTTATCGCTCTGCTCAGCCTTGTCTCTTGCCCTGATCAGTTCCTCCTCAATCCTCTTTCTTTCAGTGATGTCGGAGATAAATCCCTCGAGAGCCACCAGCTCATCGCTCTCATAATAACCGCGTCCCCTTTCCCAGACCCATTTTTTGCTTCCTGATGAAGTGATGATCCGATATTCGATGGTATAGAGGTAGCCGGTGTTCAGGGCGGTATGTATCTCCTCCCAGACCCGTTTTACGTCATCCGGGTCAATTATAGATTTATAGGTACGTATCTTATTGCCTATGAACTCATTGGGGAGGTATCCGGCCAGCTCGTAGATACCGTCGCTGATATACTGCATGGTCCAGTCGGTGTCATTGTTGCAGCGGAAGACCACCCCGCGGAGGTTGTTGATGATGGTGCTCAGTTTCTTGTTGCTCTCCTTCATCTCCTCCTCGGTGCGTTTGCGTTCGGAGATATCGCGGCCGATGCTCTGATAGAAACGTACGCCGTCGACCTCCACGGTGTAGGCGCTTATCTCTATGGGGAAGGTTGTTCCGTCGCTGCGTTCATGAACGGTTTCGATATATGAGGAGCCGGTCTCATTAAGTTCCTGGACATGCTTCTCAAGCAAAGGGGCCTCATACGGCGTACGAATTTCCGAGATATTCATTCCAATGAGTTTCTCGCGCGGATAGCCGTAGGTCTGTATGGCGCATCCGTTCGCCTCGACTATATTCATATTACTGTCTATCAGCAAAATGATGTCGTTGCCGTGTTTCATCACAAAGTCGAAGTGCTTCATGATGGCCTGCCGGTTCAGCTCCTCCTTCTGTTTTTCACGCAGGTACCGGGCTTTTGTTGATTTTATTATCAGGTAGGCGATGCTTGCGAGGGCCAGGTAGACGAGGCCCATGATGCCCCAGAGCATGGTTATCTCGCGCATAAACCTTTCCAGGATCTCCTCGGTCTCCTTTTTGGCGATGAGGTACCATTGCGTGCCGGGCACCTTTTTGACTGAGGCCACCACTTCGGTGCCTGTGTAATCGGTGTATGTCCTCGCCTCCGTCTCTTCCGCCGGAGGGTTAATTGCGCTGAGCTCCATTTCTCCGGCGGCGAAGTTGACGGGCCGGTCATATCCCGCCAGCCTTGAGCCGTTGAGGTATACCACTGAGTCGCCTTCGAACCTGAACAGGATGCACTCGGTTGTTCTTCCCGGGGTGGGCCAGGTGGAGAGCATGGGGAAGAGTTCCTTTTCGGGATCGATCCTTATCACCAGCACACCTGCCAGTACGGTGTCTCCCTCGTGGGGCATCCTCATTGGGATGAGCAGGTCGAGGTGAAGGTATTTAACCACCGTGGCCGTGTGGAATTCTGACAGAAAGATGACCGGGTTGGAGATTGAGGCGGTGATATTGCGTCTCAGGAATTCCCCTGTTGCCGACTCTGATGCAGGAACGGCAAGTCCGGGGTTTCCTCCGGCATCCACCAGTACGACACCGCCAAAATCGTAGTTTTCAATAAGTGTCTTCAGGAACTGTTCCAGTCGCGCCTTCTCCCACTGGGGCCTCTCCTTGATGAACATGGCATCGATGTTTTCCACCAGGGTGACATTTTCATGGATAAGCCTTGCGTCATTGAGTTTTTCGCTTCTCCATTTGGCAACCTGTTCGGCCTTAAGGCGGGCGACTGCCTCCATCTCAGTGGCGGCATCGCGCAGTATTCTCTCCCTCTGTCCGGATGAATATAGCAGGATCACGGCTGTCAGCATTGCTGCGGTGAACAGCAGCACACTGATGGAGGTCCAGGGGAAGGGCGACTTGGTGCTCTTGTTTTTCATCTGGTTCCTGCGGGTTGATTTACAACCGTAGCATGAAGATAATATAATGACAAAGATACAACCGGGGAGGCTGATTGATTATTGTGCTCCGGCAGGAAATAAAATATCATTTCATCACCCTCGGGTGAAGAATCAATATGGGGGGGTTGGAAAAGGCCTGTATCTGTATCCGGATAGGATCCGGAAGGCGCCGCTCTATTTTGCGCTTTTCTTTTCTTTTTTCTCCTTACGCTTCTCCTTCAGGCTCTTCGTCGGCTCTTTCTTCTGGCTCTTCTTGGTAACAAGTCCTTTTGTCATAACTCTAAAATTATGATTAGCAATAATTTACATTCGCGTGTTTACTTTCGCTTCAGTCACTTTAAAAATAAGTTCAAAGAATTGAAATTACAACCATTGTTGATTAAAAGCTGAAAAAAATGCATGGGTTACTGTTTGTGAGTGGCTCCTTAAAAGGCTTGGTCTCAGGAAGAGTTATTTTGACCTATGATTAATGCTGTTTAGTCAAATAAAATCTGTTTTGTATTTCAATTAGTTTAATTTTAGAGTCGATTTTAAGGCTGAGCATATTTTTATTCTAAACGGACCTTCTGTCATTTCGGCAGAGGTTTGCATCCTTCACGGTTGTGATAATTGTGTGCCAGCTCTTCACCGGAATTTTCACCGGGAGCCTGGCATTCCTTTTTTCAGGCTCATTTCAGAGGTCGGTCCAGTGTGACTGACGGAACGAAGGTTTATTCAGGATCAATCGGAATGATTTGTTAACAATCAGGATTACAGCATTATAGCTATTCGTATTTCAATTTAAACCGGGCAACTGTAATTGAGTAAATCGTGGTAGTAAATACTATAGAATCTGAAAAGTTCATAATACTATAATTGATTATGAAGAGTCTGTTCAATTTGCGTGCAGGGGCAATTATGCTGACGCTGTTTCTCCTGTCGGGCACATCTGCCTGGGCGGATGTTGACGATTACGTTCTCTCCGTCAGGAATGTGTCGCATACTACGAACACTATTGATTTTGATTTGTACCTACTTGATGCAGATAATGCGCAGACCTTTGAGTTTGCGGCACTGCAGATGGGGTTGCTGCTTAACTCCTCGATCTACGGGGGCGGTATGCTTACAGTCAGTTACAGCAATGCCGGGTCAGGTCTTGATCTGGATCAGCAGTTTGCAGGCAGCGTTGATATCGTAGGGACTCTTGCGGGCTATCCGGGACAGACGCTAATCAGGCTTGCGGCGAACAGCATACCTCCCGTACCTCCGGGTGCCGGATCAGGTACCATCATTTCCTCAACAGGAAACGGTACGTTTCTGACTCATTTTACCATCACAAGTTCAATCAGCTTCACCCCAAACACCAGGCCCGACCTGATATTTTGTTCAAGTTCTGCCTCTTCGCCTCTGTTTCCTACGGTTGTCAGTTCCTATATTAGCGGGGATGCCACAGCTTTGACTGTGACTCCCGGTTTAGATGCCATTGTAGTCGGCAATCCTTTGTTGAACTCTACGCTCCCTGCTTTATTCAATGTTACAGGTACAGGATCATACTGTCAAGGCGGGGCAGGACTGCCTGTTGGACTTGATGGTTCGGAGGCAGATGTGACCTATACTCTTTACCGCAACAGCATATTAATTACTACAGTTTCAGGTACTGGCTCTGCAATTTCATTTGGCAACCGTACGGAAGGCACTTATACTGTCAGCGGGACTAACCTTGCCGGAACTTCGCCAATGAATGGGCAGGCGGTGATCACTGCTGTCATAAATACTGCCAGCAGCCCCTCCTCGACCCCGACATTGTGCATCAACACGGTACTCACGGCAATAACGCATACGACGACAGGCGCCACTGGCATAGGCACACCCATAGGACTGCCAGCAGGGGTGTCAGCCAACTGGGCGTCAAATACAATTACTATCACTGGCACTCCCACAGCGTCAGGAATATTTAATTATACCATACCCCTGACCGGAGGATGCGGTACGGTGAGTGCCACCGGAACAATAACAGTAAATCCGACCAATACTGTCGGTGCACCTCATCTACACCAACACTGTGCATTAATACCCCGTTGACGGCAATTACCCACACAACAACAGGGGCAACAGGAATAGGAACAGCAGCCGGGTTACCTGCAGGAGTCACTGCAGGCATGGGCTGCAAATACTATCACCATTACTGGCACACCTACCGCGTCAGGGATATTCAATTACACAATACCTCTGACCGGTGGATGCGGTACAATAAATGCAACGGGTACCATTACTGTCACCCCGGCCAACACAGCCGGTGCGGCCTCATCGACGCCAACACTCTGTATAGGTACGGCACTTACGGCAATAACTCATACGACGACAGGCGCCACTGGCATAGGCACATCCCTAGGACTGCCAGCAGGGGTGTCAGCCAACTGGGCGTCAAATACAATTACTATCACTGGCACTCCCACAGCGTCAGGAATATTTAATTATACCATACCCCTGACCGGAGGATGCGGTACGGTGAGTGCCACCGGAACAATAACAGTAAATCCGACCAATACTGTCGGTGCACCTTCATCAACACCAACATTGTGCATTAATACCCCGTTGACGGCAATTACCCACACAACAACAGGGGCAACAGGAATAGGAACACCAACCGGGTTACCAGCAGGAGTCACTGCGGCATGGGCTGCAAATACTATCACCATCACTGGCACACCAACAGCATCAGGGACATTCAATTACACCATACCTCTGACCGGTGGATGCGGTACGGTAAATGCAACGGGTACCATTACGGTCACCCCGGCCAACACAGCCGGTGCGGCCTCATCAACGCCAACACTCTGTATAGGTACGGCACTAACGGCAATCACGCACGCTACGACCGGAGCTACGGGGATAGGTGCACCGACAGGGTTGCCATCAGGAGTCACTGCGGCATGGGCGTGCAAATACAATCACCATCACAGGAACTCCCACAGCGTCAGGAATATTTAATTACAGCATACCTCTTACCGGAGGATGCGGAACGGTCAATGCAACGGGTACCATTACGGTCACCCCGGCCAACACAGCCGGTGCGGCCTCATCGACGCCAACACTCTGTATAGGTACGGCACTAACGGCAATCACGCACGCTACGACCGGAGCTACGGGCATAGGTGCACCGACAGGGTTGCCCTCAGGAGTCACTGCGGCATGGGCTCGAGCAATACTATCACCATCACAGGAACTCCAACAGCGTCAGGGACATTTAATTACACCATACCTCTTACCGGAGGATGCGGTACGGTCAATGCCACGGGTACCATTACGGTCACCCCGGCCAACACAGCCGGTGCGGCCTCATCGATCGCCAACACTCTGTATAGGTACGGCACTAACGGCAATCACGCATGCTACGACCGGCGCTACTGGCATAGGCACACCGCTAGGACTGCCATCAGGTGTCACTGCGGCATGGGCGTCGAACACAATCACCATCACTGGCACTCCCACAGTGTCAGGAATATTTAATTACACTATACCACTTACCGGAGGATGCGGCACGGTGAGTGCCACCGGAACAATAACAGTAAATCCGACCAATACTGCGGGTGCACCTTCATCAACGCCTACGTTATGTATTAATACTACTTTGACCCCAATAACTCACACCACAACAGGAGCAAATGGTATTGGAACACCAACTAATTTACCTGCAGGGGTAACCGCATCGTGGGCATCGAACACGATTACTATCAGCGGCACTCCATCAGCAGCAGGGACCTTCAACTACTCTATTCCGCTGACAGGGGGATGCGGAACAGTAAATGCGACAGGAACGATTACGGTCAGGGCAAACAACACGGTTACTGCTGCCTCTTCAACACCGACATTGTGCATTAATACCCCGTTGACGGCAATTACCCACACAACAACAGGGGCAACAGGAATAGGAACAGCGGCCGGGTTACCTGCAGGAGTCACTGCGGCATGGGCCTCGAACATAATCACCATCACAGGAACTCCCACAGCGTCAGGAATATTTAATTACAGCATACCTCTTACAGGTGGATGCGGTACAATAAATGCAACGGGCACCATTACTGTCACCCCGGCCAACACAGCCGGTGCGGCCTCATCGACGCCAACACTCTGTATAGGTACGGCACTATCAGCAATCACACACGCTACGACAGGCGCCACTGGAATAGGCACACCCATCGGTTTGCCAGCAGGGGTGTCAGCCAACTGGGCTGCCAATACTATCACCATAAGCGGAACGCCTGGTGCAACCGGTACTTTTAATTATACTATACCACTTACAGGAGGTTGCGGCACGGTGAGTGCCGCCGGAACAATAACAGTAAATCCGACCAATACTGTGGGTGCACCTTCATCAACGCCTACGCTATGTATTAATACGACTTTGACACCAATCACGCATACCACATCTGGAGCAAATGGAATTGGGGCACCAACCGGGTTGCCAGCAGGAGTGACAGCATCGTGGGCGTCGAATACGATTACTATCAGCGGCACTCCATCAGCAGCGGGGATCTTCAGCTACTCTATTCCGTTGACTGGGGGATGCGGAACAGTAAATGCAACAGGAACGATTACGGTGAGGGCAAACAACACGGTTACTGCTGCCTCTTCAACACCGACATTGTGCATTAATACCGCGTTGACAGCAATTACCCACACAACAACAGGGGCAACAGGAATAGGAACAGCGGCCGGGTTACCTGCAGGAGTCACTGCGGGATGGGCTGCAAATACTATCACCATTATTGGCACACCTACCGCGTCAGGCATATTTAATTACACCATACCTCTTACCGGAGGTTGTAGCAATGTGAATGCCACCGGTACCATCACCGTCACCCCGGCCAATACTATTACACTCACCTCCGGGGTTGGAACCAACAATCAGACTGTCTGTACCGGCACTGCTATTGCGAGTATTACTTATACAACCACAGGAGCTACAGGAGCTACAATCACGGGCTTACCTGCAGGGGTTACGGGAAACTGGTCAGCAGGAGTGGTAACCATCAGTGGCACCCCATCGGCAGCGGGTGCTTTCGGATATACTGTTACTTTGACTGGAGGATGCGGAGCCGTCACAGCCAACGGTACCATCAACGTCAACCCACTGCCGATCACCTCAGTGATAACAGGTACTACTACGCCGCCGTGCAGCGGTGTGGGATATATGTATAGTGTGTCAAACACTGCGGGGTCGGATTATGCATGGACAGTGCCGGCCGGAGCGACTATTACTAATGGACAGGGATCGCATAGTATTACTGTCACGTTCGGGACCACGAACGGCAATATAGCTGTCACTGAGAGAAGTGCTGCAGGATGTTATGGTGTCCCCAGAACACTGGTAATCAGTCTACAGGGATGCGGACTAGATGCCAATTTTGAAGGCAATCCTCTCTCTATATGTGTTGGGTCTTCAGTTACATTTACCAATACATCTACAGGTACCACCGGAAGCACGACATACAGCTGGAACTTTGGATCGGGAGCCACACCGGCATCGATCACGGGCATAGGTCCTCATACAGTAACATACAGCACGACAGGATCGAAGACTGTTTCATTGACAATCACTGAAGGTGCATCAAATACGGAGACGAGGACATAATTATATAACCGTCAATCCCACTAACGCAATTAACCTGACCTCCGGAGTTGGCACCAACAACCAGACTGTATGTGTCAATACGCCAGTTACAGCTATCACATACTCTACCACTGGTGCTACCGGAGCTACTTTCAGCGGATTTCCGTCAGGGCTTACCGTCGGATGGTCATCCAATGTGGTAACTATCACCGGAACACCTTCCGTTGCTGGCAACTTTAGTTATACAGTAACCCTTACGGGAGGCTGTGGCAGTGTGAATGCTACCGGTAATATAAATGTTACTCCGGTAAATACAGTCAGTGCACCTTCATCAACGCCTACTGTCTGCATAAGCACAATAATGACGCCTGTAACACATTCAACTAACGGGGCTACCGGTATTGGAGCACCGACAGGGTTACCTGCAGGAGTTACAGCAGCCTGGGCGGCAAATACTATCACCATAAGCGGAACGCCTGGTGCAACCGGTACTTTTAATTATACCATACCACTTACCGGAGGTTGCGGCACGGTCAGTGCTTCCGGAACAATAACAGTAAATCCGACCAATACAGTCGGTACGGCTTCATCAACTCCTACATTGTGCATCAACACGCCACTTACGGCAATCACGCACACCACCATCAGGAGCAACATGGAATTGGAACACCGACTAATTTACCTGCAGGAGTTACAGCATCGTGGGCATCGAACACAATCACTATCAGTGGTACACCTTCAGCAGCGGGGACCTTCAACTACTCTATTCCGTTGACTGGGGGATGCGGAACAGTAAATGCAACAGGAACGATTACGGTGAGGGCAAATAACACGGTTACTGCTGCCTCTTCAACACCGACATTGTGCATTAATACACGCTGTTGACAGCAATTACCCACACAACAACAGGGGCAACAGGAATAGGAACAGCGGCCGGGTTACCTGCAGGAGTCACTGCGGGATGGGCTGCAAATACTATCACCATTATTGGCACACCTACCGCATCAGGCATATTCAATTACACCATACCTCTTACCGGAGGTTGTGGCAGTGTGAATGCCACCGGTACCATCACCGTCACACCGGCCAATACGATTACCCTCACCTCCGGGGTTGGAACCAACAATCAGACTGTCTGTACCGGCACTGCTATTACGAGTATTACTTATACAACCACTGGAGCTACAGGAGCTACAGTCACGGGCTTGCCTGCAGGGGTTACGGGCAACTGGTCAGCAGGAGTGGTAACCATCAGTGGCACCCCATCGGCAGCGGGTGCTTTCGGTTATACTGTTACATTGACTGGAGGATGCGGAGCCGTCACAGCCAACGGTACCATCAACGTCAACGCACTGCCGGTCACCTCGGTGATTACAGGCAGTGCCACACCGGCTTGCAGTGCAGCAGGAGTGCCCTATAGCGTTACATCCACGGCAGGTTCAACTTATACATGGACTGTTCCTGCGGGAGCGACAGTTGCTACCGGTCAGGGTACGAACAGCATCACAGTCAACTTCGGGGCCACGAACGGTAATGTAGCTGTCACGGAGAGAAATACCGCGGGATGCAACGGTACCCCGAGGACACTGGCGATCAGTCTTCAGGGCTGCGGACTTGATGCCAACTTTTCAGGCAATCCTCTTTCAATATGCGTTGGTTCTTCAGTGACATTTACCAATACATCTACGGGCACCACCGGAGGCACGACATACAGCTGGAACTTTGGATCGGGAGCCACACCGGCAACGATTACGGGTATCGGACCTCATACAGTAACATACAGCACGACAGGTCCGAAGACTGTTTCATTGACTATCACTGAAGGTGCAACAAACACGGAGACGAGGACTAATTATATAACCGTAAATCCCACTAATACAATTAATCTGACCTCCGGAGTTGGCACCAACAACCAGACTGTATGTGTCAATACGGCAATTAGCAATATCACGTATTCGACTACAAGTGCAACAGGAGCATCATTCTCAGGCCTTCCGGCAGGTGTGAACGCCAACTGGGCATCCAACGTTGTTACGATCAGTGGAATACCGACCACTGCAGGAACATATAACTATACTGTGACATTGACTGGTGGCTGTGGAAATATAACGGCTAACGGGACTATTAACGTAAACATATGTGCCAAAACCTTAAATCTTACTTTATTCCTCGAAGGTTTGTACAATGGAGCCAATGGCCTGATCAAAGTCCAGAACTGTGTTGATGGAGAAAACTCCTTTGACCTATTCCCGGGTCTTGTGTCTGATACACTCACTGTGGAATTGGCCCAGCCAACATCGCCTTACGCAACAGTCTTCAGCCAGCACGGAGTCCCCGTGAATACTAACGGAACCATATCACTGACTTCGGTTCCCGGAGGCTTATCAGGTAATTATCACATAGTAATAAAACATCGTAACCACATTGAAACGTGGAGCCAGGCCACTTCGTTTGCGGGAAGCACTGTAACCTACAACTTCACTGATGCAATCAGTAAAGCCTGGGCAAATAACATGGTACTTACCGGTAGTATTTACTGTATCTATGGCGGTGATGCCAACAGAGATCAGTACGTTGATGGCTTCGATCTGGCATTTACATTCAACAATAACAGATTAGGCTCTTACGGATACCAGCTTCCGGATATCAATGGCGATGGTTTTGTCGACGGATTTGATCTGGCCAGGGTGTTCAATAACAACAGGAAAGGCGTTGGAATGATTACTCCGATCGCGCCTCTCAAAAAGAAATAGAAAAAGACGAACAGATGAAAACATATCATAACGGAAAAACAGTCGGTATGGGCACAATAGTAACTTACATCAGGAAGAAAATCGGAGTATTTCTCAGCCTGTTTTTGTTTTCAATTTCCCTGCCGGGATACTCACAGACATGTGAAGTCACGCTCAGGAATGACTCCCTTATCGATGCGAATAACCTTATTGTTGACATCTATGTACGAGCCACAAGTGGTACATTTTACTATTCCTGGGGCCAATATAAAATAACCTTCAACTCAGCTATTACCAATGGTGGAACAATAACCGGCACCATCGTGGATGGATTTAGTGACCTGACGAACTCCACCCAGTTACCTGCTTCAATAATTGTCGGGAGCACCTCCTGGCGGGCTACAGCTGGTCCTATACCTGGATCACAGGCTGCCTGTTCGCAGATTTCTGCGACTGGAAACGGCACCAGGATTTGCAGGGTAAGGCTTACCAATACTGCAGTATTTGCTGCCAATGCAGCTGATATGCTCGTAGTTACAACTGCTCCAAATGCAACGGCAGTTTGGTATGCCGATGCCGGAGGTTTCTCCGTTGCAACAGCAGCAACTATGGTCAACGGGAATCTCATCAATCCCGTTCTGAACGGATCACTGTCTTTATTCAATGTGACCGGAGGCGGAACTGCACCAGCCTGTAGGTCTGAGCGGATCCAGTCACCAGGTGTTAATTATCTCTGCTGAGAGATGGTTCAGTGTCAGGATTGCTGTCAGGGTACAGGAAGTGCATATCTTTTGGAAATAGATTGCAGGTCTGTGTCAATACGGCTGTAACAACTATTACATACTCTACCACAGGTGCCACCGGAGCCACGTTCAGCGGATTTCCGTCAGGGCTTACCGTCGGATGGTCGTCAAATGTTGTGACTATCAGTGGCACACCTACCGTTTCCGGGAATTTTAATTATACAGTAACCCTTACCGGAGGCTGTGGCAGTGTGAATGCTACCGGTAATATAAATGTTACTCCCTTAAATACAGTCAGTGCACCTTCATCAACGCCTGCTGTCTGCATTAGTACAACAATGACGCCTGTAACACATTCAACTAACGGGGCTACCGGTATTGGCGCACCGACGGGGTTACCTGCAGGAGTTACAGCAGCCTGGGCGGCAAATACTATCACCATAAGCGGAACGCCAGGTGCAACCGGTACTTTTAATTATACCATACCACTTACAGGAGGTTGCGGCACGGTAAGTGCTACCGGAACCATAACAGTGAATCCGACCAATACAGTCGGTACGGCTTCATCAACTCCTTCATTGTGCGTCAACACACCACTTACACCAATCACGCACACCACATCAGGAGCAAATGGAATTGGAACACCAACTGAGTTACCTGCAGGGGTGACAGCATCGTGGGCATCGAACACGATTACTATCAGCGGCACACCATCAGCAGCAGGGACCTTCAACTATACTATACCGTTGACGGGTGGATGCGGTACAATAAATGCAACGGGAACGATTACGGTCAGGGCAAATAATACAGTAACTGCCGCATCATCAACACCGACATTGTGCATAAACACACTTTTAACATCAATAACTCATACCACGACAGGGGCAACAGGAATAGGAACAGCCGCCGGGTTACCTGCAGGAGTCACTGCGGGATGGGCTGCAAATACTATCACCATTATTGGCACTCCTGCCGCGTCAGGCATATTCAATTACACCATACCACTTACAGGAGGTTGTGGCAGTGTGAATGCCACCGGTACCATCACCGTCACCCCGGCCAATACGATTACCCTCACATCCGGGGTAGGAACGAACAATCAGACGGTCTGTGCCGGCACTGCTATTACGAGTATTACTTATACAACTACAGGAGCTACAGGAGCCACAATTACAGGATTACCTTCAGGGGTGACGGGGAACTGGTCAGCAGGAGTGGTAACCATCAGTGGCACCCCCTCGGCAGCGGGTGCTTTCGGATATACTGTTACTTTGACTGGCGGATGCGGAGCCGTCACAGCCAACGGTACCATCAACGTCAACGCACTGCCGGTCACCTCGGTGATTACAGGTAGTGCCACACCGGCTTGCAGTGCAGCAGGAGTGCCCTATAGCGTTACATCCACGGCAGGTTCAACTTATACATGGACTGTTCCGGCGGGAGCGACAGTTGCTACCGGTCAGGGTACGAACAGCATCACAGTCAATTTCGGGACCACCAACGGTAATGTAGCTGTCACGGAGAGAAATACCGCGGGATGCAACGGTACCCCGAGGACACTGGCGATCAGCCTTCAGGGCTGCGGACTTGATGCCAACTTTTCAGGCAATCCTCTTTCAATATGCGTTGGTTCCTCAGTGACATTTACCAATACATCTACGGGCACCACCGGAAGCACGACATACAGCTGGAACTTTGGATCGGGAGCCACACCGGCAACGATTACGGGTATCGGACCTCATACAGTAACATACAGCACGACAGGTCCGAAGACTGTTTCATTGACTATCACTGAAGGTGCAACAAACACGGAGACGAGGACTAATTATATAACCGTAAATCCCACTAATACAATTAATCTGACCTCCGGAGTTGGCACCAACAACCAGACTGTATGTGTCAATACGGCAATTAGCAATATCACGTATTCGACTACAAGTGCAACAGGAGCATCATTCTCAGGCCTTCCGGCAGGAGTGAACGCCAACTGGGCATCCAACGTTGTTACGATCAGTGGAATACCGACCACTGCAGGAACATATAACTATACTGTGACATTGACTGGTGGCTGTGGAAATATAACGGCTAACGGGACTATTAACGTAAACATATGTGCCAAAACCTTAAATCTTACTTTATTCCTCGAAGGTTTGTACAATGGAGCCAATGGCCTGATCAAAGTCCAGAACTGTGTTGATGGAGAAAACTCCTTTGACCTATTCCCGGGTCTTGTGTCTGATACACTCACTGTGGAATTGGCCCAGCCAACATCCCCTTACGCAACAGTCTTCAGCCAGCACGGAGTCCCCGTGAATACTAACGGAACCATATCACTGACTTCGGTTCCCGGAGGCTTATCAGGTAATTATCACATAGTAATAAAACATCGTAACCACATTGAAACGTGGAGCCAGGCCACTTCGTTTGCGGGAAGCACTGTAACCTACAACTTCACTGATGCAATCAGTAAAGCCTGGGCAAATAACATGGTACTTACCGGTAGTATTTACTGTATCTATGGCGGTGATGCCAACAGAGATCAGTACGTTGATGGCTTCGATCTGGCATTTACATTCAACAATAACAGATTAGGCTCTTACGGATACCAGCTTCCGGATATCAATGGCGATGGTTTTGTCGACGGATTTGATCTGGCCAGGGTGTTCAATAACAACAGGAAAGGCGTTGGAATGATTACTCCGATCGCGCCTCTCAAAAAGAAATAGAAAAAGACGAACAGATGAAAACATATCATAACGGAAAAACAGTCGGTATGGGCACAATAGTAACTTACATCAGGAAGAAAATTGGAGTATTTCTCAGCCTGTTTTTGTTTTCAATTTCCCTGCCGGGATACTCACAGACATGTGAAGTCACGCTCAGGAATGACTCCCTTATCGATGCGAATAACCTTATTGTTGACATCTATGTACGAGCCACAAGTGGTACATTTTACTATTCCTGGGGCCAATATAAAATAACCTTCAACTCAGCTATTACCAATGGTGGAACAATAACCGGCACCATCGTGGATGGATTTAGTGACCTGACGAACTCCACCCAGTTACCTGCTTCAATAATTGTCGGGAGCACCTCCTGGCGGGCTACAGCTGGTCCTATACCTGGATCACAGGCTGCCTGTTCGCAGATTTCTGCGACTGGAAACGGCACCAGGATTTGCAGGGTAAGGCTTACCAATACTGCAGTATTTGCTGCCAATGCAGCTGATATGCTCGTAGTTACAACTGCTCCAAATGCAACGGCAGTTTGGTATGCCGATGCCGGAGGTTTCTCCGTTGCAACAGCAGCAACTATGGTCAACGGGAATCTCATCAATCCCGTTCTGAACGGATCACTGTCTTTATTCAATGTGACCGGAGGCGGAACTGCACCAGCCCCTGTGGGTCTGAGCGGATCCCAGTCACCAGGTGTTAATTATCTCCTGCTGAGAGATGGTTCAGTGTCAGGATCTGCTGTCAGCGGTACAGGAAGTGCTATATCTTTTGGAAATCAGACCGCAGGTACGTACGGTGTCAGAGCTCACAGAATTGGCACGTATATGTATAGCGATATGAGCGGGACCGTTGCTGTAACAGAGGCCTGTGCACCGGTCTCCATATCGAGCCAGCCAGTATCTGCGAGCATGTGTTCAGGAGGTAGTACGACGTTCAGTGTGACAGCCGGAGGCACTTCGCCATATACATATCAATGGCAGTATTACAATGGGTCGAGCTGGGTAAGCGTAGCCAATGGCACTCCTGCGGGGGCAGTCTATGCTAACGCCACTACTGCTACACTTGGGGTATCAGGTATTACAGGCGCAGGATCTTATCAGTACCATTGTTATGTTACGAACTGCAGCGGAGGCTATAATGCCACCTCGAATGCAGCCACTCTGAGCGTGCTGGGCTTACCGACGGCTTCGGTAAGTGGGACGACAGCTGTGTGCCAGGGTTCGTCCTCGCCGAATGTTACATTTACAAATCCGCAGGCATTACCAGTAACGATAACATATAACATAAACGGATCGAATCAATCGACCATCAATGTTGGCTCAAGCACAACGGCTACCTTACCGGTGTCGACAGCAACGGCAGGTGTTTTTGCATATAATCTGGTCAGTGTTGCGTATCAGTCAGCTCCGGCATGTTCGACAGCTGCCAGTGGCACAGCGACGGTGACAGTCAACGCTGTTCCGTCAGTAACGAACCAGACGACATCGATATCTTCGGGCGGGACGTTTACGGTAACACCGGCGGGTGTACCTGGAGGGACGACGTATACATGGCCTGTACCGACCTATACGGGAGGTGTGACCGGTGGTGCAGCACAGGCGACAGGTGCAACTAGCATTAGCGGCACATTGACGGTCCCGTCAGGCAGTGGTACGGCAACGTATACAGTTACGCCAACATCAGGGACATGTGTCGGGAATACGTTTACGGTGACAGTGACAGTTACCTCGACATGTGCACCGGTCTCCATATCGAGCCAGCCAGTATCTGCGAGCATGTGTTCAGGAGGTAGTACGACGTTCAGTGTGACAGCCGGGGGCACTTCGCCATACACATATCAATGGCAGTATTACAATGGGTCGAGCTGGGTAAGCGTAGCCAATGGCACTCCTGCGGGGGCAGTCTATGCTAACGCCACTACTGCTACACTTGGGGTATCAGGTATTACAGGCGCAGGATCTTATCAGTACCATTGTTATGTTACGAACTGCAGCGGAGGCTATAATGCCACCTCGAATGCAGCCACTCTGAGCGTGCTGGGCTTACCGACGGCTTCGGTAAGTGGGACGACAGCTGTGTGCCAGGGTTCGTCCTCGCCGAATGTTACATTTACAAATCCGCAGGCATTACCAGTAACGATAACATATAACATAAACGGATCGAATCAATCGACCATCAATGTTGGCTCAAGCACAACGGCTACCTTACCGGTGTCGACAGCAACGGCAGGTGTTTTTGCATATAATCTGGTCAGTGTTGCGTATCAGTCAGCTCCGGCATGTTCGACAGCTGCCAGTGGCACAGCGACGGTGACAGTCAACGCTGTTCCGGCAGTAACGAACCAGACGACATCGATATCCTCGGGCGGGACGTTTACGGTAACACCGGCGGGTGTACCTGGAGGGACGACGTATACATGGCCTGTACCGACCTATACGGGAGGTGTGACCGGTGGTGCAGCACAGGCGACAGGTGCAACTAGCATTAGCGGCACATTGACGGTCCCGTCAGGCAGTGGTACGGCAACGTATACAGTTACGCCAACATCAGGGACATGTGTCGGGAATACGTTTACGGTGACAGTGACAGTTACCTCGACATGTGCTCCCGTTGTGATCACCACTGATCCGGCCAATGCCAGTATATGCGCCGGAGCCAGTACCTCTTTCAGTGTGACGGCAAGCGGGACCACCCCGGCCTATCAGTGGCAGTATAATAACAGCGGCACCTGGATCAGTGTTGTAAACGGAACACCGGCAGGGGCAGTCTACACCACTGCCACGACAACCACCCTTGGTGTATCAGGTATTACGGCAGCTGGCAGTTACCAGTACCGTTGTTCGGCTACGAACTGCACCACAAGCAGTGACATATCAAATGCTGCCACACTCACGGTCAATGCCAATCCGCCCCAGCCGGTCATAACGGCTGACGGACCCCTGACCTTCTGCACAGGTGAGGACGTCGTCCTTACCGCTCCTGAGTCGAGCAGCTATCTCTGGTCAACAGGAGCAATAACACGTAGCATCACAGTCACTGCAAGTGGTAATTTCACCGTGCAGGTAACCAATGCTGCCGGCTGCCAGAGCGTTCCGTCAGCGACTACCGCAGTCACGGTCAACGCCTTACCCTCCCGACCAACAATTTCGCCATCGGGATCAGTAAATATATGCACCGGCAGCAGCCAGACACTAACATCCAGCGCGGGAGTGAGCTACCTCTGGTCCAACGGAGAGACCACACAGAGTATTTCGGTGAACACAACCGGGATCTACACAGTTCAGGTTACCAACTCATTCGGCTGCCTTAGTACTGCCTCCCTGCCGACCACAGTAACAGTCAATCCCATTCCAGCGACTCCGACGATTACTGCTTCGGGGGTAACAACCTTCTGTACCGGCGGCAGTGTGACACTTACATCGAGCGTAAGCTCAGCCTACTTATGGTCTACTGGCGCCACAACACGCAGCATTATTGTCAACTCCGCCGGAAACTACTGGGTGAGGGTAACTGACGCCAGCGGCTGCCAGAGTGCACAGTCGGCAACAACAGCTGTAACGGTCAATCCTCTGCCATCTGCACCAACAATAGGTACCATCACACAGCCGACCTGTACTGTTTCAACTGGCAGTGTGGTCCTTGGTGGACTCCCGGCAGGAAGCTGGACGGTCAACCCTGGTAACATTACGGGCTCGACCTCTACAGTGACAGTCACAGGTCTTGCTGCTGGCTCGCGTACATTTACAGTAACCAACTCGAACGGATGCACCTCTGTTGCTTCCGCTCCGGTTGTCATAAATACACAACCTGCTGTCCCGACTGCACCCATTGTGGGCGCGGTTACTCAGCCGACCTGTGCCGTATCAACGGGGAGCGTCGGGTTCAGCGGGTTGCCTTCTACAGGCATATGGACTCTGACGAGACTCCCCGACGGTGATATAAGCACCGGTACCGGTACAACGGCCACCGTCACAGGCATCCCGTCAGGTTCATATACCTTTACGGTCACCAACACCGCCGGATGCACCTCTGCAGCTACCGGGACAGTAACGATCAATGCTCCGCTTCCTGTTCCTGCAGTGCCGGCGCAGACTGTCGACTGCACACTGGGCTTCAATCAGGCAGTTGTGACAGTTACCAGTCCGGTTGGGGCAGGCTACGAATATCGCCTTGATGCCGGTGCTTACCAGTCTGGCACTTCCTTCAGCAATGTCACCAACGGCAACCACACCATCACAGTCCGCAATTCCTCAGGGTGCACAACTACCGGCATCACCTTCTCGGTCAACTGCGGATGTGTTAATGCGCCCCTGGTGACCCTCCCGGCTACTTCGGGTAGCACCTGCGGCGTCACGGCGGTTACCGTCAGCGGGAACACCTTCGGCGGAAGCGCTACGAGTGTAACCATTACCGAGAACGGAGGTGGCACGGTCACTCCCGCATCTTCATCAACCTCGCCTTTCTCCTTCACCTACACTCCGACGGCTGCTGATGCCGGAAGGACCGTTGTCATCACGGTGACCACGAACAATCCGCTTGGCTCACCGTGCGCAGCGGCATCTGCCACCTACACCCTGAATGTAAATGCCATTCCTGCCGCTCCACTGCCGGGTACGGTTACACAACCCACCTGTGCAGTGCCATCAGGAAGCGTAATGCTTAACAACCTTCCTGCATCGGGAGACTGGACCATCACACGGACACCCGGAGGCACGACAACAACAGGATCAGGTACCAGCACCACAATTACGGGACTTGCACCGGGAACATACTCCTTTACCGTGACCAGCTCACTGGGCTGCACATCGCCGGCATCGTCAAATGTCGTAATCAATGCTCAGCCTGACACACCTTCGGCACCGGTTGTTGGAACCATAACCCAGCCAACATGTGCTTTATCGACAGGCAGTGTGGCACTGAGCGGACTTCCCGCCACGGGTACGTGGACTCTGACGCGCACACCCGGCAATGTTATTACAACGGGTACAGGAACAACACGGGCAATCTCCGGTATTCCTCCGGGGACTTATACATTCACGGTTGCCAATGCTGCAGGATGCGTCTCCCCGGCATCGGCAGAGGTGGTGATAATTCTTCAGCCCGTAACCCCTGCTGCGCCGGTTATCGGAACAATTACGCACCCGACATGTGAACTGAACACGGGCAGTATTCTTCTGGAGAACATGCCTTCAACAGGAGAATGGACACTTACCAGATACCCGGGAGGAGTTACCTCCACCGGCACAGGCACGAGCACCACTATTTCATCCCTCGCAGCAGGCACCTACAACTTTGCCGTCACCAATGCAGATGGATGTACCTCACCTGTATCGGCCAATGCGGTCATAAATGCACAGCCTCCGACTCCGACTGCTCCTGTGGTAGGAACCATTACTCATCCAACCCTCACCGTTGCCACGGGAAGTGTAGTCCTCTCAGGACTGCCAGCAAGCGGTACATGGACTCTGACCCGCTATCCTGACGGTTTTACAAGCCAGGGTACAGGTACAACACGCACTGTATCAGGACTGGAGCCGGGCACCTACACATTTACGGTAACCAATTCGGCAGGATGTACTTCTTCTCCGACTGGTGAAGTGGTGATCAATGCAAGGCCTGGAGCTCCCGTGGTGGTGATAAACAATCCGCCGAACATCTGCTCTGATCAGACGGCTGACCTCACCCAACCGGCAGTTACGGCAGGGTCAGACCCGAACCTGACGTACACTTACTGGAGAGACGCCGCCGCCACGCTAACCCTCACAAACCCTGCGGCCGTCCCGGCTGGCACCTATTATATCATGGGCACCTCGACAGCTGGCTACAGCACAACCAAACCGGTAGTTGTGACCGCTGATGAGCTTCCTGTTGCTAATGCCGGTCCTGACCAGGTGCTTGATTACGTCTTCGGAACCACCCTCAGCGCTGATATACCTTCAGTTGGCACAGGCATATGGGAGCTGGTTTCAGGAACCGGTGAGATCTTTAACTCTATGGCTCCCTCAACCCAGGTAAATGCATTGTCCGAAGGAGACAACGTCTTCAGCTGGACAGTAACCAACGGGGCATGTTATCCGGTCACTGACTATGTGACGGTAAAGGTCAATAACCTGATCATCCCTACTCTCATCACACCCAACCAGGATGGAGCCAATGATTATTTCGTTCTACGTGGACTGGAAACTCTGGGCCGGACTGAGCTGACGATCTTCGACCGCAGGGGCCTCAAGGTCTATGAGAACAGCGACTATGACAACTCCTGGGAGGGACAGGATTACAACAGCAATCCTCTTGCGGACGACACCTACTTCTATGTTGTTCGAGCAGAAAATGGCGTATCACTTAGCGGTTATATCGTCGTAAGGAGATAAATAATCACACCAAAGGTGAACAAAACCGATGCAATCAGTCTTAAAACCAAGTATTCCGGGCTCCCAATACTCCGAATAATAAAATTCACGAACATGAAAAAGATAATCAAATCACTGATCCTCCTGCTCATACCGGTCGGCCTTGCAGGCCAGCTTACCCCGGTAACGAATCAGTACATCCTGAATCCGCTGAAAATTAATCCTTCATATGCCGGCAGCAGGGGAGGACTGAGCGTTGCGGCATCTTACCGGCAGCAATGGGTTGGCATTACGGGTGCGCCCCGGACAATGGGCCTTGAGATTGATGCCCCTGTACTCTCGAATAAGCTCGGCCTGGGTCTATTCATTGTCAATGATCAGATAGGCGTAACCAAACAGACAGAGTTCATGACCTCATACGCTTACAGGATCAATGCCGGAGACGGAGTCCTTGCCCTGGGCCTGGGAGCCGGACTGGTCGCTACCAACACAGCATGGTCAGACCTCATAGTCCTTGATCCTGGAGATGAGTATTACCTTATCGATTCACGGGTATTTGTCGTTCCTGACTTCAGCTTTGGGGTTTATTACAATGTAAAGAATTACTTCCTGGGCTTTTCCATCCCCAGGCTCCTCGGATATGAGTTCGACTTTGATAAAAACAAGTATTCGCTGAAGGTGGATCCCGGGCAGTATAACTATGTTGTGAATACCGGCTATCTCTTCTCACTGGGTCAAAAGACAAAATTCATGCCCTCGGCCCTTGTCTCTTACTCTCCGGGCGATAAGCTTCTCTACGATGCCAGTGCACACTTCATTCTTAACGACAAGCTTTGGCTGGGCGCCACTTACCGGAGTACCAGTTCAGTGTCCGCCCTCGCCCAGTTTGCCATAAACAACCAGTTCAAGATTGCCTATTCATATGACTACAACTTTGGCGAGCTCAGCACCTACAACAGCGGCTCACATGAGATAATGCTCCGGTATGAATTCCGCTATAAGGTTGATGTAATTAATCCTCTTATCTTTTAGATCGAACATATTCCAGTGTTGTTTACAGGGATTAGTGTAAAAAATTAGGATCTGAATACAAAACTTTGGAGTAACTTGTACACTCAGAACTTCAGGACAATGAAAATAAGGACTTCGGCATTACTATTGACAATTATTTTAACGGAGGGAGTAATCTTCTCCCAGCAACAACCCTACACAGTTACAAAGAGTGCCTTCAGCACCGATATGTACGATGAGTTTGCACCGGCCTTCTACAGGAACGGTCTGGTATTCTGCACTGACAGGGGACAGGCAGTCAGCAGCCAGGGGCAGGCAGTTGTTAAAATGTTTTACGCCGACACTGCCGCGAACAACTCCAAGAGCAAGCCCTTTTCCAAGGACCTTAAGAGCAAGCTGAACGACGGCCCGGTGACATTCAACCGGACAGAAGACACTGTTTATTTCTCCAGGAACCTGGTGGTTGACGGGAATCTTAAATTGCTGTCGACCTACCGCAACAAGCTTGGACTCTTTTATGCTGTTACCGAGGGGAAAGGATGGGGCAGGATCCGCGAGATGCGGTTTAACACCGAATGGTTCAATATCACAATGCCCTGTTTGTCTCATGACGGGAAGAGGCTCTATTTTGCCTCTGACAAGCCCGACGGTATTGGCGGCCTCGATTTATATTATAGTAACTGGAAGAACGGTTACTGGGAGGACCCCGTTAATCTGGGACCGGAGGTCAATACCGAGGGAAACGAGACCTATCCGTTTATCAACGAGACCGGCGAACTCTTCTTCTCCTCCGACGGCCGTTCCGGATTGGGTGGAAAGGATATTTATGTGACCAAGCAGAAAGGCAACGGCTGGTTCGCACCGGTCATGCTGGCGGCACCGATGAACTCTGAATATGACGACTTCGGCATCGTCACCAGCGCCACCATGAATGAGGGATACTTCTCTTCAGACAGGGCAGGGAGGTCAGTGGATATTTACAAATTCACTTCCAACATGCTGCAGATATGGTTCAGTGAGCCGCAGAAGGAAAACCGTTACTGTTTTGCAATCTCTGACACCGGTCTGATAGTGGTTGACACTCTCAACCTGCGATATGTCTGGGATTTTGGTGACAATACAAAGACCTACGGAACAAAGGTTCAGCACTGTTTCCCGGGACCGGGTAATTACCGCATCACCCTTGATATTGTTGACCGCAGGACCGGCAGCAGTTATTTCCGCAAGCAAGCCTATGACATCGAAATCATCGATTACGATCAGCCCTATATTACTTCCCCTGAATACGCTGTTACAGGCAATGTTGTTGAATTCGACGGCATGAAGTCGTACTGCCCGGGCTACACTATAACCGGCTTCTTCTGGGATTTGGGCGACGGCACTCAGAAGACAGGGGCATCGGCAAGGCATACCTATACCAGGAGCGGTGAGTATACCGTCAGACTGGGGCTGACACTGCGGTCGCCAGCCACCGGAGTTGTTCTAAAGAGAGCCGTGACGAAGATGATACGGGTCTTTGGCACCGCACAGGAGATGGATTCATTCATTGCCGCCAGGCAGGCAACAGGTCAGGATGTGATGGATCTGCGGCAGTTTGAAAATGTAAATATTAAGTCACAATATTCGGCAGAGGAGGATTACATTAAGGAGGCAGTCTTCCAGGTGGAGATACTGTCATCAAAAACGAAGATGGAACTTTCCAACCCGATCTTCAGGAGTGTGCCGGCGAAGTATACTGTCAGGGAGGTACATTATCCGGAGACAGGAACATACAGTTATGTTGTTGATCAGCAGATGAGTCTCATGGCAGCCTGGCCGGCCTATGCTGAGATGCTTGCGTACGGTTTCAAGGGCGCAGTCGTCAGGTTGTTTATATTGGATGACCCCGCCGAGAGAGAGCTTAACGTTTTGAAGAAGAACTACGGTGTCATGACCGATACCTATTTTGACGCCAACAACAGGCTGGTCACAAATGCCTATCTGATGCTCGATCAGGTGGTGATGCTGATGAACAAGTATCCTGGCATCAAGCTGGAGATAGGGGTTCACACCGATAATCAGGGAGTGGCCGGCACCCTTGAGAGGTTATCGCAGACCCGCGCGCAGGTTATAGTTAACTATCTTATTAACAGAGGTGTAAGCGCCTCGCGCCTCACCGCCAAGGGTTACGGTGGCACCCGGCCGGTAGCTCCCAACACCGGTTGGCTTGAACGCCGACAGAACAGAAGGGTGGAGTTCCTTGTTATTAAATAGGATTTGCGCTTAAAATCTTTTAATCTTTCACCTGACAGTTTATGAGGAATATACTGATTGCAACTCTTTTACTTCTTAATTCAACCGGAATCTTTTCCCAGCAAGTTCTGATTATCAGGGAGCAGGAGTTTGTGGATACTGAAACCGGCACATCGCAGGGAGTAAACGTACCCAGAACCCAGCAGACCCTCTTTCAATTCCTGAACAATTCACTGTCACTGCAGTAAATTCATTTGGTTATTTGCTGCAGGCCGGAGACGAAAATCCGGGGGCAACAAATAATAATCTGGATGGAGAAATAATTTCGGGCAACAAGTTTACCTGGAACGGAACTGATGAGACAAGCATGACCCATGCATTATTCACCGGATATAATCTGGATGTTGTAATCAAGTATAATTACTTGTTGAACACGCCTAACGGCATACAGAGAAAATCCGATGGAGAGACTGATATCAATGGTGTTATTGCATACAATATTCTAAAAAATCCAAAGCTGGGAATTGCCATAAAGGGGATTAACGGTATCAAAATTTACAATAATACCTTTTACAGTGACAGGACCTCAGATCAAACATGGCGGGGTCTGGTTGATATTTATAACAATACTGACAATGATTTGAATGCACCTTCACGAGGAACGAAGGTTTATAATAATATTTTTTATACAAGAAACCGGATTTTTAACATCAACATCCACGACACGGAATGTCTTGAGGGATTTGAAAGCGATTACAATGTGTTTTGGTGTGAGACTGGTGAGCCTCTCTTTCAGGTGGACGGAAAGACCAAAACATTTGCCATGTGGCAGGCAATGGGTTATGATCTGCATTCAGTGGTGATCAATCCAAACTTCGTTGATATTACTGATTTTGTCCCGGCCGTCAGGCTTGACTACGGGAAAGACCTGGGGACATCATTAATAACAGGATTGGCAGTAGATGCCAAATGGAACAGGACAGAGATGCTTACTGCGGATCAGAACGGACTCTGGCAGGTTGGGGCACGCATCTATAAATATGTAGAAGAGGAGGAGGAAGAGGAAGAGGAAGAGGAAGAAGAGGAGGAGTTGCCGCGCAATATGACCCTGATATATCCTAACCCTACTATTGGCAATTTTTATTTATTACTGACTGATCCGAACAGGATGTATCAGACTATGAAAATGTATGACTCAAATGGGAAAATCGTACTGACAAGGTCAGTTGAATATGGCCGGACTGAAATCCCGGTTCCCAAAAATTTTGCAGCAGGATTGTACACAATTACACTTGAGGCAGACAATTTGAACAGGTATATCAGGAAGCTGATAATCCTTGACTGATAGCACAGGTTATCCCTTGATGAATTTTTGAGTCAGCAGGATCTGGTTAGCTGCGATAATTACAATATAGGTGCCGCTGTACAGATGTGACAGGTCGAATTGCATGGTGGTTTCTTCTTTTGAGAGCTCTTCGCGGTACACTGTTTTTCCTATCAGATCGACAACCGTTATTGTGAAATTGTCCGCTTCCATCAATGTTGTAAAGTCAATTGTAAACCGTCCGTTATTGGGATTAGGATACAAATTGAAATACTCCCTGGCCTCGATATAAGCGGTAACAGTAAATTCCAGCAAGGAAGAAGCCGCAGTGGCCTTCAGGTTATCGGTTGCTACGGCTTTCAGATTGTACGTTCCTGCCGGCAGATCCTTGAGAGTAAATGAATAAGGGGCTGATGTTCTTTCTTCAAGCTTTGCAGTCCCGTTAAATAGTTCCACTTTGGTGATTGAACCGTCCGGGTCAGAAGCATTTATGTCAATGTTAATAGTCGCCGGAGATGTGAATGAACTTCCTTTTGTGGGTGACGCAATACTAATGACTGGCAATTGATTTACAGGTGTGGCTGATTTAATAACTGTAATGGATACAGCAGCAGAGACGGTTTTTGAATTTCCGTTATCAGTCGCTACTGCTGTTAATGAATAGGTCCCTGCGGGGACCTCTTTCCATGTAAAGGAATAAGGAGCTGAAACTTTTTCTCCCAGTTTGACGGTGCCCTGGAAAAACTCCACTTTAATTATCGACCCATCCGGATCAGATGCCGCAGCATCGATGGTAATTGTGGCAGGTGAAGTAAAGGAAGTGCTTTTCGCCGGAGAAGAAATACTGACAACCGGAGGTTGGTTAGCAACAACAGGAGCAGGTGGTATTGTTTCAAAGGCACCGATATCCGGAGCTTGTCCGTTGAAAGGCAAGCCAACATTTATCCCGGCATCAATAAGTGCTGAGTTCTGAGCAGGTCTCAGAAAAGGAAGATCCGGCAAGTCTCCATTATCTTTTCTACTGCCCGAAACACCTGTAGTATCAAGGCTTTGGAAATAAGCATCGGATACATTGCCCATATTCCATGAATTGTTGGTATTCACATTACAAGGGAAAACATAATCTGCCGGGTTCTTGAATGCCAGATTATTCTTCAGGATGTTTTCCACATCTGGTTGCTGGAAACAAAATCCCTGGCTATTAGTTTTAATTCCATTTCTGAATGCTGTGTTATTATATAATGCACTCTTAAAAGTGCCATATCCGGAGATCGAACTGGAATGAAAACCAATCGTATAGTTATCGAATGCCAGACAATTAACTACGGTCCTGAGGATTGAGCTTGTGGATGGAAGACGTTTGATGCCGAGTTTAAAACCTTCACCATTTCCCCCGTGTTCCCAGGTGTCTGGTTTAAAGCCATTCCGGAATGACCAGCACGATTCAAGGATGACAGAACCATCATACAACCGAAAATCCCAGCCATCATCACTGTTCCCCCATGCTCTGCAACCCCTGAAAGTATTATTAGTCGATGATGGACTACCAGATTGAAAACCATCTGCCCAGCCAAATGGGATTGACGAGTAGGGATCAGCATTATGATGGCTGTCACAGTTAAGAAACAGGTTGTTGCTGCAATTATCACCTATTGTAACACCCCAGCCTCCAATATGGTCACTTTCAATTTGTTCAAAGACACAATTACTAACACTATTCCATAGCATTATACCATATTGGGCGATATTGCCAGCGATGGGCTGTTTGATGTTAGTAATCCTAATACCCTTGATATGCAGGTATTTTACGTTTTCTATCCAGATACCGGCTCTTTGTGTTGTATATGTCGCATCACTATAATTAAGAATGGGCCTTTCATTTGGGAAATTACAGATGACAATAAGATCAGATGGCGATCCGTTCTTATTTCTTAAGAAAGTTGTGGCAGGCATTATTGAGTTGTTGTAAGTACCTCCTCTCAAGAAAATAGTATCTCCGGCTCCAATAGCAGACCACGCCTTATTTAAAGTCTTAAATGGTAATTCTTTGCTTCCCCGGTTGCTATCATTTCCTGTGGTTGAAATATAATAGGTAGAAGCATAGGAAATGGTAGTAAGTGACAGGCATAGAATAGTGAGTAAACGCTTAAATGAAATCACAAGCAGTGAGTTTAAAATTTGACTAACACATGAAATTTAACGACGAATATATAATATTGTTACACGAACGGTCATTTTTTTCTGCCGCAAAATAATTATTCGGACCCAATTGAAGAAGAAAAAAGGAAGTATTAATTAACAAGTTATTAGCTGCACATGAGAGAGTGTGTAAATAGATGTTTTTGAAAATTTATGATAAAATGACTGAGCAAAAGCAAGATTTTGAATTATTAATTGAGCCACATGGCAAGCTGTTTTATTTCAATTTTAAGGAGATATGGCAATATAGAGACTTGCTTGAAATGTATATCAAAAGGGATATAGTAACCTTTTACAAGCAGACTATCCTCGGACCTATATGGTTTTTTATTCAGCCAATTTTCACAACAATTGTATTTATGTTTGTATTTGGTGGTCTAGCAAAAATACCAACCGACGGTATCCCGCAGCCATTATTTTATCTATCTGGTATAACGCTATGGAACTATTTCTCCGAATCTCTTACGAAGACCTCCGATACTTTTTTAACTAACCAGGCTATTTTTGGCAAAGTATATTTCCCTCGTTTGATTGCCCCATTATCCGTAACTATAACAGGACTGATTAAAATGTTTATACAATTTGGGGTTTTTATTATAGTGTATATTTATTTTGTTGTGAAAGGAACTGAGGTCAGTCCCAATATATACGCCTTGTTATTTCCGGTGCTTGTTTTCATACTTGCCTGTTTGACTCTTGGTTTTGGTATAATAATCTCTTCACTTACAACAAAATACAGGGATCTTAAATTTCTAATTGCATTTGCCATTCAGTTATGGATGTATGCCACTCCGGTTATTTATCCGTTATCAGTTATGTCTGGAAGCCCAAAGTATATGTGGCTTATACAAGCCAATCCAATAACTTCGGTAATGGAGACATTTAAGTTTGGTTTTCTGGGTCAAGGTACCTTCTCCTGGCTGTCTCTTGGTTACAGCTTTCTCTTTTCAATTATTGTTTTATTAGCCGGGATAGTTATCTTCAACAGGGTTGAGAGGAGTTTCATGGATGTAATTTAAGTCTGTAAATCGATGAGGGATATAGCAATTAAGTTCGATAATATTTCAAAGCAATATCGGTTGGGCAGTATAGGTACCGGTACGCTTAGTCATGATTTAAAACGGTGGTGGACAATTAACATACTTAAGAAAGAGGATCCGTATTTAAAAATAGGGCAGGTAAATGATCACGATGATAAAAACTCAGATGGCATAATTTGGGCGTTGCGCAATATTGATCTTGAAGTGAAACAGGGTGAAGTGCTGGGAATCATTGGGAAAAACGGTGCCGGCAAATCAACACTTCTGAAAATATTATCACGGGTGACAACCCCAACAACTGGCCGGATCATGGCGCATGGACGGATAGCTTCACTGCTTGAGGTAGGTACAGGATTTCATCCTGAAATGACGGGACGAGAGAACATATTCATGAATGGATCGATAATGGGTATGACAAAAGCTGAGATCAGGTCCAGGTTTGATGAAATTGTTGATTTTGCAGGTGTTGCGAAATATATTGAAACTCCGGTTAAGCGCTACAGCAGTGGAATGACCGTTCGTTTGGGTTTTGCTATTGCAGCTCATTTGGAACCTGAGATTTTGGTTGTAGATGAAGTATTGGCTGTCGGAGATGCAGAATTCCAGAAGAAGGCAATTGGTAAAATGCAGGACGTAAGCCAGTCCAAAGGCAGAACTGTGCTATTTGTAAGTCATAATATGAATGCAGTGAGATCATTATGTTCGAGCTGCATAGTCTTGAAGAACGGACAGGTCATATTTAATGGCGGTACAGAAGAGGCAATAAATCAGTATATTAATGTCGATCCTATGAAAACAGACGACATTATTAATTTTATCTCGTACAAAAGCCCTGAACTTAAAATTGATTCAATTTCTGTTAACGGATCACAATCAAATTACCTGCACCTTGAATCGGATAATACACTTTTAGACATCTGCATAGAAGGATATCTGGAGTCTGAGAAGGTACTTACTGTTGAACTTGAGATGTTTGATGTAAACAATAATCGAGTTGCATTTTACGGCCCCGGGATGGTTAATGGTATATTGCCAAAATTTCAAACCGGAGCCTTTAACCTGAATGAAAAAATTGTCATTCCTAAGAACCTGGCTGGAGGCCTATACTATCTGGATATCAATATTACACACCCCTACATTGCCTATTATCTTAAGGTTACGAGATGCCTCCAGATTGAATATATTGGCTACCAATTTGCTTCTGGTCAGAACGACTATAAATTAAGAGGTTACTACATCCTCGATTCTGCAAAATGATGAAAATATCTGAGAGCAAAGGAAATGCATTAAAAAGAGTGCCCTCAGAACAAAGGGAGAAAATGTCCGGAGCACTAATATACTCACCCGGATTTGACGGACACCGACAAATCTGGATTTATGTCCTTTCACAAATTCTTAATGAACTGGGATATAAAGTCTACATTGCCGGAAACACGGAACAAAAGGTCTCAAATTCCTTTTACATCAACGAATTAAGCAAATGGGCCAATGTTAAAATAATTAATACAGGCAATTTTGCTGAGGGTGGGTTAAAAATTTCGCATGCACAGTTGCGTGCATTACAGGATGAGTTATCTGTTGACATAACCATTTTACCTGAGGCTGATCATCATCTGGAATTGCTTACTTCCCAAATTCCACGGAAGAAAAAGTCGCTTCGGGGAAAGGTGTATGGGATTTTTTTAAGACCGTTTTATTACTATCAACCCAGGGGTACCAGGGACAAACTCAGATTTATAAAACATTTTCGCTCACGGTGGAAAAAGGATGACAGATTCTTTCATGAATGGTTATTGGATCGTTTCTCATTGATGGACCGAGCGTTGTATCTAGATGAAAAATACGTTATTAATCATCCGAGGAGATATTGGATACCAGATATGTTTCAGCAATATGCTGATATGATAATACAGAAGGAGGAACCTGACCAAAGGCTTTGGATTGAAAAACTGGAAAACTTCAAGCTGAAAAATAAGGGACGGTTTATGTTTTTATACTTTGGGACCGCACAATTCAGGAGGGGTTACGATGTTGTTATGGATATGGCTCTCAGATATGATGGTTGTTTTATTCATTGCGGACTTCAAAGCAATAAGGAGAAGTATTTGCACAATGTCGATGAAATGAGAAGTATCCTTACTGAAAGGGGTGCCTTATTCGAAACTAACCAGTATATCGAAGATCCTTTATGCGTAGAGACATTTTTCAGATCTGCAACACATCTCATTCTCCCGTATCGGAATTTCTTTGGTTCCAGTGGAGTGATGCTCCAGGCATTAAGCTATGGTATTCCTGTTCTGGCACCAGACAAGGGAATTATTGGCCACAGGATAGAAAAGTATGGACTGGGAACTACTTATAGTGACAGTAATCCTGAAGGACTTCATTCCCAGTTTGTTAAATTCACAACCACCAAGCCGGACCAATATCAACAAAGTATCTGCAACTATATGACCTTTCAGACTGCAGCAAATCTGAAAAAGACCCTTTTAGAAATTCTAACAGATAGTGATGTAACAACCAGGATACCTTAAAACTGATGAGATGATCGAGCTTTTCAAACAAGCGTTTCCATATCTGCTCTTATTGTTCTTCCTGGTCCGGGGGTTTAGAAACCCCATTTATTTTCTGGGGATTTCTTTTCTTATGTACATGAGTGAATCAATTTTTTTTGAGACTGTTAAAATCTTTCAGGTACCAGGTCGTATACTGCCTGCACTCAAGCTGATATGGATGGTAATTTTTTGGATATTGCCCTTTTTGTTTTATTTGTATGTTGGAAAGCAAATCAAAAGGAGGGCACAGACAATAGGCACTCTGGATTATCTTGTCATTTTCCTGATGATAGTTACAACTATAGGGTTCATTACTGCCCTGATCGATTATCCTGTAGTAAAAGGTGTTGTCATGGAATTCTTCATCCTGCTATCTCTTTTCATTGGATATTTTATCATAAGGGATTGGAGCTTTTCATGCAGCCTTGAAGTTTTGAAAGGATTTCTATTCAGCATCATAGTGATCAACACAATTAGTGCACTGTTTTATATTCTTCATCAGGGAGCCAGTTTGGCAATCTATGATATCGAAGAATATATAGAGGAAGTATTTGGGGGAGAGATGATTACACGAAGCTTCTGGTTTATGCCCCAGTTTCTCTTTTTTTCGTTGGCATTTTTGTTAGTCTTCAGATCTGAACGTCCTGTCTTTTACACCTTAATGCTTGTAATAAACCTTGGAGCCATTTTTATCACTTATTCAAGGTCCACATTGCTCGTTGCGCTTTTCCTTATCATAATCTACTTTGTCATCCTTGGAATAAGGGAAAACAAAATGGATACCGTGTTGAAGAACATTTTCATTTACAGTATTATTGCAATAATGAGCATTTTCGTGATCGTAAAAATTTTCCCAACTAATGCCAAATACTTCGAGGACCGATTTGCAGAATTGACTGAAGACCGTTCCCCGTTTCAGATAAACAGTCTTCAATACCGGTTTGAGAGAACCATTGGAGTAATTGAAGATATTAATATAAATAGAATCGTTTTCGGCATGGGGCCTGTAACAGAGGAACAGGAACCAGAGGTACCTTTAGTGAAATCGATCACTTCTGACCTGGTTTGGACAGGAGTGGGATACCGCTGGGGTCTGATCGGGTTTTTGCTTTTCATTTTGTTGTACATCTATTCGTTTATCAAATCATTTAAAGTATTCATGAATAATACCGGGCTTATGTCCAATCTTGCCTTCATGCTGATGATCGTCATTATATCACAGGTACTTGAAGGAATTACATCATGGACCTTCCTTTCAGGGCATGGGTATGTTACTGGCTTGTGGTATTTTGCCCTGGTTGCTGTCTTAGATGACAAAGCCACTCAAATGTCAAAACAATCAAAATAAGGCCGGTTAATGGAATTTCCCAGAATAACTTTCGGTATAATAGTGCTCAATGGTGAGCCTTTTACTCGCTATTGCCTGCGTTCACTGTATAGATATGCTTATGAAATTATAGTAGTTGAGGGGGGGCATGAAGATGCCAAATCCGTTTGTACTCCAGACGGCCACTCTGTTGATGGGACTTTGGAAACGCTCTACAATTTTAAAAAGGAGGAGGATCCCGAAAACAAGCTGCAGATCATCACAAAAACAGGATTCTGGCCTAAGACTGACGAACTGGGAAGGCACAGGACTCCACAATCCAGAGCATATGCTGAAAGGGCTACAGGGGATTATCTCTGGCAGATCGATATAGATGAGTTCTACAAGAATGAAGACATGGATGCAATCTTTAAGATGCTGAAGCAGGATCCATCAATCAGTGGCATTACCTTTCCGTTCATAAATTTTTGGGGAGACATTCATTATAGAATCGAAGGATGGAAATTTCTAAGAGGAGGATCATATTGCCACCGTGTTTTTAAATGGGGTCCCGGATATTCATATCTGACACATGAACCACCAACAATCCTTAATGAAAAAGGGACTGATCTGAGAATGTTGAATTGGATCAATGGAAAAAGAATGATGAGGAAAGGTATCTTTATGTATCACTATTCTCATCTTTTCCCCTGGCAGGTCCGACAAAAGGTCCAGGTTTATAAGGACGAAAAACCGGATAACTGCTCTGAAATCATTGAATGGGCAAATAACAACTACTTTCAAATTTCCAATCCTTTCAATATTGAAAGACATTACTGGATGCCAAGTTGGCTGGAATACTTCAGGGGTAGTCATCCGATTGAAGTGGAAAAGATGATTAAGGATGTCAGATCCGGAGTCTTAAATACCGAAATGAGAGATAACTCTGATGCAGAACGGATACTTTCAGACCAAACCTACAGAATCAAGGCAAGATGGATGAAGGTTCTCAATATCTGGGACCTTTACACAAAAAAAATATTGTTTCAGGCTAGCCGAGTAAAAAACATCCCCGGTAAGCTAGCTCGGATAGCAGGCCGGAATTTGAAATCTGAATGATACAATGAATACTACTCTGAAACAAAAACTTCCCCCTGACAGGAGTTATGAACAGATTTTAAATCATTATCTGGTTGAAAAGTCCATCGCGGAAAAGCTTAAAGCCTCAGATCGCGATGGGCGAAAAATGGTCTTCTCTGGCATGTATGACGAATTGTTCGCTAAAGTACCTGATCATCCCAGACTGACAAGAAGGAAGTCCGATGAGATGTCGAAGAGGGAGAACAGATTGAAATTCAGACTTATTAACAGATTCCTTAAAGATAATTCAACGTTTGTAGAGTTTGCTCCGGGAGATTGCAGGTTTGCTGTTGAAGTTGCAAAGAAGGTCAGGAATGTCTTCGGAGTTGATATTTCCGATCAGCGGGATCCATCAACGATTAATCCTGAAAACTTCAGATTGATAGTATACGATGGCTATAATCTCCCTGAAATAAAACAGAATACTATAGACATCGTCTTTAGCTACCAGTTGATTGAACATCTGCATCCTGAAGATACACAATATCATTTTGAACTTGTTCGGAATATATTGAAGCCCGGAGGGAAATATGTTTTTCAGACTCCTCATGCCACATCAGGCCCTTATGATATTTCAATGTTCTTTTCCGATGAACCTGAAGGCTTTCACTTAAAGGAGTGGACCTATACGGAAGTTAAAGCGCTTGTTAAGAATTTGGGCTTCTCTTCCTTTCAGACAAGGTTTTCTTCGTTGGGGATTGATCTGAGATTACCCTGTTTCTACTTTTACATACTTGAGAGAATTCTCACCAATCTCCCTAAACGAAGGGTTAGGAAAATTTCTAAGCGTTTAATTCCTATGTTATATGCTGTGGCTATCAAATAAATGACTTGTCTGATCCCGATTGATAACCAGATTATCTCTTGCAAAAGGAAAAAATTTGACTTCACTGAATCAAAATAAAATCAGGATTTGCTTTATCCTTTCACATCTGCCTCAGGGAGGAGCTGAGAGACAGACTATTAACCTGATCCGTTTCCTTGATCCTGCAAGGTTTGATATCACCCTGCTCCTTTATGCAAACCGGGAGGTATTTTACCGTGAGGTCTTTGATCTGCCTGTGACTATCATTTCAAAATCAGAGGTAAAAAAGGGTAAAATAATCAAGAACCTCGCCGGTGCTCTGTTTCTCAGAAGAACCCTAAAAGAGAATGAGTACGATATTCTTCATACACTCTTGCATCACAATGGATTCTGGGTAAGGCTTCTTGCTCCGGGGGAATATGCTAACCGGATAGTCTACTCAATCAGAAACAGCCTCGGAGTATCAACTTTCATGGAGCGCTTGATTGAAAAGATCTTCTGTGGAAAGGGGGTTGTGGTCACTAATAGCAAGGGTGTTATGGAGCAATACTTAAAGCTCGTTGGGGAGAAACACAGGGCAAAAGTAAGAACCATTTATAATGGGATAGACATTGAACGATTTACGTCCCTCTCCATACCAAAATCCCGGGATAAAATAATTATCGGAAATGTGGGACGACAAACAGCTCTGAAAAATCAAATTCAGATTTTACGCGCTGCAAAAGTTATATGCATGGAGTACCCGGCACACTTCATAATAGTTGGAGACAGCGATCAGGACAGTCATACTTTCAATCGTAAGTACATTGCAGATAACGGGCTGGGAGACTGCGTGACTATTCAGGGGTCTCAGTATGATATTGAAAACTACTATAAGAAATTCAACATCTTCATCTTATCTTCTGTGTCTGAAAGTTGCCCGAACGCACTCTTTGAAGCAATGCTGTCAGGATGTTTATGCATTGTCTCTGAAGGAGCGAATAGTGATCAGTTTATTAAAGACGGGCAGAACGGATTTGTATATGATGGATCGGATGGGATGCTCATCGAAAAAGTTCGGATGGCCATAGGCTTTTTAAAGACAGGAGAAGCAAAAGCTATTCAGGAGAATGGCCGGGATTATGTTATCAAAAACTTCTCAATGATAAACATGTTAAAGGAATACGTGAAACTTTATGATTCTCTGGCATGAGAAAATCGATTGTGATGACGTTAATTACTCAGTTTTGCAGTAAGAGCTACACAACTAAGTATTGTCAACTTGCTGGTTCCAGTGATCCGGAAATCGCAACAGCTCCAGCCACATGCCTGGAGTACGTATTGCATTGTTAAAATGGACAGTATATTTTAATGGCAGATAGGACTATCATAATTATAGGTGATTCCTTTACTTTCCCTGATGGTAATGCAGCAACAAACAGGGTATATACTTACGCCAGAGGATTTATTGAGAATGATTATGGAGCAGATGTAATTTGTTTCAGAAATGATTACCTCGAGACTTCCTCTGGCCAGGCAGAGGAGATCAACTACTATTACCCATTCAATCAGTCGCGCAGAAGTTGCAGTTTTATCATCCGGAGATGGCATAACCTGCTTAAATACACAAATACAGTATCCCTTGTCCTTAGAATAAGGAAGGAGCGAGAAATATGTGCAATTATTGCATATACCATAAGACTATCTACATTTAGCTTCGCCTGGTTTCTTTCAAAAGTGTGCGGAGCCAGACTATTGCTGGAACGCAGTGAGCACCCTTTGAAAGAATATACGAGCAAAATAGCAAAGCAGATCGGCAAGGTTAAAGTGTTCGTCGAAACCAGACTCAGTGATGGAATACTTGTCATTTCTGAATACCTGAGGAAATTTTATGCAAATGCAGGATCAAGCGATGGCAAGCTCCTTGTTGTACCCAGCACAGTAGACTATAAACGGTTCCGGATAGAAACTGAATCACCTCTTGATTTTCCTTACATTTGCTATTGCGGAAGTCTGACCTTATCTAAGGATGGAGTGCATATACTGATTGACAGTTTTGCAAGGATTGCTAATAATTATCCTGAAATGTCCCTTGTTTTAATTGGTAAAGCTGACACCAGTGAAGATGAAGAGTACTTTAGAAATAAGGTATCCGAATTGGGAATTGAGAAGAGGGTCGTATTTACTGGTCTTTTATCACGAAACCTGGTGCCGGCATACTTACGCCATGCAGTAATTCTGACACTGGCACGTCCGGCAAGCATGGTGGCAGACGCAGGATTTCCTTCAAAGCTGACAGAATACCTTTCAACCGGTAAACCGGTTGTGGTCACAAGGGTGGGAGAAATTGACCGCTATCTGACAGATAATCTGAATGTCTTTCTGTCAGAACCAGACAGCATTGACGACTTTGTAAGCAAACTGGAATTCGTACTTTCCAATTATGACATTGCACTTGCAGTCGGTAATAAAGGTCGTGAGCTTGCGACCACAATATTTAACTATAATTATCAGGCTAAAAGGATCTTATCTTTTGTCGAAGGACTCTAGATACTGGAGTTTATGAAAACTGTATTTACCTATAAGCTCGATAACCTTGAAACTGAGAAGATCGTAGAGTTCTGTAATGCTGCAGAATATTGTGCAATTGAGCAGCGTTTAGGGTTTCCTGAAATATTGTATAATACCAAGATCAATTATTTCTTCTTAATGGATGAAACTGGAGCAATCAGGAGTTTTAGTCAGATAAACGAAAATTTCAGGTTTGCTCATGTCTGGTTTGGACCAGTCTGTGATGAGGTTGATTTAACGATAGAATCAGTGAAGATAATGGCCGACTATTACAGAAGTCGTGGTTTCTGGTACATTGGGATTCAGCCATACAGAAAAACTGGGTTTGAATCAGATTATATTGAATACAAGTTGAACAGTCATCTTAATATTGATTACCTGTTCAACACTGAAAATACCAAATCTTCACTGGAGATCGACCTGACCAGAAGCATGGAAGAAATTTTCAGCGCATTTAGCAAAGGCCACAGAAGTGCAGTAAAGAAAGCACAGGCTCTGGGGATAACAGTTTCAGAAAGAGCATCCGTAACGGAATGGACATCCTTTATGGAGATTTACCTTAAGATGTGTGCTGCGAGAAAAATCAGTAATCATAGTGCACGGGAGATGGGACGGATTTGCGGTTATCTTGAGCAAAGTAACACCGGCAAACTTCTTCTGGTAAAAGATGCAGACCTGAATATATTAGGAGGATCAGTGTTCGCCTACCAGGGAATTTCGGTGAGATATCTGTTGAGTGCTTCTGATCCTGAGAGGAGAGATATACCAGTGTCACACCTTGCGATTTATAAGGCTATGGAAGAGGCCAAATCTGCAAGTTTCAGATATTTCGATCTTTGGGGATACAGTCACTTTACACAGGCGGATGATCAGGTTTATTTGGTTAACAGATTCAAGAAAGGTTTTGGGGGTTACTTTACCTTTTTTATGAAGAAAATGAATATTAGCCTGAAGCCTGGAGGCTTCCGGATTTACAATACGTATAACAGAATCAAGAAGAGATTCAACTCACTAAAAAATATTCTGTACCGGAAAAATTAACCTGATTGTCCAGCGTTTAGACATGTGTACTTAATTATTTTTCTAAGGCCAAATGAGAAATTCGAGAACAATCTACATTACATTCATAATAGGAGGTTTATGTGTTTGCCTTGTGGCTGTTGTAGCCTTATTTATGATTACGGGGTATTATAAAGCACAGGTGCCGATATCATATTTACCTGAGATAGAAACCAAAACCCAGGGAAAACCGGAAATAACACGAGAACGTGTTGAAATCAAGAATAACTGGTATAATCTGGTCATTGATTCTTTGGGTAAGCTTGAAATTACCTCTGTGGATAATGAACCGATTCTAACAAGCCTCACATTTTATGCAAATTATAAAGGCTATGATGAGATTGTTGGCCTGGATGAGTTAATGGTTAGAAAGATTTCAGACAGTACAGTAATCTTATCCGGGAAAATAAATGAATTAGCTGATCTGAACATGACGCTTTACATCAGCGCAGATGATCCGGAATTGCTATTTAGGGTCAATATAAAATATCACGATAGCGTAGTTGTAATGAGGGAAGCTTTGATTGCCGATTATAGACATTCCTGTAACAGAAGTTTATCTTAAGAACAGAGATACTGAAACCAGGCCGGAATACCGGGAATATTGGCTTGAAAAGCAGGGAGTAAGGCTAGGAACTGGCAGCCGATCATCATTGATTTATAATCAAGGAGATATCTCTTCTCTGCAACTGAAGACGAAAACATCAGAGGTGGTTATTAACCTTGACTATGCACTTGATCATCCTTTCATGGAAATTCCATTTCAGGAAGATGGAGGCGGAAGATGGCTCGATAAGTCAGCAGCAGTCTATAGTCCGGGGGATGAGAGAACAGATGAGTTTGCAATTCTCTTCGGGTATCTGCCCCTTCAAACCCCCCGCCTCATGCTTGTCCCTGAGGGATACCTCGCGGCTTATGTCTTTACCGAGCATGCTGATGGCGGAAATCTAAGAACTCACAGGGCGGCCTATTTCGGGGAGGAAAATATCACAGACATCTCCATGGCCCGCGGAGGGTTCGCCGGACATGATATTCCGGTAACAAAAAGTGTCTTTTTTGAACACTTCGATGCGGCCTTGTCGGCTGATAATTGATCCGGAAGAAGAATTCAGAAAGAGACTATCTTGGTTTCCTTGACCAGCTTTATGCAACAGGCTTATTCGACTTGTGTCTTCATACTCCCGAAAATTCAAATTCGAATCGCAGTTACTTGGAGACTGCAATATCTGCCATGAAGCAAAGATTTGAGGCCGAATCCTGGATTGACCACGGAATGTTCCCCGGAAACAATAACAGGGAGACCATGGTTGCTGATGGACTGAATCCTCATTCGGAGTTCTATACAGCTGATCTGTGGGAACGGTATGGAACACGTTTTTTTTGGAGCCCGGCAGTAGAAGCAATAAGGTTTTCAAAACCCGGGACCATCAATGAAGGATGAATTCATGGATCTCAGGTTTTCGATCTATCCGCCGAGTTGTGGAGGCGGTATAGATACCGGAACAGTTATCTCGGGGAGACTGCGGTGACATCCTTTATTAAGCTGGCTGAAGGGCATTTCCCAATGTTTGAACTTAATTCGCTTCAACCTTTGAAGGGCAGTGCACTTCCCACCCCTTTGTACTGGCAGAATGAAACAATTTCCAAGTCAATTTATTCGTGGACCACTGAATATGTATATCACGGACTGTCAAATATCAATACCGAAAATCAATTGGAAATCGAAAAACGAGCACTGGATATTCTTGTCAAAGACTGGGGTGTCTTTTTCAATCACGGTTATTATGTCAGAAACGGAGTTGACGACAATATTATTCGAACAGCGATGGAACTCTTGTTATCAATCCATATTTCGACCAGGTTCTGGAATATATGGATAATTTAAGAGACAAGGGTGACCTCTTCTTAACCACAGTGAAGGATTTATTGAGCTACTGGCTGCTACTGGAAAATTTAAGATTCGACTACCAGCCTGATGGAACAATAGAAATTATTAACGAAAATATTGAACAAATCAAAGGCTTATCATTAGTCGTCAGAGCTGATGGACAGAAAATTCTGCTTGATGGGACTGAGCCAAAATCAAAATATTGTAAAAATGATATAATCTTCTGGTTTGATATGCCGTCAAATTCCCGCAAGACATTAAGATTTGTTTATTAATAACAGGAACAAGAATTTGATGTATTTCATAATCACAATAGATACGGAAGGAGACAACCAGTGGGACCATGGACAGGGACCTTACGGTTGAGAACATCAAGTATGTTCCGCGCTTTCAGGAACTTTGTGAAAATATGATATTCAACCCACTTATCTGTGTAACCTCCGAGGTCTGTCAGGATGGCTTTGCAAAAGATCTATTTGGAGGATATGTTAAAGCTGATGTGGCCGAAATAGGTGCACATTTGCATTCATGGACCACTCCTCCATTCCTGGAAATAGACGGATTCAGGAGAAACGATGACAATCACGCGTTTGCTTCAGAGCTGCCGGCTGACCTGCTGAATCAGAAAATTCGAACTCTCACGGATCAGATTACCACCTCCTTCGGAAAGCGTCCCACTTCTTTCCGTTCAGGCCGCTATGGGTTTAATTCCGACAGTGGCGAATGCGCTTATTGAAAACTCATATCTTGTTGACTCCTCCGTGACTCCATTTGTTAGCTGGTCAACGCATAAGGGTATACCCGACGGTAAAGGAGGCCCTGATTTCCTTGATTATACTCCATATCCATTTAATTATGAGTTTCCGGGTGGATCAATCAAAGGAAATCCCAATAACAATACTCCGACCAGATTTCCTCTAAATACTAACTGGAGAATTGGCCCGCTACTATTTCCGGAACGTTAATAGCAGCCTTGTGCTTAGGACCTTCAGAAAATTTCGGTTCAGCAGTCAACCGGTTTGGGCAAGACCAGTCCCGGGAATGACTCTTGCTAGTTTCAGGGAACTTTTATACGAAATAAGAAGGAATGAAATACCTTTTATCACAATGATGTTCCATTCCAGCGAATTAATGCCTGGCTGCTCAAAATACCGCCCTGACAAGGAGTCTATTGAAGAGTTGTACAAATTACTTGAGGATTTTTTTAAATTGTTAACAGAGAATAAAACAGAGTCAATCACTTTAACTGCGGCCGCTCAACTTTACGAAAAATGAAAATTTGTTTCTGGGGTAAGATAGCCGACGCTTTAAACGGAAAAACGGGAGGAGGCGGAGAACTTCAAATAGCGGCAATTGCTAAAACCTTGTCCGGATTGGGGCATGAGATTGTGGTGGTGGACCTGGATGTCAATGAGGAATATTTTACAGATGAGGGCATAAGGGTCTGCCCGGTCAAGGGTTATAATAAAGGAATCAGGATTCTTCGGACATGGACTCACAGGTTTCCGGGCCTTTACTCGACTTTTAAAAAAATTAATGCCGATATTTACTATTGTCGTATTCGTGACAGCAGGCATATAATAATGTATTTAGCCGCCCGTAAAGTCAAGGCAAAATTCATACTTGCACTGGCTTCTGATCTTGACATTCTTGGTATCAGGGATAGATGGCGTCATTTTTATTCTTCCAATATAAAGGATTTGTGGGGCGTATTCAACGGTATAACAAGTGAGCTGGATTACCCTTTTCTTCTTCGAAATGCAGACCTGGTAATGGTCCAGCATGAAGGTCAGAAAGCAATACTGAGGAGACAGGGAATTGACTCTGTTGTCTTTCATAATTTCATTAAGACGGACTAGATCGATTCCCTGGAAAGAAATCCCGACACGGATTTTGTTTATGTAGGATCCCTGGACAAAAGAAAAGGATTTGCTGAGTTTTTTGAACTGGTAAAGAGAACTCCGCTCTATTCATATAAAGTGATCGGCAGAATTCGTGATAAAACAGGAAACATATTGTACGAAAAGCTGAAATCATGCAGTAATGTCAAACTTCTGGGGCAGCTTGTCCATAAGTCTACTCTGAGAGAAATTTCCAACTCCAGAGCCCTGGTTTCCACCTCACCAATGGAAGGTTTTCCAAACGTTTTTATCGAAGCATGGGCTTGTGGTATACCGGTTTTTTCATTGCATGTCGATCCTGGTAATACAATAGAAAAAGAAGGACTTGGTTTTGCGGCAAATGGAAATATGGATAAACTTATTGAAAAGATGGGTAAACTTGAAGATACATGATGAGTTTTGCGGTTAAGTCGAAAAAATATATTAAAATCAACCATGAACTTAACTCCCAAAGAATAGCCGCCTTGAACTCGATCTTTACTTATGTAAAGGAAGGGCAATAAATATTGAATTGGACGTTTTTCATATAGCAAAACCTTTTATCCGGAATATCCTTATCCATTGACATGAGAATCCTTCACGTAACGAATAATTTCCCGACTCTGAATTACCCTATATTCGGGATATTTATTAAAGAGCAGGTTGAATCACTCCGAAGCATTGGGATAAGCAATGATGTCTTTTTTATAAACAGCCGTGAAGATGGCAAGATCGCTTATTTGAAAGCTCTTTTCAAACTACGCGGGTATTTAAAAGAAAATAAATTTGACATTATACATTGCCATCATTGTTTTAGCGCCGTAATAATCTTATTGACCGGAAGATGGCGCGAAACACCTCGCCTGTTGTCATACCAGAGTGACCCGCAGAACGAGGGAGGAACTATTCTTTTTAAGATTCTGTACAGGTTCTTTAACAGGATCATTCTAAAGAACAAGCCTAGGGAAATCAACCTTCCTAAGACAGTCCACCTGCCTAATGGAGTCAATACTTCTTTCTTCTTCCCCATGGACAAAGAGGAGTGCAAGAATAAACTCGGCCTTGACCCTGCAAAGAGGTATATTCTTTTCATGGATTCCTATAACAGAAGGTTTTGTAAGCGGATTGACCGGTATTCTGAAACACTTTCGATCTTAAGAGAGAAATATAATCACCTCGATCTGGAGCCATTGGTTTTAACCAATACCGGACGAAGCCTGATTCCCTCATATATTAATGCCTCAGATCTTCACCTCCTTACTTCTGATTTTGAAGGATCCCCAAACTCGGTAAAGGAGTGCATTGCATGCAATGTGCCTGTAGTGTCAACACCTGTCGGGAATGTTAAAGAGATGCTTAGCGGGATTGATGGAGCTTATGTGGCGAAAACCTTCGCTCCTGAGGAATTGGCAGAACTGGCAGACAGGGCCCTGTCTTTCCCTAACTTTTACTCCATGAACCATATCAGGGAGAAAGGATTGGATATTGAGAATGTTGCGGATAAATTATTACAGGTTTACAATGCGATGCTTCCTTCAGAGAAGCGTTTTGTCAATAAGGAGAAAGAAGCACATGAAGAATATACAACAACGAATGAGGTTACATTAAAAGGGGAAAGCACCTTTAAACCCCTGAGGGTTTTAATGATAAATAACTGCCATTACAGGAGGGGTGGGGCTGATGTCGTTTATCTGAATACCGGTGAACTTTTGGAAGCCCATGGACATGTTGTAGCTTACTTTTCCACAAAGTCTAAATACAATTACGATACGCCCTATTCTGATTATTTTGTCAAGGATGTTGATGCGCTAAATATGAGTTTTGTCGAACAGCTTGCATACATGCCCAGAAAACTCTATTCCAGGGAGGCAGCGATAAAACTGACGAAACTCATAGAGTCCTTCAAGCCGGATGTGGTGCATTTGCATCTTTATAAAGGAGGACTTACAGTCTCAATACTTCCTGTTTTAAAAAGACATAAGATTCCCTCTGTTATTACTCTGCATGATTATAGCCTGCTCTGCCCACGAAATACATTCATTGACGGGGACGGAAGGATTTGCGAGATATGCCTTACAAAAGCCAGGATAAACTGCGTCTATAAGCGATGTAACAGGAAAAACTTCTACTACAGTACGATAAATTACATTGAATTTGTTCTCAATAATGATATCTTCAAGCCGCAAGAATATTTTCATAAAATCATCTGTGTCAGCACATTCAATTATCATAAACATAATTCACATCCCTTGTTTGCAGATAGGTTTCTTCACCTGTACAACTTCTATCCGGGTCTGAGTAACAGTCACCCAAATAGCAAAAAAGGCGATTATTTTCTCTTCTATGGAAGGCTCGTTGCTGAAAAAGGAGTAAAGACACTGATTGACACCTGGAAAAGACTTCCCGGTGATTATAAGCTGAAAATTATTGGAGGAGGGATCATGTCTGACACCATAGTTGAGGAGATTAAAGGAAACAATCTGATAAATATTGACTTTGTTGGTTTTAAAAAAGGAGATGAGCTCTTTTCGTACATAAGAAATGCCTCATTTGTTCTTGTTCCATCAGAATGGTATGAGAATAATCCATTGACTGTTGTTGAAGCCTATTCTTCCGGGAAACCGGTTATAGGCAGTGATATCGGAGGAATTCCTGAGCTTATTATGGAAGGAGAGACCGGGTTTCTGTTCAGGATGGGCGATTCGTGGGATTTTGAAGCGAAAATAAGGGCTGCGGCAGGGATGAGTGATGAACAATATCGGCAAATGTCAATATCAGCATACAATTTTGCTACTGAGATTTTTTCGGAAAAGAAGCACTATGAAGACCTTTTAAATATCTACACGGAATTGATTGATACAGATAAGTCGCATTAAGCTGTAGACAAAATCCGGCAATTTTTAGCGGTCATTGAGAATTGAAAACAAAAACACTTTTAAAAATGATAAAAAGATAGTTGACATGAAAAAGAGGATTTATATAGCCGGATGCGGTGGTATGCTGGGTGAAGCCTTTTATACACAATTCAGGGATGATTATATTCTGAAATGCACAGATAAAGATATTAATGAGAATTGGATTAGTTTTCTTGATTTCAGGGATTTTGAAGCATATCGGAATGATGTGGTCAACTTTAAGCCTGACTATCTGTTTCACCTGGGGGCATATACTGACCTTGAGTTTTGTGAATTAAATGCAGACGAAACCTACAATACTAATACCCTCGCAGTTGAAAATGCAGTATATATTGCCAATGAACTGGATGTACCGCTCCTTTATATAAGCACGGCCGGAATCTTCGACGGGGCCAAGGAGTTCTATGACGATTGGGATCAACCCAATCCTTTGGGTGTATATGCCCGGGCGAAGTATATGGGGGAACTGTTTGTTGTCGGAAATGTAAGAAGGCACCTAGTTTGCAGGGCTGGTTGGATGATGGGCTCAGGACCAAAGAAGGATAAAAAGTTCATTCAGAAACTCATGAAACAAATTAAGGATGGGAAACGGGAATTGTTTATTGTTGATGACAAGGACGGTACCCCAACCTATACACATGATTTTGCCAGGAATGTTAAGGCTCTGCTTAAAAGGGAATATTGGGGTCTTTATAATATGGTCTGCGGAGGTCAGACCAGCCGTTTGGAGGTGGCCAGGGAGCTCCTTAGGATAATAAACCTCAGCGAGACGATTAAACTGACACCGGTCGGATCCGATTATTTTAAGGATACATATTTTGCCGAAAGGCCCCCGTGTGAACGCCTGATCAATCGGAAGCTTAATATTCGAAACATGAATATGATGAGGGATTGGAAAGTTGCTTTAAAGGATTACATCGATAATTATTATGCCGGGTATCTCGACTGAATAGTGCGATGAGAATAGCCGCATTTGGTTTCAGATCAATTCCTCCCAGAGAGGGATGCGCTGGCGCTGACAAGTTTGCCTCAGAATTGCTGCCAAGGCTTGCCAGGCTCGGGCATGATGTTATAGCTTATAATCGGCTTTATCCGGGTCAGGATTCTTTGGGAGAAGAATACCTGGGTGTAAGGGTAATAAACTTCAAAACCGTTTCCGCGAAAGGGTTCGATACCCTGCTTCATTCTTTCAAATGTACCCTTGATATTGTCTTAAGAAACAGAGCAGACATTGTTCATATTCAGAATGGGGGCAATAGTATATGGGCATTTCTCCTGAGAATTTTTGGGAAGAAAGTAGCTATCAGCCAGGATGGGATAGACTGGAACAGAGACAAATGGCCATGGTATGGCAGGCTCTATCTGCGCCTCTCATCATTTATAACTGCTCATGTGCCCAATGCGGTTATTTTTGACAATGTATTTGCCAGGGAGCATTTCGAGAAACGTTTCAGGAAGAAATACGACTTTATTCCATTCGGGAGCGATGTTCCTGATATTGAGCCAAATGAAGCTATCATCCGGCAGTGGGGGCTTACCGAAAAGGAGTACTTTCTATTTGTCGGGAGGTTTATCCCGGATAAAGGTCTGCACTATCTCATCCCGGCATTTGAAATGGTTAAGACAGACAAGAAGCTAGTGCTGGTAGGCGGATCTCCCAACCCGTCGGATTATGAAAAAAAACTGCTTGCCACAAATGATGAAAGAATAGTATTTGCGGGTTATGTGTACGGCGATGATTCATTGAGATTAATGAAAAATGCATATTGCTATATTCAACCCTCTGACGTTGAGGGGTTGTCTCCCGTAATCCTTAATATTATGGGTCTGGGAACCCCTTTGATCTGCAGTGATATTAAAGAGAACCTTTATGCGGTAAAAGATGATGCCATCCTTTTCAGGAAAGGAGATGTGCAGTCCCTTAAAGAGTCAATTGAGAGGTCCCTGGAGTCACCCGCTGTAATTGCCCAAAACGCCGAAAGAGCAAGGATAAGGGTCTTGTCAACTTTTACCTGGGACAAGGTAACCAGTCAGCATGAGGAAATTTTTCATAAGTTACTTGCCGGTAGGAAATCAAAGGATCCTAAATAGCCATTTCTGCCATGAGACTCGATCATATTTGCTTTGCAGTTAAGAATATTAATGAAGGAATTTTATATTGGGAGGACGTTTTTGGCTACCGTCAGATGACTGACGTAATAAGCAATACTTTGCAAAAAGTTAAGGTTGTTTTTCTCTCGAAAGAAGATAGCCTGTTGATTAAACTTATAGAGCCGCACCCTGATAACCCCTCTCTTATCAACTTTGTTAACAGGGGAGGAGGCTTTCACCACCTTTGCTTCAGAGTTGAAAACATGGAGGCGCAATTGAAGGATTTGAAGGGAAAAGGTCTTCTGACGCTTGTCCCGCCCCAGCCTGGAGAAGCATTCAACAATCATGACATTGCTTTTCTGCTCGCCAGATACGGACTCAATTTAGAGTTGATTGATACTGATGAGAAGGCGGGACTTCTTGAATGACCGCAGGGAAGATCAGAAAGACAATATTCCAGGCAGAGAAACTTTCAATTTTCAATAATTTTTAAAAAAGCCCGATAGTCATTATGCAAAATAAAAATGAGATCACGGAAATAATCTATTATGACTGTGGTGAGGTAACAGCTATTAGTTTTTATCTTAATGGGTTTTTGTCTAACCAAAAAAAATATAACTATAAGTTTATTATTAAAAGAGATAGACCTTATTTTTTAAAGCAATCCTCCCTGACAGGAGAATGGGATAAGTTTGTTTTTCGGCTTGGTTTTTTTGAATTTAAAAATGGAAGCAATAGCTATTTCTTCTGCATAGATCGCAGTGATCATTCATCCAACTATATGAATGAGGGGTACATTATTCCTATACTTGAAATTGTAAAATACTATTTAAAAACAAACTATAATTCGACTGCAATCGACAACGATCCTGGCATAAAAAAGTTTAAAGAGAAGATTATTCCAATTGGTCCAAGTTTTCCTTTGTACATTGATAACATGATCAGATTTATGCCACGAATTATTCCTGGTAAAAATAATAATTGGACGTTCAAAGAATCCAAGGAACGTCTTAATCTAATGTTCAGGAATCCAAGGTTAAGCTATTTAAAACAGCTTCGTAAAACAGAAACTGACCTCAATATATTTTTCGTCATGCCTTATTATCCAACTCAAAAAGCATTAAATGAATTTCGCTTTGAAGTGATGAAGGCACTACAAAATCTGGTAAAGACAGATATGATTATCGGCTTTGCTCCTACGCAGAAATTGCCGGAGAATCATCAATACTTTGAACAGCGAGTATATGAAATGCGTGATTATTTTCGTCATTTGGCCAGATCAAAAGTCGCAATTTACGTAAGGGGGCCTCATGATGGCATTTCATCGAAGCTGGGGCAACTTCTGGCTATGGGAAAACCAATAATCGGTCAAACCATTCATAACAATAAGGAATTATATTATCAAAACCCGTTCTTCAATGAACAATTTGCTTATGATGAACCTGGAGAAATTGCCAAACAAGTGCACGAGTTATTGCAGCACCCTGAAAAGGCAGCATCATATGCAAAAGCCAATGCACATACCTTTGATACAAAATTTTCACCTGAAATAACAGTATCAAAGATTATTGACGCATTAATGAACTAATATTTAAAGAATAGGTTGGGAATCTTATAGTATTATTAATTGTTTTTGAAATATTTTAATCAAGGAGGACACATATGTTTGGCTTATTAGATCAACTTAAGAAAGTAAAATCTCCAATTAAGATTGGGATCGTAGGTATCGGTTCCATAGGTCGAGGAATGGTGCTTCAATCTTCGCTTACCCCTGGTATTGAGTGCGCTGCGATTGCAGATATTAATCTGGATAGAGCGATTGAAGTTGCAAAACAGTTTAATTATAACTATAAGGTAGTTAGCAGTCTTTCTGAAATGAATGAAGCAATTCAGAAGGGGCATCTTGCAGTATGCGAAGACGGAAATTTAATTGCTTGCTGTGAACAAATTAATGTCTTTAATGAAGCTACCAGTTCAATAATCGGAGGTGCTCTCTTTGGAGACAAGGCTTTGGACCATAATCAACATCTGATAATGATGAATTATGAAGCAGATTTGATGTATGGGAGTTATTTGATGCACAAAGCCCGGAGAAATAACCTGATTTATACAGTTTGTGATGGCGATCAGCCGGCGGTAATTAAACGTATAATAGATGAAGTTGAATTCATGGGGTTTAAAACTGTGATGGCTGGAAATATGAAAGGATTTCTGGATAGGCATGTAACCCCTTACTCGATGAAGGGAGAGGCTGAGAAACGTGATCTGGATCCGAAAATGTGCTCATCTTATTCTGACGGTACAAAATTATGTATCGAAATGGCTGTAATGGCAAATGGAATAGGAGGTTATGCCGCAATTCCGGGAATGTTCGGGCCGAAAATGTCCCATATTAATGAGATATTTGACCATTTTGATTTTCAAAAAATCTGGAATGGGGAAAATCCAATTGTTGATTATGTGCTTGATGCTAAACCAAAAGGCGGTGTCTTTGTAATAGGATATACTGATCATCCTTATCAAAAAAGCACTCTGAACTGGTTACCCCCGGATATGGGCCCCGGTCCGTTTTATCTGTTTTATCGTCCCTATCACTTGTGTCATTTCGAATTTGCCGCCACCGTTGCCGAAGTAGTCCTTAACAAAAGAGCCGTTCTAAAACCCGACTTCGGTTTTAAAACAAATGTATATGCTTATGCAAAGAAGGATCTGAAAATGGGTGAAACCCTGGACGGTCTGGGAGGTTATGCCAGTTATGGATTAATAGAAAACTGCTCAGATAATAAGTTAAAAGCCGGTTTACCAAGTTGCCTTGCGGAGGACGTTATTTTGAAACGGGATATCCCGAAAGACAGTAAAATTTATCTTGAAGATATTGAATACGATGAAAAAAGTGACGGATTTGCTCTCTTTTCAAAATCGTTGCAAGCACAATCAGGTATTTGAATCTTCATTAACCGTCACATGATAGCTGAACAGTCCATCCACTCATTACAGAATATCAGAGAACTCCAGAAAAGTATTATTAATTATAAACCGTGATGATATAGTCCATGGTTGTACCTCTGTCAACATGTAGTAGACCTGATGCTTACTTCGAATCTTTATCGTACCAGTAATTTATTAGATGTGATGAATGAAATTATTGCCGCTGACCTCTACAGACATTTTGGCCTCAAAGGCAAGCTGGGTTTAATAAAGGGCTTGTCCTATCCTGGATTTAAGTACACTTTTCTATTCAGGAAGGTTTCTATGCATGGAAAAAACTCAGTGAGAGGGATGTTTTACAGAATTTTAATGAGAAGGTATCGATTTAAATATGGCTTCGAAATAAATCAGGAGGCTCAGATTGATAAGGGTTTTTATCTGACGAGTCATATAGGTTCTGTAATTATCGGGCAGGCTAAGATAGGGAAGAACTGTAATGTTGGGCACTTGGTTACAATTGGTCGCGGAATTACCGGAGAGCGTAAAGGATTTGCTACAATAGGAAACAATGTTTGGATTGGAACGGGTGCTGTAATAGTTGGTAACATCAATGTAGGAAATGACGTACTGATAGCTCCTAACACATATGTGAATTTCAATGTGCCTGATAATTCAGTAGTCTACGGGAATCCGGGGAAAGTTATTAAAGCAAAACATCCCACAGCTGATCACATTAATTATCCTGTAGATTAGCCCCGGCTATTGAACTGAGATCATTAGATGTGAATGTCAAATAATTATAACATCATGATATTTTATAGCATACATAAAAAAAAATAAGCCTTGATTTATGAAAATGTCTTTAAATCATTTGATTAAAATCCTGAATATACCCGACGTAAACAAAGCATAGTAGAACATGAATTTCTAAGAATCAAGTACTTACAAAGAAATCTCTGAATATGAAAGAAAAAATGATCAATGCTCTTGCCGAAGCCCTGGAAATCGAAGCCGCAAAAATTAAAGAAGAAGACAATTTTCGAGATTATGAGGCGTATAGTTCACTTACTGAGCTGTCGGTTTTGGCTATGCTGGACAGTGACTTCGGAATAGAAATTGAGATGAAAGAGTTTAATAAATATAAAACCGTAAAAGATCTAATTGATCTTGTAATGTCGAAATAAGGCTTATGGGATTGCTTAAATTTGACAACATAGGCATTTCGGGGCTTGCCGCTGCCGTTCCGAAGAATGTTATAAATAATAGTGACCCAAATCTCTATTTCAGTGCAGAGGAGGCAAGAGAGGTGATTGAAAAAATAGGAGTTAAGGAGCGCCGATTTGCGGATCAGAATACGTGTTCTTCTGACTTATGCTATGCCGCAGCCGGGAAGCTAATTTCAGAGATGAAAATAGACCGGGAAGACATTGATTTGCTTATTTTCATTTCGCAAACTCCTGATTACAGAATGCCTGCCACCTCAGTTTTGCTGCAGGAGAGGTTAAAATTGCCAACCTCAACAATTGCATTTGACATTAATCTTGGATGCTCGGCATTCCTTTATGGACTGGTCATTGCTTATTCTATGATAAGTAGTGGTGCAGTTGGAAAAGCGCTTATTCTGGATGGTGAGACCCGCTCAAAAGTTTATTCACTAAAGGATCGGAAGACCGGGTTTCTTTTTGGGGATGGTGGCGTGGCTGCTCTTGTGGAGAAAAGGGACATTTTCCAGAAAAGCTGGTTCTCACTGAACTCAGACGGTTCAAGAGAATCCCTTATAAAAATACATGCAGGAGGTTATCGTAAAATGAGCTCATGCGAAACAGTGACCGAAAGGGTTGTCGATGATTATGGCAACATTCGTTCAGAAGAACAGGGATATATGAATGGGGCCGATGTTTTCAACTTTGTAATACGAGAGGTACCCAGAGATTTCAATAGGATGCTCGAATTTTCAGGTGTAGGTCTTAATACTATTGACTATTTTGTCTTTCATCAGGCCAACAGCTATATTAACGGATTCCTGGCAAAGAAACTTAAGTTGCCACTTGACAAGCTGCCATCTACAATTGAGAAGTACGGAAACACATCTTCGGTCTCCATACCCCTTACCATTGCATCTGAACTTAGAGGCAAACTCTCAGGTCATAAGCGGTTATTGCTGAGCGGGTTCGGTGTAGGCTTAACATGGGGCACAGCACTTATTGACGTAGAAGATTGCTTCATAACGGAGATGGTGGAGGTGTGAAATCAAAAACCGATAAGCATTTTTCATATTTTTTCTCATGGTTAGTGATAGCAGATGAATTAGTTTTCTGACAGATCAGAATTGCCGTTATGAAATCGTTTTCCTTATACATCTAATAAATGATCTGGTGTAACATTATCGGGGTTGCTCATATAAACTAAAATTCTCGACTTATGGATCCACAATACAACCCTTTCTCTCTTAAAGACAAATTAATTGTAGTAACAGGCGCCTCTTCTGGCATAGGCAGACAATGCGCTGTTGTCTGTAGTCATGCAGGTGCAAGGGTGGCTCTGTTAGGTCGGGATCCCGACAGATTGGATGAAACCTTCCGAATGATGAAAGATCCCGGGAGACATGTTACATATACGGTGGATTTAGTTGACTTTAATAAAGTTGAAGAAATTGTTGCGGAACTGGTTAGCAAAATGGGTCAGATTGATGGATTGATAAATTGTGCCGGAATCTCCACTACCCTTCCATTTGCTTCAAGCTCACCTGAAAGGATGGAGCTTTTTCTTAAGACTAATGTCATTGGACCCATGAACCTTACCAGACTGGTAGTTAAACCGTCACATTTTTCAAAAGCCGGTGGAAGTATAATTTTTATAAGCTCCGTGATGGGAGTTGTCGGAGAAAGTGGCAAGGTTTTGTACTCAATGACAAAAGGAGCGCTTATAACTTCAGTGAAATCCATGGCTATAGAGCTATCAGCCAGAAACATCCGCGTAAACACAATATCTCCGGGTGTTGTGGAATCGCCCATGTCACAACGAGCTGTCTACAGTAAAGATCAGGAATCTATCAGCAGGATAGAAGGATTACATCTGCTCGGCCTGGGTAAAACTGAAGACATCGCCAATGCTTGTGTCTTTATGCTTTCTGAGTCAGGAAGATGGATTACCGGAACAAATCTTATTGTTGATGGCGGATATCTGGCAAAGTAACAGTTTTGGTCTCGACAAAAACCAGGGATTGACGGGGTAGCGAAAAGCATGCATTGATAAGAGTCAACTAATTATTCGGGGTTCGTCCATTTTGTTAAACCAATTTGTCTTTGGGAAATGCAATAGAGTATGAGTTCAAAATCAGGAGTCTCAAAACCTTATTTTACTGTTTTTACACCTGTATTCAACGGTGAGAAACATTTGAATCGTGTTTTTAAAAGCATTGTCAATATAACCTTTAGAGATTTTGAATGGATTATAATCAATGACGGATCAACAGACAGTTCAGCCATCCTTATCCATAAATTTATTGAAGATCATCCCGGCATCGACACAATATATATTGAACAGCCCAATTCAGGCAAACATATATCCTGGAACAGAGCTGTTGAAATGGCAAGAGGAACTCTTTTTGTGCCTGCTGATGCTGACGATTCTTTTTTACCCGAAACGCTTACCTTCTTCTACGAAAAATGGAATAAAATACCGGTTGAAGGAAGAGAAGGATTGAGCGGAATAAATGTGCTGTGCCTTGATAATGATTCTGATAAAATCGTAGGGACTTCTTTCCCTGCAGATGGGCTGATTACAAATAATGTGGAATTGGAGTTCGGCTATAAAATTAAAGGTGAAAAATGGGGTTGTATCAGAACAGATATTCTAAAAAGCCGGCCATTTCCAATAATCAAAGGGTCACATTTCCCTGAAAGCTATCTGTGGTATCAGTTCAGCAGGAAATATAAGGTAATCTGCTTTAATAAGCCGTTAAGAAGGTATTATACGACTGATACAGGAATCATGCAGACCACTAAGAGGAATAAAAGCAGCAAAGCCCAGCATAAGGTAAACCTTAAGTATTACCTGTGGCTCAACACTCATTTCGGAGGTTATATCTTGCGTCATTCCCCTAAAAGCTTCATCGATAACATCAAAGTAATTCTGGGTTCTGCGAGACGGGTGGTTTTTCCGGGCCGATAGTCATTATGCTATGCCAAAATGCTTTTTGATAGTGTCTGTTTTCTCTTTTCTTTTAAGCCCCTTTGTCTGCAGAAGATCCGGGTTTTGCTTGTAAAGAAACTTTTGAACCTTAATATCCATAATAACCTTTGCCGGGTTTCCTACTATTACAGAGTTTTCAGGAAACTTTCCACGCAATACGCTGCCTGATCCTATAATACAGTTGTCTCCAATTGTAGTATTGGGAAGGATTGTGCAGTTATTCCCGATAAAAACATTGTTGCCGATCTTCACCTTTCCGAAGAGATCGGCATTTTTTATTTCATCGCGAAAACACCAGACCCCGCCATCGTGTGTCACAATCTCCGTATCGTCTGCTATGGCAACATGATCGCCGATCTCAATAAGGTATGGTTCCGTGGAAAAGTTCATTGTTCCTATCAGGCAATCCCTGCCAATCTTCATGCCTTTTCTCCGCAGGTATCTGATCCTTGCACCGTTACTGGCCTTTTCCAGCAACTTAATTTGAATTCTGTCTATAATCTGCCTCAGAGTCATCTATTATATTTATATTGCAGAGACTGTCAATCGACCTTTGCTTCTATCACATCAACGATAAACTGTCCGAAGAGCGGGGCAAGCCTTGCAGAAAATTCGACTCCCGGATGTGAGTTGTCAGGACTATGAGCATTTGAATCCGTAAGATACAGTCCTCCTTCTGTTTCGTAATTATAGAAATCCCAGATGAAGATATTGTCTCCCTTAACGTCCCATTCGTTTACCATCCAATTATAGAAATCCCTGGTTCTTACTGCCTCATCTTCGTTTGACTTCATTTTTGTGTTTGCAGCAGGTGTCCAGACAATGAATTTATTATCAGGGAATTCATGCATCTTCACTTTCAGGGCATCGTACTGCAGCTTGTAGTTTTCGATACTCTTCACATCTGAGTTTATGTCCGGGGCTCCTGTGTCAGCAACTATCCTGCTAACAGGGAAACAGTGTTTGAAGACAATGACATCATACTGTTTAGTCAGAGTTTCAAGTGTTGGCTCTTCCATAAATGGCTCAGTACCCGCATTTTTTACCCATATGTTGTAATAATCATAGGGGTAGTTATTCCAGCCGTATGGTGAGCTCTTAGGGAAATTAATGGCGCTTATCTCATAGCTGGTTTTGTTCTTTCTGTTATATGCACTGAAGAACTTCTGTACATCGCCCTTACCGGTTAGTTTATAAACGTATCTGTTGGTACTGCCTTTCCAGATGGCTTCACCAGTGCTGTGATGCAGAAATACTATTTTCTTCATGTTGTTGTTATTTGAACCACAACCTGTTATTAACAGGATTAACAATATATATAGCAGGTGTTTCATATTGATTTTCCCCAAAGATAATAAACAAATCTGACTGACTCAGGGTTCGGAACAAAACGAAGGAGGCTACCTGATTACGATAGCCTCCTTGCATTTAGAGTAAAAGGTATTTACTAGTCCTTAACACACCTGATTGCTTTGCCTGCATTTTTGTCAGTTGATGCTTTGTAAACAGCATTATTATTTCCGTCAAGTCTGCGGTACCATCCTCTGGCTGGATCGTGTTCGGTAGCTGTCCACCAGTAACCAAGGCTATTCTGACCATTGAACTGGCCATCGTTATAGAACCTATATCCTCCAGGAAGAGCAGAGAAACCGCTCGTGTTCGTTCCGTTTTCTCCTGCATTCCAGCCGGTAGTGTTCTTCATCTTTGATCCATGGTCTGTACCGCGCCAGCCCCAGATGTCTACATCTGCCTGCGCAAGGCCCAGACTTACCTCCAATACATTGTAATCAGCATCTGATGCTACATGCCATCCGGTGGGACAAATGTTGGTGCTGTTCGCTGCAAACCAGTTATAGAGTGCACCGTAAACAGGCTTGTTGAAATCAGGATCGTTGCTATACCAGCAGTAACCCGGACCTGCAAGTGCTATCCATTCAGCAGGAACGCTAGCCAGTGTTATATCAGTATTGTCATTGAACTTTGTTACCTTCAGGTTTTCAGCCATCCAGACCTTATTCCCGATAAGTACAGTCTTATATAAATTACCCTCGACATCAGTTACAGGAGTAATGAAAGAATATTCGGTTCCGTAGGTGGTCCCTGAACTGTTGGTGGCGTAAGCACGGTAATAGTAAGTCACCCCGTTTGTCAACCCGGTTATGTTGCTCGCAAAAGTACCGGTGGTTGTACCATCCGTCGTCTTGTTATTGGCAATTGTAGGACCGGTGGCTGTATGCCAGCAAACACCCCTGGCAAGGATCGTACCCCCGCCGGCATCGGTAATATTACCACCTGCGACAGCCGTAGTTGATGTAAGATTGGTTGCGAGGGTGGTGGTAACGGCTGCTCCTGTTACCGCGTTGGTAGTGAACGTAAGTTCATTGCCATATGCGGTTCCTACACTGTTGGTTGCATAGGCACGCACAAAATAAGGTGTCCCTGCCGTTAGGCCGACCAGGTTGCTTGTATATGCTGCTGATCCGTTCCCGTCATTCGTAATAGATGAGGCAATTGTCGGACCTGTGGTGGTACTCCAGCATACACCCTTTTGAAGAATCTCTTCCCCACCGTCTGAAGTAATAGAGCCACCTGATACTGCCGTGGTAAGGGTTACTTCCGATACAGCTACTGTTGTAACTTCGGGTACGGTAGCCTTTTTACACCCCTGAACCAATACCATCAGGGAAATGAGACTAATCAAAACCAAAAGACTTGCATTCTTTTTCATGATATACTTATATAATTATTAAGTTAATTTATATTCATAACGCAGGTATGACGCATCAATTGTTTTATACGGCGGAATATCTTAAAAGTTTCACGACGCTAGTTCTTCAAGCATCGGATGTACTTGCCGCCCTTCTTGGAGGTTGAAGCTCTGTAGACACCGGTGGCGGAGCTGTCGAGCCTTCGGTACCAGCCACGATCGGCATCGTGTTCAGTAGCAGTCCACCAGTAAGTTATGGTGGTAAGAAGATTAAATTCTCCGGTTGCTCCGAACCGATATCCGCCAGGGAGCGCAGAGAAACCGCTGGAATTGGTTCCGTTGCCGCCTTCATCCCATCCAGTGGTACTTCTTTCATCTTTGTACCCTGATCAGTTCCGCGCCAGCCCCATACTTCCAGTTGATCAGCTGCCATGCCGAGGGTCTGTTCCAGAGTCATAAATTCATCATCTGACGGTACATGCCAGCCGCTGGGACATAGCTTCCCTGTATTAACAGCATACCAGTTATAAAGCGCACCATAGGTAGGTTTGTTTGCGATGTCATTGTTATACCAGCAATAAGCTAGGCTTGAGATTCCAATCCATTCTGCATCATCAGTCACATTGGGTATAGAAGTGTTGTCGTTGAGTTTTGTTGTCCTCAGGTTTTCTGCCATCCAGACCTGGGTTGCCGATTTTTACAGTGTTGTATAGGTTTCCCTCTGTGTCAGATACCCTGGTAAGGAAGGTTTTCGGTTCACCGTAAACAGTCCATTCACTGTTTTTCGCGTAAGCCCTGACATAATAGGTGGTACCGGAGGAGAGATTGGTCATTGTGCTCGAGAAACTTGCATCTCCTGCACCTTCCGATTTAAAGAAATCGGTGAGATCGGGTTCAGGTGTTGTGCTCCAGCAGACACCTCTGTCTGTTATTGCTGCCCCGCCGTCATAGGTTATACTCCCGCTGCATACAGCAGTACTGGATGTAATATTGGAAATTTGCCCGGTGGATACAGCCGGTGGCGCGGTACTCGTAACAAAAACTATTTCGTTCCCATAGGCGATGCCGACACTGTTTTCGGCGTATGCCCTGGCATGGTACTGCTTGTTGGGTTCGAGTCCTTCGATTGTACCGGTAAACTTTCCCGGGCCGGTCCCTGAGGGCGCAAAATCGTCTTCTATTGTGGGGTCAGTGGCGATTCCCCAGCAGAATCCACGTGCTGTAACTTCAGCGCCTCCATCGTCAGTGATCTCACCGCTTATCTTCGCGGAATTTATTGTAATATCTGTAACAGGTTCAGTTTTCAGAACCGGCAAGGTTGGGTCTTTAATACAGCTGTTTAAGAACAGTGCACCGGTCAGGAATGACGCAAAAAGCACTATTCCCGGAATTCTTCTTTTATCTGACATCAGATTTAAGGTTCATTTATAAAACTTCTATGTCTAAACGCAAATACCGTGCTAATAATTATTCAGCGCATTGAAAGCATTTAATTACAGTAATGACAGTTTCGCAGGACAAAATTAGAATAGATTTCCGGGAAGGGGGAAAGATTTTGACTAATCCTGCAAAATGTAGGTTGAACAAAGGGAATTAAGTTTCAGTAGAAAAATTGTTGCCGGGGAAAGGTCTTCCCGTGGGATCCTGTCAGTTTTTGATGAACTGTTTCGATGTAAGGATTCCGTGGCGATTGGTGATTATGATGATATAGTTGCCTGAAAACGAGGTTGAAATGTCAATCTGTTTCGATGTCTCCCCACTGGCAATGGCCTCATTGTATACTGTTCTTCCGGAGAGACTTACGATTTTGACTGCAGCAATATCCTCGTACTCCGCGAGGGCATTTGTATCGATGGTAAAATGTCCATCGTTGGGATTTGGATAAAGGTTAATCAGGTCAGCATATTGTCTTTTCTGGATCACTGATATACTTACAGGAGCTGAAGTTGCTGTTGCATAAAGATTATCTGAGACTACTGCAGTGATTTCGTGTGTGCCTGCCGTATCGCATTTAAATGAAACAGAGTAGGGAGGAGTGAGGCTCTCGCCTATTTTCTCATGGGCGATATAGTATTCTACCTTTAAAACAGAGCCGTCAGAATCAGATGCATTGGCTGTAAGGGTAATAATAGCCGGCGCCTCGAAGGAGCCATTATTCATGGGAGTTGCGATAGCCACTGAAGGTATCTGGTTAATGGCAGGGGCTGCTTTTTCCACAACAACGGTTACGGCGCCTGAGACGGTCCGGGAATTTGAATTGTCAGTTGCTGCAGCCGTCAGGGAATATGTCCCTTCCTGCACTTCCTTCCATGTGAATGACCAGGGTGCAGCGGTTCTCTCTCCAAGCTTTACTGATCCGTTATAGAATTCCACCTTGCTGACAGTTCCGTCAGGATCAGAAGCGACAGCATCAATGGTTACGGTAGCGGGTGATATGAATGCCGTGCTCTTGGTTGGGGAGGAGATGCTTACGGCCGGGGGTTGATTCACGGGTGCACTGCGATTATTCGTAACTGTCTGGGCCGTAAGGGACGCAGCCTGTCCGCCTTCAGTTGTCTGCAATGGATTGGTGGAAGGTTTTGTGTATGCAACGGTTATTGCATCACCAAAGGCCACAGAGCTTGCAAGGGTAAGCAGGACTTTTGTGCCGGAGATTGCTACTGTACTGACGTTACGGGTTACATTATTAACCTTTACAGTAAAGGCAGAAGCAGCAGGAACGATGTTGGCAAGGGTCAGGTTATAGGTCATTTCGAGCCTTGCCGGGGCAGACTCGTTAATTGCAGAGCCCGTGTAGACCGGAACGGGCGCAGGAGCAGGTGTTGTTACAACTTCCTTATAGATTATGGCTCCCACCTGCCATTTACCGTTCTGTTGGGCTGTCTCAGGATCTGTCGTGCCCCATCTGGCATTAACCGAGAGCCCTTTCGCCCATTCTGAACCCAGATCGGTTCCATAATCCAGCCTTGCGGCGGGGACGAAGTTGATAAAATCCTTGAAATTTGGATTGATAACTTTGGAGTGAGTGTCATATCCCAGGGCCTGCCACTGCGCAAATGTTTTAACTGATCCGCAATAGTAAAAGAGCGGACTACCTGTCTCGCAATAGAAAATATTGTAGTCTGATTCCAGCCCGATTGCACTTTCAGCATCGTCAATCTGTATGCAATATGTCTGGTACTTGGTGTAGAAAATGTTATTGTAGATTTTTGTGCCGTGCGATACAGAGTGGGGGGTAACATCAATATGAGTATAAATGTAGATTAGCCCTCGCCACGTTTCTGAGGTAGTGCGGTCGGTATACAGAGTGTTGTTATAGACGTTGACGTTGCTCATACCCTTGATGTTTATTCCGACAGCGCCGCTTTTCACAATGTTGTATGCCACTCCTCCTGCCGTGTTGACCATGTTATTGGCAGATTTGCGAATGATGCCCATGGGAACATGATCGAGGTAGTTATATTTGATAAGAGCGTTGATATTCTGACCTGTGAATAATCCATGGGTTATGGACTTCATGTCGGTACCGTTCCAGGTAAATTTGTTCCCGGTTATTATTTCACCGTCAAGATTATTGTTTGTTCTGGCAACATCTTCATCACCGGCTTGCAGCATATACCCGGAGGTATTGACCGATGTTATTGAGTTATTCCTGAAAGTGAAAAGGGTTGGTACTGAACGCGCTATGTTTACTCCCATCCAGGTTGCATCTGAATTTGTATAGGTCTTGCCTTCGATGGTGAGTACTGTCTGAGCGCAGACAGAGTTTGCGAACGCCAGAATTAAGACACAAAAGAGTATATCTCATAAGCCCGTTTCCATTGACGAATATGTTATTTTCTTTGACTAACACCTCTTTTTATACGACGAACGGTCAAAATTGTTGCATAAAAGAGGGGGCAAATATATTGAAAAAACTTCCTTGATTCAGACCTTACAATAAGTTGATGCAACTATTTGTCAAATTTCACGGACCTCTTCGTCAAAAGAATTATGGTTTTGATCAAACGCCGTTCCATATAGGTAAGATGATCAACAAGTATGATGAGTCATTGAGAATAAGGGATAAACAGCGGCGGAAGGAACATATTTTCTGCCATCCGGACATACTCCGGCTTGCATACTCCCGTTTCTTTTGTGTATTTTCACATTTGAAAAGTTTTGTGCATTGCCTTGTCCGACCAGGCATCTTTAAGTAAATAATTGGCTGAGAGTTAAAGCTGCAACAAGGTTGCAAATCGCTCAATCATAGACTTTTACAAAAGAATGCGACTGGGACTGACGGGGCGGAAGCACGCCCGGACGTCAAGCGAGGGGTCTTTAAATAAATAGCTAAAGTAGAGATTAAACTACTTGTACTAAAGTAAAGCAGATGGCTGCAGTTTACCCGGCATGGATACTTAATATGAGGAAGAAAGTCCTCGAATTCTTCAACAGGCATTCTTTGCCCCGTTGGATGGTGTTCGCAGTGGATTCCGGCACCGTATTCATGGCTTTTTTAATAGCCTATCTGCTGCGGTTTAACTTTATTTTGCCCGGAGACAAAGAGCACATTTTTATCTACCAGGCTTTGATTGCCACGGCTGTTTATACCGGATTCAGCCTGGTATTCCGGTCTTATTCCGGTCTTCTCCGCCACACAACGCTTACCGATGTCACACTGGTATTTGTGGTAACCACCTGCTCTTCTATTAGTTTGGTTTTTCTTTCCTTTCTCGGTCAATGGCTTCACTGGGCTGACATTCTGGCTATTCCGCAATCGATCCTCCTGATACATTATGTGGCCGTTTCCTTAATCCTGTTTTTTGGAAGGATCTTAATCAAACTGATATTTTTATTTGCGACCGGCAGTTCGCTCAATAAAAAAAGAGTAATGATTTATGGCGCAGGTGAGCTCGGTTTCGTTGTAAAAAGAGTTGTTCTGAGTGATCCGCGTTATGGCTTCCATGTTTCAGGATTCATTGATGACGACAAAACCCTTCAGGGTAAAAAGATAAATGGTATAAGCGTTTACGGTCCTTCGGCTCTTTCCGCAGAATTTATTGAAAGGAACAAGATTGAAAGTCTGATTATTGCTATTAAGGCCTTGAGTGTTGATAGAAAGAGCAGCATAATTCGTTCCTCAGTTAATCTCGGACTTGAGGTCCTTGATACTCCGGAGGTTGATAAGTGGATGAGCGGGCAGCTCAGGATGCCGCAGTTTAAGAGAGTTGACCTGGAGGATCTCCTGGGACGGGACCCCATTAAATTGAATATCAATCTTATCAAGAAGGGTCTGGCAAACAAGACTATCATGATTACAGGTGCTGCCGGTTCAATAGGGTCTGAGATTGCACGACAACTGACCAGCTTCCAGTGCGATAAGGTGATCCTGGTTGATCAGGCTGAGACACCTTTATTTTATGTGCAGAATGAACTCAGGGAAAAGTTCCTCGATGTAAGGTTCCAGATAGTGCCGGCGGATGTGACCCATGCTGCCAGGATGGATCAGGTCTTCAGGGAATTCCGGCCCGATATCGTGTTTCATGCAGCTGCTTATAAACATGTCTCCCTGATGGAGGAGAATCCTCATGAAGCTATAAGGGTTAATGTAGGAGGGACCAAAACAGTCACTGACCTTGCGATCAAATACGAGGTGGAGAAATTCGTAATGATATCCACGGACAAGTCTGTTAATCCATCAAGTGTGATGGGCGCCTCAAAACGATTATGCGAAAAGGTTGTACAGTCGAGGGCTCAGGCCGGAGGGCACAAGACCCAGTTCATTGTCACGCGTTTTGGGAATGTCATGGGTTCCAACGGTTCAGTGATACCTATTTTTGCACGGCAGATCGAGAACGGAGGCCCGGTAACGGTGACCCATCCTGAGGTGTACAGGTACTTCATGACGATCCCGGAGGCATGCCAGCTGGTGCTGGAAGCAGGATTTATGGGAGTTGGAGGCGAGATCTTCGTCTTCGACATGGGACAGCAGGTCAAGATAGCTGACCTGGCAAAGGCAATGATAAAGCTGTCGGGATTCATTCCCGACAAGGACATTCATTCAACCAGCAAGCTCGCTGACGATTGCTCGCCTGCATTGCCGCCGGACTGCTGAGGTCGGATCGATACGCGTGCAAACAATTCGAGTTGCGTGCGAGTGATCCGGTGTTCTTCAGTGAATTCAATCGATGGGCCGTCACGAGATGGACTGTTGATGACAATCCGGATGTTACGGTTGATGTGGATCGCTTGCAACGATAGGAACAATCATCTTGACTTCCGATTGTGCGAATCACAACAACAAATCGATGAACGGCACATCGAATTCACTTCAACAGATCACTGACACGCCTCGCAATCAGGATCATCGATCGCGCAAATCGCGGGCCCGTCTTCGCGTTCGAGTGACACGTGCGTGATCGTCGCGTTCATCGAAGCACCCATCGCAGTACCCGTGACGAACGAGCCCGCAGCACCATCGGATGTCACTGCATTGAGTCTGCCCGATCTTGCCGTCGTCGACTTCTCGGCGCTGGTCGCGCCGAGCGTGCGCAGGTAGTAGGTGGTCTTCAGTCCGCGCAGCCAGGCCAGCGTGTAGGTGTCGTGCAGCTTCTTGCCCGACGCACCGGCCATGTAGATGTTCAGCGACTGCGCCTGGTCGATCCACTTCTGGCGGCGCGACGCCGCCTCGACCAGCCAGCGCGGGTCGACCTCGAAGGCCGTGGCGTAGAGCGCGCGCAGTTCGGCCGGAATCGCGGTCGATGCTTCGCGAGCGAACCGTCGAAGTACTTCAGGTCGGCGACCATCACCTCGTCCCACAGCCCGAGGTGCTTCAGGTCGCGCACCAGGTACTCGTTGACGACGGTGAATTCGCCCGACAGGTTCGATTTCACGTACAGGTTCTGGTAGGTCGGCTCGATGCAGGCCGACACGCCGATGATGTTGGAGATGGTGGCGGTGGGCGCGATGGCGACGCAGTTCGAATTGCGCATGCCGATGCGCCGGATGCGCTCGCGCAGCGCCTGCCAGTCGAGGGTTTCGGACAGGTCGACGTCGACAGCGCCGTCGGCGTGGTCTCCGGCCACGCCGCGCTGCTCGCGAGCAGCTCGAGCGAGTCCTTCGGCAGGATGCCCCGATCCCACAGCGAGCCGTCGAAGCTCGAATAGCGGCCGCGCTCGTGCGGCCAGTTCGGTCGACGCCCAGTAGGCGTAGTAGCAGACCGCCTCCATCGACCGGTCGGCGAACTCGACCGCCGTCGGCGCTGGCGTAGGGGACGCGCATCAGGTGCAGGCAGTCCTGGAAGCCCATGATGCCCAGGCCCACCGGGCGGTGCTTGAGGTTGGAGTTGCGCGCCTTGCCGACCGCGTAGTAGTTGATGTCGATGACGTTGTCGAGCATGCGCATCGCGGTGCGGATCGTGCGCTTGAGCTTGTCGTGGTCGAGCACCCAGGCGCCGTCGGCGTCGCCAGGTCCAGGTGCGCGACCAGGTTGACCGACCCGAGGTTGCAGACGGCGATCTCGGTGTCGCTCGGTGTTCAGCGTGATCTCGGTGCACAGGTTCGAGCTGTGGACGACGCCCACGTGCTGCTGCGGCGAGCGCAGGTTGCAGGGATCCTTGAACGTGATCCAGGGATGGCCGGTCTCGAACAGCATCGAGAGCATCTTGCGCCACAGCTGCATCGCCGGGATCTTCTTGCACAGCTTCAGCTCGCCGCTGGCCGCCTTCGCTCGTAGCGGACGTAGGCCTCCTCGAACGCCTTGCCCGACCTTGTCGTGCAGGTCCGGGCAGTCGGACGGCGAGAACAGCGTCCACTCGCCGTCCTCCATCACCCGCTTCATGAACAGGTCCGGGATCCAGTTCGCGGTGTTCATGTCGTGCGTGCGGCGACGGTCGTCGCCGGTGTTCTTGCGCAGCTCGAGGAACTCCTCGATGTCGAGATGCCAGGTCTCGAGGTAGGCGCAGACCGCGCCCTTGCGCTTGCCGCCCTGGTTGACCGCCACGGCGGTGTCATTGACCACCTTCAGGAACGGCACGACGCCCTGGCTCTTGCCGTTGGTGCCCCGGATGTGGCTGCCGAGCGCTCGCACCGGCGTCCAGTCATTGCCGAGTCCGCCGGCGATACTTGGCGAGCAGCGCGTTCTCCTTGATCGCCTCGTAGATGCCGTCGAGGTCGTCGGACACCGTGGTCAGGTAGCAGGACGATAGCTGCGAGCGCCGCGTGGCCGAATTGAACAGCGTCGGCGTCGAGCTCATGAAGTCGAAGCTCGAGAGCAGGTCGTAGAACTCGATCGCGCGCGCCTCGCGGTCGATTTCGTCCGAGCGCCAGGCCCATCGCCACCCGCATGAAGAAGACCTGCGGCAGTTCGATGCGCCGCTCGTCGATGTGCAGGAAGTAGCGGTCGTAGAGTGTCTGCAGGCCGAGGTAGACGAACTGCAGGTCGCGATCGGGCCGATCAGCGCGGCGCCCAGGCGCGGCAGATCGAACTGCGCCAGCTGCTCGTCGAGCAGCCCGGCGTGCGATGCCTTGACGCAGATACCGCGGAAAGTATTCGGCGTAGCGCTCGGCCATCGCGCCCTGCGCGACCTCTTCACCGAGCACTTCGCGGCGCACGGTGTGCAGCAGCAGACGCGCGGTGACCTGGCTGTAGGCGGGTCCTGCTCGATCAGCGCGCGCGCCGACAGGATCGCGGACTTGTAGCACCTCGTCGATGGGCACGCCGTCGTAGAGGTTCTTCACGGTCTCGCCGAGGATCGGTCCACGCTCGACCTCGTCGCCGAGGCCGGCGCAGGCCGAATGCGACGAGCGCGGCGCAGCGCGCCGCTGTCGAGCGGACGGCGCACGCCCCGTCGAGCACATGGAGCACGGGCATCGACACTGCCGTCGTTGGCCGCCTGCTGCGCGCTGCTGGGCGCGCTCCTGAGCGCGTCTTCGCGGTAGAGCACATAGGCACGCGCGACCTCGTGCTCGCCGGAGCGCATCAGCGCGAGTTCGACGTGGTCCTGGATGTCCTCGATGTGGAAGGTGCCACCGGCCGGCTTGCCGGCGGATCAGCGCCTGCACGACCATTCGCGGTGAGCTGCTCGACCAGCTCGCGCACGCGCGCCGAGGCGGCGCCCTGCCCACCGTTGACGGCGAGGAACGCCTTGGTCATCGCGATCGCGATCTTCTGCGGTTCGAACGCGACCACCGAGCCATTGCGGCGGATGATCTTGTAGTCCGCGAAACGTATCGCCTCGCCTTGCGCGTCGAACGCTGCATGACCAACAGGGCGCGCGGCATGCGGACCGGATACGGGAGCGAGAGATGAATCGGCGGGGAGGTCGGCAACCCATTGCATTTGTCTATCCTCTTGTAGCTGGTCGAAAAAACGTCCCGCAGATCGGGGCGCCGTCGTCAGGCGACTCGAATCGGCTGGCTCGTCGCGCACGTGACCCAGTTCGGGAACTGAGTGGAAAAACGACTGCTGGCTTGGCGGTCCCGGCGTCCGCCCGGCGTCTCCCAGGATCTGGAATCACCGCCGCGCGAGGATCATCGACGGGCGGGACTCCGGTTGTTTCGAGGGCTGAAGGTGGGGCAATCCGCACCGTATTTAGAGAAGTTGTTGTCACGGAATTTTTTACACAAAGGATCGCAGGCACACTAGATATAGTGTCTGCTGATCGATCTGTGACTAATTCTAGTGACGTCTGTCGTCAAATCAACCGCATCAGCGTGGTAGGCGACGCGGTTAACGAGATGTTTCGGAAGCACCGGCACGCGCCGGTGCATCAGGCTCAACGCACTTTAGTGGTGCGATCAGCAGCCATGGGCCTTGCAGGCCGAGTCGTGCTGAAACCTTGTGCAGGCGTGACCAGTCGAAGCAGGGACCCGGATCGACCTTGCGACCCGGCGCGACGTCGCAATGGCCCGCGACCTAGCGCGATCGGATAGCGTTGCGCACAGCAGGGTCAGTACGCGCGCGAGCCGTCGGTATTGCGCCTCGCGTGAACGCGACGCCTGCCGTCGCCCTCGAGTTCGATGCCGATCGAGAAGTCGTTGCAGCGTTCGCCGGCCGAGGAACGTCGACGACGCCGGCATGCCAGGCGCGCTGATCGCAGATCGACGAACTGCACCAGTCTCGCCATGGCGCCGGATCAGGAAATGGCGACGACACCGCGCAGGCCCGCAACGACGCGAAGGCCGGATGGCTGTCGCAATCGAGCGTGTTGGTGAACAGTCGTTCGATCGCGTCGCCGCAGAAATCGGCCGGGCGGCAGGCTGATGTGGTGGATGACCAGCAGGTCGACCGTGCTGCCGCGGGGCGCGCGTCGTGATTGGGCGAGGGCAACCATCGCGCGCCGGGCAGCCAGCCCGCCGGTCGGGCCAGCGGCGGCAAGCGTGCTCAGTCACGCCCGGGCCCGTCAGTTGATGTCGAGACGCTGCATCCGGTAGCGCAGCGCGCGGAAGGTGATGCCCAGCAGCTTCGCCGCGGCGGTGCGGTTGTAGCGGGTCTTCTCGAGCGCGCGCTCGATCGCCTCGCGCTCGACCTGGTCGAGATAGTCGGGCAGCGATTCCGGAATGCCGTCGTCGGCAGACTGAACGCACGGTGCGATTGAACTGCGGGTCGACCGGCGCGAGCCCGACCGGTTCCTCGGTCACGGCAGGTGTGCGTCCCACCAGCACCGGCGGATGCTCGACGGCGGATTCTGCCGCTCGTCGCGTTCGTATTGCGCGGCATCCGCGCCTCGGGCGCAGGCCGAGGTCTTCGACGTTGATCACCTCGCCGTTGGAGAACGCCAGGGCGCGTTCGAGGATGTTCTCGAGTTCGCGCACATTGCCCGGGAAACGCGTAGCTCTGCAGGTAGCGCGACGCGTGACCGAGGCCAGTCGCGGCGGCGTGCGCGAGCCCCGCGCGCGCCGCCAGCCGCGCGAGGATCGCATCGGCCAGCACCGGGATGTCGTCGCGCCGCTCGCGCAGCGGCGGCAGCTGCAGCTCGATGACGTTGAGCCGGTAGAAGAGGTCCTGGCGGAAGCGGCCGCGCCGCACGCACTGCGCCAGGTCCTGGTGCGTCGCGCTGATGATGCGCACGTCGACCGGCTCTTCGATCGTCGCGCCGACCTTGCGGGCACGCTTTTCCTGGATCGCGCGCAGCAGCTTGACCTGCATCGCCAGCGGCAGGTCGGCGACCTCGTCGAGGAACAGCGTGCCGCCGTTGGCGGCCTGGAAGAAGCCGTCGCGCTCCTGGTCGGCACCGGTGAAGGCCCCCTTGCGGTGACCGAAGAACTCGGACTCCATCAGGTTCTCGGGAATGGCGCCGCAGTTGACCGCGACGAACGGGCCTGGCCGCGCGCGGCCCGATTCGTGGACCAGGCGCGCCGCGAGCTCCTTGCCGGAGCCGGATTCGCCGGTGATCGCCACCGGCGCCATGCTGCGCGCCAGCCGCAGGATCTGCGCGCGCACGTCACGCATCGCCTCGGATTCGCCGAGCAGCGGCGCGCACGCGGCTCGACCGGCGCCGCGGCCTGGCCGGCACGCTGCGGCATCGCCGCGGCAGATTGCACCGCCGAGCGCACCAGGTTGCGCAGCGCGTCGAGCGCGACGCGGCTTGGCCAGGTAGTCGAAGGCGCCCGCCTTCAGCGCGGCCACCGCATTCTCGGCGCTGCCGTAGGCGGTGATCACGGCCACCGGCGTGTTGGGATAGTCGGCGGCGATCAGTGTCGACCAGTTCGAGACCGTCGCCGTCGGGCAGCCGCATGTCGGTCAGGCAGAGCGCGTAGGCGTTGCGGCCCAGGCAGCGCACGGGCGTCGGCGAGATCGGCCGCGCAGTCGACGTCCAGCCCCATGCCCACCAGCGTGAGTTCGAGCAGTTCGCGGAGATCGGCCTCGTCGTCGACGACGAGGACCCGCGGAATGGTCCCGGCCCGGGACGCGTCCGACCCGACGGTTCACCCTGGCTCATGAGTTGAGTACCTGCTTCATTGCGCCCTTGGCTGCGTCGGAACGACGCGGATCGATCATGAATGCGCCGCTGTAGCGATCGCTGTTTCGAATACTCTGATAACGGATACCGGCCCCATTGAGTGCGCTGAGCTCGCGCGCCAGATACAGCCCCAGCCCGGTACCCCGGGACTCGGTGGTGAAGAACGGCTCGAAGGCGTGGCCACGGCGTGCCGGGCCCAGCCCCGGACCATCGTCGGCGACGCTGAATTCTAGGCGACCGTCTGTCCAGCTACGCCACGCGATCCGCACCGCCCGGGCTCGTCGGAGGCATACCGCAGCGCATTGCTCAGCAGGTTCACCAGCACCTGGCGCAGCTGGTTCGAGTCGAAGCAGGATCGGCGCGTCGGTCTCGAGCGACATGGCGATACGGTGGCGCTGCGCTCCCGACTGGACCACGAACTCGGGCAGGAACCGACTCAGGAACCGCGCCACGTCGATCGGCTCGTGCGCCGGGACGCCGCGCGCGCGATATCGACAGCACGTCTTCGACGACCCGGTCGATGCGCACCGTAGTTGGCCTCGACGATCGCCGCGACAGACGCTGCAAGCGGATCCGATCGAGCTGCTCGGCCAGCAGGCCGTTGGCATGACGGATCGCGGCCAGCGGATTGCGGATCTCGTGCGCGATCGATGCCGACAGGCGGCCCATCGACGCGAGCTTGAGCTGTTGCGCCCGCTCTTCGAGTTCGCGGAGGTTCTCGACCAGGATCACGAGTCCGCGCCACGCCGTCCGGCGCAGCAGACCGCACCCGGACCCGGGCCGCCTCGTGGGCCGACCCGGCGTGATCGGGACTCCAACTCGGCCTCGTCGGGTCGCCAACGTGTCGACACTGCCGCCAGTGCTGGTAGCGGTCGACACAGCACGGTCCAGCGCCGTACTGCGCAACGCTGCGAGCCGGCTGTGCCGCCCGGACCGTCGGTCCAGGCCCGGGTCGCCGAGCCCGAGCGATCTGCGCGAGCCGCCCGGTTCATCGTCCGCACGCGGCCATCGGGCGTCGACCACGACGCACCCCCTGCGGGCGCTCGGCGATCACCAGCTGCGTGACCGCGAGCTGGTTGCAGGTCCTCGCCGCGCGCCATGACGAGTGCCTCCTGTGCGGCCAGTCGGGTGGCCAGCCAGTTGACCGCCAGGCGGTCAGGAAACAGGCCGCGCCGATCACGCCGGCCTGGGCGAACTGCGCCGTGTCGAGGCCGCGGCCGTCTGTCAGGCCCGAGCCGGACTCCGCCAGCAGCAGCAACGTGGCCATCGCAGCGAAGAACGCTGCATATGCGCGTGAGGACAGGACGGCCGCGCCGGCCACTGACGCGATCATCAGCACGCCGAGGCCGCTCCGCACGCCGCCCGCGGCGTGCACGAGGAGCGACCAGCGCGACCAGGTCGGTGATCACATGGACGCAGCAACTGCCATGGAGACGCGGTCGCGAACAGTGCGAATGAACGAGCAGGTAGACGACGGCGATCAGCACGTAGGCGAGCGCCGACCCGCCGGAAGAGCTCGGCTCGTCGACGCACGTCGCCAGCAGCGCTGCGCGCCGATGGCCGACACGGCGAGCGACGAGCATCAGCAGCGCGAGCACCAGGCGGGTCGCCGCGAGACGAGCCCAGCGACGTCCAGAAGGATTCGGGGTCGACGTCGAGCGGCCCGTCGCGGGCGATCGCACCAGGCGGAACAGCAGAAGGTCGGCCGTCCGAGCTCGACGATGCTCTCGAGGCAGTAGATGCGACCGCCGTGCGCGAACCGCTCGGAGCTCGGTACGTAGACGCCGCAGTCGCCGCGCAACGCGATGATCAGCTCGCGCTGCGCCTCGGTGCGGCCGCGGCCGGCCGCCTCGGTCTCCTGCGCTTGCGCCGTGAGTGACGGCGTGCGACTCGCGCCAGACGATGGCGAACACGGGCGATCCAGACCACGAGCATTGCCCATCAGGTCAGGAACCGCTCTGAGCGCCATCGGGATCGCGACGCGGTCGGCTCAGACGCGCCGCAGGACCACTTCGAGCACGAAGCGGCTGCCCACGTAGGCGAGCAGCAGCACGACGAAGCCGCCAGCGTGGTCAGGCGCAGCGCGATGCGCCCGCGCCATCCCCAGCGCCAGCGACCGAGCAGCAGCGCACCGAACAGCCGACCAGGCGAATCAGCGCGAACACGGTCTTGTGGTCGAGCCGAAGCGGACGACCGAAGATGTCCTCGGAGAACAGACATGCCGCTAGTGCCGTCAGCGTGAGCAGCACGAAGCCGATCCGATGAGCCGGAACAGCACGCGCTCGAGCACCATCAGCGGCGGCAGCGCGTCGATCCAGCGCGCGAGCGGCCTCGCGTCGCCGGAGCGGCCGGTGCAGTCGCGCTCGGCGCCGACGCATCAGCAGCGCATGCAGCGCGCCAGCATCAGCACGCCGTAGGCGAGCGTGCCCGATCGAACAGGTGCGGCACGAACAGCGAGCCTGGCTCGCTCGACCTCGAGGACGCTGTCCCGGAAAGAGCCACGGCAACGGAGCAGTGACCGCAGCGACCGGCAGCACCATCATGCGCAGGGCCTCGCGTGGGCCCGTCGGCCCCTCGAACAGCAGCAGCAGCGACGCCGACCCAGATGGTGGCGGACAGGACGTGCGCGAAGCCGAAGCGGAAGCCGCGCCGTCGGACGCAATGGCCAGGTAGAGCGCCGAAAAATGCAGCGATGACCGCGACCAGCGGCGAGCAGGGCAGCAGCGGCCCCAGGCCGGGCGCTGACGCTCCAGCGCGTGGCAGCGCCGGCGGCGAGCCGCCCGGCGTAGGGCGTCCGTCGAGCGGCCATCACGGGCGGCCAGCGCAGCCTAGCCCCCACGCCGGCCAGGTAGAGCAGTGCGGGCGCAAGTGCGAGAGCGAAATCAGTAGAATCGTCACGCTTGCCAGTTTACTCCAAGCCCATGCTCGAGAATCTCTCACCAGCGGCTTTCGCCGCGTCGTCAAGACCATGCGAGGCGAGGCCCGCCTGACCGAGGCCAACACGCAGGAGATGCTGCGCGAGATCCGCATCGCGCTGCTCGAGGCCGACGTGGCCCTGCCGGTGGTGCGCGACTTCGTCGCGCAAGGTCCGCGAAAAGCGCGCTGGGCCAGGAGGTGCTGCACAGCCTGACGCCGGGCCAGGCGCTGGTCGGCGTCGTGCACCGCGAGCTGACCGAGCTGATGGGCGGCCAGGCCGCCGAGCTGAACTTCGCGACCACAGCCGCCGGCCGTGATCCTGATGGCAGGCCTGCAGGGCGCCGGCAAGACCACCACCGTGGGCAAGCTGGCGCAAGTGGCTGCGCGAGAACCGAAGAAGAAGGTGCTGACGGTGTCGCTGCGACGTCTACCGGCCGGCCGCCATCGAGCAGCTGCGCACGGTCGACCGCGCAGGCCGGCGCCGACTTCTTCGCGTCGACGCCGCGAGCAGAAGCCCGCCGACATCGCGCAGGGCGCGCTGCGTCTGGGCCACGACGCACTACCACGACGTGCTGCTCGTCGACACCGCCGGCCGGCTGGCCATCGACGACGCAGATGATGGAGCGAGATCGCGGCGCTGCACGCGCAGCTCACGCCGATCGAGACCCTGTTCGTCGTCGACGCGATGCAGGGCCAGGACGCGGTCAACACCGCCCGCGCCTTCAACGAGACGCTGCCGCTGACCGGCGTGGTGCTGACCAAGCTCGACGGCGACTCGCGCGGCGGCGCGGCGCTGTCGGTCAAGGCCGATCACCGGCAAGCCGATCAAGTTCGTCGGCGTCGGCGAGAAGCTCGACCGGCCTCGAGAGCTTCCACCCCGAGCGGATGGCCAACCGCATCCTCGGCATGGGCGACATCGTGTCGCTGGTCGAGGAGGCGCAGCAAGGCCGTCGACCAGCAGGCGGCCGAAGGACCTGGCCGACAAGCTCAAGTCCGGCAACCGCTTCGACCTGAACGACTTCCTGCAGCAGCTCGGCCAGATGAAGAAGATGGGCGGGCTGTCGTCGCTGGTGGACAAGCTGCCCGGCGCAGTTCCAGGCGGCCGCCGGGCAGGCCGACATGGACAAGGCGGAGAAGCGAGCATGCGGCGCATGCAGGGCATCATCCACTCGATGACGCCCGGCGGAGCGCGCCAAGCCCGAGCTGATCAAGGCGAGCCGCAAGCGGCGCATCGCCACCGGCGCCGGCGTGCAGGTCCAGGACGTCAACCGGCTGCTGTCGCAGTTCGACCAGATGCAGTCGATGATGAAGAAGATGCAGAAGGGCGGGCTCGCGAAGATGATGCGCGGCATGAAGGGCATGATGCCGGGCGGATGCGATAGGCCCGGCGCTCGAATGGGTCCGCACCCGACCAACCGGACCCGTCGTCTCGGCTCACTCCTCGACCCGACAGGAGCATGGACGGCACGCCGCGCGCGGACGAGTCCGGCGCTCCGGCATCCCGACGGAGCCGCGCCGGCACGCCGTCGCCGGCGGGCTAATCGGCTGATCAGCGCAGCCTGGCCGCGGATCCGACGGGCGGCTGGTGACGCGACCGCCGACACCATGCGCGCCGTTCCTCCTCGACTGGCGCAAACGCTGGCACGGCAATGCGCTGGCCGTTGCGTAGCCCGCGACTCGGTCGACGACGTCCGGCGGATCGTGCGCTGGTGCGTCGAGCACCGCGTCGACGCGATCGTGCCGCAGGGGGGCAACACGGCCTGTCGGCGGATCGACGCCGGCACGAGCCGGCCGCGGGTGGTGCTGTCGCTCGCGCGGCTGAACCGGGTCCGCGCGTCGACATCGTCAACGACACGATCACCGTCGAGGCCGGCTGCATGCTCGCCGAGGTGCAGCACGCCGCGCGCGACGCGGGCCGGCTGTTCCCGTTGTCGCTGGCCGCCGAAGGCAGTTGCACGATCGGCGGCAATCTGTCGACCAATGCCGGCGGCATGCCGGTGCTGCGCTACGGCAACGCGCGCGAACTCTGCCTCGGCCTCGAGGTGGTGACCGGCGACGGCGAAGTCTGGAGCGGGCCTGCGCGGCCTGCGCAAGGACAACACCGGCTATGACCTGCGCGACCTGTTCGTCGGCGCCGAGGGCACGCTCGGCATGATCACCGCGGCGACGCTGAAGCTGTATCCGCAGCCGGCTGCGCAACTGACCGCACTCGCGGCGGTGGCGTCGCCGCGCGCCGCGCTCGAGCTGCTGGGGCTCGCCCGCGCCACCTCGGCGCCGGCGCTGACCGCGTTCGAGATGATGTCCGACCTGTGCCTGGACGCTGGTCGCACGCCTCTTCCCGCGAGTATCCGAAGCCCTTCGCCGACCCGCACCCTACTACGTGCTGCTCGAGTGGTCCGATGCCGAGAGCGAGGCGCACGCGACCGAACGTTTCGAAGCGCTGCTGGAGGCGGCGATGCGCACAGGCATCGTGTCGGACGCGATCATTGCCGACTCGATCGCACGCAGCACATCGTTATGGGCGTTGCGCGAGAACATCTCCGACGCCCAGGCCGCCGCCGGCAAGAACATCAAGCACGACATCTCGGTACCGATCTCAGCCATCGCCGACTTCGTGGAGCAGACCAACGAACAGCTGATGCCAGCGGTTCCAGGGCGTGCGGATGGTCGTGTTCGGCCATCTCGGCGACGGGAATCTGCATTACAACGTCTCGCCTTCCGTCGATCACGAAGGCGCCGAATTCGAAGCCGCGTTCTCGCCCTCCAACCCGAGATCAATCGGCTCACGCATGATGCCGTCGTGAAATTCGGCGGCTCCATTTCCGCCGAGCACGGCCTGGGCGTCCTGCGCCGCGACGAATCGGCGCGCTACAAGTCTGCACTGGAAATGCGCATGATGTACGCGGTCAAGGATGCCCTCGATCCGCATGGCTGCATGAACCCCGGCAAGGTGCTGCCGCCACGGTGAGTCTGCGGCGCTGCGGCGATCACGCCGTCGAAATCAGATAGGGCATGAAGTAGGTCGCCAGGCTCAGGACCAGGAAGAAACCTGCCATGTCGGTGAGTGTGGTGAGCAGCGGGCCGCTCGCCACGGCGGGATCCTGATCGAAGCGCTTGAGCAGTAGCGGGATCACGCCACCGAGTGACACGGCGATGACGGTATTGACGGCGAGTGCCGTACCGATCACGACACCCAGCATCGGAATGCCCTTCCAGACCCAGGCGACGAAACACACCAGGCTGCCGAGCACCGCACCATTGATGACCCCCAGGGACACCTCCCGGCTCCACACTCGGACGACATCGATCGGCTTGACGACGCCGAGCGCCAGTTCACGCAGCGATACCGCCACTGCCTGGTTGCCCGAGCAGCCGCTCATGTCGGACACCATGGGCAGGAAGGTGGCGATCGCGATCACTGCCGTCAAGGTCGCCTCGAAGGAAGAGATCACGCTGGCCGCAATGATGTTCAGTCCGATGTTCACGGTCAGCCAGACCAGCCGGCGACGCGATCGCAGCAGCAACGGCATCGAGCGCAATTCGTCGCCGACGACACCATGGATCTTGTAGCTCTCGAGTTCCGAGCGTTCGATCACGGCGGAATCGATCGCATGGCGTGGACGATGCCCAGCATCGAGCCCTCTTCATCGCAGACCGGAATGCTCAGGAAGTCGTACTTGTCGAACAGATCGCGAAGTTCGGCGAGTTCCATGTCGACCGGTGCGGTCATGGCCGGACTCATCACCTGATGCAGCGGCGTATACCGGCTCGCCGAAAGCAACCTGGAGAGCGCAGCGTAGCCGACGACACGGCCCGCGTCATCGAGCATGTAGGGGCTCTGGCCCAGGAATTCGTCGCCCTCGGCAAGTCGGGCCAGCACCTTGCCGACCGTGTCGTTCTGCGAGAACGTCAGCGACTCGGCGACCATCAGTCCACCGGCGCAATCCGGATCGTAGGCGGCGAGGCGCCGCACCTCCGCGGCCGCTTCCGGCTGCATCTCGGCGAGAATCGCTTCGGCGCGGTGCACCTCGCCGATCAGGTCGGCCTGCGTGTCGGACTCGAGCTGGCCGATGATGTCCGCGGCGCGGTCGGTGCTCAGGTTGTCGACGAAGCTCGCGGCCAGTCCGGTCGGCAGTTCGTCGATCAGGTCGGCCGCCACCTGCAGCGGGGCTTCGCTCAGGATCTGCGTGCGCTCGTCTTCATCGAGCCGCAGCAACGCGCGAGTACCTTCGCTCGGCGGCATTTCATCGAGCAGCAGCGCAACGGCATCGACTTCGTCGTTGGCGAGCAGCTGACTCATCCGCTCCCAGGGTCGATCGTCGTTCCGCTCATCGAGCTCGGCAATACGGTCAACGACCTCGGCGATACGCTCATCGACCTCATTGGTACGGTCATCGCCCTCGTCGATGCGCTCGCCACCGCGATCACCGGTGACGTGGTTATCGTTCGACGCGTTTGGCGACGGGGCGCTGTCGGGCGCGGCGCTGCGACGTTCGCCCGCATCGGCCCGCACGTGACGAACGGACGCCTCCGCGTCGGGCAAGATGCCTGGAGGGGTCTCTTTCATGTCGAAGGTCGGGGTGCGAAGAGGAGGATGCGTTCGGCAGCGACCCGCCTGCGTCATCGACGCATGCTCACCGCCACGCGGACAACATAGCCAAAAAGCATTGCACGGACAATGTTTATTTGGCTTAATCGCCGGACGTTCCGGCTTTTGGCCACATGGTGAATCCGTCCAACGACGACGAAACTCCGCCCGGCGAGCCTGCCGGGCACGCAACCGTTGCCCACGCCATCGTCGGCTGGCGCGAATGGGTCCGTCTGCCGCGACTCGGCGTGGGCCGCATCAAGGCGAAGATCGATACCGGCGCACGTACCTCCGCCTTGCACGCCACCCATATCGAATCGCTCGATCGCGACGGGCATCCGTGGGTGCGCTTCCGGGTCTACGACGACCATCGCAACCCCCTGCACTATGTCGTCGTCACGGCACGGTTGCGCGACGTGCGCAGTGTGCGCAATTCGGCCGGGGTACAGGACCAACGCCCGGTGATCCGGACCGAGATCCGGCTGGGCACGCTGGAGTTTCGTGCCGAACTCACGCTGGTCGAACGCACCGACATGGTTTTTCCGATGTTGCTCGGTCGCTCGGCCCTGCGGACGGCCGGCGTGCAGATCGACCCGGCACGCTCGTTCGTGATGCGACGTCGAAGTCGACCTGCCTGAACGGCCCGACGCACCTTGAAGATCGCGATGCTGGCGCGCAACGCCGAGCTCTATTCGCACCAGCGCCTCAAGTCGGCGGCCGAGGCGCGCGGCCACCGCTCGACATCATCGACACCCTGCGCTGCTACATGAACATCGCGTCGCCGCGCCCGGTGATCTATTACAACGGCGAGCCGCTCGTCGGCTACGACGCGGTCATCCCGCGCATCGGCGCGTCGATCACGTTCTACGGCCTCGCGGTGCTGCGCCAGTTCGAGATGAGGGCGTCTATCCGCTCAACGAATCCGTCGCGATCGGACGCTCGCGCGACAAGCTGCGCGTCGCTTGCAGCTGCTCGCCCGCGATGGCATCGGCCTGCCGGTGACGGCGTTCGCGCACGACCCGAAGATGACCGACGAGGTCATCGACACGGTCGGCGGCAGCGCCGCTGGTCATCAAGCTGCTCGAAGGCACGCAGGGCATCGGCGTGGTGCTGGCCGAGACAGCCAGCGTCGGCGAAATCGGTCATCGAGGCGTTCCGCGGCGCGAACGTGAACATCCTGGTGCAGGAGTTCATCAAGGAAGCCGGCGGCACCGACATCCGCGCGCTGGTCGTGGGCGGCAAGGTGGTCGCCGCGATGCAGCGCACCGGCGCGCCCGGCGAGTTCCGCTCGAACCTGCACCGCGGCGGCACGGCCGACCGCGGTGAAGATCACCGCGGCCGAACGGCGCCACCGCCGTGCGCGCCGCCAAGACGATGGGGCTCAACGTGTGCGGCGTCGACATGCTGCGCTCGAACCACGGACCGGTCGTGATGGAGGTGAACTCCTCGCCCGGCCTCGAGGGCATCGAGAAGGCCACCGGCGTCGACATCGCGGGCCTGATCATCGAGTTCCTGGAGAAGCATGTGAAGATCGGACAGACGCGTACGCGAGGCAAGGGATGAACCCGATGCGAGCCCCGTTCGAACTCGCCGGTGAACAGATCCCGGCCGGCACGCGCCGCATCATCACGATCCCGGTCAGCGTGATGTCCGACCACACGCCGGTCGGACTGAATGTGCAGGTGCTCCACGGTCGCGACGACGGTCCGACGCTGTTCGTCAGTGCCGCCATCCATGGCGACGAGATCATCGGTGTCGAGATCGTCCGTCGGCTGCTCGCCTCCGCGAAACTCAATCGCCTGCGTGGCACCCTGCTGGCCATTCCGATCGTCAACACCTACGGCTTCATCAATCACTCGCGCTATCTGCCCGACCGGCGCGATCTCAACCGGTCGTTTCCCGGCAGCGGCACCGGTTCGCTGGCAAGCCGACTCGCGCACATCTTCCTCAACCAGATCGTGCGCAATGCCGACGTGGGGATCGACCTGCATTCGGCCGCGATTCATCGCACCAATCTGCCACAGATACGCATCGCGCCCGACAGTCCCCGACTGCTCGCACTGGCCGAAGCGTTCGGTGCACCGGTTGTGCTGGTCAGCCCGTTGCGCCAGGGGTCGCTGCGCGACGCCGCGCGCCGGCACGATGTCGACATGCTCCTGTTCGAAGCGGGTGAAGGACTGCGCTTCGACGAAGCCGCGATCCGCAGTGGACTCGGCGGCACGCTGCGCGTGATGGCCCATCTGGGCATGATCCCCGCAAGCGGTATTGCCGCACCACCGGCGCGGCCCATCCATTCGCAGGCCAGCTACTGGGTGCGCGCTTCGGCCGGGGGATTGCTGCGCAGCCACCGGACCATCGGCGAGATGGTCACGCCCGAGACCTTGCTCGGCGTGATCGCCGACCCGTTCGGCGCGATCGCGGGACCGGTCAAGGCCACCTGGCCGGGATTGATCATCGGTCGGGCCAATCTGCCGCTGGTCAATGAAGGCGACGGATTGTTCCATATCGCGCGCCTGGCCGAGTCGGGCAGCCGGCCGCGCCCCGCAATGCCCGAACCCGACCTCTCGAACCGGCGTCGATCCGCTGTTCGACGAAGACGACATCATCTGATCGCCGAGCCACGATTCAACCCTTCGACAGAAGCCGCCATGAGCCAACGCATTCTGCTGATCAATCCGAATACATCGACGTGGGTGACCGACGCGCTGGTCGCGCAGATCGATCTTGTGCTCGGCGAGACGTCGGACATCGAGTTGACCGCCGCGACCGCAACGCTGGGCGCGAGCTACATTGCCTGCGAGGTGTCGTATGCGCTCGCGGCCCATGCGCTGCTCGACAGTTTCGCCGCACATTACGACCGGCATGACGCGGTCATCGTCGGCTGCTTCGGCGACCCCGGAACGGCCGCCCTCGCGCAGATCTCGCCGGTGCCCGTGATCGGCATGGCCGAGGCCGCGATGCACGAAGCGAGTGCCGCGGGCCCGTTCGCCATCGTCACGGGCGGCGCCGCCTGGCAGCCGATACTGCAGCGACTCGCCGCAGCGGCCGGCTTCGGCGAGCTGCTGGTGCACATCGAGACCGTGGCCAGAAGTGCGGGGGAACTGGTGCGCGACCGCCCTGCGGCACTCGCGTTGCTGGCCGCGGCATATTGCGAAGGCGAAGTCGCGCGGCAGCGAAGCTGTCATTCTTGGCGGCGCGGCATTCGCAGGCTATGGCGACGAGCTGGCGCGGATCACCCACCTCCCCGTGATAGACAGCGTTTCGGCTCTGGCGCGCGCCGTGGGAAGTCGTCTGCGGCAGCCGGTAGCCGGTGCGAACCACGATTCGTCGCCGCAGGCCGCAGGTGGTCCGGCCGTCTATTCGGGCCTTTCCGAACCACTCGCCAGACTGCTCAACGCAGCGCGGTCGAGCGCGATCCGGCACAATGAAAGCCCAGCGTCGCCAGGCGGCGAGCACCTTGTCCGGGTAGGTCGCGCTGCCCAGTGATCCGTTGTATCGACCCAGCGCGCGAAACAGGTTGCCCGACTCGAGGTCCAGGTAATGGCGAAGAATCGTGCAGCCATAGCGAGGTGGTGCGCATCGCGAACAACGACGACACCTCACCGTCGCCGATCAACTCGGACCAGAACGGCATCACCTGCATGTAGCCCCGTGCGCCGGCAGTCGACACCGCATAACGGCGGAAGTTGCTCTCGACCTGGATGAGGGCCAGCACCAGTTCGGGCTCGAGGCCTGCGCGCTGCGCCTCGTAACGCGCGGTGAGCAGGAACTCGATACGCTCCTCATGGGTCGGTTTCCATCGTCTCGGCAGGCGTTCGGCCATCTGCGCGAGCCATTCGACGCGATGCAGCAGTGAGTCGAACACCGGCTCCGGCGCATGTCGATCCGACACGGCAGCGCGCAGGGCGGTGCGCACCGCATCGGCAAGCGGTTCATATTGCTGCTGGCCCGCCAGGACGTGATGCGGCCCGGCGGCAACCAGCGCGAGCAACAATGCCGGACCGAAACGGACGGATCACAGGATCGGCGCGAGCAATTCATGGCAACGAGCGGGCAGAGCCCTGTAGGGGGTGGGCCTGTGGCAGGCCCGAACTCCTCAGATTAACGGGCAGCCACACGCGCGACGTGTGAAAGTCGCCTTGTCATGACGAGCGGCCGGCCTCCGCCGATCGGTGGGCGCGGTCCGCCAATACCCTGGCAACGATATCCGCCACCGGAACCTGGACCGTCACCAGACCGCGGCGTGCGACCAGTTCCACCTGCTGCTCCGCGAGCCCGCGATCGCCGACATTCACGCGCAGCGGTACACCGATCAGTTCCCATTCGGCAAACATGACACCGGGTCGTTCCCCCCGATCGTCGAGGATCACGTCGACGCCGGCCGCGAGCAACGCCTGATAGATCTGCGTGGCCGACTCGCGCACCGGTGCCGACTTCGCATATCCCAGCGCGCAGATCACCACTTCGAACGGTGCGATACCCAATGGCCAGATGATGCCCCGCTCGTCGTGGTTCTGCTCGATCGCCGCGCCGAGCAGCCGCGTCACGCCGATGCCGTAACAGCCCATTTCGAAGGGCTTGGGCTTGCCGTCCTCGTCGATGAACGTCGCGTTCATCGCCTGTGAATACTTGGTGCCCAGATAGAACACGTGGCCCACCTCGATGCCGCGCTGAATCGCCAGTTCGCCCTTGCCGCAGGGCGAAGGGTCTCCCGCCACGACGTTGCGAATGTCGGCGACGAGCACCGGCGCCCCAGGCGTCGCTGCGTCGATCGCCACCGGCTCGGGCAGGTCGCGCCCGAAATTGACGCCGGTCAGGTGATAGTCGACCTCGTTGGCGCCGCAGATGAAATCGCTCATCTGTGCAACCGTGCGGTCGACGACCACTCGCACCGGCTTCGCGGTGCGGATCGGGCCCAGATAACCGGGCGGGCAACCGAAGGTCTCGATGATCTCGGCCTCGGTCGCGAATCGAAAACCCGCGAGGCCAGGGAGCTTGCCCGCCTTGATCTCGTTCAGGCCGTGATCGCCGCGCACCAGCAGCAGCCAGATCGTGGTGGCGGGTATCGTCGTCGCGCCGGGGCTGTCGTTGCCCGCGCCGGTTCCGTGGCTCCCATGCTCACCGGCCGGCGCGTCGACCGCCAGCACCAGCGACTTGACCGTCTTCGCCAGCGGTACGTCGAGCAACGTGGCCACGTCTTCGCATCTCGCGGCGCCAGGGGTCGGGGTGCGTGTCAGCGCCTGCGTGGCAGCGCCGCGCGCGTTCGACCGGCGCAATCGCCTCGGCGAGTTCGACATTGGCCGCATAGTCGGAACCAGGGCAATAGGCGATCGCATCTTCGCCGGTATCGGCGATGACCTGGAACTCGTGGCTCGCATCGCCGCCGATCGCACCGGTGTCGGCTGCGACCGGCCGGAATGTCAGGCCGATGCGCTCGAATATGCGGATATACGCGTCGTACATCACCTGGTAACTGGCGAGCGCCGCCGCCTTGTCGCGATCGAACGAGTAGGCGTCCTTCATCGTGAATTCGCGTCCACGCATCACGCCGAAACGCGGCCGACGTTCATCGCGGAACTTGGTCTGGATGTGATAGAAGTTCTTCGGCAGCGACTTGTAGCTGCGCAACTCCTGCCGCGCGATGTCGGTGACGACCTCCTCGGACGTCGGCTGGATCACGAAGTCGCGCTGGTGGCGATCGCGGATCCGCAACAGTTCGGGCCCGTATGCCGAGAAGCGCCCCGACTCCTCCCACAGTTCTGCAGGCTGCACCACCGGCATCAACAGTTCGATCGCGCCGGCGCGGTTCATCTCTTCGCGGATGATCGCCTCGATGCGGCGGATCACGCGCAGGCCGAGCGGCATGTATGAATAGATGCCGCCGGCAAGTCGCTTGATCATGCCGGCGCGCGACATCAGTTGATGACTGATCACCTCGGCATCGGCGGGTGCCTCTTTCTGTGTCGACAAATGGAACTGACTGGCCTTCATGGGAATCCGGGGATGGGAAGAGGGGAAAGAGGAATGTGCAAGAAAACGGAAGAAACCATGCCGGCAGCATCTCAGGTGGCGCCCGCATGGCGTGGCGGCGGTGTCGAGGAACATGGCGGCCCGTGCACGGCGCGCCGCAGCGCCTGCATCGCGCCGTGCGATATTGCCCGATATAATGGTTGCAAGTTTAGATTAAATGGGGTCTTGCCATGCTCGACCGAGACGGCTATCGCCCCAATGTCGGAATCATTCTGGCCAACCAGAGAAACGAGGTTTTCTGGGGCAAGCGGATTCGTGAGCATGCCTGGCAGTTCCCGCAGAAGGAGGCATCAAACGCGGGGAAACGCCCAGAGCAGGCCATGTACCGTGAACTCCACGAGGAAGTCGGACTACGTGATCCACATGTCGAGATCGTGGCACGCACCCAGAGCTGGCTCCGCTACGAGGTGCCGGATCGGTGGGTACGGCGCGAATGGCGTGGACAATACCGCGGGCAGAAGCAGATCTGGTATCTGCTGCGCCTGACCGGACGCGACTCCGACATCGACCTGCGCGCCTCCGGCCATCCGGAATTCGATGCCTGGCGTTGGAACAGCTATTGGGTACCACTTGACGCAGTCATTGAATTCAAGCGCGACGTCTACAAGCGTGCGCTCAACGAACTCGCGGGTCATCTGTTCCCGGGGGGCGGTGTGACTGAGGCGGGTGCGTCGGGCGCTGGTGCGTCGGACGCTCGTGCGGCGGCGGGTGGCGCGTCAAGCGATGGCGCGGCGGCGGTTGGCGCATCGGACACCGGCGCGGCCGTTACTCCGCAGACGAACCCCGAGCCCTGATCGCATGGCTGCGCTTGCGTATCGTGCGGCCGGCTGGCTGCCGGCGGCCGGGTCCGCGTTGCTGATCGGGTTGGCAATGCTGATCGGCTTCGCGTTCCATGGGTGGACCGCAAGAGCCGGCATGCTCGACGGACCACCCGAACCCGAACCTCTCGCGGCACCGGCGCCCGGAGGAGCGGCATCGACGCCCCGCTCCGCACCCGCAACCAAACCCGAGGCGGTGCTTCCCCAACCGATGCCGGTGCTGCGTCGGTTTGACGATCTCGAACCGTTCTCCACCGATGGCGACTCGTCGAATCGCTTCGCATTCGATCCCGATTCGATCCGCGTGAAGAGTCCCTTCGTGATGCTGACGATCGCGGTGCGCAGTCCCGCCGGGGCGACGACGATCGGCTACCACGCGATCGACTGCGCAACCGCCCAACAACGGCTGCTCGCGTTGGCCGACACGTCTGGCCAGTGGCAGGTTGCTGACAGCCGCTCACCGTGGCGGTTGATCATGAACGGGGATACCCGCAATCGGCAGTACCACGCGATTTTCGCGGGTGTCTGCCGGGTCGGCAAGAAACCTGCCGACAGCGTCGGCGAGATGGTGCGAACCATCCGAGAGGGTCGCCGGTACAGCGGCAGTGATCGTCGCCGTCGATCGAGTCATCAACCATCCTGCGAGTGGAGGCGGTCGATGAGCCAGCGTCCCGCCATTCTGTTGATGTGCCCGTTGTTCGAAGGCACGCGAACGGGTGCTCGACCTACGCTACCAGTGCCACCGACTCTGGCAGGCCGCCGATCGTGCGGCACTGATTGCCGGCCTCGCCGATCGTGTCGAGGCGGTGGCCAGCATGTCGGGCGAACGAGTCGATCGCGCCACTCGTCGAAGGGTTGCCGCGCCTGAAGCTCGTGTCGAATTTCGGCGTCGGTCTCGACACCATCGATCTTGCGGCCTGCAACGAACATGGCGTCACGTGTGCAACACGCCCGACGTGCTGAACGAGGAAGTGGCCGATCTCGCGCTCGGCCTGTTGCTCGCGACGATCCGGCAGATTCCGCAGGGCGATCGTTTCGTTCGCGAGGGCCGTTGGCGCGACGGTCCCATGGCGCTGACCCAGACCTTGCAGAACCGTCGCGTCGGGATTGTCGGCCTCGGGCGGATCGGACGTGCGATTGCACGACGCTGCGAGTCGTTCAACACGACCCTCGGCTATTACGGTCCTCGCGCGAAAGCCGACGTGCCGTATCGATACTTCGATCAGGTGGTCGCACTGGCCGACTGGGCCGATGTGTTGATTGCCGCCTGTCCCGGTGGTGCGGCGACGCGGCACATCGTGTCGCGTGAAGTGCTCACCGCGCTTGGGCCGGAAGGCGTGTTCGTCAACATCGCGCGGGGATCGGTCGTCGATCAGGCCGCGCTGATCGGAACTGCTCAGGCGGGCGTGTCGGCTCGGCGGGCCTCGATGTGTTCGACAACGAACCGAATGTACCGCAGGCTCTGATCGATCTGCCGCATATCGTGCTGCAACCGCATCAAGGCAGCGCGTCGGTAGCGACACGCACGCGGATGGGCCAGCTCGTGATCGACAATCTGGCTGCGTACTATTCCGGCACGCCCTTTCTTACGCCGGTCGGTTGATCGGCCCCTGGACGATCGAATCGCCTACGCGCCGTTGAATCGACAACAGTGATCGGACTGGCCCGGGCAGTCGTAGCGAACATGGTCAGTCGTAGCGAGCATGGTCAGTCGGGCCGAACGAAGTGGTCGAACCAAACATGATCAGTCGGACAGAAAATCATTAGTCGGACCGACCCCGCGCATCGAACGCGTTATTGTCCGGCCCAACTTTCAGTAGACGGCGCGACCGCCGGAGAGATCGAAGACCGCGCCGGTCGAGAACGAGCATTCCTCCGAGCACGAGCCAGGCGATCATCGCCGCGACCTCGTCGACGCGGCCGAAGCGGCCCAGCGGGATCTTCGACAGCATGAAGTCGATGTGCTGCTGGCGTCATCTGGTCGAAGATCGGCGTCGCGACGGCGGCCGGCGTCACGCAGTTGACGCCGGATGCTCGGTACGCCGCCAGTCTCCTTGCCGAGCGACTTGGTCAGCCCGATGACGCCGGCCTTGGAGGCGCTATAGGCGCGACGCATTCGGGATTGCCCTCCTTGCCGGCGATCGAGGCGATGTTGACGATGCGGCCGTAGTCGGTCTGCGAGCATCATCGGGCACCGACGGCCCGGTTGCAGAGGAACACGCCGTTGACGTTGATCTCGAGCACCTGCCGCCATTCGGCCGGTCGTATTCGCAGGTGGGCTGATTGGGCCCGGTGATGCCGGCGCTGCAGACGAGGATGTCGATGCGACCGAAGCGGCGCGACGGTATCGGCGGTGGCGCGCGCGACGCACCGAGGCCGCGTCGGTGACGTCGACCTCGACCGCCGGTGCCCCCCGGACGACCGCCGCCAAGCCTCGCGCGCGGCCTGCGCCTTCGGTCCCAAACGGCGACCCGGGCGCCGCTGGCGGCGAATCGCTGCGCGACGCCGAGTCCGATACCGGAGGCACCGCCGGTGACGATCGCGCTGCGGCCCGCGCAGGTCGATCTGGTTCATGGCCGCTCCGTTGAGCGTCCCGATGCGCCGGTGCGTAGGGTTCGATGCGAGTACAATACCGCGAGATGTTGCCGGCCCTGTCAGGGGGAGTTTCGCATGAAAGTCCTGTTCACCGACCACGACATGATCGACATCTCGCTCGAGCGCAGCTCCTCGCCGAAGCCGGCATCGAGCTGGTCGAGGCCCAGTGCAGGAACGAGGAGAAGTGATCCGGATGGCCGATGTCGACGCGCTGCTGATCCGTTCGCCCCGGTCGACGAGCGGGTCTTCGTGCGCGCCCAAGGTCGGCATGGTCGCGGATCGGCGCCGGTTACGACACGATCACGTCGACGACGCGACCCGCCATGGCGTATGGGTCGCGAATTCGCCGGACTACGGGGTCGGCGAGGTCGCGACCCACGCGCTCGCACTGATGCTGGCGGTGCTGCGCAACGTGGTGCGCTACGACCGCGACATCCACGACGGCAGGTGGCACTACACGACACCGGGGGTGATCCCGCGGGCGTCGAACCTGACCATCGGCATCCTGGGCCTCGGGCCGCATCGGCAAGCGCTTCGCACACCTGTCGCGCAACATCTTCAAGCGGGTGATCGGGTGCGACCCCCATCTGATCGACGGCGATTTCCCAGCCTACGTCGAGCGCGTGAACCTCGATGAGCTGTTCCGGCAGGCCGACGCGGTCTCGATCCACTGCCTGCTCAACGAGGAGACCCGCGGCATGGTCGACGCCCGGCTGCTGCGGCTGATGAAGCAGGGCGCCTATCTCGTCAACACCGCGCGCGGCGCGATCGTCGACATCGACGCGCTGACCGCGGTGATGCGCGAGCATCGCCTGGGCGGCGTCGGTCTAGATGTGCTGCCGATCGAGCCGGTGCCGGACGACCTGCCGCTGCTGGAAGACCGCCGCGTGCTGTTCACGCCGCACGCCGCGTTCTACTCCGCCGAGTCCGAGATCGAGCTGCGCCGCAAGGCCGCGACGAATATCGTCACCTGGATGCGCACCGGCCGGCCCGACTATCCGGTCGTGCCGGGCACCCGACCTCCGCCCGGTCTCAGTCGTTCGAATTGACCGATCCGGGCACCGGCGTTCATGATGCCGGAGTGCGTACCCGTCGTGACAATGAAAAATAATATGGAGCCTTCCAATGAGCATCAACCGAAGACGCTTCCTTGGCAGCGCGGCGGCCGCCTCGCTCTGCGTGGCAGCCCCTGCCGTATTGGGCGCGGCGCGACCCCGCGTCGTCATCGTCGGCGGTGGCCCGGAGGCGCGACGGCAGCGCGGTATCTCGCCAAGGACAGCAAGGGCGCGATCGATGTGGTGCTCGTCGAACCGACGCGGGAGTACTACACCTGCGTCTTTTCGAACCTGTACCTTGGAGGCCTGCGCGACTTGGAAAGTCTCGGTCACCGCTATACGCGTCTTGCGACCGACTACGGCGTCGACGTCGTGCACGATTGGGCGATCGGCGTGGACACCGCCAGCAGAACGGTCGCCTCGCCGGCGGCGAGTCACTGCGTTACGACAAGCTCATTCTGTCGCCCGGCATCGATTTCATACCCGATACGATTCCCGGCTGGGATCTCGCGGCCCAGCAGCGCATGCCCCATGCCTTCAAAGGGGGCACGCAGGCGGCGCTGCTCAGGAAACAGATCGAGAGCATGCGCGCCGGGGGCCTGTTCGTGATGATCGCTCCGCCAGACCCTTCCCGATGTCCGCCCGCGCCGTACGAACGGGTCAGCATGGTCGCCCACCTCCTCAAACAGAAGAACCCGACGGCCAAGATCATGGTGCTCGACACCAAGAGCGCGTTCGTGAAGCAGGCCCTGTTCCAGGATGGTTGGTCGCGCCATTACCCGGGCATGATCGAGTGGGTTCCCAAGGAAATGACCGGCGCCATCAAGGGCGTGAACGCCGACACGATGGAGATCATGCTCGACGGCGAAACGCTGCGGGCCGACGTCGTCAACGTGATTCCCGCGCAGAAGGCCGGGCGTATCGCCGAGCTCGCGGGCCTGACCGACGCGAAGGGCTGGGCGCCCGTCATTCCCCATTCGATGCAGAGCCGAATGAACGAACACGTCTACGTGCTCGGCGATGCGGCTCAACAGGGCGAAATGCCCAAGACCGCCTTCGCGGCCAACTCGCAGGCCACGGTCTGCGCCAACGCCGTGCGCGGCGTGCTGACCGGCAGCAAGGTGGTCCCGGCGCAATACTTCGCGACCTGCTGGTCGCTGATTGCAGTGAATGACGGCATCAAGGTCGGTGGGTTCTATGAACCCACTGATGAAAAGATCGTCGCAGTCGACCATTTCGTCTCCAGGTCGGAAGAGGATCCGGCGTTTCGCAAGGCCACCTACGAAGAGAGCCTGGACTGGTACGACGGTATGACCCTGGACGTGTTCGGCTGACTGGTCCGTGTCCGGCTGACTGGTCCGTGTCCGGCTGACTGGTCCGTTTTCGAATGACCGCTGCGGGTTCGGCCGACCTGCACGTCTTCGGCTGACCAGCCTCAGCGAGGTCGGGGTGGCGGCGCGGCGAACGGCAGCGACACCTCGAAACAGCTGCCGCCGCCCTCATGCGCCAGGCAGACGGCATCGCCGCCGTGGTGGCGCGCAATCTGGCGAACGAGCGCCAAGCCCAGGCCGACGCCACCGCTCTTCTCGCTCGCGCCGCGCGCCCGATAGAACGGCTCGAAGATGCGTTCGCGTTCGTCCTGCGGGACACCCGGGCCGCGATCACAGACCGACAGACGCACGAGACCCGAGGCCGCTTCACGGCTGAGACCGACCCGAACCGAGTCGCGGTCCCCGCCGTGCCGAAGCGCATTTTCGAGCAGATTGCGTATCATCCGGCGCAACAGTCGCGTGTCGCCGGTGATGTCCAGCGAACCGGTATCCGGTTCGAGATCAACACGGGCGCACTCTTCCGCCAGCAGGCCGCCCAGGTCACAGGCATCCCATCGTGACCTCGCGTCACGCAGCGCCGCGCCATCGGTGTCGGTGGCCTGCAGGCGCGACGCCATCAGCACTTCATCGACCAGTTCGTCGAGCTCACCCACGTTGCGCAACAACTCGGCCTGGGTCCGATCGCGATCGGCTGCGCTGCGGTCGGTGCGCATGAGCAGTTCGACGGCGACTCGGATACGCGCCAGCGGCGAGCGCAATTCGTGCGAGGCGTTGGCGAGCAGGCTGCGCTGCGCGAGCATCAGCGCGGCGACACGATCCGCAGTCTGGTTGAAGTGGCGGGCCAGACCACCCAGTTCGTCGCGGCCGCGAACGTGCGCACGGGCGTTCAGATCGCCCGCACCGAACGCATCGACCGACTTCTGCAGCGACTCGAAGCGGCGTGTCAGCCGGCGCGCCGGAAACCACGCCGCGACCGCCACCGCCACGCCGATGAGCACGAGCATGCCCAGCACGCCGAACGGGCTGCCCGGCCCGCCCCCGAAATGACCCGGCCGTGCATTCAGGATACCGAGGAACCGGCCGCCTTCGAGCGGCAGCAGTTCCATACCCTCGCGCCAATACAGTCGCCAGACGCGCCGCGCGCTCGCCCGCATCGTGTCCTCGGGCGCAAGTACCGGAAAGCCGTCGCCCGTCTGCGCGATGATCGACCCGTTTGCATCGTACAAGGCGAGATCGGCAGCCAGCCGATCTCGCCATCGGTTCAGCGCTCGTTCGAGTTCACTGCGCGACGCATCGGGCGGCAGTATCTCGCTCACCAGACCCGTGACAACCGTTCCGAAGCGGATGCCATTGTCGGCTTCGTGGTTGGACAAGATCTTCCAGCTGATGCCGGTCAATACCCCGAACAGCACCAGACTCGCCAGCACCATCAGGTAGATCTTGACGAAGAGCCGGTGCATGCGCGTCCGATCAGTCCTGCGCGCGCGCGAACACGTAGCCCGCACCGCGCACGGTGATCAGGCGACGCGGGCGCGGCGGATCGTCCTCGATCGCCGCCCGGATCTTGCGCCACATGCACATCGATGGCGCGATCCTGCGCTTCGCCGCCTTCGGCCCCCATCAGCGAGAACAGCTGTTCGCGCGACAGCACACGGCCGGCTCGTTCGGCCAGCACCAGCAGCAGGTCGAACTGGCGCGCGGTCAGCACGCGCGCTCGCCGGCCACGCGCACCTGGCGCGCGCCGCGATCGATCTCGAGGCGACCGAATTGCAGCACGTCGCTGGCGGTCGTCGTCATGCCCCTGGCGGCGCAGCACCGCGCGCATGCGCGCCAGCAGTTCGCGCGGCTCGAACGGCTTGGCGAGATAGTCGTCGGCACCGAGTTCCAGTCCGACCACGCGATCCATCGTCTCGCCGCGTGCGGTCACCATGATGATCGGCAGCAGTTGGCGGGTCGTGCGGATCTGCCGGCAGACATCCAGCCCGTCCGCGTCGGGCAGCATCAGATCGAGCAGGACGATGTCGAAGCTCTGCTGGCCGAGGTGGCGCAGGCCACGCGCCGCATCCTCGGCCAGGGTCACGACGAAGCCGGCCTCGCGAAGATAGGTTCGCAGCATCTCGGCGAGCCGGATGTCGTCCTCGATCATCAGGACCCGCGTGCCGGCCGCCGAGCTCATGCGAGGCTCCTACCCACGCCCCCACCCACCGTGGCCGCGCCAGCCGTGCGCCATCCTCGCCTGCATCTTCTCGCGCAGCTGCACGCGCTGTTGCGGCGTGCAGGACCTGCGAGATATCGGCCAGCGCGGTGCTGACGATGGTCGACGCCTGATCGGCCTCGCCGATCTGGTTCTTGCGCAATTGCTCGATCGCAGCGCGATCGATGGTCGGGGCGCTCAGCAGGTCCAGACCCGCGTTGCGTGCGTTGCGCATCGACTCGCCATGCGGCTTGAGCGCCGTCATCGCGCGACTGGCGATCTCGTTGATCCTGGCCTTCTGATCGTCGCTCGCATCGACGGAGGAGAACACGCGATCGATCGCGCGGGTCATGCGCTCACCCGGCTCGCCGGACCAGTCCCCGCCCGGCCCCTGCCGACCGAAACCGCATCCGCTCACCGCGAGCGTGACGGCGGTGATCCCGGCCAGGCCCATCATCGCCCAGCGCCGGCGTGGCGCCCGTACTGCCTGTTCATTGCCGTTGTTCATTGCTGGCTCCTTGCCATGAAAAATGCCCGGCACGTGTCACTCACATGCCAGGCATCATCATCACAGCCGTCTGTCAAAGCCGCGTGTCTCTCCATGAAGAACTGTGAAGAGCCATATCGCACGCCAGGCGGCCACCAGCTGCCGCTCAGGCGGTCTTGCGGAACTTCACGAACTTCTGGTTCTGTTCACCCAGCCCCTCGATGCCCAGTCGCACCTGGTCGCCCGCCTTCAGGAACACCGGCGTGGTTTCATGCCTATCGCCACGCCCGGCGGCGTGCCGGTCGTGATCACGTCGCCCGGCTCCAGTGTCATGAACTGGCTGACATACGACACCAGCGTCGCGCAGTCGAAGATCATCGTCTTCGTGCTGCCGTCCTGGCGCCTCTCGCCATTGACGTCGAGCCACATGTCCAGCTTCTGCGGATTGGCGCACTTCGTCGCGCGTCACGAGCCAGGGGCCGATCGGGCCGAAGGTATCGCAGCCCTTGCCCTTGTCCCAGGTGGGACCACGCTCCATCTGGTATTCGCGCTCGGACACGTCGTTGATCACCACATAGCCGGCGACATGGTCGAGCGCCGCCCGCTTGCTCACGTGCTGCGCGCGCGTGCCGATGACGATGCCCAGTTCGACCTCGTAGTCGGTCTTGACGGAATTCTTCGGGATGATCACGTCGTCGTCCGGCGCCCTGCATGCACGACAGCGTCTTGGTGAAGACGATCGGTTCCTTCGGGATCGGTGAGCCGGTCTCGGCAGCGTGGTCGGCATAGTTCAGGCCGATCGCGATGAACTTGTCGCGACCGGTGAACGGGATGCCCATGCGCGGCTTGCCGCGGACGGCGGGCAGCTTGGCCGGTTTGATCTTGGCCAGCCGGGTCAGCATCTTCGGCGGACAACTGATGCCGGTCCGATGTCGTCGATGACGCCCGACAGGTCGCGCAGTTTGCCTTCGGCATCGATGAGACCCGGTTTTTCCTTGCCCGGCTTGCCATAACGAACCAGTTTCAATTTGTCTCTCCCAGTAATGGTTGCCGCCCGTCGCGGTAGCGTGTGCATCGCCGCTTGCGACGCCACACTGCCCGCGATTCTAGCGGTGCAGGCGCGCAGCACAAGACCATCGGCCGTCAGATCGTGATTCCGCCGTCGATATTGAACATCTGGCCGGTCGCAAACGCGCTTTCGTCACTGGCGAGGAACACGACGATCGGCACGATGTCGGAGGCGGTGGCGAGCCGGCCCATCGGTTGGCGTGCGGTGAACATCTTCCGGGCTTCGTCGATGTCACCCAGCGCGCGCATGCGATCCGCGAGGCTGGGCGTATCGACCGTGCCCGGACCGATCGCATTGCAGCGGATGCCACGCGTCACGTAGTCGGCCGCGACCGACTTCGTCAGGCCGATGACGGCGGCCTTGGTCGTGCCGTAGACGAACCGGTTCGGCAGCCCCTTCACCGACGAACAGACCGACGCCATGTTGATGATCGACCCGCCCCCGTTGGCGAGCATCTTCGGCAGCGCGGCCTTGATCGTGCGCATCATCGAGTGCACGTTGATCGCGAAGCTGAACAGCAGTCCTCGTCACTGGCCTGCTCGATGGTGCCCTGGTGCACGTAGCCGGCGCAGTTGAACAGCACGTCGAGCGGCGGTCAGGCGTCGATCAGCGCGGCGATCGCCGCGCCGATCGGTGACATCCAGGCGCGCAACCCGGATCGCGCGTCCGCCGCGGCGCTGCGCCTCGGCCGACAGGTCGGCCAGGAGATCTTCACGAATATCGGTCGCGAGCACATCGGCGCCCTCGCAGGCGAGCGAGATCGCCGCTTCGCGTCCCATGCCCTGGGCCGCGGCCGTCACCAGTATCTTCTTG
>CAWFSO010000006.1:0-8028 GCA_963818525.1 uncultured Rikenellaceae bacterium
AGCCTCGAGAGACCTTCTAACGTAGATTATCCTGTCACAACGTTCCACGGCCTGACCGACCATTCGGTTATGAGACCGTTTTTCACATAGGGATCCCGGCTGACAAAGTCATGGGCGGCCTGCGGGGTATCACCTCTGAAGATAAGCACTGCACCGTCGGCCGGCTCGGCCAGTGCACCGGCCATCACCAGCCGTCCGTCAGAGTGGAACTCTTCGACCAGCCCGAGATGATTCGGGGCGAAAAAGGAGCACGGAGTTCAACATAGTTTTCAACCGTTTTGTAAAAGAGAATATAATACATGACTTCCCTTGTGTTTCAATGACGTTAATAACTTTTCGATGCAACAAAGTAATAATAAAACAGATATATTTATCCTGGTTTAGACCTCAAATACTCCCATATTTCCAAAGAATATGAATAAAGCATCAGGTACGGATTATACGAAAATCTTTATAACTGTACTGAGAATGGCCATAGGATGGCATTTCCTGTACGAGGGGTTTTCAAAGATCGTTCAGCAGGACTGGAGTGCATTTTCATACCTCGCAAACTCCACGGGACCCTTTTCAGGCTTTTATCACTGGCTCGCGTCATCAGATAGTCTGTTGGGCCCTATTGACCTGCTTAATGTTTATGGACTGATCCTCATAGGCTTTGCCCTGGCCACCGGACTGTTTTCAAGGCTGGCATCGGTCTTCGGGGCGGTTTTACTTGTGCTTTATTATTTTGCCTACCCTCCGTTCGGGGATTCATTGCTCGGTTCGGAACAGGGTAACCTCTATATCATAGACAGGAACTTTATCGAGGCAGCTGCCCTTATGGTTCTGGCCTTACTGAGGGAAAGAGGGTATGGCTTCGAGGCACTCATAAGGCACCTTAAAATTAAGAGGAATTCAAAAACCGGGTCACCTCTCAGGGATAAGAGTGATCCACAGATTGAAGAATCTCACTCGGATTCCCGTCGTGAGGTTATACGGAACCTGGCCTCAGTGCCATTTCTCGGGCTTATGGGATGGGGGGCAGTAAGCGCGAACAAAAAGTATGGCATTGATGCCCTTTCAGGTGCAACAATTCAGGTCAACCGGCAGGCTCTCGGAGAACTTAAGGGCACACTTCCACGAGGCAAAATTGGAAACCACGAGATAAGCAGGCTCATCATGGGAGGAAACCTGATAGGAGGGTGGGCTCATGCACGTGACCTTCTGTATGTCAGCTCGCTCTTCAAGGCATACAACGACGAAAGGAAGGTCTTCGAAACCCTCATACTTGGAGAGAATGCAGGTATCAACACAATCAACATCGGTTTTCCGACCAATGCCCTCATGGCTAAATACAAGAGGAATACCGGCAGTAAGCTTAAAGTAATTTCTCATGTTGCTCCCAACATGGAGAAGGGCGACTGGTATGAAGAGATAAACAAGGCTATTGATCATGGTGCTGACATTCTTCAGGTACAGGGTAACTGGTGCGACTGGCTCGTCAGAGATAAAAAACCTGAGGTTATAGCAGCCATGCTTGAAAAAATCAGGTCGCAGGGTTATACAGCCGGACTGGCAGCCCATACGATCGATTCACTCATTTACTGTGAGCAGCAGGGGATCATTCCGGATTACTACATGAAGGCGATGCATCATGATAACTACTGGTCAGCTCATCCCCGTGAGAACAGGATACCGTTTGAGGTTGACGGTCTGAAGAATTTGGACCACAACAAATTCCACGACAATATTTTTGACCTCTTCCCTGAACGTACTGTTGAGTTCATCAACAGGGTAAAAATACCGGTAATGGGATTCAAGGTACTAGCTGCCGGGGCTATCACGCCTGAAGATGGCATAAGGTATGCCTTTGAGAATGGTGCTGACTTTGTCTGCCTTGGTATGTTCGATTTCCAGGTAATACAGGACATAAACATCTGCCTTGATGTACTGGCAGATCTCAGCAAGCGCCGCAGGGAATTTTACGGGTGAGGATAACTTTTAAGATCATTCCTTACCAGTGACCGTCACAGGATGACCGTCGTAAGGGAACTCCTCAGCGTGCTGCCAGGATGGCTATGTCCTTTCCGTAGATGGTCTCTTTGGGATATTCATTCCCGACAAGATATATCATTGACAGGGCAAGCTCCTCCATCGTGTTGAAATAGTCAGGACTCATTTTTTTGCCGATCGGGAGGAACCAGTTGATATAGTTGTAAAATGAGTGTGCCTTCTTCTGTCCCTTCACCGGTTTGATGAATCCCGGCCGGTAGCCGTAGACCTTTTTGAACGGCAGTTTCCTCAGGTCGTTTTCGGTCTTCCCCTTAATCCGGGCCCATTCAATCTTGCCCTTTTCAGTACCGTCGGTACCTGCACCCGCAACGTAGATGAAGACAATATCCCGGTTAAGCCTGCCAACGGTCTCACCGAAGTGCATGGTAAGGTCGTATGTGACCCGGCGGTACTTATCCATCTTCATCCCCACGGAAGAAACACCGAGACAGAAGAAACAGGCGTCATATCCTGCCAGCTGTTCTGCTACCGGGGAGAGATCATGAAAATCCTCATGGATGATCTCCTTCAGTTTCGGATGGCTGATGCCAAGCGGTCTTCTGTTGATGATCAGCACGTTGCTGATGGCTGGGTTCTCCAGGCAGACAAGCAGAACACCTTCCCCGACCATACCGGTTGCACCGGTGATTATGACTTTCAATCCCTGTTGCATAACTTTCAATATTTATTTCCTGAACAAAGTAACAACAATATGACCTGATTGTTAGGATCAGGCAAATATTTGCCATGAAATCATTTTTGGAATTGATGAAAAGTTACTTTTACTGACCAATTTCATTTATCACGGGGGAGAACTATCTGCCGGGACCATAAAAGGAAGCAGTCAATATGCAGGAATCAGAATTCAGGGTTTACGGCTACCGCTGGGTCATGCTGAGCGTGTACATGCTGGCCATAGTAATCAATCAGATAATGTGGATCACTTTTGCGCCCATAACAATTGATGCAGCAGGATTTTATGGTGTTTCCGACCTTAAGATCGGGATACTTTCGATGTCTTTCATGATCGTTTACCTGGTTGTGTCTGTTCCTGCGTCATGGATCATCGATACATACGGAATTCGCGTTGGTGTGGGGACCGGCGTGATGCTTACCGGAATTTTCGGTATGATGCGGGGGCTTGCATCGGATAACTACAATTTGCTTTTGCTGGCACAGGTCGGGATTGCCGCAGGTCAGCCGTTTCTTCTGAATTCCATCACCAAGGTTGCGGCAAGATGGTTTCCCATAAAAGAGAGAGCAACGGCATCAGGACTGGGCACCCTGGCAATGTATTTCGGCATCCTGGCGGGTATCAGCCTGACACCTTTCCTGGTAAACGGTCACGGGATAAGCGGGATGCTTTACATATACGGGATTGCCTCCCTGGTGATAGGTTTAATCTTTTTCATATTCGCAAGGGAACGGCCACTCACGGCGCCCTGTCTGCCGGAACAGGAGGAACGGGCACTGGCTGTCGACGGGATGAGGCTGCTTTTCAGGAATAAGGATTTTCTCTGGCTAATGGTAATTTTCTTTATAGGGCTGGGGGTGTTCAATTCCGTTACCACGTGGATTGAAAATATCCTTAGTCCCAGGGGCTTTACTGCCGAGCAGGCAGGCATCACCGGAGGCCTTATGATCATTGCGGGAATAGCCGGAGCTGTTGTCATGCCTTTGCTGTCAGACCGCTACAGGAAGAGAATACCTTTCATAATTATTGCCCTGGCAGGTGCAACTGCAGGTCTTGCAGGAGTAACATATGCCACAAACTACGCATTGCTTCTTTTTTCGGCGGCAGCATTTGGATTTTTCCTTCTCAGTTCGGGTCCGATCGGGTTCCAGTACGGTGCCGAAGTAACCTTTCCTGTCTCCGAAGGCACGTCAAACGGATTTCTCCTTCTCATGGGACAGATCTCAGGGATAGCTTTCATTTTCGGAATGGACAGCTTCAAATCTCCTGTGACAGGATCGATGACCGTCCCGTTATTTGTCATGATCATCCTGATGCTTATCAGTTTTATTTTTTCTTACAGACTGAGGGAATCTTTTCTCTTAAGCGGGTCTGATATAAAGGAAAAACAATGAACGGAAGACACTCCGCCCCGGCATCATTAACCATCTTTTTTTCTGCCATCCTTCTGTTGCAGGTTATTTCCCTGAAAGGAGAGGAGGTCGTGCGTGACTCGATAACGGACAAGGGAATTCAGGATTTTCAACTGATGGCCCTGAAGGACAAACAGAATGCACAGATATGGTGGTACGGATGGCTTGGCGGATACAGTGCCGCCACTGCAGGGCAGGTAATTGTGGCTTCCACAACTGAGAATCTGATTACTCGGCAGGATATGATTCTGGGAGCAGGAACGACCTTTCTCGGGGCGCTCGGGCAGCTGATTATGCCCCTGGGTCCCCGGGATGCATTCTCAGATTATCCCACTGTAAAAGAATATGTGTCAGGTGACCATCCAATGTCGCCGGAAGAGACCATGGAGTTGCTTAAGATATTATCTGTCAGGGAGAAAGAGGGAAGGTCCTGGAAAACGCATGCGATTGCCGGCGCAGTGAACCTCAGCAGCGGGCTGATCACATGGCTGGGGTTCAGGCGAACTGTCTGGGACGGATTGGCGAATTTTGCCCTTAATACCGCGGTGACGGAGGCCCAGATCTGGACACAGCCCACCAGGGCAATTAAGAATTATGAGAAGTATCTCCTTGAATATCAGTCGGAAGCAGGGTTGCCTCCCTTGAAGCCTGAAAGTGAATGGTCAGTAGGTGTCTTCCCCGGAGGCATAGCAATCAAGGTTGTTTTTTAAGGTCCGGAATTATCGGATCTTCATCAGCGGCCATAACCTGCCGGTGCTTAGTACGGGGATCAAGCCCATAGTATTGCCATATAGCGCCAGTCATTGTCATATAGTACCCGTCCTTGTCATGTAGTAACCGTCGGTATAAAATCACTGTCTGTCGGTAAAATGCTTCAGACCGTCTAAAGAATTTTTTCCCGGTAGTCTGCCGTAATAGTTTTGTCTCATCATGTTTCACAAAATCATAAAGATGAGTACCAGGAAACTATTTACGGCCATGACATTCTTTGTCATGGTTGTTCTTACCGCCTCTGCCCAGGATAAGCAGTGGACGCTGACGGAATGTATTGATTATGCACTTCAGGCGAACATACAGGTCAGGAAGGCCGATCTGTCTGTGAGTGTTGGTGAGATAAGCCTTCAGCAGGCAAAGGACAACCGCTGGCCTTCGCTTAATGCATCACTGGGGGAGAGCCTGGGATGGCAGCAGGTGACTGACACTGACGGGGAGACCTCGCTTGAGGGGTCGTCACGCACCGCCGCCTCAATCAGCAGTGGCGTGACCCTTTTCAGCGGCTTTCAGGCCCGGAATGAGATAAGGCAGGCCGAACTTAACTACCAGGGCCTTCAGTACAGTACTGAGGAGACGCGGGAGAACGTCTCCCTGAGCATCATGAACGCTTACCTGCAGGTTCTTTATGCGGAGGAGCAGGTTGCCAACAGCCGGAATCAGGCCGACGCCACACGCGAAGGACTGGGTCTGGCCAAAGAACGGCTCGGACTCGGCGCCATCGCCAATAGCGACTACCTGCCAGGTTAAGACCCAGCTCGCCGGTGAGGAACTTACGCTCGCCAATGCAATAAATAATCTTAAGATGGCAAAGGTGACTCTGATGCAACTAATGGAACTCCCTGTTGATGAGGCATTCGAGATCACTCTGCCTGATATTGATTCCATTTTATCTGTAATCCCTGCTGATGATGCAGTAACTGTATTTAATGAGGCCTTTCAGATCAAGCCTCAGATTAAAAATGCAGAGATCAACCGCGAGAAGTGCCCTGGTGAACCTTGAACTCGCAAAAGGTGGTTTTTATCCATCCGTCTCTATGAATGCCGGACTGAGCACGGGGTTCACCCAGGCGGCGGAGATGGGGTCACAACTGAAAAATGGGTTCTCTCCTTCAGTGGGATTATCAGTCTCCATACCCATCTTCAGGAACAACCAGAACAAATCGTCAGTAGCGCGGGCCAGGTATGGCATAAGCACAGCCGAACTTGATGAGCTTAACACAAAGAACCAGCTGCGCAAGGAGATTGAACAGGCCGTACTTGATGCAGAGTCGGCCGTCATAAGCTATGATGCAGCCGTAAACCAGCATGAGGCTTCGCTGGAGTCGTTCTCTGTGGCTGAGGAGAAGTTCAAGCTCGGAGCCATGAACTCGGTCGATTTCCTGATACAGAAGACAAACCTGACAATAGCTGAGAGCAGACTGCTGCAGGCAAAATACGAGCTTGTCTACAGCTACAAGATCATCGACTTCTACAGGGGAGTACCGCTTTCGTTTTAAAAATAAGGAACAATAAAAGAGAGATATCCATGAAAGGCAAGAGAATTTTGATCAGTGCAGTAATGCTGGCAGTTGTTGCAGTAACGATGCTGTCGGTTCACAGCTGCAAGAAAAGCAAGACCTACATCTTCGAAACCTCGAAGGCCGCGAAGGGCTCGATAATCAACACCGTGACCGCTACAGGCACCCTTGAGGCCATCACGTCGGTGGTCGTGGGAACGCAGGTCTCGGGTATCGTTGAAAAGCTGTATGTCGACTTCAATACAAAGGTGAAAAAGGGGCAGGTACTTGCAGAGCTTGACAAGACAGCGCTGCGGTCAAGTGTGCAGCAGTCGCTTGCCACGCTTGAAAATGCAAGGGCGGAGATGGAATACCAGGCCTCAAACTACGAGCGGAGCAAGGCCCTGTATGAAAAGAACCTTATTGCACAGGCTGATTATGACCAGGCCAGGTATGGCTATGAAAAGTCAAAGGCCACCTTTAAGAATACGCAGGCACAGTATGACAAGGCCCTTGTGCAGCTTGGCTACGCCACCTTATATTCACCCATTGACGGCGTAGTGATGAACAGGGCTGTGGATGAGGGCCAGACGGTGGCAGCCAGCTTCAACACACCGGAGATATTCACGATAGCCCAGGATCTTACACAGATGCAGGTTGAGGCTGACATAGACGAATCGGATATCGGTATGATCAGGAAGGGTCAGCGGGTAGAGTTTGATGTCGATGCCTTCCCGGATGATAAATTCGGAGGCACCGTTGAGCAGATCAGGCTGTCGCCGGTCACCACCTCGAATGTGGTTACCTATACGGTTGTCATCAATGCTCCCAATCCAGACCTGAAGCTGCTGCCCGGGATGACAGCCAACATTGTCATTTATGTGGAAGAGTCAGGAGATGTGCTTACAATTCCGTACAAGGCTCTGAAGTTCACCCCTGAGGCTGATTACCTGGCCAGACTGGGCAATGAGACGGTTTCCGGAGGGGATAAACCTGGTATGCCCGGCAGCACCGGCAGATCAGCAGAAGGCATGCCGGCAGGCAGCATGGGAGCTCCGGGATCAGGGAGGAGCAGCCACCGGATCAGGCATAGCATCAGGCACAGGAGCCGGCAGGCCGGCAGAGGAATGCAGGGTAATCCTGGTGGAGGGATGCCGGAAGGCTTTACCCCACCGGCGGGAGCAAAAATTCCCACAGAGTCTGGGTGAAGGATGAGAACGGAATTCACCCGGTACGCGTAGAGCTTGGATCGAACGACGGTGACAATGCAGAGGTAAAATCAGGTTTGGAAGAGGGTACCGAGGTTGTCACGAAGATGACAATCGCCCTCGCCAAGGAGAAGAAGAGAAGGCAGTAGCTACCAATCCCTTCATGCCTTCACCTCCGGGAAGAAGGAATACCCAGAGCACATCATCCGGATCCGGAACAGCCACCCCTAAACGCAACTGACGATGAAGGCAATAATTGATATAACCTCCCTGAAAAAGGATTATTACGTAGGTGAGGTAACGGTGCATGCTCTGAGGGGTGTCGACCTCGAAATATTAACGAGGGCCAGTTCGTTGATCATGGTGCGCAGTGGCTGGGGCAAGTCGACCATGCTTAAACATAGGCTGCCTTG
>CAWFSO010000007.1:0-14531 GCA_963818525.1 uncultured Rikenellaceae bacterium
AGCTTCCGAGACCTTCTAGGAGAATTCTCTTATTTATCAATGGGAAAGGCCTCGTGCTTTTGCCATTGACGCGGGTTCTCCTCAATCTTTTTCATTACCACCTCTACGGCCTTCATCAGCTGCGTGTCATACCCATCGGCATATTTCCTCGAGTCGATGTCAATGACAATATCAGGCGTTACGCCTTCATTTTCAACAACCCACTCTCCCTTCTCATTATATATGCGGTAATCGGGTGCGGTAATTGTTCCGCCGTCTATCAGCTCAATGAACATCGAGACTCCCACCAGTCCGCCCCATGTACGCGTACCGATTATCGGACCCATGCCGAACCAGCGGAACTCGTACGGGAGCTCATCTCCGCCGGAGCCGGCATACCTGTTGGTAATCAGGGCCATGTGAGCATCAACGGCAAGATGAGGTATGGGCTGGTCAGCAGACTGCCGGCGCGTCCAGAAGGCGTGAGGCTTCTTCTGCAGACGCTGAAGGAAGATCTCAGGGTCAAGGCCTCCTCCGTTGAATCGGCCGTCTATGATCAGTCCCTCTTTCTTCGTCTGTGAATAGAAATATCTCGGGAAGTCGGTAGCCGATCCGTTCCATGTGTCAGGCAGGTAAATGTATCCGATCTTTCCCCCTGAGGCCTTATCCACTGCCTTGCGGTTCGACTCCAGCCAGTCCATGTATCGGAAGCTGTTTTCACTTCCTGCGGGTACGACGGTTACTTGGCGGGCGCCTTCCTGGAGCGGCTTCGAGTTCACGGTCAGGGTGACCTGCTTCCCTGCCAGTCCCACAAAGTAGCTGTAAATCTCCTTATCAGCCTTCACCTCCGTGTTATTGACCTTAAGGAGGTATTCTCCCTCAATGATATTTACACCCGGTTTTGCCAGCGGAGGCCAGGCTTCGCGCGACCAGTCCTTCTCCCTGTAAATTTTGGTAAACCGGTAGAGGTTACTCTGTCTGTCAATGCTGTAGTCAGCTCCCAGCATCCCTATGCTAACCGGCTCGGCGCGTCGTTTACTTTCTCCGCCGTACACGTAGGTGTGCGAGGTATTGAGCTCTGCAATCATCTCACCAATGATGAAGGTCAGGTCCTGGCGGCATGAGGCCCTGTCAACCAGCCTGCCATACTTCTCTTTCATTAAGTTCCAGTCCTGTCCATGCATTCCGGGCTCGTAGTAATAGTCGCGCTCCATGCGCCATGCCTCGTTGAAGATCTGTCTCCACTCGCTGACGGGGTCGTACCATACCTTCAGGTCCGACAGCTTCAGCGCCGCTGGGGTTCCTCCCGAGGAGGGGAGCAATGAGACAGCTCCGCTTTTTGTGAAAATAATTGTTCCCCCGTCGGCTGAAAGCCTGTAACCATCAATACCTTCGGAAAGGGAGGTCTCCTTCTGAGTTGAGAATGACCAGGAGAAGAGTGTCATCGGTCCATGCCCCGCCACCTCGAAGCGGTTGAAGTTGCCTTCGTCGCCGTTGAGAAAAAAGAGTGAGGTCCCGTTCACCGAAAGGTTGCGGTAGTTGCCTTTTTTTAGAGGCAGCGTCTCCGTACGGTCCGTTATGCCGTCAATGTCAATCCGCACCTTCACCGGTGACGCGGCTGCCTGGGCTGTCACGGCCGGCGCCGGCGCAGCAGGCTCCTCATCACTTTTATAAGGCATGAGTGATTTCCCCTCTTTTTTAAGGGTAATGGCATAGATGCCGGCTATCTGCCGGTAAACCATCTCCCACTCCAGGTCGCAGTAGGTTGGTTCGAACCTGCGGTTTGAAATGAACAGCAGATGCTCGCCGTCTTTTGTAAACACCGGGTTGAAATCGTGAAACAGCCCGTTGCTGATACAGTTGATGGTTCTGGCCTCGAGACTGTAGACATAAAGCTGGTACATGTATGCCTCATTCATCTTCGAATAGGTGATGAAGCGACTGTCAGGCGACCATGAGTAGTCGAAGATCGATTTAATGTCAAGGGAGACGTCAACGTTTTCGTACTCTTCCTTATCGACTTTCGTGATTGCCTTTGTTGCAACATCAATGAAGTAAAGCGTCAGGGTCTGATCAGTCCAGGCGATTTTTTTGCTGTCAGGTGACCACTTAAGCGTATGGCGGTAACCTGCTCCGAGAGATGTCAGCTTCACCGGCTCCTCCTTCCCGTTGGGATTGACGACATACAGCTCGTATTCGCCCGTTTTATCGGAGAAGTAGGCTATCCATTTTCCGTCGGGAGACCAGACTGCATCCTTGTCCCTGGCACCGGATGAATTTGTCAGGTTCCTTGCGGGTCCATCCTTTGCGGGAAGGGTGAATATCTCACCCCTTGCAACAATAAGTGCCCTGTTTCCTGAAGGAGAGATATCGGCACGGGAGATATTGCCGCTGATGTCTTTCATGAACGGGCGGGTCTCCTCCATGTCATTAAGGATCTGTACCGGAACCATGGCAGAGAGACCCGATGCCAGATCGAGTTTCCAGATATCACCACCCAGTTCATAGACTATCTTGTCACCACCGAAGTCGGGGTGCCTGACATCGTATTCTGTGTGCTTTGTCACCTGTTCAATCTTACCGTTCGCGGGGTCGTATGACCAGATATTGAGCACCCTGTCGCGGTCAGAACTGAAATATATCTTGTTACCGATCCACATCGGCCACCTGTCCGATCCGTCATAGTTGCTGATGTTTATTTCCTCATTGGTTTTGAGATCATAGATATAAACCTCCTGCGCGCGGCCTCCCTTGTATCGTTTCCAGGTTGCATTGTCCTGAGAGTCCTTGTTATAGGCGATCTTGCTGCCGTCGGGCGAGAAACTTCCCCGTGCGGCGTCATACATGATCATCTCCTCTAGCCCGGTGCCATCGGGCGAGATGAGAAACATCTTCACATAGCGTGACGGACTGAGCCTGCCGGATGTGAACATGATCTTGTTTTTCGTGCTGTTCCAGCCGATGACCTCATCCATTCCCGGGTGGAAGGTGAGCCTGGTGATGTCGCCTCCGTTGATGTTCATCACAAAGACATCGGCATTGCCGTCATATTCTCCGGTGAAGGCGATGAGGCTGCCGTCGGGTGATATCTCCGGGTATGACTCACGCCCGTCGCTGAATGTGAGACGGGTGGCAGTACCGCCTTCGGCGGGGGCTTTCCATAGATCACCGCCGCTGGTGAATACGATGGTGTTACCCTGGATATCAGGGTATTGCATGAAAGGGCCCTGGGCGCCGGCCATGAGTGACGGTACCAGAAAGACAAGCAGGAATGTGACCCTGAAGATGTTCACGGCTCTGCCGGAAAGGAGGTTGATGGTTTTCATATCGATGATTATTATGTATCCGGATATTTGTAGATCCTGTAATAAGGTTTATCCTGTAACCACATTCCACGGTCTGACCGACCATTCGGTTATGAGACCGTTTTTCACATAGGGATCACGGCTGACAAAGTCATGGGCGGCCTGCGGGGTGTCACCCCTGAAGACCAGCACCGCTCCGTCGGCCGGCTCTGCCAGTGCCCCGGCCATCACCAGCCGTCCGTCAGAGTGGAACTCTTCGACCAGCCCGAGATGATCAGGGCGGAACGGAGCACGGAGCTCAACATAGTTTTCAACCGTTTTATAAAAGAGAATATAGTACATGACTTCCCTTGTGTTTCGATGATGATAATAACTTTTCGATGCAACAAAGTAATAATAAAACAGATATATTTATCCTGGTTTAGACCTCAAATACTCCCATATTTCCAAAGAAAATGAATAAAGCATCAGGTACGGATTATAAGAAAATCTTCATAACTGTACTGAGAATGGCCATAGGATGGCATTTCCTGTACGAAGGGATTTCGAAGATCGTTCAGCAGGACTGGAGTGCATTTTCATACCTCGCAAACTCCACAGGACCATTTTCAGGGTTTTATCACTGGCTCGCGTCATCAGACGGTCTGTTGAACGCTGTGGACCTGCTTAATGTCTATGGACTGATCCTTATAGGCTTTGCCCTGACCACCGGACTGTTTTCAAGGCTGGCGTCGGTCTTCGGTGCGGTTTTGCTGGTGCTTTATTATTTCGCTTACCCTCCGTTCGGTGATTCATTGCTCGGTTCGGAACAGGGGAACCTCTATATCATAGACAGGAACTTTATCGAGGCAGCTGCCCTTATGGTTCTTGCCTTCCTGAGGGAAAGAGGGTACGGCCTCGAAGCACTCATCAGGCACCTTAAAATTAAGAGGAATTCAAAACCCGGGTCACCTCTCAGGGATAAGAGTGATCCACAGACTGAAGTATCTCACTCTGATTCCCGTCGTGAGGTGATAAGGAACCTGGTCTCAGTGCCATTTCTCGGACTTATGGGATGGGGGGCAGTAAGCGCGAACAGGAAGTATGGCATTGATGCCCTTTCCGGTGCAACAATTCAGATCAACCGGCAGGCTCTCGGAGAACTTAAGGGCACACTTCCGAAAGGCAAAATAGGCAACCACGAGATAAGCAGGCTCATCATGGGAGGAAACCTGATAGGAGGGTGGGCTCATGCACGTGACCTTCTGTATGTCAGCTCGCTCTTCAAGGCGTACAACAACGAAAGGAAAGTCTTCGAGACCCTCATACTGGGAGAGAATGCAGGTATCAACACAATCAACATCGGTTTTCCGACCAATGCCCTCATGGCTAAATACAAGAGGAATACCGGCAGTAAGCTTAAAGTTATTTCTCATGTAGCTCCCAACATGGAGAAGGGCGACTGGTATGAAGAGATAAACAAGGCTATTGATCACGGTGCTGACATTCTTCAGGTACAGGGTAACTGGTGCGACTGGCTCGTCAGGGATAAAAAACCTGAGGTTATAGCAGCCATGCTTGAAAAAATCAGGTCGCAGGGTTATACGGCAGGACTGGCAGCCCATACGATCGATTCACTCATTTACTGTGAGCAGCAGGGTATCATTCCGGATTACTACATGAAGGCGATGCATCACGATAACTACTGGTCGGCTCATCCCCGTGAGAACAGGATACCGTTTGAGGTTGACGGTTCGAAGAATTTGGACCACAACAAATTCCACGACAATATTTTTGACCTCTTCCCTGAACGCACTGTTGAGTTCATCAACAGGGTAAAAATCCCGGTAATGGGATTCAAGGTACTTGCTGCCGGGGCTATCACCCCTGAAGATGGCATAAGGTATGCCTTTGAGAACGGTGCTGACTTTGTTTGCCTTGGTATGTTCGATTTCCAGGTAATCCAGGATATAAACATCTGCCTTGATGTGCTGGCAGATCTCAGCAAGCGCCGCAGGGAATTTTACGGGTGAGGATAACTTTTAAGATCGATCCTCACCCGCGGGTATTGACAGTAAGAAAGTTGTTCTCAGATACCAGCCACCACAACATCGTCAATCACAAGGCTGGGGAATCTTGACTGGCTGTATATCCAGGGATCATTGGCCACCTCCACAAGCCTGTTCCAGAAATTCATGTGGTTGTCGGCGATGTTCATTTCCGCAACATTCCGGACGAACTCTCCCTTCTCATACAGTTTCCCTATTATCCCCACTGAGAAGTCACCAGTTGTGGAATTGGAGTTACCGCCTATATAATCGGTAATTACAATGCAGCGGTTGAGGTCCCTGATTATCTCCCCTGTGCTTCTTGTCCCCGGTGGAATGATAACGTTGGAGAGTGATCCTGAGGTTGGCTCCCAGCCCAGTTTACGGCTGTAATACCAGTCGACCAGAAACTCATTCAGGACCCCCTCACTTATAAGGTTTCGTTTCCGGGCCGGGAAACCGTCACCGTCAAAGAGTCTTGAGCCCAGTCCCCTCGGGATGAACGGATCATCAATAACCGTAAGGAACCTGCTTCCTATCTGCATTCCCTTCTTTTCCGTGAGGAACGATCTCTTCTGCTGTATATTGCCGGCAGACATAGGGCCGACCAATCCGTTCAGTACCCGTCCTGCTCCACGGTTCTCAAGGATGACAGTGGTCTTTGTGGTGGCTATCTTTTTTCCGCCCATAAGGTCAAGAGTTCTCCTGGCAGCTTCAGCGCCCACCTCCTCCATCGTCGGGAGGTCACTTTTATATCTGCAGCCGACGTAGTTATAGCCTGCAGGACGGCGGTCGCCTTCATCCTGTGCAGTCATTGACGCGCCCACATTGCAGTATGTTCCGCGTGACGAACCTTCAAGGCCGTTGCTTGTCTTCACATACTCCTCATAGGACTCATCATATTCGCCTGCCTCCACAGAAATAACTTTGTCGCCTCCGCTGGCGAGACAGGCGTTCTCCACTGCCTTTGTCATTGAGTGTCTCTCCTCAGGTGTAAGGCTGCCGTAATCAGGATCAACCAGTTGCAGATCGGCCTGTGATCTTCCTTCATAGTATTTCGGTTCAGGAAGGGTACGGAACGGATCCTCTTCCATGATGCCTGCATTGCCTATCAGGTCAGTGATAAAGGTTTCAAGTGTCTTCGTGCGGAAGTCAGGGGTTGACTGTGCCGCATAACGGTTATTGACGAATACCTCAAGGTAAAGACCCTGCGTGGTAGCCTCCTTGATCACCTCCGGCTTGCGGTCACGGTAATTTATTTCAACCGCACGTCTTCTGGAGAGGCTTACCTTGCAGTCATTTGCCCCGGCCTTTAAGGTCCGGCTGACTACCCAGTCAGCCAGCTCGGGGAAGCTCATCTGTTTTCCTGCTGTCTTAGTCATGACCTGCCTCCTTTCTGTTCTGTGCCGCCTACTGTCAGCGATTTGACAAGACATGTCGGCAGACCGAATGATACCGGTACTCCCTGTCCGTTCTTGCCGCACTGTCCGGCTCCGCCTCTGTTCATCTCGAGATCATTGGCGGCCATGGTGATATTGGCGAGCATCTTCGGACCGTTGCCCATGATATTCACATCCTTGATAGGGGCGGTAAGCTTGCCGTTTTGAATCAGCCTGCCCTGTGATACGTAGAATGCAAAGTCTCCTTCACCTATCTTAACCTGCCCGTTGCTTACATCCTCCACATAAATGCCGTTGCCGGCCGCTTTGATCACATCCTCGATGGAGGCGTCACCGCCCAGCATGTAGGTATTGCGCATGCGCGGCATCGGGTAGTTCATGAAGTCCTGCCTTCTGCCGTTGCCGGTAGGTTCAACTCCGTAGTGTTTTGCAGAGATCCTGTCATGAATATAACTGGTGAGAATCCCGTTTTCCACAAGCACGGTTTTCTTGCCGGGAGTGCCTTCATCGTCGACGTTCAGGCTGCCGGCAAGGTTCATGTTGGTGCCGTCATCAATAATAGTTACGAATGGCTCCGCCACCTTCTTTCCAAGCATCGTGCTGTAGGTTGAGGTGTTCTTGCGGTTGAAGTCTGCTTCCATACCGTGCCCGATGGCTTCGTGAAGCAAAATGCCGGTTATACCGGGTCCAAGCACCACGGGCATCTCTCCGGCGGGAGGCTGGATGGCATCAAACAGCTTCAGGGCATTTCCGACAGATTTTGAGGCTATCTCATTTATGACATCCCCGGTATAGAATGAGATGTCGCGACGTCCGCCCAGATTCCAGAAGGACTGCTCACGCTTTCCGTTTCTCTCAGCCACAACCGATGAGTAGAGGAAGCCGCCGGGGATAATATCCTCAGCCATGATCCCGTCACTTGAAACAATAAGTATCCGTTTTATACTGCTCTGGAATCCGGCATTCACTTTTACAATCTCCGGAGATATCGAAAAGCACTTCTCATTGATCTGTTGCAGCATTGGCAGCTTCATGGCGGCAGGTATGCCGTCAAAGTCTTCAGGTACGGGATAATAATTTCCCGGCCGGAGCCTGCTGAATGATGGTGCAACACCTGATGCAGCCATATCGCAAAGCGAGGCGGCTGTTGTTGCTGCTGACATCATTGACTCTTCGGTAAGCTCCTGGGTGTAACCGTATCCGATCTGGTCTCCCATGACGGTCCGGATTCCGACGCCGAGTGATATGTCACCGTAAGACTGGTTCACTTTCCCGTCCTCAAGACCAAGGTAGTTTGAGACGGTGTATTCAAAATAGAGATCAGCAAAATCACCCCCTCGTGATAGTGCCTTTGCCAGCAGTTTGCTGCAGAGAGTCTCATCAATCCCGAACTCTCCAAGGAAGTAATTTCCGGACGGTTTGCCATCCGTGAATCCGCATCCATGGATTCCGGGAAGGAATAACAAAGCTCCTCCTGCCAGGGCAGTGCCCCGGATAAATGTTCTTCTCGCAATAGGTTTCATTTTTTGATTTTAATTGACACCACAAGTTATAAAATAACTCCTTAAACCACCTAAGCGTAAATGGTTAATGTCATGTTAAGAATGAAGGGAAATGGCTGATGCTTTTAACGTGCTGCCAGGATGGCTATGTCTTTTCCGTAGATGGTCTCTTTGGGATACTCATTCCCGACAAGATATATCATTGACAGGGCAAGCTCCTCCATCGTGTTGAAATAGTCAGGACTCATTTTTTTGCCGATCGGGAGGAACCAGTTGATATAGTTGTAAAAGGAGTGTGCCTTCTTCTGTCCCTTCACCGGTTTGATGAATCCCGGCCGGTAGCCGTAGACTCTTTTGAACGGCAGCTTCCTCAGGTCGTTTTCGGTCTTTCCCTTGATCCGGGCCCATTCAATCTTGCCCTTTTCCGTACCGTCGGTACCTGCACCCGCAACGTAGATGAAGACCATATCCCGGTTAAGCCTGCTTACTGTCTCGCCGAAGTGCATGGTAAGGTCGTAGGTCACTTTCCGGTACTTGTCCATTTTCATCCCCACTGACGAAACCCCGAGGCAGAAGAAACATGCGTCATATCCTGCCAGCTGCTCTGCTACCGGGGAGAGATCATGAAAATCCTCATGGATGATCTCCTTCAGTTTCGGGTGGGTGATGCCAAGCGGCCTTCTGTTGATGATCAGCACGTTGCTGATGGCGGGGTTCTCAAGGCAGACAAGCAGAACACCTTCCCCAACCATACCGGTTGCGCCGGTTATTATGACTTTCAATCCCTGTTGCATAACTTTCAATATTGATTTCCTGAACAAAGTAACAACAATATGACCTGATTGTTAGTATCAGGCAAATATTTGCCATGAAATCACTTTTGGAATTGCTGAAAAGTTACTTTTACTGACCTATTTCAGTTATCACGAGGGAGAACTATCTACCGGGACCATAAAAGGAAGCAGTCAATATGCAGGAATCAGAATTCAGGGTTTACGGCTACCGCTGGGTCATGCTGAGCGTGTACATGGTGGCCATAATCATCAATCAGATAATGTGGATCACTTTTGCGCCCATAACAATTGATGCAGCAGGATTTTATGGTGTTTCCGACCTTAAGATCGGGATACTTTCGATGTGTTTCATGATCGTTTACCTGGTTGTGTCTGTTCCTGCGTCATGGATCATCGATACATACGGAATCCGCATTGGTGTGGGGACTGGCGTGGTGCTTACCGGAGTTTTCGGTATGATGCGGGGGCTTGCAACGGATAACTACAATTTGCTTTTGCTGGCACAGGTCGGGATTGCCGCAGGTCAGCCGTTTCTTCTGAATTCCATCACCAAGGTTGCTGCAAGATGGTTTCCCATTAAAGAGAGAGCAACGGCCTCAGGACTGGGTACCCTGGCAATGTATTTCGGCATCCTGTCTGGGGATAAGCCTGACGCCTTTCCTGGTAAACGGTCACGGGATAAACGGGATGCTTTACATATACGGGATTGCTTCCCTGGTGATAGGGTTTATCTTTTTCATATTCGCAAGGGAACGGCCACTCACGGCGCCCTGTCTGCCGGAACAGGAGGAACGGGCACTGGCTGTCGACGGGATGAGGCTGCTTTTCAGGAATAAGGATTTCCTCTGGCTTATGATTATTTTCTTTATCGGTCTGGGGGTGTTCAATTCCGTTACCACGTGGATTGAAAATATCCTTAGTCCCAGGGGCTTTACTGCCGAGCAGGCAGGCATCACCGGAGGCCTTATGATCATTGCGGGAATAGCCGGAGCTGTTGTCATGCCTTTGCTGTCAGACCGCTACAGGAAGAGAATACCTTTCATAATTATTGCCCTGGCAGGTGCAACTGCAGGTCTTGCAGGAGTAACATATGCCACAAACTACGCATTGCTTCTTTTTTCGGCAGCAGCATTTGGATTTTTCCTTCTCAGTTCAGGTCCGATCGGGTTCCAGTACGGAGCCGAAGTAACCTTTCCTGTATCCGAAGGCACGTCAAACGGATTTCTCCTGCTCATGGGACAAATATCAGGGATAGCTTTCATTTTCGGTATGGACAGCTTCAAATCTCCTGTGACAGGATCGATGACCGTCCCGTTATTTGTCATGATCATCCTGATGCTGATCGGTTTTATTTTTTCTTACAGACTGAGGGAATCTGTTCTCTTAAGCGGGTCTGATATAAAGGAAAAACCATGAACGGAAGACACTCCGCCCCGGCATCATTAATCATCTTTTTTTCTGCCATCCTTCTCTTGCAGGTTATTTCCCTGAAAGGAGAGGAGGTCGTACGTGACTCGGTAACGGACAAGGGAATTCAGGATTTTCAACTGATGGCCCTGAAGGACAAACAGAATGCACAGATATGGTGGTACGGATGGCTTGGCGGATACAGTGCCGCCACTGCAGGGCAGGTAATTGTGGCTTCCACAACTGAGAATCTGACCACCCGGCAGGATATGGTTCTTGGTGCCGCAACGACCTTCCTGGGAGCGTTGGGGCAGTTAATCACACCCCTGGGTCCCAGGGATGCATTCTCAGGTTATCCTACTGTAAAAGAATATATGTCAGGTGACCATCCAATGTCGCCGGAGGAGACCGGTGAGTTGCTTAAGATACTGGCTGCCAGGGAGAAAGAGGGAAGGTCCTGGAAAACGCATGCGATTGCCGGCGCAGTGAACCTCAGCAGCGGCCTGATCACATGGCTGGGGTTCAGGCGAACTGTATGGGATGGGGTTGTGAATTTTGCCCTCAACACCGCGGTGACGGAGGCCCAGATCTGGACACAGCCCACCAGGGCAATTAAAAATTATGAGAAGTATCTCCGTGAATATCAGCCGGAAGCAGGGCTGCCTCCCTTGAAGCCTGAAAGTGAATGGTCAGTAGGTGTCTTCCCCGGAGGCATAGTCAATCAAGGTTGATTTTTAAGGTCCGGAATTATCGGATCGTTATCAGCGGTCATAACTTATCGGTGCTCAGAACGGGGATCAAGCTCCACAGTATTGCCATATAGTACCCGTCATTGTAATATAGTGCACGTCCTTGTCATGTAGTACCCGTCGGTATAAAATCACTGTCTGTCGGTAAAATGCTTCAGGCCGTCTAAAGAATTTTTTCCCGGTAGTTTGCCGTTATAGTTTTGTCTCATCATGTTTCACAAAATGCAAAAGATGAGTACCAGGAAACTATTTACAGCCATGACAGTCTTTATCATGGTTGTTCTTACCGCCTCTGCCCAGGATAAGCAGTGGACGCTGACTGAATGCATTGATTATGCACTTCAGGCGAACATACAGGTCAGGAAGGCTGATCTGTCTGTGAGTGTTGGTGAGATAAGCCTTCAGCAGGCAAAGGACAACCGCTGGCCTTCGCTGAATGCATCACTCGGGGAGAACCTGGGATGGCAGCAGGTGACTGACACTGACGGGGAGACCTCGCTTGAAGGGTCGTCACGCACCGCCGCCTCAATCAGCAGTGGCGTGACCCTTTTCAGCGGCTTTCAGGCGCGGAATGAGATCAGGCAGGCCGAACTTAACTACCAGGGCCTTCAGTACAGCACTGAGGAGACGCGGGAGAACGTCTCCCTGAGCATCATGAACGCTTACCTGCAGGTTCTTTATGCGGAGGAGCAGGTTGCCAACAGCCGGAATCAGGCCGACGCCACACGCGAAGGACTGGGTCTGGCCAAAGAACGGCTCGGACTCGGCGCCATCGCCAACAGCGACTACCTGCAGGTAAAAACTCAGCTTGCCGCCGAGGAGCTTACGCTCGCCAACGCGGTCAATAATCTGAAAATGGCGAAGGTGACGCTGATGCAACTGATGGAGTATCCCCTGGATGACCTGTTTGAAATTGCCCGTCCGGATATGGATGCCATTTTATCAGCGATACCGGCCGCCGATGCTGCAGCTGTTTTTGAGGAGGCTTTACAGGTCAAGCCTATGATTAAAAATGCCGAAATAAACCGCGAGAGCGCCGGGGTCGATCTTGAACTGGCAAAGGGTGGGTTTTATCCATCCGTCTCGATGAATGCCGGACTGAACACGGGGTTCACCCAGGCGGCGGAGATGGGGTCACAGCTGAAAAACGGGTTCTCTCCTTCAGTGGGATTATCAGTCTCCATACCCATCTTCAGGAACAACCAGAACAAATCGTCAGTAGCGCGGGCCAGGTATGGCATAAGCACAGCCGAACTTGATGAGCTTAACACAAAGAACCAGCTGCGCAAGGAGATTGAACAGGCCGTACTTGATGCAGAGTCGGCGGTCATCAGCTATGATGCAGCCGTAAACCAGCATGAGGCTTCGCTGGAGTCGTTCAATGTGGCTGAGGAGAAGTTCAAGCTCGGAGCCATGAACTCGGTCGATTTCCTGATACAGAAGACAAACCTCACAATAGCCGAGAGCAGACTGCTGCAGGCAAAATACGAGCTTGTCTACAGCTACAAGATCATCGACTTCTACAGGGGAGTACCGCTTTCGTTTTAAAAATAAGGAACAATAAAAGAGAAATATCCATGAAAGGCAAGAGAATTTTGATCAGTGCAGTAATGCTGGCAGTTGTTGCAGTAACGATGCTGTCGGTTCACAGCTGCAAGAAAAGCAAGACATACATCTTCGAAACCTCGAAGGCAGTGAAGGGCTCCATAATCAACACCGTAACCGCTACAGGCACCCTTGAGGCCATCACGTCGGTGGTCGTGGGAACTCAGGTCTCGGGTATCGTTGAAAAGCTGTATGTCGACTTCAATACAAAGGTAAAAAAGGGGCAGGTACTTGCAGAGCTTGACAAGACAGCACTGCGGTCAAGCGTGCAGCAGTCGCTTGCCACGCTTGAAAATGCCAGGGCGGAGATGGAATACCAGGCCTCAAACTACGAGCGGAGCAAGGCCCTTTATGAAAAGAGCCTTATTGCGCAGGCTGATTATGACCAGGCCAGGTATGGCTATGAAAAGTCAAAGGCCACCTTTAAGAATACCCAGGCACAGTATGACAAGGCCCTTGTGCAGCTTGGCTACGCCACCCTATATTCACCCATTGACGGCGTAGTGATGAACAGGGCTGTGGATGAGGGCCAGACGGTGGCAGCCAGCTTCAACACACCGGAGATATTCACGATAGCCCAGGATCTTACACAGATGCAGGTTGAGGCTGACATAGACGAATCGGATATCGGGATGATCAGGAAGGGTCAGCGGGTAGAGTTTGATGTCGATGCCTTCCCGGATGATAAATTCGGAGGCACCGTTGAGCAGATCAGGCTGTCGCCGGTCACCACCTCGAATGTGGTTACCTATACGGTTGTCATCAATGCTCCCAATCCAGACCTGAAGCTTCTGCCCGGGATGACAGCCAACATTGTCATTTATGTGGAAGAGTCAGGAGATGTGCTTACAATTCCGTACAAGGCTCTGAAGTTCACCCCTGAGGCTGATTACCTGGCCAGACTGGGCAATGAGACGGTTTCCGGAGGGGATAAACCGGGTATGCCCGGCAGCACCGGCAGCACTGCAGCAGGGATGCCGGACGGCACAGGCATGCCGGCAGGCAGCATGAGCAGCCCGGGAGCCAACAGAGGAATGCAGGGCACTCCTGGCGGTCAGTTGCCGGAAGGCATTGAATTGCCTGCGGGATTCAAGATGCCATCCATGGTGTGGGTGAAGGATGAGAAGGGGATCCACCAGGTGCGGGTTGAACTCGGATCAAACGATGGCGACAATGCTGAGGTAAAATCAGGTTTGGAAGAGGGTACCGAGGTCGTTACGAAGATGACAATCGCCTCCGCAAAAGAGAAGAAGGAGAAGGAGGTAGCTTCCAATCCATTCATGCCTTCGCCTCCTGGAAGAAGGAATACGCAGGGCACATCATCCGGATCCAAAAATACAACTTCTACACGCAACTGACGATGAATGCAATAATTGATATAACCTCACTGAAAAAGGATTATTACGTAGGTGAGGTAACGGTGCACGCCCTGCGGGGGGTGGACCTGAGGATCAACCAGGGCGAGTTCGTGGCGATCATGGGCGCCAGCGGCTCGGGTAAGTCAACCATGCTGAACATAATAGGCTGCCTTGACAGGCCATCGGAAGGAACATATATTCTTGATGGCGTGAATGTAGCCGGGATGTCAAAGAATGAGAGGGCCGCAATACGCAACCTGAAGATAGGTTTCGTCTTTCAGTCATATAACCTTCTCTCCCGCACCTCGGCACTGGAAAATGTGGAATTGCCTCTTATGTACAACCCGTCCATAAAGGCAAAGGAGCGCAGGGAGAGAGCCATTGCTGCACTGGAAGCAGTAGGAC
>CAWFSO010000008.1:0-254972 GCA_963818525.1 uncultured Rikenellaceae bacterium
TCCCTGATGCCCGTCTGCTTCGGGATCTCCTTCACCAACACATCGATGAACCATGCCCGCGCGCTGGTGCATATCTACCAGGACGGCAGCATAGGGATCAGCACCGGGGCGGTGGAGATGGGCCAGGGGGTGAATGCGAAGCTGGCACAGGTGGCAGCCGGTCTCTTCTCGGTTGACCCGGCAAGGGTGAAGATCGAAACTACCAATACCACGCGAGTGGCGAACACCTCGCCCACCGCCGCCAGCTCGGGCGCCGACCTGAACGGCAACGCCCTTCTGTTAGCAGGTAACAAGCTGATTGAAAGGCTGAAGGATGTTGCAGGAGAAATGCTCGGATGCAACCCCGGGGAGATTAAACTGCATGAAGAAAAGGTCTTCAGGAACGGGGCGCCGACAGACATAACATGGGAGAAGCTTGTGCGTGAAGCCTTTCTCCGGAGGGTCTCACTGACGGAGAACGGCCATTACGCCACCCCGGTGATCTACTTCGACAAGTCGAAGGAGAAGGGGCATCCGTTTGCATACCATGTGTACGGCACTGCGGTCATTACGGTGCTGCTCGACTGCCTGAGAGGGACATACAAAATCGAGAAGGTGCTCATTGTGCACGACTTCGGCAACAGTCTGAACCCCGCCATCGACAGGGGCCAGCTCGAGGGCGGCGTCATGCAGGGCATCGGGTGGATGACGATGGAGGAGGTGCTCTTTAACAGCGAAGGCAGGATGCTTACCGACAGCCTCTCGACCTACAAGGTGCCCGACATATACTCAGCCCCGGAAACACTTGAGTACCGGGCACTTGAGACAGAGGGACCGGAGCCGGCTCTCCTGAAATCAAAAGCCATTGGCGAGCCGCCCTTCATGTACGGCATAGGAGCTTACTTCGCCCTGCACAACGCCATCAGGTCGTTCAACCCCTCCTGGAAGCCTGACTTTGATGCACCCATGACCCCTGAGAAGGTCCTGATGAGATTGTATGACAAAAAATGAAACCATGCCCGGAAAGTTCTGCCCTGTGCCCCTGAAACAACTGCTGAAACTGATTCTCAGGGAGCTCGGCAATGACGGAACTTTTTCCGGAATTCCTCGCGAACTCTTTTTTGTTCCGGAGCAGAACAAAGCGATCCGCACGGAGATCTTCGGACACCCTCTTCAGTCGCCTGTGGGAGTGGCCGCCGGTCCGCACACCCAGATGGCACAGAATATTGTTGCCGCATGGCTTACCGGCGCACGCTATATCGAGCTGAAAACAGTCCAGGATCTCGATGAGCTTGATGTCTCCAAGCCCTGCATCGACATGCAGGACGAGGGTTATAACTGCGAGTGGTCGCAGGAACTGAGGATAAGGGAGAGCTTCGATGAGTACCTCAACGCCTGGATCATAATACACATACTGAACCGCCGGTTCGGGTGGGGCGACGACCCCGGCACGGTGTTCAACATGAGCGTGGGTTATAACCTCGAGGGTATCATGGGGGAGAAGGTGCAGTGGTTCCTTGACATGATGAACGACTGCAGTGATGAACTGAATGCAAGAATTGAGGAGATAGTTGATATATGTCCTGAGGCTGTTGAGGCAGACATTCCTTCCCGCATCTCCGATAACATCACCCTCTCGACGATGCACGGATGCCCTCCGGATGAGATAGAAGCGATAGCCCGATACCTGATCTCAGAGAGGAAGCTCCACACCCTTGTCAAGCTGAACCCGACACTCCTGGGGCCCGAGGTGCTGAGGCAGATACTTAACGACAAGCTTGCATTCAATACCGTGGTGCCCGATGAAGCCTTTGCGCACGATCTTAAGTATAACGATGCCGTAAGGATAATAAGGTCACTCCGCTCACTTGCCACTGACCAGGGGCTGCAGTTCGGGCTGAAGCTCACCAACACCCTTGAATCTGTCAACAACAAAAAGGTTTTCGGCAGCGACGTGTCGATGATGTACATGAGCGGCAGGGCTCTTCACCCCATATCCGTGAACCTGGCGCACAAGCTTCAGGAGGAGTTCCGCGGCGAGCTTCTGCTCTCCTTCTCTGCCGGAGCTGACGCTTTTAACATTGCCCCGCTCCTCTCGTGCGGGTTCACGACTGTAACCGTATGCAGCGATCTGCTGAAGCCGGGAGGCTACATGAGGCTGCACCAGTACTTCGGCGAGCTGAATGCCGGCCTCAGGAGCCTTGAGGCGAGGAATATCGACGAATTTATTGTAGAAGTCGGCAGGTATGGCGGAAAAGAAGGCCGCTGCCCTCTCCAACCTGAAATCATACAGTGAGGCGGTCCTCTCTTCGTCGGCATACCGGAGGGAGTATATCAGGCCCCCCGACATCAAGTCGGACCGTGAGCTTGACCTCTTCGACTGCATCGCTGCGCCGTGCCGTGACGCCTGCGCCACCCGGCAGGATATCCCCGATTATCTGTGGCACACCTCGCAGGGCGATTTTGACAAAGCCTTTGAGGTGATCCTGAGGACCAATCCCTTCCCCTCCGTCACCGGGATGGTATGCGATCACCTGTGCCAGAACAAGTGTACAAGGATAAACTATGACGATCCGCTGCAGGTCCGCGAGGTCAAGCGCTTTATCTCATGCCAGGATGAGGTCACTCTCAAACCGGCCCCTGACAATGGCATAAAGGCAGCGGTCATCGGAGCCGGGCCGGCAGGCCTGTCATGTGCATATTACCTGAGGATGGCCGGTTTCAGCGTCGATGTGTTCGAGGCCAGGTCCAAAGCCGGAGGCATGGTACAGTATGCCATCCCGGGCTTCAGGCTCACCGGCGAGGCGGTGGAAAGAGACATCAGCCGCATCACCGCCCTGGGAGTGAACATCACCTTCAACAGCCGCATCGATAAGGGTAACTTCGGTGTCGATGAGAAGGGATTATCCATACATTTTTACAGGGCCCGGGGCACAGCTCGCGGCGCCGCTCAACATAGAGGGATCAAACGCATCAGGCGTCACCGACCCGCTGCAGTTCCTCTTCAGGGCGCGGGAGGGCGCTGAGACAGGCATCGGCCGCAACGTCGTCATCATCGGCGGAGGGAACACCGCCATGGATGCCGCACGCACTGCATACCGCATCGTCGGCAGAGAGGGCAGCGTGACCGTCGTCTACCGGCGCACCGTGAACGAAATGCCCGCCGACCAGGGAGAGATAAGAGAGGTATTGAAGGAAGGAATAAGAATAATCGAGCTGACGGCACCGGAGAAGATAGTTGAAAGGGATGGCAGGGTGGCAGGACTGATCTGCAGCAGGATGGAGCTGAAGGGTGTTGACCGCAGCGGGAGACCTGCACCTGTAAAAGTCGAAGGAAGTGAATTTGAGATACCTTGCGACACCGTAATACCCGCCGTCGGACAGCTGACAGACACAGACATCGCCACCCGGGAAGAGCTCAGTGTCGGTGACAGCCCTTACCTGACAGGTATCAAGGGAGTCTACACCGGCGGCGATGCCATGCGCGGAGCCTCAACGGCAATAAACGCCATTGGCGACGGCAGGAAAGCAGCCGAACAGATAATGCGTGATGCCGGTATAGGATTTGAAATACCAAAACCGGAGCTGAAGAGAGGCCTGTCGGAAAAGGAGCTGATGATAAAAAGGGCTCTCCGTGTACATGCAAAGCAGCCCGCCGGACCCACTGACGAACAGAGACGTACCTTCTCCCTGGTAAGCGAAACTCAGGACAGGGAGGCAATGGTAAAGGAGGCCGGACGCTGCCTGTGGTGTGATGAGATATGCAGCATATGCACCACGGTATGCCCCAACCTCGCCAACCGAACCTACGGGGTGAAGCCATTCAGCCGTAACCTCCAGAAAGCCGTATTGACTGAAGATGGCGCGATAAGGTTTGAAGAAGACTGCCTGTTTGAGATAAAGCAGCAATACCAGATCCTCCACATTGCCAATTTCTGCAACGAGTGCGGCAACTGCAACACCTTCTGCCCCACCGCGGGAGCACCCCACAGGGAGAAACCGCGGTTCTACCTGACTATAGCCTCCTTCAACGAGGCCGCGGAAGGATACTTCCTCTCCGTGCTGAAGGGCAGAAAGAACCTGATACATAAGAAGAAGGGGAGCTTCGCCACGATGACGGAGATGGCGGATAAATATATCTATGAAACGGACTTCGTCGCGGCCACCTTTGCCAGGGAGACCTTCAGGCTCACCGAAGTGAAGTTCCTCACACCCTGCATCAAGGAGGCGCATTTCCGCAAAGCTGCAGAGATGGCCGTGCTGCTGCAGGGAGCTGAGAGCGTGCTCCATGCATGACAAAAGGAGGGGTTTAATTACCGCATATTGACTATCTTGCAGTACCGATCCGACTAAAACCGAGGGATATTATGATCCAGCCTATTGATAAGATTACCAGTGAGACAGCGCTGGAGAATGCTGTCAACCGTTTCAGGGAGAGGGGGATTATCCTTCCCACCTTCGAACAGCAGAGGCACCCTGAGCTGATACCGGAAAAAATCACGGCAAGGCTGAGGGATGTCGGGCTCTGGGATATCAATCCCCTTAACCTGTTCCGCATCACATGGAAGAATGAGCCTGTTGACAGGGGCGGACTCTTTGGCGGGGTGAACTTTATTGAGATGCCCCCGCAGCTCACCGGGGTGAAGGCGCGCATCATCCTCCTCGTCGGCAAATGGTTCCCGACAGGAGCACATAAGGTAGGGGCAGCATACGGATGCCTCGCGCCAAGTATCATCACCGGCGGCTTCGATCCCTCATGGCAGAAGGCTGTATGGCCTTCGACAGGCAACTATTGCAGGGGAGGCGCCTTCGACTCCAAGCTGATGGGCACCGAGTCGGTGGCGATACTGCCCGAGGAGATGAGCAGCGAACGCTTCACCTGGCTGCGCGATGTGATAGGCTCCGAGGTGATAGCCACCCCGGGGTGCGAATCGAACGTCAAGGAGATATACGACAAATGCTGGGAGATACGCAGGACACGTCCTGACTGCATAATATTCAACCAGTTTGATGAGTTCGGCAATGCGGCATGGCACTACAACATAACCGGACAGGCCATTGAAGAGGTCTACAACGCTGTCAGGGGTGACCGTTCAAGGCTGGCCGCCTATGTCTCTGCCACAGGATCAGCCGGTACGATAGCTGCCGGCGATTACCTCCGGACAATAGTGCCTGGCATAACGGTGGTTGCCTCCGAGGCACTGCAGTGCCCCACCCTCCTGATGAACGGCTTCGGCGGTCACCGTATCGAAGGCATCGGCGATAAACATGTGCCGTGGATACACAACGTCAGAAACACTGACATGGTGACGGCAATAGATGATGAGGACTGCATGAGGCTGCTCCGTCTGTTCAATGAGAAGAAGGGAAACGATTACCTGAAAGTACTTGGTGTTGAAGCAGACGTTGTCCGTAATCTTCCGCTTCTGGGTATCTCATGCATCGGCAACCTCCTGTCGGCAATCAAGACAGCCAGGTACTTTGAAATGACCTCTGATGATGTCATCATCACAATAGCTACCGACTCGGCTGAGATGTACGGGTCAAGGATCGAGGAGTTAAGGGACCAGAGAGGCGAATATGACATGCTGCAGGCCGTGCGCGACTTCGAGCAGTGCCTTATGGGAGCAAGGTGTGATAACATGAAGGAGCTGACCTACAACGACAGGAAGGCGATCCATAACCTGAAATACTACACCTGGGTGGAACAGCAGGGCAAGGATGTGGAAGACCTTAACCAGCTATGGTACGACAGGGATATCTGGAACACCATGTTCAGGCAGGTTGGCCGCTGGGATGAGCTGATAAATGAATTCAACGAGAGAACCGGGTTGCTGCACTCTCTTTAGAAAAGGTCCCGCAGAGGATGGATAAGACTAAGTTCAGATACAGGTGCACCGACTGCGGCAGCGAATACGATGCTGCCGGAACGGTCTATCTCTGCCCTAAATGCAGTGCCGCCCCGGCACCCGGTGCCCCTCCCCGGGGCGTGCTGAAAACGATATACGACTATGAGGCTATCCGGGAGACTGTCTCCGGATTTGACGGACTGAAGAAGTACAGGGTTCATCGATCTGCTGCCTCTTGCCAGCACCGCCTCCATGCCGCCGCTGAGAGTGGGAAACACCCCTCTCTATCCCCTCAGCGGGCTTGACGACAAAAAATTTCCCTTCAGCCTTTACCTTAAGGATGACTCGCAGAACCCCACCTGGTCATTCAAGGACAGGGCCTCGGCGCTGGTATCGGCCTTTGCCGCCGAAAACAGGCTTGGGACCATTATTGCAGCCTCCACTGGCAATGCGGGCTCCTCCCTGGCAGGCATCTGTGCCTCGCAGCGGCAGAGAGCCGTGATTGTCGTTCCCGAGACGGCGCCAAAGGCGAAACTGACACAGATCGTCATGTACGGCGCCATGATAGTCCCGGTAAAAGGCACCTATGATGAAGCCTTTGACCTGAGCGTGAAGGCCACGGAGCTCTTCGGATGGTATAACCGCAACACCGCCTTTAATCCATTTACAATTGAGGGGAAGAAAACAGTATCGTTTGAGCTGTTTGAACAGCTCCGGTTCAGCGTGCCGGACAGGATCTTCATCCCGGCAGGCGACGGTGTGATACTGGCCGGAGCCTACAAGGGATTTGAAGATCTTCTTCGCCTCGGTATAACTGATAAAATGCCTGTCATCGTTGCCGTGCAGTCGGAGAAGAGCGACAACCTCGTAAGGAATATCGGCCAGGAAAAATTCAGCTGTGGTACCCTCCTCCACAGTGGCCGATTCAATATCCGTGGATATCCCCAGAAACTTTTACATGGCACGGCAATTCATTCAGGAATACAACGGAGAGACACTCACCCTGCCCGATGAGGCGATCCTTAATGCCTCAAAGATACTGGCCGCGAATACTGGACTCTTCGCCGAACCGGCGGCAGCAGCGGCATTTGCCGGATTCCTTTCATACTACAGCGACGGCCGCATCCCGTCCGGATCGTCCAATGTCGTCCTGCTGACCGGCGGCGGACTCAAGGACCCCGGTGCAGTCTCATCACTGATCAGGATGCCCGCATCGGTCTACCCGACAATTGATAACCTGGAGAGGCTCGTGCAATGATCACCTTCACCCTTAACGGAGTAAAGAGATGCTTCGAGGGAGACCCGGAGGAGTCCCTCCTTGATCACCTCAGGATAGAGAACAGGATCACCTCTGCCAAAGACGGATGTTCGGGTCAGGGAGTCTGCGGTGCATGTACAGTGGAGATCAACGGCAAAGCACGGATGGCATGCCGCACAAGGATGAAGAGCCTGGAGGGGGCGGAGGTATTCACAACCGAGGGACTGGCTGAAAGGTTCAGGGAGGTCATCAGCAGGAATTTTGCCGAAAAAGGCGCGGTGCAGTGCGGCTTCTGCTCCCCGGGAATGATCATGAGGGCGAAGGCTCTGTATAATGTTAATCCGAATCACCTTCGCGTGCCGAAATCATCAAAGCCATCTCGCCAAACCTGTGCCGGTGCACGGGATATGTGAAGATCGTTGATGCCATTGCCTCGGCATTTACTGAGCTGAGCGAGGAACGGGAGGCCCTTCCAAACAGTGCGCGAACTGATGAGTTGCCGGACTGAACGGTGCCCCGGCATCCGATGCCACTCCCCGGACAGCCGGCGTCAGTTCATCTGCGAGGGTAGGCGAACCCTACCCAAAATACATGGCCGCCGAAACGGCACTGGGTGCGCGGGACTTCGTTGACGACATGCACTTCGAAGGGTATGGTTCACGGAGCACTGCGCTTCAGCGATCACCCCCGCGCAAGGGTTGTTAAAATTGATCTCTCGGAAGCCCTGAAGTCCCCGGGAGTGTTAAGGATCTTCACCGCTGCGGATATCCCGGGTGAGCACAAAACGGGACTGATCTTCCGCGACTGGCCGCTCATGGTTGCCGAAGGTGAGACGACGCACTGCCTGGGTGATGTGCTGGCCGGCGTGGTTGCTGAGACGGAAGCGATGGCGCGGGCGGCGGCACAACTGATAAAGATTGACTACCAGGTTCTTGAGGCAGTGACTGACATGCATGAGGCGGCCAGGCCGGGCGCCATTGAAGTCCACGCCGGCCGCTCAAACGTGCTTGAGACAAGCAGCATCAGTTCAGGCGACGTTGAGAAGGAATTCGCAAGGGCTGCATGGGTGACCTCCGGTATCTATGAGACGCAGCGGATAGAACACGCATTCCTCGAGACCGAAACGGCGATAGCCTTGCCTGAAGATGACGGCATACAGGCTCTACAGCCAGGGACAGGGAGCATACGTCGACAGGAAGGCTGTGTCGGAAATTCTCGGCCTGCCTGCGGAGAAGGTCAGGGTGATACAGGTGCAGAACGGCGGCGGCTTCGGCGGCAAGGAGGATATAACCGTCCAGGGCCATGCGTCACTCTTTGCATGGCATCTGAAACGGCCGGTGAAAGTGCATCTTAACAGGGACGAATCCATTATCATGCACCCCAAGCGCCACCCCGTGTGGATGGAGATAAGCCTTGCCTGTGACATCAACGGGAGATTCACGGCACTCAGGCTCAATGCCATGGGCGACACCGGCGCCTACGCCTCTGTGGGAACCAAGGTGATGGAGCGGGTGGTGGGCCACGCCACAGGGGCATATACTGTACCTGCTGTGGATATCAAGGCAGTGACTGTTTATACGAACAATATTCCCTCCGGCGCCATGCGCGGCTTCGGGGTGCCGCAGGTGGTGTTCGCCGTGGAGGGCTGCATCGACGAGCTATGCCGCATGGGCGGGTTCGACCGCTGGCAGATACGCTATGACAATGCCCTTGAGGATGGCAAAAGAACGGCAACGGGGCAACTTCTCAGAGGAGTGGGACTGAAAAAGACGCTGCTGGCAGTTAAAGATGCCTTCACCGGTGCGAGATTCGCCGGCCTGGCATGCGGCATAAAGAACACAGGCGTGGGGAATGGGATGACAGACGACAGCGAGGTGTCGGTTGAGATCGTCTCGGACAAGAAGGTCATCGTCAGCCACGGCTGGAGCGAGATGGGCCAGGGAATACACACCATGGCCATACAGGTATTGCACCACGAGACAGGCATCGATCCCGGGATAATTGAGGTGAAGGTGGACACCGGGGCGGACCTCCCGACGGGCATGACCACCTCCTCCAGGGCTACCGCGCTGCTGGGCAATGCACTGATAGACGCATCGGCAAGAATAAGAGAAGACCTGGCCCGGGGTTCATTGCAGCAGCTTGCCGGACGCGTCTACCGGGGCCGTTATGTATGCGACTGGACCTGCAAGCCGGGAGAAAAAACAGATGATCCGGCAATCCACTTCGCCTACGGCTATGCCACACAGGTGGCTATACTTGACGATGAGGGAGCTGTCAGAAAGATCATAGCAGCCCATGACGCGGGAAAGATAATGAACCGCATGCTCTTTGAAGGCCAGATTGAGGGGGCCGTGCATATGGGAATGGGTTACGCACTGACGGAAGACCTGCCTCTGGAGAACGGAAGGCCGGTGAGCCTGAAGTTCAACGACCTGGGCATATTGCGGGCAGATGACATGCCGGAGATAGAGGTGATCGGCATCGAAGAGAAAGACCCCGTAGGCCCCTACGGTGCCAAGGGCATCGGCGAGATAGGAATGGTGCCGACGGCAGCAGCCATTGCCAACGCCCTCTGTGCATACGACGGCATCAGAAGAACAAAATTACCCCTCAGACGAAGAGATAAATCCTAAATCAACAGGCTATGAACCTCCTGCTAAGGAACGCTGCATACATTGACTGGAAGACGCTCGATTTCAGTGTCAAGAATATTATCGTCCGCCCCGGTGATGACACTATTCAGCTTATAAGCAGGGATGATGACGGTATTGTCTATCCTGACACCGAGGTGATTGACTGCGCGGGTAAGCTTGTGACAAAATCGTTTGCCGTGGGACACCATCATGCCTACTCGGCCCTGGCAAGAGGAATGGGTGCTCCGAAAAAGACCCCGCGCAACTTCCTTGAGATCCTGCAGTATGTATGGTGGACCCTTGACAAGCAGCTTGATGCCGAATTAATTGAGGTGTCTGCGCTGGTGACAGCCATGGAATGTGCCAGGAACGGTTCGACCTTCGTGATAGACCATCATGCATCTCCCTTCTGCGGTAAGCGGTTCTCTCGAAATCATGGCCCGGGCATTTGAAAAGGTGGGAGTGTCACATCTGCTCTGCTATGAGATATCCGACCGCGACGGGAAAGTGATTGCCGGGGAGGGTCTTGAAGAGACGGAGAGCTACCTTAAAGATCATCGGGGCCTGGTGGGGCTCCACGCCTCATTCACCGTCGGTGATGAGACACTCGTGCGGGCCGTTGATCTGATGCAGAAGACCAGGAGCGGCATCCACATCCATGTCGCCGAGGATAACCACGACCAGGAACAATCTCTCTCAGAGCATGGCAGGCGTGTCGTGGTGCGACTGTCAGAGGCAGGTGTCATGAGCTCCTCAAAGAGCATCCTTGTCCACTGTCTTCATCTTGACGACATGGAGAGGGAGCTGATAAGGAATTCGCCGGCATGGGTGGCAGAGAACTGTGAGAGCAATCTCAACAACAAAGTGGGCTACTTCAACGGCGCAGGACTGGGTGAGAACATCATGCTTGGCACCGACGGCATGCACAGCGATATGCTCCAGAGCCTGAAGGCTGCCTTCTTCACCGGACAGGATTATGACAATATTTCATACGATTCGGCTTACAGGCGTTTCAGGAACGTGCACCGCTACCTGAATGAAAACGGCTTCAGGGGCGACGGAGAGAATAACCTGGTAATACTCGATTATGATTCACCCACCCCGGTAACGAAGGAAAATTTCATTGGGCACCTGCTCTTCGGCATATCATCAAGGCATATAACTGATGTAATCTCCGGAGGCAGGCTGATAGTAAGAGACAGGAAGATCACCACGGTAGATGAGCAGGAGATACTAAAGGAATCAAGAAATCAGGCTGAAAGGCTCTGGAAAAAAATCAATCATCTTTAATACTCTGGCGAAAGGCTCTGGAAAAAAATCAATCATCTTTAACTACCTGACCTTTTCTCCGGAAGAGAAAATAGACCGGTATGCCTGTCAGTATCAGTGTCAGGCCGATCATTGCCTCGCGCGGACGGGTTATGATGGTATTGAAAAACAAGCCTACGCAGAAGAGCACGAATATGGCCGGCACAATCGGATAACCCCAGACTTTATAGGGACGGTGAGCATCAGGCATCCTCCTGCGAAGGATGAATACCCCAGTTGCCGTGGCTCCGTAGAAGATATAGACCGCAAAGATGAGCATGTCAGTCAGCTGGTCGAAGGTGCCTGACAGTACGAGCACCGATGCCCATATCCCCTGCCAGAGCAGCGAGTTGCCAGGCACAATGTGTCTGTTGAGTTTCCCGATGCCATTAAAGAAAAGCCCTTCGCGTGCCATGGCGTAATATGGCCGGGAACCGGTCAGGATACTGGCATGGAGGCAGCCAAGGGTAGACAGAAGTATCAGCAGGGATATGAAAACAACTCCAGCTGTTCCCCAGAACTTCCGGACTGCCTCAACGCCGGCAATCTGGTTGCCTGCCTCATTGATGCTGATAAGCTCCGGAATGGAGAGCAGGGAGAGGTATGTCAGGTTGACCACCGCATAAATAATTATTATCATGCCGACTCCTGCAGCAATCCCTTTGGGTATGTTCCTGGTAGGGTCCTTGATTTCTCCTCCGATAAATCCCACGGAGACCCATCCCTGGTACGCCCAGAAAGCGGCCAGCATGGCTGTATAAAAGGAAGAGAGGGTGACGGTACCGTTTGCCAGGTCCTTAACATTCATGAAATTTGCCGGCTTGGCTACATTGCTGGTCAGTCCGAACAGAACAATCACAAGGAGGCCGGCGCCGACGAGTATCAGGATGGCCTTGCTTACCCATGCCCCTCCTCTCAGTCCTGTCATGTTGAGGAATGTAAACATAAGGATCACCAGGATGGTGACCAGCTTTATTCCGAAATCCTGGAACGGGAAGAAGACGCCCCCGATTGTTACATGTTGCAGTGACGGGAGAATCTCAGGTATTGGTATAATGCTGTGCAGTGATTGTGTAAAAACATACGCTACACCTGAGATGGCACCGGTCTGGATTACCGTAAAAAGAGACCATCCGTACAGAAATGAAAAGAACCGTCCGTATATTTTTTTAAGATATACAAATTCGCCCCCGGTGTCTGCAAGCATTCCTGCAATTTCGGCGTTGCTCAGTGCGCCCAGGAGAGTGATGACCCCGGCGGCGATCCATACAAGCAGGATCCAGGAAGAGGAGTGCAGTTCGGCCGCCATAGGAGCTATCTTTTTGTATACCCCGGAGCCGATGATATTGGCAATGACAAAAATGATGACATAGCCTAAGCCAAGCGTTTTGGCCATACTTCTCTGGTTACTCATGGGCTGGCATCATTCTGCAGGTGAAGGTGCTAATTTAACAAATATGTTGAGCCGTGTTACTGCAGCATATTGACACTGTTCAAAAAAAATAGAGGGCAGGAACCGGATGCCAGTGCCGGGCAATACGGGAATTTTCGTTTTATTTGCAGGAATGATACCCTACCTGACAAATCCCATGAAAAAGACCACTCTCTTATTATTGGTTATGGCACTCATTTTATGTGGCCATACAGACCTTTCTGCCCAGAAGAAAAACAGAAAACAGCAGGTTACGGAACAGGTTCCGGTACAGGCTGAAGCTATTGTCCAGCCGCAGGTGCAGTCGGTCACCACGGTGCCCGTGATCGTCGACGGCGAAGCGCAGAAGATACCTGCCTTTGATAATGCCAACGAATGGATTCGCGAGGACCTGTGGGTGGAGACGGAGTTTGACACCGACGGTGACGGCCGGAATGACAGGATGCATGTTGGCGTAACCCGTCCAAAGCAGACAGAGACCGAGGGATTGAAGCTTCCCGTCATATATGAGTCGAGCCCCTATTTCGCCGGAACCGCCGGCGACGACCCGGATTATTTCTGGGATGTACAGCATGAGCTCAACACCGTTCCCACCAAACACATCCATCCTCCGCAGATCGAGCGCAGGGGTGAACGGCCTGTCATATCGAACACACAGGTAAAGGCCTGGGTACCATACGGTTTTATTGTGGTGCACTCATCAGCTCCGGGAACAGGTCTCTCACAGGGCTGCCCTACCATCGGCACGAGGATCGAGGCGCTGGCCCCCAAGGCGGTGATAGACTGGCTGAACGGAAGGGCAAAGGGATATACCACCCCCGACGGCAACGAGGAGGTCAAGGCATACTGGACCAATGGCAAGGTGGGGATGATCGGCACATCGTACAACGGCACCATCCCCTTCGCAGCAGCCACAACGGGAGTTGAAGGTCTCGAGGCAATCATACCCGTGGCTCCCAACACATCCTATTACCACTACTACCGCTCCAACGGACTGGTAAGGAGTCCCGGCGGATACCTGGGAGAAGACGCTGACGTGCTGTATGACTTCATCTTTTCCAATCCTGACAACTGCCATTACTGCGACAGCGTGGTGAGGGACAGGGAGATGGCTGAGGGTATCGACCGGGTCACGGGCGACTATAACGAGTTCTGGGCCAAACGTGACCTGATGAACTACATGGAGCCCTTCAGGGCTGCCGTGCTGATGGCACATGCATTCAACGACTGGAACGTTGTACCGAGTCACAGTTACCGTTTCATTAAGAAGCTGAAGGAGATAGGTGTTCCGCTGCAGATTTACTATCACCAGGGTGGTCACGGCGGTGAGCCTCCCTTTAAAATGATGAACAGGTGGTTTACCCGGTATCTGTTTGGAGTGGAGAACGGAGTGGAGAATGATCCGAAGGCCTGGGTTGTCAGGGAGAAGGATGACCGCCTCAAACCCACACCCTATGCTGACTATCCCCATCCTGATGCAGTGCCTGTAACCCTCTTCCTCACCCGCGGCGCCCCTGCAGCAGGTGGCTCTGGTAACGGAAAAGACTGCTTCACAGGGCAAGGAGACCATCGTTGACAACTTCTCCTTCACCGGCTCCATGCTGGCGCAGGCTGAATACACCAACCACCGCCTTCTTTACCTGACCCCCGTGCTGACCGAACCTGCACACATCTCAGGGGTGGCTACGGTGAAAGTGAAGGCTGCAGCGAACAAACCTGCAGTGAACCTCTCGGTATGGCTGGTGGCGCTGCCCTGGAGCACCACGCGTGAGATGAGAATGACCGACAACATTATTACCCGCGGATGGGCCGACCTGCAGAATCACAGCTCGCTCACCGAGAGCGAACCACTGGTGCCGGGAAAATTCTATGAGATGAGCTTCGAGCTGGAGCCTGACGACCAGATCATACCTGCCGGAAAACGGATAGGCCTCATGATCTTCTCAAGCGACAAGGAGTTCACCCTTCACCCGATGCCAGGTACTGAGCTGACCATCGACCTGGACGGGACGGCGGTGACGATACCCGTTGTGGGTGGCCAGATCAGGTAACCATGAATACATTCGGAACACAATTCAGGGTCAGTATTTTCGGTGAGTCGCATGGAGAATGCGTAGGTATTACAATCGACGGCTGTCCGGCAGGGATCCCGGTCAACCCTGAAGATTTCACTGCTGATTTCAACCGGCGCAGAAGTGGTGGCAAAGGCACTACACCACGCCGGGAGCCTGACCAGCCCAAGATCATGACCGGGGTGTTCAACAACTTTACCACGGGTGCCCCGCTGACTATCATGTTCGACAACACCGATACCAGGTCGCGCGATTATACCAAACTGAGGGAAACCCCAAGACCGGGACATGCTGATTTCACAGCCTGGAAGAAATTCGGAGGTTATGAGGATTACCGTGGAGGGGGCCATTTCTCCGGTCGCCTTACACTCGGACTGGTAGCCGCAGGTGTGATCGCCAGAAAAATCATCGCACCGATGCAGGTCAGTTCAGAAATACTTGAAGTTGGCGGAAAAACATCCGTTGATGAGGCTATTGATGAGGCTGTCGGGAAGCGCGACTCGATCGGCGGTATTATCGGGTGTACTGTCACCGGAGTCCCTGTGGGACTTGGTGAACCCTTCTTTAATTCGGTGGAATCGTTACTGGCTCATATGATGTTCGCCATCCCGGCAATCAAGGGTGTGGAGTTTGGGTCGGGTTTCGCTGCTGCCAGGATGTGGGGAAGCGAGCATAATGATATGTTCATTTCCACTGAAGGAAAAACGGCGACCAACCATGCAGGAGGAATCAATGGCGGAATAACCAATGGAAACGATATCGAATTCCGTGTCGCCGTGAAGCCCACCTCAAGTATTCATGGGAAACAACATACAATCAACCTGGTCACGGGACAGATGGTTGACCTCGAGATTGAAGGACGGCATGACACCTGCATTGCCCTTCGTGTACCTGTGATTGTTGAGGCAGCCACGGCCATTGTCCTTGCCGATTTGATGATGCTGGAAGGGTTGACTGGACGAATAAAAAATTAATTCTCCGACTAAATCAGCAGAAAAAACGTAATTAATTACACAGATAGTTGAATTATATCAGAATATCTGTGCAATAAATGACTATCTTTGTCAGGAAGAAACAGTAATTCCATATGGAGAGACTGAAGCAACTGGGAAATATACCCATTGGATATTCTGTACTTAAGACTCTGTACAGCGGCTACCGCTATCCACGGAACAAGATAGCCAGCCTGGAAAAGGAGGGGGCTTTGATCAGGCTGAAGCGTGGAGTTTTTGTGGTCTCACCTGAAATTTCAGGTACTCTCCTCTCAAAAGAGCTGATTGCAAATCATCTTTACGGTCCTTCATATGTATCAATGGAGAGCGCACTGAGGTTTCACGGCCTGATACCCGAAAGTGTACATGTTATAAGGTCAATGACGATAAAAAGATCAAGAAACTTTGATAACTCACTTGCCTCATTCAAATATGTCAGTTGTGATGAATCATATTACTCAATTGGCATAAATCAGGTGGAGAAAAAGGATTACACATTTTTAATTGCCTCAAAGGAAAAAGCACTGTGCGATCTTATTGCAAACACACCTATGATCAGACCGCGGTTTATTAAGTCAATGAAAGCTTATCTTGAAGAGGATCTCAGGCTTGATATGGACGCTTTTTATCAGATGAATGCCGGAATCTTAAGGTTATGCGCCGACGCCGGTAAAAAGAAGAATGACCTGAACAACCTTATTAAACTGTTGCAGAGATGAGCGTATTTGACCAGATGCTGAATCGATATGTATTTAAAACCGAGGATGAGAGACGAAATGCCATTCATGAGGTAATGCAGGAGATCACTCTGGCCGGGCTATATCGTGGAGGTTTCTTTGACAAAGCTGCATTTTATGGAGGTACCTGTCTCAGGATATTTCATTCCATGCCCCGGTTTTCCGAGGATATGGATTTCTCGCTCGTATCAGTAGATGAAAAAATAAACCTCGAAGATTACTTCCCAGCGATAGTTGCAGAGTTTAAAGCATCCGGCAGGCTGGTGGAAATCAATAGGAAAAATAAAACAGGAAACACACAGATTGAGTCAGCCTTTCTCAAAGACAACACTGAGATTTATGATGTCAGGTTCAGTACAGAAAAATCTGTGAAGATAAAAATTGAGGTTGACACAAATCCTCCGATGAATTTCACGACTGAGCAGAGACTGTTGCTTTATCCATTTTCTTTCATGACCCGCTGTTTCTCCCTTCCTGACATGTTTGCGGGCAAGATCCACGCATTACTTTTCCGTAACTGGAAAACAAGAGTAAAGGGACGGGACTGGTATGATTTTGAATGGTATGTGCGCAGGGGCATTAAGCTCAATTTCATGCATTTGCAGGAACGCATAAAACAGCTCAGCGGTATGGAAGTCAACCGGAGTGATTTCTATTTATTGTTGAATGAACGCCTCTCAAAGACAGATATTGAAAAAGTCAAACGTGATGTGGCTCCTTTTATAAAAGACCAGAATATTCTTGACATCTGGTCAAATGACTATTTCCTCAGACTTGCAGATAAGATCGTATTTCTATAATAATGAACCCCCTTCTGTAACCAAAATTCAAATTCTCAATCCTGTTGCAGCGTTTCAGTGTCTCAATTCGTATTAGCTTATAAAAGACCTGAATTTCGTAGACCTGTAACTTAAAAAAATCAGAATGAAAAATCCTGTATTAATAGCTTTGTGTCTCCTGCCTTTCGCCGGATTATCATCATGTTCAAAGGATAACAATGGCCAGGAGCCCGATTTAACCCCAAAAACCCTTGAGCTGACAGCCAAAGGCGCCGAAGTTATTGCGTATGGCAATGAATTTGGTGTTGAGCTTTTTACAAAAGTTGCCCTGGAGGAAAACAAAAACTTAATGCTCTCTCCACTTAGTGCCAGTGCTGCGCTGACCATGCTCCTGAACGGATGTGACGGAGATACTTATGATCAGCTGAAGGGAACCCTGAAATATCCTGAAAACATGACCATCAGCGAAATAAACGAGGTGTACGGGAGCCTTGTTTCACAGCTGCTGGATGTCGATCCGAAGGTTAAGCTGGCGCTTGCAAATGCAATATTCTATCGTCAGGGATTCAGCGTCAAGAGTCCATTCCTTAATACTATGGATGCTGATTTCGATGCTGAAATAGCGGGCCTTGATTTTGGTCTGCCATCTGCCCTGACAACCATTAACAAATGGGCCAGCGATAATACAAACGGTAAAATCCCGAAAGTGCTCAATGAAATATCCGCTGATGCAGTAATGTTCATCATGAATGCCCTTTACTTCAAGGGCGACTGGAGCTACCAGTTCGACAAGGACCTGACCTCTGACAGGGCATTTTACACAAGCGGAACAAGCTCCATTGATGTAAGTACCATGAAGGGGGATGTTGGGTCCAGGGTTGCGTACGGAACCGGTTACAGGGCGATTGAAATGCCCTATGGCCAGACCAATTTTACAATGGTGGTGATTGTCCCGGAAGGCACACTTAGTGAATTCAATGCAACATTTGACGCAGAGAAATGGAACACAATCACCTCGGCATTTGATAATCAGGAAGAGTTCGGTGAACTGACTGTATACATGCCGAAGTTCAAATTCTCGTACGAGAAGCAGCTGAATGACCAGCTTCAGAGCATGGGTATGCTGGATGCATTCGTGCCAGGCCTGGCCAACCTGTCAGGAATCTCCGATGCTTCAATCTTTGTCAGTTTTGTCAAGCAAAATACCTTCGTGGAGGTTGATGAGAAAGGAACCGAAGCCGCAGCAGTAACCACAATAGGGATAGAGCTTACAAGCTATCCGCCTCAGCCCCGCGAATTTGAGATTGACAAGCCATTTGTCTTTGCCATAAGGGAACGAACCACCAACACCCTCCTTTTCATAGGGCAGGTGGTAAATCCGCTGAATTAAACACCACCGGTAACGTAAAATAAACCCACACATAATCCAAACCGCTAACAGACAACTACATTATGAAAAATTTGATCAAGCCTGCAGCCTTTCTGTTCGTTATGATGGCAGCACTGACAGCCTGCAACGACAGAACCGTAGAACTGATTACCTATGAAGCCAATGTGCCTGTTTACATGTCATTTAATGAATTCAGGTCCAGTTTCGAAAAGAGTGCACCTGTTGAAATATCCCACCCCGGGAAGATGTACTTCAAAGACGGTTATCTCTTTGTTAATGAGTACGGTAAAGGCATCCACGTGATAGACAACTCAAACCCTTCAAATCCCGAAAAGGTAGCATTTTACGAGATAATGGGCAACGTCGATATGGCAATAAAGGGAAATGTCCTGTTTGCCGACAGCTATATTGACCTGCTGGCTATTGACATAACAGATATTGAAAATCCTGTCGAGATCGACCGGATTGAAAATGTCTTCCCGGAGATAGTCCCGGAGGGGGAGCTATGGTACCCATATGCGATGGTTGATAAATCGAAGGGTGTGATAGTGGGCTGGGAGGTGAAGAAGGTCACTGAAGAGATAGAAAAATACAACCAGGGAGGATGGCTGTTCCGTGGGAACATGGACTTTTTGATGAGTGCTGAAGCAGGCGGCAACTGGACCGGAGGGGCAGGTACCGGAGGCTCCATGGCCCGTTTCATGCTGAATGATGACTACCTTTACGTTATCGCAGTACCCATCAGGCTCAAGACAGTCGACATCAGCACAGCATCCGACATGGAGGTTGTAGACAGTATCGATGTTCCCCGTAACATGGAGACGCTTTTCCGCCTTCAGAACAACCTGTTTGTGGGAACCACAACCGGAATGCTGATTTTCGACCTCGTCAATCCTAAAAAGCCCGTTCAGATATCATCATATGACCATATCACAGCCTGTGACCCGGTGGTGGTTGACGGTCAGTATGCATATGTTACACTGAGAACAGGCAACATGTGCAACAATGGCAGTAACCTGCTGGAAGTAATTGATATATCTTCCATTAAAAACCCGTACCTCGTAAAATCGTACCCGATGTTCAATCCTCACGGACTGGGAACCGATGGCAACCTGCTGTTCGTTTGCGACGGCACGGCCGGGCTGAAGATATACGATAAATCCAACCCCCTGGCCATCATAACCAGCCAGATCGCGCACTACCCGGATTTTGACACTTACGATGTAATCCCGATGAACGGCATTCTGATGCTTGTAGGTAAGGGCGGTATTTATCAGTATGACTACAGCGACCCGGAGAATATAATCCAGATAAGCCATATAGCAATTACGGAAGAATAGCTTTATGATAAGAATTATTGCAGTTGCGGTTTGTGTTCTGATTACACTCTCTGCAGCAGGTCAGCAGCGCAAACATACCGTTGTGCTTAACGATGGCTCCCGGATCTCGGGAACCATCGTTGGCGATTCTGCAGGCTTCCTCGATATTAAGGTTTTAACCCCCCAGGTCATCCGGATCGGCAAGTCGCAGGTATCGTCGGTTGAGGCATTGAAGTATCCGGTAAAAAAGAGCCTGAAAACCTCCGGCTACTACGTGCGGTTTTCCACGGGCTTCCTGTATGGAAAGAACGAAAACGGCAACCAGAGCAGCCTCAGCTTCCATCTTTCAAACGGCTATCAGTTCAAAAATGGCATTGCTGTCGGGCTCGGTTCCGGCATGGAAGAGCTGGGTGTGGTTCTTGTGCCTCTTTATGCAGATCTGAGATATACACCGCTGAGCTCGGTTATCTCACCCTATGCCTGGCTCAAAACTGGTTATGGGTTTGCAACTTCCGATCAGGCTGAACCTGGTATGGATTACTATTCAACTGTCGGTAAATATGAGGGCGGGTTTCTCTTCAGCACAGGTGCCGGTATTTCCATGTTTACCTGGAGGAGAACCGCGGTAAATATTGGCGTCGGATACAGATACCAGAAAGTTACCTATAGTCAGGATCTCTACTGGTGGGGCGGAAACTCTGTCAGCGAGACAGTCACCCATTTCAACAGGCTGGAGTTTCATTTGGGTTTTGTCTTTATGTAAGAAGAATTATGAATGTAGCAACCATAATATCGCTCGAATTGAGTTATTTCGGGAAAACTTGATTCCCGGCGGTATATATGGTTAAAGGAACCACAGATGGTCATGAATATTCCGACTCGGATCTTGTCAAAGGATGTGCCGGTGGCGACAGACGCTCACAGGAGATCCTCTACAAGCGCTATTTCTCATTTGCAATGTCGATCTGCATCAGGTATACACATGATGAAAATGAGGCCATGGAAATAGTGAACGACAGCTATATGAAAGTTATGGAGGGTCTCTCAGAGTACGACTCTTCGCGACCGTTTAAACCCTGGTACGGGAAAGTTCTGGTAAACACGGCTATCGATAACTACAGGAAAAACCTTAAACATAATGAATCACTGTCAATCAATACGATAACAGAAACAGAGGAGCGGGAACCGGAAATTGATGCGGACCTTTCAGTAAAGGATATCCTGACACTGTTTGGTTACCTCCCGGCAAACTACAAGATTACATTCAACCTCTTCGAAATAGAGGGATATACACACGAGGAGATCGGACAGATGATGGGAGTGACTGCTTCCACATCAAGATCGAACCTTGCCAGGGCAAAAAAGATGCTGCGGGAACTCTATAACAGGCATATCATCTCAGTTAAAAAGGGCCATGAAGCAGTTTGACGATAAATTCAGCCGTAAGACAAAGGAGGCCTTTGACAACTTCAATGCCGACCATCTCGCGGAAGCCGGGTGGAACTCGTATGAAAAGAAGTATGGGACAGGACGGACCCGGGCATTCATTATTCCACTCTGGGCCAAAGTCGCCTCAGTTGCTGCAATGCTGACTATCGTGGTGCTTCTGACAAACCGGGTAACCAACAGGAACGCCGGTGAACCTGGCGATCAATTAGCTCAGGAAAACCGGAGCGAGTTGACGGATCTTGCAACAAATAAGGAGGATACGGCCGCTGCAAGCCCTGTCGTGGCTGACACGGGTCCGGTTGTTGATGCAGCAGCCGCGGAAACCCCTGTCATCGCTGACTCAGGTCCGGCTGTTGAGATGACTCCCGGAAAAACCGGTCAGACCAGGGTTGCAGGCAGGGAGAAAACTGATCAGCATGTCAGCAAACCTGCCGCACCGGTTTTGGCTGAAACCGTTAAGGCTGAAAAATCGCTGTTCACTGAAGCTGATAAAGCAGCCGGATCAAACTTAACCGAAGCGGGTAAGGCTGGCGGATCACTAATAGCCGAAACTGCCACGGTGGCTGAGGGTTCGCTTCCGTCTGAACCTTTTATAGCTGCTGATATATCTGCCGGGATGAATCTTCCCGATAATCCCATTGAAATAAGGCTGACTGATGGTACTGATGCGGGATTGAAGCTGAAACCCAAAGAGGCTGTCAAGGACTATTTTGAAATCCCCCGTGAGAAGATGGCGACAACCATTATGACCGGTTTATCTGGTATGATGGCCAGCATTGACAATGCGACATCAGCTTCCCAGGGCGTCTCAATCGGTTTTTATGTGGACCAGCAGCTTACCCGAAGAATCTCCGTTCGTCCCGGCCTGGCGATGGCAAAACATAATTATGGTATGGAAAGCACATCAGGAGGAAATGCAGCCCTGGATTACGCTGCACCTGAGCTGGACGGACTATCCGGATCAGTCACCTCCTATGAAGCGAGTATCGATGTACTTTCATTGGAGGTCCCTGTCAATTTTGTATTCTCACTCCGGAAACGATCAGGATCAAATTTCTTTTTCGCGACAGGGGCATCGACTGTTATATATCTTAACCAGAATCTGTCGGGCAATATTAACAATACTTACACAAGCTCGACAGTCGACGCCAATTCCGGTCAGGTATCGTACGAATCAAGGACCACCACCGTAAGGATTGAGAGCGAACAGGAGCCCTTAAACCGTGTTGATGTTCTGGGACTTGCCAACTTCTCTGCCGGGTATTCTTTACCTTTTGTCAAGACCAGCCACCTTCTGTTTGAACCGTTTATTCAGTTGCCGCTCAAGGATCTCACAAGCCTGAATCTGCGTATCAGGTATGGCGGGCTCTCCATGAAGATTCAGTTCTGACATTAAACCCGGAGACCGTTATTGGGCATTATGAAATCTCTGCAAGTACTGGTGTTTAAAAGTTCTTATTCACCACCAGCATGCAGGAGACCTTCACCACTTCCCTGGCATATTCGAAGTTACATACGGATACCCGGTCACCAAGGGTATGGTAGGTGCTTTCAATATCACCCTGGTGGAAGAAAAGAGCCCTGAATCCATTCAGGTAATACGGATAGCTGTCACTGCGTTCGTTGTTCGTATTATCCGAATAGGAGATCAATCTGCTGTTTGCATCGCATAAAAGGGCGGCATCATTCCTTAAGCCTATAGAATTGTCATAGTGCATGATATTCAGGTACCAGGGTTCTGTATCAGGATCTGCAACAAAGGAGATCATATCATAATTGATCATCATCATAATCTCATCTTTCAGGGTTGCTGATTTCCCTGCCTGGTAGCGGCTTCCGTGCAGCCCAAGCTCCTCAGCGGCAAAAGCTACGAACCTGATAGTATATTTCGGTCTGAACCGGCTATCCCCGAGAATGCGTGCGATCTCCATCACCGCCGCCAGCCCTGAGGCATTGTCATTGGCTCCGGGAGCTGTCTCGAAAGGATTGCCATCGGAGGCATAACTGTCGTAATGTGCGCCTATGATGCTTATGCTGTCATGCTCCCTTCCGGCCAGGGTTGCAATGACATTATACTGCCATGTTGAATAGGTAACACCCCGTATCGTTTTTTGAATATAGAATGAATCAAGTGAGGCACCGGGATAGCCGAATGAGACAAACCGCTTTTTTATCCTGACTGCCACATCCCTACGGTTGTCAGCCAGGGCAAACCTGGTACCCATACCTTCGAGCCACCTGACATAAGACTCAAGACTGTCAGACCTGACCTGGCCGGCCAGATGACTGACATACTCCTCCCTGGTCATCTCCGGCTCTTTCTGACAGCCTGTTAAGAGAGCAACCAGTGAAAAGACCATCACTGGCAGAAGCAACCTCTTTCTACATAAAGCCATATAAGACCAGTAACTGATTGATATATGTAAAAATACCTTATTTAATTTGCTTTTACATTGAAAAAGATGTTTGTAGCGGATTACTTTCGTGATCCGCTGCGGGGGACACCTTCAATAAAATCCCTGGAGCGCCTGCAGCGGTCCTTCGGTCTTTTTGTTTTCATCCCTCCGCTTCGCAAGCGAGCGTCGGGCTGTAAATAAAAATCCCTCCTTCGCTTCGCTCAGAGGGATTTTGTTGAGGTCGGTGGCGGATTCGAACCGCCGTACCCGGTTTTGCAGACCGATGCCTAGCCACTCGGCCAACCGACCCTGTATTTTGCATCCGATACCTATCCGCCAGCTGGCGGACAACCTATCAACGCGGGTGCAAAAATAATAATTATTTGCGAATTATTATTTTTTACCGGGCAACGGTGCAATACCGGCCATATCACCTATCACATTAACCAGGTCGCTGCCGGTCGGAACAACGATCTTTGTGTTTGTCTGCAACGATGTCTCCAGCGCCTGCAGCTTCCTTAATATTTGTGCGTTGCCTATAAAATACCTCTCGGCAGCCTCATTCACCAGCCTGATGAACTCAGCCTCACCCTCAGCCTGAAGTATCTTGGCCTGCTTGGCCCCTTCAGCCTCCTTGATCTTGGCCCTCTTCACACCGTCGGCAACTGTCTCCGCGGCTGAAGCCATATCTATGGCAGCTATCTTCTCATTCTCGGCCTTCACAACCTTGTTCATCGTCTCCTGGACATCCTTGGGCGGGTCAATCTGCTTGAGCTCGGTTCGGACGATCTCTATACCCCATCCCTGGGTCTCGGTATGCAACGTATTGTACAACTCGGCATTGATCTTGCCTCGCTCGCTGTTGGCCGACTTCAGTGTCATGGTGCCGATGATGTTACGCAGGGTTGTACGTGCGAGGTTGACAATCTGGTACTTGAAGTTGGCAACATTGTAAATCGAGCCCTTTACACTCTCCTCATCAGACTTGACCCTGAAATAAACCTGCGCATCGACACTGGCGTTAAGGTTATCGTTGGTGATGATCTCCTGAGGTTCGGCATCAACCATCTGCTCGGTCACATTGACCCTGTAGAGCTTGTCAATAACAGGAATTATCCAGTGAAAACCCGGATTGGCAAAGTGATGATATTTGCCCAGACGTTCGATCAGCGCCCTGTGAGTGGGTCTGACAATCCTGATCCCCATGAAGAAGATCAGCAGAACAAACAAACCGATGATTACATAAGTCATGATATAAGCCCTTTCTTTCTTTAAAAAATGATTAACTACGAAGTTAAACAAATCTTGCAATAATCTCAAGACACATCCTGGTATTGTGATACGGACATTTCCAGAAGCCGGCCTTGTCATCATTGCGGTTTACCGAACCGTCCTCACGGATGCTCCAGAACCATTCGCCGTTGACGGGGTCAACCAGGCGATCACTGATGTATTTATAAGCCCCGGCTGCCCGCTCAATCCAGACACTCTCCCCGCTCAGTTCCCATGCATTGATGAAACCCACCACAGCTTCCGACTGAACCCACCAGTGCCTGTCGCGGTCGAAGTGACCCTTTGCATCATCACGCTCATAGTATAGACTGCCATCCTCAGCCAGTCCTTCCAGAGCCGCCCGCGCCACACGCAACGATACCTCCCTGACGGAGTCGCCTTCGCCAATTGCCAGGGCAGCCTCATACAGGAGCCACGAGGCCTCTATGTCATGGCCGTATGACACTATCGTTGAGCGGCAGTTCCACTGCTCGTCAAAGAAAAGATTGAGATGCGAGGTGACCGGATCAATTATCTTTTCAGCAAACAGGTTTACCATATTGCCAAGCCGCTCTCTCAGCCATGCATCCGGCCAGATGCGGTACAGGCTGGTGTATGCCTCAAGGATGTGAAGGTGAGTATTCATCGTCTTCTTCTCATTCTCATCCTTCTCGCTAAGGCGCAGGTCGGCAATCTCGCCCCACTGGCGGTCAAAAGCCTCGAAATAACCGTTGAGCCTTCGGTCGAAACTATGCTTTTCAATAAGGTTGTACAGATCCACGGCCCTGTCGAGCGACTCCTTATCGCCCGTGGCCATGTGGTACCAGCTGAGGGCATAGATAAAAAATGCGATGGAATAGATCTGTTTCTTTGTCTCCAGGGGCTCTCCGCTGCTCTTCAGGCACCAGTATGTCCCTCCGAATTTGTCGTCGAAGAAGTGACGGCAGATATAATCATAGGCCCGGTTTGCCATCTCCAGGTATAAAGGGTCCCTGACAGTTATATATGCAGCCGAGAAGCTCCAGAGGATGCGTGCGTTAAGTATGGCCCCCTTTGGCGCACCGGCAATGACATTATCGTTACCGTCTATCCTTCCGAAGAAGCCTCCCTCTTTTTCGTCCGGCATCCTTTTTATCCAGTACGGAAGGATGTTGCGCTTCAGCTCCTCCATGGCGCCTGCTCTCAACTCCGTAAGCAGTTGTTCCGGCTTCAGGCTCATCTCTTAAGGAATTCCTTATTGCGCGTGATGATCTGTTTCAATGAATTCACTGATGCCGCAGAGCGAAAGCCGTCAGGTGGAGTATTCAGACAGTAATCAATCAGCTTGTCGATTGTGGATACCGCCACGTGCATCCGGCTGTCAGACGACGCATAATAGATGTAGACGGTACCGTCATCATCTGTGATCCACCCGTTGGAGAAGAGTACGTTCGATACGTCGCCGATGCGCTCCTCTCCCTCGGGAGCCATGAAGTAACCACCCGGCTCAGCCGTCACAACAGACGGGTCGTGAAGGTCCGTCATGTAAAGGTAGAGAACGTATCTCAGTCCTGCCGCGCACCCCCTCACGCCGTGCGCCAGGTGAAGCCATCCCATGGGTGTCTTTATGGGGTGTGGACCCTCGCCGTTCTTCAGCTCCTTGATGGTATGATAATGCCTGAAGTTGATGATCTTCTCGTCTCCCGGAAGTATCTCCGCACGGGTGATGTCTTTCACCAGCGCCCAGCCTATCCCGCCTCCGCTGCCGGCATCTATGAAACCGTCCTGGGGACGGGTATAGAGTGCGTACTTCCCGTTGACAAACTCATTATGAAGCACCACGTTGCGCTGCTGGCTCGGCGAGATGAGGTCAGGCAGCCGCTCCCAGTTTACCAGGTCATGCGTCCGGGCTATACCTGCGGCAGCCACGGCCGACGAGAGGTCTCCGGGCTGGGCTTTCGGGTCTTTCCTCTCGGTGCAGAAGACGCCGTAGATCCAACCGTCTTCATGAAGTGTCAGCCTCATGTCATAGACATTGATATCCGGATCGGATGTCTCAGGCATGGTGACCGGATATTCCCAGAACCGGAAGTTGTCAATTCCATTGGGGCTCTCAGCTATGGCGAAGAACGACTTCCTGTCATAACCCTCGACCCGGGCCACAAGCAGATATTGGCCGTTGAGTTTTATGGCACCGGCGTTGAAGGCGGCGTTTATGCCGAAACGCTCCATCAGGTGAGGGTTGGTTGCATGGTTCAGGTCATAGCGCCAGGCCAGTGGCGCATGTTCTCCGGTCAGCACGGGGAATGCAAAACGGTTAAAGATGCCGTTCCCCGGTTCAATCATAATGTTCTTTCGTTTGATAAGCGCCTCGTGATCGTTGATCAGCCTCTCAATGCGGAGTTTAAAGTCATTCATATAAAGTCTTATTTATATATTCCCAGTTCAGTCAGCTCTTTCTGGAAGAGTGTCTCAGGCAGATTGTAGAAATCAATGAAATCCTTTTCACTCAGGTGCCCGGGCCAGGGTGCATAGAAATGTCCGGGCTTGTTATGGGCATTGCGCCACACCAGAAGGTAGGAGATCTTATGATTCTTCACGGCCGGCCAGAGTGTGCCCGTCCACCATGTCGAGTCAGGGATGCCCTCATAGCCTGCTTCCGTCAGCGCAGCGATCTTGCCATGCTCCGTTGCGACCTCACTCACAATTCCCATCACCCTGTCAACCTCTTTAATAAAAGATTGGTTGCCGTCTGCGGGCATCTGGTAGTAATCGAACCCGACCATGTCGACGTACTCGTCACCCGGATAACGCTCAAGATACTGAGCCTTGCTTGCGATGGTGCCTGAGCTTGAGTAGGCGAACAGCAGGTTGTGAAGGTTCTTCTCTCCGCAGAGATAGTTGAAAGTATACCGCCAGAGCGAAATGAACTCCTCATCGGTGCAGAGCTTCTGTCCCCACCAGAACCAGCTTCCGGTATGCTCATGCCAGGGGCGGAAGATGACCGGGATGGCAACTCCGTTCTCATCCCTGAGTGAACCCAGATACTCTGCCAGGTTATCAAGCCATAATTTGAATTTCTCATTGTTCTCCCCTCCCGGAAGTACGGAAGCAACCACCTTGTCAGATGTCACATCCCATGCGTTGCCTCCGGTAAGAGGGTTATCGACATGCCAGCTGAATGTGATCACTCCTCCCCGTGACCATATCTCACTGACAAAGGTCTTCATATGGTCAAAGGGAACGGAGTCGAGGTTCACAGGAGCCCTGTGCTCGATATCTGCCAGGTCCATGCCGTATACGGCCGGGTAGTCTCCGGTGACCCTCTTCACGTCCGATTCGCCTCCGGGATATATCCATCCTATACCGTATGACAGGTCATCCTGGTGACCGAACATTATTCCCTTTTCCGTTGCGGCCTTCAGTCCGGCCAGCATCTTTACCGTTTCAGCCGAGGCGGCGGGGTCAGCGGTTCCCGATCGCTTCTCCTGCTCTGAAGGACAGGCTGTGAGAAGCAAAGTGGCAGCAGCCAGCATGATAATTTTTTTCATCAGCAGATTATTTATTTTTTATTTGTTCTGGGGAAGCCACGTGTACCAGAATGATGCTCATTAATGTTGACGCACATAATGGCTGCGGGCTTCATTGTTCAATTATTTTTTCATAAGGTTATCAAGGCCACGGGTAAACCCTGCGATCATGTCTATCGTAGAGTCAGTATCAAACACCGAGTTAAGTCCCTGCTCCTCCTGTGGCGGGTCGCCAAGGTAGTCGTCGCCCGGCTGCCAGTGGATCCGGCCTTCCGCCCCTCTCCCCTCGCCCGAGTATGCCCATATATTGCATCCTGCCAGCGGCCCGCGCTTCCCGGCGTGGTTCATTATCTGCGCAAAGGCATTATTATAATATAAATCGCGGCTGGTGGTCGGTTCCTCAGCCGAGAAGCCGTGCTGATCACGCGGAAGGCCGAACTCCTCAAGCACAATCGGTTTCTTCAGGCGCTCCGCCACCACAAGATGATCATTCATGTATTTATTTGTCTTCTCAATGCTTGATGCGACGGTCCCCGGAATATTCTTTATGTCAAGCCAGCCCCAGTTCTTGGGCCATATATGCATTGTCAGGTAGTCGATGTTCGGATCGGCATGAATGCGCTCGAACAGGTCCATTGACTGTTCGCAGCCCCACTCTCCTTCAGTGCCGGTGGTAACGAGGTGGTTTTCATCAAGTTGCTGCAGCAGTGCCGCGATGCGCATTATCATTGTCTCGAAGGCGGGAATGTTGGCATCGGAAAAGGCCCTAGGTTCGTTGCCTATCTCCCAGGTCATGATCACGGGATCATCCGTATATTTCAGGCCGGTGTAGCTGTTTGTGCGGCCCACGATGAACCTGATGTGATCCTCGAACTGGGCAATGCATGGCTCACATGAGTGGAACTGCCCCGAGAAGCTCATGAACTGCGGCCATGTGTTTGGCGGAATGTTGGGATTGGGAATGGGCCCGTAACCGTTCCAGTCGAGGTACTGCGAAAACCCTCCGCTCCAGTCCCAGGCATTGTTCAGGTAAAGGATGGCGTACATGCCTCTTTTCTTCATCTCCGCAAGGAGGAAATCGAGGCCGTCAAGCAGATCTTCATTGTATTTTCCGGGTGAGAGAAGCAGGGCCGGGGTGACCCGGAATGGCTGATTATCAGGGCCCTCGGCGCCCACCAGCACCCTGAGGTTGTCAATGCCGATGCTCTTCATGTGGTCAAGCTCCCTCACCAGCCGCTCCCTGTCGCCATATTCTCCCTTGCTTCCGAGAATGGCTCCGTACCAGTAATTGGCCCCTATATAATAGTAAGGCTCGCCGCTGACCTGGAAAATGCCGTCAGCCACGGTGACAAATTCACTCTTCTGACTGCTCTTGCAGCCGGTGAGGGCAATTATCAGAAACAGCCCCGTCAATACCCTTTTCATAGTGCGTTCTTATACGATCGTGATCAAAATTAATCAAACAGTCGGTTCGGGATATAATATCTTTCTTCTAAATAAAGGCCAGTAATCCAGGGGCACCAGGGTCTTAATCTGACCTGTGCAGCGCAGGCAGAGACAGCCAGCCACTCTGGCCAACCCGGGTCTTTATCTGACCCCTAACTGACATGTAACATCTGTCAGCCCTTCGGATGAAGCTGTTAATTTTATCTCTCCCTTATCCTTTCCTGACCTCACGACAACCAGACATTTGCCATTAAATGCCTTCCTGTAGTCAGCCTTGAAAGGCTCCATGCTTGTCTGGAGGCCGTTGTCAACACCGGCAATAGTGCCGGGACCCTCAACCGAGAACTTCACAAGATTGTCAGCATGCGGAACAGGATTGTTATCCTTGTCAACCACCGTCACGGTTATAAATGAGAGGTCCGATCCGCCAGCATCTATCTCTGACCTGTCAGGTGACAGCAAAATGGCTGCCGGCTCTCCGGCGGTCCTGATCTCCTGCCTCATTATCTCGGTTCCGTCTTTATACCCGACACCCAAAAGTGTTCCTGCCTCATACTCCACCCTCCACATCAGGTGAAGATCTTCATCACCCTTCACTCGCCTGCCAAGGGAGGCGCCGTTAAGAAAGAGCTCAACCTCGTCACAGTTGGTATAAGCCCACACATCAACCGTCTGTCCCGGATTCCAGTTCCAGTGGGGGAAGAGGTGAAGCACGGGATCTTCTGTCCACTCGCTCTGGTACATATAATATGCATCTTTCGGAAAGCCTGCAAGGTCAATTATCCCGAAATATGAGCTTCGTGCCGGCCACCAGTAAGGAGTAGGCTCACCCAGGTAATCAAAGCCTGTCCAGATGTACATCCCCGATAGAAAATCATTATCCCTGATCAGCCTCCAGGAATCCTGATGAGTCGAGCCCCATGGTGCCGAGCAGTTGTCATATGATGAGCATGTAAGGTCAGGGTTGCCATCCTTGAATGGCTGGTCCCACCTGGCGGGCCAGCGGCGGATGACGTCTGAAGGCAGGTCATAGCTGCCCCTCGTCGCCAGTGCCGAGGTGGTTTCTGTGCCGATATATTTTCCTCCCGGAAATGCTTCGGGAAAACGGGTCCAGAGAGTGTCGTGGTAGTTAAAGCCCATAAGGTCAAGTGCACCCGAAGCGATAACAGGGTTCTTTGGAGTGGGGTCATTGCATCCCGAGGTAATTGGCCTGGTGTCGTCCAGTGCCCGGACTATAGCTGCGAGTTCAGTGGCAATTGCCTCTCCGCTGCCGTCTCTCTGCCATTGTTCCATCACCTCGTTGCCTATGCTCCAGATAAAGACGGAGGGGTGGTTACGGTCGCGCCTGACCATGGCCTCAAGGTCCTGCCTGTGCCATTCGTCAAAGTCGAGATGGTAGTCATAATCCGTCTTCTTCACCTTCCACATGTCAAAAGCCTCATCCATCACTATGAAACCCATCCGGTCACACAGATCGAGCAGCTCAGGAGCCGGGGGGTTATGTGATGTACGTATACCGTTACAGCCCATCTCCTTCAGTATCTCAAGCTGGCGTTCTATGGCACGGGTGTTGACTGCTGCACCCAGGCAGCCCAGGTCATGATGATTGCACACCCCCAGGATCTTCAAAGGCTCGCCGTTGAGTAAAAACCCCTTTTCGCTGTCAAAAGCAAAGAAGCGGATACCGGTGAGGGTCTCGTAGCTGTCGGTCACTTTACCATTGGTGATGATCTCAGTCACCACGCGATAAAGGAGCGGGTTATCCACTGACCACAATTCAGGATTCGCGAGGGTAACCTCCTGGGTGACCTCAGTCACCTGGCCGGTCAGTTCCACGTCTCTCTTCTGAACAACAGCAACCTCCCTGCCACCGGGACTGAATATTGTTGAGGCCACGGTGACTGTGACGCTGCTTCCGGTACTGTTCCGCACCGAGGTACTGATCCTTACCAGTGCAGACTCGCGACTTGCAGTGGGAGTAGTAACGAATGTGCCCCAGTGATCCACTGCGATCTTATTCGTTGTGACAAGCCACACGTTCCTGTAGATGCCTGAGCCGGAGTACCACCGCGAGTTCGGTTGCTGTGAGTTGTCTGCCTTCACTGAGATGACATTCTCCTGGTCACCGTAGAGAAGGTAAGGGGTAAGTTCATACCTGAATGAGCTGTACCCGTAAGGCCTTTTGCCAAGGTAGTTGCCGTTTATCCAGACCTCGCTGTTACGGTAGATGCCGTCAAACTCAATGTAATGCAGCTTCTCCTTGTCTGACTCGCTGACCCTGAATGTCTTGCGGTACCAGCCTATGCCTCCGGGAAGTGCTCCGCCGCCCGGGGAGGCGGGATTGGTCTCACTGAATTCACCCTCTATGCTCCAGTCGTGCGGCAGGTCAAGCAGCCTCCATCCCGAGTCGTCATACCCGCCCTGCGATGCTTCATCGCCGGCATCAAGCGAAAATCTCCAGCCCTCATTGAAGCTGACCCTTTCGCGGGTCTCAGCCTGCGTGCAGGCACCAAGGCCGGCCATGACCAGGGCAGCAAGAATCAGCGCCCCCGAAAATGATGTTCTTCCCGTCATTACAGTAATATTGTGGTTATTTCAATCCCAGTTTCGTTCTTATCCATTCCATCTTTGCCCTGTTAAAATCCTCCGGGAGTCCGTGGCCTGCCTGAGGATAGGCGATGTATTTCTTCTCTGCCTCAACAAGGTTATAGGCAGCAAAATTGATATGCGGCGGGCATACCTCATCCATCAGTCCCACCCCCATGATCATCGGTGCTTTGATAAGATGGGCAAGGTTCTTTATGTCGAAGTAGCTGAGCGTATTGTAAACCTGGTCCCATGTCAGTTTCTTCTGATTTTCGACAAGATCGATGAACTCATTGCCCGGCCAGACGGCCACCTTGAAATAATCCCTGAAGTCAGAGAGGAATGGTACCTGCGGCGCGCAAACGGCAATCCGGTCATTATTGAGCGCAGCTGTGGCAAATGTGAGGGCGCCGCCCTGGCTGGCTCCTTCAACGGCTATGCGTGACAGGTCCACCTCGGGTCTCGAGCAGAGGAAGTCAATCGCTCTGACACAGTCCATATAAGCACCCCTGTAGATATATTTCTCCTTGTCTTCAAGGTTAGTGAGGATATATCCGGGAAAACCTGGATTGACATCATCCTTGCTGTTGCCGTGGCCCCTGATATTGAGGCCAAAACCTATTATGTCATCTCCGTAATTGACATATGATGGTACGATGGTTGAGCTGTAGCCCGGCACCTGCATGACGGCCGGATAGCGGCCGGGCCGGGACGGCACCTGGTACCAGCCCCTTATGAGGGCATTGCCCAGGGAGCGCATCTCAACGAGGTACACATTATGCTTTTCAGTGCAGAGGCTGTCGATGCGTATCATTTTGAACTGCGGGTCGACAGCCGCAAGTTCCGCCTTTGCCCTCTGCCAGAATTCATCAAAGTCAGGCTGCGGGTTGGCGGGAGAGACTATCTTTTCAGGTTCATACCCGAAATTGAAGCTGTATTTCTTGTTGCCCATCTTGCTCTCAAGAGAGAGAACAGCCTTGTAAAAACCCGGTTCAAGGTCTCTGACCCTGAAGGTAAACCGGCCGGTGCTTTTACGCTTCACTGCCACCTCGCGGTACTTTGTGTCATACTCCTCGCCAAAGTCAGTGGTAATCTTCAGTGTAAGTGCACCCCTGTACTTCTTTTTGAATTCACTTTTCAGCGTAACCGGAATCTCCACCTCAGGCGATCCGGTGAAGATCAGGTCCTGTTCCTTGAATTCCGTGCCCAGGGCAAGCAGGTCAGGGTTGCCTTTGGTGGTCAGCTCCACCGGGCCTCCGTAAAGGCCCCCGCCGCCACCGGCATCATAAACCCTTACAGCGATGCTGTTTTTCTTGCCCCATACTACATAATCCGGTGGTATGAGGTATGTTCGCGGAACATCATAAGCACCGGAATAATCCGGAGGCATCTTGCCGGTATGGCCCACTTCGTGCCCGTTGAAATAAGTGACATCGGAATCATCGATTTTCCCCAGGTTAAGAACAAGCCCGTCATACTTATAGGCATTCTTCTTCATGGAGGCCGGAACCACCACCTTCACACGGTACCAGGCGAAGCCGTCATACCCTGAAAACCCCTGCGATTCCCACAACTGGAGGGGTGAGATATCCTTCCACCAGTAGTCATTCATAGCCGAGTCAATATACTCCGGCTTGTCTCCCGTAAGGAACTTCCACTCAGCCGGAACGATGCTCTGAGCACTGCCTGAACTGATGATGATCCAGAACGCAGCAGCAAAAGAAAACAGTCTCTTCATCATGTCATTTCATTTAAAATTAAACCATCAGCCCCGTTCTTGCATGTGCTGCTACGGCAGCTGCACGGTTACCTCCACGCCCGTGTACTTCACGGTCAGGTCAGGTGCCTTATCAAAATCGAGTTTTTCCGGCTTCTCCTTCGAGACCACCACCACATTGAAGGTACGCTCCTGGAGCATGCCGGAAAACTCTCCGGTTCTGGCGCCCACCGTCAGGGTTTTTCCCGTCTCGCTGTAGGTGAATGGTATCAGTGTGTATGCGCCGTTCTCATAGTTGTAATTGTCGCCCTCATCTTCGTAAAGGACAAAGCTGCCGTCAGCGCCGGTATAGACGTAGAGCGTGATGGGGTCAGCCTGTTTCTCTGAGGCATACTGTATCTCAGGCCCAAAGGGAATCAGTGATCCCTCCCTGACGAAAACAGGCATGTAGTCGTACGGCGCTTCGGCCTCGGTCACGGTTCCGCCGGTGAAGTATCTGCCGGTGCGCATGTCATACCAGCCGTACGCCGCAGGAAGATAGACTTTCCTCGAACGTGCCTTGTATTCCGTTACGGGATTTACCATGAGCGACGGACCGAACATATACTGGTCAGTGATATTGAGCAAGCGCCGTATCAAGGCTGAAGTCCATTGCCAGCCCTCTCATGATGGTATAGTCATTCAGCCAGGCATGTCCCGCCAGGGAGTAAATGTATGGCATAAGCCTGTATCTCAGTTTATTATACTCAACCATTGTCTTATAGGCAGGATGGTTTTCGGGGGCTGTGTTATACATCTCCCTGTAGGGGAACTCACCGTGCGATCTGAAGAGGGGTACAAAGGCCCCGTACTGGTGCCACCTGGTCATCAGCTCACGCCACTCCTCAAGGTCGGCCGGTGACGGATTGTAATACCGGCTCTCGACGGAGAATCCTCCGATGTCCATCGTCCACCATGGAATACCAGACATGCATACATTGAGTCCGCATGGTATCTGTGCTGCCATGTCATGCCATCTTGCGGCAATGTCGCCGCTCCAGTTGGCTGCGGAGTATCTCTGCAGTCCGGAGAACGCTGACCGTGTCAGGATGAATACCCTGTTTTCCGGATCGGTGCCGCGCTGCCCGTCGTAGACACCCCCTGCCTGCACCAGTGAATAGGCGTTGAAATACCTGTCGGCGGAGCCCAGGGCTGTCGGATGCATGAGGGCCTTGCGCTCATCCATAGGCAGGTTGGAGCATATGTCAGGCTCGGTGGCGTCAAGCCACCAGGCATCGATTCCCTTGCTGTAAAGCGAGGTGTTTATCTGATCCCAGAAAGCTTTGCGGGCATCGGCATTGAAGGCATCATAGAAGGTCGACACGTACCCTATCCAGTCCTTCTGCCCTTTTTCCACATTCCTCTTGTAAAGCCATCCCTGGCTGTTCATGGCCTCGTAGTTCTTTGTCCCGACGTAGTATTTGGGCCATACTGAGATCATGATCTTTGCATTCAGATCGTTATGGAGTGTTTTGATCATCGCGTCAGGGTCAGGAAAGCGGATGGAGTCAAACTGATGGTCACCCCATTTGTCTATCGGCCAGTACTGCCAGTCGAGCACTATATTGTCAAAAGGTATCTCCCTCTTCCTGTATTCAGACACCACGCCCAGCACCTCCTCCTGTGTGGTATAGCGCTGGCGGCTCTGCCAGAATCCCATCGACCACTTCGGCATCACCGGCGCCTTCCCGGTCACGGTGCGGTATCCGCTGATAACTTCATCCATGTTATCGCCGCTGATAAAATAATAGTCGATCTGGTCAGCCACTTCCGACCAGAAGGATATTCTCTGCTGCTCCTCTTCATCAAGGGGTGTAAGATACTTCAGTGTGATGAATGACTCGCCCCCGTCGGGGATCCATTCTATCTTTAACGGGTAACGCTTACCTTCCTCAAGGCGCATGGTGAAATAGTTCGATGAGGCGTTCCAGCACTGGCGCCAGCGGTCGAATATCAGCTTCCCGTCTACCCAGAGCTTTGCATAGCCGGCTGAATTAAACATGAACTTGTGCTCCCCGGTTGTATCTGATTCAAACTCACCCTCCCATATTACCTTTCCGTCGCCAAGGTTAAAGCCTTCGGGAAATTTTACCAGGTCAGGGATGAACTGGTAATTTATCTCCTCCTCACTGCGGGTCACGAACACCTTCTTTCCGGTTTTGCGGTCTGCATATGTTGCCGTAAGCCCGCCTTCAACGCCCTTACTGTCATAGAGTTTCATTGCCGAGAGCTCACTCCATTCGCGGATATCACCAAATTTTGTCCTGGAGTTGTTGTCCCACAGTATGCCGTAATTGCGGTTTGAGATTATGAAAGGCACCACAGCCATGGTGTTGTACTGGAAAAGGTCGGCATCCTTGCCTTTCAGGTTCATGAATGAGGTCTGGTTGGCTCCCAGGCCATAGATTGCCTCGTCAGTGTGCGACTCAAACTGCTGCCGTACTGCAAGGCAGCTCTCTCCTGACACTGTCGCCGGCGTGAACGACCTGCCGCCGCCATACTGTTCTGCGACAAAGACCGTCCCTTCGGTGTCTGTAAAGACGACCTCCCCGGTCTTAAGCGATACCTCCGCACTCAGCGCCTTGGTGTTTAGGGTGATATGTCCTTCGCCCTCCTCAATTGTAAACTCAGTATCACGTTCCGGCTGGGGCACAGTAATAAGGCTTGCAGTCTCAGGGAATAATCCTGATGGCACTGATGTCACCCTGATGATTTTGTCAGATATGACCTGAAGCCGTATGACCTGGCCAGGGAAGTCTGACTTGCCGTTAAGGCTTATCACAACACCGTCTTCACTCCTTTCATAAGGTGCGGTGGAACAAGACTGACAGATGGCAGCCATAATACCAGATACTGCAGCAAGTGCGACAAGTATTCGTATCTTCTTCATAATTAGAGATTATTTTAAGATTAATATATTCGTTAAAGTGTTACTATCCGCATCGGTACTGATGAAACAAACGCCGACCGGCAGCCCGGACCGGAAGCAGTACCACAACCTGAAGCCAAAATTGAAATGTAATATCCATCTGAAGTTACCACTAAAAATAGTAAAAATCCAAAGGGTACCATAATTTTAGTACAACTTCTCAGATCCCCTTTCAGGTTTTTAAAGGTACTCCAAATCATGAGGGCAGCATTATTTCTGGTTCGCCTTTCTAATGTAAAACTTGCCTGATACCACCGCCTGTCAGGCTGCAACTAATCTGGTTCGTGTACTTAGTACACAAAGGTAAATATTTACATGTACAAATATGTATACAATGGCTGCCTTCTGGTGGAAACTTTTTCAATGTTTCTTCTCTAAGGCATTATATGAGGAATACAGACATTTCACCACCTCTCCGTGAAAGTCCTGTCAGCTTTTTTTTGATTCTCCCTTTGATTCTGCTGTTTATTTGTGATATCTTTGAAATCCTACATTGTACACTAAGTCATTTTATCCTCTGCCAGATATAATAAAATGATATCCCACAAGATTGTTCCCAACATTTCGGTCGACTGTGTAGTGTTCGGTTTTGACTTTGAAAAACTCAATGTATTGCTTGTTGAAAGGGAGCTCAGGGATGAAAAGAGCGGGGAGGTTATCTTCAGTGACCACACCCTGGCGGGCTATCACATTTTTGAGGATGAGGACCTCGACAGTGCTGCGGCCAGGATCCTGAAGGGGCTTACCGGGCTCGACAACATCTTCCTTGACCAGTTCGGGGCCTATGGACAGCTTGACCGCGTCTCCGCCCCCAGGGACAAGACCTGGCTCGATTATATCAACAAGGGATTTGCTGACCGGATCGTCACTGTCGGTTACCTGGCCCTTATAGACAACACCAAGGTCACCCTCAGGCTGAAGGGCCGGAACGTCTCCTGGTTCCCTGTAAACATGATTAAGGATATGGAGCTGGCATTCGATCATAAGTTCCTCTTCCATGAGGCGCTCAGCGCCCTGCAGCGCAAGGTGAAGGTCGAACCCATAGCCTTCGAACTCCTTCCTGATTACTTCACATTATCACAGCTTCAGAAACTGTACGAGGCTCTCCTGGGAACATCATTCGACAAGCGCAACTTCAGGAAAAAGGTGGCACAGATGAACTATGTCATCCCCCTGAAAAAAAAGCAGCAGGGAGTGGCCCACAAACCGGCACGGTACTACCTCTTCAGCCGCGAGGTGTACGAAAAAACAAGAAAAGGGCGTATATCCTTCATTATCTGAAACATTAACTAACCATCATAACCATGAACTTGCACATTATTGACCTGGGAATTGTAGTACTCTACCTGGTGGCAACCATCTTTATAGGCAACTGGGTCTCAAAACGGGCATCGAAAAACATTCAGTCCTACTTCCTCGGCGGCAACAGCCTGCCATGGTATTTCCTGGGTGTCTCCAACGCATCCGGAATGTTTGACATAGCCGGCACCATGCTACTGGTATACTGGCTTTCGGTCTACGGCATGAAGAGCATATGGATACCATGGATGTGGCCTGTCTTCAACCAGATCTTCCTGATGGTATATCTCTCGGCCTGGCTGCGACGTTCCAACGTCATGACCGGCGCCGAATGGATCAAGACGCGCTTCGGCGACGGGAGGGCAGCAACCCTATCCCATATAATAGTGGTGCTCTTCGCCATCGTCAGTGTCATCGGGTTCCTGTCGTACGGCTTCAAGGGGATAGGCAAGTTTGTTTCGGCATTCCTTCCGCCCCTCGTCTCCAACCCTGAGTACCTGCTGGCGCACCCGCAGATAAACGTCAACCTTTATGCCCTAATCCTGATGGCTATCACAACCTTCTACGTGGTCAAGGGAGGGATGTTCAGCGTGGTCATCACCGAGGTGATCCAGTACGGCATTCTTACAATCGCCTCCATTGCCGTGGGTATAATAGCCATAAAACAGATATCTCCAGATGCCCTGAATGCGGTCATTCCTGACGGATGGAAGACTCTGTGGTTCGGGAGGACCACGGGGCTCGACTGGCACGCCATCTCTGCGACCGCCTCGCCTAAGCTGCATACGTTCAACGAATGGATCAAGACGGACGGATATGAGCTGTTCGGCCTCTTCTTCGTCATGATGCTCTTCAAAGGACTCCTTGTCTCAGCAGCCGGTCCGGCACCCAACTATGACATGCAGCGCATCCTCGCCACGAAGAACCCCAAGGAGGCCTCAAAAATGAGCTCACTGGTGAGCGTGGTGCTGAACCCCACCCGTTACTTCATGGTCGCGGGACTGACAATCCTCGCCCTGGTTAATTTCGACAAGCTGTATACGGGGTCACTGACTAACCCCGACTTCGAGAGCATCCTGCCGGAGGTGCTGGCAACCTATGTGCCGGTGGGACTGCTGGGGTTTCTGCTTGCCGGCCTCATTGCCGCCTTCATGAGTAACTTCGCAGCTACGGTGAACGCAGCCCCGGCCTACCTGGTAAATGACATCTACAAACGCTACATCAACCCCAACGCCAGCGAAAAGACCTACGTCAGGATGAGCTACGCCGCATCGCTGCTGATAGTGGTGATAGGCATTTTTGTCGGATTCCTTGTCACATCAATCAACGATGTGGTTCTCTGGATCACCGCTGCGCTGTGGGGAGGATACACCGCACCCAACGTCCTGAAATGGTACTGGTGGCGATTTAACGGATACGGATACTTCTGGGGGATGCTCTCAGGAGTGGGCGCCGCGCTACTGCTGCCTGCACTCAACATCGACATACTCCAGAACTGGCCCCTGACTGAAAATTTCAGCATGAACGCCTTCCCGGTAATATTCGTCATATCTCTCATAGGGAGTATCCTCGGATCTCTTCTGACGCAAAAAGAGAGTGATGAGACACTGAAGAAGTTTTACAGGCAGGTGCGTCCGTGGGGATTCTGGAAACCGGTGGAGAGAATGGTTCTGGCCGAGGAGCCCACCTTCAAAGCCAACCGCGACTTCTGGAAAGATATGTTCAATATCGCCGTGGGCATCGTATGGCAGATATCGCTGATGGCTTTCCCGGTATTCCTTATCATGCGCGAGTGGACGCAGTTCTACGTTGCAGTTGGAGTTATGATAGTAACTACCATTATCCTGAAATTTACCTGGTGGAATAAACTTAAAGATTAATCATAAATCATGAAATACGGACACTTTGATGACGCAAGAAGGGAATATGTCATCACCCAGTACAGGACCCCTTATCCGTGGATAAATTATCTCGGCAACCGCGACTTCTTCTCGATCATCTCGAACACGGCCGGAGGATACAGCTTCTACCGTGATGCAAGACTGCGCAGGCTTACCCGCTTCAGGTACAACAACGTGCCTCTGGATGACGGAGGCAAATACTTCTATATCAATGATAACGGATCAGTATGGTCTCCCGGGTGGAAGCCGGTAAAAGCTGAAGTTGAAGATTACTCCTGCCGCCACGGATTGGGTTACACGGTCATAGGATCAGAGAAGGACAACCTGCGGGCAGAGATGCTCTTCTTCGTGCCCGTCGGAGATACCTGTGAAGTTCAGCGTATCAGGCTGCGCAACACCGGAAAGCTTACAAAGCGCTTCCGCCTCTTCTCGTTCGTAGAGTGGTGCTTCTGGAACGCCCACGATGATCAGACCAACTTCCAGCGCAACTTCTCCACCGGGGAGGTGGAGGTTGAGGAGGGAGTCATCTATCACAAGACGGAATACCGTGAGCGCCGCAATCACTACGCCTTCCATTCGGTTAACAGCCCCGTCGCCGGTTTCGACACCGACAGGGAGGCGTTCCTTGGCATGTACAACGGCTTTGACCGGCCTGATGCCGTCTTCTCCGGCAAACCGCGAAACAGCATCGCACACGGCTGGTCGCCCGTGGCATCACATTGCATTGAGGTCGACCTGGAACCCGGTGAAGAGAAGAACTTCGTCTTCGTTCTGGGTTACGTTGAAAATCCCGACAGTGAGAAGTTCATCGCACCCAAAGTGATAAACAAGGTAAGGGCCAAGGCGATGATCGGAAGATACGATACCAATCAAAAGGTGGATGAGGCCTTCAGGGAGCTGAAGGAGTACTGGGACGGGCAATTGTCGGCCATCACCCTTGACCATCCCGACCCGCGCCTCTCGCGTATGGTCAACATCTGGAACCCCTACCAGTGCATGGTAACATATAACATGTCGCGCAGCGCCTCATACTTTGAATCAGGCATAGGCCGCGGGATGGGCTTCCGCGACTCCAACCAGGACCTGGTTGGCTACGTGCAGATGATTGCGCCACAGGCCAGGGAGAGGATCATAGACATAGCCTCCACACAGTTCGATGACGGCAGTGCATACCATCAGTATCAGCCGCTGACAAAGAGAGGCAATGCCGAGATAGGGGGCAACTTCAATGACGACCCCTTGTGGCTGATATTCGGAGTGGCAAACTACCTCAAGGAGACAGGCGACTGGTCGATACTTAATGAGGTGGTGCCTTTCAATAACGACCCGGGAAACGCTGCCAGCCTCTTTGAGCACCTGAAACGTTCATTCTGGCATGTCGTCAACCACCTGGGACCTCACCGGCTTGCCGCTGATAGGCCGTGCCGACTGGAACGACTGTCTTAACCTGAACTGCTTCTCAAACAATCCCGACGAGAGCTTCCAGACAACCGAGAATCAGAAGGGAGGACAGGCGGAGTCGGTGTTCATTGCTGCCATGTTCGTACTCTACGGTGCCGACTTTGTAACCATTGCCCGCAAGAGAGGGGAGGCGGCACTGGCAGATGAGGCTCAGAAGCACATCGGTGAAATGGTGAAAGCCATTGACAATCACGGCTGGGACGGCGAGTGGTTCCTGCGTGCCTACGACTTCTACGGAAGGAAGGTGGGCAGCAGGGAGAACGAAGAGGGAAAGATCTTTATCGAGTCACAGGGCATGTGCGTCATGGCAGGCATCGGGCTTGAGGACGGCAGGGCTTTGAAGGCGCTTGCATCGGTCAACAAACACCTGGCATGCGAATACGGGATAGTCCTGAACAACCCGGCATTTACAAAGTACTACCTGCAGCTGGGGGAAATATCGAGTTACCCTGAGGGATATAAGGAAAACGCCGGCGTGTTCTGCCACAATAATCCCTGGATAATCATATCTGAGGCTATGACGGGCAACGGACACAGGGCCTTTGACTATTACACCCGCATCACTCCCTCGTACCTTGAGGAGATCAGTGATCTTCACAAGACGGAACCGTATGTATATTCTCAGATGATAGCGGGGAAGGATGCCTTCAGGCCTGGTGAGGCGAAGAACAGCTGGCTGACAGGTACGGCATCATGGTGCCTCTTTACTGTCACACAGTATATCCTGGGCATAAGGCCCGAGTACGATGGCCTGCTGATCGATCCCTGCATCCCGCCCGAATGGAACGGATTTACTGTCAGGCGCAAATTCAGGGGGGCGATTTATAATATTGAGATCTTAAACCCGGAGCATAAATCAAAAGGCGTCTGGGAGATTACTGTCGACGGGAAAAAGGTTGAGTCCGCTCTTATTCCCGTGTTCCCGGAAGGAACTGAACATCATGTAAAAATAATAATGTAAAGCTATGAGATACCTTTCATCCATTTTCGCGTTTTCAGCATTTGCCGTGCTGGTTACATCAGCCTGCAGCAGTGCTGCACAGAAAAAGTCGAGGCTTGAGGCTGCGGCCGCAACCGAACTGATCCTGGTCAACCAGGTGGGATACCTGCCGGATGCCGAAAAGGTGGCTCTGGTCAGGTCAGCTGCTGAGGAATTTGAAATCATTGAAGCGGTGACAGGCAAGGTCGTCTTCACCGGGAGTACCGGCGAGCCACGGTACTGGGAGATGTCAGGTGATACTGTTCGCTCTGCGGACTTCTCCGGATTGACAGCACCGGGGAGCTACAGGCTCTGTCTGGCAGGAACTGATAATTGCTCCGGGGCGTTCAGCATCGGCCCGGATGTATACACCGACATTGCCAAAGCCTCGGTGAAATCATTTTACCTGAACCGTTCCGGCTGCGAGATTACCCCTGAGTTCGGATCAAAATGGGCCCGTCCTGCCGGCCATCCTGACACAGCAGTGATAGTCCATAAATCCGCTGCGTCAAAGAGCAGGCCTGAGGGGACCATCATCTCCAGCCCCGGAGGGTGGTATGACGCAGGCGATTACAACAAGTACATCGTAAACAGCAGCATTACAAACTACACCCTTCTGCTGTTCTATCAGCTGTATCCCGATTACTGCAGGGCGGTTGAGCTGAACATACCTGAAAGCGGGAACAATATCCCCGACCTGGTTGACGAACTGCTCTGGAACCTGAGATGGTACCTGACCATGCAGGATCCTGCTGACGGCGGGGTCTATCACAAGCTGACCAACTTGCAGTTCTTCGGTTTCGAGATGCCTCACGAGGCGACCCAGCCCCGTTATGTGGTGCAGAAAAGCACAGCCGCAGCGCTCGATTTTGCGGCAGTGACGGCCATGGCCTACCGTGTTTTTGCCAATGATCCCTCGGACGAGCTGAAGGCGTTGTCAGCCGTCTGTCTCGAGGCCTCGGAGAAAGCCATGAAATGGGCGGAAGCCAATCCTGCTATTATTTACGTGCAGCCAAAGGACATCTCCACCGGTGCCTATGGCGACGATAACCTCACTGACGAGCTCTTCTGGGCCAAAGCCGAGCTGGCTCTGTCAAAGGGAATTATTCCGGGGGCTGATTTCCTTGCGGGCATCAGTGCCGGCACACCTTCCTGGAACCAGTCGGCAACCCTCGGCCTGATCTCCCTGGCTCTTTCCGGCAATGATTCCTTCAGCGCACTCCGCGAGGAGTCAAAGGCTCTTCTTGTAGCCTACGCCGATGAGCTCCTTGAAAAATCAGCAGCCTCGCCCTACCGCATCAGCCTCGACTGGTTTGCATGGGGGAGCACCTCTGATGTGGCGAATCAGGCAATGCTGAAGCTCGTCGCCATGAAGCTGACGGGTGACAATAAATATCTGCCCTCTGTCCAGGCTGATGTCAACTGGCTCCTCGGTACCAATCCTACCGGCTACTGCTTTGTGACCGGTTTCGGAACCCTTTCACCGATGAACATTCATCACCGTCCTTCAGGCGCCGACGGAGTGCCTGAGCCGGTGCCGGGATTTCTTGTCGGAGGGCCGAACACGGTGGTGCTGACCGACTGTCCTCCTACGGCAAACCGTTCCACCTTCCCCGCCAAATCCTACACCGACAGTGAGTGCAGCTACTCCACCAATGAGATTGCCATTAACTGGAATGCGCCGCTGGTCTTCCTGCTTGGCGCAATGGACAGTATGAAGCTATGATTGAGGCTGAAAAAAGGTAACCGCCTTCCGCGATTGAATTATTCCCGGAAAAGGTTAATTTTAAGCACCACGATCAAAGTAGTCATATGATGAGTACCAGGAGAGCTTTTATCAAAAAGGGCGGGTTAACCGCGGGTGGTTTGGCAACCGTCACTGCACTGGGAGCCGGCATCCTGCCGGACAAAGGCAAAAATTCGCGCAGTCAGGGAGGAATGCAAGCCATAAAGATCACCGCGATGTTCATTGAGCCTGTTACGATCAAGCTGGATGAACCATTTCATATTTCACTGGGCATAATGACCCAGATTGACAATGCCCTTGTTACGATTGTTCTTGAGAATGGCATTGAAGGTTATGGGGAAGCCGCACCCATTATACAGATTAACGGTGAGAACCAGGCAACCATCCTTGGAACGCTGAACAGTTGCAAGGACTTTATTGTCGGCCAGGATATCAACAACTACAGGGCAATCGCCTACACCCTGAAGAGTGCTTTCTGGGCCCAGTCCGCAGCAAGGTGCGCCATCGAGATGGCCCTGCTTGATGCATACACCAAAGCCCTGGGCATCCCTTTTTACCGTTTCCTGGGAGGAACTGAAAACAGGATAGAGACTGATTACACTATTTCCATCGTTCCTGCGGAAGAGGCAAAGAAGCAGGCGACAGAGCTTGCGGCTGAGGGGTTCAGGGTCATAAAGACAAAAGTGGGCACCACCCTGAAGGATGACATTGACAGGGTGCTGGCAATAAGGGACGGCGCACCGCAATGCGGGATCCTCATTGATGCCAACCAGGGCTACAACCCCAAAACCGCGCTGCGCTTCATCAATGAGGTGGTAAGCCACGACATCTACCCTGTAATGTTTGAGCAACCTGTTCTGAAGACTGACCTGGCCGGGATGAAGTATGTAAGAGACAACACGGAGATACTGATAGGTGCAGATGAATCGGTGTTTACGGCTGCTGATGCCATTGATGTTGTCCGCACGGGTTGCGCCGATGTCATCAACATCAAGCTGATGAAGTCCTGCATAATAGAGTCACTTGATATTGCTGCCATTGCACGAAGCGCCAACCTGAAGCTCATGATTGGCTGCATGGTTGAAACAAACCTGGGACTGGCGTGTGCGGTACATTTTGCTGCCGGTGTCGGAGGTTTCGATTTCATTGATCTCGATCCGTCATTCGATGCTGCACGGTGCCCGGTCAAAGGAGGGCCTGTTTACGCTGCCCCGTACTGGACCATCGGTGAGGGCAACGGGCTGGGGTTCAGCGGCAGACAATAGCGGAATTTGCGATTTCAGATTTTCGATTGTCGATTTAATCAAAATTCGCAAATCGCAAATCGCAAATCCTTCAGACTTTCAACTGATTGATATAAACTATAAATATTATGGGACTGATCAGAATTGAGGATATGGAGTTTTACGCCTTTCACGGGCACTACCGTGAGGAGCAGATAGTAGGTAATCACTTCCTGGTTGATGTGACTATTGAGACTGACACTGATAAAGCCGGGAAGAGTGACGAATTGCGTGACACACTCAACTATCAGACGGCATATCTGCTGGTCAAGAAGGAGATGGAGACCACCTCCAACCTCCTTGAGCATATTGCCACAAGGATACTTGATGCCCTATTTAGTGAGCTGCCAGGCATCATAAAAGCAACCGTGAAGGTGTCGAAGCTCAACCCGGTAATGGGTGGCCGCATAGGCAGGGTGAGTGTGGAACTGACCAGGTAAGCCTCTTCAATTAATTGCCCCCCGTCTGCACCATCTCCCCTTTTATCTCCTATTTTTGTAATCTCATTTTAGCAACCGATGAAAGAATCAGAAGAGATATCAAAGCCTGAATCACAGCATTTTATAGAACAAGCCATTGAAAAGGACCTGAGTGACGGAAAGAATGGAGGCCGCGTGCAGACCCGTTTCCCGCCCGAACCCAATGGATACCTTCATATCGGACATGCAAAAGCCATCTGCCTCGATTTCGGTATGGCCCGGAAGTACGGAGGCAAATGCAACCTCCGCTTTGATGACACCAATCCCACCAAGGAGGATGTTGAGTATGTTGATTCCATAAAAGAAGATATACAGTGGCTTGGCTTCACCTGGGAAGACCGGGAATTCTATGCTTCGGACTATTTCGGCAAACTTTATGATTTTGCCCTGTCGCTCATCAGACGCGGCCTGGCCTACGTTGATGATCAGAGCGCCGAGACCATATCCGATCAGAAGGGAACCACCACGCAGCCGGGGATGGCCAGTCCCTATCGCGACCGCTCCGTCGAGGAGAACCTCGATCTCTTTCATCGCATGAACCAGGGCGAGTTTGAGGAGGGCAGCCGCGTTCTCAGGGCCCGTATTGACATGGCCTCACCCAACATGCACATGCGTGATCCCATCATCTATCGCATTCTCAAGATCCCGCATCACCGCACCGGAACGGAGTGGAAGGTCTACCCCATGTACGACTTCGCACACGGGCAGAGCGATTACTTCGAAGGGATAACACACTCCCTCTGCACCCTTGAGTTCGAGGTGCACCGGCCGCTGTACGACTGGTTCATCGATCAGCTCAAAACGGATGACTACCGTCCGCGACAGATTGAGTTCAACCGCCTTAACCTGACCTACACGGTGATGAGTAAGCGCAAGCTTGCTCGAACTGGTGAAAGGACGGTGTGGTGAAAGGATGGGATGACCCGCGCATGCCCACTCTGTGCGGACTGCGGCGCAGGGGATACACCCCTGAGTCGATCAGGCGCTTTGTTGACCTCATAGGATACACCAAGGTCGAGGCCATAAATGATGTCTCACTTCTTGAGTATGCCATCCGCGAGGACCTCAACAAGCGTGCCCCGCGTGTCTTCGGTGTGCTCAAACCGCTGAAGGTAATCATCACCAACTACCCCGAAGGCAGAACCGAGTTGATGGAAATAGAAAATAATCCTGAGGATGAGAGCCAGGGTAAGCGGCAGGTACCGTTCTGCCGGGAGATTTATATCGAACAGGAGGACTTCCTGGAGAATCCTCCGCCTAAATTTTTCCGTCTCGCTCCGGGGCAGGAGGTGCGGCTCAAGGGGGCCTATATAATCAAGTGCACCGGCGTGAAAAAGAATGAAGCGGGCGAGATTGTGGAGGTGCACTGTACCAATGACCCGGCGACGCGCAGTGGGGGACCGGAGTCGGACCGCAAGGTCAAGGGAACGCTGCACTGGGTATCAGCGGCACATGCAATTGATGCTGAGGTCAGGCTATACGACAGGCTCTTCAATGATGAGGATCCCTCCGGACACAAGGATATTGATCCCAGGGAGTTTCTTAACCCCGGCTCACTTACCGTGCTCACCGGCTGCAAGGTTGAACCGTCGCTTGCAGAGGCCAGGCCGCTGGATAAATTCCAGTTCCAGCGGACAGGTTACTTCTGTGTCGATTATGACAGTAAGCCCGGGAAACTGGTCTTCAACCGCACCGTGGGGCTGAAGGACACCTGGGCGAAGATGAACAGATAACTGGCAATTCCGTTGGAGCATTGAAAAAATGCCATCAGTGAAACTTTCAGATGATTTTTTTTATATTTGCACCCTCATATAACTGTCCCGTGGTGTAATTGGCAACACGTCTGATTCTGGATCAGAAGAGTTCAGGTTCGAGACCTGACGGGACAACCACTGCCGGCCAATTGGCCGGCTTTTATATTTGTACCAGGCCTCGGCCTTCCCTGCAATCTGGCAGCTCCCTGAAATTGCCCACCGGGCAATTTCTTAACGGTCGCTCCGGTTCGAGACCTGACGGGACAACAAGCCGCACTACACTGCGGCTTTTTTGTATGTAAAAAGGGCGCCCTGATGTGCCACGCAAAGTCTTATAATTACACTGCTTTTCGTATGGATACATTGAGGTCTCATAATTGCCTGTTTAAGAAAATTGAAAAAGGCGGGAATGAAACCCGCCTTTTTCAACCTGATTTATGATTTATTTTTTGTTATCAACCGTTAAGTCCTTCAGTGCTGTTCCAAGCTCATCCATGTCATGATTAAATTCACGCTTAAATGAAGCCCAATTGCCTTGATTCTTCTCATAATCAGTTAACCTTGTCCTCATCTCTTTGTTTTGAAGTTCCAGATTTTCAATCCTTTTTGCATAAACCTCATCAAATACTTCGCCGGGTTTTTTCATTTTTGCATTAAGCTCATTGATCCTGACTTCATTTTCCTTGATTTTAACCTCAGACTCAGTCTTGAAAATTTCCCACTCTTCAGCGGTTGCCACTTCCTGAGCTAATGCATTTGCATCCTTCTGGGCTTCGTTCAGATCTTGTCTGGCGTCGCGCACGTCAGCCTGGGCAGCTTCCTGCTTCTGGCTCGTTGACTGGCAACTTGTGAAGATTGTTCCTGCCACAAAAGCTATTGTCACAGATAGAATAAAAATTGTCCTTTTCATATTTTTGAAATTACATTGTGAATGAATTTTCACTCTGCAAATGTCTGAACCTCTGACACGATATGTGTTGCACAACTTTAAAAAATAGTTACATCATTCACACCTCTCCCGGTGGACGTCGTAAATTTTTCTTAAGATTTGCCTACTCACCGACAGCGTCCCGATAATCTTCAGGATATAATTCTTTTTTAAATCTTGTCCGGCAAATGAAAGAATCACTGATGCATTGAAAAGTTCTCTGGAGAGATCTTCCCCGGACTGAAACCGCTTCCAGGCCCAACAATTGCCGGCCAAATAGTCGGCTTTTTTTCAAAGACAGGGCAAAATGTTTATATGATTTACCGATTTTTGTTAATATTTTGCATTCAGAGCCACACTGGCATTTAGGACATACTTTATATACTAATCAACACAAAGATGATACGGCATACCGTTGTTTTTAAATTGATCCATCCCCGTAATTCTGAAGCAGAAAATGCGTTTCTGGTCGCAATAAGAAAACTTTCAGAAATCCCCGGAGTACAGAATCTTGAACTCCTGAAGCAAACCAGCAGGAAAAATAACTTTGACTTTGGCCTGTCAATGGAATTTGAAACGGCCAGTGCATATGAAGCCTATAATCAGCACCCTGACCATACGAGGTTTGTCGCGACTTACTGGAAAAAGGAGGTCGCTGATTTTCTTGAGATAGACTACGAACCGCTGGAGTAATCCAGTACGGGAACTTTTATTGCCCGTCAGCGCCTGCCGGCGGGAACTTTTAAAACCAGTCAGGGCCTGATCCGGGGGGAGACTTTTAATACCAGTCAGGGCCTGCCGGCGGGAACTTTTAATACCGGTCAGGGCCTGATCCCGTGGTCTGTCAATGATCACCCGATAAACCTCATGCACAGCATAATAACAGGTATCGTTATTACACTCAGTACAGTCGACACAAACACATTCGCGGTTGGGGTATCATCATCACTTCCAAGTATATTGACCATGATCACCACATTCACCATGCATGGCATGGCAGCCTGCATAACCATCACCGGCAGCACCTCCCTCCTGAGGAGCCCGGGGAAGAGGTAATTCAAAAGAGCAAATATCCCGATAATCATGAACGGAACAATCAGCAGCCTGTTGAGCGACAACAGGTAGACATTCCTGTTCCGGACCATCCTCCCGGCATCTGCAAAATAAAGCACCGCACCGATATATATCATTGATAAATAGGTGGTTGTACTCCCCAGTGCACCTACCGAATCGAGTATGATCGGCGGTAGCTTGACAGACAGAAGAAACAACACAAAACCCTGAAATAATGGCTATGGTATTGATATTGAACAGCTTTATCAGATTTCTTCCCAGTCCCATCCTGGCGCCGGGTGTAATTATAGCCACACCCACTGTCCACATGAGAATGTTCGATACAAGAATAAAGAGGCTGGCGTAAAGCAGACCTTCCCTCCCATATTGCGAGGAGACCAGCGGAAGTCCGAGATAAATAATATTGCCCAGCATGCTGTGAAGCCTGAAGATGGACTCCTGGCTTCCCTTAAGCCCTGCAAGCTTCGATGTCACAATTCCAACAAGAAGCATGAATAACAGAACGAACAGTGAGAGCAGTAATGTCTGCAGACTGCCTGACAGCAGCTCCGGGGTAAGGTCTATCTTGCTGAAGTTGGTGAACAGCAGGGCCGGCAGGGTGATGTAAAAAATGATCCTCGCAAGCACATCCTTTGATGCAGTGGTTATCACCTTAGCCCGCGAGGCTGCAAGCCCCAGCAATACCAGGATTGCAAGTACCGCAATCTGCCTCAGAACAATTTCCAGCGCCATTAAGATCAGTATTTCGTCCCGTACGAAAGATAACCCTGTCACCCGCCACCGCCCCCTGCAAAACAGTCTCTTCCTTACGGCATTTGAACGGTCGAATTTATGATTTTTATTTCTTATCCGGATTTTCCGAAGAGATAAAGCCGGGCCTCTTCACTGTCTGAAATAATAAAATATCCGCGCCTGCCATTATCTTTGAAGTATAAAAAGGCTCCTCTTTACCTTTAATCGAAGCGGAATCCACTGAGTGCAATGAAAGAACAATTTGAAGTTGAAAATCCGGACTTTGTCGTGAGTCCCCACACGGGGATGACGAAGCAACATTACATCGAACTGGCCAGGTATCTGCTTGAGCGGGCATTCACTCACGTGCGCTCTATGGAGGACCCTCTCACCTTCCCTATCGTACCCGGGAAGACCTACCCGCAGGAGGGCTCCCCGGAGTGGCGTTTCCGCTCACTGGAGTTCGAGGCGCTGGAGAGGACATTCACCCTGGCAGGACCGCTGATCCATGTCGATCCGGAAACAACCATAAGCGGCATAAGGCTGCAGGATTACTATCATCTCCACCTCTATAACGCACTCACGCCGGGTCATCCCAATTCTCTGCCCATGCCGGAGGATCTTCCTGACGCAACCTACCAGTTCACATGCGAATTCGGCGGACTATTCAAGACCCTCCTGCTGATGCCCGATACGCTCTGGTCAACCTACAGCCAGAAGGAAAAGGATGAGATGGCGGTTACCATCTCCGCCTGGGGCCACCACCGGACAACGCAGAACAACTGGCGTATCTTTAATATTATAACCCTGTCGTTCCTGAAAAAACACGGTTACCGGATCGATGATGAGCTGCTGAAAAGCCACCTCCTCTGGGTGGCTTCCTATCACTCCGGCAACGGGTGGTACCTCGAGCAGACTTACAACTACTACTCGATCAGTCTTTTCATAGTTTATACCACCATCTGGAACAGAACTTTCGGGGATGAATTTTACCCTGAGATAGCCGACATAATCGAAAGATCGGCCCGGAAGCTGATGGAGTCCATCACCGGCTTCTTCGGACGCAACGGGTACATTAACATGTGGTCAAGGAGCATCTGTTACCGCACCTGGGTCTCAGGGGCTTTCCCCGTGGCATTCATGCTGAAGGACAAAACCCTCCTGGATCCCGGGATTTGCGCGCCGGCTCTGTTCCGGGTCGCTGCTGCAGTTTGTGGCCCGCAAGGAGTTCTATTACAATGAGATACCAAGCCTGGGGTTTTACGGGAAAAGGGACTACATGGTCCAGAGCTACAGCTGTCCCGCCAGTCCCTTTCTGATGTTTCTGCCATTCATCTGCCTTGCCCTGCCTGATGAATCGCCCTTCTGGAGCGCCACTGAGAACGAGGGTTACTGGGAGGGGCTGAACGGGGATTCGCGCATCACGGTACTTGAAAATCCGGGACTGGTCCTGGTCAACCATGGCACAACAGGAACCTCCGAGATTGTGCCCGGAAAGGTCTATTATGATGACCCCAATTACTCAAAACTGACGTACAACACGCATTTCCCATGGGAGGACCATGATCCGCAGGGAGGTACATCTATGGAATACAGTTTCAGGAGCCTCGATCCGCGGGACGTCAGGGGTGATGACATCAACTTTTACCTTACAGGCGCAACCATAAGCAACAGTCCGGACAAGAACCGCATATACTCCACCTCTCAGAGCATGGTCTTCAACGGCGTCAGAGAGGGCGTGATCTACCGGCAGGCGCTGATGAGAAGGCCTCCCAACAACGGTGTGGGATACATCATTGACCTCGCTGACATAATCATCCCCGGAGGGGTGATAAGGGTCGACCGTTGCCGGATGGCTTTCGAACATGAACTGACCCTGGGACACTTCGGATTACCACATATCGGAGGAAAACCGGCGGAGGTCAGCTCTTCCGGGGATGGAAACAAGCAGGTGATCACTGCAAAAATCAAGGGCAGAAGGGTTGCCCTGGTTATCTACTCCGGCTGGGACAGAGTTGATTCGGTGACTCATACCAACAGGAATGCGGAGGCAGATGACAGCACCGTTATCTATGCACACAGGAAACGCACGGCAAAAAACCCCGCGATGGAGCTTATGATATCAGTATTCCTCCACAGGACAGATGACTCTGAATGGACAACGGAGGAGTTGTCGCCGATAAAGGATTTAAGGATCATGGATGTCACCCCGGCCTTCTCACCCCTCGGCGCAGAGATAACCCTGCAGGATGGCACCGTCCGTAAAATATATTTCGAGGAGATGGACGGCAACCGCAGGTGTTAGCCGGTAACGTCAGAGACTACTGACACTGTCCCGGGTCAGCCATTTATTTGCAGGCCTCCCACCCCGGGTGAATTAAATCAGTTTCCAGGGCTCCCTGTAACCGTAGTGAAGAAGCTTTGAGGCTGCCCCGTCAGCATCATCAACAAAGGTTTCGGTTGACGGATCCCATTTGATGGTTCTCCCCAATTCGACAGCAATATTTCCCAGTGTGCATACTGTACAGCTGCTGTGACCTGTTTCAACCGGCACAACCGGATCAGTGCGTTTCCGCACCGATTCAATGAAGTTGAGCTGGTGGGGTATTCTTGTCTCATAGGGACCATCATCCGCTGCTCCCTCCGGCGGGGGTGGTATCAGTGCGGGGTCGGACGAAGCAAAGTGCTGCCTCGATATCTCAATCCATCCCTTGTCACCAATGAATTTGACCCCCTTGGTCCGCTTCTCGTCAAAGGGTTCGGATGTCATCACAACACCGCTGGCGTACTTCCAGGAGATAAACTCCGAGCCATCACCGATGGGTGATATCTCAACCGGACCGCTGCCGTCCATCCCGAGTCCCCACTGGGCCACATCGAACATATGTGCACCCCAGTCGGTGGTGAAGCCGCCGCCCATCTCCTTGTACCATCGCCAGCCGCCCCAGAATTCCTCGTCCTGTGGCGGATCAAGGGAGATCGGAGGATTAAGTTCCTTGTTGTAGTGGATTGTAGCAGGCAGTGGCCCGAGCCAGAGGTCCCAGTTCAGGTCCGGCGGAAGCTGTTCTTCCGGAAGGTTATAGGGTACCGGGGGAGCACCCACATAGGCATTTATTGATGTGACAGTGCCGATGGCGCCTTCCCTGACTAGCCTGATGGCATGCTGGAAATTGGGATCGGAACGCTGCTGGCTGCCTAATCCCAGTATTCTGCCCGTCTCACGGACAGTGGCCCGAAGCTGCTGTCCTTCATATATCGTAAATGTCATTGGCTTCTCAAGATAGACATCCTTGCCCGCCTTCAGTGCAGCTATGGCGATCATTGCGTGTGCATGATCAGGCACAGCTATGACAACGGCATCAATATCCTTTCTTTCCAGCAGATCTTCATACTTTTCAAAGGATAACGCCTTTATCTTTTTACCCGCCCCGGCATAATATTCATTGACGCGATTCTCAAACCGTTTCCTTTTTATGCCGTACACATCACAACCAGCCAGAACCTCAACATCAGGTATCCGGATGAAGCCATCAACCAGGTACATGGCCTGCTGTCCCAGTCCGATGAATCCAAGCCTGACAAGTCCCGGAGCCTTCTTCCCGGAGCACCCGCCCATAACTGATGGAATAATAAATACCCCGGCAACGCCGAGCGATGTATTACCAATAAACTCTCTCCTGGTCAGTGATTTAGTCTTCCTGCTCATAGCTAAGTCTTTTAATTTTTGTCTTACGGTTGCGGCCTCCTTCAGGATGCCCGCCGGGATATAAAGATATACCATTTATTTTTTGCGGCGCTTGCTTCACTTTGCTAACTTTATGACCGCCTCATTGAGGCAGTGAAATGCCCAAACTTTATTACAGAAAAAGTAACGTATCAATTAGTAAACCCTTTGCAGTTCATCCATAATCCATACCGAAACATGAAATGTCTCAGACTCTTTTCAGCCACAGCATTGCTTATCGGCTTAATGATTTTCTCCGTGCCTCAGGCACTGGCCCAGGTCTCTGTGCCGGTTCCCGCGGAATACTTCGGATTCATGCCAGGCTCAGATTATAACCTCTTCAGCTACGAAGAACTGACAGACTACCTCATGAAGCTTGACAAGGCTTCGCCGATGGTCAGCATGGAAGAGATCGGCACCAGCCCGATGGGAAGAAAGATGTACATTGCATTCATCTCGTCTGAGAAGAATATAAAGAACCTGCCCAGGCTGCGTGAGATTAACAGGGAGCTGGCCCTGAATCCATCGCTCTCTGACGCGCGGAGAAAGGAGTATATCTCTGACGGCAAGGTTTTCTTCCTGGCCACCCTCTCAATGCACTCAACCGAGGTGGCTCCTTCTCAGGCTGCACCTCTCATTGCTTATCAGCTGGTCACCTCGCCCGACCCCATGATCAGGAAATACCTTGATGATGTCGTTTACATGATGGTGCCATGCCATAACCCTGACGGGATGGATCTGGTTGTTGAGAACTATAAGAAATACAGGGGCACGCAGTATGAGGGAGCCTCACTGCCGCAGGTCTATCACAAGTACGTGGGGCATGATAACAATCGCGATTTTATCAGTCTCACCCAGGAGGACACGAGGGCCATAGCCCGCATCTATAACCTCGACTGGTTTCCGCAGGTGATGGTTGAGAAGCACCAGATGGGCTCTACGGGGATACGCTATTTCGTGCCTCCGGCACATGATCCCATTGCCGAGAATGTTGACGGTGAGTTATGGTCCTGGACAGGCGTTTTCGGCACCAATATGCTGCGTGACCTGACAGGTGCAGGTCTGACCGGGGTGGGCCAGAAGACCATTTTCGACATGTACTGGCCGGGCTCAACGGAGACATGCATCTGGAAGGGCGTTATAGGCATGCTCACTGAGGCCGCCAGCGTCCGTGAGGCTTCACCGCTCTATATTGAACCCAATGAGCTGCAGGCCAGCGGAAAGGGGCTTTCGGAGTATGACAAGAGCATCAACTTCCCCGTACCGTGGCCGGGCGGCTGGTGGCGGCTGGGTGACATAGTCAGGCTTGAGATCGAATCGACCATCTCCGTCATCAAGACTGCCTCGCTGCACAAAGGCGACATCCTCCGCTTCAGGAACGACATCTGCCGCAGGGAGGTGGAGAGAGGCCGCAGCGAGCCGCCTTACTATTACGTTGTGCCTGCCGGGCAGGCCGACCAGAGTGAGCTCATCCGTTTCGTAAACCTGATGAGGGAACACGGTGTCAGCGCATACCGTCTCACGGCTGACCATACCCTTGCCGGCATTAACCTGAAGGCAGGCGACTTTGTCTATCCGCTGGCACAGCCCTTCAGGGCTTTTGTCAAGGAGGTGATGGAAAATCAGGAATTCCCCGTCAGGCATTATAGTCCCGGTGGAGAAATCATCAGGCCTTACGACGTGACGAGCTGGTCATTGCCTCTTCACAGGGGACTGACATCATATGAGATCACCTCACGCGATCTTGCCTTTGAGGGGAGGATAAAACCATTTGAGGAGGAGTATGCACCGCTGCAGAAGAGTTACCGTCTGCCTGCCATCTTCCCTGTCACCAGCAACGGGAGTTTCATGGCGGCTTTCATGGCTGCCGGAAAAGGGATGAAGGTAAGTCGTCTTGACAAAGAGGTGCAGATTGAAGGTAAGGTTCTTGGGAAAGGAAGCTTCGTCATCAGCGGCGGTGATGCCTCGGTGCTGGGCTCTATTGCACAGGAGGCCTGTACGGAGCCGGTCTACGCAGGCGGGTCAGGAACACTCCAGGCAACAGAGGTAACCATCCCGCGGATAGCCCTTGTGGAGACCTGGTTCAGCGACATGGATGCAGGGTGGACGCGGTACCTCTTTGACACCTACCATCTGCCCTACACGATCCTCCGTCCGGGCGAATTCACCGAAACAGACCTGGAAGGAAAGTTTGATATAATCATCCTCCCCGGCACCCAGAAGAATCTCCTGATGACCGGCAAGCCCGGCACTGACGGAGGGGCATACATGAGCAACTATCACCCTGACTACCAGAAAGGAATGGGTAAAAAGGGGTTTGAAAAGCTGCTTCTCTTCATCAACAATGGCGGCACCGTATTATCATGGGGACAGTCGACCGACCTCTTCGCCGGCCTCCTGGAGATCACGGAGGGTGACTCTGCGGAGGAGTTTACGCTGCCCTTTGCCAACACTGCCGACCAGGCAAGAAGGGATGGCCTTAGCATTCCCGGAGCCCTTGTGCAGATCGGGCTGAAGGAAGATCATCCCCTCACCTACGGCATGCCGGCTTCGGCAGGGGTCTTTTACAGGGGTAACCCCCTTTTCACCACCACCGTACCGAGATTTGACATGGACCGCAGGGTCATCGGGAGTTTTTCCGAAAAAGAGATACTGCTGAGCGGTTATTGCGAGAAGGAGGAGTTGCTGGCGGGCAGACCGGCGATGATATGGCTCAGGAAAGGAAAGGGACAGCTTGTCCTCTACAGTTTCAACCCGCAGTTCAGGGCTTCAACACAGGGAGCCTACAAGATGCTCTTCAACGCTCTGTTCCTGCCTCCGGCTGATCAGCAGACCCTTTTGCCATGAAAATCCTGATAATAGAAGATGAACCCAGGGTGGCCTCCTTCATCAAGGAAGGACTTGAGGAGAAAGGTTATGAGACGGAGGTGGCATATGACGGACTGTCAGGAGAAAAGGCCGCGGCGGAGCCTGGCATTGACCTGGTGATCCTTGACCTGATCATCCCGGGGAAAATGGGAATTGAGGTATGCAAAGGCATAAAATCGGAAAAGCCGGATCTCCCTGTTCTGATGCTTACGGCACTGGGCACCACGGCCGACAAGGTTACAGGATTTGATGCCGGTGCCGACGACTACCTGGTCAAACCCTTTGATTTCCCCGAGTTGCTGGCCAGGATCAAGGCGTTGCTCAAGAGGGTAACCCCCGCCTCTCAGCAGATGGAATCGCTGAAGGTGGCTGATCTGGAGCTCGATCTCCTGAGAAAAGTAGCGATCAGGGGTGGCAGGATAATAGAGCTGACGGCCAAGGAGTTCTCACTGCTTGAGTACTTCATGCGCAATAAGGGACGGGTCCTGTCACGGGTCGACATATCGGAGAAGGTCTGGGAGATAAACTATGATACGGGAACCAACGTCGTGGAGGTATATGTCAATATCCTCCGGAAAAAGATCGACAGGGATTTTGAACCAAAACTGATACACACCAGGATCGGCCTGGGATATATCTTCACCGAACTGTAATGAAAATACGCCAGAAACTAACTCTGCAGTTTTTCCTGATGGCAGGCATAATAATGGTGCTCTTCTCACTGACCGTATATTTTCTGTCAGCCCGGTACAGGCGTGACGATTTCTTCCAGAGGCTGGAGAGCAGGGCGAACAGTACCGCCAGGCTGCTGATTGAGGTCGAGGAGATTGATGCCGAGCTGCTTGCCAAGATCGAAGAGGACAACCCGGTCAGCCTGCCAGATGAAAAAATTATTATCCACGACTATAGCAATAATATCGTCTATACCACTGACGACCGCAATGTCATACTGTATGATTCAACTCTCCTTGACAGGATAAGGCTTGAAGGCAAGGTGAGGACGCGCAGCGGACGGTATGAGCTGATGGGAGTGCTCTTTGTGGAAGAAAATGACAGGTTTGTGGTACTGTCTGCTGCCAGGGATATATTTGGGGTCGATAAGCAGAAGAACCTGAGGATGGTCCTTCTGCTGCTTAACGGGCTCTTCCTTCTTCTTTATTACCCCGCGGGGTGGCTCCTTGCCGCAAGGGCCTTCTCTCCCATCTCCAGGGTTGTGGAGAGGGTTGAAGAGATATCGATTACAAGTCTCAATCTCCGGCTTGACGAAGGTAACGGCAAAGATGAGCTTGCCCACCTGGCGCACACTTTCAACCTGATGCTCGAGAGGCTTGAGACTGCCTTTGCGGTGCAGAAGGACTTCATCTCGAACGCATCGCACGAGCTCCGCACACCGCTGACGGCAATCACGGGGCAGCTTGACGTACTCCATATGAAGGACCGTTCAACAGAAGCATACCGTGCTGCCACCTTTGCGGTTCTGGAAGATATCAAGAATCTCAACAGGCTTATAGACAGGCTCCTGCTGATAGCCCACGCAAGTTCCGAGAGCGCAAAAACCGGCTTCCGTGAGGTCAGGGTCGATGAAATTCTCTGGCAGTCACGTGAAGAACTGATCAGGTTTGAAAAAGGATACACCGTGAATATCTCCCTTGGCGAAACCATCTCTGACATAGAGAATATGATGGTAATGGGTGATGATCAGCTCCTGCGGTCAGCGGTAACCAACATAATGGAAAACGGCTGCAAATACTCCCCCGACAAATCGGTGGACGTCAACCTGAGTTTTACAGGCAGCAGGCTGTCGATCAGTTTCAGAGACAGGGGGCCGGGTATTCCCGAGGCTGACATAGGCCGCATCTTTGAGCCCTTTTACCGCGGCACCCTGGCCGGCAAGGTCAAGGGGCACGGTATCGGCCTTTCGCTGGCAAAAAAAATCATCGAGATACACCAGGGAGAAATTGCAGTTAGTTCACCGCCTGACAGAAGGCACAGAAATAACAGTGTCACTGCCGGCGGCACCACCCAAGGTTTAATTATAAACAGATCCCGCAAATTCAGGCCGGAAAACGCTGCCCGCGGCACCAGACGGCCGGATTTCATACTGATCACGCACGATCAGGCCGGAAACCGCTGCCTCGGGAGAATATTTTAATGGTAAATTAATGCGGAATTAAGCCCGAATTTATCCCGCCGACATATCTTGCGGTCCCATGGATTATGCTTTTTTATGATCATGTCCATGGAAAAGCATTGACAAACGATACCCTGTGGTGAAACCGGGTATAGCTTAAATAAATTCTGTTTTTCAAAGTTCTGTTATTTATTTCTGATAGGAGGTGTGGGGTGCCGCACCTCTTTTTTTTTGACATCCACAGTATTTTTGATAACTTTGACATAGGATGCACCGGCATCATCAGATCTGAGTCAGTGTTTAATTTTTAGTCTATGAAAAGGAGTCTGCTGTTCGCATTTATCCTTGCGGGGTTCGTCACCGGTCTGTCAGGGCAGGACAGGATAATCACCCTGAACCATGACACCATCGCGTGCAGGATAACAAAGATAACCCGTAGTGAAATCCATTTTGATGTCTCCTCGCAGGGAATCACCACAACCGGAAAGATACCGCTGACCGGTGTTCTCAGCTATTCGGTCTCACCGTCCAGGAGCCCGCTTCCGATGTACGAAGCTGTCCGCAGCGGATCACCTGGCAGACTGCGTCTTGGCCTGAGTGGCGGGATGGGATACATCATCAGCAGCTCTGATGAGGCTGAGGATGCCATGGTAGGCCTCGGAATAACAGAAGAGAATGCCGAAGGATACTACAATGACCTCAAATCAGGCTGGTATGGCAGCGCGGACGCCACATGGATGATAACCCACAGGCTTGGAGCAGGACTCAGATACAAGTTTTTCAATACCTCAGCCGAAACGGAGGGTTATTTTGACCCGGGGGACTATTACAACATCTATTTTTCAACCTTCAGGGAAAACATCTTCGTCAATTATGCCGGCGTGTCATTATTTTACCAGGAACCGATCGGGAAAAAGGGTGTTTTCAGCCTGTACACCTCATATTCGCTGGGCATGGCATTCTACAGGGATGAGTTTGAGGTCTTCTACGGGAACTTCCTGATAACAGGCAACGCCCTGGGAATGGACGGCAGCGTGGGGCTGGAATACCGCATCAGCCCCTTGATTTCAGCCGGGGCGGAATTATCACTGTTCACGTCAACAATCAGGAAGATCAGGGTTACGGACGGGGATGTGGATGAGACAGTGGATCTCGAGGAGGAAAATTACGAGAACCTTTCAAGGGCGGAAGTGTCAGTGGGAATCAGATTTTATTTCTGGAGCAGATGAAAAGGACAGCTTTCTTATTCGGTCTGATACTGATAATCTTTGCAGGAACATCCTGTAATGATGATTTCCTGTCGAGGAACGATGACGAATGGTACTACCCTTCAGATACACTTTTTCTGAGCAATTACGATGACGACGTGGAGACCACATTGGAGCTGCAGAATAATATCGATGCCGACTTCACCGTCTACATGCATCCCAGGTGGATGAAATTCCCCTCTCCGCACGGCAGGGTGGATAATGGTATCGTGCCCCTGGTATTCAGCATCGATGAAAATAATCTCCCCTACGGGTACACCAGCCATGTCGGAACGGTGGTGCTTGATATAGAGGGTTACGGTTTTACTGCCATCACAGTCATCTTTACAAACTTCGGGAATCCTACCATCTCATGTTCTCCGGGAGAGGTAGTCTTTGACCATAACTATATTCAGACAGTCACTCTCTACAGCCCTACCGAAGGCATTCTGATCTGGGAAGCGGAGGATATTCCTGACTGGCTTACCTTCTCACAGACATCAGGAATACTCATGTCTTCGGATTATACCTGGATAACCATCACACTTGATCCCTCGAAGGTCCCCCCTCTGACGGAGATCGTTGACACCGTGAGAATAACCGGTAACTCTGTAAACGGAGACTTTCCGCTGGGTATCAGGGTTACACCCGGGACGGTGCCGCCACCCCAGGGCACCACAGTCAACAGCATTCTGACCGATGCCGAATATCATCACAATTCCGGAATGATGGCCATTTGCACAAAATCGCCCAATCAGGTTCTGCTCTATAATGCCGCTTCCGGAGTGACGGATACAATCAAACTTGAAAAAACACCCGGCTGCATCAGTTTTTCGGAAGACGGGCAGAAAGCCGTCATTGGTTATACGGTTGCATCAGTCGGGTACATCGATATGGCAAGCCGGCAGATCACGGCAGAATATAACATAGACTGCATCCCGTCTGATATTGTACTTGGTGACAATGGCTGGTGCTATATCACACCTGTGGCAGACCAGTGGGAAAAGCTGAGAAACCTCAACCTGAATACCGGTCAGCTGATCACCAGTTCAACTGCGGAAATGATCTATGAAAAGACCGTAATAAAAAAGATTCCGGGAAAACCAGTGATGGCAGGTTCCATGATTACCCTCAGCCCTACCAGCCTGCTGCTTTTTGACCTTACAGGAGGCCAGGCGAAAGATGCAGTTACCCGGTACCATGAATCGATAGGCGAATTCTGGATCTCGAAGGACGGCGCGAGGCTGTATGGAGCATACGGGAATGTCTATACCCTCCCTGAATACGATGGCCAGTTTTATTCTTCCTCACCTCCGGTTTACGGCAACATTGATACCGAGTCATCATACATCTATGCCCTTGATGACTGCCCCGCCATAAACAGTGTTTTTGCCAGCTCCTCCATTTACTGGTGGCAGACCGGCACCTCATCTCTGATTGAGCAGTACAATGCAACCAGCCTGAACAGGATAAGGACATTCAATGTGTCTCCGGTAGTGCTGAACCAGTACGGGACCCTGTTACAGACCTGTCCGCGTTACATCTTCGTCAAAAAGGACGGATCAGCCATGTACGTGTTAAAAACCCTGAGACAGGATTACGGTATTGAGGGCTGGTTCATGGAAACAATTAACCTGTAAAGATCTTTGGAAAAAGTGCAGGGGGTGAAATACCAGGCAGCTAGGCAGCCGGCCTGTTCTTTCTGGTGTGGAAATAGGTAAGGCCGTTAAGGTCTGTCATTCCCACAAGCTCCAGGCCAACCTCCTTCAAAAGGTTCGTCACGGCTCTCTTCGTAAGGTACCTGTTTGTCTTCGAGTCGATAAAGCTGTACATCCTGTTTATAAAAGGAATCCTCGACTCAATACCGTTCTCATAGGCCTCAGCCTTGTCTGATACCTGCCTGGGGAGATTGCTGTATTTATCAGAAAAACCGTTCTGCGACCTGTTGTCAACAAAACAGCCGATGAAATTACTGTTTTCAGGAAGCAGCTCTTTTATCTGTTTCAGGAAATCCCTGATCTCCCTTATATGGTTAAGCTGCCGGAGGGTAATAACGGTCCGTATCCCTTTCATGTCCTCCGCATCATAGAAATAGTGGCGTGATGAAGGAATGACCAGCATCCCTGATTCCTTTATCAGGCCCATCCGGTCAAGATAGTCTATCAGGCTCTGACGCACCTCAATATCAAGCTCCTCAAAAAGATGCATGAGGCCGCTGTCCCTTAATGACAGCTTCCTCGGGCTCACCTTCATGACTGCCTGCTCATTGCTGACGTCTGAATTCAATCTGACAGCTCCTTCCTTCATTATCTCTTTAATACTTTTCTTCACGCAATTTCTGTGCCATGTTGTTTAAACAACATTCGATTTACAGAAAATAACAGGTCGAAGATATTGACTGTTTATATAAACACCTAAGCTATTTTGATGTTCACATGACACGCTTTGACTAACGGACGAAAAACGAAGATATGCAAAAAAGAATTAGAAGTCAACAAAATCGGTCAGGAGGTTTTAAGCAGGCATCAGGCACCCTACCAATATCTGAATATCAGTGCTTTATGCGGAATTCAGTGTAGCCGGCAGGAGGATGCTCGGTTATCTTGGCGGAATCAACGAATCCGACCCCCGGTCCCTTTCTGCACCAGGCAGCGAATTCTGCGAGCTGTTCCCTGGTGCCTTCGGCCTCAATATAGACGCTTCCGTCCGGCATATTCTTAACGAAACCCGTTATATCCCTTCCCGAGGCCTCGCGGGCTGCACTCCACCGGAAGCCCACCCCCTGGACATAGCCCTTCACCGAAATCTTATAAAGCAGTTTATCCGTGTTCATCTCTGTCTGTCAGAAATTTCGTTTGCCGAAGCCCATCGCTTTTTTGAAGAGTTTGAAATAGAGGGCAATGTATAAAATCAGCGACACAATCCACAGGACGATTATATTGAACCGGAATGTTTCCATCTGAACGGTCCCGATCTGTTTGAATGGCGCATAAAACTGCGCGCGGCCGGTCCTGGAGACAGGCTTCATGTATACAGGCTCATATCTCTGAATAAACTTACCAGGTGTCTCTATTGTTTTCTGCGCATTGTACTCGTCGAGAACTATCTCCCTGAGTTTGTTGTTCGTATAGTCCTCTTTCAGTTCAATGAATCTCTCTTTGCCCATCTGAGACACAAGCGCACCGGTGACTGAATCCTTAAGTGCAATGTTGGTCTTCCTGATGTTACGGAAGTGTCCTGCCAGGCTGTCGAGATACTGCTCCAGACTTTCTGCGGCATCAGCGGTGAACCTCTCCCCTGTCAAGTGACCCCATATGTGCTTCCGGCGGTTTGTCAAACCCCGCCAGTCCGGACAGCATGTCTGTATAATCAGAGAGCCGGAGCAACTTTTGGTTGATGATTTCACTGTGTTCCGGACTGTCATTGTACTGCCGGCATAGCCAGAGATCCTTTTTAAGCGCTTCAGTCAGGAATGATGCATACCAGTTGTTCTGGCTGATCTCCATGTCATATCTAAAAAAATTCCTTTCATACCTGTTGCTTTTAAATTGCTCCACCGCCAGGGCCTCGAATGACCACCGGGCCGGCATCAGATCTCCCAGTACCGGAACAAATTCAGAGACTGAATCACTGTTTCTGTGCAGATCATCAAATTTGACAAGCACCCCGCTGAAGAGCAACTGGGGTATTATGATAAAAGGTATAAGGATATAGATTGTAACTACCGAGTCAAATGCCGAGGAGATTGTCAGGCCTATCATATTTGCAAGGCAGGAGGTACTGAATAATACGATCCAGTAAACCAGGGTCATTCCTTTGATACCAAGGATCAGGTTGCCGATCAGTACAAAGGAGATGGTCTGGACAGCCGAAATGGTGAACATAATGAATACCTTGGAATTCAGATAGCTGAACCAGCTGAGATTGAGGAATGATTCCCGCTTGAGTATTTTGCGGTCCCTCACGATCTCCTCGGCACTTATGATGAGACCCATAAAAAGAGACGTAATCACGCACATGAACATATATGCCGGCAGGTTTTCATTTTCGCTGAACATATATGCATCCCCGGACACATTTTTGGTAAAATAGGATAAAAGAAATGCCAGTGTTGGTGCTCCCAGCAGGCTTATCAGTATATAAGGCCTGTCGGCAAGCTTGGAGAGGAGGTCACGCATAAAGAATATCCGTGATTGCCTGAAGAGGCCGGGGATTGAATAATTGTTTTCCGGCAGGGGCTCTTTTGAAAGAGTCTCATGTCTGGTTATTTTCTCGGCTTCCGGCTTAAAGCTCTCAGCCCACTCGGCAGGTGTAACTCTCCTGACATGAGTGGGCTTACCGTATTCGTTGACCACTTTTGCCTCAATGATCCTGAGGAGCTGGTCAGTATTCACATTGCCACACGCAACACATTGATCATCATATGCATTGGCGTGATTGGCCAGGGTCTTGAACCAGATGACCGTCTCTGTCGGATTACCGTAGAAGATCATATAGCCGCCCTTATCGATGATCATAATCTTGTCGAACATCTTGTAGATGTCAGACCCGGGCTGGTGGATGGTGGTGATTACCAGCCTGCCCTTGTAAGTCTGCTCCTTGAGCATGTTCATCACCACCTCAGCATCAACCGAGGAGAGGCCTGAGGTGGGTTCATCTACAAACAGAATGGTAGGCTCTCGTATCAGTTCAAGGGCAATATTCAGCCTCTTGCGCTGACCCCCGCTGATGATCTTGTTCAGCGGATTGCCCACTTTCAGGTCACGGATGACATCAAGATCGAAGTCAACCAGCATTCTGTCAACCGCTTCCCTTATAAGGTTCTCTCCAAGGTTGTTAAGGCACATCCTTGCGTTGTACCAGAGGTTTTGCCAGACAGTCAGCTCCTCGAAGAGCAGATCATCCTGCGGCACGAAACCGATGACCCCATTGAGATGCTGCCTCCCTTCAGGGGAGTAAAGCTCATACCCGTTAATAAATACTTCCCCGGTTTCGGGCCGGGTAATGCCGCTAAGGACGTTGAGCAGGGTTGATTTCCCTACACCGCTGCCTCCCATAATACCTACGAGATTTCCGGATTCCTCGTGAACACTGAGGTGACGTATACCGCAGTCGCTATCCTTAAATCTCAGGCTTATATCCCTGGCATGAAGAGTTATCCGGTTCTTGAATGACTCTCCGGTGAATATGCCTGCAACATCATTATAATAGATTGCATCAGTGGCTGCGCCTCTTATCGACGATCCGTGATCAAAGACATAAGTCTGTCCCTGGACGATATTCTGGCCGTTCAGAAAAAGATCCTCCTTTCCTGCATACCTCATCAGCAGGGTATTTGTGCTCACCACATGCAGAAATTCGATCCTGCCCCTGAGGTTCTCATGAAAAAGATGCTTTATGTTCCTGCTTTCAAAGACGTTATTGCTGTCGATGATCATGAGCCTCTCCCTCCTGACGGAAACATCAGCGGGTTTAAGGATGAATCCTCTCAGGTCATCGTACTCTGTCTTATGAATATTGAAGGCCGTCGCAACTGTTTCCAGGAATTCAAGCTCAATAACCGTGATCTCCGAGCTGAAGGAGATAAAATCCATCAGCTGCACCATAACGTACAGCTTTTGCTTTTGCTGAAGCTCCTCGTTTATTTTTTCGCATATCGCAAGTATTCTCATGGCATTCAGGGAGGTCCGTTTCCTCTCCTTCAGGCTGCCCTTCGATATACTGTCTGAGTGATAGATCCGTATATTCTCATCAAATATCCCCATATACTTCAATACCTGTTCCTTGTTGAGGTGCCTCGACAGAAAGAGCCTCACTATGTTTCTCCCCCTGCCGGAGACCTCCGCATCATCACGAACGTCGGCTATCAAGGCGAACAACTGCATCAACGCTTTCAGAATGGGTTCACTCATATTCCCGGACTATTTTGGAATTTGCCGTGTTATAAATCTTCACGCCATCTTATAATACAATTTATTACATAAATCATATCTTTGTTTAAGCTATTCAATTTAGTAATAAATATGCATCCGGAGAAATATTTTATTGCGAACCTTGTGAGCGGCATCTGAGGGTATCGTGCTGAAATATTCCTGCGAAAGGCATGGGTTGAGCTTCCCGATGGAAAAACTAATTATCAGTCCAACCGTCTTTACACCGGCTGTCATCCTTGACCATGAGGCAGGTCTCTTTGCGATCAGGGGTGAATCGAGGCCACAGGATGCGGTTGAATTTTACGGCCAGATCATCGCCTGGATGAATGACTTCAGTGACCGTATGATAGCTTCGCCCGGGGTGAAGTCCCCGGTAATATTCGATTTCAGCTTTGAGTACTTCAATTCCGGATCAGCCAAATGCATTCTGGATATCTGCAAGATACTAGCCAGGCTCCGCGCAGGTCAGATTGAGACCCGGGTCAGGTGGTATTATGAAAAGGATGATACCGATATGCTTGAAGCAGGAAGCGAGATGTCGCAGATAGTAAAATTCCCGTTTGAATACGTTGAGACAGACCCGGAATAGCATCAGAGGCGAACCGGTGATTTTAGCAGCTCGCGTACGTTCATTTTGAAGGCATTAAAGACAGTTAATATCTGAATGTGGCATGGGAATGTATATGGCACTGACAATCATTTAGTTAATCAGAATCCCACTGATCCGGTATGTTATGATGAAGCCTTTGCCGACCAGGTTTCAAAACGACTTTATGCCCATATCCGGAAGAGGTCCGATCTGTTCGCTCATCCGGAGTCGTTTCAGCGCGACTTCGGGAAATTGTCTGGGAGTGAAAAGCAGTTCTGGCACGATTATGCTGCCGCTATACCAGGGAAGCTGAGTTCTGTCAACCTCTGCCTGCATACTTACAAAGATTATTGCCGGACATGTATCATCACCGATGAGGAAATTGCCGCACTTGTAAATGCTGACCTCCGGAACTTTGGCAAAAAGCCCGGAAGAAAAGAGATGAAGCTCCTGTTTTGGGAACTGAATTTTCTGATACCTGCCAGCCTGAAGGAATCAGGATACGAAATCATCAGGAATGAGGAGGTCGTCGGGGTGAATTTTTCCATGATCAGGAAAATTGCCAGGACAATACATTCAAGGTACCTCCACGAAATAAAGAAGCAGGGTCAGGGCCCGGCAAACGGCCAGGGGGTGATGATATGGGAATTTGATGACCTCGCCCCCGAGATACAGCACTCCAATATTGACAACGCATCTCATATACCCACAAAGCTGCTCTCGATAGGATACAGGATCCGCCCTGTAAATAAGGGTTTTAAGCCACTTACACTTCATCTGGATGACGAAGAGATCGAGACCATGGCCAGGGTTGAGCACCTCAGGTGGAGCTGGGAGAAAAGACTGAACGGGTGGACATACGGGAAGATAAGGGACGAAAAAAGGAAGATCCATCCCGACCTGATACCGTACGACGAGCTGGGTGAGGCAGAGAAGGCAAAGGACAGGGAGCTTGTGAAACTGATACCGGCTATCCTCAGGGATATTAACTATGAGGCTTATCCGGTCTCACCCCGGGAAATACAAAGGCTTTCCTATGCCATCAAGCCGCAGAGCAGTATCCACAAACTGCTTTGTGAGACCAACAGGCTGAGTGAAGAGATCAGGGGACTTGCCTCTTCCTCTCCCGGGATCGAGGAAAAAATCAGGTCTGTCAATGCAAAGATCAGGCAGTCAATAGACGAAGTCCAGGGTAGCTACAACTACGCAAGTTTTATCCAGAGGAACTTTCTGCCCGGAGATCTCTACATCAGGGAATGCTTTCCGGACAGTTTCATACTATATGAACCCAAGGATGTTGTCAGCGGTGATTTCTATTTCTTCAGCAGGGAGAACGACCGGATAATATTCGGGCTGGCCGACTGTACCGGTCATGGTATACCGGCTTCGCTGATAAGCACTATCGGTTACGGGATACTTGACCAGGCGGTAAACATCTTAAAGATCAGTGACCCGGCCGAGGCTCTCCGCCATTTATACCTTGGTGTGCACAGGTTCCTCCGAAGAGACCCGGCTGAGAACAGCCTGTCAGACGATATGGATATCATCCTGTGCAACCTTGACTCCACAACCAGGATTCTCACCTGGTCAGGTGTTGGAAATATAATGTTCCGTATGACTGACGGAAAAATAACGGAGATCAGGTCCGGGACAGGCAACAGGGAGACTTCAGGCAGCGGGGCTCTCGATTTTGCCACATACAGTCTGCAGCTTAAGCCTGATGACGGACTCTACATCTGTTCGGATGGTTATGCCGATCAGTTCGGAGGGTCACGGCATAAGAAGTACAGCAGAAAAAGGCTTGCCGATTTCCTGCTTCAGATAAGTGCACTGCCCATGCCCCGGCAGGGAGACAAGCTGTATGAGGAGCATGAAAAATGGAGGGAAGAGAAGGATGAAGACCAGACCGATGATATTACCATAATTGGGATCAGGATATGATGTGAATACTTTCCCGGTGATACCGGCGGCATTTTATTTATTTGACTTGCCTTCTTCTCTTTCGTAACTTTATCACAATGAACTGTTAATATGGCAAGCCTCATTCCGGATTTTGCATATGATATTTTTATCAGTTATCGTCAGAAGGACAACAAGCATGATGGCTGGGTCACTGAATTCGTTGACCATCTGAGAGGGGAGCTGGAATCAACCTTCAAGGAGGAGGTAAGCCTCTATTTCGACATAAATTCGCATGACGGGCTGCTGGAGACGCATGATGTCGATGCCTCACTCAGGGAAAAACTCAGGTGCCTTGTCTTTATCCCGGTTATCAGCCGCACCTACTGTGACCCGAAGTCATTTGCCTGGGAACATGAATTAAAGGCATTTATCTCACAGGCAGCGCTTGACAGGTTCGGGCTGAAGGTAGTATTGCACAGCGGTAACGTAGCCAGCAGGTTACTGATGATACGAATCCATGAGCTTGACCCGGAAGACAGGGATCTGATTGAAAGCGAAACCAACGGACCCCTGAGATCAATAGATTTCATCTACAGGGAGCCGGGGGTAAACCGGCCCCTCACTCCTGCCGATGATGAAAACAAGAACCTGAACGCCACAAAGTACCGGAACCAGATCAACAAGACTGCAAATGCGATAAAAGAGATTATCTCAGCAATGCAGTATGAACGCGCTGCCGTTCAAAATGACCATGAAAGGCAGAAGGCGGTATTCAGGGAGCACGACAACGGGGTGGATGTGAACGACAAATTACCGGAAAGGAAAACCGGCAGACTAAGGCCCGGACTCCTGGTGCTGATCACATTGCTTCTGTTTGCTGCAGGCTTCTACGCCATCTACAAATTCTCGGGCAGCAACCCGGGATCCGGCAAGGCACATGAAAAAACCATTGCCGTTCTCCCCTTTGACAATATCGGGGGCAAAACCGAGGATGCCTGGCTGGGGGATGTCCTCACCGAAGCAATTATATCCCAGCTGAGTAAGGTAAACGAGCTGGCGGTGCGCTCGAGAACCTCATTAATGCAATACAAGGGCACAGCCAAACCTATATCCCTGATAAGCCGGGAAATAAATGCCAACTATATCATCGAGGGGAGTTACCAGATCATCGATAAGAGTTACCGGATAACCGTGAAACTGGTAAATGCCAGGAAAGATGAACAGCTGTGGAGCGAAGTCTTTGACGGCACCTGGGATGATATCCGGAGCATGCAGACGGAAATAGCCATTGAGACAGCCTCAAAGCTGCAGGCAGTGCTTACACCGGAAGAAAGAGCAAGCATCGAAAAAGACCCTACAAAGAACCCGGGAGCCTACATCAATTTCCTCTCTGCAAATGCACTGTCAGACAATGCCATATACTTTCTGATGTCGGGCAATAAGTTCATAGACTCCATCAGTTTCGCGTCAGCAATATCCATGTACGACAAGGCTATCGAAGATGATCCCCTGTTCGCCCTCGCATACGCAAAACGCTCAATTGCGCGTTCGTGGGGTCTGAGAAGCGGACAGCTGGATGCCTCGAATATCGAGAAATGCAAGGCTGACGCAGACATGGCACTGAGTATTGAAAACGAGCTGGCTGAAGCGCGGATAGCACTGGGATTCTATTACTACTACTGCACCCGTGATTATCATGAGGCCCTGACTCATTTCAGGCTTGCCGCAGAGCTCGATCCGGATAACTACCAGCCCCTTTTCTATATGGCAATGGTGTACCGTATGACGGGTGACTGGGCAAGATCGCAGGAGCTCATAAAGAAAGTGATCGGCGCAGATCCCCAGGATGCCCTCACCCTTTATAACATAGGACTGTCATTCCACTACCTGCACAGCTATGATTCAGCCATGATCTTCTACAGGAAAGCCACTGTGATTATGCCCTACTTCTCGCCATCATACGTCAATATGGTTAAAACCAGCATAAATAAAGACGGGAATATCACCGAGACAAGAAAACTGTTTGACTCTGTGGGTGACAGGACAGGCATTAGTGAAAAGTATTTGAATTTCAACCTCTTAATCTATGAACGCAGGTATGCCGATGCACTTCAGGAGGTTTTAACCTCAACGGACACCGATTTTGGCTATCCGGGCCTGGTTCACCTTAACGCCGCTCTGATATACAGACTGCTGAATGATCATAAGATGGCCCGGATGTACAATGATTCCGCCCTGATGATGTTCAAAAGTCTGATCATGGAAGATCCCAACAACAGTTACGCATACAGCTGCAGCGGGATAGCCTACGCCTTTTCGGGAAATTTCACCGATGCAGTGATCTCGGGAAAAACCGCAGTGGAACTTTCAGGTGATGATTATCTGGTTATGAGTGACATGAAATTCAACCTGGCAATGATCTATATCCTGGCAGGTGACTTTCCGAATGCCCTACGCCAGGTGGAATGGCTTCTGACCAATCCTTCAGACCTTTCTCCGGGCTTTATAAAAATTGATCCGGTATGGAGTGTACTCACAGAAGTGCCGGAATATAAAGCCCTTATCAGGAAAAAAAACATTGCCCGATAAAAACAGTTGTTTAACCTCTAAAACAGTAAAATCATGAGAATTTCTGATGAAATGGCATTTATCAACCCAAAGCCTCCATTATTTCCCATGGAGCCCCTGCAGCTACTGGAAGGTTTCAACCTCAGCCCAACACAGCAAAAGGACGATCACTATCCTGAAATTGGTCTATTTGAAAAAACTGGCCATAATGGAAATTGAGCTGTATGATGAGGTTATAAAAATCGTTGACAACCTGGAAAGCAGGGTTTGATAACTTCCCGGCCCCCGGTTATTCTGGTTGCCTTCGGGGATTACGATAGCCTCGGAGTGGGTTATCTGTCTTCCGTACTGAGCACTGAAGGCATTGAAACCAGGATGATCGACTTCAGGTATGACGACGAGGAGATACTGGCCGGTATCAAACGTCATGCACCGCTGGTGGTGGGTTTCTCAGTCGTCTATGAGGGTTATATCGATGAGTTCGCGGATCTCTGGTAAGGTGCCTGAGGAAAGGCGGGGTCAGATCTCATTTTACCGCCGGTGGTTTCTTCGCCAGCCTTAGCCCCGGGGAGCTCTTCCGCCTGATCCCCGAACTTGATTCGATAGTCAGGTTTGAGGGTGAGACTACATTTCCCGAACTGGTTAAACGGATTTACACCGGCACCAGCTGGAGAGATATCAAAAGCATTGCCTTCAGGCAGGACGACAGAATTGTCATGACGCCCCTGCGCCCGCTGGAAAAGGATATCGATGTATTCCCCGTTCCGGTAAGAAGGCCCCTGGCTGATTATATCCCAGGTGTGAAATTTGCAACCCTGATTGCCGGCCGGGGATGCAGATACAACTGTTCCTTCTGCAATACAAGGGAATTCTACCAGACACCCGGAGGTCCCCTGAAAAGGATCAGGAAGCCGGAAGCGGTCCTCGATGAGATGGAGCATCTTTATCATGAAAAGGGGTGCATCGTCTTCCTGTTTCAGGATGATGATTTCCCGGTGAAAGCCGAAGGGAATAATGACTGGATAAAGTCATTCTGCTCTGGTCTGGAACAGAGAAGACTTCATGAGAAAATAATCTGGAAAATAAACTGCAGACCCGACGAGATTGATGAAGAATGCTTTACAATGATGAAGCAGCATGGCCTGTTCCTTGCATTCATCGGCCTTGAAGACGGGACAGACGAGGGGCTGGCAAGACTAAATAAAGGGATGACTGTCTCAAAAAATATTGAGGCAGTCGAAATCCTCAAAAAGCTGGATATCGGTTTTGATTACGGTTTCATGCTGTTTCAGCCGGAGTCAACGTTTAAATCGCTGAGGGATAACATGGAATTTCTGGGAACGATTTGCGGAGACGGTTACACTCCCGTTACAGTATTCAAACTGTTACCCTGTTTTCAAACCCGCGTTGAGAGAGAGCTGCGTGAACAGGGCAGGATCAAAGGCAGGCCGGGGTCATCTTGATTATGATTTCATGAATGCCTCCCTTGACTCCTGTTATGCAACTGTCATTGAATGCTTTGCAAATTGGATGTGGGGCGCCGGAGGAGTGGCCAACCTGGCAAAACATGCAAGAAACTATTTTGCCGTCAGGGACCATTTCGGGAAATCGGATGCTTCTGTAAAAAGGCGCAAGGAACAATTCAGGGAAATCCTTGCCGAAAGCAACCACTGGATGGTTGGAACCATGAAATCCCTTTTCGATATCTATGAATCCGGAAATTATATGAAGGAAGGGGCCTCTTCAATAGAGATGATCATCTCAGAGGCGAAGGCAAAGCATCACACCTACTGCCAGGGGGTCAGAGAGTGCTTCATGCATGGGAGCTGAACAGCGAAGAGACGCAAAAGTACGGCACTATTTGCTAAATTGCGCCCTTATCAGATCTGAGCTGTAACAGGAGGATGAAGAAGAGGTGGAAAATCATATTGGCAGTATCTGCGGTCATTTTATTCATACCGTTATTTTTCGTTGGTTCAGTCTGGTCGGGAGTGTTCGGGCATCTCCCGGGGAAGAAGCAGTTGCTGAACTACAAAAACACGACTGCCTCAGTAGTCCTGTCGGCCGAGGGTGAGATGATCGGGAAGTTCTATTCCGAGAACAGGACTGAGATTCCCTATGATCAGATTCCCCGTCACCTGACCGGGGCACTGGTAGCTACGGAGGATGCCCGTTTCTATGACCACTCCGGGATCGACTCAAAGAGTCTGTTCAGGGTCCTCGTCAAGACCATCCTGTTCAACGACCCCAGTGCCGGGGGAGGAAGCACCATCACCCAGCAGCTGGCCAAGAACATGTACGGCAGGAAGGATTATCTCATCATGTCACTTTTTCTGAACAAGACCAGGGAGGCGCTCCTGGCGCGGCGTATTGAAAAAGTCTATACAAAGGAAGAGATACTGACCCTCTACCTGAATACAGTCTCCTTCGGTGAGAACCTGTACGGAATAGAAGCCGCCTCCCTGAGGTACTTCAATAAAAAGACAGCCGAACTGAATGTGGAGGAGGCCGCCGTCCTGACGGGGATGCTGAAGGCCAACACCTCCTTCAATCCGCGTCTCTATCCTGAAAATGCGCTGAAGCGCAGGAACGTGGTGCTGCAACAGATGGAGAGATACGGCTATCTTCAGAAGGAGGCAGCCGACTCCCTGAGTGCCCTGCCGCTGAAGCTCAACTACAACAAGATCGATCTGGTCGGTCCGGCAGACTATTTCATGGTGAGGGTCAGGAATGAGGCAGAACGCATAATCAGGGAGATACCGGCATCCCGGGGAAAGGACTGGGATATTGAGAGGGATGGCCTTGTAATCAGCACCACGCTTAGTCTGCCGCTTCAGGAGGCGGCAGGCCAGGCTTTTGATACACATCTGACGGAGATGCAGAAGCGGCTTGACAGGCAGTACAGTACATCATCAGGGCAGAGAGCCCTGAAAGAGATACCTGACAGCCTGAGGAAGTTGATGACGACCCTTCATGCAGGCCTGCTGGCGCTTGATCCGGCCACCGGTGCCATCAGGGCCTGGGCAGGCGGGATCGACTTCCAGACTCAACCTTATGATCAGATACTGGCGCAACGGCAGCTCGCATCGGTCTTCAAGCCGTTTATCTTTGCGGCAGCCCTGGAAGAGGGGCTGGAGCCCTGCCGCTACCTCGACAACGACTCCGTCACCCTGTCAGGGTTCAATAACTGGAGCCCTGAGAACTACAACCACTCTTACGGAGGCAAGTATTCGCTTGCCGGGGCTCTGGCGCAATCGATGAACATACCTACATTCAGCCTATACCTTCTCATCGGTTTTGACAAGGTTGAAAAACTCTGGAAAAAGATGGGATTTTCATATCCTCTTGTCAATACCCCGTCTCTTGCCATGGGAACAGCCGAGGCAAGCATCCTGGAGGTGGCAATCGCATATTCCTCATTCGCAAACGGCGGACTCACTGTCGCTCCTTACTTTATTGAATCGGTCAAGGCCACTGACGGCAGGATTTTGTGGCAGCGCGAAACTCCTGACCCGGGAGAGAGAGTTTTGTCGGAAAGTTCAAGCCTCCTCATGGGTGCCATGCTGCAGAAAGCCATCAGGGAAGGGACCGGCGCATCGGTCTACAGTACCTTTGGCGTGAAAATCCCCCTTGCCGGAAAAACAGGCACCTCACAGAATTATGCTGACGCCTGGTTTGCTGCCTTTAATCCGGCCCTGGTGATCGTCAGCAGGGTAGGAGCTTCCTCACCGGCCATTCACTTCAACAGCGGGAGTAATGGATCGGGGAGCGCCCTGGCCCTCCCGCTCGTGGCACTCACACTGAAAAAGGCTGAAGCCAACCCTGAGCTGATGAAGCTGATCAACAAACCATTTCCGGAGCTGCCACCGGAGATGTCCGGATTACTTGACTGTCCCGACTTCAGGGAAAAGAGCTTCTTTGACAAAATCAAAGACATCTTCAGGGATGATGAAATCGACTATGAAAAAGCAAGCAAACGCAGACGCCCATTCCGCATCAGGATCATCAGGAGGTGAAATTCATCATAACTTCATCTGGCTTTTGTTACTTGCATCGCTAAAATGCAACCAAATAAACAGAAGTGAAATGAAAAAAACCGTATCAATTCTACTTACAGCATTATTTCTCCTGGCCATGGGAGCGTGCAACAAGATCTCCAACAACTCCGGAGACGGTGACGGCAGAGTGGTGATAAATATAACCGATGACCCTTTTGATATCAGCTATATTGAATCTGCAACGGTTACCATTACCAGGGTCGAGATCAAAAAGACAGGTGACGGCATCAGCGACGGCAATCCTTTCGTAACCCTCTCTGACGATACAGTAACCATCGATCTCATTGACCTCAGGAACGGGGTCACCGAGACCCTCCTCGACCTGGATATCCCGGCAGGAGAATATGATATGATAAGGCTGTATGTCGATGAGGCAGGACTGAAACTCAAGGATAATGATGATCCTTACACTGTTAAGGTGCCGAGCGGCAGCCAGACAGGCATAAAAATACACATAGATCCGTACCTGGTAGTATCTGAGGGACTGACAGCTGAACTGCTCCTTGACGTAGATCTCTCAAAGTCGTTTGTGCTGAGGGGCAATATGACCCACAATAACGGATTCATATTCAAGCCGGTCATCAGGGCGGCAAACATGACCACAGCCGGACGTATAGAGGGGATGGTGAAAGACACCGCGGATGTAAAGGTAAAAGAAGCTACCATATGGCTGGAGCAGGATACTGTCGTGGCCACCGCCTTCGCTGATACCCTGGGGTATTATGCAATTATCGGGGTACCGGCAGGGACATATTCGATCTCAGCCACTAAAACCGGTTATGATACCGTCCGGTTTGACGGCGTAAAAATCATCGCAGGAAATAAAACAGTCCGAAATTTCGAACTGACAAAAAAGTAAACACCTGATCTGTTTTCAGATAGAAAAGACGGAAGCCGCTCCTTAACAGGGGCGGCTTTGTTTTTAACAAAAATTTCTGTAAATTTGAATGCCCACCTTGATCTGAACTGCCGGCAAGTCCACCGGCTTGGACTGACTTAATATAATTCAATCTATGAAAACAAAAAGAATCCTTTTGAATGCCGTAGCGATTTCGGCAGCTATTCTGCTGGTTGTGTCCTGCGCAGTTAATCCGGTTACAGGGAAGAGGCAGCTCATGTTCATGAACGAATCCCAGGAGGTGGCTATGGGCATCTCCTATGACCCTCAGGTACTGGCTACCTTCGGGGTATATGATGACCCTGAGCTTCAGGCCTTCGTTCAGGCCAAAGGCACCGAGATGGGCAAGCTCTCGCATCGTCCGAACCTTGAATACCATGTTAAGGTAGTTGACTCCCCTGTGGTGAACGCCTTTGCAGTTCCCGGCGGGTTCATTTACCTTACCCGCGGTATTCTTGCCCAGTTTAATAATGAAGCAGAGCTGATAGGCGTTTTAGGCCATGAGATGGGGCACGTTACGGCTCGTCACTCTGTCAGCCAGATGACAAAACAGCAGCTCGGGACATTACTTCTGATTGGCGGTATGATAGCATCTGAAGAGTTCGCCAATTATGCCCAGTATGCCATGCAGGGCATGGAGCTGCTCTTCCTGAGCTTCAGCCGTGACAACGAGCGGGAGGCAGATGCCCTCGGTTCTGAGTATTCCACAAAGCTGGGATATGACGGCAACAAGATGGCCGATTTCTTTCAGGTACTGAATAAAATGAATATGGCCAGCTCTCACGGGGGTGTGCCAACCTTTCTTTCAACGCACCCCGACCCGGGCGACCGCCAGGAGGCAGTGATAAGACACACAAAGGAATGGCAGGACAAGGTGGCCCTGCCGTCATATAAGGTAAACGGCGACTCATACCTGCAGCTTATTGACGGCATTATCTACGGTGAGGATCCCAAGCAGGGCTATACTGATGACAACACCTTCTACCATCCGGAGATGAAGTTCAAGTTTTCATATCCTGTCGGATGGAAACTTACCAATGCCCCTACCCAGGTCGCTATACAGCCATCTGACGGCAAAGCGCTGATACTCCTTACCCTGTCAAACCAGAAGTCGCTTCAGGCAGCCGCCGACTCGACCCTGGCACAGTATGGCCTGCAACCTCAGCGCGCAGAGCGAAGGACCGTCAACGGCATGCCTGCAATAGTCACTCTCTCCAAACAGGAGAACAAGGACCAGTCGACGGGTGCAGTCAGCGTTACTGCAGTACTGTCATACATCATTGAGTACGGAACCACCTATTATGTCTTCCACAGCGTCTCCTCCGAAGCCGATTTCCCGAATTACGCAAACATCATGGAATCTTCAATGAAGACATTTGCCAAACTGACGGACTCATACAGACTCAATGTCAAGCCGCAAAGAATATATGTAAAGAAAGTACAGCGGACCGGCACACTTGAAAGTGCATTAAGCTCCTACGGCATGAAGCAGGAAAAGATGCAGGAACTCGCGCTGCTGAATAACATGGAGCTTAATCAACAGGTGCAGGCAGGAAAGCTTATTAAGATTGTCTCAGAATAACCCTTAAGAAATTGACAGACCAGACTTACAGAAAATCAAGTACCCAGACATGGCTTGACAAATACGGCCTGATGGTAAAGTACTTCCTCACAGCTCTTGCAGTGCTTCTGCTCCTTGTCACCTCTCTCTTCCAGATCGGACCTGAGGAGGTTGGTATCATAACCCGTTTCGGAAAGTATGTTCGAAAGGTGGAGCCCGGGCTGAACATGAAATTCCCCATCATTGAGCGTCTCTATAAGGTTGCCGTCGAAAGGCAGCAGAAGGAGGAGTTTGGATTCCGTACAACCCAGGCCGGAATCAAATCCGAATACTCCAAGTCAGGAACCGCCGATGAATCACTGATGCTTACCGGCGACCTCAACCTTGCTGACGTGGAGTGGATTGTCCAGTACCGTATCGTCGATCCCTACAGTTACCTGTTCAGGGTCAGGGAACCGGTCACCACACTGAGAGACATATCTGAAGCATGCATGCGTGAGATAGTAGGTGACCGCACGGTCAACGAGGTGCTTACAGTAGGCAGGGCTGAAATCGCCATGAGCGTGCACGAGAAGATTCAGGCACTCTGCACCGAGTATTCACTTGGAATCAGGATTGAGCAGGTGGTGCTCCAGGATGTCAACCCGCCTGATCCGGTCAAGGATGCCTTTAACGATGTCAACCAGGCCCAGCAGGAGAGAGAGACGCTGATAAACCAGGCCCGGTCTGAATACAACAAGGTCATTCCTAAGGCAAAGGGGCAGGCGGAAGAGACAATACAGCGCGCTGAGGGCTATGCCACCGAGAGGGTGAACAATGCGCTCGGTGAGTCTGCACGCTTCAATGCCCTCTATCTTGAATATGTCAAGGCTCCCGAAGTGACAAAAAGAAGAATCTATCTTGAGACCATGGAAGAGGTTATTCCCAAACTCGGCAATAAGATCATTACCGATGAGAGCGGTTCGAATGTGTTACCCCTTCTTCAGATGCAATTAACCTCAAACAAGTAACCCATGAACCCGAAAAACACCCGGACAATAGTAGTGGTCTCACTTCTCGCCGTTTCCTTCCTGCTCATACTTGAATGCGTTTACAGGGTCAGGGAGACGGAACAGGTTGTGATAACCCAGTTTGGCAAGCCTGTAGGCCAGGCCAAAACAACTCCCGGACTGAAGCTGAAAATGCCCTTCATCCAGAAAACCAATTATTTTGAAAAACGTTACATGGAGTGGGACGGTGATCCCAACCAGGTGCCCACCAAGGATAAGAAATTCATCTTCGTTGACGCCTATGCACGGTGGCAGATAACCGATCCGCTCCAGTTCTTCAAGAGACTTACCGATGAGAGAGGCGCCCAGTCGAGACTTGCTGACATCCTCGATGGCGAAACGCGTGATTACATAGCCGGTCACAACCTCGAAGAGGTAGTGCGTTCGGTGAACAGGACCCCCACCTCATCCGGACTGATAGGCGAGGAGGCCGGTGATACCCTGTCTGATATTCAGACCGGCAGGCTGGCCATTGAGAAGATGATCCTGGTCTCTTCCAATGACAAGGTAAAGGACCTGGGGATAGTAATTCTTGATGTCAGGATCAAACGGCTGAACTATGTTGAGGAGGTGCGGACTCAGATATATGAGAGGATGAAGAGCGAACGATACCGCATTGCCGAACGGTTCAGGTCAGAGGGCCAGGGCGAAGCTTCGAAGATAAACGGCGAAAAGGAACGTGACCTGAAGACCATACAGTCGGAAGCCTTCCGCAGGGCGGAAGAGATAAGAGGCCGCGCCGATGCCAGGGCGGCAGCCATCTATGCCGGCGCCTATGACCAGTCTGCCTCCTCAAGAAGCCTGTACGGATTTATGAAGTCGATGGAGACATTTCGCATGACCTTTGACTCAACCACAACAATAATACTGTCAACCGACAGTGAGCTTTACAAATACCTGACCGGTTTCAACTAGGCCACAGCAAGCTCCGCCACTGAAATATGACGCTGACCGGCATTGCCATGTCTAAGGATAGGCATTGTTGGTCAATAGCTGGCTCCCGTACATCAAAAGAGGCTTGGCAAACGGCAGCCCGGGACTTAATTTAGTCCTGAATAGAAGCCGTGGAAAGCAGTAAGGCTTTCCGGGGAGCGCGAAAATGAAGACATATTATCAGATAACAGCGGAAGAGATAGGAATTGTCCTGCTCCGGAAAAGAAAGATTGCCAAAGCACTTCGCAGGTGGTTGCGTGAAAAAGGTTTGACCTACGAATACAATTTTTACATCCAATAATCTTTCAGGTACAGGTTCTGTTAAATATTTTCCGGAGGTAAAAAGAGGGTGTCGCACAAGCGCACCCTCTTTAATTTTCTGTATCCGGCCCCGGAGCCGGTTCTTCTTCAGGGTATATACAAAAGGCCGCAGTCGAAGACTGAGGCCCCTGTTTCCTGATATTTTCATGTGGCACCCGGTTTAACCCCTGTCAGGGAAGAGCCTGCGCCACCAGTAGTATTTCTTAATTCTTGCCATAACCTGATTGAGTGCAAAATTGCAAACAATTTACGTTACAACGCAAAAATTGTCAGTTTATTTTTTCAGCAGATCACGGATTTCCTTCAGAAGAAGAACCTCTTCACTCGGAGGAGGAGGAGCGGCCGGAGCAGCCGGAGCGGCCTCTTCCTTCTTCTTCAGATTGTTCATGGCTTTAATCACCATGAAAATACAGAAGGCCACAATCAGGAAGTCTATGATGTTCTGAATAAACATTCCGTAATTAATTGAAACTTCACTGACGGCGGGCTGAACAACAGTGACTCCATCCATCACAGCCTCCTGGCCCTTCTGAAGCACAGCCTTGAGGTTCGTGAAATCAACCTTGCCCAGCAGCATGCCCAGCGGAGGCATCAGAACGTCATTCACAAGTGAGGTGATAATCTTGCCAAAGGCACCGCCAATAATGATACCGACAGCCATGTCAAGCATGTTGCCCTTAACGGCAAACTCCTTGAATTCTTTTACTATTCCCATAATGTTAAGGTTTTTGGTTAGAAAATTCGATCAGGTTAACATAACTCAAATATACGAAAATGAACGAAACCCTGATTTGGGGGTTTAATGATAAACAACCCCCTTGGTTTATAGCTTATTTTGAAAATTTTAACTATCTTACAAGTTCATTGATAAAAAGGCAAATATTTAATATTTTATATTATTAACCAATAAATTAAGGACAATGGCAGTACTAAAAGTTATCGAGATCCTTGCATCATCACCGGTAAGCTGGGAAGATGCAACAGCCTCAGCCGTGAAGACGGCAGGAAAGACAGTAAAGGAGATACGTTCCGTATACGTTAAGGAGCAGAGTGCGGTAGTGGTAAAGAACAAGATCACTGAATACCGGGTTAATGTTAAAATAAGCTTTGAAGTAATATAACTAAACCAGGCAAATCATGGGATTAATTTCTTTCATTAAAAACGCAGGTGCAAAGGTCTTCAAGTCGGAAGAAAAACGTGAGGCAGAAAAGGCACAGCTCATTATGGAACATATCAAAAAGTTCGGATTCGATGTAAGCGCTGTCAAGATAGCTGTCGATGATGAAAAAGTCATACTTCAGGGTAAGGTGGATACCCTCGCAAACAAAAACAAAATCATTGTTACTGCCGGTAACATCAATGGCATCTCGGTAGTTGAAGATCATCTTCTCGTCATTGCGCCGGAGCCGGTAAAACCTCCCGAACCGGAGAAACAGTTCTACACAGTAAAGAAAGGCGACTATCTATCCAAGATCGCAAAGGAGGTATACGGTGATGCCAAAAAGTATCCGATCATCTTTGAAGCAAACAAACCTATGCTGAAGGATCCCGATCTCATTTATCCGGGACAGGTTCTGATAATACCGCCGCTTCAATAGATCAGATTCAGTCTGATAAAATAATTACAGAGGGCTCCCCGGAAGGGTACCCTCTGTTTTTTTAAACAAAGCGTTGGATTCTTTTGTTATCTTTGAAGCCGTGAAAAGCATTCGAACCATATCACCCTTTATTTCGGTTGTACTTATGATGCTGGTACTGTCAGGGAGCTTTGGGTTTACCCTTATCAGCCACACCTGCCAGCACTGCGGAACAGACGAGATAGTTGCCACTGTTACCGGCAGCCTTGACGAAGTCAGTTGCTGCTGCAGTCATAATGCCGGTCCCATGCATCACCATCACAGTACCGGTGAAATGGTAGTTACCAACGATTGCTGCTCACATGAGGCCAACAGGATTGTGACAGATGAACTGGTGAGGTCGGAAGTGCAGAATGAAATCATGCCTTACTTCCTTTCAGCAACTGTTATTGCCGTTTTACAGGATCAGCCTGTAAAGAGCACCCGGCAATTTTTCAATAACAATTCGTTTCATTGCGGGCGCGATCTGACAACAATGCATTGCCAGATCATTTCCTGAAAATTTCATAGGAACAACCATGCGACGGAACATGTCATTCATGTTTTCCGCTTCGTGTGGCTCATTCAATGCCTTGATGACCTGAACAGCGTCATTGAGCGGAGTGAACAGTTTTAATTTCATGAATATTTCCTATGAAAACGTTGATTTTAATAATAATGTTGGTCATACCGGCCGCTCTCTCAGGACAGGGGAAGATAGAGGGCAAGGTTTTAATCGCGGGCGGCGGCGGAGCGTCTGACACTGTACCCCTTCCCGGTGCAAATGTCGTGTGGGCCGGAACTGCCACCGGCACCTCCACAAATCCCGCAGGCTACTTCAGCCTCAGGAAAATAAAGGGACACGACAGGCTGGTCGCAAGCTTTGTCGGTTACACCTCTGATACTGTAACAATTGCTCCGGGCGACGACTATCTGGAGATTTTCCTCAATGAGAACAGCATGATAGGAGAGGTCACTGTCATCGGTCGCGCCACAGGAGCCCACATTGACAGGCAGGCCACCATAGCCACCGTAAACATAACAGCGGCAGAGTTGTGCAAGGCAGCCTGCTGTAACCTCTCGGAGAGTTTTGTCACCAACCCGTCGGTTGATGTCAATTACGCCGATGCCGCTACCGGGGCAAAGCAGATACAACTGCTGGGACTTGCAGGTTCTTACGTGCAGATACTCACGGAGAATATTCCGTCCATGTACGGACTGGGAGCGGCATATGGGCTGAGTTATATACCAGGCCCATGGATGGAGTCGATCCAGGTCTCAAAAGGTACCTCTTCTGTACGAAACGGGAATGAGTCTGTCACCGGACAGATCAATGTGGAATACAAGAAACCTGCTACCAGCGAGATAGTCTTTGTCAACGGTTTTGTAAGCGATGCCGGAAAGATCGAAACCAATGCCAATGCATCAGTGAAACTCAATGATTACTGGAGCACGATGATTCTTGGCCACGGCGAAACACAGTCGGGCGCCAGCGACCACAACAACGACGGGTTCCGTGATGAACCTGACGTGAGGCAATACAGCTTCATGAACCGCTGGGACTATCTCAGTACCAACCTCACCTTCCGCGCCGGGATCAAATACATGCAGGAGGAAAGGATCGGCGGACAGTATGAGTATGACCGAAGTGCTGAAAATACATGGGATAACGGGTACGGAATAAACATCGGAACTGAGCGTACCGAAGCCTTCACCAAGCTCGGGGGCATGTTCGGACCCGGTGACAATATGTCGCTGGGATGGATTCAGAGCATGACCTATCATGACATGAGCTCATGGATGGGATTTAACCAGTATAATGCTTCACAGAAGAGCTATTACACCAACCTCCTGTATCAGTACTTCCCGGCCGAAAAACATACTGTAGATGCGGGGGCGAGCTACCGTTATGATCACTATGATGAGCTCAGGGGAGTTTACATGTATGTTTTTGATGACGTCGTTCCTGACATGGATGATGAGACTATAGAGTCAGTTCCCGGAGTGTTCCTTCAGTACACATACACCGATTCGGCAAAGGTGACTCTCCTCGCCGGGGTGAGATATGACTTCTACCGCAATCACGGGGCACAGTTCACCCCCCGGATACACCTTCGCTATGAGATAACCCCGAAGATGACCCTGAGGGCCTCGGCCGGCAAGGGATTCCGGACGGTGCACGTCATGGCTGAGAACATGTTCTACCTGGCAAGCAGCAGGACAATCATCATTGCAGATGATCTTGACATTGAGGAGGCATGGAACGCCGGCATCAACCTCACCGGGTATATCCCACTGGGAGGCAGTGAACTGAGACTGACAGGCGAAGCTTACAGAACCAGCTTCATCAGGCAGATCGTTACCGACCTCGATGCAAGCGTCGACCAGGTGCTCTTTTATAATCTCGACGGTAAATCGTATTCAAATGTCATCCAGCTGGAGGCACAGATGCAGCCGGTGACAGGACTGGATATTACTGCCGCCTGGCGCTGGAATGACGTCCGGCAGACCATCGGAGGCGAGCTGCGCGAAAAACCCCTCTCATCACGTTACAAGGGACTGCTGACAGCTTCCTATACCACGCGGATGAGGAAATGGCAGGTCGACTATACGCTGCAGTACAACGGACCTGGCAGAATACCCTCAACAATGCCAAATCCCGAACCCTACATGCGGCATGAATCCTTCAGCGCCTATCCGGTCATGAATGCCCAGCTGACCAAATACTTCAAGAAATGGAGCGTTTACATTGGCGCCGAGAATATCACCGGATCAAGGCAGCATGATGCCATCATCGCAGCTGATGATCCTTTCGGCGAATACTTTGATGCCACAATGATATATGGACCTGTCCACGGCCGTAAGCTGTATGCCGGTTTCAGGTTTGCCCTCGACCGTCCGGAGAATTAATAACCATTATAAACCAATAAAATGACAAGAAACATTTTCATCACAACAGCAATAATTCTCCTGTTCTCGTCAGTTTCACTGTCAGGTCAGGAAAAGAACAAAAAGGATATTGCAACTGTAAGGTTCGAAACAAGCATTGACTGCGAGAACTGCGTCAATACAATAATGAAGAACGTCCCCTTCGAAAAGGGAGTGAAGGATGTAAAGTGCGATCTCGAAACCAAAGAGGTTACCGTTCAATATCAGAAGGACAAAAACAACCCTGAGCAGTTGAAAAGATCCATTGAGAAGCTGGGTTATACCGCAAAAGTGGTTCCGGAAAAAGAGAAGCCGGAGGTAAAGTAGCACAGGGCACACAAGGAGCGAAGCGACGCAGTCCCGCGAAAGCGGGAGGATGCAGGGCACGGAGCACAGGGCAGGGTTTGAATAACCTGCCTACACCGTAGGTGTTGGAGTTTTGTAGCACAGGATGCACCATAAATCCAATAGCCCGTAGAGCTTGCCCCGATTTATCGGGGGCTTTAAGTATTGTAGCCAGAGTCTGCGAAATAAAACCTGCACCGTAGGTGTTGAAGTATTGTAATTCTGCTATTTTTGGATAACGATTTTATTACTCCCTGACATCCAATCATTATCCCATGAAAACCTTCCGTCCTTTTGCTTCCATTGCCGTATTGTTTTTTCTCGTCCTCCTTTCCGGCTGTAAGAATGATACTCCGGCAACCACCTCACTGCCCCGCAGCACCCCCGAAGCTGAGGGGGTCTCCTCCGGGGGGCTGATAACATTCCTTGACTCCGCTGCAGTGAGCAAGCACGAGTTTCACAGCATAATGATCGTCCGCCACGGTAAGGTGATAGCCGAGGGATGGTGGGATCCATACCGCCCGGACCTGAGACACACCCTCTATTCAACCAGCAAGAGCTTCACCTCCACCGCCATAGGCTTTGCGGTGACGGAGAAACTGTTGACTGTCAATGACAAGGTGATCTCCTTCTTCCCTGACCAGCTGCCTGATACGGTATCGTCGTTTCTGGCTGACATGACAGTCAGGGACCTGCTTACAATGACGGCCGGCCAGGCGCCCGACCCTTCCAATGTGATTTCATCATCAGCCGGCGACTGGGTACCTGCATTTCTTGCAACACCTGTGCTAAAGGACCCGGGAAGTGAGTTCCTCTACAACTCCATGGCAACATTCATGCTGTCAGCCATTATACAGAAGGTAACCGGAGAGAAGCTTATCGATTACCTGCAGCCGCGTCTCTTCGAACCTCTGGGAATTGAAGGTATCGACTGGGAGGTCAGTCCTGAAGGCATTAACACCGGAGGATGGGGTCTGCTCATAAAGACTGAGGATATGGCGAAGTTCGGCCAGCTCTACCTTCAGAAGGGGTTATGGAATGGCAGGCAGATCATACCTGCTGCCTGGATAGAGGAGGCTACCTCATTCAAGATTGACCAGGCGCCTGATGCACCATCGGAGGTAAAGGAGAAGAGCGACTGGATGCAGGGCTACTGTTACCAGTTCTGGCGCTCCCGTAACAACGCATACCGGGCTGACGGTGCCTTCGGGCAATACATCATCGTCATGCCGGAAAAGGATGCCGTTGTGGCCATCACCTCGGAATCACCTGACATGCAGGATGTTCTCAATATGGTATGGAAATACATTCTGCCAGCCATGCACGATGAAGTGCTCCCGGAGAATAAGGAAGCAGCCGGCAGACTTAAGGAGAGACTTGAATCGCTGGCTCTTCCGCTGCCTTCAAAAGAGCCAAACCCTCCCCTTGCTGAACTGATTTCAGGAAAGACATTCACACTGGAAGAAAACGGCCTGAAGCTAAAGGCCATCACAGTTGGTTTTACCGAAGAAGCCTGTGACCTGACGGTCGCAACGAATGACCAGGCTTACACCGTACCATTTGGCAACGGAGAGCGGATTGAAACCACAACAGGACTTGGAGGACCGGGTATTCTCTCAAGGCCAGGAGCGGTCACCACAAATAAGGTTGCAGGATCATACGAATGGTCGGGCGACAGTACTCTCGTGATGACTCTCAGGTATATTGAAAGTCCTCACCACATGAAAATAACCGGCATCTTTACGGCAGATAATGTTGAGATCAGAATACGGGTTAGCACACCTCCCGGTTATGATATTCCTCCCGTCAGGGGCAAAGTGATAAAGTGAGAACAGACTGGTTGTTAAGCTGACAGGGTACCGCTCAGCTCTCTGATCACAACTGATGCGCATGCTATGCCGAAGGCTGCCGGCATATATGACATGGTACCCACACTGGATGCCTTATTGCTCTCATCGGAGCCGCGCACAATCAAATCCTTGTCTACCACCTCAGGACTGTACACCGCAGTAAAACCGTCATGCACCCCCAGCTTATGCAGTTTTTTGCGCAGCATGCGTGCCAGGTTGCAGAAGTTCGTCTCGGAGATATCCGCTATCCTTATGGCTGTGGGGTCAAACTTCCCCCCTGCTCCCATTGAGCTGACAATTTTTAGGTTAAGCCTCAGGGAATGGTATATCAGAAACACCTTTGGCGACAGGGTGTCAATGGCGTCAACAACGTAATCATACTTATCCTCCTCAAGGATGTCAATCATCCGCTGGTCACGGATGAACTCCGGAATGACTTTCAGTTTAAGGGCGGGGTTTATATCAAGGAGCCTCTCTCCCATCACCTCTGCCTTTTTCCTTCCGGTGGTGGAGGTCAGGGCAGGCAACTGCCTGTTTTTGTTTGCAGGAGAAACGGTGTCGCCGTCAATGATAGTCATCGACCCTATGCCGGCCCTGCATATCATCTCCGCAGCCCACGATCCAACTCCCCCAAGTCCGGCGACAAGCACGTGCGACTCCTTCAGTCTCTGAAGGGCCTCTCCGCCAAGGAGCATCTCCGTTCGTGCCAGCCACTGTTCCATCAGACTCTGAAGTTGAAAAGCGCATTGAAATTATTCCTTATGAGCCCGGATAGCGCTTCTTCACTGCACCCATCCGCTGCGGCAAAGATCCTGTAGACATCAGCTATTGACCCTGTTGTATCATCCGTTTCAAGAAGGATCCTTTCCCGGGGGATCACTTTCAGTATTTCCGCGGTGATGCCCCCGCTGCCGAGTGAGAACCAGAAGCCCTCATCAGCCAGCGAGGCTGCCAGACGGCTGTTCCCCCTGAATCCGTGTATGACCCATGGCCTGCCCGGTTTCACCTCCCTGTATGCACGGCGCAGCTCTTCCCATCCCCTGACACAGTGGATCACCATTGGCTTGTTCATCTCGCGGGCTACTGCAGCCTGAAAGAGAAAGGTCCTGTACTGCACCTCCGTGGCTGGTCCTTTCAGGCGGTCAAATCCGGCCTCCCCTATCAGCACCACATGAGGGTGGGCAGCAGTGAGTATAAGCTCTGTCTGCAGATGCTGTTCATTTTCCCCGGTAAGCTGCCACGGATGGATGCCTGCAGAAAAGAGTGTATTATCCGCAAAATCATCCGGCACATCCTCTCCCGCCATTAGGTTCATAATGGTTATGGTATCGCTGCCGTCGCCCGGACGGTGAGAGTGAAAGTCGATGTATCTTATTTCACTCCCGGGGCTCATGATACCTTTGAAGACAGTCTCAGGATGCCGGTATCAAGACGGCGGAGGGTCTCCTCCCTTCCGGTGAGCTCGACGATATCAAACAGGTGAGGTCCCCTGGAGGCACCTACCATCAGGAGCCTGAACAGATTGAGTATGGTGCCTGTGTTATAAGGACCTGCTACAATCCACTCCTTGACTGTTTTTTCAATGTTCTCCGATGTAAACTGTTGCACGCCTGCAACAACATCACGCAGCTCCTTCATCTGCCGGGAAGAGTCGGCGTTCCATCGCTTCCTTACAACCTCGGGGTCATAAGTCTCCGGCGCGACAAAGAAAAAGTCGGCCTCATGCCAAAGGTCCCTGATAAAACCTGCTCTCTCCTTAACAAGGGAGATGATTTTCTTAAGTTTCTCAGGAGAAGGACTAAAGCCTTTTTCGTTGACCAGCGGCATGAAGAGGGCAGCAAGCTCGTCATCGCTCTTCATCTGGAAATAACGGGTGTTGAACCACTTTGCCTTCTCAGGATCGAAGCGTGAGCCCGACTTGCCCACCCTTTCGATAGAGAAGGCTGCAATCAGCTCTTCCATTGAGAATATCTCCTGTTCCGTTCCCGGGTTCCAGCCCAGAAGGGCCAGCATGTTGACAAATGCTTCGGGGAAATAACCCTCCTCGCGGTATCCCGTGGCTGTCTCGCCGTATGGCCAGTAGAGAGGGAAGACCGGGAAGCCCATCTTGTCTCCGTCGCGCTTGCTGAGCTTTCCCTTGCCGGTAGGCTTAAGCAGCAGCGGCAGGTGTGCGAACAACGGGGCCTCCCATCCGAAGCTGCGGTAAAGCATCACGTGCAGGGGAAGCGACGGAAGCCACTCCTCACCCCTGATGACATGAGAGATTTCCATTAGATGATCATCAACGATGTTTGCCAGGTGATATGTCGGCATCCCGTCTGATTTGTAAAGCACCTTGTCATCAATTGTAGATGTGTTGACGACAATCTCACCCCTGATCAGGTCGTTGAAATGAATATCCTCGTTCTCGGGCATACGGTATCTGACCACGTAATGTTCTCCGGAAGCCAGTCTGCCAGCTACCTCTTCTGCTGTAAGTGTGAGCGAGTTGCACAGGTTCATCCTTGAGAGGCACCCATAATTGAATGTCACGCCGCGCGACTCATGTTCCTGCCTCAGCTTCTCAAGTTCATCGGGAGAGTCAAAGGCATAGTAGGCGTCGCCCTTGCTTATCAGCTCATCGGCATAACGGTGGTATATCTCCTTCCGGTCGCTCTGCCGGTAGGGAGCAAATGGTCCGCCCTCCCTTACTCCCTCGTCAACCTTGATTCCTGCCCACGCCAGCGAATCCATTATGTACTCTTCTGCGCCCTCCACGTACCGTGCCTGGTCAGTATCTTCAATGCGAAGTATGAATGTGCCGCCGGTGTGCCGTGCAAAGAGATAGTTATAGAGGGCGGTGCGCACACCCCCGATGTGCAGGGGTCCGGTGGGACTGGGAGCAAAACGCACCCTGATTTTTCTGTCAGTCATTTCTGTAAGTTTGTTTCTTGCGGAATTGGTTCCTTCACGGCGAAGCACAATCTGCCCGCCGTTACAATGCCCGTCAAAGATAAATATTATGTGGCGACGGCCAATTTGCCCGGTGCTCTCACATCAAAAATCATTATTTTAAAACCTTATTTATATTACATTTACAGCATAACCTTTTAACCATCAGGCAGGATGAACAGGATGAAAGCTCTCGTAAAGGCCAAGGCTGCCAAGGGATTATGGATGCAGGACGTACCTGTCCCGGAGCCGGGCTACAATGATGTCATAATTAAGGTCAAAAAATCGGCGATATGCGGTACCGACCTGCATATCTACGAGTGGAACGAATGGGCACAGAAGACCATAAAGGTGCCGATGACAATCGGGCATGAGTATATGGGTTACGTTGATAAGGCCGGCCCCGGAGTTACAAATGTAAAGGTTGGTGACAGGGTCACGGGCGAAGGACACCTCTTCTGCGGCACATGCCGCAACTGCCGGAGGGGCAGGGAGCATGTTTGCGAGAATACTGTCGGGATAGGAGTCCACATCGACGGCTCGTTTGCAGAATATGTAAAGGTTCCTGCCCGCAACGTGGTACTGCTTGATCACCGTATCCCCGATGAGTGGGCAGCCATAATGGACCCGTTCGGCAATGCCACACATACTGCGCTCGCGTTTCCGCTGCTGGGTGAAGATGTGCTGATAACCGGGTCGGGACTGATTGGCAGCATGGCTGTTGCAATCGCCAGGTTCTCCGGTGCCCGCAATGTGGTGGCCACCGACCTGAGTGACTACCGGCTTGAGCTGGCAAAAAAGATGGGGGCAACAATGGTGGTCAACCCGAAAAAGGGCGAGAAGATCCATGATGTCCTCGAACCCCTGCACATGAAGGGATTCGATGTTGGCCTTGAGATGTCAGGATCACCGGCGGCTTTCCGTGAGATGATCGCCAACATGTACAACGGATCCAATATCGCCCTCCTCGGGATCCTTCCTTCCAACTTCGAGGTGCCATGGAGTGATATAATATTCAAGGCGCTTACCCTCAAGGGAATATATGGTCGTGAAATGTGGGAGACATGGTACAAGATGCAGATGATGATCATTGGCGGTATCAATCTTGACCCGATCATAACCCACCGTTTCCATATTGACGATTTCCAGAAGGGATTTGACGTGATGGAAGAGGGAAACTGCGGCAAGGTTATCTTAAACTGGGATTGAGTTTTAATCCAGGCTACTCTCAGGTTTGATAAAAACCCTCTCCTGACTTTCGACTTTACGGACTTTCGACTTTACGGACTTTACAGACTTTCGACTTTACAGACTTTCGCCTGCAAAATTCCCGGGCTATAATTGCTATTTTCCAAAATAGTTCTAACTTGATGTCATTGTGTAGACCCATAACTGACATCCATGCCTGAACATCCATCGTATGACGACCTGACCAGGGACTTCTCCTGGAGCATCGCCGAAAAGGAACTTGATTACACTCCCGGAGAGATCATAAACATAGGATGGCACTGCTCCGACAGGATCTGCCTGAAAGGAGATGCCGGAAAAGTTGCCCTATATTATGAAGGCTTCGGGGGAACGGAAAAGAGTTACACCTTCAATGACATCAGGCTTGCCGGAAACACCATCGGCGCTTTTCTCCGTAAACAGGGCATTGCAGAGGGCGACAGAGTATGCCTTTTCATGGACCGTATTCCCGAACTTTACCTGTCATTCCTGGGAATCCTTAAGATCGGCGCCATCGTTCAGCCACTCTTTTCGGCATTCGGAGATGAATCTCTCTTTGTCAGGCTCGACAATGCAGGGACAAGGGTGGTCATCACCCAGAAAAAACACCTGGGCAAGGTCAGGAAAATCCGTTCACGTCTCCCGGCTCTGGAATTTATTATCATCGTAGACACCGTGAGACCCGCCGATCTCGAACCCGGAGAAATCCTCTTCAGCCTTGAAGATTCGGAGCCTGTTGAGCAGTTTGATATATCCCCGACAAGGGCAGAGACTCATTCCCTGCTGCATTACACCTCCGGTACCACAGGCCAGCCGAAGGGAGTAAAACATGTCCATTATTCCATAATGTCACAGTACCTTACCACAAAGTGGGTTCTTGACCTGCATGATGATGACATTTACTGGTGCACTGCCGATCCGGGCTGGGTTACCGGTACCTCATACGGAATAATCGGGCCGTGGAGCCTCGGGGTGACACAATGTGTCCTCGATACGGGATTTTCGGCCCAGGCCTGGTACAGGTTCATTGAGAAATACAAAATAACAGTCTGGTACTCCGCACCTACCGCCATCAGGTCGCTTATGAAGGCCGGAGATGACCTGGTTAAAGACTTCGATCTCTCCTCGCTCCGTCACCTGGCAAGCGTAGGCGAACCACTGAACTCTGAGGCGGTGATATGGTCAGGGAGGGTGTTCGGAAAACAATTCCATGACACCTTCTGGCAGACTGAGACGGGATCGATAATGATCACCAACTTCCCGGGGATGAAAATAAAACCCGGGTCCATGGGCCGGACCTTCCCGGGAATAACGGGAGCGGTGCTTGATCCTGCAACCTTTGAACCGATTGATGAACCCGGCAAACCGGGACTGATAGCTTTCAGGCCGGGATGGCCTGCCATGATGAGGACATACTGGAGGAATGAGGAAAAATACAGGGAAAAATTCGTGAACGGATGGTATCTCTCGGGCGACAGGTCAAGCATTGACAGGGAGGGTTATTACTGGTTCATGGGCCGCGACGATGATGTCATAAATACCGGGGGACACCTGGTGAGTCCGTTCGAGGTTGAATCGGCACTGCTTGAACATCCTGCCGTGGGTGAGTCTGCAGTCACTTCCAAACCTGATGAAATAAACATGGAGGTGGTAAAAGCCTTCATAACACTTAAGCCCGGGTTCACGCCGGGCCCTGATCTTGAGCTCGAGATCATGAACTTCATCCGCAAAAAGCTCTCACCCCTTGCGATGCCCCAGGCTGTGGAGTTCATGGAAACCCTCCCGAAGACACGAAGCGGCAAGATAATGCGAAGAGTTCTTCATGCCAGGGAATGGGGTGAGGAGATCGGGGACATATCGACCCTGGAAAATGATTGAATTGACGATAAATATTATATAAACTTTAAAATGAATACGTTATGGAAGAGAATACCCTGAATGAGATGAAGGAGATGGTGTTGCAGTATGTTATCAAGGAGTACATTGATGATGATGACGCCAAGGTAACTTATGAGACACCCCTGATATCGAGCGGCTATGTTGATTCATTCTCAATGGTGTCACTGCTCGTGTTCCTTGAGAACAAATTCAAGATCAAAATCCCTCCAAGCAAGGCTACGCCTGAGGCTTTTGACAGCGTTAACAATATTGTCGCACTGGTAAACCAGTATCTGAACAAATAAAATAACTGACACCATGAGTTACTCTGAAAAAACAAGGGATCTTTATCTGTCACAGCTGGCAGATATAAGAAACGCCGGTATTTTCAAGGAGGAGCGGTTCATACACAGCTCCCAGGCCGCCGATATCGAGGTTGAGTTTCCTTCAGGGTCAGACCTGAAGAAGGTCATCAACATGTGCTCCAACAACTATCTTGGCCTCTCAAGCCACCCTGAGGTGATAAAGGCTGCTCATGACGGTCTTGATGTAAGAGGGTACGGCATGTCATCTGTCCGTTTTATCTGCGGAACACAGGATCTTCACAGGGAGCTTGAAAACAGGGTGACCGAATTCCTGGGCACTGAAGACACAATCCTTTTCCCGTCATGCATGGATGCCAATGCCGGTGTATTCGAGGCGATACTTACCAGTGAAGACATCATGATATCAGACAGGCTGGTGCATGCCTCAATCATTGACGGTATGAGGCTTTGCAGCGCACAGCATGACACCTTCAAGCACTCGAGCATGGAACATCTCGAAGAGAAGCTTCTCCTCCACGGAGATAAACGGCTTAAGCTTGTGATAACTGACGGCGTCTTCTCCATGGACGGTGACACCGCCAAACTCGACGAAATGGTAAGCCTATGCGAAAAATATGATGCCCTGTTGCTGGTGGATGACTCCCATGCTTCAGGATTTATTGGCAAGACAGGCCGCGGGACACATGAATTATGCAATGTCATGGGTAAGATCGACATCATCACAACCACCTTTGGCAAAGCTCTGGGAGGAGCATCGGGCGGCTGCGTCTCAGGCAGGAAGGAGATTGTGGCGATGTGCCGGCAGAAGGCGCGTCCCTATCTCTTCTCAAATACCATTGCTCCTGTAATAGTCTCCGGTGTGCTTAAGGTATTTGACATCCTTTCGGCAAGCACTGCGCGTCGCGACAAGCTCGAGAAGAACGCCGCCTTCTGGAGGGCTGGCCTGACTGATGCCGGGTTTATCCTTAAGGAGGGGAACACCCCCATTGTGCCTGTCATGCTCTTCAATGCAAAGCTGTCACAGGATTTTTCAAAGGATCTCTATAACGAGGGGATCTATGCGATAGGTTTCTTCTTCCCGGTTGTCCCAAACGGCCAGGCAAGGATCAGAACCCAGATATCCGCAGGCCATGAGATGCATCACCTGGAGACAGCCCTCGATAAATTTATCAAGGTAGGTAAGAAATACGGGATCCTCGGTCTCACCAAAGACCAGATTATAGAAAAATACGGGGCCTGAAATCTCCGGCTGAACAAAAGCAACCCTGCAGAAAATTCATTTGCAGGAGATGATTATCATCATAGAATAATCACGGCAAAACACCATCTTTGCATCCGTTTTACGTGAATATTCACACCGATGTACAACCATTACAAGGAATACCTGACATCCCAGATCGGGGAAATAAAAGAAGCCGGACTTTACAAAAACGAGCGTGTCATTGTCTCACCCCAGGGTGCGGAAATAACCCTTAACACAGGGCAGAAGGTGCTGAACTTCTGTGCCAATAACTACCTCGGACTTTCCTCCAGCCAGCAGCTTGTTGAGGCCGCAAAAAAGGCTCTTGACACCCATGGCTACGGTATGTCATCGGTGCGGTTCATCTGCGGCACGGGCGATCTGCACAAGGAGCTTGAACACAAGCTGTCTGAATTCTTCGGAACGGAAGACACTATCTTATATGCCGCCTGTTTTGATGCCAACGGAGGGGTCTTCGAGCCCCTTCTTACCAGTGAAGATGCCATCATCTCGGACTCCCTCAACCATGCTTCCATCATCGATGGTGTAAGGCTCTGCAAGGCACAGCGCTACAGGTATGAGAACGCTGACATGGAAGACCTCGAGACACAGCTGCAACTGGCGCAGCAGCAGCGGTTCAGGCTGATAGTCACTGACGGCGTCTTCTCAATGGACGGCAACGTGGCTCCGCTTGACAAGATCTATGAGCTTGCAAACCAGTACAATGCAATGGTGATGGTAGATGAGTGCCACTCCGCCGGTGTTGTCGGTGAGACAGGCCGCGGCGTTACAGAGCTCTATAACCTCAAGGGAAAGATCGAGATCATCACCGGCACCCTGGGCAAGGCCTTCGGAGGTGCCATCGGCGGCTTCACCACCGGCAAGAAGGAGATCATCGAGATGCTGCGTCAGCGTTCGAGGCCATACCTCTTCTCCAACGCCATCCCGCCCCTCGTTGCCGCTGCAGGCATCAGGATGCTGGAGATGATGACCGAGACCAACGAGCTGCAGGACAGGCTTCATCACAACACTAAATACTTCGTTGAGAGGATGCTGAAGGCAGGGTTCGACATCAAGCCGACCCAGTCAGCCATCTGTGCGGTGATGCTCTATGAGGCAAAACTGTCACAGGAACTGGCCGCCAGACTGCTGAAGGAGGGGATCTATGTCACGGGGTTCTATTATCCGGTGGTTCCAAAGGGTCAGGCACGCATCAGGGTGCAGCTCTCGGCGGCACACGAGCCGGAACATCTTGACAAGGCCATCGCTGCCTTCACCAAGGTTGGCAGGGAACTGGGAGTACTGAAATAGTTCCTGAAAAGATTAATGCCGGCAACTGTGACAAGAATCAATTTGTCAAATTTCACTCCGGCGTGAACATATGAAAAACTGAATTGTTATATTTGCAGCAATAGGAAAAAATGTTTACAAAAAGGTCACATCATCATCATTCTCATACTTGCTCTCAGGCGAGATGAAAATGTTGTGTACTGACAACAGAATATCATAAACCCGTCTGAGCAGATCAGGCGGGTTTTTTGTTGCTGCACGGTCTGCTCAGGTAAATGAAGAAATAAAATGAGCATACTGAAAATTGCAATCCAGAAAAGCGGCAGGCTGAGCGAGAGCTCCCGCAAATTGTTTGAAGAGTGCGGCATAAAGATCACCAACGGCTCCGGAAGCCTCAAGGTCATCGCCTCCAATTTCCCCGTAGAGATACTTCTTCTCCGTGACGACGACATCCCGCAGTACGTTGAACAGCAGGTGGCTGACATCGGGATCGTGGGTGAAAACACGGTCTTTGAAAATAAAAAGGATGTGGATGTGCTTGAGCAGCTTGGCTTTGCCGGTTGCCGGCTGAGTCTCGCCATCCCAAAGGAAGAGACATATACCGGCCCCGGCCTTCTTCATGAATAAAAAGGTCGCCACAAGTTATCCGGTACTCCTGAGGGAATATTTCACAGAGAAAAAGATAAACGCGGAGATCGAGGAGCTGAGCGGCAGTGTTGAGATAGCGCCGGGAATTGGTCTTGCCGATGCCATCTGTGATATCGTCAGCTCCGGCAGCACCCTGCTTACCAACGGGCTGCGCGAGGTGGAGACGATCATGAAGAGCCAGGCGGTCATCATAGCCAGCAGGAACATCAGCGGCGAAAAGAAAAAGATCCTTGATAGACTGCTCTTCCGTATCAGGGCAGTTAAGAACGCCAGGGAAAACAAGTACATTCTTCTCAATGCCCCGGAAGAAGCAGTGCCGGAGATATGCAAAATACTGCCGGGGATGAAGAGCCCGACAATACTGCCGCTGGCTGAGAAGGGATGGTGCAGCCTCCACTCCGTTGTGAAGGAAGATGAGTTCTGGGAGAGGATTGATCAGCTCAGGGCGGCAGGCGCTGAAGGGATACTTGTCATTCCCATCGAAAAAATGGTACTGTGATGAATACATACATTTACCCCGGGCAGTCTGACATCAGGACTGCCCTCAGCAGACCATCGGCCGGCAACACGGAGATTGACAACAGCGTAAGGGAGGTGCTTGCCAGGGTCAAAACAGAGGGTGATGCAGCCCTGCGTGAATTCTCGGAAAAATTTGACGGCTATGCGCCTGAGTCGTTCAGGGTTGATGAGGTGACACTTCGGGAAGCTGAGAAAAGTGTTCCTGAAGCCCTCAGGAAAGCAATAAATGACGCTTATTCAAATATCAGGGCTTTTCACGCTGCTCAGCTGCAAAGAACTGACCCGGTTAATACGGCAGAGGGTGTAAAATGCTGGAGCCGCGATCTGCCGATTGAAAAGGTTGGGTTGTATATACCAGGCGGCACTGCCCCGCTCTTTTCCACGGTAATGATGCTGGCCATACCCGCCCGCCTTGCCGGATGCAAAGAGATAATCATGTGCACCCCTCCCGGAAAAGACGGGAAGATCAACCCGCTGATACTGTATGCAGCCTCGCTGGCCGGCGTCACTTCGGTATACATGGCTGGCGGAGCCCAGGCAATAGCAGCCATGGCTTTCGGGACTGAATCAATACCTGCCGTATATAAAATCTTCGGGCCGGGAAACAGGTATGTCACCAGGGCCAAAGAGCTGGTCCAGCAGGAGGGTGTTGCCATAGACATGCCTGCCGGTCCAAGTGAGTTGCTGGTCATTGCCGACGAGAACGCCAACCCGGTCTTTGTGGCAGCCGACCTGCTCTCACAGGCGGAACATGGGGCTGACAGCCAGGTGATCATGCTTACCGACAGCCGGGTGATGATTGAACTTGTGAAAATAGAGGTGGAGAAACAGGCAGCTCTCCTGGAGAGAAGCAGCATTGCCCTTCAGGCGCTTGAAAACAGCTCACTGATACTTCTTGACTCTCTTGATGAGTGCCTGAAGGTCAGCAACAGGTACGCCCCGGAACATCTTATCCTCGCCACCGCAGACCCATACCTCCATGCTGCAGCCGTGACAAACGCCGGATCAGTTTTTCTGGGGACCTACAGCAGCGAAAGCACAGGCGACTATATGACCGGTCCCAATCATACCCTCCCCACAGGAGGTTTTGCAAGGAGCTACAGCGGTGTTTCAACCGGGAGTTTTATGAAGAAGATCTTCTTTCAGGAGGTGACCGGGACCGGCATAATGAATATAGGTCCGGCAACAGAATTGCTGGCCGAAGCCGAAATGCTCGGGGGACACCGTAATGCAGTATCCGTCAGACTAAAATATCTCAACGATGAACAGAACAGATCTACTGGTAAGGCCTAACGTGCGGGCGCTGGTTCCATACTCATGCGCCAGGGATGAATATGAAGGGAAAGTGGGCACCTTCCTTGATGCCAATGAGAGTCCCTACGGCCCTCTCAACAGGTATCCCGACCCCCGCCAGAGGGAGCTCAGAGCCGCTATCAGCAGCCTGAAGGGCATAGCTGAAGAAAACATTTTCCTCGGAAACGGAAGCGACGAGGTGATTGATCTCTGCTACAGGATATTCTGTAACCCGGGAAGTGACAGGGCACTTATATTCCCGCCCACATACGGAATGTACCAGGTCTCAGCGGCAGTGAATGACGTTGAGATTATTAAAGTACCCCTCGATGAAAACTACGATATCGATATCCCGGCAGTGACCCCGCTTCTTGAAGATGAGCGTCTTAAGCTGATCTTCATCTGTTCACCGAACAACCCGACAGGCAACTGTATGGATCACGGCAGAATTGATTTCATTATCCGTAATTTTCGAGGTATTGTGGTGCTCGACGAAGCTTATGTTGATTTCAGCGAAAAGCCTTCATTCATTGAAAAGATCGGGCTTTATGACAACCTGATCGTAATGCAGACCTTCAGCAAGGCATTGGGAATGGCGGCGGCAAGGATAGGAATGGCTTTCGCGGCGAATGACATTCTGAATTACTTTTTCCGCATAAAGCCTCCTTATAACATCAGTACCATTAACCAGGAAGCTGCCATGGGGAGGCTCAGGGACATCAAACCAATAACCGTTCAGACAGATACCATAACTGCAGAACGTAAGAGGCTTGCTGAGAAACTGGCAACTATTCCTGTGGTTGAAAAGGTCTGGCCTTCTGACTCAAACTTCCTGCTTGTGAAGGTGAAGGATCCGGATGGTGTCTATAATAAATTGATAGCCAATAATATAATCATCAGAAACAAAAGCCGCGAGACGAATGGTTGCCTGCGCATAACGGCAGGCACCAGAAGCGAAAACGACAGGCTCATAAGTGAACTGAACAAAATAGGGACATAACGCCTGCCCGAATACCTACACGAACAAGAATGAAAACATTTCGCATATGAAAAAAGTGTTATTTATTGACAGGGACGGAACCATCCTGAAAGAACCCGCTGACAAGCAGGTTGACAGTCTTGAAAAACTGGCATTCATGCCGGGTGTCATCGGCGCATTGTCAGCCATAACTCGCGAAACGGATTTCGAACTGGTGATGGTGACAAACCAGGACGGGCTTGGGACCCCGGCATTCCCTGAGGAGGAGTTCCTTGCTCCCCATAATAAGATGCTCTCCATTCTCGAAGGTGAAGGAATAAAATTCGCCGAGCAGTTTATCGACAGGTCGTTCGAAGATGATAACTCCCCTTACCGCAAGCCGGGAACGGCGATGCTGACGCAATACCTGGCTCAGGGGATCGACCTCAGCGCATCATTTGTCATAGGCGACAGGCTCACTGACATCGAACTGGCAAAGAACCTGGGATGCAGATCAATCTACGTCGGCAGCGAACAAAACGGGGATGCAGCCCTCTGCACCAGGGACTGGGATGAGATACGCAGGTTCCTGAAAAAGATCCCGAGAAGCGCCTTTGTCAAAAGGAAGACAAATGAAACAGCAGTAGAAATCGATCTGACAATTGACGGTACAGGCAGCAGCAGCATAGATACCGGGATAGGTTTCCTGGATCATATGCTTGAGCAACTGGCCCGCCATGGCGGCATTGACATCCGCGTGAAGGCAACGGGAGACCTGAGAGTCGATGAACACCATCTTGTTGAAGACGTCGGTATTGTTCTCGGGGAGGCCTTCTTCATTGCACTGGGCAGCAAGAGGGGCATCGGACGCTATGGCTTCACCCTCCCGATGGATGACTCACTGGCACAGGTGATCACTCGACTTCGGCGGGAGACCCTGGCTGACATGGGATGTAGGATACAGGTCAGAAAGGGTCGGCAATATCCCGTCGGAGATGTTCTCACACTTCTTCAGGTCGTTCAGTGACAGTGCGAAATGCAACATTCACGTACACGCTGCAGGCGAGAATGAGCACCACAAGACCGAGGCCATCTTCAAGGCTTTCGCCAGGGCTGTGAGGATGGCTGTGACAGCAACGGATAACGGCGTTCTGCCATCAACCAAGGGACAATTATGATAGCCATACTTAAATATAACTCCGGAAACATAATGTCAGTCCGGGTAGCACTGCAGAGGCTGGGGCATGAAGCAGTCATTTCCGATGATCCGGATGTCATACGCAGGGCTGACAGGGTGATCATCCCCGGCGTCGGTGAAGCCAGTTCAGCAATGAACTATCTCAGGGAGAGAAGCCTCGACACCCTCATCGTCTCACTGAAACAGCCTGTACTGGGTATCTGCCTCGGGCTGCAGCTCATGTGCAGCTATTCGGAGGAGAATAATACTGAATGCCTTGGCATATTTGATACCATAGTCAGAAGATTCCCGGCCGGAGCCAGGGTCCCCCACATGGGATGGAATGATTTCAGCAGCCTGAATGATGATCCGCTGCTGAGAGGAATAAAGAATGAAGATAATGTCTATTATGTGCACAGCTATTATGCCGCAGTGAACGAATTTACCACAGCCGTTTGCGATTACGGGCTGCCCTTCTCCGCAGCAATGCGCAGGGGCAATTTCTTTGCCACGCAGTTCCATCCCGAGAAATCAGCTGAGACAGGTGCCCTGATACTTAAAAACTTCCTTGAGTTATGAGAATAATTGCAGCCATCGATATAATGGACGGCACCTGTGTCAGGCTGACCCAGGGCGACTATTCCCGGAGAACCGTCTACGGCAGGGAGCCGCTTGATGTGGCCAGGGAGCTGGAAGAGCACGGAATAAAATACCTCCACCTGGTTGATCTCGACGGAGCCCGGGAAGGAAAGATAAGGAACCAGGGTGTGCTTGAGTCCATTACAGGCATGACCGGACTGCAGGTGGATTTCAGCGGGGGCATACGATCCGATGACGATATACGTACCGCATTCAGCTGTGGCGCCTCGCAGGTCACCTGCGGGAGCATAGCGGTGAATGAACCGGACCTTTTTCTTAAGTGGCTGGCTGACTACGGTCCTGAAAGGATCATCCTGGGCGCCGACTTCAGGCAGAGGAAGGTGGCAACCGGAGGGTGGCTCTCCGCATCTGAAACGGATATAATTGACTTCCTCCGGAACTACAGGTCACAGGGGGTTGTCTTCGCCATGTGCACCGATATTGAAAAGGATGGCATGCTGGGCGGACCCTCCCTTGATATATATAAGGAGATCGTACGGATCGACGGCCTCTCCCTGATCGCAAGCGGAGGCATCTCATCGGCTGAAGACGTACAACTCGTCAGGGAGGCGGGTTGTGAAGCCGTCATCATAGGCAAGGCGATCTACGAGGGAAGGATAACATTAGAGGAACTTGCAGGGTTATGCTGAAGAAACGTATCATACCATGCCTCGATATCAAGGGTGGACGAACCGTCAAGGGAGTCAGTTTTGTCAACCTGAGGGATGCCGGCGATCCGGTGGAGCTGGCAAAAGCCTATGCCGGCCAGGCCGCCGACGAGCTTGTCTTCCTTGACATAACGGCGACACATGAAAAGAGAAAGACACTGGCCCAACTGGTTGAGAAGATCGCCATGGCCATAAATATTCCGTTTACCGTCGGGGGAGGAATAAACACCATGGATGATGTTTCCATACTTATCAGTTCGGGTGCCGACAAGGTGAGTGTCAACACCGCTGCCCTGATGGAACCGGAACTGATAACAAGGCTGGCAGGCAAGTTTGGAAGCCAGTGCATTGTGGCCGCTATTGACGCACAACTCATTGACGGTGAATGGCTGGTGTGCATCAACGGCGGCAGGACTGTCACCACGGTAAGAGCTCTGCAGTGGGCTGAAGAGGTTGAGCAGCGGGGTGCCGGGGAGATACTTCTCACCTCCGTCAACAGCGACGGCACAAAAGAGGGTTTCTCAATAGATATAACCTCTGCAGTAAGTGACAGGGTGAACATACCCGTCATTGCTTCAGGCGGCGCCGGGACCATGGAACATTTCAGGAGGGTCTTTGAGGAGACTTCATGCACTGCAGCCCTGGCTGCCTCGGTATTTCACTTCGGCGAGATACTGATCCCTGATCTTAAAAATTACCTTCTAAAAAATAATATTGACGTAAGATGCTGAATCTCAATTTTAACAAAGGCGACGGACTGATTCCGGCCGTGATACAGGACAACACCACAATGCAGGTACTGATGGTTGGCTACATGAATGAAGAGGCTTACCTGAAAACTATAGCCGAAGGCAGGGTAACCTTCTTCAGCCGCAGCAAACAGAGGTTATGGACCAAAGGGGAGAGCTCCGGAAACTTTCTCACGGTGAAAGAAATATTGCCCGATTGTGACCAGGATGCCCTCCTGATCAGGGTCGTTCCGGCCGGACCGGTATGTCACCTGGGAACATACTCCTGTTTTGGCGACATGGAGGCCAAAGGCTTCCTCTACAGGCTTGAGAAGATAATCAATGAAAGGATCGAGGAAGATGCGCCTGATTCTTATACCAACAAATTATACCGGAAGGGGATCAATAAAATCGCCCAGAAAGTTGGAGAGGAGGCCGTGGAGCTGGTAATCGAGGCAAAGGATAATGACATTGACCTGTTTAAAAATGAAGCCGCCGACCTGCTCTACCATCTGCTTGTGCTCCTCAGGGCCAGATCGGTTGAGCTCGCAGATATTGAAGAGCTCCTGTCAGAGCGCCATAAATCAAAATGAAAGTTAAATCTGCCGGCCGGTGAAAAAAATTATATGTAAGTAGCTGTGGTATGGAATTTTCATTATGTTTGCAGGGATGAAACAATTCATGGTATATAATTGGCGCTGGTGCAGCTCATAGACTGAAGCTGTGAATCACGCCATTATATAATTAAACGAGATAATTATCCTAAGAGGCACGCTGATCACAGCGTGCCTTTTGTATTTTATAACCTTTAACACTTATGAACAATGGAAAAGATGACAAAGATTTTACTGACTGAAAACGAGATGCCTCGCCAGTGGTATAATATTGTGGCAGACATGCCCAACAAGCCGTTACCTCCGCTCAATCCTGTAACCGGCAAGCCGGCCGGACCGGAGGATCTGGCGGCCATCTTCCCGATGGAGCTTATAAAACAGGAGGTCACTTCAGAGAGGTATGTTGACATTCCCGAGGAGGTCTTCGACCTGTACAGAACCTACCGGCCCTCTCCGCTTTTCAGGGCCCGTAACCTTGAAAAGGCGCTGGGCACCAGGAGCAAGATTTATTACAAGTATGAGGGTGGCAACTATTCCGGCTCCCACAAGGCAAATACCGCCATCCCGCAGGCCTACTACAACAAGATGGAGGGCGTACGCCGGATGACAACGGAGACGGGTGCCGGCCAGTGGGGCAGCGCCATGAGCTTTGCATGCAATCACTTCGGGCTGGAGCTGCTGGTGTTTATGGTCAAGGTAAGCTTCCACCAGAAACCCGGCCGCAAGCTGATGATGAACGCCTATAACGCAAAGGTGGTCCCTTCACCCAGCACCATGACTGCAGCTGGAAGAAAAGTGCTTGAGCAATACCCCGACTCACCGGGCAGTCTCGGCATAGCCATCTCGGAGGCGATCGAGATCGCATTGCAGGATCCCTACACCAAATACTCACTGGGAAGCGTTCTGAACCATGTCTCTCTCCACCAGACCATTATAGGACAGGAAGCACTGATACAGATGGAGAAGGCTAACGACTACCCCGATGTGGTAATTGGTTGTTTCGGCGGTGGATCCAACTTCTCCGGCATCTCATTCCCCTTCCTGCGCGAAAACATTGTCAACGGCAAAAAGACCAGGTTCGTCGCTGTTGAACCGGCCTCCTGCCCCAAGCTGACGAAGGGGAAATTCACATATGATTTCGGTGATCAGTCGGGCATGACCCCGCTGCTCCCCATGTACACCCTGGGACATAATTTTATCCCTGACAAGATCCATGCGGGAGGCCTGCGGTATCACGGCGCGGGCGTCCTCGTCAGCCAGCTGCGCAAGGATGGTCTGGTGGAAGCAAAATCCAAGTTTCAGCGCGAGTGCTTTGAGGGAGCCATTCTCTTCGCCAGAACGGAAGGGATACTGCCCGCACCCGAGTCGTCATATGCCATCGCCGGTGCTCTTGACGAGGCGAGAAGGGCTGATCTCGAGGGGGTGTCAAAAACCATCCTCTTCAACCTGAGCGGGCACGGTCATTTTGATATTACCGCTTATGAGAAGTATTTCGAGGGTAACCTTCCTGATCATGAAGCCACGGCGGCGGAGATAGATCTGTCACTGGCAAATTCCGCCATCCCGACCTTCTGAAGTGAAGTCTGAAGAATTGTCGATTGTCGATTTAATCAAAAATCGCAAATCGCAAATCGCAAATACTTTAACTGACTGGAAACTAAAATGGAGATGAGGCAATGCCTCCTCTCCATTTTGTCTGATATGGGATTAATTAAATGATCAGCTGCACTTCGATGCCCCGCAGTCGGTGCAGCGGAGGCATCCCTCCTGGTAGACCACGGAGGTCGATCCGCAGTTCTCGCACTTACCCTTGGCTTTGGTGCCGTTGGGGATATAGCGCTTGAGGGAACGCTCCACGCCGTTCTTCCAGGTGTTGATCGACTCATTGTCAAGCTTCATCGATGAGACCAGCTCCACCACGTCCTTGGCTGGCATACCGTAGCGGAGGACACCGGAGATAAGGCGTGCATAATTCCAGAACTCTGGTTTGAACATATGCGACAGTCCGCCCAGGGTGTTCTTGTATCCGTACTTGTCGGTGTACTGGAAATCGTAGCGGGTGTTGCCGGCGTCATCCTTGTTCTTGATGATCCTGCCCTTGATGATGCTCTTGGGTATGGGGAACATCTCGTCATCCTGGAGGCCGGTGAATATCTCGTATGGTACGCCGTCCTTCAGTCCAACGAAAGCGATCCATTTCTCCTCATTGTTCTGGAAGCGGATCACGTCTGCCTCAAGCACCTTCGGACGTACCGGCGACCATTCGTTCTTCTTCTCCTCCTTGTTGTTGGAGACGAGAACGCCGGCCCTTGACCCGTCGCGGTAGACCGTTGCACCTTTGCATCCCTCCTTCCAGGCGGTAAGGTACAGTTCTGAAACAAGCTCCTCCTTTGCATCGGCGGGCAGGTTGATAGTCACGCTGATAGAGTGATCAACCCATTTCTGTATGGCTCCCTGCATCCTCACCTTGGCCACCCAGTCCACATCATTGGCGGTGGCTTTGAAATAGGGAGACTTCTCCACGATGGAGTTGATCATCTCCTCCGACATTTCCCTGACCTCCTCGTACTTGTACCCGTTCACCCTCATCCAGTCGATGAACTTGTGATGGAACACCACGAACTCCTCCCAGTGGTCGCCTACCTCGTCGATGAAGGAGACCTTTACGTCCTTGTCATTTGGATTCACCTTGCGGCGGCGCTTATAGAAGGGCATGAAAATTGGCTCGATGCCGGAGGTGGTCTGGCTCATCAGGCTGGTGGAGCCTGTAGGAGCGATGGTCAGCAGGGCTATGTTGCGTCTGCCCTTTTGCTCCATCTCTGCAACCATCTCAGGGTCAGCCTCGCGCAGGCGGCTGATGAAGGGATTGTTACGTTCCCTCTCGCTGCTGTATATCGGGAACGGGCCTCTCTCGGCAGCCATCTCCGTAGATGCCCTGTATGCTTCAACGGCCAGTGTGCGGTGTACGTTCACTGCGAACTCGGTTGCCTCATCCGTACCGTAACGCAGTCCGAGTGCGGCAAGCATGTCTCCTTCGGCTGTGATACCTATGCCTGTGCGTCTTCCCTCACCGGTTTTGTGCCTTATATTCGCCCACATGTTGCGTTCGACCCTTTTCAGCTCAGGATCCTCCGGGTCAGCATCTATCTTGGCAATGATGGCGTCTATCTTCTCCTGTTCAAGGTCGATGATGTCATCCATGATGCGCTGTGAGAGATGCACGTGTTCCTTAAAGAGGTCAAAATCAAAGGATGCCTTCGACGTAAAGGGTTCCCGTACATATTCGAACAGGTTTATTGCTATCAGCCTGCAGCTGTCATACGGGCAGAGGGGTATCTCTCCGCACGGGTTGGTGGAGACGGTCTCATACCCGAGGTCGGCGTAACAGTCGGGAACACTTTCGTTCCTGATGGTATCCCAGAACAGGACGCCCGGCTCGGCCGATTTCCATGCGTTGTGTACTATCTTGTTCCAGAGCTTGCCTGCGTCAATCTCTTTCGAGTACTTTGGTTTCTCCGCATTGATGGGGTACTGCTGGCGGAAGCTTTTCCCTCCGACAACCGCCTCCATGAACTCATTGGTGATCTTCACCGAGACATTGGCTCCGGTGACCTTACCTGCCTCGAGCTTGGCATCTATGAAGCTTTCTGCATCAGGGTGCTTTATGGAAATGGAGAGCATCAGGGCTCCCCTGCGTCCGTCCTGTGCCACCTCGCGGGTTGAGTTCGAATAGCGCTCCATGAAGGGCACCACACCCGTGGAGGTGAGGGCGCTGTTGAGCACCGGTGAACCCTTGGGACGTATGTGTGACAGGTCATGGCCGACGCCTCCGCGGCGCTTCATGAGCTGTACCTGCTCCTGGTCGATCTTCATGATGCCGCCGTAGGAATCGGAGTCGCCCTTGTTTCCTATGACAAAGCAGTTCGAGAGCGAAGCAATCTGGTAGTCATTGCCTATCCCGGTCATCGGTCCGCCCTGGGGAATGATATATTTAAAGTTCCTGAATGCCTCGTAAATGACCTCGGCCGGCAGCGGGTTGGGGTACTTCTGCTCAATACGGTATATCTCCGCTGCAAGGCGGCGGTGCATGTCATCGGGGGTCTTCTCATAGAGATTGCCAAAGGAATCCTTGAGAGCATATTTGCTTGCCCATACTTTAGCCGCAAGGTCATCTCCGCCGAAATATTCACGGGTTGCCTTTATGGCTTCGTCATACGCATAAGTCTTTTTACCGGTGCTGCCTGCCGGTCTGATCTTTTTTTCCATCCCCTCTGCTTCCTTCCTTGATTTCTTCTCCTCTTTTAATCCCAACTCCTTTTCGTTAGAGGCGACGGGGGCCGTATGGACAATTGAATTTCCCATTGATAGTTGAAAAATATTAAAGTTTGATAATAAGTTACTTAGTCTACCTTCTGCTGTAACATTCGCGTTTTGCTAAAATAGACAAGCATGTCAGAGGAGACAAGAATAAAAGTTCTCTTTTATCAACAGACATATTAACTTTTTAAACCGGTTGGTTCAAAAACAAGAGGCTGAGGAAACCGATTCATCTATGTGACTAGTAAACAACGTTTTAGAAAAATCTAAATGGGAGAAGACGGCTTTCGGAAATCAAAATCTCAGAGATAGTTCCGGTTATTCTTTAAGAACGTGTATTCCCGGCTTACAAACGGGAAATAAAAAAGGGTGCCCTGATGGTGGGCACCCTGATTTATGACTGGAATATGATTAATTGAATATATATCTCAGACCTAGCTGAATACCCCATGTTCCCGAAACAGAAGAAGGATCCTGGAATGATTTTGTAACGTATTCGCCACCAATTTTTCTCATCGTCACTATCATTTTCCCGGTTGCAGCATCCCTTCCACTTATCATTAACGGGGAAGTGGTTACCACACTCTGGTTAAGGCCCCAGCTTGAATTAAGCAGGTTCATGAAATTGATGACATCAACAGAAAACTGCAGCTTGTTCTCCTGCCCGCCCACTTTCAGTTTGAAATCCTGAAGGAAGCGCATATCGAGCCGGTCCTGCCAGGGTGCATAGGCGCCATATCTCAGCATAAACTCTCCGCCGTGCTTACTCAGGTAAGGATCCTGAGCCGCGAAAGCAAAGTAGGCAGCAGCATCTTCGGCTGTCCATACAAAATCATCTGTACTTGTAGGAATATACATCAGCTCATGAGATGAGGTACCATCCCTGTTGGCATCGCCATTATAAATATAGGAATACGCATCTCCCTGGTAGCCGTTATAGAAGAATGAGATTGAAGAGCCGAAATACTTCGCATATTCAATACTGTAGCTGACTGATCCGACAACCCTGTGAGGAGTGTTATTAACAGATAATCCCAGTTCGTCAGAATTAAGTTCCCTGGTAATCTGCCTGTATTGCCATGCTGAGAACGGGTCTGATCCTGATTTGCCACTTACCTCTTCATTCCAGCTTCTTGAATAGCCAAGCATCCCGGTGAATCCTGAAATATTCGGGAGAACTATCTGAGCTGAAAGTGAATATCCCCGCCCTTTATCGGTATTACGCATTATTACTACATCCGTATAAGGCGGAGTAATATATTTTGTAGTGTTTGTGTTATTCGACCAGTAAGGAAGAGTCTGATCACCAACGGTATAAGTTCCGGCAGCAGCAGCCAGGTTTATATTCTCAAACTGTATTGCGTTAATATCGTCTGTATAGACTCCTTCAACCGTAAGCATCATGTTGAGAGGCAATTTGATGTCAAAACCAAGGCTGGTACGCCATACCTGCGGCAGTTCAAAATCCTTATCGATAGCTGCTATCCTGCCACCGGCGACGTTGGACTGAGGGAAGATATCTGAAAGTGCTTCCTCTTCCAGCAACTGTGAGGCATCAGCATAAAGCGGAATTCTTGCCAGCTGTGATCGAGCCGTAGCTCCTCCGTTTGAATTGACAACAAGCTGATACTGGATCATACCGCTGTTTGTCGGCTGGTTCGTAAACCATACAAAAGGAATGCGTCCCGTGAAGATCCCGGTTCCGCCGCGGACCTTGAGAGTTTTATCTCCCAGCACATCCCATGAGAATCCCACCCTTGGAGACCAGAGGATTTTTGCATCAGGCCAGGTTGACAGATCAACCTCTTCCCAGTATTTGAATGGTACACCATCAAGAGCCGGATTATCAATTGCTCCGTCAAGGTACATCGGCAGGTCGATGCGGAGACCGCCGATGATTTTCAGGTTACTAAGGGCACTGAACTCATCCTGAAGGTAGGTTGAGAACTGTCCGAATGAGAGCTCTGCTACAGGGTCTGTGTAACCATTTATCGGATAGGTGTATGCAAAATTAATGGGATGATAATCAGCATTGTAAGGCAGCCCTTCACCCACTCCGTTCAGGTAATTCTCAAATGATTTGAGGGTCTTGAACCTGTAATAGGAAGATCCCTGACGCAGATAGCTGTTTGCAAAATACTGGTGCTCATATGAAATTCCAAATGTCAGGTTATGCTTATCAATCTGATAGGTAACATTATCTGTCATTATGAGCGTATTATTATCCACATTGTTCTTGTATGAGAACAATTCATATCCTGCCGACATCATAACATCTCCCTTTGTTGGGTCACCAGCCATAATATCTATGAACGGAAACACGGAACTGTTGGTGGTACGTGGTTGTCCGTAATTTGTATAAGCTAAAAGGAAATTGTTTGATACCTGTCCGAAACGGCTGTTAATTTCAGCCGTTATGGAATGGAGCTTGCTGGTGCTAAAATACTGGGCGTTTTCAAATGACAGACCTCCTGTCTGACTGTGGCGGCCACCGGCTATCGAAGGCCTGGCATCACCACTGCTGCTTGGTCTGGAAACATTTGAACTTTCAGAGTAATTATACCGTAAAGTCAGCTTGTGATTTCTGCTTATGTTCCAGTTCAGTTTGAGCAGAATCTTGTCATTTTTCTCGGTATCACCACCCCAGCTTTCATAGCGTCCCGTCTCGTATCCGTAATTATCTTTGAGCAGTTGGGAGAACTTCTGGAGGCTGTCAGCCCATACGCGGGTATTGACATTGGGATCTGTTGCCGGATCCCTGCCCTCATCAAGTGCCAGCAGGGTATTGCCCGGAGTCAGGGTAGATTCCTTTTCTGCACTGACAAAGAAGAAGAGTTTGTCTTTGATAATAGGCCCGCCCAGTGTAAATCCGTATGCCTGTTTGGCCGATTCTGAAACTGTCAGCTCCTTATCACGTATTTTCTTGCCGTTGAAGCTCTCGTCACGGTAAAAACCATAGACTGATCCCCTGAACTGGTTGGTTCCGCTTTTTGTGATAGCGTTGACGCCTGCACCTGTGAAGTTTGACTGGCGAACGTCAAATGGTGACACTGCCACCTGAATCTCATCGATTGCTTCCATGGAGATGGGTTCTCCGGAGACTCCCGGCATGTTGGACCCCGACAAACCAAAGTTGTTGTTGAAATTGGCGCCGTCGACCGTCACGTTTGTGTTGTAAGCCTCACGGCCGACATAGGAACCGGTACCGGTTGCATAGGGAGAAAGCCTTGTGTAATCGCCAAGTGAACGGTTCATCGTTGGTACCAGGAGCATGTCCTCCCTGTTAATGTTTGTGGTGGCTCCTGTCTTTTCCTTATTAAATGCGGATGGACGGGCACCCACAACAGTTACCACGCTTAATTCAGTACTTGTTTCCTGCATCACCACATTAACAACAGAATTTTCCCCGAGGGAAAGGTTGATTTCGGTGTAGGTTTCCTTGGAATATCCAACAAATGTGACTTCCAGCTGATAAGGACCACCCGGCCGCATACCCTGAAGAGAATAGAGTCCCTGACTGTTGGCTAAAGCACCATACTTGGTTCCTGACGGAACATGAGTTGCAACAACGGTTGCACCGGCAAGGGATTCGCCGTTGGTGTCAGTTATTTTTCCACTGAGTGCAGATGTTGTAACCTGTCCCAACAGAGTGGCTGACCCTATGAACAGAGACAACAGAATGAATGTGAACTTTAGTTTTCGCATAATTTAAGTTGAGTTAGAAAGTTTAAGGTTGTAGTTCTTTGTAATATGTTGATTTTTAAGTTATTACGATTAGGGTTTAGTGTCCCGTCGGGAGATGGTTAAATTACATTTACGGGCAGAATAAGAAGGAATTGGCATTTCGTAATTATTAACAACTTTTTAACTTGTTTTTAAGATGTTATCAGTCAGGTGATTTGCGAATGATCTTTTATATCTCTTGTTTGTAAGTAGTTTATATTCAGCTATATACCAGACGAGTCCGGTTTATGCTGAAGTAATTGCCGGATTCTCAGGGGGATATTTATCAACAACCACGAAATCGTCTTAAAAATGTCATAAAAGAAATCTGCTCACCTCCCTTCAGGCTGACCTTCCTCACGTTATCTCACTCAATTCGGCACCAAAAGAACCTGCTTGTCCCGGTATAAATGGTTTTCATTCCCGGTTTTGCGCCTCAAAGGTAATAAACTCATAATTTTGTATGAATTAAATCTTTGTTTCAATGGTACGCCTGATCGCCCTGTTCATATCCATTGTGCTGCAGATAGTTGCTGCCGGCATAGCGCTAAGGTTCATGAAGATAACCAGATACAGGCTCTCATGGATCCTTCTCTCGACCTCCTTTGTGCTGATGGCTGTACGCACCCTTATACAGCTTATTGAATACTTCCAGGGCAAGCCCTCGTTTGAGTTGATGATGGCAGACGAGTGGATGAATGTGCTTATCTCGGTTATGATAATCACAGGTGTGGTGCTGATCAGGGAACTCTTTTACTCCCTCAAGCGTGCTGAGACTGACAGGGCCCGGTCAGAGAGGAGGCTCCTCAATGCGATCATCAATACCGAGGAGACGGAAAAGAAGCGGTTTGCAAAGGACCTGCACGACGGGCTGGGCCCGCTGCTGTCCACGGTGAAGATGTCGCTCTCAGCCCTTAGCCCGAGGGTTACCGATCCGGTGGGGATAGAGATACTCGGTAATACAAATCACGTGGTAAATGAGGCTCTGAACACCATAAAGGAGATTGCAAACAACATGAGCCCGCATGTCCTGACCAACCTTGGTGTTGCCAGCGCAATCAGCACCTTTGCCGCCAAGGTGAACACCACCCGAAGCGTCAGCATCGAGTTCCGGACCAACATGGAAGGTGAAAGGTTCGATACCGACAAGGAGGTGGTTGTGTACAGGGCTGCCTGCGAACTGATCAACAACGGCATGAAACACTCGGGAGCCTCAAAGATAGAGATGGACCTGCGGCGGCATCAAAAAATCATTACCTTGCAGTATCTTGACAATGGCCGGGGGTTCGACGTGGAGAAACTCACGTCGGAAGAAGCGGTTGGAATGGGCATACCGAATATAGAAACCAGGGTTAGGTCGGTTGACGGGGTATTTGTGATCGAAAGCGCCAGGGGAAAAGGGACCAGCGCGCTGATAAGGGTGGATCAGTAAAGGAGGCAGCAGGCAATAGTTAATAGGCAGTAGTGAAAACTTGCCCGTAGGGCATAAAGTATTGTAGGACAATGGACAAAATCAGAATCGCGCTGGCTGATGATCATCAGCTGTTCCGCAACGGACTGAAGATACTTCTCGGCGCTTACGGTGAGTTCGAAGTGGTGGCGGAGGCATCCAACGGCGCTGAACTGCTGAAAATCCTGGAAGCCTGCCCGGCGGATATCGTCCTTATGGATATAAGCATGCCTGAGATGGACGGAGCAGAGGCCACAGCGCGACTCGCACGCCAGTCGCCCGCAACCAGCGTCATAGCCCTGTCAATGTACGGCGAGGAGGAATATTACTACCGCATGGTTGATTCCGGCGCCAAAGGATTCATCCTCAAGGATTCCGACATCACCGAAGTGCATGATGCGATCATGGCGGTACACAAGGGCGGTAACTACTTCTCGCAGGAGCTGCTCTACCATGTCATCAGACGGATTAAGAACAGGGAACAGGAGGAAAAGAGCTCAAGCCTCTCAAAGCGCGAGAAGGAGATCCTCCTCAAGATATGCGAGGGACTCTCGAACCACGAGATCGCTGACGCCCTGTTCATCAGTAAACGCACCGTCGACAAGCACCGGGCCAACCTTCTGGCAAAAACCGGATCGAAAAACACTGCCAGCCTGATCCTCTACGCCATCAAGAACCGGCTCATAGAAGTCTGACATGAGCGATAATGCTGCTCTCGGACCCAGGGGCGAGGAGCTTGCTGCCGCCTACCTCAGGCAGAACGGCTATACCATCCGCGACAGAAACTGGAGATCGGGACGAACGGAGATAGACATCATCGCCGAAAACAGCGGGTTCGTTGTTTTTGTGGAGGTAAAAACACGGTCGGCCGACTACCAGGTCCATCCCGCCGAAGCGGTCAACGTCCCGAAGCAGAGAACCATCATCAATGCCGCATCCAACTATATAACCCGCAACGGCCTGGTGAAAGAGGCGCGGTTTGACATCATAACGGTCATCTTCGGCAAAAACGGCAGAGAGATCGACCATATTGAGAATGCGTTCTATCCTACCATCTGACTTGAAGGCCTTTGCGAAGGCCTGTTCAAAAACATTTCCGGGTTCAGATTATTTGAATATTTTTGGTCTTTCCGGTATAGAGATTAAAACAGATAAATATGAAAAAGACAATTTACGCTTTCGTCGCACTGGTGATTGCACTGACACCGATGCAGGCACAGAAAAGCAACAAACAGGCAGAAGTCAAACCCGAAGGGTACAAGTTCACCACCGTGGTCTCCCTGCCTGCCACTCCGGTGAAGAATCAATCCGCCACGGGCACATGCTGGTGCTTCGCAACCACCTCTTTCATGGAGTCGGAACTTCTCCGCCTTGGCAAAGGGGAATATGACCTCTCGGAAATGTTCGTAGTCAGGAAAACCTATGAAAACAGGATTTATGACAACTACCTCCGTCAGGGGAAGGGCAACCTCGGCGAAGGAAGCCTCTCTCCCTCATGGATCAGGGTATTCAATGAAGACGGACTCATGCCGCAGGAAGCTTATTCAGGAATCAGCTATGACTCAAAGACACATAACCACCGGGAACTTCAGGCATATGTCGATGCCCTTACAACCGTGCCCGTTAAAATGAAACGTATCAGCCAGGAATCGAATGAGGTTACCGGGGCCGTTCTGGACATTTATCTCGGCGAGATCCCGGAGTCGTTCACCTACAAGGGCCAGACCTACACTCCCAAATCATTCGCAGCCAGCCTCGGGCTGAATATGGATGACTATGTCCATATCACCTCCTTCTCCCATTTCCCGTTCTACAGCGAGGGTGTGCTTGAGGTGCCCGACAACTGGGAGATGAGCCGCTTTTATAATGTCCCTCTGGACGAACTCATACAGATCATGGACAACGCCCTGAATGCTGGTTACACGGTTAACTGGGACGGCGACGTAAGTGAGAGGGGATTCTCCCATGCCAACGGCGTAGCCATCAATCCTGACATGACCAAAATTGACGTCTCGTCAATGACTGACCGTGCCCGCTTTGAAAATATGTCGTCAGACCGTTCGGCAGGACTCAGTTTTGACAAACCTTACCCGGAAATTGATGTCACACAGGATATCCGCCAGAAAGGATATGAGGCCTTTGTCACCACCGACGACCACCTTATGCACGTGACAGGCATCGTGAAGGACCAGAACGGAACGAAATATTATATCACCAAGAATTCATGGGGAACCGACAGGAACCCTCAAGGCGGTTACCTGAATATGTCAGAGAGCTTCGTCAGGGCCAAGACAATATACATAATGGTCCACAGGGATGCCATCCCGGGCGAGATAAAAACAAAACTGGGAATTTAGGGATGCGATACCGGGTGAGATAAAAACAAAACCCGGCATCTGAGCCGGCCTTCAAAATCACATCCCGGGTTACCGGATGAAGGATCAGCAGACAGAACGTCTGATTGTACTTAAGAAAACAGAGACCAGGGTCAGTAAATGAACCCTGGTTCTTTTTTCAGCTGTGGATAGAAATAGCCGTAAAAAAGTGAGAGGAAGACGAAAAGATCCTGACCCGGCTGTGACTCAAGGGAATTATTGCCTGCAAAGTTTACGAGGAACACTATCAGGAAGAGGATAAACATCAATGACTGGTGAGCCCTCTTCCTGACAACAAAGTAACCGTACAGAAAAGTTATTGCTGCCATTCCTGCCATGCCCAGGGTAAGCAGAATGTACAGATACTGGTTATGGGGTTTCATGTTCAGCCCTCTCAGTGTGGATCCGGTTTTCCCCATCCCATAGTCCATCGCCTTCAGGATGCTTCCGGTACCCCATCCCCTAACAGGGTGCTTTTTAAATGCCTCCAGCGAGGCTCTCCATAGATCGATTCTCTTTGTCAGCGAGCCCCATGATGTCTCCCTGCGTGAACTTTCCTGATAGATGTGGAGGCTCATCAGCTCCTCATAAGCCCTGATGTAAATACCCGGTCGCCTGACATTAAGATAGTTGGTTGTCCCCTTTTCTATCTCCCTTATATCCTTATCGGTAAGCCCGGAGAAACCCTCTCTGTCCTTTCTGATACCCAGAGACGACATATACCTGTACAGGGTGTACTTCAGCTCCTGACCCATCAGGTCGCGACCGTCAAAATCGAGGTCGCTCCTTTCATTCCATGCACCTCTCAGCTCCTCATCAGCAATGAATATGTAAACCGGATTCCCATTCTCCCTGATGACATTGACCGTGTCATGGAGATACGGTGTACCCAGGGCTGTGAAAGCCGGCAAACTGCTGAAATCGGTCTTTGTTTCGGCATGTACCTGTTTATAGATGGCTGTCACGGGCCATGCCGCCAGCCCGGCCAGAAGCAGAAAGAGAGCCGGAACTGAAATTCTGACAAAGATGCTTTTCGCCTGTCTGACAAAAATCAGAACCAGGAGTATCATCACAGCGGTAAATGAAGCGATTCCTGACAGGGCCCTGAGATAAAAAAGGAAAAAGAGAAGCCAGGCTGATAATGCCAGGCTTGAATAGAAATACCACCTGTTGCCGGTGATCTGCCTGACCAGCAGTGGCAGCTGAAATGCTGCCACAATCAGCATCATCCCGAAATAGAGCCCGGGAATAAAGGGTGAGGCCTCACGGAAGAAAGGTTCGGAACTGAAGACCCTGCCGAAGAACCCGATGAAAGACACAACGGTAACCGATGATATGAAGAGTAACAGGACAATCCTGATTTTTCCCTTGTCCGGAACCGGTGTAGTTGCGAAAATAAGAGGAAGGAACAGTGTGGGTAATTTATGCAGCAGGTCATTTTTAAATGCATAACCCAAATCCTCAGACCAGAATAGCCCTGTCACACTCAGGAGATAGATTGAAATAAAAGCCAGAGCAGGCCTGTCAGACCGGAGCCTGGCAAACTTCGCCTTAAAATCAGCCTCTGCCAGCCAGTTGGCTATCAGGAGTATCTCGCTTACGGTCAGCAGGTACCTGGACAAAGGCAGCGAGACAGCGAAAAGAGACAATGCGAAAAAAAAGACTGACGCATGTACGGTTTTCCGCGTTATCAGAGAGGAGCCGTCTGAGCTCACGACGAAAAGAGACTTTCCGTATGCTCTACTGAATCTGTCAATAAGTCGCACCGTAGTAAAATATTTGGCATCTGAAACGCAGACCGGACTTTAGACTATATCCCGGAAACGTTCAGGAATCCTGATGATCGGTTTCTCGATGAGCATCCCCGGCTTGTTGAGTGCAAAGAGCGGACGAAACAGAGTCTCTCTTCTCCGGGCCTGTTTAAAGAAGGTGTCGCCGTCAACCGGTTTGCTGTTCCTGATCAGGTCAAACAATTCATATCTTCTGTCAAGATGACCCTGCCATCCGTCACTTAGCAGCGACTGGTCCTCCATCTTTCCCTTTGATATTTCGTAGTCAACCATTCCGAAATGGAAGAGGAACAGATTCGGGTCGATATGGAAATTCTTATGCCTCACCCGGTGGAACCCCGATCCCCACTTGAGCGGGCGTGTTGCAACGACTGCCTTTGTGTACCGTGCCGAGACATGGGCAAAACTCCTCTGCTGAAGGAACGGACGGGCAGGATCGATTGCCGGTTCAAGGTCGAGGTTCTGCCCGACATCCAGTCCCAGTGCAGAAAGGGAAGCATGCCTGACCGGTCGCTGAAGATAATCTGTAAGTCCGGCATGCAGGTCAGGGTCAACCACAAGACATTCGTCTATATCATGTGCAATTATCAGATCATACCTCAGAAAGAGCGCTCTTACAAAATTTGAGATAAAATCAATCCGGTTTTTGTCTCCGCTTGCCCTGCTCAGCTTCTGCCCCGGAATCCTGATGCTGTTTATAGGTCCGCTGCCCTGCGGAAGTTCCTGGTCATGCCCGTCGAGGATAAGATAGAGGTTTTCATAACCCACCATGGCTGCATAGTACTTAATCCACTTCGGTATAAAGAACTGATCATTTCTGACCATCGAAACAACTCCAATCTTTTTTTGCCTGCTTCCGGACATCAGTTCGTAATTTAGGGCTAAAATTGTAAAAAAAATTCATAATAAGTAAATTTACATTAAAACAATGTCTTACAGCACCGGTCCGATCAGGGATGAACCTGTCGATGCAGTGATACTGTGGGTTGACGGCAGTGACGAAAGGCTTGCAAAGAAGCGTGAGCTTTACATGGCGCAGGAGAAAAAGAGCGTTGCACACCCAGGTGCCATACCTACCCGGTTCGCTTCTTCGAACGAAATTCAATACTGCGTCCTCTCACTTCTGACCTTTGCCCCTTTCATCAGGAATATTTATGTGGTCACCGATGACCAGGATCCCGGCCTTCACGATATGGTGCGCACAAAATTCCCGGAAAAGGAAGATTCCGTGAAAATCGTTGACCACAGGGTGATCTTCAGGGGATACGAACAGTATCTCCCCACTTTCAACAGTTCGTCAATAATACCGATGATAGCCAGGATACCAGGGTTGTCTGAGAGATTTATCTTTTTTGATGACGACCTGATCCTCATACGTGAAGTAAAAGAGGATGATTTTTTCGTAAACAACAAGCCCGTTCTCAGGGGCAAGTGGCGTCTGCCCCCCTTCAGACTTATCGCAGGCAGGAAAATGAAAGTGCTTATCAACAGACATATACGTAAGAACAAGGAGTACCTGCCAAAGATTTCGTTCTATATCCGTCAGTGGCAAAGTGCGTTTATGCTTGGTTTCCGGGTTCGCTATTTTTTTCACGATCACACCCCTCATCCGTTTCACAGACAGACTATCGACAACTTCTTTGCCTCTAACCCCGGGCTGCTTGAGAAGACCATATCCTATCGCTTCAGGGATCACGAACAGATCATCATGTCATCTGTCGCTTACCACCTTGAGATATTGGCCGGGAACCGGAATTTCAGGAAACCGAGGCTCGGATATTTCCATCCCTGGTATTCCGAAGAACGGATGAACAGAAGGTTAAAGCGCTGTACCAATGACCCGCGGATCAAATCAATATGCATCCAGAGCATTGAGATGGTCACCACCGCTCAGCGCGAGAAAATATTCAGATGGCTGGATGCAATACTGGAGAGGAAATCCTGATTGTGCTATGCAAGGAGAGCAGAAAAGATTTATAATTGTACCTTTCAGTGACTAAATGAACAGTGCGATATGCCAGAACTGTATCAACAGGAAAAAGGAGCGATGACAGGTGGTAAACCTTCTGCAAAAGAGACGCCCATCGATGCGGTGATAGCGTGGGTTGACGGAGATGACCCCGTGCTGGCGGATAAAAGGAACAAATTTATTAAGGGGGGCAGGATAACAGCCGGATCAGGCGCTCACCCGACACGCTTTGCATCATCAAATGAAATCCGTTACTGCGTTCTGTCAATTCTGAGGTTTGCTCCGTTCGTCAGAAACATTTTCATAGTCACTGATGAGCAGGACCCTATGATCAGCGCTGATGTACGCAAATACTTCCCTGAAAGGTCCGGATCAATAAGGATTGTTGATCACAGGGAGATCTTCATGGGATACGAGAGATACCTGCCAACATTCAACAGTATCTCCATTGCAAATATGATCTGGAGAATCAAGGGTCTTTCCGAAAACTTTGTCTATTTCAATGATGATACCTTTCTTGTCAGAGAGGTAAAACCCGAAGACTGGTTCCCTGACGGCAGGCCTCTCCTTCGCGGCAGGTGGGTGCCGGCACCGTTACCGAGAGCATTGTGGAACCGCAGCAGGATCTTCTTTAACAGGAGTATTCTGGGCAGGAAAGAGTATGAGCCAAGGGCATCATTCCATACGGGTCAGTGGAATGCAGCCTTCCTGCTGGGATTCAGGTTCAGGTATTTTACGAACAGTCATACTCCTCATGCGGTTAACCGGAGGCCTGTTGAGGAGTATTTCAGCAAAAACGGGCCTGTTCTTGAAAAGAACATCTCTTTCCGTTTCCGCGACAATTCACAATTCACTTTCATCTCTCTCTCGAATCATCTGCAGCTCATTGAAGGTAACAGAAATATTGCCGGGCCGGCCCTGGTCTATATGAAGCCTCAGGGCCATGCTCCCGGTTATGTGAAAAACAAGACCGCCCGGTGTGAGAGCGATCACTCATCCATTTATATGTGCATACAGGGCCTTGAAATGTGCAGTCAGGAGGACCGTGACATGCTGTTCGACTGGCTGGACAGGCGGCTGGGTCTCTGACCGCAACCTAAGTTATCCGGAGGCTGCCCGGTCTCTGACCTCAACCTATGTGATAAGCAGGCTGCAGCCCCTGACATCAGAATTGTCAAATCTCCCAAGCACCTCAAAACGGTTCTCCCCGTTCATCCTGCCAAGGTCTGAGGTAGCTATGAATGAGCATGACCATATGTTGGCCAGGTCAATGACGCTTATACCGCCTGAGGCTCCGGCCTCACAGGTATGTGACATGGGGTCATGGCTGTCGCGTATCAGCACCTTCATCCACGGCGGCGTCATAAAGAGCCCGTCCCCCGCAGAGTAAGCCTGACTCAGCAGCTCTGTCATCCCATACTCGGAATGAACAGATGGTACCCCGAATGCACTCTTCAGCACCTCATGGAGTTCCTCACGGATCATCTCCCGCCTTCTCCCCTTCATGCCTCCCGTCTCCATGATGATCACGTCGCCAAGATCTTCCGGGCACCTCTCTGCCATGTCAAGCAGAGCGAAGGTGACCCCAATTAGCAAAACCCTTAACCCGGAAGCCCGTGATTTTTTTATTGAACGCAGCAACCCGGCATAATCATCGAGGAAGAAGCCGCCGCTGTCATTACCCGAAAGAGTCATCAGCCTGTTGACCATATAGATGAGTGACGAACCCTCCCTCTCAAGGTAGGATGGCAACAGCCCCATGATGGCATAATCTGAGGGTTTGCCGTAGAAGATCCTGAAAGCACGCTCCAGGCTCTCGTCGTACAGGGCCAGGCTCCTTACGGCATGACTGCTCTGTCTCATGCCTGCCGTGCCGCTGCTGAGGAAAACCTTTTCAGGGTCTCCTCCCCCGGTCATGATGAGATGGTCCCTGAAGAAGGAGACCGGCATGAAGGGTATGGCCAGGATGTTTTCTATCCGGTCAGGATCGATTCCCAGCAGGCGCACGTACTCGCCGTATACCGGGCACCGGGCAGCCTGAAAACGAAAGACCTTCAAAGCCATCCTCTCAAACGATTGAGTATCGGTGACTTTGAAGATCTCTTCAGTCTGCGGTGCTTTCATCCTCTCTTTTGAAGTTCTCTTCAGGCAGCTGTTCCTCCATCCGGTCTACGGAAATGTTGTCGATCCGTCCGGCTGGTATACCCACTCAAGTTTACAGGTCGCAAGGCGGGCGGGGGTGGTGGTCAGGGTTACCTCTATGGTCCTCAGCTTGGCATATTTGTTATCACGTGTCTTTACCACCCAGACCTGGTTTGCCTTAAGCGGGGCCGCAAGCTCGATCCACGAGAGGGTGCCCACGCTTGTCAGCGCCTCAAAGGCGTTTCGTGCATCTGCCTCCGTTGCATATTCTCCTGAAAGTGCAAAAGGCGGATTGAGAGTATTGGCACTTAGATAGGCCACTTCAGGTCCGCCGGTAACGAGAGGGCCTGCCTGAACCGTGATGTCAGCCCTGTACTGATCTGGTTGCGTAGGGACCGCCTTCCCCTCGTCAAAGGATAGTCCCAGCGCATAATAATATGAGTCAGCCTCATACAGCTCACTGGTCAGGGTGATTGTTCCCGAGTTCTGCTGGTCATCACCTCCGCACCCTGTAAACAGGATGATGAGGGCCAGTGCCGGTATGAGCCAGAGCTTCATTATTCTCCTCTTATTGCCGTAATGCCCGGCAGCTTCTTGCCTTCCATGTATTCAAGCATGGCGCCTCCGCCTGTTGACACATAGCTGACCTTGTCTGCCAGTCCGTTCTTGTTTATGGCCGCAACCGAGTCGCCCCCTCCGATGAGAGAGAAAGCTCCCTTCTCCGTTGCTTTTGCCACGGCCTTTGCTATTGCAGTGGTGCCTGCTGCAAACTTTTCCATCTCGAATACGCCCATCGGGCCGTTCCAGAGAATGGTGGCCGATTCCATAATGACCTTCTCAAAGAGGGCAATACTCTTCGGCCCGATGTCCAGTCCCATCCAGCCCTCCTTCACGTCATCAATGGCTGACAGATAGGTCTCTGCCGCTGCGTCAAACTTGTCGGCGTTGATGCCGTCGACCGGGAACAGCAGGTTCACTCCCTTTGCCTTTGCCTTCTCCATGACTGCCTTCGCCACATCAAGCTTGTCCTCCTCGCAGAGTGAGTTTCCTATCTTGCCGCCGTTTGCCTTGATGAATGTATAGGTCATTCCTCCCCCGATGATCAGGTTGTCAACCCTGTCGAGCAGGTTATCGATGATCAGTATCTTATCTGACACTTTCGCTCCTCCCATTACCGCAGTGAAAGGCTTCTGCGAGCTCCTGAGGACCTTGTCCATCGCAGCCAGCTCGCTGTTGATGAGGAAACCGAACATCCTCCTGTCTTCGGGAAAATAATCAGCTATAACAGCTGTGGTGGCGTGAGCCCTGTGAGCTGTTCCGAAGGCATCATTGACATATATGTCGGCATAAGTTGACAGTTTTTTGGCCATCTCCTTCTGCTTCACCTTAAGGGCTGCCTTGGCTGCTTTCTTCTCTTCATCGGTGGCTGTCTCCGGCAGGATTGGCTTGCCCTCCTCCTCGGGATAGAACCTGACATTCTCAAGCATCATCACCTCTCCCGGCTTCATGGCTGCTGCCATTGCAACTGCCTCATCACCGAGTGCGTCAGGGGCAAATGCCACCTTCATGCCAAGAAGTTTCTCCAGAACCGGCAATACCGGTTTGAGGGAATACTTTTCCATGACACCCTCCGGGCGGCCGAGATGCGACATCAGTATTGCCGATCCGCCGTCACCCACTATCTTTCTGATGGTTTTTAACGCACCGCGGATACGTGTGTCATCAGTTACTTCGCGGGTTTTCTTATCAAGAGGAACATTGAAATCGACCCTTACAATGGCTTTGTGGCCCTTAAAATTGAAACTGTCAATCATTTTCATAATCTATTCGGTTTATTTTCTTATTAACGGGAATGCAAAGTTAATCAATTTGGAAAACCTTATCTGCCTCCGTTTGTTCATTAATTTAAATGAAACCTGCCTGTTTTGACATACACAACCAGGAATATTGGTAAATTTGACAGAGCATTGAGGTTCCATAATATCATTGAAAATGAATTATTAACGTTTAAAAAGTTTAACTTTAGAATAACAATATGGCAAAAATCACATTAAAAGGCAATCCCGTCAATACAAGCGGGCAACTTCCAGCAAAAGGCACCAGCGCCCCCGGTTTCAGGCTGGTGAAGACAGACCTTGGTGAACTCACTCTCGAGGAGCTGAAGGGAAAAAAGGTAATACTGAATATTTCACCCAGCCTCGACACAGGGATATGTGCCACGGCAATGCGCAAATTCAACCAGCTGGCAGCCGGCATGGACAACACTGTTGTTCTTGCAATCACGAAGGATCTCCCCTTTGCTCACGGACGCTTCTGCTCCACGGAGGGGATAACCAATGTGACGGCACTCTCCGGCTTCCGCGACAGCGCCTTTGGCAAGGCCTACGGTATTGAGGTTATTGACGGCGGTTTTACCGGGCTCTATGCAAGGAGCATAGTGGTTATTGACGAGAAGGGAATTGTCAAATACACCGAACTGGTGCCCGAGATAGCACAGGAGCCTGACTATGACAGGGCTCTGGCGGCGCTCTGATAATAGACTCTTTTCAGAAGTCCGGCCTTTTACAGTACTCTTGCAGCTCTCTGATCAGTGACTCACTTCCGGAGCCTGATAATGCAAGCACTGTTGGAGCCCCCAGGTAAGGGACTTTCACTTTATTTTTACTATTTTTGCTCTCCGTCAGCGGCAGGGCAGAATGAACTTTTCACAAATACCAGGGCAAAAGGCAGTAATTGACAGGCTGAGGTGTTCCGTTGCAGAGAACCGTGTCAGCCATGCACTCCTTTTTTACGGTCCCGAGGGAAGCGGCAAGTTTGCCATCGCCCTCGCCTTCGCCCGTTATATCTCCTGCGAAAAAAGGACCGCGGAGGACGCCTGCGGGGTGTGTCCCTCCTGTGTCAAATACGATAAGCTCATCCACCCTGACCTGCATTTTGTATTTCCTGTCATCAAAAAGAAGTCAGGCACCGAGGTGGTGAGCGACACCTATTTATCGCAGTGGCGCTCGATGGTTCTGAAATCGGCCTGGTTCTCGCTGAGCACATGGACCGAGGCGATGGAGGTAGCCAATGAACAGGCGCTGATTCCCGTTGCCGAGGCGGCAGAGATCATCCGCAAGCTGAGCCTTAAGTCGTTCGAATCCGACTTTAAGATCATGATCATCTGGCTCCCGGAGAAGATGAACGCGGAGACGGCAAACAAGCTCCTGAAGATGATAGAAGAGCCTCCGGCAAGAACCCTCTTCATCCTGGTCTCCGAAGAGGATGACAAGCTGTTGCCTACCATCACCTCGCGCTGTCAGCATATCAGGATCCCCGCCATCTCATCAGCCGACCTGAGCGCCCACCTGGTGAAGGCCGCCGGCATGGACCCGGAGAAGGCATCAGAGATAGCCGCCATAGCCAACGGCAACATGGTCAGGGCCATGGAGCTGGCCCGCGAAGACGACAACACCACAGTGCACCTCGACCGTTTCACAAGACTGATGCGAACAGGCTATGCCAGGGATATTCAGTCACTGGTATCATGGTCGGAGGAGACAGCTGCACTGGGAAGGGAGAGACAGAAGAGCTTCCTCTCCTACGCCCTGAGAATGATACGGGAAAACTTCATAATGAATTTCAAAGGGAAGGAGAATAAGCTGGTATATCTCACCCAGTCCGAAGACGACTTCTCGCTGAAGTTCCATCCCTTCATAAACGAGAAGAACATCAATGCCCTCAACCGGGAGTTCAATCTTGCCTATGCCCACGTGGAGAGCAACGGCAACACAAAAATGATTTTTCTTGATCTTGCGCTGAAGACAATGAGACTTATCAGGTAACTGATCGAATCACTTGAAAATAGCGCATTTATTCCTAATTTTGCATTTACCTTCCGGGAAAAGGGTCTGCGATCCGGCAGCCGGAAGAGATAACCTGACGTAATGACAAATGAAGATATACAGGTCCAGGGAGGCGCTGAGCCTTCGCCACCTGAAATAAAGTACAGCACCGGGGCAAACAAGCTTAATGAGTACAACTGGCTTGCCAACCTGCCTTTCGACCCCCGCTACAACGAGGTCATCGAAGTCCGCTTCAAGAACACACGCAAGGGTTTTTACCGTAATGTCAACGGGCTGAGGCTTGAGGTTGACGACATCGTAGCCGTGGAGGCTTCTCCCGGGCATGACATCGGATATGTGTCGATGACCGGCTTCCTGGTACTCGAGCAGATGAAGAAGATGAAGATCCGGCCGGTAACAGATGAGCTAAAGAAGGTATACAGGAAGGCCAGGCCGGTCGATCTCCAGAAGTGGGAGGAGGCCAGGAAGCTTGAGGAACACACCATGCTGAGGTCACGCAAGATAGCCGAGAACCTGGGACTGGCAATGAAGATAGGCGACGTTGAGTACCAGGGTGACAAGACCAAGGCTATCTTCTACTACCTGGCTGACGAGAGGGTTGACTTCCGCCAGCTGATAAAGGTGCTCGCCGAGGAGTTTCATATCCGGATAGAGATGAGACAGATAGGTGCACGCCAGGAGGCCGGCCGCATAGGAGGCATAGGCACGTGCGGACGCGAACTTTGCTGCTCGACCCATGTGACCAACTTCATGTCGGTGACCACATCGCATGCCCGCTATCAGGACCTGTCGCTCAACCCGCAGAAGCTGGCCGGACAGTGCGGCAAGCTTAAGTGCTGTCTCACTTATGAACTTGATTGCTACATAGACGCGCAGAAAGACTACCCTTCGAAAGAGACACCCCTGGAGCTGGCGACCGGTACTGCATACTTCATGAAGATGGAGGTCCACACCGGCATATACTGGTACTCTACAGACCCCAGGATGGCGGTGAACATGACAGCTGTACCGGTGGCACGTGTCCGTGAGATCATGCAGCTCAACAGGAAAGGGGTTAAACCGGATAATCTGCTCGCAAGCCCGGCGAACAATACCATCGGCAAAGGCAACGACCTGCTTCTGCAGAACAGCGGACTGACCAGGTTCGAAACAAAAAGCAACCCCCGTGAAGGCAAGGGGAGGCACAAACCATTCAACAGGAGAAATGAGAAAAGGCAGAAGTAGCATATTTGTTGCCGGCACACTGCTGGCATTCATTACCCTCTCATGTGACAACGGCACAATCTTCTCAGACAATTACAGGCTTGAAGATAAGCAGTGGAGCATGTATGACCCTGCCAGGTACACCTGCACCATAGAAGATACCGTCAGCACATACGACATTGAACTCTCGGTGCGCACATCCACGGAATACCCGTACCGGAACATGTATCTGTTCGTTGTTACCTCATTCCCCTCCGGCACCTCTGTCACCGACACCCTTCATGTCCGCATTACCGATGAAAAGGGGAAGTGGCTGGGAAGAGGCGCCGGCGACCTCCGCGAGCTGACCCTTCCGTACAAATCAAATGTCTGGTTTCCCGAAAAAGGGGAGTATCATTTCAGGGTGATACACGGTATGAGAGACACTGTCCTGAAGGGAGTGTATGACATGGGTATGAAGATATCCCTGAGAGAGAGACAGGGCAAATAACAGAGGCTTTGGCAAAGAACAAACTGGCACGGTGGACTGAACTGAAGAGCTTCGACCATGTGATAGAGCCGTCATTTGAGGAGGCCTTCAGACAGGATCACAGCCTGAAGGGAAAATGGCACGAGTGGTTCGGCAATGACAATCCCATTATCCTTGAGCTGGGCTGCGGCAAAGGCGAATATACTGTCGGACTGGCCGGACATTATCCTGACAGGAATTTCATAGGTATTGATATCAAGGGTTCCAGGATGTGTAAGGGGGCCAAGGAATCACACCAGAAGCAGCTGCCAAACGCGGCCTTCCTCCGCACCCGGATAGAGTTCACCGGATCGTTCTTTGCCCCGGGAGAGGTGGATGAGGTGTGGCTCACCTTCCCTGATCCCCAGCCAAAAAGAAAGAGAGAGAAAAAACGGCTTCCGTCACCCATCTTCCTGAACCTTTACAGGCAATACCTGAAGGATAAGGGAATTGTCCACCTGAAGACAGACAGCAGGGAGCTGTATGACTATACCCTCTCGGTGGTGCAAGCCAACGATCTGGAGATAATAACATCTGTTTCCGACCTCTACGCTGAGATGCCGGATGACCCGATGCTGTCAATCAGAACCTATTATGAAGAGATCTTCCTCAAGCAGGGAATCCCCATCACATATCTTTCATTCAGACTGCCTCATGCAAAAGAGATCATCAGTCCCCTCGGCTGACAACGAAGGATTCTTCAGCCGGGTGTACGATGTCACCCGCCTGATACCCCATGGACGGATAACGTCATACGGCGCCATCGCAAGGTACCTCGGCACTGCCGGGTCTGCAAGGATGGTAGGCTGGGCCCTGAACTCATCACATGCCATACCCGGATTTGTTCCTGCCCACCGCGTCGTGAACCGCAACGGGATGCTTACCGGCAAGCATCACTTCGGAAACTCGTCAACAATGCAGCAACTACTTGAAAACGAAGGCTTCACAATTCAAAACGATACGGTCATGGAGTTCAGGGAGAGGTTCTGGGATCCCTCCGTTGAACTCTGACAAGCCCGGAAGCGTTAGTCTATGTATAATATCAAGCGTAAAGTCAGTAGTTTGAGGCTCCGACGCAGGAGAAGTCCCGCACACGCAGTGTCGGGGAGGAGTCTCAATCCCGACGACAAAGTGCGTCGGGACTTCAGGCAGCTGTAATAATTTTGAAATCGCAAATCGCAAATCGCAAATCGCAAATCGCAAATCACAAAAATTCCCATATCATGCATAAAAAAGAAGATATTCTAAAAGCGTTAAGGATGGTCTCTCACCCTGAAAAAGGAAGTGACATCGTCACCCTCGGGATGGTTGGAGATATCTCAGTCACGGCAGAAGGAATAACAATAATCCTGGTCCCGGAGAAGTCGAATGACCCATTCCTTTCATCAATAAAAAGCAACTGTGTCAGGGCTGTGAAGGAGGCTCTCGGTCCTGATGCGGTCATCTCTTCAATAGAGGTTAAGCCGAAGGTGGTAGTCGAAAAGATGGCCGCTCCCAAAAGGGATGTCCTCCCGGGGGTGAAGAACATAATAGCAGTCTCATCAGGCAAGGGCGGGGTTGGCAAGTCGACCGTGGCCGTCAACCTGGCGGTTGCACTGGCGCGCAAGGGTTATGCCACCGGCCTTCTGGATGCTGATATCTTCGGCCCCTCGGTGCCAAAAATGTTCAATGCCATGGATTATCGTCCTGACGTGCGCAAGGAGAGCGGCAATGACCTCATCATCCCCATGACCAGGTACGGCGTCAGGATACTCTCCATCGGCTTCTTCGTCAAGGGAACCGATGCGGTCATATGGCGCGGTCCGATGGCAAGCAGCTTCCTGAAGCAGCTCATCACCCAGGGCGACTGGGGTGAGCTTGATTACCTCATCTTCGACCTGCCTCCCGGGACAAGCGACATCCATCTGACACTGGTGCAGGAGGTGCCTGTCACGGGAGCAATAGTGGTGACCACGCCGCAGGAGGTGGCCCTGGCCGACGCCCGGAAGGGGATAGCCATGTTCCGCAGTGAGTCAATCAATGTGCCCGTGCTGGGTCTCGTTGAGAACATGTCATTCTTTGTGGCTCCTGAGCTGCCCGGCAAAAAATACTACATCTTCGGAAAGGATGGCGGCAGCAGGCTCGCAGCCGAGACCGGCACTGAACTGCTGGGGCAGATACCCATCGTTGAGAGCATATGTGAGGGTGGCGACGCCGGCACACCGGCAGCACTGAGTGACAGCGCGACCGGCCTCGCATTCAACACCCTGGCTGAGACTGTGGTGGCGCAGGTTGAGAAGCGCAACGCGGAGATGGCTCCGACAAAGAGAGTGGAAATGAAATGAGCCTGCTGCCGCACCCGGCAACAGTGGCTCTTTTTTGCCCCCCTTTTTCTTAACTTTGAATACTTTTCACACACCTGTTCAGTTATAGAGTATAAAGCTTCCTTATTTGAGATTACGGCATAAAGAATACTTTGCAGCGGTGATAATCATGTTCACCCTGATTCTTGCCGGTTGTTCCGCCGAAAAGAACACCGGCGCGAGCCGTTTTTACAACTCCCTGGTCTCAAAATACAATATCTGGTTCAACGGGAACGAAGCCTACAAGGCCGGGGTGAAAAAAGTGCAATCCTCGCACCGTGATGATTACAGCGCATTGATTCCGGTGTTTGAATATTCTTCCGCCGAATCGGCAAGGGCAGCCTTCTCAGACATGGAAAGGGCCATACAGAAGGCCTCGAAGGTGATCGCCATGCACTCCATCACGGCCAGGCCTGATGAGAAGAAGCGCAGGGAGGGGAATTCCCGGAGCGAAGAGTTCTACAACAGGAGGGAGTACAATGAGTGGGTGGATGACGCCTATATCCTCATGGCCAAAGCCTATTTTTACCAGAAGAATTTCATGGCCGCCAGGTCATCGTTCTCCTTTGCAGTCAGCATTGCCACCGACCCCGGTCTCGTTACCGAGGCAGCCATATGGATGGCCCGCATCCAGTCAGAGGAGGGAAACTACAACGAGGCCGCTCGCCTGATCGGGGAGATAAGTGACCCTGAAAACCTGTCGAAAGGTCTGAAGTCGATGTACTACTCCACCCTGACTGACATCACGCTGCGGCAGAAACGGTTTGGCGATGCCGTCGCACCACTGACGAAAGCCGTGGAACTCACGGGAGAAAAGGATACAAAAGTGCGCCTGACCTATCTCCTGGCGCAGGTATGCGAGGCTGCCGGCGACAATAACCTCTCTACACGCTATTTCAGGTCGGTGATACGTATGAACCCTTCCTACGACCTGGAGTTCAATGCGGGCATAAACCTTGCCGGGGTGACGGACATATCGCGCGGCGACGCCGGGGACCTGATGAAATCGCTGCACAGGATGCTCCGAGACTCCAAGAACAAGGACTATCTTGACCAGATCTACTTCGCCATGGGTGAACTGGAAAAACGCATGGGCAACACTGACGAAGCCATCAGGCTGTGGTCGCAGTCAGCCGCCGCCAGCACTGTGAACTCACGCCAGAAGGCACGTTCATATCTTGCCCTTGGCGAACATTACTATGCCCGGCCGGAGTATCTGACGGCATCATACTATTATGACAGCGCCTTTTACCTTCTCGATGATAAGTTCCCCGATTATGACAACATAAGCCGCAGGACTACGGACCTGGTTGAGTATGCGGGTTTCCGCACCGTGGTTATCACCGAAGACAGCCTGCGTCGGGTGGCCGGAATGAGCGCTTCAGAACGCGATGCCTTCATTGCGGCAATCATACGCTCGGTTGAGGCAGAACAGGCAAAGGCCCGCACAGGCGAGGGCGAAGACAGGTACAACATGGGGCTCTACTATGAGAATGAGCAGCGCTACCAGGGGTCGATCTCGGCAGAGGGAGGATGGTATTTCTACAACCAGACTGCACTCTCCTTCGGCCGCTCCGAGTTCAGACGACGCTGGGGTGACAGGAGGCTGGAAGACAACTGGCGCAGGTCCAACAAGGCCAGGGCAGCCTTCGGCAGCGGCGCCCCGTCAGAAGAGAGAGTTGAGGGACAGCAGGGTGACAGCGCCGGGGTGGATCCTCAACGGACCAAAGAATACTATCTCAGCAATCTCCCGCTGACAGACTCACTCATGAGACCTGTCGCTCAGAAAAAGCGCCGCGGCACTTCTGGGAGAGGGAAAGATCCTGGCAACACGTCTGGCCGACACGCTGGCAGCTGCCACCTCATTTGAAAAGGCTGCCGTCACAGGCGATGATGACGATATCAAGGCAGAGGCCCTTTACGAACTCTACCGTCTTCTCCGCCTGAGTGACCCGCCAAGGGCCGAGCGACGCAGGGCTGAACTCCTGGCATCATTCCCCGAGACAGAATACGCCCTTATACTCTCTGACCCGGACTATGTCAGGAAACATCAGGAGATGGCCACGAGAGCTGCCCGGAGCTATGAGACCGCCTACGAGGCGTTCGCCGGGGAACAGTATGCAGAGACCCGGTCCCTCGTCAGCGAGGCACTGAGACTTTTCCCCGACGATGAACTTATTCCCAAATTCATGCTTCTTGATGCCATGGCTACCGGCGCCATGGAAGGAGAGATGGCATACAAGGCAAAACTCGATTCGCTGTTAGCCAGATTCCCCTCCACCGAGGAGGGCAGGAGAGCCGCCGAAATAAACGACTTCCTCAGAAAAGAGATGCCCGCAATAAAAATTGCCGAGGATACACGCATTGCTGCAGAACTGTATGTGGCTGACACACTGCAGCCACACTATGTCATGATAATTTCCGGCAACTTCCAGGCAAACATGAACCAGATGGTGTTCGACGTCATCAACTATAACCTTGACAATTTTGCCGACAGGAACTACCGAACCGAGGGCACCGCGGTTGACCAGGGCTATTTACTGATCACCACCGGACCCTTTGAAAATGCCAGGGAGGCAGGTGTGTGGCTCAATACATTCAATCCTTCGGAAACAATCAGGGGTGCGGCTGACGCCGCCCTGACGATGTACGTCATCAGTCGCGACAACCTGGCAAAGTTCAGGGAGGACAAGAACATTGACAGGTACAGTATCTTTTACGGGAAGGAGTATATTTACGTCAGATGACGCAAGAGGGAACCGATGAGACAGATTAGGATATTGTGGGTTGATGATGAAGTGGGAGTGCTCAGGTCGTATATCCTTTACCTCAAGGAGAAGGGGTTCGAGACCGATACATGCCAGGCCGGCAATGATGCGATAAACATGGTCAGGGAGAAGCCCTATGACATCATATTCCTTGACGAGCATATGCCCGGCCTCAGCGGCATTGAGACACTCCGCCGTATCAAGGCAATCAGGCCTTCGATCCCCGTGGTAATGATAACCAAGAGCGAGGAAGAGGATATCATGGATGCCGCAATAGGCTCCCAGATAGCCGACTACCTGATCAAGCCCGTCAAGCCGCAACAGATACTGCTCACACTCAAGCGCATACTTGATATAGGTGATATCGTCACGCGCCAGACCACCACTGTGTTCAGGGAAGAGTTCGGATCAATATCCGGTATGATCACGTCGGCCTCCACCTTCGGGCAATGGAGCGAGCTCTACCGCAGGCTCACCTTCTGGCAGAGCGAGCTGATAAAATCATCTGACACCAGCATGAGGGAGGTGCTCCGCATGCAGGATTCGGATGCCAACCGGGCCTTCGGAAAATACATTTCAAATAACTACACACGGTGGATCTCCTCCGATGCAGCTGACCGTCCGCTCATCTCTCCGGCGGTAATGTCAAAACGGGTCTTCCCCCTCATCAGGAAAGGATCACCGGTCTTCTTCATCGTTGTTGACAACATGCGGCTCGACCAGTGGCAGAGCATGGCCGGCGATCTGAGCCAGATCATGCGGACCGTCTCCGATGAGCTCTACCTGAGCATCCTCCCCACCACGACACAGTACTCGCGCAACGCGCTCTTTGCCGGGCTGATGCCCGCGGCGATAGATGAGATTATGCCTGAGTACTGGATAAACGAAAATGAAGAGGAGGGAAAAAACCTCAATGAGGAGAAGCTGCTGGGCAAGAACCTTCAGAGGGCTGGAATAACCTGCAAATGGAGCTACAACAAGATCAGCACGGACGCTGAGGGCAGGTCACTGAATGATAAAATAACTCAGCTCCTTGCAAACGACCTGAATGTTCTCGTATACAATTTCGTGGACATGCTTAGCCACGCACGAACAGAGATAGGCGTTATCCGCGACATGACCGGTGATGAAGCATCATGGCTCTCGCTCACCCACTCATGGTTCGTCCATTCTCCCCTGCTCGAGCTCCTCAGACTGGTATCCGCCGGGGGAGCCCGTGTGGTCATCACCACCGATCACGGCAACGTGAAGGTGCAGAGACCCCTGAAGGTGGTGGGCGACAGGCAGACCTCAATGAACCTGCGCTACAAAACCGGCAGGAACCTCGACTATAATGCCCGCGACGTCTTTGAGATAACAGCGCCGGGGAAGGTCGGACTGCCAATGACCAACATCACCTCGAAATACATATTTGCCCTCGGCAATGACTTCCTCGTCTATCCGAACAACTACAACCAGATAGTCTCCTACTACCGTGATTCATTCCAGCACGGAGGGGTCTCGCTCCAGGAGATGATGCTGCCCCTCGTGTCGCTCGAGCCGGTTTAAAAGCTATTTTTGCCGCATGAAGATCGTTGTCACTGACAAAAGCCGGCTGCGCGATGCGGCTAAGCACTTCCTGAAGGAGACGGCAGGAAAAAGGATCTTTGCCCTCTACGGACAGATGGGGTCGGGCAAGACCACCTTCATAAGGGCAATATGTCATGAGATGGGAGTCACTGACACAGTCACCAGCCCTACCTTTACTCTTATCAATGAATACAAGCGCCCCGGCGACGTGGCAGTCTATCACTTCGATTTCTACAGGATAAAAAAGATTACAGAGGTGCTCGACTTCGGCATTGAGGAGTACTTTGATTCCACTTCACCCTGTTTCATGGAGTGGCCGGAGCTCATCGAGCCTCTCCTGCCGCCCGAAACACTCAGGCTGTCAATAACCGTCAGCGATGACGGCAGCCGTATCATAGAGACAATCAACACGCCACCGGTCGGTTAATCACCGGTAATTATCTCCTGCCACCGGTAAGTTTATCACCGGTAATTATCTCCTGCCCCCTGTTTTCTCTTCGATTAAAATCTTAAATTTGATCTGCTGATATTGATCATCCGTTTAACCTTTAAAACGAAGCCAGATGAGTGAACCGTCAAGAAGTGCCTTTATGCCGCGGGAAGAGCTTATTGAGAAGGCCGTGGGCAGGCGGCAGATGTCCGTAGGCTTGCCGCACGACGTTCATGATGATGAGAAACGCATTGCCCTCACTCCCGAAGCAGTGAAGATCCTTACCGATGCCGGCCACGAGGTCTATCTGGAAACGGGCGCCGGACAGAACGCCGGTTTCTCTGACAGGGAGTACAGTGAGAACGGGGCCATTGTAGCTGACACATCCCAGCAGATATATAACTGTGACTTCGTCATAAAGATCGCCCCCTTCACCCAGAAGGAGGCCTCGATGCTCAGGGGCAACCAGATTGTCATATCCTTCATGAATGCCGCCACCATGGGCGAGGAGACGCTCTCCCAGATGATGCGCAGGCGTGTGACGGCCCTGGCCAGCGAAAGAATAAAAGACAGTGACGGTATGCTCCCGGTTGTGGAATCGATGAGTGAGATAAGCGGCATCACCTCCGTGCTCCTCGCTTCGGAATACCTGAGCACCACCTCCGGCGGCAAGGGCGTGATGCTGGGAGGAGTGACGGGAGTGACACCCACTGAGGTGATTATCATCGGCGCCAACACCGCCGGCGAATATGCCGCGCGTGCTGCCCTGGGGCTGGGAGCCATAGTGAGGGTCTTTGACACCTCGGTACACCGTCTGCGCAACTTCCAGGGACTGCTTGGACAGAGGCTCTATACCTCCACCTTTCACCCGCAGGTGCTGCAGAAGGCACTGAAGTCGGCTGACGTGCTTATAGGAGCACTCTCAAACGATATCCTGATGCCATGGTTCTATGTAACCGAGGAGATGGTGCAGGGGATGAAGCGGGGGTCGGTCATCGTTGACCTGAGTGTTGACACCGGAGGATGCGTCGAGACGGCTGAGCCGCGGGCTATCAAGGACCCCATCTACGAGAAGCACGGGGTGATACACTATTCGGCATGGAACCTCCCCTCCAGGGTACCCAAGACGGCTTCCATAGCGCTGAGCAACGTCTTCAGGCCACTGATGCAGGAGATAGCCGACGCGGGAGGCATAACCCCGATGCTCAAGTTCAACAACGGACTGCGTGACGGAGTATATGTCTATAACGGAATCCTCACCAACGAGGTGCTTGGCCAGAAGTTCGGGATCCTTTCAAAGGATATCAACCTGCTGCTCGCAGCTTTCTGAGGTCATTCACTGACTGCATAATGCCTCCGGTTTTTCCGGCACCGGGATTAATCTTAACCCGCCTGCGGGTTCCTTGCAGTTCGGGCTACAGCCAGGTCAGGACCGCCTCGCTGCCGCGCTGTTTCAGCGAAGCGTTACGGCCGAGGTAGAGTGCCCGGTTGTCACCTATGTGTCCGGCAGGGAAATTGAAGAGAACAGGATAACCATAACCACCGGCAACATTCATCACAACCTCTTCAACTGTCTGGTTGAAGACATGCTCACCCTCGGTGATCTCCTCCATCCCTCCCACAACCAGGGCTGAAAGGTTTTTCAGCATCCCTGTCATGCGCATTGCCGTGAGCATGCGGTCAAGATGATAGAACTTCTCTCCTATCTCCTCGATGAAGAGTATCGCCCCCTCCGTGTCAGGCTGGGCAGCGGTTCCGTTCAGGCTGTAGATCAGTGAGATGTTACCGCCCGTAACCGGTCCGGATACCGTGAATGATGCGTCATGTACCGCTCTCCATCTCACCGGCTCCGCCTCACCCTTCAGGGCCATGACCATGGTTTCATAGCAGAGCGGAAGGTAATCAGGATTGGAATAGTTGAGCGGCATCTCGGCATGAAGCGAGGCTATGCCGCATACCGTATTGAGCCACAGGTGCAGTGAGGTGATATCGCTGTAGCCCACATACCACTTGGGATGCTTCCTGAGCACAGAAAAATCTATCCTGTCGACTATCCTTGACATGCCGTAGCCACCTCGCGAGCAGAGCACCGCTTTTACCAGGGGGTCGTCAGTAGCCTTTTGAATATCATGCAGCCTCTCGTCGTCGGTCCCGGCAAAGGGCCCGCTTCTGGAGAAGACATGCTCGCCCAGTGTCACCCTGAATCCTGACGTCTCAAGCTTGTCCACCGCACGGATCACAGCCTCCTGATCAATGTGGCTTGCCGGGGTGATGATTGATATCAGGTCGCCCTCCCTGAGATATGGCGGTACAACAAGAGCTTTCATGGCTGATCCTTTAAGATGACAAAACCAAATGTAACTATTTTATGAGAGAAACGAAGCCGCTTCGGTGAAGAGCCTGTCAAAAGTCCTGTCGACTTCATGGGCCAGTTCGCCCTGCAGTACAGGGAACGGGTTTTCATGGGTAAAACTATAGGCCGGAGACCAGATCTCCACGTCAGCGCCCTGCAGGGTAGCCGAGACGGCATCCGAAGGTATCACCCTGTCACCGGCAAATGTTACGGCCCTGAGTTTTCCTTCACTGTTCCTGAACGGTGTGCCCGAGATATTCTTCAGCCGGGGTAGCGAAGTCATCCCGAAGAATGCCTCACCCTCCGGTGTCTCATTCATGATCTGCATGAAGCTGTCGCCGCCCGGACCCCTTTTGTCTTCCGGCCACTCGAGGTAGAATTTGACCAGTCTCTCAAACGCCCTGCTGTCCATTATCAGTTTTGATGTGCCGTTCATCAGGCAGAAGGCACTGCCGCCGCAGAAGAGCATCACGCGGGTGTCATCAGGCAGCAGTGAGGGTTTTGCAAGCATCATCACCTGTGTTGCCAGGGCTCCTATTGAATAGGCGAATATATCTACAGGTCCGCCCCCGGGCAGATCCGGGTGATTGCCCTTCCTGATGGAACCCATCAGTGAGGTAAGATCCCTTACGGTCTGGTATCCGGAGAGCAGGAAGCGCTGGGGTGATAACGACATACGCGTGCTCAGGGCAACGTTGACAAAGGTTGACAGCTGCGTGTCAGGCAGCAGTGAGGTGCGGGCAGACACCAGCGGCATCATCAGGTGCCTGTCGATCCAGCTGCGGGGCGAACGGTTCATGTGATAGGCATTCGGGAAAAGCACAACCGGCCTTCCGGTGTCAGATGCCAGCCTCATGCCCCACTGCATGTACTTGTTCCAGCTTCGCTCATTGAGACCGTGAAGGAGCACGATGGCGCCCCTGCCGGCACTGTCATCAGGGATAAGCAGGTAATAACGGAAGTCCTGGTTCGAGTGCTCCAGCTCCTTCGACCTGAAGAGGGAATGAAAGACCGAGGAGACATTCTTTTCGTCAGGATACAAATATCCGCTTGATGAATGAAAAACCTCCCCAACTATCCTTATCCCGGTTCCGGGGATATAGCCTTCCTGCGGTCCCCCCCTGAAATATGCTGCAAATTCCCTCTCCTGCAAGGTGTATCCCATGATGAATTTTTATACAAACTAAGCAGATGCCGAAGCCATATCAAAAAAATAGGTGCCTGCGGCCATGCCGGGGGCCGGAAACCTCTTACGGGGGGCTAAAAAGCCTCCTGAGGGGTGAAATCACACGGCTCAAAACCCCTTAAAACCCACAAATCGCTAAAAGTGTTACTTTTGTCATGGAAAGCCATCCAATGACCATTGATCTGAATAATAAGCTCCCGGGATACCTTACGGAAAAGGGCAATATTGTTACGACCATCCTCTTCACCGCCGGCTTTGCATTGCTGTTTCTCAATCTGTACACTCCCTTCGGTGTGACCTCATGGTTTGAGGTCTCAAACCCCACGCTTTTCCTGTATGCCAGCGGGGTGATCCTGGCCGGGGTGCTCGTGGTAGCCATCAGCCGGGTGATAATGTACCAGGCCGTCCGCCGGGGCCGGCAGCTGATGATCTGGCACTACCTTGTCTGGGTTGCGGCGGAGATATTGTCAATGGCACTCTTCTTCACGCTTTTTGAGATAGTCATACTGAATGATTCCCGCACCTTCCCCGAGCTTCTCAGCAGGTCGGTCCGCCATACTTCTCTTACCCTCCTGCTCCCGTACACCATGCTATGGCTATGGTTCTCGTGGCATGACAGCAAGCTCAGGCTCCAGGAGATCAGTGAACAGCCTGACCTGTCAGGCCAGAAGCCGATGATCCCCCTGAGGGATGAGAAGGGCGTGCTGAGGATTTCACTCAAGCGTTCTGATATACTTTATATGCAGGGCAGCGACAATTACGTCACTGTCTGGTACCAGGCACAGAACAAGGTTACGAAGTTCATGCTGCGTAACACCCTCAGGACCATGGAGGATGAACTGAAGCAGGAAGCTGTCATCCGTTGCCACCGCTCCTACCTGGTCAACATTGAAAAGGTAAAGCTCATACGCCGGGAGAAGGAGGGTCTGGCCCTCGAGCTTGACAGCACCCCTGCCTCAACTGTGCCGGTGTCACGGACATACATGCACGAGGTGCTGACGGCCTTCGGCCATGAGGGCTGATTGACAATCCGGGGTACTCCCAAAATCATTATATTTGCCGGGTTAAACTCAGCAACAGTCTATAACAGATCAAGAAGTACAAGCACAGATGAAGAAGTACAAGCGCCACCTCATCACATCCGCCCTGCCTTATGCCAACGGACCGATACATATTGGACATCTGGCAGGGGTATACGTACCGTCGGATATCTATACCCGTTACCTCCGGATGCGCGGCGAGGATGTTATCTCCATCTGCGGCTCTGACGAACATGGTGTGCCCATCACCCTCAAGGCGAGGAAGGAGGGGATAACCCCCCAGGAGGTGGTTGACCGCTATCATGAGCTTAATAAAAAAGCCTTCAGCGATTTCGGGATTTCATTCGATATTTATTCGCGCACATCCAATAAAATACACTACGAGACAGCTTCAGCCTTCTTCCGCAAGCTGTATGACCAGGGTGAATTCATTGAGAAGACCGCCAGCCAGTATTATGACGAGGAGGCGGGATGCTTTCTTGCAGACAGGTATATCACAGGCACCTGTCCGCATTGCGCCAACGAAAATGCCTACGGCGACCAGTGCGAGAAGTGCGGAACATCACTCAGTCCGACCGATCTTATCAACCCGCGCTCAACCATCAGCGGCAGGGCCCCTGTGATGCGCGACACGCTCCACTGGTACCTCCCCCTTGACAGGTATGAACCCTGGTTAAGAAAGTGGATCCTCGAGGAGCACACCGAATGGAAGACCAATGTATACGGGCAGTGCAAGTCGTGGCTCGACCAGGGGTTGCAGCCAAGGGCTGTCAGCCGCGACCTCGACTGGGGCGTGCCGGTGCCTGTTGAAGGTGCAGAAGGAAAAGTGCTGTACGTATGGTTTGACGCACCCATAGGTTACATCTCGGCAACGCGTGAGCTCACCCCCGACTGGGAGAAATACTGGAAAGATCCGGAGACGCGCATGATACACTTTATCGGCAAGGACAACATAGTATTCCACTGTATCATCTTCCCTGCAATGCTTAAGGCAGAGGGAAGCTATATCCTTCCTGACAACGTGCCGGCCAACGAGTTCCTCAACCTCGAGTCGGACAAGATCTCCACCTCGCGCAACTGGGCTGTGTGGCTGCACGAGTATCTCGTCGATTTTCCGGGTAAGCAGGATTCGCTGCGGTACGCCCTCTGCGCCAGCGCACCGGAGACCAAGGACAACGACTTCACATGGAAGGAGTTCCAGGCACGCAACAACAACGAGCTTGTTGCCATACTCGGTAACTTCGTGAACCGTACCCTGGTTCTTACAAATAATTATTACAAAGGTGTGGTTCCCTCTCCCGGCACCATGACCGATTATGACACAGCGACCCTGGGCTCGATCATGACTTGCAGGGAGAACGTCGAAGGCAACCTCGAGGCCTTCAGGTTCAGGCAGGCACTTGCCGAAGCCATGAACCTGGCACGCCTCGGCAACAAGTATCTTGCCGACACGGAGCCGTGGAAGGTTGTAAAAACCGACCCCGACCGTGTAAAAACAATAATGTACATCTCACTTCAGATAACAGCCAACCTGGCCATACTGCTGGAGCCCTTCCTTCCCTTCTCGATGGATAAGCTCAGGAGCTGGCTGGATATAGCCGACCTCCACTGGGATGCTGCCGGCAGGACTGACCTCCTCTCTCCCGGGCATACTGTCTCTTCTGGTGAACTGATGTTCAGCAAGGTCGAAGATGAGGAGATTGAGAGACAGGTTAAGAAGCTCCTCGACACCAAGATAGCCAATGCAGCAACAGCCGCCTCCGTGATTCCACAGAAGGAGGATGTCAGCTTCGATGAGTTCACTAAAATGGATATCCGCACAGCCACCATTATTGAGGCGGAGAAGGTACCCAAGACAGCGAAGCTCATAAAGCTAAAGGTTGACACGGGAATTGATGTGCGAACCATTGTTTCGGGAATAGCCGAGCATTTCAAGCCTGAGGAGCTGCCCGGAAAGAGCATCTCCGTCATTGTCAACCTGGCTCCGCGGACCATCAAGGGTATCGAATCAAAAGGGATGGTCCTGCTGGCTGAGGATGAGAACGGAAAGCTGGTCTTCGTGGTCCCGGAAACCAAAACTAAAAACGGAAGTCCCGTAAAGTAGAGGCCAAAATTTGCGATTTCAGATTTTCGATTGTCGATTCAATCCAAATTCGCAAATCGCAAATCGCAAATTCCTCTACTCTCTGCTTTTATACACCCACGCCCCCGGGAAATCCTTCTGCACCCGTCCGAGGACCACTCTGGCTTCGTCAAGCGTGCCGAATGATTCCGCGCTGACGCGAAGGAAGCCGTCAGGCCCTCCGGCCACCTCCGGATCGAAGCCCAGCTTACGCAGCTTCTCTACCATGGTAAGGGCATTATCCTCACCCTTGAAGCTGCCGATAATGATCAGGTACCTGTATTCCTCAACCACAACTGCCTTTGACGGGCGGGTTACAGCCGGTTTTGCTGCACTCTCATCCGCGGAAGATGCTGGCTGCGGTGTAGTGGTGACAGTCGTTCTTGTTGCACTCTCAGCCGCAGAAGATGCTGCCGGTGACGGGCGGCTTACGCTCTGCCGTACGGGAGTCTCAGTTACTGCGGGCGCTGCCTGCACCGGTTCCTCCACGGCAGTCTGGCCAGTCAATGTCTTTTTATCACTGCCTTCAGGGGTAGCAATTTCGGTTCCCTCAGCCAACGTTCCTTCCGGTGCACTGACCCGGGCTCCTTCATCCACCACTTCCCCTGTAATGTCAACTGCCTTGCCGGCATCGATCTGCTCACGGTTGAATTCAAGCTCAGCCCTGGCAAGGGGATTAAGGGTTGATTCCTCTATGTTTCCCTTGAAGAGATGATCATTGAAAGGCACCAGTGCCAGCGCCACCATAACGGGGATTATCACTGCAGCCCTCGTCAGCAGGCTTCTGACCGACGGCTGGCTCACTGAAGGCTCCTTGCGCTTTTCAAGCACCATCTTCCGGACATCCATGCCGGTCACCGGCTGCCGGTGATAGGCAGTGAGACCATATGATGAGAGAAGATAATTGACCGTGGTGTCAGGCTCAAAAACAATTGCCCCCTCATAATTGAGTGAGAATGTACCGAGGTGATCCATTGTAACAGGAGTGCCTGCCATGATCTTCCTCCTTAGTTCTTCAGCCCATGCCAGTACAATATCGCGTGCCTCACCGTATCCGGTGCCAAGGCTTGATGAGATATGGCCTATGAGAAGTCCGTCATTGCCTGTCAGATGACGGTTGAAGGTGATCTTCCTTGAAGGGGGTTGGAAGAGCCCTTCCCTGCGGTCGGTACGTGCCGGGAAGTAGTTCCCGATAAACGCGCCAAACCCCGGAATAATGACACAATCGTGTCTGAAAAGCATCTCCCTGATGTAACCGCTGATATCCCTCGCCATGTATAAGCAATAATGAACAAAGATAAAAAGAAACCTGATTTGAGAGGTGAAAAAAGGGTTAAAATAAATTCTGCTATCTTCGCCATAAAGAGACCAGATATCCTATGCATAAGATTGAGATGGTTGACCTCCGGTCACAGTATGAGAGGCTTAAAGCAGACATTGACAGTGCGATTGCGGGAGTCATCAGTTCAACAGCTTTCATAAAGGGTCCTGATGTGCGTCTCTTCGAGGAAGAGCTGCAGCGGTACCTGGGTGTGCGCAATGTCATTGCCTGCGCCAACGGCACCGACGCACTGCAGATAGCCATGATGGCCCTCGGCCTTAAACCCGGTGATGAGGTGATAACCACCAACTTTACATTCATTGCCACTGTTGAGGTCATCGAGCTCCTCGGACTGAAGGTGGTGCTGGTAGATCCGGACCCCGGCACATTCAACATCAGCGTTGAGGCCGTAGAGAAGGCAATAACACCCCGTACCAGGGCAATTGTGCCGGTGCACCTTTTCGGACAGTGTGCCGACATGGAACCGCTCATGGAGCTGGCCAGCCGTCACGGCCTCCATCTGATCGAAGACGCGGCGCAGGCCACGGGAGCCGAATACCGGTTCAGCGACGGCACGGTAAGGAAAGCGGGGGCCATGGGCATAATAGGCTGCACCTCTTTCTTCCCTTCAAAGAACCTCGGCTGTTACGGCGACGGCGGAGCTCTCTTCACGGACAATGACGAGCTGGCCGCACTCATCCGCAGCATCACAAACCACGGAATGAAGGTCAGGTATTATCATGACACCATCGGTGTCAACTCGCGTCTTGATACCATCCAGGCCGCTGTCCTTCGCGTAAAACTGCGCCATCTCGATGCCTTCAATGAAGCACGGCAGAAGGCGGCTGCCCATTATGACAGGGAGCTGTCAGAGGTGCGGGGAATAAACGTGCCGGTGCGGGCAGTAAACTCATCACATATCTTTCACCAGTATACCCTCCGGATAGACGGCAATGAGAGGAACAGGCTCCGCGAGTGCCTTGAGAACGAAGGGATTCCCTCAATGATCTACTACCCGGTTCCCCTGCATATGCAGAAAGCATACGCCCACCTGGGATACGGTGCCGGCGACTTCCCTGTCACTACCCGGCTTACCGGAGAGGTGCTGTCACTGCCGATGCACACCGAGCTCGACGATGAACAGCTTGCATATATCACCGGGTGCATCAGGTCAAAATTCAACTGAAGAAGAAGATGGAAAAAGAGTTTTTTGCACACGAGACTGCAGTGATTGACGAAGGGTGCACAATAGGAAAAGGAACCAAAATATGGCACTTCAGCCATGTCATGAAGGGAGCCGTCATAGGCGAGAGCTGCAACCTGGGCCAGAACGTGGTTGTTTCACCCGGTGTCACACTGGGAAATAATGTCAAGGTCCAGAACAATGTCTCCATATATACCGGAGTTATATGTGAAGACGATGTATTTCTCGGACCCTCCATGGTATTTACAAACATCACCAACCCTCGCAGCGCCATCATCAGGCGTGACCAGTATGTAACTACCCTGGTCAGACGCGGAGCATCCATAGGCGCCAACGCCACCATCGTGTGCGGCAATGAGATAGGCGAATATTCGCTCATCGGCGCCGGTGCAGTGATAACCAAAAATGTCAAACCCTTTGCACTGGTGGTGGGCAACCCCGGCAGGCAGACAGGCTGGGTCTCCGAATACGGACACAAGCTCAGCTTCGGCAGCGACGGCACCGCACTGTGCCCGGAAAGCGGCCAGAAGTACAGACTGGCTGAAGAGAGGGTGACGAAAATAATATAGTACTTTTATGCCTTCATAATATCTTCTGATGGACAACACACCTAAAAACTTCGGGCTCATAGGTGTTGCCGGCTATATCGCCGAGCGGCATCTTAAAGCCATAAAGGAGACCGGAAACCGCCTGCTGGCAAGCCTCGACAAGTTCGACTGCGTGGGTAAGATAGACAACTACTTCCCCGAGAGCGATTTCTTCGTGGAATTCGAGAGGTTCGACAGGCATGTCGACAAACTGAAGAGAGGGGGAGTGCAACTCGACTACGTAAGCATCTGCTCTCCAAACTATCTTCATGACTCACATATCAGGTTCGCCCTGAGGCACCAGGCCGATGCCATCTGCGAGAAGCCGGTGGTGCTCAACCCCTGGAACATTGACGCCCTCCAGGAGATAGAGAAGGAGACCGGACACAGAATCTATAACATCCTCCAGCTCAGGTACCACCCCGTGATCATGGAACTGCGCAACAGGATAGCAGCCATGCCCTCCGGGAAAAAGCATGATATCGACCTCACCTACATAACCAGCCGCGGACACTGGTACGATATATCATGGAAGGGCGACGTCAACAAGTCGGGCGGAATAGCCACCAACATAGGCGTCCATTTCTTCGACATGCTGGGATGGATCTTCGGCCCGGTGGTATCAAACAGGGTGCACCTGCTCGAAAAACACAAGGCCTCAGGTTTCCTTGAACTGGAAAATGCCCGTGTCAGATGGTTCCTCAGCATCGACTTCAACGACCTCCCGGCTCCGGTAAGGGAAAAAGGCAAAAGGACACACAGGAATATCACCGTTGACGGAGAGGAGCTTGAATTTTCAGAGGGATTCACCGATCTGCACACCGTCACATACCGGGAAATCCTAAAAGGCAACGGGTATGGCCTCGATGATGCGCGCCAGAGCATAGAGACCGTTTACCAGATACGTAACTCGGCACTTTCAGTATTAACAGGAGAATATCACCCCTTAATTAAAAAATAATATGTACAATAAACTTTTAAACAAGGAGGCAAAGCTGTCTCTTATCGGCCTGGGTTATGTCGGACTGCCCATCGCCCTCGAGTTCGCACGGAAAATAAAAGTCGTGGGATTTGACATAAGACCCGACCGCGTGGAGCTCATGAAAAAAGGTATTGATCCGAGTAACGAGCTTGAACACGAGGCATTTAACGGCACTGATATCAAATTCACCTCTGACCCTGAAGATCTTAAGGAGGCATCATTCCATATTATTGCAGTCCCCACCCCTGTGACCAAACATAATCTCCCTGACCTCACCCCGGTGCTTAAAGCTTCGGAAACAGTAGGCAGGATCCTGAAAAAGGGAGATTACGTGGTCTATGAATCAACTGTCTATCCCGGATGCACCGAAGATGATTGCGTACCGGTGCTCGAGAGATATTCCGGACTCAAATGTCCGGCAGATTTCAAGGTCGGTTTCTCGCCTGAGCGCATCAATCCCGGAGATAAGAACCACACCCTGACTAAAATCGTTAAGGTCACCAGCGGATGTGACGCCGAATCGGCGGAGAATATTGCAAAAACCTACGAGCTCATCATCGAGGCCGGAGTGCACCGGGCCTCATCGATAAAGGTTGCCGAGGCTGCCAAGATCATTGAGAACACGCAGCGCGACATAAACATAGCCTTCATGAATGAGCTCTCAATCATCTTCAACAGGATGGGTATCAACACCTACGAAGTGCTTGAGGCCGCCGGCACCAAATGGAACTTCCTCAGGTTCTATCCCGGACTGGTGGGCGGGCATTGCATAGGGGTCGACCCCTATTATCTCTCATACAAGGCCAAATCGATGGGTTACCATCCGCAGATGATCGACTCAGGCAGGTTCACCAATGACAGCATGGGCGCCTATGCAGGCAAGGAGACGGTCAAGAAGCTGATCGCCGCCCACAAGAGCCCTGACAAGGCCAGGGTGCTCGTTATGGGGATGACCTTCAAGGAGGATGTCACTGACATTCGGAACTCGAAGGTGATAGACGTGGTGAATGAACTGCGCGACTTCGGTGTAATGGTCGATGTGATCGACCCGGGAGCCTCGCCGGAAGAGGTGAAGCATGAGTACGGCATAGACCTGAAAGAGAAACCGGAAGGAAAGTATGATGCAATCATCGTGGCGGTTTCCCATAAGGAATATGCCGGTCTTGATGAAAAGTACTTCCTTGACCTCCTCAATGAGAGAGGAATCCTCGTCGACCTGAAGGGTCTTTACCGGAACAAGATGAAGTGGCTGACATACTGGAGTCTGTAATGAGGAACCTCCATGTATTTGCATACATAAACACAATAGTTTAATAATTAACTACATGGAGGTTCCATCATACCATTGAAATGAAATCATTGTCACAGGGGGAACAGGTTATATCGGCTCACATACAGCCGTGGAGCTGATTGCTGCCGGATTTGATGTGGTGATCATTGACAACCTGTACAACTCGGATATCACCGTGCTTGACGGAATCCATGCCATTACGGGCGTAACCCCGAAATTTTACGGTTACGATATCTGTGACGCAGCCAGGCTCGATGAGGTCTTCGCCGCCGAGGGCAGGGTTGATGCCATCATCCACTTTGCCGCCTACAAGGCGGTTGGCGAGTCGGTAAGAAAGCCCCTTGACTATTACAGGAACAACCTCACCTCGCTCATTAACCTGCTTGATATGATGGAGCGCCATAACACGCCTGTGATGGTCTTCTCATCATCATGCACCGTTTACGGTCAGCCTGACAGCCTGCCCGTGACAGAGGCCTCGCCCGTGAAGGAGGCTGCCTCACCCTACGGTTACACCAAACAGGCCGGTGAGATAATAATCCGCGACACCATGGCCTCGAGGCCGTCGCATAAAGCCGTCTCACTCAGATATTTCAATCCCATCGGAGCCCATCCTACAGCTCACATTGGCGAGCTGCCGCGCGGTGTGCCGGAGAACCTGGTACCCTTCATTACCCAGACAGCAATAGGTCTCCGTGATGAACTGAAGGTCTTCGGCAACGACTACGATACTCCTGACGGGTCATGCATACGCGATTACCTCCATGTGGTTGACCTCGCCAAAGCACATGTGGTGGCGCTGCAAAGGCTGCTTGATGGCGAGAACAAAGCGGGATATGAGGTCTTTAACCTCGGCACGGGTACGGGCGTCTCCGTCCTGGAAGCCATTGCGGCTTTCGAGAGGGCCACGGGAGTCAGCCTCAAATATACCGTAACGGACCGGAGGGCGGGAGACATCGAAAAGATATGGGCCGACCCATCCCTCGCCAACAGGGAGCTTAACTGGAAAACGGAAATAACGCTTGACGAAGCAATGGCTACAGCCTGGCGATGGGAAAACAAAATCAAAAACCAGCAATCATGAAGAGAATAATACTTGTCACAGGAGGAGCCGGATTTATAGGATCACACGTACTGAGAAGGCTTGTCAGAAAATACCCTGACTACACCATTGTCAACGCTGACAAGCTGACCTATGCCGGCAACCTGGGAAACCTTACCGACATCGAAAAGGAGCCCAATTACCACTTCCGCAGGGTTGACATAGTTGACAAACAGGCGGTAAAGGCCCTCTTCGAAGAGTTCAGGTTTGACGGGGTCATTCACCTGGCTGCAGAGTCTCATGTAGACAGGTCAATCAGTTCGCCTGACGAGTTCATATATACCAATATCATCGGTACAGTCAACCTGCTTACCTCTTTCCGGGATATCGAAACCGGCGCGGGATTGAGGAAACTCTTCTATCATATATCAACAGACGAGGTGTATGGCTCGCTTGAGCACGGAGGCCTCTTCACCGAACAGACAGCATACGACCCCCGGAGTCCCTATTCAGCCTCCAAGGCCAGCTCCGACCATATGGTGAGAGCCTTCGGCAACACCTACGGTCTGCCGTTTGTCATCTCCAACTGTTCCAACAACTACGGGCCGAACCAGTTCCCCGAAAAGCTCATCCCCCTGACCATCAATAATATCAAGACTATGAAACCCATCCCGGTATACGGAAAGGGCGAGAATATCAGGGACTGGCTCTATGTGGAGGATCACGCCTCGGCAATTGACCTTATTTTCCATGAGGGGAAGCCGGGCGAAACATATAATGTCGGGGGTGACAACGAGTGGATGAACATTGACCTTGTACGACTGCTGTGTGCCATCATGGACAGGAAGCTTGGAAGGGCCGAAGGAAGCTCTGAAAAACTCATAACCTATGTCACTGACCGTGCCGGCCATGACCTGAGGTATGCCATTGACAGCAGCAAATTGCAGAGGGAGCTCGGATGGAGGCCGTCCGTCACCTTCGAACAGGGGCTGGGCATGACCGTAGACTGGTACCTGGCGAACGAGAAATGGCTCGAGACAATTATTTCGGGAGCCTATGCGAAGTATTACGACGAAATGTACGGAAACAGGTAGAATTTGCGATTGCCGATTTGCGAATTGCGAATTATGATTAAATCGAAAATCGCAAATCTTAAATCGAAAATTTCTGTATTGCCTATTTGGATCTGTTCGGCTTCAGGCGCGCGATCAGCTCATCACCCAGCTCCGACTTGACCTTAATGTGATCAAGAATGGCGAGGACAACGCTGTTCTTTTCAAAGTCGCCCCTCACCTGCTCGAAATCGCGTTTCTTGACCTCATCATCACCGTCAATGCCGAAGCCGGTCATTGACGAGAGGGCAAACTCCTTGCGGGCGTCTTCATAGAGCATCCTGTCGAGATCAACCACACTCTTCTTCCACTTTTCGACAATGTCAATGATATCCGATGCCGTCAGCTTCTCGTTTGGCTTGCCTGTCTCCCGGGGCAGTCTCTCGTAGATCCATGCCCACTCCATGTCATAATAATGCTTGTGGATATGTTCGAAACTCCGGTTGATGGCGTCAGCGTTTTTCATCTCATGGTTTTCAATCGAGGCCAGCAATTCCTCAATCGATCTCAGCGGTGCAATAAGTCCCGCCATGTCAATCCAGTCACCCGTACCCTTGTCGTGGTCCGGCTTGAGCCTCTTTCGGATGTCGGCATCTGATTTGAACTCCATCCCCTCAAGCCTTTTGATTACGGAGTTGCCGATGAATTTGTCTATACCCATCTGGTAGAGGCTTATGCCCCGCTCTGCTGCAGAGCTCTTCATCCTCATCCTGTCAAAGGAGATGAAAGGCTGGTCAGGGTTCTCCTTCAGCAGTTTTTGCAGGAGTGCCCTGCCGTTCATCATTTTGCCGACAGTGAAGGGGCTCAGAAGGTTATAGTTTATCTGGTCAAGCTTCTTGGGGTCCTTGCGCATGTCACGCTTTGGCCACTTCTGGGCGTCACGGATTGTTCCCACACTGCGCAGGTTTATCCCCGGTATCAGTTGTGATTCGTAATTCACCTCGGTAAGGTACGAGAAGGGGAACTGTGTGGTATCGACATTATGGTAGTGCCTTCCGACCACCAGCGTAAACGGACCGATTCGTGAAGGCCACAGCACGTAAGAGTCAGAGGTTGTCTTTGACCCCCGCTCCATGATACCCTGGTGAATCGGGCCCAGCTTGTACATGTGGTTGCTCTGGTTCGATCCGCTGCCGGCGTTCATGAAAGAGAAGATACCGGCAATCAGCAGTGTCGATTTATGATGGGTGACCGTGTACGGGCCGGCGAATATTGAGCATGCCTCACCGTGATACCCTCCGCAGTTGGAGAAGAAGAGCGAGTTTTCAGCTGAATACTGCTTTGACAGTGTGCATCCCTGTCCGATGAAGCACTTGTCTATCACTGCAGCGTCATTCACCTTTGAGCCCGAGCAGATGATGAAGTGATCCATGATCACGTCATTGCCGATAAAGACAGGGTCCTTGAACGAGCTGTTCACCGATCCTTCGGCCAGCCTTGAAACATCTTCGATCACCGCACCGTAGCCTATCTTCACGTTTTTAATGGTACCGCATCCTGCGATATATGAACCCGAACCTATCTCTCCGCGGTCCGACTTCACGCTTTCGGTATAGTCGGCAATCATTTTCTCTATCACCTCAATGGCTGCAGGCCTGTGCCTGTAGAGGGTGATGATATAGGCCATGTGCGATGTCAGGCGGTCCCATATGGGCACCTCCCTGCCACCGGTCTCATTGAGGACAGCAACGCGGGTGCCGTTGCCGAACGAGGTGCGTCCTTCTGTTGAGATGTGGCCGCAGTTCCTTATCACGACGCCTTCGCCGATGTCATAATTTGCGATGAAGCCCGTTATGTCAGTTATTGTGACATTGTCAGCTATGGTGCAATTATGGATGTGCGCATTCTTTATCCCGTGAAGCAGCGGCAGACCGCATCTCTCTCGCGCCACCCCGTTGAAGTGGCCCAGCCTGACAATCCCTGAAAATGTGACATTCTGGATCCTCTCGGCGTTGAAAGGGTCCTTGACGAAGACACTTTCCCATGAGTTGCTCCGGCAACCTGCAGCCTCAAGGCCGCGGATCTCTCCAATACTCAGACTTCTGTAACCGTCAGCCATATTTCTCAGGTTCTTATTATTCCACAGTGACTGATTTTGCCAGGTTGCGCGGCTGATCCACGTCGCATCCGCGCAGTACGGCAATATGATAAGAGAGCAGCTGCAACGGTATCACAGCCAGTACGGGGGCAAAGACCGAAATCGTATCCGGCACCTCCATCACATAATCGGCCATCTGGCTGATTACCTGGTCGCCCTCGGTTACAATTGCTATTACCTTCCCCTTGCGTGCTTTAACCTCCTGTATGTTGCTCACTATCTTGTCATAGGAGTTTTCCTTGGTAGCCACAACCACTACGGGCATATGCTCATCTATCAGGGCAATGGGGCCGTGCTTCATTTCCGCAGCCGGATAGCCCTCGGCATGGATATATGATATCTCCTTGAGTTTAAGGGCTCCCTCCATCGCCACCGGGTAGAGCAGTCCCCTGCCGAGATAGAGCGCGTTGGTTGAGTCCTTGTATATCTTAGCCAGGGCAAGAGCCTGGTCATTCATTTTCAGTGCCGTTTCGATCTTACCCGGAAGGCTTATAAGTTCTGTTATGAGTTCACGGTACCGGGCTTCGTCAAGCAATCCCTTGCGATAACCGATCTCGAATGAGATCATCGCCAGGGTCACCACCTGGGTGGTGAATGCCTTGGTTGAGGCAACGCCTATCTCCGGACCGGCATGGGTAAAGACGCCGGCATTGGTCTCACGTGATATGGATGATCCCACAACATTGCATATGCCCAGCACCATCGCACCGCGTTCCTTTGCCAGGCGTATCGCCGCCAGCGTATCGGCGGTCTCGCCGCTCTGGCTTATGGCAAGGACAATGTCGCCCTTCTTGATCACCGGGTTGCGGTATCTGAACTCGGAGGCATATTCAACTTCAACCGGTATGCGGCAGTACTCTTCAATGATGTACTCACCCACCAGTCCTGCATGCCATGATGTGCCGCACGCCACAATGAGTATCCTGTCGGCTGAAGCCATGGTATCAAACACGTTGTGCAGTCCTCCCAGCATCAGTCCCGACTGATTGGGCAGCACCCTGCCCCTGAAGGTATCATGAATGGCACGTGGCTGTTCAAAGATCTCCTTAAGCATAAAATGAGGATAACCCTCCTTGTCTATCTCACCGATCTTCAGGTCAACATCCTTGATCTCAGGCTCAACACTCTTGTTCCTGATGGCCTTGAGCACCATCTCATCCTTCTTTATTACCGCGAGGTCGTCGTCATTAAGGTAAATGACACGCTGTGTATGCTCGACGATGGGGGTTGCATCGGACGCGATGAAGTTCTCTCCGTCGCCCACGCCGATCACCAGCGGCGAACCCAGCCTGGCAGCAAAGAGCTTGCCCGGTTCGTCGCGGCAATAGACTGCAATGCCGTAGGTCCCTTCCACCTTGTTCAGCGCCATGATAATAGCCTGCTCGGCTGACAGGTCACCCTCAAGATAGAGGTGTTCCATGAGATTGGCCAGCACCTCGGTGTCAGTCTGGCTCGTGAATTTCACGTCGCGACTCTCAAGATGCTTCTTTATCCTTGAATAGTTCTCAATAATGCCGTTATGGACAACAATGAAATGACCCCGGGATGAGACCTGGGGGTGGGCGTTTATCTCATTTGGTTCCCCGTGAGTCGCCCACCGTGTATGGCCCATCGCTATTGATCCGTCGAAGTCCTTGCTGGCAACCATCTCCTCAAGATCGCGGACCCTGCCGGCGCACTTGAAGATTTCGGTCCTCTCACCGTTGCTTATTGCAATGCCTGCAGAGTCATAGCCTCTGTATTCCAGCCTCTTCAGTCCGTTAATGACTATATCTCGGGCAGGTCGGGAACCGATATATCCTACAATACCACACATAATGAACTATTAACTGATAGTTAATCAATATATTGTGTATGCAAACTCAAACCTGAAGGCGGGGTTGTTCCCGTTAGCCTTGAAAATGACATTCTGCTGGGCTGTCAACGGGAAGAAGAGTTCAACGGACGGATTGTCTATGTCTCCTTCAAGGTATTGCTGGACAAATGAGGTGATGTTGAAAATATAGCTGTCCTTGTCAGTATAGTATGAGCCGTCCATGTAACTTAAACTGTGAACCAGGTCTGGTATTGGCAGTTCATTACCCTCACTGTCGCGGTATCTCACCAGGATCTGGCGAGGCATGTTTTTTTCAAGATAGTCCTCAGTGTCAATCAGTACCGGCGCGTAAATCCTTGCCTTGTTGACCGCCAGTCTTTCAATGCCCCTGAATGCTTCCAGCGATGGCAGGTCAAGCCTCACATAGAGACCGTAATAGGTCTGCAGGTAGGCTGCTGTATCAGGGAAGAGATCATTGACATGGGTTATCTGCTTTGCGGGATCTGCCGTGGTGCGGTCATGGGTGAAGCGGTTGTAGTTCACAGCCCGTTCTGTTGCCACGAAGGAATAATAGCGGACTATCGTATCGTTCGCATGATAGTATACGGTTATCGCCAGCGGATTGTCTGACGCTGTCATGGTGATCAGCACAGGATTGGTCTCACTCCTCACGCCGAAATAGAGTCCCTTGAAATACTCCTTGTAGAATTGTGATGCGGGCGTGAACATGGAGGTATCCCTTAAGAGGTATTCAGCCACCGAGTTGTCAAGTCTTACGGAGTAGGCTGAATCCTTTTTCAGGACAGGCATGGGATACTCTCCCAGGAACTTGATTGTATCAGGGTCCTGTCCCGTATAGTACACATCAGCGTCGGTCAGCTCTGTTCCGGTCTCGTAAAGCCTTATATAGTGTACGGTTGCAGTGTCGCCGGAGACTGCCGAGGGTATGAATCTCAGGAACACTGAATCTATGTTGATGGCCGATTTTCGCAGGGAGTCAATGAGCCTGAGCTGCGTCACGAAATCAGAGTGGGTATCACCGAAATAGGAGTCATAAATGCCGCCGGCGATCATCCTGGTACTGTCAGACGACAGGGAATTCTCATTGTACATGGTGTAGGCCCTGATGCCCACGGTATCAGTTGAGTATACAATGATGAAATCCTCTTCGGGCAGCAGGTCAACCCCGATATTCACCGGATCCTGATCGCACGACGCCAGCATCACAGTGAGCAGGGTGAAGGTGAAAAATATGGATTTAAGTAATCCGGTCCGTTGACCGTTATGGTTCTTATTTCTTTTGTTCAAGTAGCAGCTTGTCATAAAAGTCATTGTAAGCATCAATATAATTATCCTCACCCAGGAACTCCAGAAGAGGCTTACCCATGCCGGAGACCTGTTTCTTAACCTGTTCGTCTATTTTTTCACAGCCGAGGATAATGCCGTCAGAGTTCTCGGCTGCCAGTTTGGTCAGGCTCATGAAATCAGCGCTGCTCTTTATTGCCTTCAGAGCACCGCTGTCAATCCCGTCAGCCTCAAGTTTACCGGACATTGAAGAACTCAACGGCTTTTTAAAACCATTATTATAGACAGAATAAACCGTTTTCAATTTACTGAACACCGGATCATCGGAATAGAGTTTCCGGAGGTAAAGCGGAACAAGGGCGGTGAGCCAGCCGTGACAGTGCACTATGTCAGGGCTCCATCTTAGTTTCCTCACTGTTTCAATTACGCCCCGGGCAAAAAAGATGGCCCTCTCGTCATTATCCTCGTATTCATTGCCTGCAGCATCAGCAACAGTATGCTTGCGCTGAAAGTAATCATCATTGTCGATGAAGTAAACCTGCATGCGGGCTGACTGGATGGAAGCCACCTTGATGATGAGCGGATGATCGGTATCATCAATGATCAGGTTCATCCCTGAAAGACGTATGACTTCGTGAAGCTGATTCCTTCTCTCATTGATTGAACCGTATCGGGGCATGAATGTCCGGATCTCCTTCCCCCTTTCCTGTATGCCCTGCGGCAGATCACGGCTGATCTTTGAAAGCTTTGTCTCACCAAGATAAGGCATGATCTCCTGTGAAACAAACAATACCCTCCTGCTTTCCATTAAAACCTCCCGATGTACCTTAATTAAATCAAAGTGCAAAGATAATAAAAAAAATACAATTAATTTCCAAGCCAAATCACGACGGGTTACTCACAAAATGGTGTTATTTTGTATTGCCGGACCGGCTGTAACTCCGGTTTCTGATCCGGCATGCCAATAAAGGTCAGAGCGATGAAGGTATTTACAACTGCCAAAGAGGTTAGGGAGCATTACAGGATATGCGTGCTCAGGCTCCCGGGCTTTGTGCCTACCATGGGAGCACTGCATGAGGGCCATATGTCACTGGTGGCGGAAGCGATAAAGAGCTGCCGCATGGTTGCCGTGAGCATCTTCGTCAACCCTTCTCAGTTCAACGACCCGAATGACCTCCTGAAGTATCCCCGGACCCTGGAGGCTGACCTGCAGATGCTCTCCGGGCTGCTCAGGGAAAACGATTTTGTCTTTGCCCCTTCAGTTGAGGAGATCTATCCTGAGCCTGACACGCGGGAGTTCGATTTCGGCGATATCGAGCGGGTGATGGAGGGAGTACACAGGCCGGGACACTTCAACGGCGTGGCACAGGTGGTCTCCAGGCTCTTTGACATTATCAGGCCCGCTTCCGCCTTCTTCGGGCAGAAAGACTTCCAGCAGCTCACGATAATAAAGGAACTGGCACGCCGTGAATATCCCAGGATAGAGATCATCGCCTGTCCCATAGTAAGGGAGCAGGACGGACTGGCGATGAGCAGCCGCAACCGGCGCTTGCTGCCTGAGCACCGTGAACGGGCCGGAGAGATATTCAGAACCCTTGTCGCTGCAGCCGCCATGGCCACAGACTATGAAACGGCTGAGATAAAGGAGTTCGTTGCCGACAGGATAAACATGATCCCCGACTTCAGGCTTGAATACTTTGAAATAGTTGAGGATGAAACGCTTGTCCCCGTGCGGGCTGCCATAGAGATGTCACCTGAAAAAACATACTACGGCTGCATTGCTCTCTTCGCCGGAGATGTCAGGCTGATTGACAATATAGAGATCAGGTTGCGCTGAATAAAAGGATACTTATCTTTGCAGCATCAAATTGGATTCATTCCTGCAGAAAAATGATGATAGAAGTACTTAAATCGAAAATACATAATGTCACCGTCACCGGTGCAGACCTGAATTACGTGGGTAGCGTCACCATCGACGAGGACCTCATGGACGCAGCCAACCTTATTGAGTATGAGAAGGTTCATGTGCTTAACAGGAACAACGGAGACAGGCTGGAGACATATGTCATTAAAGGCCGGAGAGGATCGGGAGAGATCTGTCTTAACGGACCGGCAGCAAGAAGGGCAGCCATCGGAGATGTGATAATCATCATGTCATATGCCATGGTCGACTCCGCCGAAGCCGGAACCTTCAGGCCGCATATTATAATACCCGATACGGCAACCAACAAACTTGTCTGAAATTGAAGAAGGGTCTGAAGCAAACATTGCAGGCCATAGTGTTCCTTGCCCTGGCCGTGCTTCTGCTATGGCTCTCCTTCAGGGACATTGACTTCAAAGATCTGTGGGCCGTGCTTCGCAAGGCCGATTACTGGTGGCTGCTGCCTGCCGTCATAGTCTCAATCCTGAGTTTCTGGATCAGGGCACGACGCTGGATACTCCTCATTGAACCGCTTGGATATAAGGCACGACTGGTAAACGCTTATCATTCGGTTGTTGCCGGCTATTTCGCCAACATCATCTTCCCGAGGCTGGGAGAGGTGACCAAGTGTGCCTCCCTGAGCACAAAGGAGAAGATACCTTTTGACAGGCTTGTCGGAACAATGCTCGTCGAGCGCACAATAGACATTTTGACTGTCCTGGTGCTGCTCGGGATTACACTCCTCGCCGGCAGCACCATGGCCGGAAGCTTCCTCTCCGAGAATGTCTTTACTCCGGCCGGCAAGAGGCTCTCATCATCCATGGATTCATTGATTGTCATATCCATCGTTCTTGTTGTCCTGGGCATCATTGCCATTGTGCTCTATTTCAGGCTCAGGCCCAAACTGTCCGTCAGGCCCTTTTTCAGCAGGATCTACTCCTTTACAGACGGCATTATTGACGGACTGAAATCCATTGCCAGGCTTAAGAGGAGGTGGGAGTTCATCCTGCTTACCGTCGCACTCTGGATTGCATACTTTTTCATGACATACTTTCCCCTTCTCTGCCTCTCTTCAACCTCGGGGCTGGGCCTGGGCGCCGCCATGTTCATCCTCGTGATCGGAAGCTTCGGAATGGCAGCACCGGTACAGGGGGGACTGGGTGCGTACCACTGGATAATATCGCGCGGCCTGCTGGTTGCCTACGCTATTCCTCTTGAAGAGGGACTTGCATATGCAACCCTCTCTCATGAGTCGCAGTTCCTGCTTATAGCCCTCTTCGGCCTCATCTCGCTCTTTGCCCTCTTCGGAAGAAAGGGCGGGAAGGTTCTGTCGTCAGCAGTGAAAGAAAAAGAGGCCTGATACGGTACATTTAGTAAATTTACCTGTTGCATAATCCCTTTCCTTATGGCAAAAAACAAGACTGTATATGTGTGCCAGAACTGCGGCGCCGAATCATCCAAATGGATAGGCCACTGTCCTGCATGCAAGGAGTGGAACACCTACCGTGAGGAGCTGATCACTCTTTCATCCGTCCCCCGGCATGGTTAAAGATGCCCCACGGAGGAAGCCCGAGCTTCTCTCGGGGATCGAGGTGAATGAGAATGACCGCATTTCGACCGGGATAGGTGAGGCAGACCGTATCCTGGGAGGAGGAATGGTAAAAGGGTCACTGATACTGATGGGTGGCGAGCCCGGTATTGGCAAATCGACCCTCGCCCTGCAGATAGCCCTTGCCAGCTCCGGCAGAAAAGTGCTTTACGTTTCCGGTGAAGAGAGCGAGGGACAGGTCAAGCTGCGGGCAAAAAGACTGGAAGGAAGAAATGACAGCTGTTTCATATACAACGAGACTGAGCTTGAGAGCGTCATCGCCCAGGCAGGAGCGATGAACCCTGAACTGCTTATAATAGACTCTATTCAGACCCTCAGCTCCTCAGTGCTTGAATCTTCCGCCGGATCGGTATCGCAGGTCAGGGAGTGCGCCGCAATGATGCTCCGCTATGCCAAGGAGTCGGGCGTGCCGGTGATACTCATCGGTCATATCACAAAAGACGGTTCGCTGGCCGGCCCAAAGGTGCTTGAACATATTGTTGATGTTGTCCTCCAGTTCGAGGGCGACGGCAACTACGTGTTCCGTATCCTCAGGCCTGTCAAGAACCGCTTCGGGTCAACGGCGGAGATAGGTATCTTCGAGATGGCCTCCAACGGCCTGCGCGAGGTGACAGACCCGTCGGAGCTATTCATCCGCCGCGACCGCGACCCGGCCAGCGGGGTAAGCATAGCGGCCACGGTAGACGGACTCCGTCCCTTCATGATAGAGACACAGGCGCTGGTGAGCAGCGCCGTCTACGGCACCCCCCAGAGAAGTTCCACGGGGTTTGACACCCGCCGGCTGAACATGCTCCTGGCTGTGCTTGAAAAGAGAGCCGGATTCCGTCTTGGAGTAAAGGATGTCTTTCTCAATATTGCCGGAGGACTGAAAGTCAGTGACCCTGCCATTGACCTGGCGGTGGTGAGCGCGGTGCTCTCGTCAAACCTCGATGCGCCCGTAGACCAGCATACAACCTTCGCCGGTGAGGTGGGACTGTCAGGCGAGATAAGGCCTGTTGCAAGACTGGAACAGCGCATCATGGAAGCCTCCAGGATGGGATTTGAACAGATAGTGGTGTCGGGATATCACAGAAGCATCAGGGAACAGCCCGGAATAAAGATATCAAAGGTATACAAAGTGGAAGGACTGGTGAAGCTGCTGTTTTCCTGACAAAACCGTCATCTGCTAAACCTTCAGATTGAGTCCCGACTTCAGTAGGGACGAAACCCCGCACACGAACTTGTCCCGATGAAGTCGGGAGTGTCGGGGCCTTTCTAGTACTCCCGCTGCCTGTAGGGGCTGACCTGCTGCTGCCTCTTCACATTGTCACAGTCAAGCTCCACATTGAAGTTGGCCGGAGCCTCGAACTGCGACCCTGCCAGAGGGGCAAAATCGCTGTCGGCAAAGAGTTTCTGAAGGAAGAGTCCAAAGACCGGAAGCGCCATATTGGAACCCTGCCCCAGCGAGAGATCCTCAAAATGAATGGCCTGATCCTCCCATCCTGTCCATACCCCTGCCACCAGGTCAGGCATGACGCCCATATACCACCCGTTGGAGTGGTTCTGCGTGGTGCCCGTCTTGCCTCCCATCTGGTTGGTGAGCTTGTATGTACCCCTGAGTCTCAGTCCTGTGCCTGTGTTAACGACCCCCTGCAGAAGAGCTGTCATGAGATAGGCATCATCCTCGCTGATCACCTCGTCAATGAAGGGGGTGAAGGTGGAGATCACATTGCCGTTGCGGTCTTCAATGCGTGTCACATAGAGCGGACGGGTATGAACACCCTTGTTGGTAAAGGTGCCGTAGGCTGCCACCATCTCCTCAAGAGAGAGGTCGGAGGTGCCCAGGAAAATTGAGAATACCGGATCAATAAAACTCCTTATGCCCATCCGGTGCATCAGGTCAACAACAGTCTGGGGCGAAAACTGCTTCATCAGCCAGGCCGAGATGTAGTTTTCTGACTGCGCAAGCCCCCATTTGAGTGTCACCATCTTGCCGTGATACTCCTCCGGGCCCGAGCTCCTCGGGATCCATGGTACAGTATCACCGGGAAGGTCAAACGAACGTGGAATGTTCTCAACCTCGAAGCAGGGCGAATATCCGTCCTGCATAGCCAGTGTGTAAAGGAAAGGCTTTATGGTTGAGCCTACCTGCTTCTTCTGCTGCGTTACGGCATCGTACTTGAAATACCTGAAGTCGGGTCCGCCCACATAAGCCTTTACATGGCCGGTGTGCGGATCCATCGCCATGAATGACGACCTGACAAAGAACTTGTAATACCTGATTGAATCGAGCGGAGTCATCAGTGTATCCCTCTCCCCCTCCCATGAAAAGAGCTTCATCGGGATGGGAGTGTTGAAGGCCAGGGTGATTGAATCTTCAGGTATCCCGGCACGTCTCATGCTCTGATACCTGTCGCTCTGTCTTACCGATCTGTCCATTATCTGCTTTATCTCGGCAGCATTGAGGTCATTCGAATATGGAGGGTTCCTGTAGGTCTTTGCCTTTTTGTTGAACACCGGCTGAAGATTCGCAGAGAGGTGCTGAACGATCGCCTCCTCGGCATAGGCCTGCATCTTTGAGTTGAGTGTTGTATATATCCTCAGGCCGTCGCGGTACAGGTTATAGTCTGATCCGTCAGGCTTGGTGTTCTTTCTGCACCATCCGTACAAGGGGTCATTTTCCCAGCGCCAGAGAGCCTCATTATAAAGGTCGTCTGACCAGAAGTTGCTCCGCTCCGGCTCCCTGCTGTTCATCGTAGAGCGGATATATTCCCGGAAATAGGTCGCCAGACCGGTGATGTGACTGTCCTCACGCAGGTCAAGCGTCAGAGGCAGCATCTTCACGGAGTCTGCCACATCGCGCTGCAGGTATCCGTACCGCTCCATCTGGGAGATCACCACATTGCGCCTCCTGAGAGCACTCTCCTCATTCCGCAGCGGATTGTATGCCACGGAGTTCTTGAGCATGCCGACCAGCATCGCCGACTGCTCAATGTTCAGGGAGTCGGGGGTGGTGTTGAAATAAATACGGGCGGCAGAGTTGATGCCAACGGCATTATATATAAAGTCGAAGACATTCAGATACATTGTGATGATCTCTTCCTTCGTATAGCTCTTTTCAAGCTTCACCGCCGTCTGCCACTCCTTGAACTTGGCCACCGTAAGCTTAGCTCCCCGCACTATGGCCGGGTCATTCGAGAGATCCCTGGGAAGGAACAGGTTCTTCGCCAGCTGTTGCGTGATGGTGCTTCCGCCGCCGGTGTTCTGACCTAATAATATTGTCTTGACCAGAACCCTCGCCAATCCCCTGAAGTCAATGCCCGAGTGCCTGTAGAACCTGATATCCTCAGTGGCTATCAGGGCATCCACCACGTAGGGGGAAATATCTTCATAATCAGTCCATGTACGGTTCTGAATGTAAAATTTGCCCAGCAGGACATTATCTTCAGAATAGACTTCGGCGGCAAGATTGCTGGCGGGGTTCTCCAGCTCCTCGAAAGAGGGGATGGGCCCCAGTTTGTTAGCCGAAATAAGGATGAACAGTGTCAGCAGAAAAACCGCCGGCAGAGATATTATCACCCAGAACCAGATAATGTTTTTCCGGAATTTTTTATCCCTCATGATACCCTCATAATATGGGCGCTAATTTAATGATTTATACAGAATCTTTTCCAATAATTTTGAAGTTAGTGCCGTTAATCGTTTACTTTGCCCTGTTTTTAAAAAAAGTCTGATGACAGAAAATCTCGTTATAGTTGAATCTCCTGCAAAAGCAAAAACGATAGAAAAATTCCTCGGAAAGGATTTCACCGTTGTCTCGAGCTTCGGGCATATACGTGATCTTGAAAAGAAGGGTCTCGGGGTCGAAGTTGACAAAGGCTTCAATCCTGTTTATGAGGTGCCTGAAGAGAAGAAGAAGGTGGTGAGCGAGCTTCGTAAGCTGGCTTCACAGGCTAAAACCGTATGGATAGCCTCCGATGAGGACCGTGAGGGGGAGGCCATTGCATGGCATCTTATCTCCGTACTGGGTCTTGATCCCTCTTCCACACGGCGCATCGTGTTTCACGAGATAACGAAGGAGGCTATAAACAATGCGGTGGAATCGCCCCGCCAGGTAGACATGAATCTGGTCAACGCACAGCAGGCACGCCGCATACTCGACAGGCTGGTAGGCTTCGAGATCTCTCCCGTGCTATGGAAAAAGGTGCAGCCCTCCCTCTCGGCAGGAAGGGTGCAGTCGGTGGCAGTACGCCTGCTCGTAGACCGCGAGCGTGAGATTATCAGCTTTGTCTCTGACTCGGCATTCAGGGTCACCGGTTCATTCAGCGGTCAGAACAAGGAGGGTTCAGAGGTCCTGCTTAAGGCTGAGTGTCCTAAAAAATTCAGCACGGAGGCTGAAGCTAAAAATTTCCTCGAGATCTGTGACAGGTCATCGTTCACCGTTGAGAACGTAGTGGTAAAACCCGGTACACGCTCCCCGGCCCCGCCCTTCACCACCTCCACCCTGCAGCAGGAAGCCTACCGCAAGCTCGGCTTCTCTGTGGCGCAGACAATGTCAGTGGCGCAGAAGCTGTACGAGGCAGGAAAGATCACATACATGAGGACTGACTCAACAAACCTCTCATCGCTGGCGCTCAACACCGCCCGTGAGGTGATCACCTCGGATTTTGGCGCCCAGTATTCACGTACGCGGCAGTTCAAGACCAGTTCCAAGGGTGCACAGGAGGCTCATGAAGCTATCAGGCCCACCTATTTTGACCGGAAAGATACCACGGGGAGCATAAACGAGAAAAAGCTCTATGAGCTCATCTGGCGAAGGGCTATCGCCTCGCAGATGGCAGATGCCAAAATGGAGAAGACAACTATCACCATCGGCATGTCAGCCTCACCCTTTAACTTTACGGCAACGGGTGAGGTGATCCTCTTCGACGGGTTCCTGAAGGTCTATACCGAATCATATGACAGCAACGCAGGTGACGATGAAAAATCAATTCTCCCGCGTGTTGACAAAGGCATGCCGCTCACTGCCGGAATCATTACCGCCCTGCAGCGTTTCACCTCGCCCCCTCCGCGCTACACCGAGGCGAGCCTGGTGAAGAAGCTCGAGGAGCTGGGCATAGGCAGGCCCTCAACATACGCACCAACGATATCAACCATCCAGTCGCGCGGATATGTTGCGCGGGAAGACAGGCCCGGTGAGAAGCGGATAGTTGCGCAGCTTACCCTCTCCAGGGGTAAGATAACCAGGACTGAAAAGACTGAGATAGCCGGAAAGGAGAAGTCTAAACTCTTCCCCAGGGACATAGGAATGATCGTCAACGATTTCCTCATCGCTAACTTCCCTGACATCCTCGACTACAACTTCACCGCCGGGGTGGAGAAGGAGTTCGATGAGATAGCCTCCGGAGAGCTTGAGTGGGACAGGATGATATCAGGTTTCTACCGCCCGTTTCATAAGACGGTAGACGAATCCCTCTCCAACAAGGCACGAATGACCGGGACCCGTCAGCTCGGCAATGATCCGGTGACGGGACTGCCGGTGGTGGTTAAGATGAGCCGGTTCGGCCCTGTGGTGCAGCTGGGTGAAGCCTCTGCGGAGACAAAACCCCGTTTTGCAAACCTCAGGCGCGACCAGCTTCTTGAGACAATAACGCTTGATGAAGCCATGGCTCTCTTTGCACTGCCAAGGGTCGTCGGTACCTTTGAGGAGAGCGAGATGACCGTCGGACTGGGTAAGTTCGGGCCATATGTGAAACACGACGGTAAGTTCTACTCGCTGAAGAAGGGAATTGATGATCCCTATACAATCACAGAAGAGAGGGCAGCTGAACTGATCAGGGAAAAGCGAGAGGGAGACAAACAGAAGGTAATCAACGAGTTTGGTGACATCAGGGTGCTGAACGGAAGGTACGGCCCCTACATCGTGCACGACAAGTCCAACTACCGTATCCCGAAAGGTAACGATCCTCAGAAGCTGACAAGGGAAGATTGCCTGGCTATAATTGAAAAGGGGAGCAAAACGAAAAGCGCCAGGGGCGGAAAGAAGAAGTGACCTTATATAATATGATCGACCTGAACCAGTATTTTGATCCTGTATGTCTTGACAAGCCTGAGGCGGAGCCGCTGAGAGGATCAGCAGCTTTTTCCCACAACGTGGCGGTCAACACCGGCAATGCTCCCATTGAAGACCTCAGCGCTTATGCTGTTGCAATCATTGGGGTGCCTGATGACCGCTCGTCATTGAACAAGGGGGCTGCACATGCACCTGACACCATCCGCAGGAGCCTCTACTCGTTCTCGCGCCTGCCGGGAAAAATGAAGATAACCGACCTGGGGAACCTCAAGCCCGGTACATCGTTTGAAGACACGCTGGCCGGACTGCGTGACGTGCTCATCCAGCTGCTGGCGCAGGATATTGTTCCGGTGATCATCGGAGGCACCAGCGCGCTGATGCCGGCCATAGAACGTTGTCTCTCTTCCCTGAAGCAGGACTGGTCGCTGGTATCGGTAGATTCGCGGCTCGACTTCACCGCAGAGAAGAGAGCGGGAGACTCACTTAACTGGATGAATGACCTGATCTACCGCAGCGGCAGTTACCTGTCGCACCTGTCTGCCATCGGCCATCAGACCTATCTCACTGATCAGCAGGTGGTGAACCGGTTCAACCGCAGGCACTATGACATGATGCGCATAGGAGAGGTACGCGCCGCAGTGCATGAGACCGAGCCTCTCTTCCGTGATGCTACCGCAGCGGTCTTTGATATAGGCTCGGTACGCCAGTCTGATGCCCCCGGCACCTTCCTCCCCTCCGCCAACGGCTTCTACGGAGAGGAGATCTGCCTGCTTGCCAGGTATGCCGGGCTCTCAGATAACCTGAAGATAATGTCAGTCATGGAGGTCAACCCCGTGTCTGACAACCGGTCGCAGACCTCCCATCTTGCAGCACAGATAATATGGTTTTTCCTTGAGGGCTTCTCCCAGAAACAGTATGAGATATCATACCTGGGTGACCAGATGAATAACCGCTTCACCCGTTACCATGTGACACTCAATGACCTGGAGGGCGAAGCCATCTTCATCAAGAGCATGATCACGGAACGCTGGTGGATAGAGATTCGTGACACCGGAGGTGAACCACACTACCTCGCCTGCTCCTATGAGGACTATCTTATGGCCAACCGGGACCAGGTCCCGGGACGCTGGACCAGAGGCATGCTCAGGTTCGGCCACTAAAATATACCTCAATTTGGCGCACTGCATATTTTTTATTTATTTTACTCGTTATATTTAAGGGCGTACATGCGCTCCTTGAACATGAAGAAAGTCAGGACAGTCATCTTCGCATTAATCATCCCGGCATACGTGGTATTTGGTCAACAGGACCCCGTGTTGAGTCATTACATGTTCAATACCCAGACCTACAACCCCGGGTATGCCGGAATGACCGGAATGATCACGGCCACGGCCATGACCCGGCAGCAGTGGGTGGGGTTTCCCGGAGCACCATCCACCATGATTTTCAACGTCAACGCTCCCTTCAGTCTCTTTGGCCTTAGGAGCGGTGCGGGACTCCTGGTCGAATCCGACCAGTACGGCTTTAGCAATGACATCGACTTAAGCCTCTGCTATTCGTACCTCCTCACTTTAGGAAGCGGAACACTTGGCGCCGGATTAAGCGCCGGCATGCTGAATAAAGCACTCGCCCCCGAATGGTTCATCCCCTCGGGGCCAACACATACACCTCCCTCCGGCGACCCTCTTATCCCGGAAAATGATGAATCTTTCGTTGCCCTCGACATTTCTGCCGGCGTCTATTACCAGGGCCTCAACTATTATGCGGGCTTCTCGGTGACACACCTGAACCAGCCAGAAATAAAATATTCAGAGACAGCTACTTATGTCAGCCGGCAATATTACCTGACAGCCGGTTACTATTTCCAGCTTCCCAATCCTTCACTTGAGCTTATACCTTCTGTTTTTATTGTTAATGACGGCGCTACAACACAATATTTAGCAACAGCAATGGTTAGATACAATAAAAAGATATGGGGTGGCGTTTCTTACAGGATAAGTGACGCAATCACAGGTTTTGCAGGAGTAGAATTGTATAACGGTCTAAAGATTGGATATGGATATGACTTCCCGATATCGGAGATCAGAAAAGGAACCAGCGGCTCTCACGAATTCGTTGTTTCCTACAGTTTTGACCTCGGCCTGGGAAAGAGCGTCACTAAATATAAAAGCATTCGTTTCCTATAGGAGACAGGAGAGATTTAATTTATTGCATTCTTAAATTTATGGTATATGAAACCCACATGTTTTTCCGATACAAATAATAATGAAAACATCTACCCAGGCATGCGGGTTCCATGTGAGCTTAAAAATAAAAATTATTTACACATGAAAAAGGTAACCCTTTTAGCTCTTACACTGATCTTTATTTTGGGCAGCTGCTCTTCTTACGACTCAGGCGAGTTGACGGGCGTCCAGGGAAGGAAGAAATTCTATGAGCCGGAGCCGTTTGAGATGGCGTTTATACCTGCAGGTTCATACCTTATGGGCCCAAGTGATCAGGATCCTCTGCGTGCCATGAACAGCCTCTCCAAGACAGTTACGGTAGAAGCCTTCTGGATGGACCAGACAGAGATCACCAACAACAAATACCGTCAGTTTACCTACTGGGTGCGTGACTCCATCCTGAGAACAAGACTGGGGGAGGAAGGCATTGAGGGCTACGAATTCTTCAGAACGGATGAGGAGGGCAATGTCCTTGAGCCCAATGTCCTTAACTGGGAAGAAGAGATCGACTGGGAAGATGAGAATGTGCTTCCGGTCCTTGAAACCATGTACTATCCTCCGGAAGAGAGATTTAATGCCAACAAGCAGTGGGACACCCGGCTTCTCAATTACTCATACTTCTGGGTAGACTACAAGCAGGCAGCGAAGGCAAAGTATAATTATAAGGATCAGAAGTACGAAGGTACCGTCACTGACCTTGAGGGTAACACCACCGAGGTTAAAGACCGCTCATCGTTCATCATGCACCATGTTGTCAATATCTATCCTGACACCCTTGCATGGATCAGGGACTTCACCTATTCATTCAATGAGCCCTGGGCCACACTCTATTTCTGGCATCCGGGTTATGATGACTACCCCGTTGTGGGAGTGTCATGGGTACAGGCACGCGCCTTCAGCGTATGGCGTACCAACTTCATGAATGAACATCTGCGTGCCCAGGGTATAGCCGATGTGCATAACTACCGTCTCCCGCTGGAGACTGAATGGGAATATGCCGCACGCGGCGGACTTGACCTCTCCATGTATCCGTGGGGCGGCCCCTACACCCGCAACTACCAGGGCTGTTTCCTCGCAAACTTCAAACCCCTGCGCGGTAACTACATCGACGACGGAGCCGTATATACCATTAAGGTTGCTTCGTTCGAACCAAATGAATACGGACTGTTTGACATGGCCGGCAACGTCGCCGAGTGGACCTCGTGCGCCTACCACCCGTCAGCATATGTCTTCACCCATGACCTGAACCCCGACTATGAATACAACGCACGTCCCGAGGATCCCCCGGTGCTCAAGCGCAAAGTCATCAGAGGAGGCTCATGGAAGGATATTGCATACTTTATGCAGACTTCATCAAGGGATTATGAATACCAGGACTCAACAAAGTCATTTGTCGGGTTCCGCAATGTGAGAACTTATATAGGAGTCAATAACTAATACTGTTTAACCTAAAACTTTAATATAATGGGCCTTTCGGAATTTGTTCATACCAGTAAGTGGAAAGCTTTCATGTCCAAACTATACGGCTGGGGTGCCTCGGTCGTAATCATCGGTGCTCTCTTTAAGATCCAGCACTACCCCTACGCAGGTTTGCTGCTCTCTGTCGGTCTCATCACAGAGGCAATCATCTTCTTCTTCTCTGCTTTTGAGCCGTTGAAGGAGGAGCCAGACTGGAAACTGGTCTACCCGCAGCTTGACCCCAATTACTCCGGTGAGGAGGTTGGCTTCGCAGCTGTTGGCGGCGGTGGCGGTGGCTACGGCGGTGGCGGTGGCGCAGGACTTTCACAGTTCGACAAGATGCTTGCCGACGCGGGAATCACCCCGGATGTCTTTGACAGACTGAGTTCAGGGCTGAAGAAGCTCACGGAGACAACAGCCAACTTCAATGCCATGGGCGACCTGGCTGCCACTACCAATGAGTATACAAGCACCATCAGGAAAGCAAATGAGTCTCTCATGAGCCTCTCTGAGTCGGCCAAACAGACCGCGAGATCAATGACTGACTCCAACCCGGTCTACCAGACCCTCGGTGAAACATCGAAGACCATTGAAACCGGCGGCAAGAGCTACCATGAAAAACTCGAGTCTCTCAACAAGAACCTCTCGGCACTCAATGCTGCCTATGAGCTTCAGCTGAGAGGCACCAGTGACCATGTAAAAAGCACTGAAGTGATTTACAAGGGAATGGAAGGGCTGATGAAAGACCTTACCGGGTCTGCCGACGACACTAAAAAATACCGTGAACAGGTTGCCAAACTGAATGAAAACCTCAGCTCACTGAACAATGTGTATGGCAACATGCTTGCAGCCATGAACGTGAAGTAATGTCAAGTACATCAATATATCAGTTAACACCTAAACTATCCGCAAATGTCTAAGGGAAAAGAAACCCCGCGGCAAAAGATGATCGGTATGATGTACCTCATACTGACAGCAATGCTTGCGCTTAACGTTTCAAAGGAGGCCGTCGAAGCTTTTAAGAAAGTTGACCTTAGCTTGACGAAGACCACCGCCAACTATGTTAAAAAGAATGATATTAGCTATGCAGCTTTTGACGTGGCGGCGGCGGAGAACCCTGAGAAGGCGGAAGCGTGGAAGACAAAGGCCTATGAGGTCAAGGCCCGTGCCGATGAAGCGTATAATTATATTCAGGACATTAAAATAGAGATCATCACTACTGCTGAAGGCCCGGAATCGGAAGCACTGCTTTCCGATAACCAGATCGACGTCACCAAGGTCAAGAGGATTGACGAAAACAACATCCCCTCGGAGATACTCATCGGAGCAAATCAGACCGGCAAGGGATATGACCTGAAGGCGCTCCTTGAAGATTATCGCGGATTCCTTGTGGAGACCCTCGATGGAAAAGATATGGCTGCCGAAGCGTCAATTCTCGATATTCTTGATACATCTGACCCACAGAACATTGAAAGGACAGGTACCGAGAACTGGGTGAATGCCAATTTCCAGGCACTGCCGCTGGTGGCTGTCATAACAATTCTTTCCAAGATGCAGGTAGACGTAAGGAATGCCGAGACCGATGTGCTCAACTTCCTCTATACGCAGATTGACGCCGGATCGTTGAGGTTCAACAAAATCATACCTACCGTCATCCCCAACTCAACCTATGTCATGCAGGGTAATGAATACGAGGCCAAAGTATTCGTTGCGGCAACCGACACCACCCAGGATATGGAGATATTCGTAGGTCCATATACCTCAACTACCAACGCTGACGGTACCGTGACATACGAGCCGGGCAGTCAGTCAACAAAACTTCCCATCGATGAATCAGGTGTGGGTGTCTACAGGGTGAGGCCCGGTTCAACAGGCGAGAAATCATGGGGTGGCGTCATCAAGATGAAGGCTCCAGACGGCGCTATACGCACCTACAAATTCGATTCGAAGTACTCCGTAGGCATGCCCAACGTCGTTGTCTCTCCTACCGCCATGAACGTTTTCTACCAGGGTATCCAGAACCCGGTTGACATATCAGTGCCCGGCGTGGGATCAGACAAGCTGACCGTTCGTATGACAAACGGCGATATCAAGAGGGGCAAATACAAGGATTACCGCGGTGAATATGTAGCTGAGCCCAGAACAGTAGGCCAGAATGCACAGGTTATTGTCTCCGCAAACATCAACGGCAAGGTGCAGACCTTCCCGCCCGTGGAGTTCAGGGTAAGGAGACTTCCTGACCCCGAGGCACGCTTCGCCAACATGAAAGAGGGTAACGTACTCAGAAGTGTGGCGGCAGCCCAGCAGGTTGTGACCGCCGTACTTGAGAATTTTGAATTCGACCTTACATATACGGTCACCGGTTTTACGGTCTCAGTCAATGACAAGGGCTTTGAAATCACGGCTGAATCAAACAACAACAGACTTACCGACAAGCAGAAGGGGCTCATCAGCAACCTGCGCGCCGGACAGAAACTCATAATAGAAAAGATCAAGGCAGTTGGTCCCGACGGAAGAACAAGGGATCTCAACCCCATCATTCTTAAGATTAACTAATACTAGAGATACAAACCATGAACAGGAGAATTCTGGCAGGCCTAATCGGCCTCCTGATCTGTACAGCCTCAATGGCCCAGTCGTTCGGAGACATCTATACAAAACAGATGCCTGAGAACCAGAAGATCAATTATACATACCTGGGAGAATCAGACGTTATCTGGTCAAAAAGACTATATCGGATAATTGACCTGAGGGAGAAGATGAATCTGAATCTTTACTATCCTTCGCTCAGGTATGACGAAGCCAACAACCGCTTCGTATCAGAGATGTCAGACGGAAGGATGAACTTCTCGGGAATCCTTCTCAATGAGATCCTCTCAGGCAGGGTAACGGCAACAGACGGCGACGCTATGACAGTTCCCACAACTTACAATGACATCGCTGCGAAGATGAACCGTGACACGCTGACCATCACCGTGGTCAATGCTGAAGGCCGGGAGCAGGACTCCACCGTTACAAACATGGAGAACCCCGCTGACATCAAACAGATTATGCTGCTCGAGGAGTGGTTCTTTGACAAGAAGCATTCGCGCCTTGACGTGCGTATCATTGGCATCTGCCCTATATACATGGGGTATGACCAGATCACTTCCAGGCTTGTGAAGAGACGCCTCTTCTGGATCAGGTATGAAGATGTAAGGCAGGCACTGGCAAGCAGCGAGGCGTTCAATTCCTTCAATGACGCACAGCGTATCTCATTTGAGGACCTGATGCTTCAGCGCAGGTTTGACGGCTACATCATTGCCGAATCAAACGTCTACGATGACAGGGCTATCAACCAGTATAAGATGGGCCCCGCCCAGATCTTCGAAGCCGAAAGGATCAAGAATGAGATCTTCAACTTCGAACAGGATCTCTGGGAATACTAGGTGAATGAGAAAAAACAGATGAGCCCCGCAAAACGGGGCTCATCTGTTTTTTACAGGTACTTATCCCCCGTAGTCTTGCCTACATCGTCGAGATAGAGCTTGATATTCTGCTCCTGCTCCCGCGAGACAATGAGCAATACGTCACCACTGTCGATAATGATATAGTCATCAAGCCCCTGTATCACTGCTATCTTGCCCTGAGGCAGGCTCACAATGTTCCCCTCGGAATTGTATGTCAGGGCCTGTGAATTAAGCAGTGCATTGTTATTCCGGTCATGCTCGGAATGCAGGTACAGCGAACTCCATGTGCCCAGGTCAGACCAGCCAAGGTCAGTGCATATGACATAGACGTTGTCAGCCTTCTCCATTATCCCGTAGTCAACAGATATGCTGCTGCACTGAGCATAGGCAAGCCTGATGAATTCCTTCTCTGCCGGAGTGCTGAACTTCTCCTTCCCTTCGAGGAAGGAGTGATACATATCGGGCAGATGCCTTTCAAAGGCGGCCAGTACTGCACTGGCCCGCCAGATGAAGATACCGCTGTTCCAGTAAAAATCTCCGCTCTCCAGGAAAACCCTTGCCATCTTGAGCTCCGGCTTCTCGGTAAAGGCTTTTACCTTGTGGAGGCTGTGGAAACCCTTCACCGGTTGCTCCAGGTTTGCCTGAATATAGCCGTATCCCGTCTCCGGCCTGTCAGGCCTGATACCCAGGGTGAGGAGAGCCTCATTCTCAGAGGCAAACCTGTAGGCCTCATTCATGACTTCCATGAACTCAGCCTCCTTTTTTATCAGATGATCTGCCGGGGTCACCGCAACCACCGCATCAGGATTCTCAGCCATTATCCTGAAGATGCCGTATGCAATGCATGGTGCCGTATTCCTCCGGAGGGGTTCAGCCAGCACATGATCACTGTCGATGCCAAGCTGCTCAATCACCGTTTCACTGCTGTCTTCGCTGGTTACGACATAAATATTTTCGGCTGGGCAAATTCCGCTGAATCGCCGGTAAGTCATCTGAATAAGAGTCTCACCTGTTCCAAGTATATCAAGGAACTGCTTCGCCCTCTCCTTCCTGCTCAGCGGCCAGAACCGGCTTCCGACACCCCCGGCCATTATCAGCAAATAACGGTTTTTCATAATTATTTGATATATATACTACTAATACAAATATATAAATTCCCGCCCATGATAACCGTGATGGTTACGGGTGCGGTGAATAATTGTTAAATTTGACAAAACTTTCTGAAAGATGTTCAGGTTCCTGTCAGGCTTTGGTTCATACTGGATGTTACTCGGCAGAGTCTTCGCCAGACCCGAGAAGCATTCCATATACTACAAGCAGACCATGAAGGAGTTCATAAGTCTCGGGCTCAGGTCGATAGGCATCGTGACAATCATCTCTTTCTTCATGGGCGCGGTCCTCGCCCTGCAGACCGCATACAACACCGAAAACCCCATTTATCCCACTTACCTGATAGGACTGGGGACAAGGGACTCCATCATCCTTGAGTTCTCTTCAACAATCGTGGCTCTGATTCTTGCCGGTAAGGTTGGTTCAAATATTGCATCGGAGATAGGCACCATGAGAATCACCGAGCAGATTGACGCTCTCGAGCTGATGGGAATCAACTCGGCCTCCTACATCATCCTCCCCAAAGTGGTGGCCACAGTCCTTTTCAACCCGTTTCTCACGCTGATCAGCATCATTACCGGTATCATGGGCGGATGGATCGCCGGCACTGCGGCCGGGGTGATAACCTCCCAGGATTATATCTACGGCATCCAGTATGCATTCATACCTTATTATATTACATACTCCCTGATCAAGACCGTCATCTTCGCATTCATAATTACCACCGTCTCGGCACACCAGGGGTACAATGTGGAGGGCGGATCGCTCGAGGTTGGCCGCGCCAGCACAAAAGCAGTCGTCTACAGCAGCGTCACGATACTCCTGTTCAACGTCATACTCACTCAGCTGCTGCTGTCATGATCAGGGCCGAACACATATCAAAGTCATTTGCCGGCCGTGAGGTGCTGAAGGATATTTCAGCAGTGTTCGAGCCCGGAAAGACAAACCTCATAATAGGAAAGAGCGGCTCGGGCAAGACCGTCTTCCTCAAGTGCCTCGTGGGACTGCTGGATATCGATGAAGGGAAGATATTTTACAATGACGTCCGGTTTGACAACCTCGATTTCAAGGCAAAGAAGGAGATAAGAAAAGATATGGGGATGCTCTTCCAGGGAAGTGCACTCTTTGATTCAATGACTGTGGAGGAGAATGTCAGATTCCCACTCGACATGTTCACCAACATGTCTCGTGAGGAGAAGATTGACCGAGTCAACTTCTGCCTCGAGCGGGTTAACATTGTCAACTCCAACCACCTCTCCCCGGCGGAGCTGTCAGGAGGAATGAAGAAACGTGTGGCGATAGCCAGGGCCATAGCCCTCAAACCGCGATTTCTCTTCTGCGACGAGCCCAACTCCGGGCTTGACCCGAAAACCTCGATAGTGATTGATGAACTCATCAGGGAGATCACCGTCGAACTGAACATGACCACCATAGTCAATACTCATGACATGAACTCCGTGATGGAGAACGGGGAAAAGATCATCTTCATAGAGGAAGGAGAGAAGTGCTGGGAGGGCAACAAGTCGGAGATACTGAAGTCGGACTGCAAACTGCTCAATGAGTTCGTCTTTGCCAACGCCCTCGCCAAGCAGCTGAAGGAATCCTCGAAATAATCACTACATCGCCGGGAGAATCTTCTCGTTCTCCCTGTATCCGAAAATGAAGTTCACTCCCAGCCTGGCATGGATCATGTTCATGTTCACGGGAAGTGAGTAGCTGTTGCCCCCGCTCGTCACCCTGGTCCAGTTAAGCGGCATATTGTCAACAAGGGCATAAAACTGGAAGAATCCTCCCCTGACGGCAAGGCCGAAGCCCAGGTTGTCATACCGCCTGTTGGCGATGGTATAGGCAAGCGTGGTTGAGAATATGCTGCCAACATTGAAATTGCCCGAGAGGGTCAATGCTTCATGAACCTGCTCCCCCTCGAACCGTGTCTGTGAAAGAAATCCTGCAGTGAAGTACTTCACCGGGGTGAAGCTGAATCCTGCCGTGAAGCAAAGTGGCAGGTAAGTGGTGTATGTGCCCGGTGATTCGGAAAGATCAATTGAGTTCTGTATCGAATCTGCCGCCCAGTTAAGGAGCTCGTCAAATGTCAGGCTCTCATCGTATACATCCTGCATGGTCAGTCCGTTGAACAGGAAGGTCCTGGTGATGTAGATCTCGGACCGGTCCCTCTTCCATTTGATGAAGCCCATATCAGTAATGGCGGCGGAGACGGAGAACATATCATTGAAGGTGTACTCGGCTCCTGCTTCAAAACCGAGGCCGGGATTGGCCATTGAACTGGCATAGGCGACCCACTGGCGCGAATTCTCAAAACGTCCTTCATCAATCCGGACATGGTCAATGACACCTTCATACGCATCCCTCAGGAAGGTGACAGGTGCGCTGACGTTCAGCGCTATGTCAGCATCCAGCGTGTGGGTATTGTCATCGTTGACAGTAAGGGTCATGCCGTTGTTGGTCAGATAGGCAGACGCCACTCCCGACAGTATAAGTACCCTTGCACCTACCCTCAGTTTCTCCGTGACGTTCTTCGACGCACCCATCCCTATCTCATGATAATACTTCATGTCAGCCCTGAGCGAAGAGAGGTCGATCTCCTGACCCATATAGACTTCATTGCCCTCAAAGCCCAGCCTGATAAGATCTCCGGGGAGCACAAAGTTGGCATCAACATGTTCAGAAATGTCCAGCGTGATCTTCAGGTCGTCGCCAACGGTGAAGGCCAGTCCGAAAAGCTGGACGCCGGCCTGCGGTTCGAGAGAGTTATTTGTTCCCAGGCCTGCAAGGAAGTTGTCAAGATCTTCTCCCGGCTCAAGGAAGGCAAATGTCGAGTCCGAGATGACCCCGTTAGCTGAAGAGGTCGGCAAAGCCCAGGAAGTTGTTGTCGACCCTCACGGAGATGTCTGATATTCCGGGAAGACCAATAAAAACCCTTCCGGGTGTCCGGAGGGCAGGATTTAGTGTGTTCCTCTGCTGCAGGTTCATATAATAGAGAGCCTGGCTGGTCTGTGCCCTGACACTGCCGGCCATAATAAACAGGGTGAGCAGCACCGGCAGCATCCTAAATCTGAATTGCATGATCAGGAACTATTTTGACGAGGTACTGAGTTCGTAATTATAAAGATACGTATCATTCTCATTAATAACGAGGTTCCACGTGCTTTTGTTCGATACCCTGCCGATATTATAGTGTGGACCTGCCCTGCGGGGGAAGCCCGGAAGTGCTCCTCCGCTCCTTCCGATGAGATGAATCATCTGCCTGCCGTTCTCATAAACCGCCGTTCGCTTCTCCGCCGTACCCATGCTGAAGATGACAGGGCCGCTCAGCTGGTCAGTTTCAAAGGCGTATGAGTAGATCCCGGTGCCTCTGCTGTCATAGGTACGGAGCGTACCATGGTCGAGATAAACAAGGTCGAGGCTTTCGTCCCCGTCCAGATCGGAAAAATCCGTCCTGTGACCTGCAGAGAAAGTACCGACAGTGTCCTTTTTCACCGTACCGTCAAAATTGAGGCGTACCAGTATCCCGTCAGGAGCTGAAAAGATAATTGCCGGATCATCTCCGCCGGTAAGCCTGGCTGTTGACCCGGCTGCCTTTGTCAGGGGCTCCTCGTGGGCTATCCTTATATTGCCGGTACGGTCAAGCACATAGACCGCCTGGTCATCAGCAACAAAGAGATAGTCCTTGCCCCTGACCCTGAAGAATGAGACAGGATCGGTGACCTTTCCGCGGGTGGTGAAGAGGTTCCATCCCCTTACAGGCGAGCCGGAACGATCATACAGGTATATCTTTTTGTCTTCACCCGCAATAAACAGACGGTAATCCTTATTATTCTCATAATCAAACACGGCAAGTGCATTTGATGCCGGCGACCTCAGCTTAACCGGGTATTTGTCAACGTAGTTGCCGTTGCGGTCAATGAGATGCAGATAATCCCTGCCATTGAAGAGCAGCTGGTACTTGCCGTTCCTGTAGTAGTCTATCATGAAGATGCTGCCGCTGATCCTCTCTCTTATGGCTGCCTTCCACAGGATCTTCCCTGATGCGCTTATCAGGTATACATTGTTCTTCTGATCCTGGATGAATATCTCCGTTGCTCCGGTGTTGTGATTCTGGAAAAAGAATGGTCTGACGGCAGGGTCGGCATCGAGCTTCACCTTCCACAACAGCTTAATGGCTGAAGGTGCTCCAACCTCTGTTGCTGCGGTGCTCACAGGCACATTGCCTGGGGTGGCCCGGCCATGCTGCCCCGCTCCTTCGCTGTACCTTACCGAGAGACTCGTATAGATCATTCCGTTGCTTGGTGTGAGGCTCAGTCCTATCCCGCCTATTCCCGCCAGTGATCCCTCGGGCAATGCAGCCTTCGCTTCCGGTGTAAGGATACCGTTCAGCAATGACCTGAGCACGCTTCCCGAAGAATAGAATAGGTACGAACTTTTTGTCGGCATTGTCTTTTCCATCTCCCTGAATTCCGGGTCATTGATCAGGGTGTTTTCATTGTCTGACTCTCTCTTTATTGATGCCAGGGCCTCCGGTGATCCGGAGAATATCATATAAGACCTGGCGAACATCACCCATTCGTCATCGGCGCTGTTGCCGCTCTCTCCTGACAGTATCGACGCCACTCCGGTGAAGGGCATTTTGTAGAGTACCGCCTCTTCGCCGTCGGCACCGCGGGCTGACGCCACAAAATGACTCTCCCTCAGTCCCATGGACAGGTACTTGGCGGTGAGTCTCTCCCTGAGGACATTCTCAGCCGACTGCCGGTCGGTCATCCTGAAGGCCCTCACCCTGGCCTCTCCTTCACCGGACGGCACACGGGCATCGGTAACCTCCGATCCGGTAAAGGGACTCAGTATCAGAGCCAGGTCGGTGGCATTTATTGACGCGGGGTCTGTTACCATCTCTCCGGTAAGCGATGCCCTCTGCATGACGGTTCTGTAACTGAGGGTTCCCCTGGGCAGCAATTCATGAACGCCGCATTCCGCTGCAGCGACATTCCTCAGGCGGTCAGCCCCCGTCCCGGCTCCTGCGGTGGAGAGAAACCCGCTGATGAAGAGACCCTCCTCCGCAGACTGCAGGTCTCCTCCTCCGGCAATGGCAACCGAGGCTACTGAAGCTACATCCTCGGGGTCGACAAACGGCCTGACAAATCCGGGCAGGTTCCTGAACAGTACATAAACATTGTCGGCATCCTTTCCGGAGGCATTGACCACCGGGGCGAAACCCTGCTGGTGGCGTATGTCGGATCCGGCGCTCTTGTTGTCGAGTGCAGCTGAGACAAGGCTCTCCGATGTTGAGATGAGTATAATGCCCGAGGTGAGTGCCATGTATACCGGCTTCTGCCTGCTGCCCTTGCCGTACGTGACTGTAAATGTCCTGGTTCCGCCCAGCTCCCTGGAATCCGTCACCTCCGCTCCTGATTTTTCACACAGGCCCGCCAGATTGCGGGGCCTGAAGGAGGCGCCGCTGTTCATAACTACCAGAGGTGTGGCACGGCCCTGACCGGTGACATGAAATGAGATGATGACCCTCCTGTTGCTGATCAGCTCACGCACCTCGCGGCCCCCGGTGATACTGTCAACCGCCGAAGCAGACTGTATAAGCGAGGCAGCCCATTTCATGCCTGAGAGCCTCGATACCATGCCTGCCGGATCGGTGATGCGGGTCAGCAGCTCGGGGAAATCGTTCGTCTCAACCATAAAGAATGCATCCGAGGGCACTGCCACCCATGGATCAACAACCACCACCTGCTTGTCCTTCCTTATTAAAAAGGCAGCCACGGCCAGCATTGCAGCAAACAAACCCACCAGTATGATCGAGGTTTTCTTCTTCAAAATTTTCCGGTTGATATTCAATTCCAAAAATATAAAATATTAATTTGCTTTAACTAAGAGATATGCCATGGTCAGCAGAGGATATGCCATAAAACATCCTCTCTATTATATTTGTGGAATGCTTTTTGTGCATCTGTCACGGTTCATAGCTGATTACTGATGAGGAAATATTTGTTTCTGCTGCTGTTTCTGTTGCCTGCTCTGACGCTGAGCGCACAGACTGTCACCGTGCTGGCTGCCGAGGACGGCAAGCCTGTGGCTGATGTGGCCGTTTACAATGAGGCACGCACGCAGTTTTGTTACACCAGTCCTTCAGGCAAGGCCAGTCTCTCTGAATTCAGGGCCGGCCAGCAGATTTTTTTTCAGCACTTCTCATTCGAGAGGGTCTCCTTCACCCCTGAGGAGCTGAAAAAGGCCGGATGGGTGGTAATGCTCGAGACCAAGACCTTTGAGGTGGAGGAGTTTATCATCTCGGCGAACCGCTGGGAGCAGAAGTCCGATGAAGTACCCAACTACATAAGCACCGTTGGCCTGCCGTCAATAAAAATCCAGAACCCCCAGACCACGGCTGACCTGGTCTCACTCAGCGGTGACGTCTACGTACAGAAGAGCCAGCAGGGCGGCGGCAGCCCCATGCTCAGGGGATTTGCCACAAACAGGGTGCTGATTAACATTGACGGTGTCAGAATGAATAATGCCATCTACCGTGAAGGGAACATACAGAACATCATCTCCCTTGACCCTAACATAATTGAGCGCACCGAAATCATCTTCGGACCCGGAGCCACGATGTACGGCAGCGACGCACTGGGAGGGGTAATGGATTTCCACACCAGGAGAGCTCTATTTTCAACAGGCGATTCCGTTTATTACAAGGCAGAGGCGATGGCACGATACTCCACCGCCGCCAGTGAGCAGACATACCACTTTGATGCCAACGCCGGCGGCCGCAGGGTGGCCTTCCTTACCTCAGTGACATGGTCCGACTTTGGTGACCTGGTCATGGGATCAAGAACACACCCCGAATATCTCCGGAATGAATATCAGATCCGCACCAGCGGAAAGGATTCTGTGGTGTTTAATGATAACCCGGAGAGACAGGTGGCCTCCGGATACTCACAGCTCAACACCATGAACAAGCTGCGCTTCAAGGCCGGAAAGCATTTCGACATAAACATCGCCCACCATTACTCGCGTCTCTCAGACGTGCCCCGCTATGACAGGCTGATACAGGTCAAAAACAATACCCTGAGATACGGCGACTGGTATTACGGTCCGCAGATATGGATGATGCTCAACTCAACAGTCATCTATAACAAGCCTTCTCCGGTCTTTGACGATGTCCGTCTGACGGTTGCCCGTCAGAATTACCAGGAGAGCCGGCATGACAGGAAGATAAACGACGTAAGCCTCAACCAGCAGACGGAGAAGGTCGGAATCTGGTCGGTGAACCTCGACTTTGACAAAACGGCTGAGAAAAACAAGGCGCTGATCTATTACGGGGCTGAATATGTGAGGAACGATATAGTCAGCACCGCTGATGTGATGGACATATCCACAGGCGAGACCGTTCCTGCCGGGTCACGATATCCCAATGGCGACAACATCTATAACAGCTTCGCTCTCTACGGAGGCTATAAATTCAACCTGAGCAGCAAGTTTACCGTCAGCACCGGGGTGAGGTACAATTTCGTCTCTCTCAATTCGGAGATAGCTGACAACTCATTTTATAACTTCCCTTTCACTACTATCCAGTCGGCCAACAGCGCAGTGACCGGCGCCGCCGGTGCCGTCTACCGGCCCGACGCGAGAACGGAGCTGACGCTGAACCTCTCCACAGGGTTCAGGGCTCCCAACCTTGATGACCTGGGAAAAGTGTTTGAATCAGCGCCGGGAGTTATTGTAGTGCCTAATCCTGACCTTAAGCCCGAATACCTTTATAATGCCGATATCGGCGCCAGAAGGGAGATAGGAAACATGCTGCTGGCGGAGGCTTCCCTCTTTTACTCTTACCTTGACAACGCCATGGTGCGCCGTGAGTTCCTCTTCAACGGAGAGTCAACCATTGAATACCAGGGCGAGGAAAGTGATGTCTATGCCATGGTCAACGCAGGTTATGCAATAGTCTACGGCACCCAGATAAAGGCGGAACTGAGACCCTCATCCTTCCTCAGGTTAAAGTCAGCGCTGACACTCACGGGAGGTCATGACAACGAGAAGGAACCGTTGCGACATATACCCCCGGTCTTCGGTGCAACACACTTGATCTTCGAAAGATCATTCATCAAGACTGACCTCTATGCAGTCTATAACGGGAGCATAACCTATGAGAGGCTGGCCCCCAGTGAAAGAGACAAGGCCTACATGTACGCTTCCGACGACAACGGCAACCCATGGGCACCGGGCTGGTTCACCCTGAACTTCAAGACGATCTTCAATATCGGCAACAGGATTGACCTTACCGCAGGGGTGGAAAATATCCTTGATCTTCGCTACAGACCCTATTCATCAGGGATAGCAGCTCCGGGAAGAAACTTCATTTTCTCTGCAAGAATAAGGGTCTGACAGGCCGGCAATTCACTCACCTGATCCCGGCCCCTCTGGGGAGATCAGTCATCCAGGACAGCCAACCAGTCTGCGGATATCAGTCACCCCGGCCAGCCAATCACTATGCGGAGACCAGTCACCACGTTGAGCCCAATTACCCGGCTGACCATTGCTTTTCCAAAATGATTGACTAAATTTCAACCATATTTGGATATTGTCAGGGTAATGGCCGGTGATTTTCAGCTTGCTGAGGTAAAAAGCAAAAAGGACATCAGGGAATTTCATGATCTTCCCTCTTTCATCAACAAAGGCGACGGGAACTGGATAAAACCACTCTACAGGGATGTCGAGTCGGTATTCAACCCCTCTTTGAACAACCTTTTCCGCAGCGGCGATGCCATCAGGTGGCTTCTCAGGGATGCCTCCGGAAAAGCCGTCGGCAGGGTGGCGGCCTTTTACAGCAAAAAGATCGCAAATGCCGGTCAGAAGTTTGTCGGCGGCATGGGTTTCTTTGAATGTATCAACAACCAGGATGCCGCAAACATGCTTTTTAATGCATGCCGCGACTGGCTGGCGGCGAATGACATGACCGCGATGGAAGGCCCCGAGAATTTTGGCGACCGCGACCGCTGGTGGGGACTGCTGGTAGACGGCTTCACGCCTCCCAACTACTGCATGCCCTATAACCCTCCTTACTACAGTGATCTGTTTGAAAAATACGGCTTCAGAAACTACTTTGAACAGTATACTTACTATACCCCGGTCACCGACAGGAACCTTAATGAGGTAATCAAGACCAAAGCCGAAAGAATATTCAACAATCCCGACTACTCCTTCAGGTACATGAAAACAGCCGAGGCAAAGGAAATAGCCCGTAATTTCATGATCGTCTATAACAAGGGATGGGCACGCTTCCCGGGTGTCAAGACAATAAGTGAACGTCACGCAAAGCTGATCTTTAAAAGTTTCAGGCAGATACATGACGAGAAGCTGCTCTGGTTCGGATTCTACAAGGATGAACCCGTCTGCTTCTTCATCATGCTTCCCGAAGTCAACCAGATTGTGAAGCACCTCAACGGCAAGCTGAACCATGTCGGCAGGCTTAAATTCCTCTGGTACAGGTACGTCAGGAGGGAGCTGACGAAGGCTTTCGGACTCATCTTCGGGATTGTGCCAGAACACCAGCGCAAGGGGGTCGAAGGAGCCCTGATAATGTCATTCGCAAAGCTTGCCTTTTCCGAAAAATTTCCTTATAAGGAACTTGAATTCAACTGGATAGGCGACTTTAACCCCTCGATGATGCACCTCCTTGACCAGATAGGCGCCAGGATCATCAAGACCCATATAACCTACCGTTATCTCTTTGACAGAAACGCCCCCTTCGAGCGGGCTCCCATAGTGAATGTTTAGCTGATTGCCTGATCAGAACGGCCTGTAGCCTATGATCTCCCTCACCTCCCTTACGGTGGCGGAAGCGCTTGCCCTTGCCTTTTCAGCACCCCTGGCCACTACCTTGCCCAGGTAGACGGGGTCATTGATGATCTCATTGATGCGAAGCCTGATAGGCTCAGTGACTTTTATGATGTCTTCGGCAAGCTGTTTCTTCATGTCGCCGTACCTTATCTCACATTTGGCGTGCTGCTCGCGGAAGTATTTGACCGTTGACGGCTCTGAGACCACATCCATGATGGCAAAGAGATTCTTCAAAGGCTCCGAAGGCTCCGAATGCTGACTCTCCGGACCGGCATCGGTCACGGCCCTCATCACCTTCTTGCGTATCTCCGCGGGCGTATCAGCAAGGAAGATGCCGTTGCCTTCGCTCTTGCCCATCTTTCCGGTACCGTCAAGCCCGGGGATCTTTATCAGCTGCTTGCCGAAGTTATAGGCGTCAGGTTCGGGAAAATATTCTACGCCGTACATTGTGTTGAAACGGCGTGCAAAACGGCGCGTCATCTCCAGGTGCTGCTCCTGGTCCTTGCCTACTGGAACCTTGTGAGCCTTGTGAATGATGATGTCGGCAGCCATGAGCACCGGATAGGTAAGAAGCCCGGCGTTGATGTTGTCAGGATGCTGCCGTATCTTTTCCTTGAAAGAGGTTGTACGCTCCAGCTCCCCCACATAGGCATTCATGTTCATAAGCAGATAGAGCTCGGCAACCTCCGGAACATCGCTCTGTACATATACGGTAGCCTTCTCCGGGTCAATGCCGGCGGCAAGATACTCAGCCAGCACCTGCCTGATGTTGGCGTGAATGTCATCAGGATGCGGGTGAGTGGTAAGTGAATGATAATCTGCCACAAAAAAATAACAGTTGTTCTCATCCTGCATCCTCAGAAAATTTTTCAGAGCCCCGAAGTAATTGCCAAGATGAAGATTGCCCGTTGACCGTATGCCGCTTACTACTGTATCCATCAAAAATTAATTTCAGCGACAAAAATAGGGATAATTAACGAAATCGATACCCTCTGTAATCAGTTCCCCCATACCGCTCCGGGTCTGTTTCATTGCTTCAGTCATGTAAGATCTCTGCAAAACCTTCCCCGGCCGGGCGCGGACATGGCTGTTGGCGGGATGCACGGTAACAAAAACTGCCTCCGCTAATGCATGGTCTGTCCAGACTTGCAGCGGGCAATTCTGTTTATAGAGGGACTACAGCACAGACCACCCTCCCTGCTGCCACAATTTTTGTATTTTTGCCGGGTAAATAATCCACAATGGAATCAACACGGCAGAAGAAAGTTGCAAGACTGGTGCAAAAGGAGCTTGCAGAGATAATAATGCATCTCGGCGGTGAGCTTGCACCCGGAAAGATGATCTCGGTGACAACCGTGCGCGTCAGTCCCGACCTCTCACTGGCAAAGACATGGATAAGCATATTCCCTTCCGACGGTTCTGCCATGGTCCTTGAAGGATTGCGCAACAGTGTCCCGCGACTGAGATACGAACTCGGACATAAGGTTCGCAACCAGCTGCGTATCGTACCGGAGATAGCATTCTTCATCGATGACAGCAATGACTATATTGACAAGATCACTAACCTGCTCAAGGAATAAGGCCGATGCACTATGACCCGATAAAGGAGCTCCTGGGAAGGCAGTTCAACCGTCACCCCCTGTTACGCAAGCTCTTTTACCACCTGCTTGATATCCTGCTTCTCCGTTCATGGCACGTGAGAAAAGCCCTGCGGAGGCTGAGCAGGAGCATGCCTTCACCGGCCTCGGTGCTTGATGCCGGGATGGGCTTCGGACAGTATTCGTGGTGGATGGCTGTCAGGTTCCCCGGCTGGAAGATCACCGCCGCCGACATCAAGAGCGAACAGGTTGCTGACTGCAACGCCTTCTTCAATGCGACAGGACTAGGAGAGAGAGTGCACGCCGTGGAGGCTGACCTGGTGACATGGCGAAGCGCCGACAGGTATGACCTCACCCTCTGCGTCGATGTTATGGAGCATATTGAGGAGGACCGGACGGTGTTCTCGTCATTCCGCGCAATGATGAACCCCGGAGCATACCTCGTCATCTCCACCCCCTCTGACAAGGGCGGCTCCGATGTCCATTCCGGTGATGACACCTCCTTCATCGGAGAACACGTGCGCGACGGATACAGTCCCGGGGAGATCAGCGAGAAGCTGCATACCGCCGGCTTTGATGAGGTGTCAGTTGAATATACATACGGCACACCCGGAAGCATCGCATGGAGACTCTCAATGAAATATCCGGTCATAATGCTGTCAGCATCAAAACTATTCTTCATTCTCCTCCCTTTCTGGTATCTTGCGGTAATGCCTTTTGTGCTGGTGCTGAACTGCATTGACCTGCACAAACGACATGAAAAAGGAACCGGATTGCTTGTAATAGCACGTAACGGCAGATGAAGCTTCCGCTCTACATAGCAAAGAGATATCTGTTCGCGAAGAAATCGCGCAACGCCATCAATGTCATCTCCGCCATCTCCGTAGCCGGTGTGACGGTGGGGACCATGGCCCTGATAACAATACTGTCAGTATTCAACGGACTTGAGGAGATGGTGAAGGGGATCTTCAGCACATCCGACCCGGAGATAAAAATCTCTCCGGTGAAGGGCAAGGTCTTCACTCCTGACAGCCTTGTGCTTAAGCGGCTGGCAGCCCTGGATGGCGTGGAGGTGTATGCCGAGACCCTCGAGGAGAACGCACTGCTGAGGTATGATGAACAGCAGTTCATCGCCACAGTCAAGGGGGTGTCACTCAACTATACCGATGTCACCGATCTCGATACTGCCATGTGGGACGGCGAGTTCATCCTGCAGGCTGAGAACGGCAGACCCTATGCCGTTGCAGGACTGGGTGTGGCAAACCACCTGGGCATAAGACTTAATTTCGTCTCGCCCCTGGCAATCTATATCCCTGACCGTAAAGCAAGGATAAGCGCCAACCCCGGAAATGAGTTCACCAGGAAATATATCTATCTCTCCGGGATCTTTGCCGTTGAACAGGAATTTGACTCCAAATATCTTTTCCTGCCGCTCGACTTCGCCAGGGAGCTGCTCGACTATACCACCGAGGTAAGCTCCATTGAGGTAAAGATGAGGGCCGGAGCAGATACAAGAAAGACACAGAACGCCATCAGGGAGGTGATGGGCAGTGAGTTCCTGGTGCAGAACAGGTATGAACAGCAGGAGATGTTCTATAAGGTTATGAAGGCGGAACGACTTGCCATCTACGTTATCCTGACCTTTATCCTGATAATTGCATCTTTCAATATCATAGGGTCACTGACGATGCTGATAATAGAAAAGGAAAGGGATATTAACATCCTGAAGAGCCTCGGTGCAGACAACAGTCTCATCAAACGCATCTTCATCTATGAGGGATGGATGATCTCCATAATAGGGACGGCCCTCGGTCTGATACTGGGATTAATTCTCTGCGCTGCCCAGCAGCACTTCGGAATCGTAAAGCTTGCGGGCGAATCACTTCTGATCGACGCCTATCCCGTAAAGATCCAGCTTATTGATTTTGTAATTGTGGCGGCAACCGTCATTGCCATAGGCTATGGCGCCGCATGGTACCCGGTACGCTACCTTTCACGGAGATATCTCAACAAGACCAATCCAGAAAAGAAATGAGCCTGAAAACGATCTTATCTTTCGTTGCGGTGATGCTTATCATGTCATCCTGCGGCAATCCGGGGAGCAGCAAACCCTCGGGCAAGATGCTCATTCCCGATGATGAACTGGTGGCCATCCTCACCGACACATACCTTACGACCGGCATGATGGACCTGCCCCAGATGAGGGATACATGGGCCCAGCGCGACTCTATCCTCAACTATGTGGATGTCATCTCAAGCCACGGTTATACCTACGAGCAGTTCGAGGCGACCATCAGATACTATTTTGCCGATAACCCGAAGAAACTTTCAAAGATATATGACAGGGTCACGGGTAAACTGCTGGAGATGGAGACTGCAGTGATGACGGAGAGCGGACCAGTCGATATGGCCCTGGAAGAAAATCTTTGGACGGGGAAGGAAACCTACAGCTTCCCGGAAGATTTCAACCGTGATCCGGTCTGGTTTGATATTCCTGCCGAAATGCCCGGGAAATATGTACTGGAAGCCGACATACTTATTTTTGAAGATGATAAAAGCAAGAACCCGAGGGTGACGGTCTTCTTCAGCTATACCGACAACGGGGGTGTTGAAAAACGCGATTACTGGAAGGAGGTCAGTCTCACCAAAAACGGTCAGTATCAGAAAGTGATGATAAGCCATACCCTCGACTCCATCCAGGACGTGCGCCTGAGGGGATGGCTGCTGAACCACGACAACCAGCCCGGCCAATGGGAAAAACATGCACGCATCGCCAATGTCAGGCTGACGGTTGAAGCCGATACCGCGGGAAGGCAATGATGCGAAGGATCTCGGCTCAATATGTGTTCACCTCTGCCGGCAAACCTCTGAAGAGAGGCATTGTCACCGCCGGTGACGATGGCACAATCATTGCCGTTGAAGATACCGGGGGTGAACTGACCGAGAGTGCCGGCACGGAATTCTACAATGGCATCCTTATACCCGGACTGGTCAACTGCCACTCGCACCTTGAGCTCTCGCATATGCGTGACCTGATACCCGGTGGCGGGGGGCTTCAAAGGTTCATCCTGTCAGTGCGGGACAGGCGCGAGGCCGGGCGCGATGAGATAGTTTCATCTGCAGAAAAAGCCGACCGGGAGATGCATGACGGCGGTGTGGTGGCATGTGGTGACATAAGCAACAACACGCTTTCGTTTGACATAAAGAAGAAGAGCCCTGTCCGCTACCTGACCTTCACCGAGGTCTTCGGCTCAGACCCTCTTCTGGCTGAGGCCAGGATGAACGAAGCGCTGAAGGTGGCCGCCTCTGCCAGGGAATCCGGACTGCCCGGCAATATCACACCCCATGCCGTCTATTCGGTTTCGGAGCCGCTCCGGGCTCTAATCAGGCAGCAGATCAGTCCTGAATCCGTCATCTCACTGCACTTCCTCGAGTCTGATGACGAGCGAAAGATGTCAGGAGATCATGTTGAAACAGCCCTCGGACTGTCACTAATCTCCGCACGTCTGATACTTGTTCACAACACCGTCATCACAAGAGAGGAGGCAACAAAGCTTGCATCCGCAGGAAATACATGGTTCTGCCTCTGCCCCTCTTCGAACATGCGCATCTCGGGTGTTATGCCGCCGGTGGCACTCCTCAGGGAGATCACGGACCGGATCGTTGCAGGCACTGACAGCCTCGCCTCAAACGACCGGCTTGACATGCTCACAGAGCTGAGACTGCTTCACGATTCTGCACCCGGAACTCCCCTGCATGAGATCATCAGGTGGGGGACCATCAACGGTGCCCATGCGCTGGGGATGTCAGACACCCTCGGATCGATAGAGCCCGGTAAAAAACCGGGTCTCCTTCTGATCGATCCTGCAGACCTGGTGAACCTGCGCCTGCTTCCCGGAAGCCGTGTGCGCAGATTATTGTAAATTTGAACTCCTAAAAGCACCGCCTGATGCCCACCTTCCTTTTTGACAGCATAGTGTTTGGTCCGGTACGCAGCCGCAGGCTGGGTGTATCACTGGGAATCAACCTGCTGCCGGTCAGCCGTAAGTTATGCTCTTTCAACTGCATCTATTGCGAATGCGGATGGACTTCCGGAGTGAAAGGCGGATCATCGGCACTGCCATCCAGGTCTGCTGTTTATGAGGCCCTGAGAATAAAACTTTCAGAGATGAAGGAGCAGGGAAAAGCTCCTGATGTCATAACCTATGCAGGTAACGGTGAACCTACGCTGCACCCTGATTTCGCTGCCATCATCGATGACTCCGTCGCCCTGCGCAATGAATACTTTCCGCAGGCCAGGATATCGGTGCTCTCCAACGGATCAACCCTCCGCCGCAAGAGCGTGCGCGAGGCCCTGAAGAAGGTCGATATGAATGTCCTGAAACTTGATTCGGCCATCCCCTCAACGGTAAAAAGGCTGAACCAGCCGCGCAATGCCGTCGGTCTCGCAAAATTTGAACAGTATGTGAAGGACTTTGACGGACGATTCATAATACAGACACTCTTTGTGAGAGGTGAATGCAACGGTGCGACCGTTGACAACACCACTCCCGAAGAGACTGATGCATGGCTTGAGGCACTTGCGAGACTCAGGCCGCAGTCGGTCATGATCTATACAATCGACCGCGATACGCCGGCCGGCAGCAACCTGAAGAAGGTTCCGGTGGCAGAGCTGGAGACGATCGCCGGCAGGGTTCAGGCCCTCGGGATAAGCACATCGGTATCAGGGTAACCCCCATGAACGGCGCAACGATCCTGATAAGCCCGCTGAACTGGGGCTTCGGCCATGCCGGACGGATGATCCCGCTGGCCCGGGAACTGCAAAAGAGAGGCAATGAGATCATATTCGGAGCAGATGCCGGCCTCCTGCCGCTGATAGAAAATGAGCTCCCTGGAATTAAACTGGTTGAGATCCCCGGGCTGCGTATCAGGTATTCCCGCTATCTGCCCCAGTATCTGAGCATCTTCCTTCAGCTGCCGCTGGTGCTCTTCCATGCTGTTCGGGAACACTACCTTCTCATCCGCCTGGCTGAACAGCTTAAGCCAACAATCATCATATCCGATAACCGGTTCGGGTTTTTCCACAGGGAGATATTCTCGGTCTATGTCACCCACCAGGTGCGCATACCGTTCCCGCGGCTTTTAAGTTTTATGGAGCCTGTTGCTGCATGGCTCCACAGGATGATTATCCGCAGGTACGACCTGTGCCTGGTGCCCGACTACCCGGGACCGGTAAACCTCTCCGGCAGGCTATCTCATGACCTGAAGGTTCCGGCAATTTGCATTATATGGGGCCCTGTCAAGGTTCAGGGTGCGGGGCCTTTCAGAGTCAGGGCCGGCACCTGGCAGGGTATCGATGCCGACGGCACGTCAGGGCAACGTGGGCCGCCGGAAGACAACCTCACCCCTCCTGAGCCATACTGCTGCCTGATCCTCTCCGGGCCGGAGCCACAGCGTTCAATGCTGCTTGAGGAAGTCTCTGCAGACCTCCGCGGCATCCGACTTTTCGTGCTGAGCGCAACACCGGTTCAGACTACCCTTAAGAGTGAACCCGGCATTACTTTCGTGATAAAGCCCGACACAGAGACAATGCGCCGTTTGATAACAGGCAGCTCGCTGGTAATCACCCGGGCAGGGTATACCTCCGTCATGGAAATGGCATCACTCGGGAAGGGGGCGGTACTGATACCTACACCAGGTCAGCCGGAGCAGGAGTATCTTGGCGATTACCTCAGCGGGCAATATGGATTTGTCTCTGTCAGGCAGAATAGAATCAACAGTCTGATTCAATTTGCATCCACAGCTCCATCAGAATCCAGGTCTGCACTTACTGACAGAGTAGAGGTTATTGATCGCGCTGTGCATCCAATGGCCGGCAGCGATCCGTTGTCTGACAATGATTCGCCATCGCTTCCTGAAGGCGTTCCCGGAGTTGAAACCCCGCCGCCGCTTCCTGACAGCACACAGCTATTTGAGAAGGCGATAAACCTCTTACCTGAGAAGAATAAAGAGTGACAGGGCCATCACCGCTGCCCCTGCAAACAACCCGATCCACACCTCCGACGGAGTGTGATCGTCAAGATAAATCCTTGACGACATCACTGCCCCTCCTGCCACGACCACCGTTGACAGCTGCCATACCGTGGTAATATCATAAAACACTATCATTGATACTATCAGCACCAGCAGTCCTCCGATGCCGGCAGCATGCAGCGATATCCTGTAAAAAGTGGTTATCAGAAGGGTGATGAGCGTGACGACGGCAATGGATATGAAGTATGCCCTGAACAGGTTGGGCACCTGCATCCTGAGAAGAAGATAGGCAGTCAGGGTATACATCATCAGTGCGAAGGTGAGCAGTATGACCCTCTCGTTTCGGTCACGGGCATTGAAAGTGGTTATAGCACCCCTGACATATAGAATGGCTGCAAGCGTCAGGGGCAGAATGACGTTGTTGGCAACCACAAGCACAAAAATCAGGCTCTTCAGCTTTGAGGGAATGAAGGAGAGAAGCGTGGGAGAGCTGTAGATTATCAGCAATCCGTACAGTGGAATGAATAACGGATGGAATATCACCGAGAGTACCTCTGCCGCTTTCTTCAGCAGGCTCTTTTCACCGGGGGTCATTTTATCTCCTTCCTCATCCTTGCAACAGGAATGTTCAGCTGTTCACGGTATTTGGCGACCGTACGTCGCGCTATCTGGTACCCCTTCTCCTGGAGTATCTCGGTCAGTTTCTCGTCAGTAAGCGGCCGGCGCTTGTCCTCATTGCTGAGGCACTCCTGCAGTATCCTCTTTATCTCGCGTGTAGAGACCTCGTCTCCGGCATCGGTCTGCATTCCCTCGGAGAAGAAGAACTTCAGCGGATAGATGCCGAAATGGGTCTGTATATACTTGCTGTTGGCGACACGCGATACGGTGGAGATGTCAAGCCCGGTCATCTCTGCCACATCCTTTAAAATCATGGGGCGGAGCTTGGTATCATCACCTTCAACAAAATACTCCTTCTGATATGCCAGGATGGCATTCATGGTCAGCAGAAGGGTGTTCTGACGCTGCTTCATGGCATCAATGAACCACCTGGCGGAGTCAAGCTTCTGCTTCACGAACATAATGGCGTCACGGTTCGACTTGCCTGCCGCCTTGTCACGGCTGTATGACTCCAGCATCTCACTGTAACCCCGGTTGACCTTCAGCTCAGGCACGTTGCGGTTGTTCAGGCTCAGCTCGAACCCGTTGTCCGACTGATCAAGGATGAAGTCAGGTATGATCTGCTGCGCCGATCTGCTGTAAGGATCGCTTACGGTACCTCCCGGCTTGGGGTTGAGCTTTAACACCTCGTCAATAACGCCCTTCATATCCTCCTCGCTGATCATCAGCTTCGCCATTATCTTCTCATAATGCCTGCGCGAGAACTCTTCAAAGTAATCGCTCAGGACGGTTCGGGTAAGGGCCACGGAGGGCACTGACTGGTCCTTCCTCTCTATCTGCAGCAGCAGGCACTCGCGCAGGTCGCGTGCCCCCACCCCTGCAGGCTCAAGGTCCTGAATGATCTTCAGTATCGCGTTAAGCTCATTGACATCCGTGGTGATGTTCTGCAGGAAGGCAAGGTCGTCAACCATGTTCTCAACCTCGCGCCGCAGATAGCCGTCGTCGTCAATGTTGCCAATGATATATTCACCAAGTATATCCTCTCTGTCAGTGTCGGTTCTGAGTGCGAACTGTGATGTAAGGTTCTCATGGAATGATGATCCCGAGGCGTACGGTATCTCATCCCTCCTGTCATCGTCCCTGGAGGTATTGTTCACCTGGAGGCGGTAGTCAGGTATATCCTCGTCGTTGAGATAATCGTCAAGGGCAAACTCCTCCTGGTCGCGCTCTTCCTGTTCAACATCGATATCCTCCTCTTCCTCGCCCTGCACCTCATCATCCTCAGGACCCTCCTCCAGGGCGGGATTCTCTTCCAGCTCCTTCTTTATCCGCTGCTCGAGCTGCATGGCAGGCACCTCCAGCAGCTTGATCATCTGGATCTGCTGGGGAGACAGCTTCTGGAGCAGCTTCTGTTGTAACCTCTGGTCGAGCATACCGCCTGTTTTTCTGTACTCTAAAACTCGGCATTCCGCGGCGTGCGCGGGAATGGTATCACGTCACGGATGTTCGACATCCCCGTCATGAACAGTATCAGGCGCTCAAACCCGAGGCCGAAGCCCGAGTGGGGTGCCGTGCCGAACCTCCTGGTGTCAAGATACCACCACAGGTCCTTGACAGGCAGGTTCAGCTCCTCAATTCTCTTTGTCAGCTTGTCAAGCTCCTCCTCCCTCTGGGAACCGCCTATTATCTCGCCTATCCCGGGGAAAAGGACATCCATTGCCCTGACCGTAAGGCCATCGTCATTCTGCTTCATGTAGAAGGCCTTGATAGCCTTCGGATAGTCGGTCAGTATCACCGGACGCTTGAAATGTGTCTCAACAAGATAGCGTTCGTGCTCAGCCTGAAGGTCACGACCCCAGCCTACGGCATACTCCCACTTGCGGTCAGCAGCCTCGAGGATCTTAATCGCCTCGGTATAGGGCAGCCTCACAAAATCGTTGGCAACGACAAACTCCAACCTCTCAATGAGAGCGGTGTCAATCATCTTGTTCAGGAACTCAAGATCCTCCCTGCAGTTGTCAAGGGCATACCTTATGAGATACTTGAGGAAATCCTCTGCAAGGTCCATGTTGTCATTCAGGTCCCAGAATGCCATCTCCGGTTCAATCATCCAGAACTCTGCCAGGTGGCGGGGTGTGTTTGAATTCTCTGCGCGGAAGGTAGGGCCGAAGGTATAGATCTCACCCAGCGCCAGGGCACCGAGCTCACCCTCGAGCTGTCCGCTCACGGTAAGGTTGGTGGGCTTGCCGAAGAAGTCGGCTTCAAAATCAATGGCGCCATCCTTCGTGCGGGGCGGGTCATTCAGGTCGAAGGTCGTAACATGGAACATCTCTCCCGCTCCCTCGGCATCACTGCCGGTGATGATGGGCGTATGGAGGTAAAAGAACCCCCTGTCATTGTAATATTTGTGTATGGCAAAAGCCATGGCATGCCTTATGCGCATCACCGCGCCGAAGGTGTTGGTGCGGAAACGAAGATGGGCTATCTCCCTCAGGAACTCCATCGAGTGCCCCTTCTTCTGCAGCGGATAACTGTCAGGATCACACTTGCCGTAGAGAGTGAGGTCTGAAGCCTGTATCTCAACGCTCTGTCCCTTGCCCTGTGACGGCTCGAGGGTGCCCGTCACCCCGATGCTTGCTCCGGTGGTTATGTCCCTGATAAGATCCGCAGGGAACGAGCCGAGCTCTATGACTATCTGTATGTTGTTTATCGTTGAACCGTCATTGAGGGCAACGAAGGCAACATTCTTTATCTCCCTCTTTGTCCTGACCCATCCCTTGACAAGCACCTTCTCGCCCGTGACCGGACTTGCCAGCAGTTCCTTTACTCTTTTCCTCTTCATATGTAATCAAAGCATTATGCTCACAAAAATAGCATTTTGTTCCTCTTCCTGTAATGCCCGGTTCACAAATGGCACTGTTTTTGTGCACAAAAGCAATTTTTCCCATGGAGTGAGCGTTTCTCTTAGGATACGGTCTATTTGAATTATCATCAAAAAAGGGTAATTTTACCTTTCAAACTGAAAACGCGTACATTATGGAAGTCGACAGCAAGATAATTGTAGTGCCATGGGATTTCACTCCGGTGACGGATTATGCATTGCAGCATGCCATTAAGATATCACGCATGACGCACAATGATATCTGCCTTCTGCACATCGTTGAGAAGATCACCTCCGATGGTGGCATCAAGGCCAAGCAGGCGGCGATGAACATCAAGGGGAGCGAGGTTGAGCGCAACTTCGGGGTAAAGGTCAAGACCCACGTCACGCGCGGTACTATATTCAAGCAGATACCAGAGTTCGTCAATGACCGCGGAGCATCGCTGGTGGTGATGGGGACCCACGGCATGAGCGGCATGCAGAAGCTGACCGGCAGCTGGGCGCTGAAGGTCATCGCCAAATCGAAGGTCCCCTATATAGTGGTTCAGGCACCCCCGGCTGACCAGGAAAGGTATCACAATATCGTCTGCCCCATCGACTGGCGTTCAGAAGAGAAGGAAAAGCTCTCAATGGCTATCTTCATGGGCAAATACTTTGATTCCAAGGTGCATATTCTGAAGGCTACCAGGAAGGATGAGTCGCTGGCCAAGAAGGCCAACCTGAACCTCAACTATACCGTGAGGATGCTCATACAGAACAATATAGAGTATGATATAAAGGAAGTGCCCTCAGAAAAGCTGGCCGAGAAGACAATTGAGATAGCACAGGAGCTTAAGGCTGACCTCATACTTATAATGACCACCAAGGACATCACCTTCGCAGACTACGTCATAGGTGCCAAGGAGCAGGAGATCATTGCCAACAGCTCCAAGATTCCCGTCTGTTGCGTGAACCCGGCGTCGGCGTTTGCCAACCTCGGGCAGTTCATGTACGGGTAGAATTTGCGATTGGAGATTTTCGATTTTCGATTTATAGATACTTCAAGCAATTCGACGGTCGCAAATCGCAAATCCTATTCGACAATCCCAAATTACAATCGTAAATTCCATTCGGTAATCGCAAATCCCATTCGACAGTCGCAAATCGACAATCGCAAATCGCAAATCGACAATTCTTCTATGTCCATTATTGTCAGTAATGTAACAAAGAGTTACGGTCACCAGAAGGCCCTCGATGACGTATCATTCACCATTCCTGCCGGCGAAATAGTCGGTTTCATCGGCCCGAACGGCGCCGGCAAGTCGACGATGATGAAGGTCATCACCGGCTTTTTTTCTGCCGATTCCGGTAATGTCTCCGTATGCGGCCTCCCGGCAGGACCGGGCGCCACGGAGATGAAAAAGCTGATTGGTTACCTGCCTGAAAACAATCCTCTCTATACTGAGATGTATGTCCGCGAGTACCTCGGATACGTTGCTGACCTCTACCGGATGGGCAGTAAGGGCAGGGAGGCAGTGAACTCTGTCATTGAGCGCACCGGTCTGACCCCCGAGCAGGGAAAGAAGATAGGGGCCCTGTCAAAGGGATACAGGCAGCGGGTAGGACTGGCGCAGGCGCTGATACATGATCCGCAGGTGCTGATCCTCGACGAGGCCACCACCGGCCTCGACCCCAACCAGATTGTGGAGATACGAAGCCTTATCTCCGAGGCCGGACGCGAAAAGACAGTGATGCTCTCAACCCATATCATGCAGGAGGTGGAGGCCATCTGCAGCCGGGTCATCATCATTGATCACGGCCGTATCGTGGCCGACGGCCCCATTGACGAGATCTCCTCCCTCGCCGGCGCCCGCCTCGAGGAGACCTTCCGGCAACTCACCGGGAAATAACATTACATCCCCGTTTTATTAATTCCCCCGGTTCCATCAAAATTATAAACACTCCACAGGAAGTGCCGGGGAAGGTGAACACCATCTTACCTTCAGTACAATTACCGCCACGTGCTAGCATTGCCCGTAGGGCATTAATTATTGTAGCAGCAAACCGGTCTCCACAAATATTGGCTGTAGGCCATTAAGTATTGTAACACCAACCTACTGCCTCTCCAGCCACCTTGACAGGAAGAGATCGTACACGGAATAGTATGTGCCACCAGAGTCACTATCCTCAAAAATCATCTCCTTGACCAGCAGTGCTTCAATCGCTCTCTTTGTTCCTGCCGGGGTACCGAGGCTGTATCTGCTGAGAAATTCTCCTGACTGAGGTCTGTAAACCTTACCCTCCTTTGCAACAGCCATCAGTACCTGCCATTGGTTTCCAGTGAGCAGGTGCCTGTACTGCAGGAATGTCTTCTCCTGCTCTTCAAGAATTTCCCCGCAGACAACTCTTGCAGATTGTAAATCAATCTCCCTGCCTCCATAGCTGAACAGGGTGTTACATACGGACTGGGTGTAATAGGTATGCCTGCGGGTCCAGTCCAGCACGAAGCTGACCGCTTCCCGGGTAATATTTCTATTGCTTTCAGCAAACTTCTCCGCAATAAACTGGCTGTAACATTCCGTGGATATTACCGGCAGGCTCATTATCCTTGTACTGGCAAAGAAAGGTCTCTTTGAGCTATGAAAAATCTCGTTCATCATATGCCTGTTGCTTCCACTGAAGATAAAATGAATGTTGCCCAATGGTTGAATCATGGTCCTGAGAATAGCTTCCGCATTCCCCTCCTCATAGGAAGCAATAACCTGGAATTCGTCAAAGGCAAGGTAGATATCGGTCCCAATCTCATCCAGAAATTTCAGAAGAGCTGCAAGAGTGACCTCATATTCCGAAATATCGGAGTATTCAAACCTGACCCCGGGTGCCCCGGTCAGGGGATCATATGTTATAACCGGCCTTAATCCCTTAAGGAATGAAAGAAAACGATTGCCTATCCGCTTCTTCCTTGGGAGAACATTAATCGAAGCTGTTGCCAGTTGTCTTGTAAGATCCTTAATGCTTCTGGTCGGGTAAAGGTCGACATACAGACAAAACGATTGTTTTTCCCTTTCTATATTATTAAAAACATGATGAATCAGTGCGGTTTTACCCATTCTCCGAAGAGAAATAAGGGTTATGTTCAACCCACCCATCAGATTTTTTGAAAGTCTTTCTGTTTCTTTCTCTCTATCGCAAAACGTCTTTGGTCCATGATATCCGACCACCGGAAAAGGATTCTTTGGGTTCATGTCAGCTCTTTTTCTATTCAAATATAAGCAATATTCCTACATTTTGTATCATACATTATGTATCATACATTTTGTTGGATAAATTGTATCAGTGTTGGAGCCGGAGAAGAATAACACAGCTACAATACCTTAACCGCCGTCCGGCAGGTATCACCGATGGCGACCGCCGCTTGATCTACAATACTTTAACTGCCACGTGGCAGGCACCAGAGGGGCACGCGTAAAGAAATGATCCGGTGCATCATTTTACCGAAGTTGCCAGACTGCAGGGGAGGTTTTAATGAAGTCCCGACGCAGCTCGTGGCCGTGTCTGTATCTTCTCCCCGACACTGCGTGTGCAGGACTTCTCCTGCGCCGGAGCCTCAAACTGCCGGCGGCCAGCTGAAGACTTTCGACTTTCGACTTTGGACTTTGGACTTTTTTCCTATCTTTGTGCCGTTAAACGACGGTGGACAGATTTGCGCTGATTGCAACCACGGAAAAAAATGCTAAAACGGTTTTCACCCGCTGCTTTACAACAATCCGTCCCTGCCTTTGTTAAACTTAAAAAATTAACAGATGAGCTATCTTTTTACTTCTGAATCAGTATCCGAAGGCCACCCGGACAAGGTAGCCGACCAGATCTCCGACGCACTCCTTGACAACTTCCTGGCATGGGACCCCGAATCAAAGGTCGCATGCGAGACCCTCGTCACCACCGGACAGGTGGTGGTGGCGGGCGAGGTCAGGACAAAAACCTATATCGACGTACAGAACATTATCCGGGAAGTCATCAACAAGATCGGCTACACGAAGGCCGCGTACATGTTCGACGGCAACTCCTGCGGCATCTTCTCGGCCATCCATGAGCAGTCGCCTGACATCAACCAGGGCGTCGTCCGCAAGAAGAAAGAGGACCAGGGCGCCGGCGACCAGGGGATGATGTTCGGATATGCCGTCAACGAGACCGGCAATTACCTCCCCCTCTCACTTGACATAGCACACGAACTGGTCTACCAGCTTGCAGAGATACGCCGCGAGGGCAAGCAGATGAAATACCTGAGGCCCGACTCGAAGTCGCAGGTCACCATCGAATACAACGATGACGGCACACCGAAAAGGGTGCATACCATCGTCGTATCAACACAGCACGACGACTTCGACAAGGATGAGAAGAAGATGCTGGAGACAATCAAAAAGGATGTCATCAGCATCCTTGTACCCAGGGTGAAGGCTCAGTTCAGCGCGAAGGAACAGAAACTGTTTGACGGTAAGATAAAATACCACGTCAATCCGACCGGTAAGTTCGTCATCGGCGGACCTCACGGCGACAGCGGCCTCACGGGACGCAAGATTATCGTTGACACCTACGGCGGCCGCGGCGCTCACGGCGGCGGCGCCTTCTCGGGCAAGGACCCTTCGAAGGTGGACCGCTCGGCAGCATACGCAGCACGGCATATAGCCAAGAACATGGTCGCCGCCGGCGTGGCACGCGAGATGCTGGTGCAGGTGTCATACGCCATCGGCGTGGCTGAACCGGTCGGCATCTTCGTCAATACCTTCGGCACATCGAATGTCAAGGTAACAGACGGAGAGATCGCAAAGATGATCGGTAAGATGTTCGACCTCCGCCCGGCCATTATTGAGAGGGAGTACGGTCTCCGCAAACCCATATACAGCGAGACTGCCGCCTACGGACACATGGGCCGCGAGCCGCGTACCATCGAAAAGACTTTCCGCTCATTCAACGACAAGCCTGACAAAAAGATCACCGTCAGTCTCTTCAAGTGGGAGGAGCTCAACAAGGTCAGCGCAATCAAAAAGGCGTTCGGACTCTAGCAGGAGTTCCTGACGGTTGGCGCCAGGCCGGAATCCCGGCCCCTAGAACGAGGCTTTTACAATACGGGCAATGTTATCCGATCTGCCGAGGGTATAGTAATGTATCCCCGGCACTTCGTTTTTAAGGAGATCGCGGCTCTGCATGGTGGACCACTCGATGCCCACCTCCCTCGCCTCCTCGTCGTTGCGGCACTTTGAGAGCTCATGCACCAGCTCTTCGGGCATGTCAATGTGAAATGTCTGCGGCAGCAGGTTCACATCCGTCATTGCCGAGACAGGCTTGATGCCCGGTATCAGCGGCACGGTAACCCCCATCGCCCGCAGCGCGTCGCGGAAGGCATAGAACTTCTCATTGTCGAAAAACATCTGGGTGACAATATAACAGGCTCCCGCATCGATCTTGCGCTTCAGGTTGACCATGTCACTCTTAAGGTTGGGAGCCTCGAAATGTTTTTCGGGGTATCCGGCAACACCTATACAGAACGATGTGGCGGCGGTGTTCTTCAGCTCCGGGTCAAGATAGTGGCCCCGGTTCATGTCGCTTATCTGCTGCACCAGCTCATTGGTGTTCCTGTGTCCGCCCGGGTCAGGGATGAAGGTACGACTGCCCTTCGGAGGGTCACCCCTGAGTGCCAGCACATCATTGATCCCAAGGAAGTTCATCTCAATCAGGGCGTTCTCCGTCTCCTCCTTCGAGAACCCGCCGCAGAGAATGTGCGGCACCACATTCACATTGTACTTGTACTTCACCGCGGCAGCCAGGGCAATGGTGCCAGGCCGTTTCCGCGTGGTGCGCTTCTCCAGCAGGCCGTCGGGTCTCTCCGTCAGCACCACCTCATTGCGGTGGGAGGTGAAGTTGATGTATGCCGGGGCATACTCCATCAGCCCTTCAATGGTATTGTAGATGCGTTCTATGCTGTGCCCCTTCAGCGGCGGCAGCAGCTCAAAGGTGAAAAGCGGCCTCTTCGAGCCGTTTATAAGATCAATTACTGTAGCTCCGTTCATATCACAAATCTAAAGATTCGGGGCCAGCCATTTTGCCGCCTCCTCAACGGTTATGCCGCACCTCGATGCATAATCCTCAAGCTGGTCTCTGCCAATGGTGCCGACGTTAAAGTATGATGAACCTGACGATGCGAATATATATCCGCAGACCGATGACACCGGTACCATCACATAGCTCTCCGTCAGTGTGACGCCGATCGTCTCCGGCGCCTTCAGCAGGTCAAATATAACCTGCTTGCCGGTATGGTCCGGACAGGCGGGATATCCGGGCGCCGGCCTGATGCCGCGGTATTTCACCTTGAACAGGTCGGCGGCCGACAGGCTCTCCCCGGGAGCATAGCCCCAGTGGCTGACGCGCATTTCGCGGTGCAGCCATTCGGCGGCAGCCTCGGCAAAACGGTCTGCCAGGATCCTGAACATAATGGTGTGGTAGTCGTCGCCGGCGATTCCGTCGGGTAGCTTCTCCACCGGCCTCACCGTCACCACAAACGCCCCTGCATGATCGCCCTTTTCGGCAACGAAATCTGACAGGCAGAGGTTGCGATGCCCCGGCTCCTTCTCCTCCTGGTTGCGCAGGAACCGGAACCATGCCTCTTCGCTGCCGTTACCGGGAAATATCTTCACATCATCACCGTGACGTTCAGCCGGGAAGATGCCCGAGAGCGCCTCCGCAACCATCAGCTCCTCAGCGATGATCCTTTCGATCATGATCAGGGCATCGTCAAAAAGCTTCTTCGCTTCCGTCCCCTTAACCGGATCATTGAATATATCAGGATACTTGCCGTTGATCTTCCACGCGAAGAAAAAGAAGGTCCAGTCGATGTAATCAACAAGCTCCCTGATGCTTACCGGTCCGGAGTTGATCACTCCCGTCCTGACTGGAGCAGGCGAAGGTTCCCCGGTGATGTAGGCGTTCCTTCTCGCAGCTTCGAGGGTTACCATTTTCTTCGCCTTCCTGGAGGCTTCGTGCTCTTTCCTGAGCTTTTCATATTTCTCCTTCAGTGACACTCCCAGTGCACCGTCACGAGCCGCCAGCCCTGACATCACCGGCACTGCCCTTGATGCATCCTTCACATACACCGCGTCGAATGAATAGACTGGTGCTATCCTTACCGCCGTATGAATCTCCGAGGTGGTTGCCCCGCCTATCAGCAGCGGGGTCTTCATCCCCCGTTCCTCCATGAGCGAGGCTATATGCACCATCTCCTCCAGGGATGGGGTTATCAGTCCCGACAAACCAATGAAATCAACCTTCTCCCTGACGGCCGTGTCAAGGATGGTTGCAGCCGGAACCATCACTCCCAGGTCAATGACCTCATAGTTATTGCATGAGAGGATGACGCCCACTATGTTCTTGCCTATATCATGCACATCGCCCTTGACTGTTGCCAGGAGTACCTTGCCGGCAGATGACGCCTCTCCCGTCTTCATCTCCGCCTCAATGTGCGGGGTAAGGCGGGCCACAGCTTTCTTCATCACCCTGGCGCTCTTCACCACCTGCGGCAGGAACATGCGTCCCGACCCGAACAGGTCGCCCACCTCGTTCATGCCGTCCATCAGCGGACCCTCTATGACCCTCAGTGCCCTGTCGTACTGCGGCCGTGCCTCCTCGACATCGTCCTCTATAAAGGTGTCTATGCCGTTCACCAGGGCATGTTTTATGCGGCTGACGACGTCGCCGTCACGCCACTCGAGGTGCCTTGCGGTCTCCTCCTGCTTACCGGTCTTCATGCCCGAGGCATACTGCAGGAGCCTGTCGGTGGCATCCTTCCTGCGGTTAAGCACCACATCCTCAGTCAGCTGCAACAAGCCCGGCTCAACGGAGGTGTAGACCTTCAGCAGGCCGGGATTGACGATGCCCATGTCCATGCCCGCTTTTATGGCATGGTACAGGAAGACCGCGTGCATTGCCTCCCTGACGGGATCATTGCCCCGGAACGAGAAGGAGAGATTGCTCACCCCTCCGCTCACCCTTGCATAGGGCAGGCTCGATTTGATATATTCCGTTGCCTTGATGTAATCGACAGCATAGTTGTTATGCTCCTCGATGCCCGTAGCAATGGCCAGCACGTTCGGGTCAATGAAGATATCTTCCGGAGGGAAGCCTGCTTTTTCAGTCAGCAGCCTGTAGGAGCGGTCGGCCACCGCTTTTCTTTTCTCAAGCGTGTCAGCCTGTCCGCGCTCATCGAAGAGCATGACCACTGCTGCCGCGCCATAACGGCGTACCAGCCGTGCCTTCTTCAGGAAATCCTCCTCGCCCTCCTTGAGGCTTATCGAGTTGACCACCGGTTTCCCCTGGATGCACCTGAGCCCGGCTTCCAGCACCTCCCACTTCGACGAGTCGACCATAATGGGAAGCTTCGCTATGTCAGGCTCGCTCATCAGCAGGTTGATGAACCTTGTCATGGCTGCAGCGCCGTCGATCATGGCGTCGTCCATGCATATGTCTATCACCTGTGCTCCGCCTTCCACCTGGTCGCGCGCCACGTCAAGGGCAGCCGCGAAGTTGCCGTCGCGTATCAGCCTTGCGAACTTGATAGATCCGGCGACGTTGGTGCGCTCGCCTATGTTGACGAAGTTTGTGTCGGGCCTGATCACCAGCGGCTCAAGCCCCGCCAGTGCGGTTATATGCTTTCTTTCAGGAAGCGCCCGTGGCGAATGATCTTTCGCCAGCGAAGCAATAACCCTTATATGATCGGGTGTTGTGCCGCAGCACCCGCCGATGATGTTAACCCATCCGTTCTGAAGGAACCCTTTGATTATACTGCCCATGTAGTCGGCCGACTGGTCATACTCTGCGAACTGGTTCGGCAGTCCTGCATTGGGGTGCGCCGAGACATAGAATGGCGCTTTTGCCGACAGCTCCTCTATGAAAGGCCTGAGCTGCTCCGCCCCGAGGGCGCAGTTCAGCCCTATGCTCAGCAGCGGGTAATGTGACATGGTGATGAGAAAGGCCTCCAGGGTCTGTCCGGTAAGTGTGCGTCCGCTGGCGTCGGTGATCGTCCCTGACACCATCACGGGCATGTCGATGCCCCTCTCCTCAAAGACCCCGCTGATGGCAAAGAGTGCGGCCTTGGCATTCAGTCCGTCAAAGACCGTCTCAACCAGGATAATATCTGCTCCGCCGTCGATCAGTCCGCGAACCTGCTCGCCATAAGCATCTGCCAGGCCGGTGAAGGTGACGGTACGCGCTCCCGGGTCACTCACATCGGGTGACATTGAGGCAGTGCGATTGGTGGGGCCCACCGACCCTGCCACCCACGCCTCTCTTCCGGTCTCTGCCTTATGGCGTGCAACAGCCTCGCATGCAAGCTTCGCGGCTGCGACATTTATGTCGTAGGAATGCGACTCCAGCGCATAGTCGGCCATGGATATGCTGTTGGCATTGAAGGTGTTGGTGCTGATGATGTCAGCCCCGGCCCTCAGGTAATCAAGATGGATGTTCCTGATGATATCAGGCTGCGTAACCGACAGAAGGTCGTTGTTGCCCTTCAGCGATTGCGGGTGGGTTGAGAACTGTGTGCCGCGGTACTGCTCTTCGGTCAGCCTGTGGCGCTGTATCATCGTGCCCATGGCACCGTCAAGGACCAGTATCCTCTCAGCCAAAACCTCTCTGACAGATCTCTTCAATTTGTTACTTTTTATTTGGTTACGCAAAAGTACCTCAAAGCGATGATAAATGAAAATCGACAATTAGTCTGTAAAGTCAAAAGTCCTAAAGTCGAAAGTCCTTAAAGTCGAAAGTCCTTAAAGTCTGAAGGTCCCGATAAACTTCGTTATCGTAATTAAGTCTCCGCCAGTTGCGGAGCCTCAATCTGAGGTCAAAATCCTGTAAAGCGAAAGTTGCAGAAAGGCGAGGTGAATTACTGCAAGTATCTGTAACTACCGGATGCAGGTCGATTATCTTTAACGTTTTCTTCTGAAGTGACTTACTATCAGTGAAGCTGCATAGCCAATAAATGCCGGCAGCCGGCGAGGGGGCGGATCGATCTCCCTGTCTGCCCTGCTGATTTTTTTCACAATGCCGGCTATCGCTGTCATATCAGACGGGGTGTCGCTGCGAAGGACAGCATCGCCCTGAGTGTGGTACAGCTGGCGGCTGCCTCTGACGGTAACCCTCCTTACACGGTGTACTACATATCCTCCGTCTCGCCTGAGGGCAACTATGTCGCCTTTGACCGGTACCAGCTCTTTCAGCGGCCCGATCGCCACCCTGTCTCCCGGCCTGATGGCCGGCCACATGCTGTAGCCGCCTGCGGTGATTGTCACCGTTTTCTCTTCCGCCAGGATAGCTGATGCAGCCCCGGCGGCAGTGACAAAATCATCCGATTCCCTTGCAGCGAGATAATCACGGATGCTCCTGTCAGGCAGGAATGTCAGGCTGCTGATCCTCACGGCGGCCACCAATTCCTCGACCGATGCCGCCAGTCGCACCGCCGCCGCCCTGTTCCAGTTCTGCTGTATGCAGTTGGAGAGCACCATTGCGACAGCCCCGGCACCTGTGACGGGCATGGAAATATTTGAAGTACCATGGCTGATCGCCCAGAGGTGGTCAATGGCGGCGCTGCGGGGCTCATCATTCCTGTAGACCGGCGTACTGTGCATCACCCAGCCATTAGCCTCCCTTCTCAGGATAAGCCGGTCGTCATGTATAACCCTGTCACCGGCACGGTCGAATATCCCTGCCATGGTTGTCTTCCCGCTGCCGGATCTCCCGGTAAAGATCCATCCCCTGCCTCCGCACACCACACCTGATCCGTGTATCATTATGTCTCCCATCGCGGATGAGAGAAACCAGAGTAGCAGCCCGTCAACGGGATAAGGGAGGGGATTGACAGTTTTGGATTCGCCACCCACCGGAAACTTGTTTTTGGCGTTCACCCCCTTATCTGTAAATACTTGTCTTGTCTTGTTCCCGGCGCTGTCTGAAAATACCATTTGCGTCTGCTTCCCGCCGCTGGCTGCCAAATCCGGGTCTGTCTTGCTTCCCTCCAAATCTGCATATATCTGCCAGATCATCTGCCCGTGCGGCATTGCAATGACGGGATTGCAGGCCGGCTCCTTCAGAAAAACCTTCGCCCAGGTCACACCTTCCCCGGTCAGTATCTCCCAGAATGGCTCACCCGAATCGCGCGGCCCGTCAGGAGTCTCTTCCATCAGCCGCGCGTCAAAAACCTTTACTGCATCATGCGGAATAGCCGCCTTTCCGGCAAAGACATCCACCGTCAGCACCGGCTCAGATGAAACCCGGTGTCCGCCAGCGCCAGCCTCTTTAATCCCGGACTCTGGATCTTCAGCCAGATCCGGTCCGCCGCCACCAGTCTCCTTTTCTTCCGCTGCTGTTTCTGCACGGGCTGACGCAATAAAATCGCTGAAACGCTCATCAGGACGGAGAGTGATTCCCTCGCCCGACCGCAACCGTATCCTCCTGCCGGCTATGATAAGATCAACTGTCACGGCTGCCTGAAATGAAGGAATTCCCCTGCCTCCCTGAAAAAATCGAGGATGTCTTTTTCAGCAACTTCATGCTCAACATCGAACTCTTCTGCTACCTTTGACGTTATATCACTGATGGCAAGCTCGCCGTCTATCAGCTCCCAGATAAAAGCACCGGTTTCGGTCAGCCTGTAAAGTGAATCCATATCAGCAATATTGTCAGTAAGCGGGATCAGCAGAAATTCATCGTTGATCCTGCGGAAAACCACATCAGGCGAATGCGAAGGTATCGAGGAGAGTGATATCATAAATTTATAACCAACTCAAAGATAGCCAATTTCAGCCTATCTTTGGAAAAGCAAAATCAATTCAAAATGTCAAAAATCAAACAGGGTAAGAATTCCGGCATTGACCAGAAGAAACTTATTGAGCTCATCATCAAGGCGATGGCCAAAAACCCAAAACAGCCTTTAAATTACAAACAGATAGCCGCACGGCTGCAGATAACGGAAAAGGAAGAGAAGAAAGCCCTCTCCGAAGCACTCCTCAGAATGAAGAAGGACGGCCTTTCGGAAGAGCGGGGACACGGTAAATATGTCCTCAAGGCCGTCGGCGGCTATGTCACCGGCACCATCGATCTCACCAAGTTCGGTTACGCCTTCGTGATCACCGAAGAGTCGGAAGATGATGTCTTCGTTGCTGCCCGTAACCTCAATACGGCACTGCACGGCGACCAGGTGAAGGTCCTGCTCTATGCCCGCCACAAGGGCAAGAGACCGGAGGGAGAGGTGGTTGAGATAATCAGTCGCTCACGCGCATCGTTTGTCGGCACCATCGAGCTGACCCCGCAGTTTGCCTTCCTCATACCCGACAATAAAAACATGCCCTTCGACCTCTTTATACCGCTCTCGAAGCTCAACGGGGCGAAACAGGGCCAGAAGGCAGTGGCCAAACTTGTTGAGTGGGACCAGCGCTCACGCAATCCCATCGGCGAAATAACCGAGGTACTGGGCTACCCAGGAGAGAATGACACGGAGATGCACGCCATCCTCGCCGAGTTCGGGCTCCCCAACAGGTTTGAACCTGAGGTCGAAGCCGCGGCAGAGAAGATTCCTGCAGTCATAACCCCCGAGGAGATAGCTGCCAGGCGCGACTTCCGTGATGTACCTACCTTCACCATTGACCCTGAAGATGCCAAGGACTTTGACGACGCACTGTCAGTCAGGCGCCTTCCTGACGGGAATATCGAGGTGGGAGTACATATTGCCGACGTAACGCATTATGTCAGGACCGGCTCCGTTCTGGAGAAGGTGGCACAGGAGCGTGCCACGTCAGTCTACCTCGTCGACCGCACCATTCCCATGCTTCCCGAGAGGATCTCTAACCATATCTGCTCCCTGAACCCCGCTGAGGACAAACTCACCTATGCTGCCGTTTTCGAGCTTGACAGCAAGGCGAACGTGGTTAAGGAGTGGTTCGGACGGACAGTCATCAATTCCGACAAACGCTTCTCCTATTCCGAGGCTCAGAAGGTGATAGACACCGGCGAGGGCGACATGAAGGAACAGCTTCTGACACTTAACAACCTGGCGCAGACGCTCCGCAGCAGGCGTTTCGCCTCGGGCTCCTTCGCCTTTGAAAGGCTTGAGGTCAAGTTCAACCTCAGTGAGAAGGGAGTACCTCTCGGCATTCTCTTCCGCGAGTTCGGCACCTCAAACCAGCTTATCGAGGAGTTCATGCTTCTGGCCAACAAGCGCGTCGCCGAATACGTGGGCAAAAAACTTAAAGGAAAGACCTTCGTCTACCGTATCCACGACAAACCAAATCCTGAGAAGCTGAGCTCATTCGGCTATTTCATCAAGAGGTTCGGCTATGAGCTCGACACTGAGAACATGAAGGGACTGCCGGCAGCCATGAACAAACTGATGGATGCTGTCTCAGGAAAAAAGGAACAGAATATCATCGAGACCCTCGCCCTGCGCTCCATGGCCAAGGCTGTCTATTCCACCGATAACATCGGCCACTACGGTCTTGCATTCGGCCATTACACCCACTTTACCTCGCCCATCAGGAGGTACCCTGATATGATGGTTCACCGCCTCCTGACCAGGTACCTCGACGGACAGCCTGCCAGTGACAAGGATAAGTATGCCAAGATGTGCGAACACTCTTCGAAGATGGAGAGACTGGCTACCGATGCCGAAAGGGCTTCGATCAAATACAAACAGGTCGAGTTCATGAGCGACAAGATCGGGAAGGTGTTCGAGGGCGTTATCTCAGGCGTCACCGAATGGGGTCTGTACGTCGAAATCATTGAAAATCAGTGCGAGGGTATGATCGCCATCAGGGAGCTCCAGGATGACTACTTTGAGTATGACGAGGAGAACTACTCTATCAAAGGAAGACAGTCTGGCAAAGTATACATGCTTGGCGACAAGATCAATGTGGAAGTTGTCAAGGCTGATCTCCGGAAGAGACAGCTCGATTACCGGCTGGCGGACTCACCGGATAAGGAGTAGCCGGTTTACACTATTGCCAGACTGATGCCATGGGAGGCCAGCTTGGCTGGCCGACTCCAGAGGGTTGCCGGTTTGCATCATTTCCTGGCCGGCGCCGGGAGTCCGGCAACAGTTTACCGTTTTGCCTTATCGCTTTCTATAAGCTCCAGGAGCCTATCCAGCGCTTCGGCTTCGGCTATATTCTTCAGTACCGCCTCGGTGCCGCGGTATATATGCACCTTGCCCTCTGCGGCTCCCACATAACCGTAGTCGGCACCCGCCATCTCGCCCGGACCGTTGACAATGCACCCCATCACGGCTATCTTCATGCCGGTAAGATGTGATGTGCCGGCCTTCACCTTGCGGACAGCCTCCTCAAGATTGAATTTCGTGCGGCCGCAGGTGGGACAGGAGATATATCTTGTGCGCGTTATGCGGGCCTCGGTGGCCTGCAGTATTGAAAAGGCAAGCCTGCGAAGCGCCTCACCCTGAATTTGTCCCGTGTTTGTGATGCACAGCCCGGCAGGCTGACGCGCTATGAAGAACCTGCCCAGCAGAGATGCCGCACCTATGGCCAGCCTCTCGGGGTCATCCTCGCTGAACACGGGGTTCAGGATTGCGTCGTATGCCTGCAGATTGTTGCATCGCATCAGTTCGTCGGCGCCCAGCGTCACCACCACAACCTCATGCATGCCTCCCTTCTCGTTGACAAAGATACCACCCTGCTCATCCGGGAAGCTGCCATCCTTTTTAGTAGCGGGGCCGGCCCCCTTCTCAGAATATACCTGGGGATAATAGTGAGACCCGCTCTTTCTTGACGGCAGCGGAGGAGAGGGTCTCTTCACCCTGCCCGACGGGCCCGCAACAGCCCTGATTATCTCCCTGGCGACGGGTATCTCCTTCTCCGGAGCCTCCGAGAGGGAGACCCTCACTGTGTCACCTATGCCCTCCGCAAGCAGGGTACCGATACCGGCAGCGGAGATTATCCTTCCGTCTTCGCCTTCACCCGCCTCGGTGATTCCGAGATGAACGGGGAAAAACATGCCCTCCTCCGCCATCATCCTGACAAGCAGGCGGTTTGATTCGACCATCACCATGGTGTCGGACGACTTCATTGAGACCACCAGGCTGCGGAAACCCTCATCCCTGAATATCTTCAGGAACTCTATTGCCGACACGGCCATCCCCTCCGGCGTGTTGCCGTAGCGCGTCATGATCCGGTCCGAGAGCGAACCGTGGTTCACTCCTATACGGACCGCGGTGCCGTTATCCGTGCATATCCGTATCAGTGGCAGCAGTCGCTCCCTTATGCGTTCAAGCTCCGCCATGTATTCACTGTCTGACAGCTCCTGTTTGATGAACGAAGCCCTCTTGTCGGCATAGTTGCCAGGGTTGATTCGCACTTTTTCAACGAGGCGTGCGGCTACTTCGGCTGCGGCAGGATTGAAGTGTATGTCTGCGCAGAGCGGGGTTTCAAATCCCGCCTTGCGAAGTTCCCTTTTTATATTTCCAAGGTTCTCCGCCTCCCTGACCCCCTGTGCTGTAAGCCTCACCAGCTCACCTCCGGCTTCAATGATCCGGATGCACTGGCTGACGCTCGCAGCGGTATCGAGCGTATCCGTATTTGTCATGCTCTGAACCCGCACGGGGAGGTCACCCCCCATGCTCAGGCTGCCTATCCGGATTATCTCTGATTTGTAGGGGGCCACGGTCACATCGTTATCTCCCAGTCATAGCCGTCCTTGCGGTCCTTCACCGTAATACCGAGCTCGCTCAGCCTGTCGCGTATACGGTCTGAGACGCTCCACTCCTTCCTTGCCTTGGCCTCCTGCCTCATGTCAAGCAGAAGCGCCAGTACACCGGCGAGCTTGTCGTTCCCAAGAGATTCCTCTGCCTTCAGGCCGAAGAGGTCATGAACAAAAACGCTGAAGAGAGTCGTAAGTGAGGCGATATCACCTGCCGTCAGTTTTTCCTTGCCGTCACTCACCAGATTGATGATCCTTACGGCATCAAACAGCTGGGCTATTGCCACCGGGGTGTTAAGGTCGTCACTCATGGCCTCATGGCATTTTTTAACGATGCCGCTGATGTCAACGGTGGATTCATCCGACGGCTTAAGTCCTGCCAGCGTCTTCTCTGCCGTCAGCAGCTTCTGCAGTCCCAGTGATGCTGCCAGCAGTGCCTCATTGCTGAAGTCGAGGGTGCTGCGGTAATGAGCCTGGAGCATGAAGAAACGAATTGTCATTGGGGAGTATGCCTGAACAAGGATCTTATGAGAGCCTGTATAGAGTTCCTCCAGTGTGATGAAGTTGCCAAGCGATCTCGCCATCTTTTGACCATTGATGGTGACCATGTTGTTATGCACCCAGTAACGCACCGGGGCATGACCCTGTGATGCTGTGCTCTGGGCGATCTCACACTCGTGGTGGGGAAAAACCAGGTCCATTCCGCCGCCATGTATGTCGAAGGTCTCTCCGAGGTATTTGGTGCTCATCACCGAGCACTCGAGGTGCCATCCCGGAAACCCTTCGCTCCACTTCGAGGGCCAGCGCATGATATGACCGGGAGATGCCTTCTTCCAGAGGGCGAAGTCGAACTGGCCGCGCTTCTCATCCTGCCCCTCAAGGGCACGGCTGTTGGCGCGCATATCCTCAAGCACTCGTCCCGACAGGATGCCGTAACGATGGTTTTTGTCATACTTCTCAACATCGAAATAGACCGAGCCGTTGACCTCGTAGGCATAGCCTTTGCTTATCAGCCTCTCCGCCAGCTGCTGCTGCTCGATGATGTGCCCGGTTGCACGGGGCTCTATCGAAGGCGGCAGAGTGTTGAGCTTCTCCATAGCCACATGATAACTGTTCATGTACTTCTGAACTATCTCCATCGGTTCAAGGTGCTCCTGCCTCGCCTTGCGGCTGATCTTATCCTCGCCGGAATCATCCACCTCATTCTCCAGGTGTCCGACGTCTGTTATATTGCGGACATACCGTACCCTGTACCCAAGATGCATCAGGTACCTGTAAAGCACATCAAATGTCACGGCCGGACGGGCATGGCCGAGGTGCGACTCACTGTAGACGGTGGGGCCGCAGACATACATGCCCACAAAGGGCGGGGCCAGGGGCTCAAACAGTTCTTTCCTGCGGGTGAGGGTGTTATACAGATAAAGTGCACTTTTCATTTCATCGGCTCTTTGTGCAAAAGTAATGCTTTTGAGGTAAAGCCGCGGAAAAAGCGGCAACAGAAAACTGCCCCGGAGCTTTTCAGTCCGGGGCAGCCCAGCGACGAAAAATGCAGCTTTACCCGCCGGAAGAGACGAATCATGCAGCGAGACGCGCTAATGAAGCGCCTTTTTCCCCTTGAGCGCTATTCAACCGTGGACTTCAGACGAGTAGCTTCCATTTTGTCGCGTTTTAAATAAAACCTAAACACAAGCCTTACAGAACATTGACTAAAAACTGAAAATTGACTAAAGTAAAATTAAAAAATTATTTTCTTAATAAGCAAGAAAAAATGATAATTTTTAGTAAAAAATTTGTTTTGGTGTTAATTTTCCTGCTTTTGGCCCTTTAAAAGACCTAAAACCCATACCAGAATCCCGAGTCTGTGAGGGTAATAAAGCATGGCTGACAGGTTTGTACGGCATCCGTACCGCTGTTTCATGAAATGCAAAGAGGGGAAAATGTCGCCTGTAATGAATATCAGTTTCTTCTTAAATCCTTTCAGAGACCTCATATTCCTGTTGAACATGGCCCGCTGGCTCTCCGGCCTGAGCAGGTCGGGATACATGAGATCATGCATGAACCGGTTAGCTTTCTTCTGCTCATCCCCCGGCATTGCCTTCATCTCCGGAGGTATTTGCAGTCGCCATACCTGCTCCATGACGGTCAGAACAACACGGACTTCACCCTGAATGCCGGCCTGTTTCGCTGCAGCAGGCAGATCACTGTTGATTATTCCGGGCCCATGCTTCCTGAGCAGGAGATATATGTCGGTATACAACCTCAGCTGGAACTCACCCTTGACCTCGTGCTTGGTGATATGGCTTACCAGCCCCAGGAAGGCGGTCACCGGAGGCAGCACATGAAAAGTGTTTCCTGCCGAAGTGATCACTTCAGCCTCCGCAATGGCTCCGGCCACCATCTCAATCCCTTCGGAGCTGAAGAGCCTGTAATGCAGGTCAACTGACATGCCACCGCGTCGCAGCTCAGGCAGGTGGTTGCCAAGGTCAAGGATAATGTGCCTGTAAAGCTTCGACTTCAGGGGCATGGAGGCAAAACCGGTCCTGACAAGAATATCCCTCGCCCGCAGCGCATCAGCAGGAGCAACCAGCATATCGGCATCACTCATCTGTCTCAGCCCGCGGGAGCCGTAAACCGTATGCTCCAGGGCGAGACCCTTCAGCAGCACGACTCTTATTCCCTCCTTTTCAAGTGCAGCCGTAACCTCTGCGGCGACACTTGTGATGTAGGTCACCCTTGCTATCGACTTAAACCTTAATCCTTCCAGGATGATCCGTTCCGCCTCGGGCACATGGCTGTTAAGGGAGAGATCGGAAAAGTTCTGCCATACGAGTGCGGCAACGCCGTGCCTGACAGCCAGGTCAGTGAATAGCTTCCATCCGTCAAATGAGGCGCATTCCTCCCTGACCCGGACTTTCTCTTCATCCGTGAATTCAATCCTGCTCAGCAGAAGAAGCAGGCTGACAGCTCTCTCACGGTCAACATTGCCTTGATTTTGCCGGCCACCCATGCCTTCCGTTTCCCGGTCACTGGTGCCTGCAATCTCCCGGCCACCAATATCTTCCGCCTTTTGGCCACTGGTGCCTGCAATCTCCAGGCCACCCTTGCCTTCCGCAACCCGGTCACCATCGCCTGCCGTCATCTGTACATCGATTTTTGCCTGGTGTACATCGAAAAATATCTTCCCTTCGCTGCCATCAGCTCATCATGAGTTCCCGACTCCGCAATGCAACCCTCCTCGAGGAGGATGATCCTGTCGGCCTCTTTAACATTCGAAAGCCGGTGGCTGATGAAGATGCATGTCCTCCCGGCGGTAATCCTTCCCAGGTCAGAGAATATCTCATACTCAGAATCGGCATCAAGCGAAGACGACGGCTCATCGAGGACAAGCACCGGGGCATCACGGTACAGAGCCCTTGCTATTGCTATCTTCTGCCACTCGCCCCAGCTGAGCTCACGGCCTCCCTCGGTGTGATGGCCGAGAAGCGTATCATAACCCTCCGGGAGGCTCTCAAGGAGCTCTTGCAGACCCGTCATTGCCGCGGCACTCCGGACCCTTGCCATCTCCTCTTTCCCCTCTGGGTCGCCAAGGCGGATATTATCGGCAGCGCTCAGGTAATAAAGCATGAAGTTCTGAAACACCACGGAGAAGAGCCTGCGGTACCCGGCCGGATCAATCTCATCTATGTTCCTGCCGTTGAGCATGATGCGGCCGCTGTCAGGATCATAAAGCCTGCAGAGGAGCTTGACCAGTGTGGTCTTGCCCGATCCGTTGGGCCCGACAACAGCTATCTTTTCGCCCCTGGTTATCTTCAGGTCAATATCCCGTAAGGCCGGCCGGCCGGCTCCCGGATAGGTGAAGGTCAACTTTTCGAAAGTGATATCTCCGAATGCGTCCGGCTCCGGCGTCTTCCCACCGCCTGCCATGTCACCCTTCAGGTCAAGGAACCCGAACAGGTCCTGCAGGAAGAGCCTGTTCTCCGCAAGCCCCGCGTAACCTGTGACCGCGTCGCGAAGGTAAACCATTGCCTGCCTGAAGGCAACAACATAGACCGCCAGCTCCCCCGAGGTGATCTCACCATTAATGAACGAGGCTGTGGCGTAAACAAGCACTCCGGCAAAGGCCGCCATTTTGATAACGGCAGCTATGCTCTCAAGGAGGGAATTCTTCCCCACAGCGGCAATCTCGGGCTCCCTGGAGGCAGCGTAGTACTTGCGAAAGAGCTTTTCGAAATAGCCTCCGAGATCAAAGAGCTTGACCTCCCTCGCAGGCTTCTCTCCCGTCAGCAGCCAGCTGAAGTAAGATGCCTGGCGCGCGTCTTCGGTGACACTCTTCCTGACCCTGTAAAGCCTGGCTGAATTACGTGACCTGATCCACAGTACAGGCATGAACACAACTACCAGAACCGCGAGGGGGATTATGCCAAATGTCCTGAGGAGATATCCCATCGCCAGGAAAGAGATAACGCCACGCAGAAGGAGGATAAAATCAGTGACCATCGCCGCAGGTCTCCACGAGATGTCCCTCGCGGCCCTTGCCAGGCTGTCATGGAACACCGGGTCCTCAAAGTATCTTAACCCGAGACCGGATGCATGGCTGTGTATCAGTGTTGAAATGTGACCCTCAATCAGATACGAGTGCTTTTTGGAGAAATAGTTCCCGGCATAGGTGAGCAGGTCATCGGTCAGAAAGGTGAGTGCCATTGCCAGGATAAGTCCGGTGACCGCGGTAAGGGTTGACGCTGCAGCCTCTGCATCAGTACCGGTAATCATGTCGACATAATACCTGACCAGGAGCAGCGCTACCAGTGGAAGAAAAGATCTGATAACCAATATAATAATGGTTATTGCCGTCTCTTTACGGGAGCTGTCTGTCAGGAGCTTGAGAGCCCGCGCTATGATTTTTTGCCGGGAGTGCATTCCGGAGGTGATATTCACAAACTTACATAAAATCAACCTAATTTATGCAGGCAGACGGAAATCAGTGTTCCTGACCCTGTTAACAAAGGACGGTCCGCAGAAAAAGCTATTAACAACTTGTTTGAGATTGTTCTTAATTATGCAACATAGCTCTTGACAGGACGTTAATAATACATACTTTTGTGACCAATAACGACTTCCGTCTGCTTTAATCGTACTTTTCTGCAACTTTTAAACGGATGGTGCCGTTATAGTTATACATATGCCAGAGATGAAGAGGACCATACTGTTAATATCAGCTTTATTGATCATTTCGTACGGGATGAAGGCGCAGATACTCGGCAGCGGTACTTTCGCCGATCCTTACCGTGGCATTAACTCCGGAGACTTTACAATCAGCGGCACCAAATATTTCAACCTGGATATAGGGGTTTCATCCGGCACGCTGACGATGCTGGCAGGAGCAAAGCTGATAAGCTTGAACAACATGGCCTCAATACTCATCAGCGGAACGGGTGCCATCAATGTAAGGGGCTCGGCATCTTTTCCCTGTCACCATAACCGCAGACTCCGACAAGGACGGTATCGTTGGGGAAAGCACCGATTACTGGGGTAACCTCTCTCTGAACTCCTCAGGACAGAGTACGATCAATTTCTGCATTCTGGAGAACGGCCGGCGGGCACGGTTCTTCTTCAACGGCGGGGGTATACTTGCCACCAGCGGCAACATTGTAATATACAACAGCATCATCAGGAACTGCTTCGCCCAAAGAGGGGGGGGCATCTATGTTTCCTCCGGCGCTGTCCTGGAGATCTCACAGACCCTCTTCCTGAACAACATCGCCTCTGAACGCGGAGGTGCAATTTACCTTGCCCCGGGCTCATCACCGGTGATCGCCTCCAGCCTCTTCCGCAACAACCAGGCACAATCGACCACCCTCCGCGGCGGAGCCATAGCCTCGCTCTCCTCCTCTCCGGAGATAGTCAACAGCACCTTTGTCTACAACATATCACCCGTAGCAGACGGCACCTCACTTTACCTCGAGAACTCCCCGGGCGCAAAAGTCATAAACACTGTCTTCTGGGGAGGATCATCACATATTGGCCTCTCCGGAACCCCTTCATCCGTCTTTGACTATTGTGCCATAGAAGGAGTGTCATACACGGGGTGTCTCACCCTGAACAGCATCAATACGGCCCCTGACGGCCCGAACTTCACCAATCCGGCAGCCGGCGACTTTTCCCTGACATATGTCTCTCCGCTGCGCGATTCGGGAGCTGACAGCTACCCTGGAGTGGAGATCCCCGAATATGATCTCATCGGCTCCGGCCGCGTCTATGTGACCGACAGGGGTGCCCATGAGATGATATACAGCCGCTGGCGCGGGGGAACAAACTCATGGTCAGCGTCCGGCAACTGGGATGCCGGATTTGTGCCGGGAACAACAAATGTCATTATCCCTTCGGGGAAGGCCACCTATCCCACCGCCGCACCGGGACCTTCATTTACACTCAATGCAGGACTCGAGATGATACTTGAGCCCGGAACACAGGCTACTTTCTCATCATTGACCAACAACGGTAGAATAGACATCCACTCTGATGCCACCGGCATCTCATCGCTGCTCACCGGCAGTTATTCGGGTGCTGCAGGCAATATCAACGTCGACCTCCACCTTACATCAGGTCCTGCCGGCGACTGGTGGCACTATATCGCATCCCCGGTCACGGTTTCAAAAAGCGTCTTCACCGCCATCGAACCGGATCTGCTGGCGCGGTATGACGAAACCAAAGTCCTTACCGATGTTGTCGACGGATGGCAATGGCATGACGGATACGGAGGAACTGAAGCCTTCAATGATCTTACGGCTAAGATGGGTTATGATGTGAGCGTTGCCTCCGATGTAACCATGACCTTCAGGAACCTTAAGTCGCTCACCACCTCAATGGGCCGGATCGACCTCCCCTTCAGCGGCTCCGGAGGCGATACCACTATCTACGGCTATTCACTCCTCGGAAACTCGCTTACCTGCGGGATCAACTGGGACCTGGTGACCTACTCTCACGCGACAGAACTTCTAAGGCATGCCTATTATATACGTACACCTTCAGGAGAGGAGGCTTCATATGTCGATGGCGTCGGAACGAACGGCGCCACAGCTCATATAGCCCCTCTGCAGGGATTCTTCGTACGAACAAAGACCCTGGGTTCATACATCACCATTCCTGACAACGCACGTGAACACAACGCAGCTCCAAGGTTCAAGTCGGCAGAACAGATACCCCTGGTCAGGCTTACCATCTCTTCGGCTGCAGCGCGTGATGAGATGGTCGTCAGGTTTGACCCGGAAGCCACAATGGATTTCGACGGACCATTTGATGCAGGGAAACCTTTCAGTCACGTCAGGGCGGGGCGTCTGAAGATCTATTCAGTACTTAAAGGCGAGAACTATTCCATCAACTCTATCCCCTGGCCTGAAAAGAAGACGGTAATCCCTCTTACGATCATTAATCCGGAAGCCGGCACCCTTAAAATCAAAAGAAGCCAGATTCAGGCTATCGGAAACTACAATGTCATCCTTACCGACCGCCTGGCAGGCAAGAGCGTTGACCTTCTCGAATATTCGGAATACAGCTTCTCCGCTCCGGCAGGGACAATCTCCGACCGGTTCACCCTGACGGTTTCACCTGTTGAAAAGTCAGCTGTCACCGAGGAAAAGGCCGAACCGGCAGTCAACTCTCTGAAGATTTACTCAGCATCAGGTAAAGTATGTATTCTGCCACAGGGTTCCGAATGGGATGGTGTCAGCGGGAAAGTAAGGATCTTCGATATAACCGGAAGACTTCTTACCGCCGAAAATGAAGAGCGTTTCAATTCAGGTGAACTGAAGGAATATTACATATCAGCTGCAGGCGGACTTCTGATAGTTGAGGTCACAGCCGGGCCAAAGAGATATCTTGAAAAGATAGTATTGACCAGGTAACCGGCATCAGTGGGGGGAGAAAGATAGTTTGAACACTTAGTAATAATAAGAGATCCGTCAGAAGGGAGATCGAAAACAATTTTCCTGAAAAGACGGAATTTAGCATAAAACCATTATACAGAAGAGCAAACATTACCGTTTGATAAATGTTTAAAGGGGTATAAATCAAATGCCTTATATTTGGGGCGCAATATCAGTCAGTCAATGAAAAGGAAGAAGAGAAGATATGTCAGGCCGGCGGTGATCCGCATAGAGCTTGACAACTCTATTTCCCTTGTCATGATGACCGCGGCTCCCCCTCATCCACCAAGAAGGAGGCAGGGCGACAGCGAACCATCCAGTCCCTTCTCCTCCCCCTTCTCCGACAAGCCATTCAATTAGAGCATACAGAGTGCCCCCGGCGGGGCGCAAGCATAAAGAGGCGCCCACACCGGGCGCCTTCCTCATATCCATCAAGTTCTCCGACAGGCAATTGCTTTAATATACAAACAGAGGCGCCCGGTGTGGGCGCCTCTTCCATTTTCAATCCCATCGATATGCCATCAATGAAAGAGGGCCGTTGCAACCAACGGCCCTCCTTCGTTTTACGCCATCTACAGGCTATCAGTGCAGAAGCGTGATATCACCCGCTTTCTTGTACGGCCTTCCGTTTGCATACTTGCCTTCCACGAGCCATACATAGACGCCCTGCTGGCAGAGCTTGCCCTTGTAATAGCCGTTCCATGGCTTGTTGATGTCAAAGGTCTCGAAGATAAGCGTACCCCACCTGTTGAAGATCTGCATATGGTACTCAAGCACCGTCTCCCTGATAGGCGGGAAGAAGAACTGGTCCATAGCTTCACCGCTGGTAGGCAGCTCGTCTATCTCTATCGGACCGTCAGCATTGGGCTTGAAGACTGTGGCAAAGATCAGGTCTCCGAAAGGTTCTACGGTCACTGCAGGCGACATCGTATAGGTGTCATAGCACCCGTTTGCAGAATAGGCGTGCAGCGTGATGTCGTAGATGCCCTCGGTGGTGTACCTGTGGAACGGGTCACGCACATGCGACGTGTCGCCGTCACCAAACTCCCAGATGAAGCTGTCACCGCCGTCAGTGAGGTTGTACATCCTCACATCCTCATCGTTGACATAGACCTTCGGCGGAGATACCTCGAAGTAAGCCCTGGGCGAAGGATAGACATTCACTATCCTTGACCTGGAGTCATTCCCGCCCGGACCGGTGACGTACAGAGTGATCTGGAATGTCCCCGGCTGTACATAGGTGTAGGTCGGATTCGCTGCATTGGATGTGTGCCCGTCGCCAAAGTCCCATAAGTATGAGGTAGCATACAGTGAGGTGTTGTTGGGTGTTACGGTCCATGGCATACAGCCGGATGGTATCGAGTCAAACTCCGCAATAGGAGGCGTAGGCATTACCCTTACCGTTTGCGTCACCATCTCCGTGCAGACACCGTTGCTTACCGTCAGACTCACGTTGAAGTCACCCGGTGCGGCATAAGTATGCACGGGCGAGATCACCGTTGAGGTGTTGCCGTCAGCGAAGTTCCACAACCAGCTCCATGTGCCGGCATTGGTGTTGTTCGTGAAGGTGACTGTGGCAGCCGGATAGACCTGTGATGCCGGCGTGGCAATGAATGCAGGTATCGGAACAGGATATACCACCAGCGGCATCGTTGTCTCGCTAATACAGCCGAAGAACGATTCGGTCCTCAGCGTGACATTGTAGGTCACCGGAGCAGTGGTATTGTTATAGTAGATATGGCTTATGATATTCGACCCGGTCTCCATGTTCCCGTCACCGTATGTCCAGTAGTAACGGAATGCGGCCGGCACGGTAGAGAACGTCACGCTTTCACCTGAACAGATGGTATCATTGCTCATGATGAAATCAGAGAGGATCTGCGGGAAGACAGTTATATTGTTCTCCATCGACGATACGCAGCCGTTTGCAGATGTTACCTCAAGCCTTACCGTATAGTTTGCAAGCGTCGGCCCGAGATTCGGATATGTATGCGTCGGACTTATATCTGTCGAAGTCTGGGTATCGCCAAAGCGCCAGAGGACTGAAACATATCCTGTCGATCCGTTGGTGAAGTTTACCGTCAGGGGCTCACATCCTGAAGGAGTATCAACCGTGAACATGGCAACAGGTTTCTCGACCTCAATAACCAGAGTGTCAATCCCGACACATCCCTTGCTGTCCGTCACCTGGTAGACCAGCCTGTAAAAACCGGCCATCGAGGTGTTGAACACTGGGTTCTCGACATTGAACTGGCTCAGCGGACCAATATCTCCGAACCACCTGTGGGTGACATAGGTCAGTGATCCTCCTGCCGGGTTACCATGCAGCTGTGTCGGCACGCCTCCGCAGACAAGTATTGTGTCTGTGGGTGCTATCTGCGCCGTCGGCCATGCATTGACCGTCAGCAGGGCCTCGCGGGTGTAGTAGAGTCCGCACGGACCGGTGATCTCAAGCCTGTAGTGCCATCCGTTCATCGCGGTGGTGGCGCTCATGATCACCAGCTGAGGCGTCTGGGTGCCCTGGTACAATGCTCCGTCACTCAGGTTATTCCATCCTGAGCCTTCGTTCACCTGCCATACCGTGGTCTCACCCGCTCCGGTGTTGAACACCTGCGAGAAGAAGGCGGTGCCTGCCAGGTCACACACCTCGGCATCAGCCGGCTGTGTAACGATCGAAGGCTCCATGTAGACCCTCAGAGGTGCAAACGAGCTGGTGACAGGAGGCAGACAGGTGCCTGACACCACCGCCCTCACCAGGTAACCGTTCATTGAAAGATTGAGGTTATTGATGGTAAGGTTGGGTGTGGAGGTTCCTGAATAGGTGGCGTTGTCCGTCACATTGGCGAACCCTGCACCGCTGTTGACCTGCCACTGGTAAACCAGGTTGGTGCCGGCGGCAACAACACTGAATGTTGCACTGCCTGCCGGGCAACCCCTGAACTCATCAGGATGGTCAGATAATTCCGGAGCAGTGTAGACAGTCAGTACGGCTTCATTTGAAATGAGATCAGCTGAACAGTCGCCGCTGATGACAACCCTGTAACGGGTGCCGTCCATGGTTCTCGGCGGACCGAAGACCATGAGGGTGGGTGTCTGAACGCCAAGGTACAGACCCGTGTTCGTCATATTGATCCAGTTTGTGCCGTCAAAGATCTGCCACTGGTAGCCCAGATTGGCTCCGTCAGCAAGCGCGGTGAAGCTGGCCGTCATGAACTCGCAGATAGCCGAATCAGCAGGCTGGGTGTTGATGATGGTCTCAATCGAGACATCAAGCTGCACCGTCTGCGAAATGGCCTTCGGTATGCATGTTCCCTCAACCTCAACACGGTAACGGTAGTTATCGTAAGTCCTGGGAACATTCGTAAGCGTCAGTGTGTTCGATGTGGCTCCGGAGTAAACCCCGCCGTTGCTTATGGACGGTGAACCCGCTGCCGGTATCGACGAACCACCGGTATGTGATGGCTGTGCCCTGCGCTGAAACCGTGAATGATGTGTTGGTGTTTTCACAGATCGCTGAAGCAACCGGCTGTGCAAGGATCTCCGGGGCGGTGTTGACCGTCAGAAGAGCCGCTGCAGATGTTACAGGCGGCAGGCATGTGCCGGATACTATCACCCTGAACATATCTCCGCTCATCATCCTGTTAGTGCCGTTCACCTTCAGGTTCATCGTCGAGACGCCAAAGTAGGTGGCGGTCTCGGTCAGGTTGTTCCAGTTCGTGCCTCCGTCGATGCTGCGCTGCCACCTGTATGTTGCGCCGGTGGTTACTCCTGCATCAACAATGAAGTCGGCAATGGCATACTCGCATATGATCACATCATCAGGCTGGTCGGTAATCTCCGGCAGCTCATTGACTGTAAGGAATGCGGGAAGTGAGGTAATGCTGGAACCGCATGTGCTGCTTACAACGGCACGGTAAGCCGTGTTGTTGTTGGCTGTAGCCGCCGCCGCAATGGTGTATGTTGCGGTGGTTGCTCCGCCAATTGGCGCCCATGTCATTCCGCCGTCACTGCTTATCTCCCACTGGTATGACGGACTGGTTGTCAGCCCGGCATTAACGGTAAAGACCGCCGGCTGTCCCTCACAGAGTGTGAGGCTGACCGGATGCTGTGTTATCTCGGCCTGGCGGGTGACGGTGAGAGTTACAGGTATAGATTCTATATAAGGTATACAGCTGCCACTCACTCTTACCATATACTGGTAACCCGACATCATCTCAAGCACGCTGACCACCGTCAGGGTGGCAGTGTTGGCTCCCTGGTAACGGGCCCCTACGGCTGGCGTCCATCCGCTTCCGGTATTGACATACCACTGGTAAATCGGGTTGGATGTGACGCCTGCGTTAACGGTGAAGACTGCATCTTCACCCGAGCAGAGTGTCACAGCTACAGGCTGCGTTATGATCTCAGGCTTCTCATTGACGGTGAGCGTCACCGTTGCGGAGGTAACCGCGACAGGGCAATCACCTGAAATCCTTGCCTGATAGCGGTTCCCGTTCATTGCGGAGACTGCCGTAAAGGTAAGAGTTGCAGCTGTCTCTCCTGGCATCAGCGTCATGCCTGTTCCGGTATCAACGTACCATTGGTACTGAGGATTGGTGGTCATGCCTGCATCGGTGACAAAGGTTGCGACACCATCCTCGCAGACGGTCACATTGACCGGCTGAAGAGCGATCTCTGGAACAACCTTGACATCAATGGTGGCAGAGCCTGTCAGGTTTGCATGCGGTGCGGAGACAAAGCATCCGTTGTTGTCCGTCACCGAGCTGATTGTGTAGGTGGTCGTTACAAGCGGATTGACCGTTATCGCACTTCCGCTCAGGTAATTGGCAACTGTTGTTCCGTCGCTCAGCACAACAGTGAAAGGCGATTCACCGGTGGTGATTGTCACCGTCAGCGTGGCTGCATCTCCCGGGCATACAAATCCGGCACCGGCTATGGAAGCCACAGGCAACGGATTGACGGTTACAATAACCGGGTTGCTGTATTCCGGATTGCATGCTGCCGAGTTTACACGGCGACGGAAATGTGTCGTCTGCAGAATGCCGGCAGGAGGATCGTATGAAGCCGTGGTGGCTCCGGGCACATTGCCCCATGTGGCGCCGCCGTCAAGACTGCGTTCCCACTGGAACAGTATAACAGCCGGACCGCCTGCAGGCGCCGTCAACTCATTGAGTGGCGTCGGATTGCCCAGGTAACAAACTTCCTGGGTGCCGTCAATCGTTCCGGGGGTAAGCTGCGGAGGCTGTGTGATGATGATCGAGGCCTCGGCATAACAGCCGTTGGCATCGGTCACACCGGCAGTGATGGTTCCGGCAGCTGCACCTGTGAACGAAAGCTGCGTTCCGGTGATGGTTACGGTAGCACCTGTGTTGTTGCTAACTACGATCAGGGTGTAGGGCGATGTGCCTCCCGAGACGGTGAACGAGCCGGTGGCAGTGGCGTCACCGAAACATGCAAGCACAACATCCGGGGTCTTGCCCAGGGTCAGCACCGCCGGCTCAAGAAGAACAACAGTGGTGACAGATGTACAGTTGTTGGCATCTGTAACCGTGACGTTGTATGTCCCGGCTGCCAGGCCGCTGATATCCTGACTTGTGTTAGTGTATCCTGCGGGACCGCTCCATGCATAGGTATATGGAGCCTCACCGCCGCTGACACCGAGGTCTATTGCACCGTCAGTGGCACCGTTGCAGGTTATGTTGAACCCGCCGGCATAAATAACCGGTGTGGTCGTGAGAACTATCGGCGGATTAACCGTGATGGTCACCTGGTCAGAAGCGGTACAGCCGTTCCTGTCGGTGATGGTCACAGTATAGGTTGTCGTAACCGCCGGCTTAGCCGTCGGACTGGCCACGTTCGTGTAGTTGAGACCTGCTGCAGGAGACCAGTTGTATGTGTAGTCTCCTGAGAGCAGAAGCTCTCCTCCGGCACCGACTGCAGTGAGATTTGCCACCGACGACGGGCAGGCGCCTATGATGTAGTCATCCGCACTGGCTGTCACCGTCAGGGGCGGTGCTACGTTGACCTGTATCTGAGCGGTGGTGGTACAACCGTTGGAGTCTGTTACAAGCACTGTATACAGCGTTGATACCGCCGGCTTGGCTGTTGGATTGGCCTTAGTGGCGTCATCAAGAGTTCCGGCATTGTTCCACAGGTATGTGTAGCCGCCTTCACCGCCGTTGACCGTCGTGCTCAGGTGAGCAACGGAGGTCGGGCAGGCGCCTATCGGGTCATCATCAACGGCCGCAGTCGCCATTAACGGCGGGGCTATGTTGATGGTGACAGTTGCAGTGACGGTACAGTTGTTGGCATCAGTAATGGTTACCGTGTAGGTGGTGTTGGCAAGCGGCTTGGCAACAGGACTCTTGACAGATGGATCGCTGAGTGTTGCTGCCGGAGCCCAGCTGTAAACATAAGGCATCTCGCCTCCCGTGACATTCACATCAAGGGTGGTGGTGGAGACCGGACAGTCGCCTATCAGGTAGTCGGTTGCCGAAGCAATGGCGGCAAGAGGAGGACGAACCTCAATGGCGATGGTGTTTACTGCCGTACAGCCGTTGGCATCGGTGACGGTGACAGTGTAGGTCGTCGTCGATGCCGGCTTGGCAATCGGGTTGGGGATATTGGTTGCACTCAGTCCTGCTGAGGGCGCCCAGCTCCACGTGTAACCTCCTCCTGCGAGCTCCTCACCGCCGGCGGCCGTGGCAGTAAGCTGCGCCACAGAGGTCGGACAGGTGCTGAGTATGTCATCGTCGGCAATAACCGAGACAACCAGGTCAGGCTGGACGGTGATGGTTATGTCATCAGTTGCCTGGCAGCCGTTGACATCAGTGACGGTGACGGTATAGGTCGTCGTCACTGCCGGCTTGGCAACAGGATTGCTCACATTCGGGTTATTGAGCCCGAGGACAGGCGCCCAGCTGTATGTATAACCAGGCTCACCACCGGTGACGGTAACACCAAGATTTGACCTCGAGGTGGGGCATGTGCTTATGATCAGGTCATCAGCGGTAGCCGTGGCAACAAGGGCAGGAAGAACATTAACCGTAACCGTGGCCGTGGTGGTACATCCGTTGTTGTCAGTCACCGTCACAGTGTAGATGGTTGTGGCGGCCGGCTTGGCAATAGGATTTTTGGCCAGAGGATCACTGAGGCTTGCAGCTGGTGCCCAGCTGTAGGTATAGCCTGGCTCGCCGCCGGTGACAATCACATCCAGTGTGCTCGTCGAGGTCGGACATGTGCCGATGTTCGGGTCACTGGCCGTTGCTGTCGCTGAAAGGGCCGGTGCTACTGTAATTGTCAGTGAAGCTGTGGCCGTGCAGCCGTTGACGTCAGTGACAAGTACCGTGTACGATGTGGTCACTGCAGGTTTTGCAACCGGATTGGCAATGTTTGCATTCGTCAGTCCGGTGGAGGGCGACCAGAGATATGTATACCCCGGCTCACCGCCGCCGGCGACAGCTGTGAGCTGTGCATCGGAAGCAGGACATGTACCTATATTATAGTCATCCGCAGATACCGTAACGGTGAGAAGCGGAGCTACGGTTACCGTGACACTTGCCGTGGTCTGACAGCCGTTGGCGTCAGTCACAGTGGCTGTATAGGTGGTTGTGCTTGCCGGTTTGGCTGTTGGGGTCTTGCTGTTCGGATCACTCAGCCCTGCGACTGGCGACCAGAGGTAAATATACCCCGGCTCGCCGCCGCTGGCAGTCACATCGAGATGTGACACCGAGGTCGGGCAGGTACCTATGGTCAGGTCATCAGCCGTGGCAACAGCGGTCAGGGCCGGCGCCACCGTGATGGTTACCGGAGCCGTGGCCGTACAGCCGTTGTTGTCAGTTACGGTGACGGTATAAGTGGTCGTCACCAGCGGCTTGGCAAGAGGCGACTGCAGGGCAGGATTATCAAGGCCTGCTGCTGGCAGCCAGCTGTATGTATAGCCTGGTTCTCCTCCCAGGGCAACGGCATTGAGCGTGCTTGTGGAGGTCGGACAGGTGCCTATCAGCAGATCCGTCGCCGAAGCAGTGACAGTCAGTGCAGGAACAACGTTAATGGTTATATCCCTGGAAATGGTACAGCCGTTCTGATCTGTCACCGTAAGGGTGTAGGTGGTGGTGACGGCAGGCTTGGCTGTCGGGTTGGGATCAGTGGCGTTGCTGAGGCCTGCTGCGGGTGTCCAGAGGTAGATGTACCCCGGCTCGCCGCCACCGGCAGTGGAGGTGATGTGTGCCTCCGATGTCGGGCAGGTGCCTATTGAGCTGTCATCAACAGCCAGGGTGAGCGTGAGGGCCGGCCTGACGGTGATGGTGATCGTATTGGTGGCCTGGCATCCGTTGGCGTCAGTCACCGTGACGGTATAGGTCGTGGTGACAGCCGGCTTGGCTGTCGGGGTCTTGATATTACTGTCGTCAAGCCCTGTCAGCGGTGTCCACTTGTAGGTGTATGGTGCCTCGCCTCCGAGAACGGCAGCATCAAGGTGCGACACCGATGTCGGACAGGTGCCGATGAACAGGTCGTCGGCCGTTGCAGTGACGGTGAGTGCCGGGGCAACATTGACAATAATGCTTGCCTGGTCGGTACAACCGTTGGCATCTGTCACCGTGACCGTATAGGTGGTCGTGACGAGCGGCTTGGCTGTGGGATTCGCCAATGTGGCATCGTTTAGCGTGCCTGCGTTGTCCCAGAGATAGGTATATGCACCCTCACCACCGGTGGCGGTGGCGCTGAGGTGTGCAACCGAAGACGGACAGAGTCCTATCAGGTTGTCATCCACAGTGACGGTGACATCCAGTGCCGGGGCTACGTTGACGGTTACATTTGCTGAGGCTGTACATCCGTTCGCATCGGTGACAGTGACAGTGTATGTCGTTGTAGCAGCCGGTTTGGCAACCGGATCCTGGATATTGGCAGGTGTCAGTCCTGCAACGGGCAGCCAGCTGAAGCTGTAGGGAGCCTCGCCGCCGTTGACGTTGACATGAAGCTGCGTCTCTGAGGTCGGGCATGCACCTATCAGGTTGTCATCAGCAAATGCTACTGCCGTAAGCACCGGAGCCACATTGATGGTGACGGAGCTTGTTTTGATACAGCCGTTGGCGTCGGTGACGGTGACGGTATAGGTCGTTGTTGAGGCAGGAGTTGCAACCGGATTGGCAATATTGGCTGCGCTGAGGCCTGCCGCGGGCGACCAGCTGTAAAGATATCCGCCTGCGGGCATCACACCGCCGGAAACGACAGTGTTAAGCTGAGCGCTTGAGCAGGTGCCGATGAGTGCGTCATCCGCCGATGCGGTAACCACCAGCACTGTCGGCTGCGTCAGTGTCCATGAGCCTGTTGTCTGACAGCCATTGGCGTCAGTGACGGTAAGGTCATAGGTGCCTGCCGTCAGTCCGCTCTGGTTCTGGGCGCCGGCTGTGATGCCGCTGCCTCCGCCCGAAGCGGTCCATGAATACAGGTAGGGAGCGATGCCTCCAGTGACGGTAGTATTGATGAATCCATTGTTGCCGCCAAAACAGAGGATGTTTGCTGTGGTAGCTGTGAGGTTAAGAGCTGTCGGCTGTGAAACAATAATTGTAGATTCTGCCGTACAGCCGTTGCCATCAGTCACCCTGACCGTGATGGTCCCTGCAGAAGCATTGGTTACTGCTACTGAAGCAGGGGCATTGGTAAGTGTAGCACCCGAAGTGTTCACTACTTCTGTAAACGAATACGGCAGCGTGCCCCCGGCAGCAGTGAAGCTTCCGGCGCCGTTGGTTGCTCCGTTGCATAGCAGCGCAATGTCTCCCGATTTCGCAAGAGTAAGAACCGCAGGCTGCGTAAGGGTTATGTTGGCCGAAGCGATACATCCCTTGCTGTCGGTTACGGTAACCGCATAATACCCTGCCTGGAGTCCGGATATATCCTGCGTTCCGGCAGTGAACCCGCCGGGACCGGACCATGCATAGCTGAACGGAGCCGTTCCGGCAGCAACGGTAAGATCTATCGCCCCGCTGTTGTCGCCGAAGCATGAAAGATTTGTTCCGGCAAGAGTGAGCGTTGGTGCAGGATTTATAGTAATAACAGCGGCTCCAAGCAGCGTCCCCTCGCAGCCGTTGTTGTCATTCATTGAGGTGACTGTATAGGTAGTCGGTACAGCCGGCGTGACAGTGGCTGTATAGACCATTGCAGCATGGTTTGTGACCGTCACCGGTGTGACTCCATCGGTATAGATGAAATCGTACGGCATGGCGCCGGTGAGAGTGATGGTCAGTACAGCTGAGCCTCCGGCGCACATCTCAGTCGAACCGCTGATGGTGGCTGTCGGTACAGGGAAGATAGCGTACAGTGGCATTGCCGATACCTGGGTTTGTACAGCCGTTGGCGTCTGTTACACTGGTGATGGTGTAATTGCCTGACAGATTTGCAGTGAGTGTATATGGACTGACAGGAATATTCAGTGGCAGGCTGATTGACACGCCGTTGATTGCATAGACAACAGTCCACGGAGCCAGACCTGTCAGCGTGATGTTTATAGGGCTGTGTGTTCTCAACGCAGATCGTCCCGTTGTTGCTGATTACCGCTGAAGGCAGACGGCCATACAGTCACCGGCAGCGGGGTATGATTGGTTATACATCCTGCGGCATTGATCTCGCTGACAGATATGTCTCCGCTGACGGTGCCGAAGGTCACTGTTATCGAGGCTGCCGGATGGATCTACCTATTATGGCCGCTCCTGTCGGCACAGTCCAGAAATAGTTGACCCTACACTATCCGGAACGCTGTAGAGTGCGGTTTGAAGTGCACAAACGGAGTTATCTCCTGAAACCGGGGAAACGGGTGAAGGAGCCATGACAGTAACGACGATAGTCCCTGCGACGCCGGTGCATCCGTAGCTGTTTGTCTCAGAGACGGTGATTGTACCTGACCCGGCACCGGCGGCGGCATTAATTATGATGGCATTGGAGTTGAAGTCCAGCACCTTGACCCCGACAGACGCCGGAACAGTCCAGGTGTAAGACGAACCGGGGGTGAGGGGAACAGTGTAAACAATGTTCGTCTCTCCCACACACAGTTTGTCTCTTCCGGAAATAACCGGTACAGGAGGTTCCGGGTTGACATTTACAACAACACTCTGGGTGTTGCTGCATCCGTTTGCTGATAAGGTGTATACATAAGTGACTGCGATGGGATTAGGGGTGCTGTTAACCAGGACTTCATTCGGATTATTATTCCCGGATGTTGGGCCAGCGGGGGTAATGCCCGCCACTGTCGCACGGGTCCAGCTGAACGTCACGCCCGCCGTGGCGCTGGTCGGAGTATAACTGAACGCCGTGCCACTGCAGATTGGCAATGGAGTCAGCGAGCTAGAAAGAGTGGGTGTTGGATTGACCACTACAATGACATCCTGACTGCTGGTACATCCAGCCGCACTTAGCAGGTAGGTATATGTGACGGCCAACGGAACTGATGTTAGGTTGGTCAGTGTCTCATTTGGATTATTTACTCCTGTTGTTGGTCCTGCCGGAGTAATTCCTACAACATTCGCGCGCGTCCAGCTGAACGTCACACCCGCCGTGGCACTCGTCGGAGTGTAGCTGAACAAAGTACCGCTGCATATGGCCGGGGGTGTCAGTGAGCTTGACAGCACAGGCCCGGGATTGACGACTACTACAACATTCTGGGTAATTGTGCATCCGAGAGCCGATATAGTGTATGCATATGTAACAGCTATGGGCGCTGCGGTTGTGTTTGTGAGCGTCTCCATCGGATTATTTGTGCCTGAAACAGGACCTGCAGGTAATATACCCGGAATGTTAGCCCTGGTCCAGTTGAATGACGTTCCTGCAGTTGCACTTGTCGGTGTATAATTAAATACATTGCCGCTACAGATATCCGGTGGTGTCAGTGAACTTGACAGAACCGGTCCGGGATTGACGATAACAGTAACATTTTGTGTGTTCGTACAGCCATTGGCCGTCAACGTATATACATAGGTGACAACGATCGGTGCTGCTGTAGTATTGGTCAGCGTCTCATTCGGATTGCCGTTGCCCGAGGTCGGCCCGACAGGTGTAATACCTGCTACCGTTGCCCGCGTCCAGCTGAACGTCGTGCCCGCTGTAAGACTCGTCGGCGTATAACTGAATGCCGTCCCGCTGCAGATGGCCGGAGGCGTCAGACTGCTCGAAAGTGTCGGACGCGGATTGACCGTAACCGTAACATTCTGTGTATTGGTACAGCCATTGGCCGTCAACGTATATACATAGGTGACAACGATCGGTGCTGCCGTAGTATTGGTCAGTGTCTCGTTCGGATTGCCGTTGCCAGAGGTCGGCCCGACAGGTGTAATACCGGCTACCGTCGCCCGCGTCCAGCTGAACGTCGTGCCCGCTGTAAGACTCGTCGGCGTGTAACTGAATGCCGTCCCGCTGCAGATGGCCGGAGGCGTCAGACTGCTCGAAAGTGTCGGACGCGGATTGACCGTGACAGTTACGTTCTGAGTATTGGTACAGCCATTGGCCGTCAACGTATATACATAGGTGACAACAATCGGTGCTGCTGTAGTATTGGTCAGTGTCTCGTTCGGATTGCCGTTGCCAGAGGTCGGCCCGACAGGTGTAATACCGGCTACCGTCGCCCGCGTCCAGCTGAACGTCGTGCCCGCTGTAAGACTCGTCGGCGTGTAACTGAATGCCGTCCCGCTGCAGATAGCCGGAGGCGTCAGACTGCTAGAAAGTGTCGGACGCGGATTGACCGTAACCGTAACATTCTGTGTATTGGTACAGCCATTGGCCGTCAACGTATATACATAGGTGACAACGATCGGTGCTGCCGTAGTATTGGTCAGTGTCTCGTTCGGATCACCGTTGCCAGAGGTCGGGCCAACAGGTGTAATACCTGCTACCGTCGCCCGGGTCCAGCTGAACGTCGTGCCCGCTGTAAGACTCGTCGGCGTGTAACTGAATGCCGTCCCGCTGCAGATGGCCGGAGGCGTCAGACTGCTCGAAAGGGTCGGACGCGGATTGACCGTGACAGTTACGTTCTGAGTATTGGTACAGCCATTGGCCGTCAACGTATATACATAGGTGACAACAATCGGTGCTGCTGTAGTATTGGTCAGTGTCTCGTTCGGATTGCCGTTGCCCGAGGTCGGCCCGACAGGTGTAATACCGGCTACCGTCGCCCGCGTCCAGCTGAACGTCGTGCCCGCTGTAAGACTCGTCGGCGTGTAACTGAATGCCGTCCCGCTGCAGATGGCCGGAGGCGTCAGACTGCTCGAAAGTGTCGGACGCGGATTGACCGTAACCGTAACATTCTGTGTATTGGTACAGCCATTGGCCGTCAACGTATATACATAGGTGACAACGATCGGTGCTGCCGTAGTATTGGTCAGTGTCTCGTTCGGATTGCCGTTGCCAGAGGTCGGCCCGACAGGTGTAATACCGGCTACCGTCGCCCGCGTCCAGCTGAACGTCGTGCCCGCTGTAAGACTCGTCGGCGTGTAACTGAATGCCGTCCCGCTGCAGATGGCCGGAGGCGTCAGACTGCTCGAAAGTGTCGGACGCGGATTGACCGTGACCGTTACGTTCTGTGTATTGGTACAGCCATTGGCCGTCAACGTATATACATAGGTGACAACAATCGGTGCTGCTGTAGTATTGGTCAGTGTCTCGTTCGGATTGCCGTTGCCAGAGGTCGGCCCGACAGGTGTAATACCGGCTACCGTCGCCCGCGTCCAGCTGAACGTCGTGCCCGCTGTAAGACTCGTCGGCGTGTAACTGAATGCCGTCCCGCTGCAGATAGCCGGAGGCGTCAGACTGCTAGAAAGTGTCGGGATTGGGTTTACATTAATAACATATGATTTTGGCAGTCCGGGTACCGGGGTAGTGCAGTTGTCGGTTATTGAAGTAACAACAATTGTATAAGTATTAACAGCCAGCACACCAAGGTCAATATGCGTACCGCTTGTATATCCGGCAAATGTCTGGGGTGTGCCGTTGACGGTATAGTTGAGTATATAGGGCCAGGCTCCTCCAGTTATATTGACGCTGAACCAGCTTGATCCGCCGACACAGACGTCACCACTGCCGTTAATTGTTGCACCGGAGGGGCTCGAACCAATTGCAATGGTCATATTATCTGTGACAGGGCCGCAGGGACCTGCCGGATCATTGGTTGTAAGTGTCAGAGTAACAGTTCCGGCAATCCTTTCAGCCAGTGATGGAGTATAAACGGCATTCAGGGTATTGGCATTTGGCACAAAACCTCCGGTACCGCCCGACCATGTGGCAGATACCGCGGAACCTCCTATGGTTCCTGCCAGGGTTGCGGTGGCAAGGGCACATATCGACTGATCAGTTCCGGCATTTACGGTTGCGGCAGGAAATATTGTCACCGTCATTGCATCGCTGGCAAGCGTGCAAGGTCCGGCAGGATCATTTGTAGTAAGTGTGAGTGTTACCGTGCCAGCTGCTATATCTGCGGCACTTGGCGTATAGGTTGTATTCAGGGCCGAGGCATTGACAAAGGTTCCTGTCCCGGAGGTGGACCATGTCGATGATGTTGCACCACCCCCTCGTGTTCCTGTAAGACTGACTGTTGAAGTGGAACATATATCCTGATCTGCACCGGCATTGACGGTAGCAGCAGGCCTGATGGTAAGCACCATTGCGTCAGAGCTTGCAGGACAGGGTCCTGCCGGATCGTTTGTCGTAAGCGTCAGGGTGACAGTCACTGCTGATATATCAGCACCGCTGGGAGTATATGTTGTAACAGGATTCCCTGCATTGGCAAAGGTACCTGTTCCGCTGGTTGTCCAGGTGGAAAAAGATGCTCCACCGCCTATGGAGCCTGAAAGACTAACCAATGCCGTAGTTGAACAGATTTCCTGATCTGCTCCTGCACTGACAGTCGCTGCCGGGTTTATTGTAACCACCAAAGCATCACTGACGGCAAGGCATGGACCTGCCGGATCATTAGTCGTCAGGGTGAGGGTGACAGTGCCTGCAGTTTTGTCTGCAACACTGAATGTATAAGTTGTGGAGAGACTGGAAGCGTTTGCAAATGTACCTGTGCCAGAAGTGCTCCAGGTTGATGAGATGGCTGAACCACCGCGGGTACCTGTGACAGTGATTGAATTGGTGGTTGAGCATACAGACTGGTCAGCGCCTGCATTGACTGTTGCCGGTAGTTCGATAAGAACCGACACAGCAGGAGAAAGAGGACTGGGACAGAAAGTGGGCGCTATGCCATAGGTCCTTACTGTATAACTGCCACTCTCGGCAATGTCATCAAGCACAATCGTATTGGTGACAGCTCCGCCAACTGGTGCTCCGCCCCTGTACCATTGATAGGAAGAAATAAGAGGAGGTGTATTCGGATTGGCCGTCAGTGTAATTGAGCTGGTCCCGTCATAACAGAAGTCAGCTGCGCTTCTTGTTATTGTTGGAGTGGTTGGAATTGGATTAATTGTCAGAACCACGTCTTCGACCGGTCCCGGGCAGTTACCAGTTGAACCTGATATCTCCCTGACATAATATGTATATGTTCCGACGGCAGACACCGGGGGAGTGTATGTATTGCCTGTAGCAACCTCATTGGTAAGCGCCGCATCGGAATACCAGTGAAGCAGGCCCGGATTGGGAGCGCCGTTTCTTACAGCTGTGAGTGTGGTGGACCCACCAAAGCAAATGAAAACATCAGGAGCAGTCGGAAGAGGAGGCGATGCAATCAGGCGTAACCTTGAAAACTCAGTCACTGCATCAAGATGCGTAAAGGGGTTGCCTCCGTCATATGCGTTGCAGGGGCCCCAGTTCCTCAGTGTCACATCAAAGATATCCCCGGCCTGGTCGTTGATGAAATCACCGGTGTGATATATAGGATAGGTCTCCGCCATTGGTGTGATAAGAGTCCTGGTGAAAAAGTCCCAGACATACTTGATGACTGGTCCTTCAAAAAATCCCGAGGGGGTTGTATACCCTCCGGGGTTGGGAGTTCCGTCAGGATTCACATGCCATGTCCCGCTGATCGGGGCGCCGTTATTATCCGTAACCTGCACCATCGTCCCGTTTACATCAATGAAGACATTCGGTATACCGGCACCGGTGTGGGTGCCGTATACATACTGAACATGCCGTGTATAAATGTTCGGCAGGTCTGGCTCAACCGGCAGCTGACAGTCAAATACCGTGGCATCTTCAAAAATAAATGCGGTGATATCATCACCGACGCAGAAAAGAGTACGCGGGTCATCAACAGGCGGATCAATGCCCAGATGCACCGGTGCCCGGTGCAGGTGTCCCGTTGTCACGCTTGTAATTCGGGAAGCTGTATGACAACCTGGTTGACAGTCACATAAAGGTTCGGCTGCAAAGTGCCGGTGTTGTACAGATAGGGATAAATGGAAACATCCCAGGTACAGTTCAGCGTATTGTCAGGATAACCTGCATATGCCTCCACAGCCCTGAAAGTACCCGAACCGGCACCTCCCACCTCAGCATAAAAACCAAGAGTACGCGGAAACGCATTGGGATACTCCCACTGTATCCAGACTTTGGGAAGGGCATAATGGATACTGTTCCTGTATCTCCTGCTCATGACAATATTTGATTCAACCTGCACATCAACCACCGGTGCGCAAATATCAACGGGAGCAATCTCTCCGTACAGCCCGTTTGAAAAGTCAGCTGAGGTGGCAATGTAATTGTTCACCGCCTGAACATTGGTGAAATTAGGCTCAACGCCACCTGTAAGGGCCATCCCGCCAACCAATGGATTATATGAAACAAGTACAGTGTTCCTGTTGGCATAGGGGATGGCGGAAGAAAGAACAATCCGCAGAAAATTTCCTGCAGATGTGGGGTCTCCAGTCATAAGAACCGGCACTCCTCCAACAGTGATCGTCCACCCGGCAGAGGTACCAGGAGCAGTGACAGCCCTGTCAAATTCAAGTATCAGCGTCTGCTGAGCATTGTCAGTGAACGTTATCGGATAAATATTGGCCGCCGCATTTTGAGTTATCAGATATGACTGGCCAACCGCAGCATTCATGAAGAAAAATGCCAGGAACATTAACAGATAATGCCTGAACTGATGCATTCTGAATGGCATCTTTCTGACCCGAAGACTTTGTTCTTTCATGACGGAGAATTTTTCTTTACTGTACAGGTTCAATAAGTCTGAGTTTTAGACTATCTACAAAACGAAAAGGTTGCACCCTTTATTGACAAAATCTCATAAAAAACAAAGATTTTGTTTAGTAGAGGAGCAACCTTTACCGCGAAAATATCAACAAAATGAATTAGTTATCAATCCATACCCGTCCGAAAATCCGTTTTCTGTCAGAATTTAGATGATGTCATCAGTGTTTTAATTTGATTCTTAATGCCCTGATTTACAAGCTCCTTTATCCAGGGCAACGGTTTATCCGTCCACCGCTGGGGATGGGTGTTTATAATCACCCGTGATGGCAGCTTCCCGTTATCCGCCATCCTTATCAAGTCAATAGTACTGTGAACCCGGAAGAGTGATCTGAAAGCGATTCCTTCAGGAGTCATATTCATCATACTCCCCGAAAGAGGTCGGGTTTTCCAGCTGCCAGAGTCCCCCGCTCCCGGCTCACCGGCATTGGTGTAACCCCTGTCACGTATATTTGACCTCTCCCCGTCCCAGCAACGACCTGTGTCAGTCAGATACAGAACGTCCGATACATTGATGTCAAAATAGGGCTCGCACATTATTCCGTTCTCATGGTAGTCATAATACTTCCAGAGCAGCCTGTTATCAATACCTGAGAGAGGGCTGCCGTGCATCGATATGACATTCACTCCGGCGAATTTCCGAAGGTGACTGAGGTTTGCCCGGAACCTGTCATAAGCCAGCCTGGCAGTCTTTTCATCCACGCTGTGCATTATGAGGAACCTCCCCCTGCATACAACTGACAGATCCTCATAATGATAGGCAATCTCATGCCCGAGGCCGGCAACCTCCCTGATGACACTCTCCTGATGGCTGTTCCCCGGGAGTCTGAAATGATAGCTGGCCCTTATGCCTGCAGCAGCCTCCGCCTGTGCAAGAACAAGTGCGTTCCCGGGCTTCCTGTCAACATCATGTCTAAGTACGATGAAAGACTGGATTTTCCCGGACACAACTTCGTCAAACCCGAAAAAACCGGAGGAGTGCTTTATTAAAGCCTCCAGCAATGCTTGGTATGTCCTGACTGTAAAATCCATGAATGTCAGAATCTTTAAGCTTAAAGCTTCAGCGGCCTGCCCTATTCCTGCTTTCAGGATAATTCTCGATAAAATCCACAAGCCAGGCAGTCGGATCAATCGAATCTTCCAGGAACCTTTCCCTTCTTACCCCCCATATCTCTTTAAGGCCTTGCATATTGAGCAGCTGTTCCATTTTCCGGTACATCCCGTCAAACTCTTCAGGCTGGTAGGCATAGCACAGTTCATATCTGTTCTCCAGCATATTGGGCACCGAAAGCTTGTGGGCAAAAGAGTTGCATTTCAGGGCCGGCGTGCCGAGAATGGCCGCCTCTGAAGTCATTGTCTGACTGTCACCCACAAACATGGTGGCATACCATAGCAGGTGATGAATCTGCTCCGGAGGAATTTTGAGCTGCCATTGCTGCAACTCACTATCAATAATCCGCTCGGTGGTTATATAAACTCTCCCGTATCGCTCCAGTAACCTTACAAGCCTCAGCTTCTGGTTCATCGTCAGCATTCGTTCCCCCTTGTCGTGATATGCCTTTCCTGAAACAAACCGTAAAATGAAAAAGGGCGAAGCAATGTCAATTCCCGCTCCGGAGGGCACGGCCGGATCGGGTATGAAATAATGGGGATGAAGGTAGAAAAGCTCGTGCGTCCCTTCATATACGATGTCTCGCCTGTGCGTCCGCTGATGTGACAGTGCGGCAGGAGAGACAACAGTATCGGCAAAGGGGTGCGCAAACAATGAAAATAAACGAACAGCCTCAGCGTCATCGTCGTCAAGGAGGATCGACCTCATCCTGTGAAGCGCCGACACATGGGCAACGGTAATGGAGGATCCGATGGCTATGTCAATTTTGCGGTCCCGGGCTATCTTCCACAACCGGTAATTGAAAGCCGCCTGTGACAGCCCCTTCAGCCAGACCGAGTCAAATTTACGGCCGGTGGATAACCATTGTATTCCGAAAGCATCAAGCAGCTGCCGTGCGGAGGGCAGCTCCTTAACGGTTACGGTTACTTCATGACCCCGTGCCTCCAGGATCCTGATAGCATGCCTGAACAGATGGACCTGACCGGGGTGCCCGATATCAAACAGTAAATTCATCTTACGGATTTATGGATCATCACCGGAGTATCCTTCCGATTACAGTTTTACCTGCATAAACCTGCTCCCCCTCCCTGACAAGAATCTCACAGTTGCGCGGGATTATCAGATCTAGCTGCGAACCCCACCTGATCTTTCCGATGATCTCACCTCTCGATACAAGGTCCCCGACCTTTGCCATGACAATACATCGCTTTACTCCGCGGGCTGCAATCTGTACAATTCCTGCTCTGAGACCATCCTCGCGCTCAATAATAACAGTGTTGCGTTCATTGGTAACAGTTGATGAAGGAGTATTCAATCCTATTGCCGTTCCCGGAGTATGCTGTATAAAAGTGATCCTGCCGTCAATGGGTGAACGGTTCATATGAACATCAAAGAGCGTCATGGCAACGCCAATAAGATAACATGGCTGCGTTAGCAGGTCAGTCTTGGTTATTTCACTGAGATTTGCTATTCTCATTTTCTTAACGGTCACCGGCATCTGATTGACTTCAAGCTCCTTTATGTAGATAACCCGTCCGTCGGCAGCAGAGACAATGTTATCAGCGCCTCCGGGAATAACTCTGTTCGGATTCCTGAAAAAGCGATAGAAAAACAACAGCACGAAAAGAACCAGAATAATGAATCCGCTGACAAAAGGCACCAGTAACCAGAAAGGCATGGGAATTTTGTAATAGATTATCAGTGACAAAACTGCTCCTGCAGAGCCAAGCAGAAGATTGTCAGTATACAGGTATCTTCTGTTGAATCCTCCTTTTGCCACCCAGAAGATAAACAGTGCGGATGACAGTAATAAACTCGACAAAATAACAACTATCTGATTCATAAGTCAGTTTTTCTGCTGGTTCAGCCCCTCTTACGGGCAATATACAATGACATAAATAATAAAGCAAGTGATGGCAGAGGATCACTGGCAGCAAAGACCGCCCTGATCCTCTTCCCCTTGACTGACTTCAGATACTCATTCATACTGAGCTTGCCGGCAAATAAGGCTTTAATGCTGAACCAGGTGTCAGTCAACCAGTTGATCCACTTCATTCCGATCAGGTAACTGCCCGGGAAAGAGTAATCCTGCCCGTTGGCAAACCGGTAGGCAATCAGTGCATAGTCTACCCCGCAGGCACGGGCAAGCCCTACCCAGAGCCATGTCCGTGCATTCATCTCAATCAGCTTGTAGCAGCCGTCTTCCGGGTCCCTGATATATTCAATCTCACAAACTCCTGTATAATTCAGCCCCCTCAGCAGCCTGGCAGAAATGTCAAGGCATTCCCCGCACTCAATGCTCTCTGCAAGCGTTGCAGTCCCGAATTTCCAGGGATGCTCCCGCAACTTCTGTCCTGTCCAGTGGCATTTGATCTCCCCATCGATGCAGAATGCAGTAAATGAGACCGTCCTGTTCGACCCCGTGAATGGTATCACCGACTGGGTAAGCGACATGCCCGGATCAAACGACTCTTCAATGAGGGAGAGCTGTGAGCGCAGTTCCTCCGCACTGCCTGCCAGCAGTGCCTTGGCCTTCATTGCCTTGTAAAACGAAAGGCCAAACCTGCCCCTGGTTATAACCGGATACCTCAGATCACAGGAAAGAGCTTCATCAGGACTGCTGAAATACCGGGTCGGCGGTATATCTATTTTCAGCTCCGTGGCAAGGTCAAGCAGGTTCTTCTTATCATAGATCCTGCTGATGATTTCAGGCCCCGGCGTGATCAGCCGGTAAATGCCCTCAAGCCTCTTCCTGTTACGTGAAATGGTGTGTACGGCATGATCATTTGACGGCAGCAGAAGCCAGCCCGACAACCCCTCCCTTAAACCCAGATCAACCAGAAAATCAGCAAATTCATCGTTTTCAAAATCGGGTGAATAGAAAAACCCCCAGCAGTACCTTGAATACCTGGCAATACAGTTGTTCCTGTCAACAACTATGACAGGTATTCCTGCTTCGCCCAGAGACCTCGCATTTGACAGTCCCTGGACATGGCCTTCTATAATTACCGCACCCGGAACGTTCTCCCTTTTCTCTTTAATCTTATGGTTCATCTTAAGGTCATCATATACCAGTTTTTCCCTTCCTCTCAGACAACACTGAATAATATAATTCTGCCAGCCGGTCATTGACCGAGGCTTCATCAAGTCCCAGTTCCATTATCCTTTCCCTTCCTTTCATTTCAATCTTCTGATCGAGTGCCATGGCAAGCTTCACGGATATTTCACCAGGATCAAACGAAGTGATATGGTATCCCTCCAGATCAGCAGTGTTTGCCCTGACATCTCCCACATCGGTGCTTACAACTGCCAGGTTGCAGGCCATCGCCTCCTTTACTGTATTCACCGATCCTTCCCATAACGATGTCAGCAGCAGAACATCAACCGCATTGTAATAAAGCGGCATAAGATTGTGGGGAACATCGTAAACGGGCAGCATTAGGGCATCATTACGGTTCATCAGGCTGAACGAGGCCGATGCAAGATTGTAATTCTTTTCCGGCCTTGCCGGATCTGCGGCGAATAAAACAATCCTCTTTTCCGGAAGGCCAAGTTGTCTCCTGGCCTCACTCCTGTTAAACGGAAGAAAAATGGATGTGTCTACACCGTTGGGCAATACTGTTACATTCATGTTCCCGATCCTCGACCGCATCATTTCGGTTTTTACAATCACCCTGCTCCAACGGTACCTGCAAAAGAGTCTCAGCAGAGGCAGCATAAGGGAATTCCCAAAAACGTCACTGCCCATTAGTGAAACAACCATTCTGTGCCTGCCGGCCAGTGAAGCAGCAATGGCGGTGAGACTGTAATGTGCATGTACTATATCAAAACGGCCTTCCCTGATATACTTCCTTAACGGTGGAATATTCTTCAGGTAACCAGTAAATCCCTTCCCAACGATGTAATAATAATCAACGTCATGGCCTGCATTCCTGAGTGAATCTCCCTGCCGGACAGCGTGTTTGACCTGCATATTTGCGCCGCCATCCATGCCACCTCCTCCCGGATGGTTGCCGCTTAAAACGAACAGTATCTTCAACCTTGCCGTTGTATCAGGATTTAACCATTTTCAGCGCATGTTCCAGCCTCAGGTCGTAACATGCATTTGATGCGAAATCTCCCGCTTCGAATATCCATCTGCCCTCTGAGTGAATGTATCTTCCCGGAACTGAATTAACAAGCATCTGGTACGGATCCGATTGCCCGAAAAAGCACTGTACCTCATTCACAAGGTATTTGCCGTCACGGTCAAACAGATCAATGGAAACGGATGATAATCCCGCCCGATCTGTTATTTTACGTATGAAATCAAGCAGTGAGGAGGGGACCTCATCATATGCCTTTATCAGCGTACCGCTCGACTTATTGTTTCGGGCGATCTTTTTGTGAGCGAAGAATGAATCCCCTATCCTTACGCACCTCCATTCATAATCATGGGGAATGAACTCCTGGAAAATCACGAACCCTTTCTGGGGATTTACAAATGTGTCCCTGTATTCCAGAATTCTCTTTGATATAAAGCCTTTTGACGTGAATGCCTTTTCAATCTTTTTCCAGATCGATCCTTTCTTGAGCTTGGGCCCGGTCCGGGTACTTATACCCCGCCCGAAGGCTCTTTCCACATAAGCTGAGGCGGCACTGCTGTCCTTAATGAAGGTCACCCCGTTGCCTGAGGCCCCGATATTCGTCTTTGCCACCAGCGGATATGTTCCATGTACCTCCAGATAGCGGACTGCTTCTGTGGCCGAGAAGAAAACATGAGTATCCGGATGTGGTATGCCATTGGCCTTCAGCCAGTCCCTGAGAAACCGCTTGTTCTCATATATCAGGATCTCATCCAGTGTAGGATATACGGCAATACCTGAGTATTTATGCAGTATGAACGCACGTTCGTCGTACAGTTGCTTAAACCTCTCAGTGCGGCCGGGGGGCCTGAGAAGGACAAGGTCGAAATGATCCTCCCTGAACCTCTCCAGCCAGTCAGAAGAGGTGAGATCGAGAACCGTATACCTTATTTCGTCAGGTCTTCTGCTGCATGCCTCAACCCATTGATCATGATCATCGGCAGATTCATTCCTGAAGATGGCAATGCTGATTTTCATTTTTTTAATTCCTGCTCAAGAAGATTGAACATTACAATGTTTGAATATTTATGAAGGTGTCTTTCAGAGGTTAGCGGCGCAGACCCTTTCAGTTCCGCCAGGGCCTTTTCCGTATCGAAAAAATCATTTGTCGAATATCGGCTGCTAAGTGCCTGCTCCAGCGCTTCCGTCAGAAACGATCTGTAAGTCTCTCCGTAAGCGAACGAGGGCGGGTATTTCCTGCGTTCGGTAAGGTACCGGTATGATTTTACCGCGCTCCAGTACACAGGTCCTTTCAGATATTCAGTTGTATCGTACGATCCCTTCTTCCCGAAAGGCACCCTGTCAAGCCCGGGATACAAAATGTGCTGCAGATGCATATTCAGGGTGTACAGACTGTGGCGGTTCAATGGATTGCGGCTTTCATTATTCTTGTGGAGAAAACTGTACCTGCTCCTGAACAGCAGCTCCAGGAACCCGGCATCAAGAAAAACGGGACAGGGATAATTCCAGTATCCGGCCGACAGATAAACATCCTGTGAGTGATGCGGTATGCCGATCTCAAAAATACCATGGAAAGCCTTCATTCCGGCCGATAGCCCGCCTCCCATGCTCTTCATCTGCGATATGCGCTCACTGACCTGATCCGCGAGGGCATTGTCAGACCTCATGAACCTTTCTGCAAGTTTTTCCCTGATGCCTTTAACATGCCCTGACTCCCATAAGTTTTTCAGAAAATCCGTGAAGATCAGGTCATCAAAATAGATCCCCATTAAAAGCTCTCCCCCCAGGTATCCTGAATAAAAAGCAGTATCAGTTCCGAAACTCTCCGCTGCCATCGCGAAGGCGTAGTTGCGATGGCTCCGGTGAATGTTTATTTCCGGGTTCAGTCGTGCAACGATCCGTGAGGCTTCAGTCTCAAACCACTTCCTGGTATCCGGAGCCTGTATGATCATATGCCTGATACCTGATGCCCTGGCCAGTATCCCTGCGTAAATCGCATCCCGCGATCTTTCATTTCCGTAGGTCAACCCGGCCGGTCTCTGCCCGGCGCCCAGCAGCGCCGCCAGAATGGTCCTGCTGTCCTTTCCGCCGGTAAGGGTAATAAGGCTGTCTGAAGGTTTCAGATAGCGGCTGAAGCTGTTAATATTGATTCTGAAAAGTTCCGCAAACTCCTCAATATCAGGTCCCGGACTGTCTCCTTTATGAGCTAAAAGGTCGTCAGGTTCCCAGTATTTGTTGTGAGTTGCTTTGCCGTCACAGATGCTGAAAGAGTCGCCCCATGTGTTTTTGTAAATATCCCTGAAAACAGTGTAATGAAGGGGTACACGGTTAAACAGCGCCTGCATGCCAGTAGAAACGGCATCAAATTCGGGCTTCAGCCCTGTGAGTCGCAGGAGCCTGACAGAACTGGCCAGATATAATTGGTCTTCCCTGAAATGATAAAATACCCTGAATAATCCAAGATGGTCGGTATATATTTCAATCTGCCCCCTGCTGAAGATGATAATGGCAAAGTACCCTTTTAAATGACGTGTAAATGACCGACCGTACTTCTGGTACATTGATGCCGCCATCGCGCACTGATCCGGAGATCCGTAAGCGGACAATTCATCGCTGCGTGGAATGATATACCCGCTTACATAAACTCCTGTTTCACCGTATAACTTTACCTCCGGCCCATCGTAGAATAGCGAATAAGTCCCATAAAGGTATTTATGAGCCAGTCCGTAAGTGCCTGTTTCACCTCCTGCCCCGGAAGATGCAGGGCAAAGCAGAAAATCATTCATCCCGCAACATGATTTATCACCGGAAGAGTCTTGTGATCTTCTTTATGTTACCCACCTGAAGCAACCTCTCAAAAGGATCCATATAGTACCCGAAAAAGTATTCGTAAATCCTGTAAAGCACATTTTCATAAAACCGTATCACAGACCCGGCAATCTTGCTTTGGTGCCTTAACCCGTTAATAACCGTAAGCCTCCTGTTCCTGGCACGGACATTCTTATTTCCACGGACAATGAAATTCCCTTTCAGCTCATGGGTAGGGATTACCTCTTTGATATCACAATTCTCATCCATCACAAATACCGCCGAGTTCTTGGTTTTACGGAACAGCGCGTAACTCCTGCCGTTTTTTCTGAAATCGCCAAACGTCAGGCTCCCGAGGCCGTAGAATATTTTCCCTGACCTGTACGATTCAAATGCCTGCAGTGTATGGGAATGATGCCCCATGATCAGGTCAGCACCTGCATCTATCAGCTCTCTTGCAGCAATACTTTGCCATGTTTCATGAAAGAATGAGTAATCGGTCCCCCAGTGAATGCTGACTATCACAATATCAGCCCGGGCTCTCAGAAAACTTATATCCCCGGCTGCTTTCTCCGGGTCAAAGATGCTCAGAATAATGTCACTGTAAGCTTCAGAAGCCGGATGTGTTGATGGATGAACATATGCCACAAATGCAATCTGCTGGCCGTTATGCTGAAATATCACCGGCCCTGCCTGTTCCACGGTAAACCCCGCCCCGGAATGGCGGATACCCTCTTCATCGAGAAGCCTGATCGTATTCATAAGGCCCTCTCGTCCGCAATCAAGGATATGATTGTTCGCAAGGGAAACGCATACTATGTTTAGTTTTTGCAGGATGCCACGTGTAACCATGGGATCCGCAAAAAGATGTGCTTTCTTGCTGGTGTTCCTTTCAGCCGAGATAACAGGAGCCTCAAGATTGGCGATAAGGCCGCTGAACTTATCAAGCTCTGACCCAAGCCATGCGAATCTCCGGCTGTTGTTGTCGGGATCGGAACTGATCAGTCCGTGCAGTGCAATATCACCGGCAATGGCAAGGTTCATTCCGTCACACCCATTATTTGATTTTTAGCCATCGTCAGCCGGTTTTTCCTGTTCAGAAGAAAACCCCTCATGACCCCCAGGATGGCACCCCAGAGAAGAAAGATCAGGCTTCTCAGTTCTATGGCATAGACTGTGCCTGAAACGGAGAGCACCAGCTGGGCTGCCAGCAGGACCCAGAACAGCGCATTCAGTTCGCTGAATAGAGGATGGCTTTTCAATGCCCTGTAATATTTTTTCTTTTCCCTTATCAGCCTGGCATAAAGGTAAAACCACAGGACAAACCCTATCAGGCCTGAACCGTTGAGTATTATCATGTAGTCAGTATGAAGCATGCGCTTGCTGTGAAAGAACAGCCTGTCGTTAAAGACCTCCGAGCCTATCAGCTTATGCCTGAAGGAACCCGATGACCATGCCCTGAAAACAGCCTCGGTTTCACTCAGCCGCCCCTCTGTTTCAATGGTCTCCTCGGTCAGCTCTACCCTTTCCCCCCTGGCCTCAAACCTGGACCTGAAGAGATCCGTAAATCCCGGAAAAATAAGTATCAGTATAAGGAAAAGGCCCGCTCCTACTACTGCTGTTCTAATCAACAGCGTAAACCTCTGTTTTACTGCCAGGTATGTGATTACCCCCGCTGCTGCCGATAACAGTACAGATCTCTTTATGCCCACCATGGTGACGAGAAATGAGGCCAGGTAGACAAGGGTTACTGCTTTCCGGTACTTCCTGACGAAAAGCATTGTTGCCGGCATCAGTAAAACAAGAATCAGTATGTTCTTCGTTATATTTACCCTGCCCGCACCGAAATAAAATGTTTCGTCAAGGTAATCGGAGGTGCCGAGCTGAAAGATATTTGCAATTACAATGTTAATCAGGTGAAGCACCAGGGTCACAAAGAGTATCCGGAGAAGAATCTCAAGCTTTCTGATGGAGTTGATATAGTAATATCCGATCGGCAGCATTATGACCCCCAGAAAAAACTTCAGGAACAGGTTCCCTGACAGAAGCCTGTCAGAGGCGAATAAGACAAGCACCATGTAAAAAGCAAGGTAGAGGAGGATAAAGCGTGATAACCCTTCCTTGGGAATGCGCGCAACTATAAAGTAGATTGCGAATCCTCCGATAATCAGGGCCCTCAGGTTACCCGTATTAAAGATGTCTGATCTGAAGTACTCCGAGGTATTCGAGGCAATGACATTAATCAGCGGTATGGCAAGGACGAAATAGAACTGCCACGGATACTTGACTGCCTTAACCATGAATTACTTCGTCCAATATCTGTTTATACTGCCGTGACCTTGATTCCCATGAAAAACCGGGTGAATTTTCCGAGGGATGAAAGGAAAACTTTGTATTCTTGATCTTCAGGATAGCCCGGACGATCATATCTGATTTGTTCTCTGTGATAACAATATGACCGTACCCTCTTAATACTTCCAGCGCCGGAGAGAGCGGGCGGTCCGCTATGCAAAGCACCGGACGGTTAATGAGCGCGATCTCAAAGACCTTACCTGGCAACTGCATACCGCAGGCATTGTCAATGAATACCACCGCATCAGAATCAAGGTAAACATTTATCAGGTCCTGATGAGCAATCAGTCCCTTGAAAAAGATATGCGGTGCGGCTGAGCCGCAATTCAAGAACTCCCTGTTGAATGAACCGTACATATCCAGTCTGACAGCTCCGTCAGTATTTGCTTCGTTCAGTAAGCCGATGGCATGGTAAAGCTCAAACGGTTCTCTCATGCCCCGGTATAACTGTCCGGCATAAACGAGGTTGAAATGTCCCTTGTGCCTGACCTGCGGCTGATCTCCCCTGTTGCTCCTGACAGCTGAAATATATGATTCACTGACACCATGAGATACAATGCCGACCATCTCCGGCTTAAGGAATTTATATGTATCAAGATAGTGATCGCGGGTAATCCCGTTGGTTACTATAAGCCTGTCAATATGCTTCAGATGCCTCTTCTCAAATGCCCGCGCCATCAGGTCCCGTACGAATCCGTTCTTTGAATTTCTGTAAAAGGGATCCCCCACATCGAGAATGATCCTCGCATCTGTCTTCCGCCTCAGGGATCCTGCGCAGAGAAGTACGGTGAAAGGAAATGCACTGAGGACAACCAGATCACATTCAAGGCTTGCCGTCAGTTTCACGGTTTCACTTCGGAGCCTTAAGGCTTCTGTTATCACGCTGTCAGGAAAAAGCAGGTTCCGGGCAAGCCTCATGAGCGCAGGCTTCAGCTTCCCGGAAGCACCTGCGTTGCCGGACAAGGTGGCGGCCGGAATATCTGCACGATTGAACAGTCTGCCTGGCAATGAGTATTCAATTGAGTGTATGGTTATCCCGCTTTCATGCCTGACACCGCCCTGACCGTGTGTCAGTTCGAGGACATGAATCTCAAAAACTGAACTGAGATAACTCACTATCTGCCTGAAGCGGATAGGCTGTGCACCGGTTCTTGAGAAAGATCTTACTACGAACAGTACCCTGTCCACAAATTGTCCTACTGGTTTTTAACGAAAGTGGTCATATACGATCCTCCCTCACCTGAGACCGACAGGTGATATGACCCGGGCTTGAGGTGAGAAATATCGAGAGAAATAGTCTGATCTGAAATCTTTTCCTTTATGATCAGGGACCCTAACCGATTGTATATGTGCAGATCGGAATACTTGTCCATCGATCCGGAAATACGGACATTAAGTTGAGTAGAGGCAGGGTTTGGATATACAACAATCTCTGTGACTGAATCCGCCTTCCACGGGCTTATACCGGATTGTTTCAGATCAGCAGTCAGCTCAACCTCTGGCTGGCACTCGCAAGCACCAAGCTGGCCACCTCGTTCAAGCATTTTTTCAACACTTTGAACCGGAATGATTTTCGTTTTTCCCTTAAAACAAACAGCCACTTTTTCCCCGTACAACAATGATCTGTAATAGACACTCTTGCCCGTCAGCACCCAGCTGTCATTGATCCAGGTTTCAACTCCGTACTCTGACAGTTCACCGTAAATATCGTAGGTATATATCTGTTTGTTCAGGTTCACCATGGCATAGGTCCTGGTGGCAGGATAATACTTAAGCGACTGCCTTATCCTTGTTGCTGTCCTTCCTCGGTCATCATACGTAAACAGCTCAACCCAGAATATCACATCGTCGGCAATCCTTTGCTCATTCCGTTCAATGAGCTGCCCTCTCCCGTTATATATGTAGTTCTTGTATGAAAAATCGGTCCACACACCCGCGGAATACATCATCTGCCTCAGGTAGGTCCTTACAACATTGCTCTCATCATAGTTGTACCAATGCTGCTGATAGGGAGCCCAGCCGCTTTCTCCCAAACCTGAAAAAACCTCCCTTTCCTGGTAACCCTCATCATTGTAGAAATAGTCTGTCCTTGAATTATCAGAATAATCGGTTCCGTTCCATACTTGCAGAATATAGTGAGTCTTCAGCCCTGATTCGTCAAAAAAGTAATTCTGTCTGTTTACAGGTGTTCTTGAAGGCAGTGATAGTCTTTCAACTATGGGATATCTTCCCATATCATATTGATAAATAAAAACATCAACTGGCACATAAATATCAGTACCGGCTTCTCTTGCAAAGTTGATAATGGAATCGAGCTTCTGAACTTTTACCGGTTCACAGTCAAAAACCTTCTGGCCTTTTACCGGCAGTAAAATATAAAGGAGTAACAAGACAATGTGTGTTCTTTTCATTTTCTGTTTGATACGTTCATTGACTTATACGACGATTCTTTCATTTTTGTTCACCTGGCACATTGCTTTTATTGCTATGCTGCATGGATACGGGTCCCGGACCTTGGATTACGGCAATATCGGTCTCCTTCACCAGGCACCTTTTACATAGCTTCTTATCATCTGTTAATCAACTTTTTAAATACCATTATAACATCACAGTAAAGCACGAAAAGAGAATAGTTTATTCTGGCTGCACAATAAACAAATTTGAACGATTGCCTGCAAAGATTGAAATCGGTCGTCCTGAACAGCTCCCTGTCAAACATACTCCTGTATTCTTCCCACTTACCTGCTTTACGTGCCGTAATAACCTGGTTTCTGATGCCGGAAAAGAAATTGTCCATGGGTATCCTGATCCTGCTGGACACTGAGAGGTTGCTTATTTCGCGGGCCATGAACTGAATATCTGCTATATGCTCCCGTGAAATGCCCGATGTGGTTATCGAGCCCTGAACTTTGACATAGTAATAGACCGGCATATCAAGGTACATAACAGCCCTTGCCATTAAATAGGCATTTGCAGTAAAAAGCAAATCTTCATATTTCCTGCCCTCGCGGCATATCAAGGTACATAACAGCCTTGCCATAAATAGGCATTTGCAGAAAGCATCCCAGTGAAAAGAAACCCATTCATGGTAAGGAATTCTCTTCTGTACAGATGAGACCATGCTGAAACAAATGGTTGACTGTGATGCTTTCTGATATATTCAGTTATGAACTCCCGCCCTTCGTATACCCCTGTCGTCCTGGTCTGTTCAGGATACATGCTTTTAATGATTCCGTCTCTAACGACATTGACTTTTATATCAAGCATATCCAGCTTGAAATGAGTACAGGTTTCATATAATTTCAAGAGAACATTTCCTTCCAGGTAATCATCTCCGTCGAGAAACATTAAGTACTCACCCCGGGCTGCGCCCATCCCTCTGTTTCTTGCGTTGCTCAACCCCCGGTTCTCCTGGCTGATAACTTTCAGATGAGGGTAATTGCGGGCAAACTCCCCGGCAATTGACAGGCCTGTGTCTGTACTGCCGTCATTAATACAGATTATTTCATATTCATTAAGATCCTGCTGTAAAAGTCCGTATGCTGCCTGCAATTCATTCACTTGGCATTATACCGGGCTCAACTACTTTAACTTCATCCTCAAACCGAGTTATTGAGATGATCTATATGCCTCTTCGTCTCTTCATCTGACAGATAATAGCTCCGCCTTCAACGGTGTTAAAAACCTTGGTGGCATGAAAACTGAGAATGGAAAGATCCCCGGAATTCAGTATGGAATTCCCGTTGACCGTGACACCGAAGGCATGTGCTGCATCATATATTACCTTCAAACCGTACCTGGCCGCAATCTCCTGGATGGCCTCAATCCTGCACGGATTACCGTAAACATGCACAGGCATAATGGCCGTTGTTGCGGGGTGATCGCTGCCTCAATCCTCTCCGGATCAATGTGAAATATTCAGGCTCAATGTCAACAAATACAGGCTTGATATTATTCCACCACAATGAGTGGGTTGTTGCGACAAAACTGAAAGGGTGGTGATCACCTCCCCGGTGATGCCTAACGCCTGCAGAGAAGTTACAAGGGCAAGCGTTCCGTTGGCAAAAACGGACAGGTATTTTACCCCCAGGTAATCAGCAAGCGCTTTCTCAAACTCCTGGTGAAAAGGACCATTGTTTGTAAGTATCCTGCTCTCCCATATCCTCTCAAGATATTCCATGTACTCATCCAGCGGAGGAAGAGCCGGACGTGTAACGTATACAGGCTGCTGGTCTTTTCTCATCATTACAGAATATGTCTCAGTTGCGGAACCTTTTCAACAATGATATTCCTTATTTCGATATACCCTCTTAGCTTCAAAACTTTTGACAAAACTACTGTTAATACCAATAGCACAATAAGCTGTATCAGCAATAAAGTTATATGGTGAATATCAGGAAACAGGGTTAACGACCAGACTATAAGCGAAACCCCCAATGCCAGCAGGAGTGAAGGCATGATGTCGGCAATCTGCTCACGCACAGTGTAATTGATCAGGCGGCCGGAATAATAGCTGTTGATGAAATAGGAAACTACCGAAAGAACGATCATCCCGATCAGCATGGCCGGGATCCCCAGGAAAATTCCGATAACTATTACCGGAACGGCAAGAAGCTTTTTCACAATTTCCAGCCTAAGGAACAGATCAGACCTGCCCTTTACATTCAGTATGTTGAGGTTCAGTGCATGCAAGCGGAAAGAGCAACGCACTCAGGCAAAGCAGCTGCAGGTACGGAACCGCCGGGAGCCACTTCTCTCCGATCAGGGTTAAGTATCATTGGCTCGCCATCGCAGCCATGCCCAGCATGATGAAGAAAGTGACGAACATCGTGGATATTATTAGCTTTCCTGTATCCTGCCTTCAGTCTTTCATTCTCATCCTGCACCATGCTAAGGACAGGATAACTGACGCGCTGCAGCAGTGCCGGTGAGATTCTGTGATCGCCAGCCGGCTGAACTGGTCCGCCCTGGTATAATACCCAAGCTCCGCTGCAGAGAAAAACTTTCCGATGATGAGAAGATAAATATTACGGTAGATCGTGTCAATCAGCCCCGATACAAGCAGCCTCGAGCCAAATGAGAACAGTGATCTGAATGATTCCCGGCTGAATTTTAATAGATGGGATCCACTTATTTGAATACCAAAGTATTATCGCTTGTACTGCACTGCCGATGAGGCTTCTCCATACCAGGCTCCAGACCCCGAACCCCTTCAGTGCCAATATTATGGCCACTGCGCCTGAAACGACAGCCGCAGTCAGGTTTACCTTCATCAGCTGCCTGAAATTTACGCTCTTTGTCAGCCTGGTTCTCTGGGTAACAATAGTGGCATTGATAAGTATAATAATGCCCAGAACCCTTGCAATGTCGGTCAGCTCCGGCTGCTTGTAAAACCTGGCAATTGCGGGAGCTGACAGATAAAATATAAGGAAAATAAGAATTCCTGCAATGAAGTTAAAATGAAAATACGGTTGAATAATCAAGATCGTCGGCATCCTTTTTCCTGATCAGTGCCTGCCCGAATCCACTGTCGACAAGACTCTGGCTGACAGCCAGGAAAACTGTTATCATGCCAATAAGCCCGAATTCTGCCGGAGAGAGTATCCTTGCCAGGATCAGTCCGACAATGAACTGGACCAATTGCGTGGTCATGCTGTCGGAGAAACTCCAGAAAATGCCGGAAACGGCCTTTTGTTTCAGGTTTTTATCTGCCCACTGATCAGTAAAATACCGGTATAACTCACCTCTTTACTTTAATTGGCAAACCTTGGATATTTTCAATCCTCCGGTCCGTCAGTCACACTACAGACATGCGTCTAACGTGCTGTATATCTGATTATACGGCCGTTTAACGGCCGTGAGATTAATGGCAATAAGGACAAAGATAAAAAAGAACGGTTCACTTGCCTGTTAACAGCGTTACAGGTTATCAACATACCACTCAACGGCACGCTTCAGCCCCTCGGGAAAGAGCACCAGCGGCTTGTAGCCCAGCAGCCTCACCGCCTTGCCCACGCTGGCCATGCTGTGTGGTATGTCGCCTGCCCTGGCCGGACCGTGCTGTGGCTCAACCTTACCGATCTTCGGATTGATCTCCGCGAGAAATCCCCTGAGCATGGCGGTCATCTCATTCAGGTTCACCGAGTCGCCGCAGGCCACATTGTATGCCTGGTTCATCGCTGCCGGATTCTCAACAACTGCTGCAAGATTGTTGGCCATCACCACATTGTCTATGTAGGTGAAATCGCGCGAGTTGCTGCCGTCGCCGTTGATGACGGGCGACTCATATTTCATGAACGACTGTGTGAATTTTGGGATTACGGCTGCATAGGGCCCCTCGGGATCCTGCCTCCTGCCATAGACATTGAAGTAACGAAGCCCGATGGTCTCCATCCCGTAAAGCGCTCCGAAGACGCGCGCATATTCCTCGTTGACCATCTTGGTGATGGCGTAGGGCGAAAGCACCTTGCCGGTGCGCTCCTCAACCTTGGGCAGCTCGGTGGAGTCGCCGTAAACCGATGAGCTCGAGGCATATACAAATCGTTTTATGCCGGCATCGCGGGTCGCGATGATCATGTTCAGAAAGCCGTTAATGTTGACCGCGTTGGTCGTGGCCGGATCAGCTATGCTCCTCGGCACACTGCCAAGTGCTGCCTGGTGCAGAACGATATCCACTCCCTTCACCGCTTTCCTGCACACCTCCTGGTCCCTGATGTCGCCGTCGATGAGTTTGAAGTGCGGATTGCCCTTCAGCTCTTTGAGGTTCTCCTTCTTTCCCGTGGCGAAGTTGTCGAGGCAGACCACCTCATTGTCGCGCTCCAGCAGGTCGTGGCACAGTGATGACCCGATAAATCCCGCGCCGCCGGTCACCAGCACACGCTTTCCCGTAATTAAATTCATTCTTCTAAAATTTCACCAAAGGTACCAAAAAGTCTAATGTCTTAAAGTCGAAAGTCTCAAAGTCTTTTGTCTTTACCTGACCTCCAGGTATCAGGCGGAAATATAGCTGAGGACTGTGGACTGAAGACTGAGGACTGAAGGTCCGGACCTTCAGATTGAGGCTCCGTCATTTGGCGGAGACTTAATCCCGATAACGAAGTGTATCGGGACCTATTACTTGAACACAATCGTCACCCTCACCTCCTCCTCAACGATCTTGCCGCCGCGGACCGCCGGCTGCCACTCCGGTCCCTCGCGCAGCAGCCTGAAGGCCTCCCGGGTGAAGAGATCACCGGCAGTTCTCTCTGCCTTCATGTCATAGATGGTGCTGTCGGCCCTGACCCTGAAGGTAACCACTGTCACCTGCCGCTCCCGGGGCTTTACCTCTTCAGGATATCTGATATTGAGGGCCACCCACTCACTGAACTTCTCCCGGCCACCCACCGGCGATGCATCCCTGTCGGGCATGACGGCGCCCTGCGCACCGGCCTCCTGTCCGGCTGCGGCCGGCCTGGCAGCAGCCCTTTCTTTTGTTGCATCATCCGCTTTCACCGCAGCCTTCTGCATCATCGGTATGGCCTCAACAATAACCTCCTCTGCCATCTCCTCCTCAAACGCCTGAACAACAACTACTTCTGCAACCTCATTTTTCTCTGCCGCAATGATCATCTCATCAGCCATCTCCTCATCCGGTTCTGCCACAGCAGCCATTACATCCCTGTCAGCCATCTCTGCCTGGCGGGCGGATTTACTCTCTGCAGCACGTTTGGAGGCACCCGATCCGGGAGCTGACTCATTAAGGTCAAATGAGATCTCCTGCTTTTGTATCGGTTCGGCCATAGCGATTAATGCTGTGTCAGCTTTTGACTTATCTGCAAAGGTGTCCACCACGGTGCCGGTTTTGGACTCTTCCGACCGGGCAATTCCGGGCAGTTCATCACCTCTATCCCTGAAAAGTGATACATAAACCGCCGAGGCCACCAGCAGGATCACCACTGCAGCAGCGGCCGGCAGCCAGATCATCCGGGGTTTCCTGAGCCTGCGATCCATCCTGGCCTTCAGGTCACGCAGATCCTCCTCAGCCTCCTCCCTGCTCAGCCTCCCCAGCCCTTCGGACGCCTCCTCCTCAAAAGCATCCCCCGGTATGATCAACCTCTTATCTTTCTCCTTCTCGCTCATTTCTCTTTCGACTTTTGACTTTACGGACTTTCGACTTTATGGACTTTACAGACTTTCGACTTTCCCCAAACATATCCTCAGATTCCTCTTCCCGTTCTGTATGAACGACTTTACCTTATTCTCCTCCATCCCCAGCCGCGTGGCAATCTCCCTGTACCCGCACCCCTCGTAATAGAAGAGCCTGATACATTTCTTCTGCTCATCCCTCAGTCTTCCGATGCACTCCTCCAGCCTCTTCATATCCATCTCCCCGTCGTTTTCCATAGGATGCATCTCAGCCTCCCTTTCCATAAAAAATGTGGGGTCGCCCAGCATCGTCTCCAGGTGGGCCGACTCGCTCTTCCTGCTCCGCAGCAGCATCAGGCAGTGGTTCTTCGTCACCACGTAAAGCCATGTCTTGAAATTCAGTATCTCCTGTTCCGGCATCGCCGTCACCAGCTTCTCGAAGATATTCATCACCTCATCCTTCGCCGCCTCCCTATCCTCCAGGTACTTCAGGCAGACGCCGTACACCAGGTGCATGTGCCTCTCATACAGCCTCCCCAGGACCCCGATGTCGCCACCCTCCCTGTATCGCCTCAGGAGCTCCTCGTCGCTCTCATCCGTTGATTTTTTCCTCAGAAATACCGGCGGCATCCAAATCCTTGTTCAGCTGTTAATAATACATCATAAAGATACGATTTCCTGATTTTGAGAACTGCTTACACCGGACCAGGTGGCTCAGTTTGGTCCGGAATAACTACTTATACCCCCACACCAGGCGTCTCCGGTCAGTCCGGAACAATCATTTTATAGCTCCTTTTATGGAATTGTCCGTTCCGCTGCATCCTTATCTCAGAAACTCAAATTACAAAATCATGAAAACACTTTTTTCAATTATCGCATTCATGCTTCTCACCTCCATGGGGCAGGAAGCACAGGTCACAATAACAGGAAAGGTGACCAGCCTCAACGGTGACCCGCTGACCGGCGTCACGGTAACGGTTAAGGAGACCGGCAACAGCACCACAACCGGTCCTGACGGGAAATATTCCATCACCGCCTCCCCCGGGGCAAAAACGCTGCTCTTCTCCCTTAAGGGGATGAAGCCTAAGGAGGAACCCATCATCGGCCGCACCGTCATCAACATCGTGATGGAACCTCTGAAACCGGAAAAGAAGGATGAAAAGGCACCCGTTGCCGACCAGGTTGTAGCCTGCGAAGAGGTATACATAGTAACGGAAATGGCCGACGCTGTCTCAAGGGAACACCGTGCCGGATACCCCTCTGCAAGCTATGCAAAGTCCTCATGGCACCAGCCGCAGCCCTACCAGGAGGAGAACACCGAATCTTACGCCGGCCTGGCCGAGAACGGCTACAAGGACCCGCTCAGGGATCCCTACTCCACCTTCTCCATCGATGTCGACAACGCCTCGTACTCAAACGTGCGGCGCTTCATCAACCTCGGGCAGAAGGTGCCGGCCGACGCCGTGCGGATCGAGGAGATGATCAACTACTTCAAATACGACTACCCGAAAGCCACCGGCGAACACCCCTTCTCGGTCTACACCGAGGCAGGCATCTGCCCCTGGAACAAGGGCCATTATCTCCTCCATGTAGGACTCCGTGGAAAGGACATTGACAAGAACGAGCTCCCGCCCTCAAACCTCGTCTTCCTTATAGATGTGTCGGGATCAATGGATTACCCCAACAAGCTGCCGCTGCTCAAGTCGGCATTCGGGACTGCTCGTCAGTGAGCTACGGGCAGAGGATCGCGTTGCAATGGTGGTCTATGCGGGTGCAGCCGGTGTTGTGCTCGAATCCACCCCCGGTAACAATAAGGAGGCCATCATGCAGGCCCTCGACAATCTGCAGGCAGGAGGCTCCACAGCCGGTGGCGCGGGACTCACCCTGGCATACAAAATAGCAGAAAAGAACTTTATCAAAGGTGGAAATAACCGCATCATCCTCGCCACCGACGGCGACTTCAACGTGGGCGTGTCGGATAATACCTCTATGGAAAAACTGGTTGAGGAGAAGCGGGGACTGGGCGTCTATATGACCGTCCTGGGATTCGGGATGGGAAACATCAAGGATGACAAGATGGAGATCATCGCCGACAAGGGCAACGGGAACTATGCCTATATCGATAACATCCAGGAGGCACGGCGCGTGCTGGTTCAGGAGTTCGGCGGCACTCTCTTCACCATCGCAAAGGATGTCAAGTTCCAGATCGAGTTCAACCCCGCATTTGTCAAGGCATACCGTCTTGTGGGATACGAGAACAGGTTGCTGGCCGATAAGGATTTCAATGACGACACGAAGGATGCGGGCGAGATGGGAGCGGGGCATACGGTCACGGCTCTCTATGAGATCGTTCCGGCTGGATCTGACGAAACAGGACTGCCGATCGTCGACCCGCTGCGTTACCAGGGCACCGGTGCCGGCAGTGGAATGCAGTACGGCGAAGAAGTGCCCGGAAGCACTATGAGGCCTTCCCGCAAAGATGTTCCCGGCGAGCTCTGCAACATCAAGCTGCGCTACAAGGATCCTGAAGAGCTGACCAGCAAAATGTTCAGCAGGACAGTCGGTACAGACATAAAAAAAGTCGGTGAAACCACCGACCGTTACCGCTTCTCTGCCGCCGTGGCAGCATTCGGGATGATCCTGCGCGAGAGCAAGTATCGCGGCACCGCCACCACTGAAGAGGTCGTCACCCTCGCCTCCGGTGCCCGCGGTTCAGACCCCGACGGCTACCGCGCCGAGTTCATCCGCCTCGTACAAAGTACCAGATAAAAATCGCCACAGTTGGCACATGCCGTAGACTGGGTTACACTGTCCTTGATACAAGTAAGCAGTGTAACTCAGTTTTTCATGTCTTACCCTGTTTTCGACTTTATGGACTTTCGACTTTCAGACTTTCGACTTATTCGAGATCGTCCGCGTAGGTCTTCTTGCGATAGAACTTAGAGATGTCAAAAATGACATCTTTTTTTACGTTCTCCTTGGTGAGTATCGTGACAACGTCATACGGATTACCGTTGTTGTCAACAACCATCTGGCTCAGTATGTTGGCATCCTTGAATGTGCGGTCGATATAAAGGTACTCCGCCCTTACCGATCCCACTATCACCGCCTTCTGGAATGACGATCCGTCACGTCCCTGTGAAGAGTCAATGAATGATGCAGCGCATCCGGCCATCATCAACATCAGCACTACTGTCATTAAACCTGTAATTCCCTTTTTCATATTCTTAAATCTTAATTCATAATTCTTAATTCGTCAGATACCAATTGTACATCTTCCGCGCCCCCTCCTTCAACGACGTGCCATGCCTAAACCCCAAGCCATGCAACTTCGTCGAATCCAGAAACTTCCTCGGCGTCCCATCCGGCTTGCTGTGATCAAACACCAGCTCACCCTTGAAACCCGTTGTCTCCTTCAGTAACAACGAAAGATCCCTTATTGTTATCTCTTCTCCGGTTCCTATGTTAATGTGTGTGTTGCGTATCTCTGTCGTCCCTGCCGGCACCAGGTCCTTGAACGACACATTTTCCATAATATAAATCGTCGCATCCGCCATGTCGCCGCTGTACATGAA
>CAWFSO010000009.1:0-6876 GCA_963818525.1 uncultured Rikenellaceae bacterium
CAGGAGACATTAAGTCACCGGCCACTATTAAAATTGTTTCCGTTAAAACCATTCACCGGCATGGAGAATCGAAGTAATATTTCAGGTACAGCAAAGTTTGGCTATTACATATCAATTATCACCGCAGTATTGACTGTTATCACCTTCGGGATAGCAGTATGCACCCCTCCTTTATCAGGCCCGTTCTGTAAGGCCGATTGTTTCCAATACCCTTACGGTGACATAATCGACCGGTTTCCGCGAGACTATTACTGGATGTTTCCGGCAATTTTACTGACATTTTCCTATATGGTGATGATGGTTGCCATTCATCACGCCGCAAGGGAGGAGAAGAAGATCTACAGCCTTGCCGGGATGGCATTTGCGATCATAAGCACACTAATATTGTCTCTCGATTACTTCGTTCAGGTTTCATTCATCCAGCCCAGCCTCCTGGCCGGAGAGACAGAGGGAATAGCCATGCTGAGCCAGTATAATCCCCACGGGATTTTCATCATTATGGAAGAGATGGGATTTATCACCATGAACATCTCCTTTTTCTGCCTTGTCCCCGTTTTTGACGGGCTCAGCAGGAATGAGAAATCGCTGAGATGGACCTTCATAACCGGCTTTTTGCTGATGCTTATTTCCTTCATTTCAATAGTAATGATCCATGGCCCCCTCAGGGAGTACAGGTTTGAAATCATAATAATTTCGATCACATGGATTGAGTTGATTATTGTTTCGATCCTCTTTACAAAGTATTTCAAATGAGATTTCAGGACAAAGTCGTTATAGTAACCGGTGCCGGCAGGGGGATAGGCCGCAGCATCGCAGTAACCTATGCATCGGAAGGGGCAAGGGTGGTGATAGCTGAGAAGGAGCCGGTCACGGGGCGTGAAACTGAAAGGCTTATCACCTCAGCCGGAGGCACCGCCTGCTTCATTCAGACTGACGTCAGCAATCCGGAAGATATCACTGTCATGACCAGGAAGACGACAGAGCTTTTCGGCACAATAGACATACTCGTGAACAATGCCGGCTTCGGCAGGTGGAAGCCGCCCTGTGACCTCACAACAGAGGAGTGGGATGAAGTCATCAATACGAACCTTCGCGGAGCTTTCCTCTGCGCAAGGGAGGCGGCCAGGGTGATGAAAGAGCACGGGGGTGGTTCGATCATAAACATCGCCTCCACCAGGGCGCTGATGTCAGAGCCCGATTCAGAGGCCTACGCAGCATCAAAAGGAGGGATTAGTTGCCCTGACCCACGCTCTTGCGGCATCATTCAGCAAGGATCATATCAGGGTAAACTGCATCAGTCCGGGCTGGATCGAGACCGGCGACTACAGCAAGCTCCGGGAGGAAGACCACAGTCAGCATTTCTCGGGCCGTGTCGGGAGGCCGGAGGACATTGCGGGAGCATGCCTCTTCCTGAGCAGCAGCGAGAACGATTTCATCAACGGAGAGAATATCGTAATTGATGGCGGCATGACCCGCCGGATGATCTACGAGCCGTAACGGCAAAAACAGTTGGGCAAAACCTGCCGGGTTGACGATTCTTTTTATACTTTTGCAGCCCAAATACTTAAGAATACGGAAGAAATAAGAAATATTGCCGTGATAGCACACGTTGACCACGGCAAGACTACGCTTGTAGATCGCATACTGTACCAGGTAAAGCTGTTTCGTGACAACCAGGTCATGGGTGACCTGATACTTGACAGCAATGACCTGGAGAGGGAGAGGGGCATCACCATACTCTCAAAGAATGTCTCGGTACGTTATAAAAACATCAAGATAAATATCATTGACACCCCCGGCCACTCCGATTTCGGAGGAGAGGTGGAGCGTGTCCTTAATATGGCCGAAGGGGTGCTCCTGATCGTGGATGCCTTTGAAGGGCCGATGCCGCAGACACGGTTTGTACTGCAGAAGGCGCTGGAGCTCGGGCTCAAACCTATCGTTGTGATAAACAAGGTTGACAAGCCCAACTGCAAGCCCGAGGAGACACAGGAGAGTGTCTTTGACCTTATGCACAGCCTGAAAGCGACTGAGGATCAGCTCGACTTTCCAACGGTGTACGGTTCTTCAAAACAGGGATGGATGGGTCCTGACTGGGCACACCCGACGACTGACGTAAGCTACCTGCTTGATACGATAATAAGCCATATTCCTCCCGCAACGGTAGCGGAGGGATCACTGCAGATGAGGATCTCCTCACTTGATTATTCTTCATACATGGGGCGTATCGCAGTTGGAAAAATAAAAAGAGGAACCCTTGTTCCGGGAAGCCAGGTGTCGCTGATCAAGCGCAATGGCACCGTAACCAGGAACACTGTAAAGGAGGTTTATCTTTTTGAGGGACTCGGCAAGGAGAAGACAAAGAAACCGGTGCGTTCGGGAGAAATATGCGCGGTATTCGGCATGGAGGATTTTGATATCGGAGACACGATAGCCGATGGTGATGAGCCCGAGGGCCTTCCCTACATTCAGGTGGATGAGCCGACAATGAGCATGCTCTTTACCTCCAACAACTCTCCGTTCTTCGGGAGGGAGGGAACACTGGTCACCTCGCGTCAGCTGAGGGAGAGGCTCTTCAGGGAGACTGAAAAGAACCTCGCCATGAGGGTTGAGGAGACTGACTCGGCAGATACATTCATGGTTTACGGCCGGGGGATACTCCATCTTTCAATTCTTATTGAGACGATGCGCCGCGAGGGCTTCGAGATGCAGGTGGGCCAGCCAAAGGCGCTGATAAAGGAGATAGACGGCGTAAAGCATGAACCTGTGGAGGCATTGACCGTACAGGTACCCGAGAATTTCGCGGGGAAGGTTATTGATCAGGTCACTCAGCGCAAGGGGGAGATAGCCAATATTGAGGTAAGGAATGAACGTGCCCATCTCAATTTCAGGATACCTGCCAGGGGGATCATCGGGCTGAGGAACCAGGTGCTCACCGTCACAGAGGGTGAGGCTGTCATGGCACACCGCTTCGATGCATATGAACCGTGGAAGGGAGAGATGGCCGTCAGGCGCAATGGCTCACTGATAGCCATGGATACCGGAACGGCGGTGGCATACGCCATTGACAAGCTGCAGGACAGGGGCAGGTTTTTCATATATCCCGGTGAGGAGGTCTATATGGGACAGGTCATTGGTGAAAACACGCGCATGGACGATATCGTGGTCAACGTGACCCGGACGAAGAAGCTGACCAACATGAGGGCGTCAGGATCTGACGACAAGGCGCTGCTTACGCCGCCGCTGCGCTTCTCGCTTGAGGAGGCAATGGAGTATATTGCTGCCGACGAGTATATTGAGATCACGCCAAAATCGATGCGCCTGCGGAAGATAAGGCTTGATGAGAACGACCGCAAGAGGTTGAAGCTGAAGAACGAATAAGGGGGACCTGCCTGCCGGCACATGAGATGCCTGGTGAACCGCCCGTCAGCTGTGCGGACACCAGGGGAAAAGGGTGATTTTACCTCCGCGTCACTGAAAAGGGGGTAACCGCTCTCACCGGCTGTCCGTCAGTGGTAAAACCCTCAACGATGATGACATAGTCTCCGGGCTCGTCTGATGTAAAAAACTCCGCAACTGCTGTTCCGTCGGGATTTGTTCTGAGATCAGGATTCCAGTAGAGTGTATTGCGCAAGTCCGGTATGCGGCTTTGAATTCTGTGTTTCAGTCAGGTAAACAGGCGACCGGAAATCCGACCCCGAAAGAGGAGCTTCAAACTCCTGCCTCAGTGCTGGCAGATCAGTGCCCTCTAACCTGAAATTTCCTTTAACGGTCTTGAGATCAATTATTCCGGCAAGGCATATGTCAGAAACATAATACCTCGAATTGAGGATTTTTATCTTTTCAACCTCGGCAGGACTGATCTTAAGTACGGCGTCATGATCACTCACAGGCACCCCGTCTACGAGCACGAAAGGATCAGTGAGAAATTTTTCCTCCGGAGAGTTGTTTTCAAGAGCAAGCCGGTTTCTGCCTCTTCTCGTCTCTGTGAAAGCAACAGGAAGAAGCTCCTTGAAAACTTCACGGAGTGAGGCTAATTCTATGAAGTCTGCCAGGCTGACCTCATAGCGGGGGTCACCGTAGAAGTCACGGATGGATTCCTTTTTCCGGCTATTGTTCACTGTGTCAGGCAAAGCCTTGTAGAGAGCCTGTACCTGTGTGCTTACCACAGCGCTGTTGATTTCTTTCAGCATGGTTGTGTCAATGAAAAATTCTCCGGGGTCATATTTGAAATACTCCTCCGGAAAGGGATCATTCAATTCAACATAAAGGTCCTTCAGCTCCTGATTTAATGGCTGAATAACTATTTCCTGCTTTCCTGATTCGGTGACAATGAACCAGAAGGCACCATTTTCATCAGTTTTGCAGAACCTGCACAGAGCTGTTTTGCCCACAACGGAAAGAACCATTGTCTCGTTTGTCACAGGCTCACCGGTGACCGTACTGTAAACGGTGCCGGTCACCAGGTGTCCTTCAGGTTCAGGCAGGTAAATATTATTTCCAGTCAGGGTTTTGTCCGGATTAGTTCTTTTCATGACCCTGAGTATTTAATGAACCGGCAGGTAGTGTGCGGATCGTTCTGTCATTTGCAAAAGACCTGGATACTGAAAGAACAATGTCACTCACTGCCGGCTTGCCATCATTAGTGGTCGAACTCACAGTGATCCTTACCTTTTCCCTGGGCCTGTACGTTGCCTTATCAGTCTGTATGCCGCATACTGCCATTCCGGCAACAGCTTCCTTGTCTTCATGATGGCCTCCGGGTTCAGTAACAGTATCCTGTTCGTCAGCAACAGGTATACCGGTCTGCGGGCCGATTTCGATATGATCAATTTTAAGGAAGGGGTTTATAACAGAGATCTTCCTGGCCGCGAAAAGGTCCGGGGAAAAGTTTTGCATCAGGTGAGTGCAGGCACTTATTATATAGTTGCCGGTCCTGAGAGTGTCAGGGATGGTGAATTTCCCGGAACCGGACTGGCCGTTAAGCCAGATCTTAACCCTGACAACCGGGTTGGATGTTCTGTCGAGCAGGGATACATACGCCACCTTGCTTAAAGCTGATGGCTTGTGTGTCTGCCGGTCCAGGCAATAAATCTTCAGGTATATATCTTCTCCCGAGATATAGATGTCACGGTCAGTTACAATATAGAGTTCCTCAACCGGATTTACTGTTACTGAAATTCCCGGTTGCCTGTCACCGGTTTGTGAAAAGGAGTTCAAAGGTGCTGAAGCACAAATGAATGAACAGACCAATGGCAGAACGACATGCAATGGTGATTTGATATTCTGTCTGATTAATTCCATTTAAGCCTTTACTTATTTTGTGTCATCCCAGAAATCCGGTTTGTTGGGGTTGCCGGTCACCGTGCAGTCGGAACAAAAGTCCTGCACGAATATCAGGTAAGTCAGAAATCCATCTAAGTCAACCGAATAATCAAAAAAGACATAGCCCTCCTTGATGATAATGTTATGCATCGTGGTAAAAGAGACCTGGTTCAGCGGTTTCCCCGGATAATCAAGGTTGGGATTTGCGAACAGCATTTCGCAACCGTAATCAAATTGCCTGAGGTTGAGAGAGTCAACCTCGTCGACGTGTGATATATATTGATGCCTCACTGACAGCCGACACCTGGAAGTATCCGAGCACCTGCTCCTTGGGATTGGCCGGATTATGAATGTTACTGACAATCTGAAAGGGCTGCCTGTCAAAGATGTCGCCTCCGGCTGTTGTTTATCTGCTTCATCTGTTCCCGGAATTCAAATTCGCCATTTGTTATCGAGTATTGCCTGACCTTTATATAATACTTGACCATCAGCCTGTCAGCCTTGTCAGATGCGATGAACAGCAATGGTTTCTTCTCATAGCTGGTGCTAAGGTCTGCATCCGATGAGCCAGTGATTATTTCATCTGACCTGTTGTTTCTCCAGCATATGACGTTGCCCGGCTCCAATACCCTGATAATGTTATACTCATCGATGAATTCATATAGCGGGGGGAATGGGACATGTGTTTTCCACCACTCTTCATACGTCCAGCGAAGATACTTGCCATCAACAGGTTTCTCTGAATCGAAGTAGATTCTGATTCCTTCATGAAATTGTCCATCATCATCGTCTAACTGCCTGTCTTTTCCAAAGTACAGGGAGTCAATGTCAGGAACCTGGAGCATGGTAGCGGCTTCAGATTCTATATTCCTTTCCATCCCTCGTGGTGATGTGCAGTATGTAGGATCTGCCCGCCTCACCCCTGAATGAAAGGCTGTCAGATCTATATACCCCTGAGCTTATTTCATTGAAGTCATGCATGTTGCCAAGATCGTCCTCAATTAATACCGTTGCACCTGTGACTTTTTCTGGTGTATCACGGTCCTTCTCGATGGTCCTTGATAACCTGCAGTAATAAGATTCATCGGCATCAGTCACAAGGGCATCAACAACGAGCAGGGACTCAAATCCCTGGACCTGCGGATTGAAGGGATCAATGCATGAAAAAGTGGCTGCCAGGATTAAAATGACAACAATCAGCCTCAACCACTTCGCTTTCTGGTATTTCATTAATAACTTTGTTTAACAAAACTACAGAAATTCGTTAACCCGGTCAAGAAGAAATATTTCCCGAAGTTCTAAAATCAACGCATGTCAGGCAAAAGAGTTTATATTGTTTCAGTATTTCTTTTTATGGCTATGTCCAGGATGAGCAGCCAGGAGGTAATTCCTGTGCAGAAAACCGGAGGGGAGGGCATTATCCACGTTTACCTGGAAAGAACCGGTCCGGCAAGAGCTTTCATAGACGGTAAAAACTACTATCCTTATTACCTGAATGCGAAGAATATCCCACTGCTCAGGGATGAGGAGCGGAGGTCTGCACGGCTCGTT
>CAWFSO010000010.1:0-32685 GCA_963818525.1 uncultured Rikenellaceae bacterium
AAATCCTTGCAGTTCCCCCTGTAAGGCCACCTGTGATCACCGGGGCAGGCCATGTGAAGGTTACATTGTCTGCAGGATTAACAAAATTGTCAAGCAGGATGTGATGCGTGAGCGTCTCACCGGAGCATACGGCTGCAGACTGATTTGAGATAACCGGCTCAGGCTTGATATTTACAACAACATTCTGTGTGTTGGTGCAACCGTTGGCCGTAAGAGTATATATATAGGTAACGGGTATGGTTGCTGATGTGAAATTCCTCAGCGTCTCGCTTACACCCGGACCACCGGAAACCGGTCCGGCAGGAGTTATGCCTGCAATATCGGGCCTTGTCCAGCTGAACGAAGTGCCTGCGGTGAGCGATGTCGGCGTATAGGTGAATGCCGCATTGCTGCAGAGATCGGCAGGAGTAAGGGTGCTGCTCAGCGTAGGTGTCGGGTTGACGGTGATGGTAAATGTCTGGGGTGTTCCCACACATCCTTCAAATGAAGGCGTGACAGTGATGGTTGCCGTTACCGGAGCCGTGCCGATATTGGTGGCAGTGAAAGACGGAATGTTACCGCTGCCGCTGGCAGCAAGCCCTATTGACGGAGTGCTGTTGGTCCAGGCATAGGTGGTCGTGCCACCGCTCCTGTTGGTTACGAAATTAACTGCTGCCGTTGCAGCACCGTTGCACCTTGTCTGGTCTGCCGGGTCATTGACCTGGCCGGAAGGATTAACCGTTATGGTGAAAGTCTGGGGTGTGCCAACACAGCCCTCGAACGAAGGCGTGACAGTTATCGTGGCCGTTACAGGGGAAGTGCCGGTGTTGGTTGCTGAAAACGATGCTATGTTTCCATTGCCGCTGGCAGCCAGCCCTATGCTCGTGTTGTTGTTGGTCCATGAATAGGTGGTGGTGCCACCGCTCCTGTTGGTACCGAAATTAACTGCCGCAGTGGCAGTACCGTTGCACCTGGTCTGGTCAGCAGGGTCATTGACCTGGCCGGAGGGATTGACGGTTATGGTGAAGGTCTGCGGTGTTCCCGCACAACCTTCAAACGAAGGAGTTACGGTTATCGTGGCCGTAGCGGGGGCAGTGCCCGTATTGGTGGCGGTGAAGGATGCAATGTCACCGTTGCCGCTTGCAGCCAGCCCTATGCTGGTGTTGGTGTTGGTCCACGCGTAGGTGGTGGTGCCACCGGTCCTGTTGGTACCGAAATTCACTGCCGCAGTAGCGGCACCGTTACACCTTACCTGGTCGGCAGGATCATTGACCTGGCCGCTGGGGTTGACGGTTATGGTGAAGGTCTCGGGCGTGCCGGCACAGCCTTCAAATGAAGGTGTTACGGTGATTGTTGCAGTTACGGGCGAGGTGCCTGTATTGGTGGCTGTAAACGATGCTATGTTACCGTTGCCGCTGGCAGCCAGCCCTATGCTCGTGTTGCTGTTGGTCCATGCGTAGGTGGTCGTGCCACCGCTCCTGTTGGTCGTAAAGCTAACCGCTGCCGTAGCTGCACCGTTGCATCTTGTCTGGTCAGCCGGGTCATTAACCTGTCCTGCCGGATTGACGGTGATGGTGAAGGTCTGCGGTGTTCCCGGACAGCCCTCAAACGATGGGGTTACGGTTACAGTGGCTGTCACAGGTGAAGTGCCTGCATTCAGGGCCGTAAACGATGCTATGTTACCGTTGCCGCTGGCCGCCAGCCCTATGCTGGTGTTGCTGTTGGTCCAGGAATAGGTTGTTGTGCCACCTGTACGGTTGGTAGCAAAGGTTACTGCGGCCGTTGCTGCACCGGCGCAACGCACCTGGTCTGCCGGATCATTGACCTGACCCCTGGGGTTGACAACAACCGTCCGGGTTATCTGTGGCCCCAGGCATGATGTGGGTAACGGACCCCTCGGGGTGATCGCGTAGGTCACCGTGGTCGGGAATGTAGCAGTATGGGTCAGAACCTGTGCAATGGAGATTCCGTTGCCGTTGAGAATGGTGCCTCCTGACGGAGCATTGGTCCATGTGACTGCAGGTGCATTTGATACGGAAACTATGAAGTCCGTTGAAGGTACAGTCGATTGCAGAACGATATCAGTTGTTCCGCCGCTGCATAGTGTCGGGGTGTTGTTGACAGTTGCACCGGCATTTGGTACTGCATTTATGCTGAATGTGTAATTAGCAGGCAACACCGGAACAAAACTCAGGCAAGCATCCTGGATTGATACTATATGCACGGTATGATTTCCGACAGCCGGATTTCCCAGGCCGATATGAGTGCCGTTGACATACCCCGCGACAACGGTATTGGCTCCGCCGTCAAAAGTGTAGGTAACAACATAAGGCGGAGCACCGCCGGTGACGTTGAGGGCAAACCAGCTGGAAGCCCCAAAACAGTCGTTGCCGCTGCCTGAAATGGTTGCGCCGGTAAGGGCAGCGCCTACGGTAACGGTGATGGATGTACCAAGAGATGTTGCATTACAGCCGTTGGCGTCAACCACCGATGTCAGTGCATAGACGTAACTGCCGGTGGTAAGAATACCGGTCGGAACATTGGTTCCGCTGGCATAGTTGTTAAGCTGAGCCTGCGGCGTGCCGTTACGCGTATAATTGATGGTATAGGGCGAAACGCCTCCTGAGAGAACTATGTTGAAGTTGGTCCCGGTATTGTTGCAGATGCTTATGTCATCATGCAACTGGGCGTTGTACTGGGGCCTGACAATAATTGTCCTGACTGAAGAATAGACACCGGAACAGGGACTGTTCTGCACAAATGCACGGTAATCCCATGTGCCTGAAGAAGAGGGTATCTCGGAATAGGTTGTGTTAGTGTTGGCGATGTTTGCCCACGCTCCGCCGTCAACGCGCTTTTCCCATCTTACCACAGACCCCGTGTGACCTGACAGGGTCATCACTCCTGTGGTGATCCCGGGACATAAAGGTGTCGTTCCGCCATTGATGGTACCTCCGACAGACGCAGGCGTTACAACAATCGCTCTTGCGGTTGAATAGACGGGGGGACATGCTCCGCTCTGCACCTCCGCACGGTACTCCCATGTTCCGGCTAACGGCGGTGTTTCTGAATAAGTGGTGTTAGTGTTGGCAATATTTGACCACGCACCCGCATCGACTCTCCTCTGCCATCTCACGATGGTGCCCGTATACCCTCCGAGTGTCATGTTACCCGTAGCGGAACCTAAGCAGATCGGTGTTGAGCCTCCGCCAACCGCTCCTCCCACTGATACGGGATTGACAACAATAGTCGTCAGAGTGGAGTATACCGAAGGACACGATCCGCTCTTTATCTCAGCCCTGAAATCATATGTGCCGGCAACTGTCGGCGTATAATTTAGGGTGGTTGTCGTGTTTGCAATATTGTTCCAGCTTCCGCCGTCGCGTCTCCACTGCCACTGCACCACATTGCCGGTATGGCCTGCAAGGTTTATGTTTCCCGTTGGGGTGTTAACGCAGATCGGCGTATTGCCTCCAGATGTTGTGCCTCCGACAGATGTCGGATCAACCACTACCTGGAATACCGAGGAGTAGGCCTGACTGCATGATCCGCTCTGAACAAGGGCACGGAATTCCCATGTGCCCACAGATCCGGGTGTATAAGTATATGTTGCGGTTGTGTTGGCAACGTTGGTCCATACGGCTGCCGGAAGCAGCCTTTGCTCCCATCTGACCACTGAACCTGTATATCCCGCCAGGTTCAGGGTTGTGCTTGACCCTATACATATCGGAGTGGTGCCTGAGACCGTACCACCTACTGACAGCGGACTGACTGTTACGTCAAGTGTTCTTGAAGGCGAAGGACATAGTGGGAGGGTCGTGTAACGGTTGATAACGCTGACAGTTCTTGTCCCGGCAGTGCCGCCTATGTTAACGGTGATCTGCCTGGTTCCCTGTCCTGCCGTGATATTCCATCCGGCAGGAACGGTCCATACATATTCTGTTGTGCCTCCGATGGGCATCGTAGGCGGATTAGCCGCCACGGAAAAGATCTGCCCGGTGGCGTTGAGACAAACCTCGGCAGGACCGGTGATGGTACCGGGCCTGGAAAGCTCCTCCCTGACAATAAGGTCAATCCTTGACGGAGGACCTTCGCATCCGTTGACACCGCTGGTCTCGGTAACATAAAAGTCATATGTGCCCGAGGCAGTTATTCCGTGGGTGAAGGGATTTCCGGTATACAACAGTGTGGTAAGAGCTGCGTCAGCATACCAGTTAAGTGTATTGCCTGCGAGGCTGATGGTTGCAGTGAGGGTGGGTGCCACGCCACCGAAGCAGTATACCTGCGGTGTCACCACGGCCGGTGCAGGAGGCGCATCTATTACTTCAATTATAAAATCCTCAGAGACATAGTCAAGGTTCTGATCAAGATATGGATTACACTTGTTCCAGTCTTTCAGATAGACATAAAATCTCTCACCTGCCTTGCAGGTGGCGGGTATGGTGATAACATCAGTAAGTGTATTCGGGTTCGGAGGAGACAATGGGCCCTGCACCGGACCAACGTATCCGTTGGCACCGTTGGCGACGTTTGACCCGCCAATCAGCACGTTACCGGTTATAGTATTCATTACTGCTCCGGCAGGAGTCTCACCGTAAACAAACTGAATCGTTCTGGGCGAAGCATTGTCATAATCGCTGGGGTTGAGCGGCAGCGGAACATTCGGGTTCTGGCAGTTCCAGATGCTTATATCCCTCAGTAAAATGTTGTGCTCACTTCCTTCGCACACATAGACAATATCGACATCCCCGGTGGTGGTCTCCTGCATCTGCAGAAGCCCGTCGCCGTCAAGCGGAATGTCCCGTCCATGAATCACGAAAACGCCCTGCGCGGCGTAAAACTCGTTGCAGGGGTTCTTGACTGTCCACGTCCCGACGTATGCGCAGTTGATTGTCGTTGCGAAGCTATGCAGCTGCACCGGGGGGAGGTCATTATCCGCGGTGGAGGTGTAGGTCCATATCGGAGAACCATCACCCCAGTCAACCGTCCATGTACTTCCCGCAAGAATTCCTGTTGGAAGGACTCCCAGCGGAGCCACCTGAAACATCCCCTGCGCCCCAAGGTTGACGCACTCACCCAGGTTCCCGAAGAAGTTGAAGAGCTGAATCTTCGGACAGGGTAAAGTTGTGGCATTAAGCCTGATTGATGTAGCCATCAAAACATTGGAGGCATCGGCTGCAACAAGGTAAATGGTATGATATGTGCCAGGAGCCAGCGAACCTGCTATGGCCTGAAGAATAGCATTGATATTAGCACCGGCAATCGGTATTACCGCATTAAAAACTACTGACGGAAGCGTTGGATTTATTGCCTGCCCTCTTACAGTTGCCGGAGTCTGCTGATTGGGGTTGTTGTAGTTCAGTGCAATGATATACACAGTCCCTGCCCTGTCTATGCCGTAATTGATCGGTATAGTCGTCGGTCCGGCAGGCCCTAAAGACGGCGTGGTCGGCACCCAGACAGGCTGCGAGTTAAGAATCGCAGCCGGTAAAAATATCAGAATGGCGGCTAAAAGCGGCTTTAGGGCAAACCTTGCCAGGCCGCTAAGTGATGTGAAACCGGAGGAGCTCTTCATATCAGGTTCTGTTATTTGCGTCCAAAACATAATGCCATACAGGTCACATTCATGACTTCAAGTTCGTTAATATGGTTGCATAGCATTGGACTACTTCTTAACATAATAAACTAATTGTTAAACGATTTATTTAGTAATAGGATACATTTTCGCACCATTATGGCTATTTTATTACATCCGGGCCAGTTTTGACCCGGTATTGTATTCGAAAGTTCTCTGTTATATTTTTATATTTGAGACAGTTACACAACCATGCGCGATTTCACACCGGACACTCTGCATTATCTCCTTTCTGCCTTAATTTCAGAGGGTTACACGTTTATGACTGTTGCCGGATTCCTCCGCCATCCGGATGATAAATGCGTCATCATGAGGCACGATGTCGATGCCAGACCAGTCAACTCCCTGAAATGTGCACAATTGGAAAAAAAACTTGGCATCACCGGAACATACTACTTCAGGGCTGACCCGAAGAGCTTTGATGAAGCTGTTATCAGGGAAATCCACGCCCTTGGCCATGAAATCGGATACCACTATGAAGATCTCGCTTTGGCACATGGAGATTATGACCATGCTATAAGGCTTTTTGAACAAAACCTGGCAAAGCTCCGCCGGCTCGTTCCCGTTGAAACGATATGCATGCACGGCAGTCCCCTGTCAAAATATGACAACAGGAGGATCTGGGAAAAATATGATTACAGGGATTTCGGCATCACCGGAGAACCTTACCTTGATATCGACTTCCGGGAGGTTCTCTATTTGACTGATACCGGCAGGAGGTGGGATGGCGAAAAATACAGTGTAAGGGACAGGGTGCCGGGGGAACCAGGGGCCACATCGGAAAAGCAGCCGGGAAGTAGCCGAAAGAGCATCTCAATACATTCTACCTTCGACATTGCGGATGCCGCAAGGAAACAACTGCTGAAACCCGGGGTAATGATCACCATTCATCCCCAGCGGTGGGACAACCGGCCGATGCCATGGCTGATAGAACTGGTTTTTCAGAACATCAGGAATGTAGCCAAAAGATTGCTAAGGGTCGTAAAAGGCTAATCAATGTCATTAGACAAGCATCCCGAACGCCGGGCAAGACCCCGGTGCTCAATCTGGCCGGCCCTGTTGTTAAACCACCTGAAACTGTTATATACTGTTCTATTTTAGTATAACTGACTGGCTGAATACCTCATCACCAATCAACCTGATAAAATATATGCCCGGTCTGAGATTCTCCCTGGGTAATACTATCTCAACCTCATCTGTTACCCGAACAGACCTGAGGGTCTTGCCACTGAAGTCTGCGAGTTCCAGACAGCACACACCTATGTCATGAACCCCAGTCAGTCTTACAGTAATCTGATCACGTGCCGGGTTGGGAAATACTGTGAATGGCGGTTCAATCTCCCGGTTATCCGATTTCATTAATGAGGAGCCCTGGCTATCTTCATCACCGTAACAAGGTCCGAGGCAATCGCCCTGTTGCAGTCGTTGCTCAACTGTATTCAGGGGAACATATGTGGTCTTGCCCTTGTGACACATTGCCACGCGCGTTCCTGGCCTGGGATCGTCCAGATACACCGAATATGCATATTCATGCCGCATGGTGTTCACATAAAGCCCGCCCCTGAAGTCCTGATACACCACTGCTGAAGTTTTGCCGCAACTGTTGTATTCATAGAGACGTCTCGTGTAATCTGACCAGTTTCCGTTCACCCAACTGTAAATCGTCATGCTCTCACGAAGGTTATTGCTGCCGGTAATGTACTCATATCTGTTGATAGGGGTGGCATCAACCCTTGTCTGTTGCCTTGAAGCCAGCCTGCCGCTCTCATCATAATACCAATCATCATAATAAGAGTCAACCCAATCCGTCCCGCTCCATATCTGAACGGTATACTGCCTGAGACGACGGCCGTCATACTGATAAGCGGTATACCGGTTGTAATTGCTCCACTCTCCGTTCCTGAAAAACTGAATAATCGCCTCACTATTCAACCCTTCATCATCCTGGTACCACATATCACGGCGGGTATTGACCCACTCACCAGATACCATGATCTGGTAAAGGGACAACTGTAAAATCTTTTCATCAGTATAAAAGTATGTTATTCGGCTTTTCGGGACTCCTGTATAATAATCCAGAGTAATGACTTCATGTGTCTCCCCGTTAGTATAGGTATATTCATACTGAATAGTATTGCTCAGCAGCCATTCCGCATTCTGGGCATCCCAGGAATATTCAATAAGCCTTTCCGTTCTCAGCACAGGATTGGCTATAACCTCATTACGCCGATCAGCCTGGCCGTAAAGCACCATTCCGGTCATTAAAAAGACTACTCCAATGCCCGCCCTTTTCATTTTCGTCATAATATTTAGTTAACAGTTAACTGGTTTAACAGAATTAGTTCATTTTTGTTTCGCCGGCTGTGAAACATCATTGATGAAAATTTTCTGATAATCCGGATTTTCCTTCATGACCCTGAAGCTTTCAGGCCAGTTTCTGACAAACCACTCCAGGAACCCTGTAAGGTCAATTTTTTCGGATAACATTTTATTCCGCCTTGTAATCCATTCATCACGCAGTCCGGGAGTTGAAAGCAGTTCAACGCCTTTTTCAACTGCCTGGAGCTGATCATTCAATGCCTCCGGGTAGATGAAACAGAGGCCGTATCTGTCACGCTGCTCCTCAAGCGGAAGGCTCCTGGAATTATGTATCACAATCGATGGGGTCCCGAGCACCGAACACTCAGACGGCATGGTAAAACTCTCCGTCCAAAGGAAAGAGGCAAAAGCGAGAGCGTCATGGATGCGATGGGGAGAGATCCTAATCCTGTATTGCTCCAGTTCAGGCGGCAGGATTGATTCTGATGAGATAAACACCTTCGCAGACTTTGAAAACTCTTTTACGGCAGACATCTTCACCTCACTGCTTATTCCCTTATGGCCTATATCATGGCTGGCATTCCAGGAGACAAATCTCATTATAACATACCTTTCATCCTTGCCGACTCCCAACTCATCAATGACAGATCTGTCTGGTGTAAAACGGGCCGGATGAAGATAGGCCAGCTCATGATACCCGCTGTACCTGACCAATTTGCGCGACTTCAGGGGATGACTGAAATCAGAGGTGACAATCGCATCGGTAAAGGGCTTGTAGAGCCATATCTGCTCGAAATTGAATGTGTCCTCAAGGGCTATATGAGGTTTACCCGTGAGGAAAGAAGCATGTGCGGCTATATAGGAGCCGTGACTCAAAAACATGTCGGGTTTGAAATTCAGTCCTGCCAGTAACTCCCTGTAGCCGAACCGGAATATGCCGGCCACCTTACCGGCCGTCCCTGAATATTTCTTACCGAGCGACCTGTATGGCAAGCCGTAGTGCTCAAGCAGCTCCTTCTCAAATTCCTTTTCACGGCATGTGAAGAGCACCTCATCGCCGCTCCTTATAAGCGCAGCAGCAAGGTTTCTGAAGAGATGCACATGGGCCGGATGGCCTATGTCAATCAGCAGGCGCATTCATTTTGATTTTTTTAATGATCTTCAGTCCGGCGCGGCCGATTCCGTACATCAATCGCCTCTTTACCTTCAGGTACCTGCCGTACTCGACCTCACTGCCGCCAAACCTCGATTTGAACTCTCTCACCCCATATTCCTCCCCCGGTTTTCCTGCACCCATAAGGTCAAACAGCGCGATGCCGTTCCGGTTTGCATAATCCATGGCAGCCCAGGTAGCCATCACGCTCGGATAACAATTCCTGTACTCCTGGTCAAGCCCGCAGATATAAAACTCATATATTGTCCTCCCTTCAAGCACAGGACAAAAGATTCCGCCGGCAATCCGCTCTTCACAGGTGACCAGCAGGTACCTCCCGAAGCCGCACTCAAAGGCCTCCCTGAAAAACTCCCATGGCAGCAGGGGCTTCCTTATCCTTTTAGTATAAAGCTCCTTGAGTATACCGTAGAATGTCCTGACCTCAGATAGATCCGAAGCCTCCCTGATAACAGAGCCGCTACTGCCTGCCTTTTTGATCTGCCGTAACCGGGAAGCGCTTATCGCCCGGGTCATCGCCTCCCTGTCAGCTGTCGCAATATGGTAGTTCATGTAGGGAACATAGACCCATCCGTTAGATTCGAAAACAGCCCTGAAATCACCGTAGTCTGAAAAGTTCCTGGTCTCGAGATAGATGCACCCGTTACCGGTAACTACAGCGATCTTTTGCAGAAGCATGTCAAGCGCATCATTCCTCCCCTCAATTATTAACGGACCACCGTAGATAATGCCTCTTTTCGAGAATAACCCGGCAAGACCGCGCTCACCCGATTTTATTACCACCGCCAGGGCAAGAAGCACTCCATCCTCTTCTATCGCCCAGGCTTCCGCTTCACTTCCCGGCACCTTCTCAAACAACCGGTAAAACACCGGTCCCTGGAAAGGTGATGCATGCCTGTTCACTGCAAGCAGTGCCAGCCATTTTTCTTCATCTATTTCCTTGCCGGAAAGCAGGATCATCTTTTCGGAAAATAAGTCCCTGATGCCAACGTCAGTTAAAAAATTCCCGGAGCCAGAGCTCCAGGTTGATCATCTTCCATATCTCCTTTGCATTATTGGCCCTGCCGGAAATATGGTTTTCGGCCATCCTGACAGCTTTGTTGCGGTCGACATACTTTCCCGCAATGACACTTTTGCTGCCCAGCACCTCCGAAATCAGGCTCGTGAAGAAAGGGGTGCGGAACCATTCATCCTGCGGCGTGCCAAACCCCACCTTGTCCATTCTCATCCTTATCTTTTCAGGTACCAGCCCCTTTGTTCCCTCCCTGAGGATAACCTTTGTCATGCCCCTGCTGATCCTCTCCATACCCTCCGAAGCCAGGGTCCTCTCTGCCAGATGATGGTCGAGAAACGGTACTCTCGCTTCAAGTGAAAAAAACATCGAGTTGCGGTCTTCCCATTTAAGCAGATGCTCAAGCTTGTATTCAAAATGGTTGAACAGTGCCTCGGTGATGTTTGCCGACCTGTACAGCTCATCTGCATCGGACTTGCGGAATCCCTGCCCTCTGAGAAAACTGTCGCTTATATAGCCCTTGGTTCCGGTCATCGCCCTGACTCTTAATGACTCCGGGAGCAAGAGATAGATCATGCTCCTGATACCGTAAAGGCTCCGGTGATTCCTGACATAATGATACCACTCCCCGGCAAGGCGGCGCATCTTCAGGCTCATGAGTAGATCCTTGTAATAAAAGCCGAAGAAATAATGATAGCCGGCGAGCAGTTCGTCAGCGCCCTGGCCGTCGAGTGTAACCACCACTTTCCCCTTTGCCAGCTGCATGACTTTGTACTGTGCATAGACGCCTGTTTCAGGAACAGGCTCAGCATGCATTCTCACAAAATCATAGATTTCAGATGAAAATGATTCGGCATCGGGAGTGGTCATATGCATCTTTCTGACAAGGGGAGCATATTCCCGGATGAACTCCGATTCATCCCCATGCTGCCCCCTGGAATAGACTGCAGAGAAGGTATTCAGATCGCTTATCTCGCGGCTCTTCAGAAGGAGCGACACGATACTTGAAGAATCAATTCCCCCGCTCAGGCACACTCCCACCGGCACATCGCTCCGAAGCCTCAGTGAGACCGAAGCTGACAGCAGATCCATGAACTCTTCGGGACCGCTTATGGGCTTCGCCCTTCCCGCCTCATGCCTCAGGTCATACCACTTTTCAGTTGAAAACGATGATGCACCTGAACCCGGCGGGCACTCCGCCTCCAAAAAATGTCCGTGCGGAAGCTTGCGTATATCCCTGAAGAAGGTGTTCCCGGTCTGGTCCGTGCGGTTAAACAGCAGGTAATCGTAGATTGTACGGTCATCGGGAGCCGTCGACCTGTCAAGGGCTGCAAGCAGGGGGGGTATCTCCGAGGCAAATATCAGCCTCCGGTTGTCATGATAAAAGTAAAATGGCTTGATGCCGTACCTGTCCCTGGCTGCTACCAGCCGTCGCTGGCTCCTGTCATAAATGGCAAACGCCCACATCCCGTTAAACCTGTGAAGGCACTCCCGGCCCCACTGCTGCCATGCTGAAAGGAGAACCTCGGTATCAGAGTTGGTTTTGAACCTGTGTCCAAGCGATTTCAGCTCGTCACGCAGCTCTATGTAATTGAATATTTCGCCGTTAAAGACAATGTAGTACCTGCCGTCATCCGAGGCCATGGGCTGATGCCCCCCGGGCGTGAGATCTATTATGCTCAGCCTTACGAACCCTAGCCCTGCATTGCCTTCAATGAAGAGACCTTCATCATCAGGCCCCCGGTGTTTTTGCAGGGCCATCATCTTCCTCACGGCCTGTTCCGCAACCGGCTCTCCGTTAAAATTAATTATCCCGCAAATTCCGCACATCAGCCTGTCACCTCGTTATAAATGGTTACGATCCGCTTTGCTACCGTGACTGAATCAAGGCCTGCCTCAATGATCCTTGACCTCCCCGCAGAGGCTCCTCTCATCATCCTGAAATCTATCGCCCTGTTAACAGCCTGTGCAATAGCCTCCCTTTCACAGGGAACAACATAGCATCCCTCAGCATCCCCTGTCACCTGCAGGGCATCACCGGTATCAGTCGACACCACCGGGCAGTTGCATGCCATTGCCTCCTTAATCACATTCGCCGACCCCTCATGGAATGATGTCAGCAACAGCGTATCCGCTGAGTTGTAGAATGCAGGCATCAGGTTGTGGGCCACCCCGGTTACAGCATGCAGCTCCGTGTCATCCCTGCCCATAAGGGCAACAGCGCTCTGTGCCAAGCTGAAATTCTTTTCCTTCCTGCCAGGATCAGAAACAAAAATCAGATGCCTCTTCTCCGGTCTCCATCCTGTAACCCCGAGAGCCGCAGTCCTGTCACCGGGAGTGAACAGCCCGGTGTCGACGCCATTGGGTATGACCTTTACAGAGGTCCGGCGAAGGCAGGGATGAAGCATCCCTGCTGATTTCACGATAGTGTGATTGTAAAAGCGGTTCGACAAAACAATGTTAATATGCTTCATGAGCCTGCTGGCAACGGTCAAGCTTCCATCCTCTCTTCTTGAGCCAAGCAAGTCATCGCCCATAAACGAGACAACCAGCTTGTTTCCGCGCCGGGCCAGCAGGGCTACAATGCCGCATAACCCGTAATGGGCATGGATACAGTCATAGGCCCTGTTTTTCAGGTGCTTTCTCAACCGGAAAATTGCGGCCATATATGCCCCGGTGCCTTTCCCGCCTATGGCGAAAAGATCCGCTTCAACACCCTCCGCCACCAGCGATCTTACCTGTGCGGCAACAACAGGACTGATCCTCTCTGGCGATTGCCCGCTACATACGTACAGTACCTTCATGCCTGTCAATAAGAAATTGGAGCCGCAGGTTATAACACTCGTTCCGGGCAAAATCTCCCTCCTGGAAGAGCCATGATCCGTCACGCCTGATATACCTCCCGGGCTTGTTATCGACCATCATCTGGTAATTATCACTCTGCCCGAAAATGCATTGCATTTCATTTACAAGGAATCCCCTGTCTGTCTCAAAGAGGTCTATTGCCTGGCTGTAGAAACGGTTGCTTTCGGTGATCTCCATGGCAAAGTCAAACAGCCGGACAGGCGGATTGTCATAGTTCTTCAGCAACGCCCCGCTGGCTTTATCCCCGGCCTTCAGTTTCTTGTGGGCAAAGTAACTGTCGCCGATCCTCACTACTCTCCATTCATAATCGTGCTCCACATACTCCTGGAAGATCACGAACCCTTTCTGGGCAGAAGCAGCCCTGATCTGATAGATATTCAGTTTCCCCGGTATGTCAGCAGGGTTTTTCAGGTAATGCAACCCACGAATGAACAATCCACCCTTGTCCGTGTTTGGACCGCTCCTCTGTGGGGCTCCCTTGCCTCTGAAGGTGTCATCGATATATTTCACCGCTTCCCCGGCACTCCTCAGTATCCTTACTCCGCTCCCTGATGCACCTATGCTGGTTTTGGCCACCACCGGATACTGACACCCTGAAACATGGTCAAGAGCCTCATCGCGGTTGTAGAACACTGTCGTGGAGGGATGGGGAATCCCCTTCGCCTTCAGCCAGTAGGAGAGCAGTTTCTTGTTCTCATAGATGAATATCTCTTCGGGAGAGGGGAAGACAGTATATCCGTAGACACCTGATAAAATATATATCCTTTCGTCATAAAGCTGCTTGAAGAGAGCGGTCAGCCCTCCTGGCTTTGCCAGCAAGAGATCAAAAGGCTCGCTCTGTACAGCCTCCAGCCAGTCGTGAGCGGTGAGATCAACAACCCTGTATGCCACTTTTCCGCTGAATTCCTCACATGCCCTTATCCAGCCGATGTGATCAGAATCCATCTCATTCCTTAAAATGACTGCTTTCAGTTTCATTGGATTGATTTATTCGCCGGGCTTCAGGTACAATATTTACTTACTCCTGCTTAATGCAGAAGAGAGGCTGATTACTTTACTCCGGAGTTCAATGCCTGCCTGCTCACTGCTGAGAATCCCGGAATCGAAATACTCCCCTGAAATAATTATCCGGTCCCAGAGGTGCCTGTTATTTTCCCACGAGGCCTTTACTGAATAGGGATCGCTGCCGTGACGCTGCCTCTTCAGGCGCTTGCCGGCATAGCTCAGGGCAATCCGTAACTTCCCCGTAAACCTTATCAGATCTTCAGGTGCATAACCCTTGTCCGTTGGCATCCTCCCGAAAGCCGGCCATGAATTTTTTATTATATGAGCATACAAAACCTGCCCCTTGTATCTTCTGAACGGATTGTGATCGAAGAATCCCGAATGTATCCCGGCCAGCCTGCTCCTGAAGATGGTCCGCAGAAAATCAATGTCTAGGAAGGGTGTCCTGTTTCTTATATAATTGAACTGGTTAACCATCTCGGCACCGAAATACTTCCTGAAGATCTCCCCGAAGACAAAAACATAGAACCTCTGGTTCATGGTCAGTCCGCTGTATAAAGGGTTATAGCAAGGCAGTGAGTTTATGTCCGCCTTCAGCGATTCCCAGTCAGATCTGAAACTGTCTCGGTTCAGTACCCTAAACTCGCCGGACCCTTCTATTGCCTTAAAGGCCCTTCCGGGGTTCTCCTCGGTGAAGAGGGTGATGAGGTTGGCAGAGATGACTGACCCGGCAATATGAGGAGCCCTGAATATCTCACTCCCGAAGTTTCCCGTAACAATAGTATCATATCCCTCCGACAGCCTCCGCGCGGCAAAGAGGTAATGAGCACGTGCAAATGTTGCAGTCGCCGATGAGTTCATAACAAAATCACGTCCGCAGCCGTAGCTTTCCCTTTCAACATAATCGTGGCCGAGAGTGATATTGATGAATGGTATTCCGGCTACCGCCGAAAGCCCGGATGCAATCTCAACATCATCTGCCCCTTCCGCTCCGAATGAGTAGGTGGAAAACTTCCGCTTCAGGGCAAGACCGGCAGCAACAAGCGTTCTGCCGTCAAAGCCTCCCGTCAGGGAAGAGGCATATCCCTCTCCGGGAAGATAGTGCTGTACACTCTCCAGGAATGACTCTGCTGTCTCTTCAACAGCCCCTTTCCAGGGCAGCGGATCCTTAAAGAACAGATCCTCTATTGCCGTATGCTTATGAACGGTCACCCTGCCCGCAGTGACAGAGAGGAACGAATTTGATGGCAGCAGACTGATCCCATTCAGTACAGTGATGTTAAAGAGGGGATAACCAAACAGGACTGTCTCAAGTACAAACCTGGTGCACGGATCTTCATTGCCTGTATGCCTGCCTAGTGTGAAGGCGTTGTCAGAGAGGACAACTCTCTCTCCGGTAACGCAGTAATAGACCGGCAGTATGCTGAAGAGCGAATTGCCGGCATACAGCCCGCCTGTTTCTTTTATCCGGAGCAGGAAATAATAATGCCCCCTGATTGTGTTTACCACATCAACGGGTGATGCAATTCTTTCCTTTGCTTCCGCCAGGGTACAAGCCAGCACCGGGTCTCCCCATGCCACAAACTCAAGGCTTTCATTCTCCCATTGCAGTGCAGGGGGAGGCTTCCTGAGAAAAAGACTCCCTGTATCTTTTACAGCCCTCTCTGTGGGTATTTCCAGAATAAAGTCTATCATCCTTTCGCGGGGATATGAACCATCGGCGTCACTCAGTCAGGCGAAGGTATTCTCTTGCCAGCTCCCCCATCGTTCTGACCGTAACCCTCTTACTGTCGCGATAAGAGGCAATAAGCTCCAGCACGGAAGGCATCACCCTGTCAAGATACCATTGATCAACTGACGGATGGAACCAGAAATGACAGATCAACTTATACCTGGCCGCTTTCTTAAGGAACTGTTCAATCACCCTGAGATGAAATTCCGGTGACCAGCCGTACTGGTCCCTTCCCAATCCCAGCGAACTCGGGATAGCCACCAGCCCGAACTCATCACGGTAACAAAGATCGAGGTGATACTTCATTGGCAGGCGGTAGCATATGAATCCCTTTTCCTTCAGGCTCTCATAGTTACCGAAGGTGCCCCCCGGAAAGACCATGCTGCTCAGTTTCACATCCTTCACTGCCGCGGCTCTGATGCACTCGTCAAGTTCTGCATCAGCCAGCTCCTTCGTGCAGTGAGCATAGGTGAAGTCGAGGTGCGAGAATGAGTGACACCCTATCTCATGCCCTGCTCCCGACTGCAATACCATGTCAACCAGGTCGGATGCATACCAGGCGGGATCATGCCGGAGATCAGTGCATGGATCGTGGCCGTACCAGTCTCCGCCGCTGAAATCCCAGTTACTGTTACTGAAGAAACGCGGCCTGGGCATCTCCGGATGTGCTCTTCCGGCATCTCCGCGCCGGCATTCATGCAACAGCAGGTGTCCTACGGTAGCCCATGTAACCGGCAGGTTATGCTTTTCAAGCATTGCAAGCAGGAGAGGAACGTTTTTCCTCTCCTGCATCCCCTTTTCAACAGCCTCACCACCTCTTGTCCGTGAAAACCTGAATGCCCATGCCATCTCAAAATCGGCTGAGAGGACAACCGTTCCCGTACTGAATGGCGAACGTACCCTGCGGTTGATCCTCGGCTTCAGCCCGGTGACGTACAGGAGCCTTGTGAGCCTGCCCCGGGAACCTCCGGAAAGAAACGAGCGTAAAAGTGAGTAAAGTCCCATGTTGCCTTTTGAACGCAAAAACCGTAAGTGGAGACGGATGACAGGTAAAAACCGGATATCATCCGGATTACAGGTAGTATGTGAAACTCAGCCGGATGACTGGCTATCTGAAACTCAGCCGGACTGCCCGCTGATTTTGTCAATTATTCCGAAGAACCGGGAGATCATACCCTCCTCAGAGAACATGCCGAGGTGCTCATAATACCCCTTTGACTTCTCTGCATCCGGGCCGGGTAACCGGACTGACCCGAGCAGGCAGTCGTACAGGGCATCTTCATTACCGTAACCATACAGGAGTGAATATCCCGGGAAGACTGTCTCCCTTACCCCTCCTGCATCAGTTGCAATTACCGGCAGTCCTGCCTGCATAGCCTCGAGAATCGCATTGGACACCCCTTCGCCCCTGGAGGAGTGTATGTAGAGGTCCGACACGAAAAGCAGATCCCTTACATTGGTTGTTCTGCCAGTAAATATCACACTCTCTTCAAGGCCGGATGCCCTTACCGCTTCCTCAACCTCTTTTCTCAGCGGCCCCTCTCCGACGATAACATACAGGAAATCCTCGTGCACCCTGTATCTTGCCAGGGCCCTTATGACGGTGAAATAATCCTTGAACGGAACAAAATTGGCCACGGAGATAAAAATCCTCACTCTCCTGCTGCCGTAACCGGGGATTATACGTTCCCGTAAGCTCTCTCTTTCACCTGCGGTAAGGCTGTTTACAAAACGGCTCTCAACCCCATTGTAAAGCACAAACCGCCGGGGACCGGCAATGAGGCGGTTGGCCTTCAGTCCGGCAGCAGAGTTTGCAATCACCCAGGGTGACAGCCGGCAGACGACGGAGCGGAAGAGATTCCCGGGCGTGAACAGCCGTATCCCGTGCCTGATGGAGCCGTTAATGAAGGCATAGCCGTATTTACGATAAATGAGCAGGTTGTAAAAGGAACTCTTTGCATCCCATGACATGACGATTTCAGGCCTGAAACCAGCCACCACCGAAGTGAAATCCGAAAAACTGTGATATACTTTTACCAGGCTGATATCCAGTCCGTACTCCCCGAAATAGTTGCTCTCCCCGTCAGTTCTCTTAGCAATGAAGATAAGGTCATAACCGCTGTCAAGCAGCGCCCTGGCAATTATTGCCATCTGTCTCTCTTTCCCCCCTCTTGCAAGAGAATCGGTCGAAAAGGCAAACTTCCTGTTCATCTGTTTACATCCACATCCCTGTAAGACGAGGATGGCTTTACCCAATCAGGCAATATAAGGTCACTGATCCCGAGGAGATCAGCCAGTTCAAAATACTGAGGCAGGAACCTTCCCTCATGCCATGTAAGCGATTCATCCCAGTAACCGTTTGAGAACTCCGGATAGTCACCGAAGCAGTAGCTCATCTCCACGATAGCCGGCTTTCTCTCCTCATCATAAATGAAATCATAGGCCATCGACTGAAAGCCGTAGGCCCTGGAGACCGCAAATGCGATCTTCACGAATTCCATATCAATCTTCTCCCGGTCAATCGACCATCGGTTGCTGCCTGATGCACGGAAATCACCAGGCCGGTTATACCTGATGAATGCATAGGCTCTTGATCCCGTAATCTGTACCCGCGTGTCGTAATCGTTTCCCGGATAGTACTTCTGAAAGTAGAAATAGTTGCGCTGCCTCACCCAGTAAGGATTTAGTCTCCTCGACAGATACCTCAGGTAGAAGCTCTTGAGCAGGTCTCTTCCCGTCTTGTAAATATTGTAGTTATAGGTCTTCAGGGTATTGCGCAGGCCGTGGAAATCAGCCGGAAAGCCTCTTAAGAATGACTTCCTGAGATACTTCATCGCCTGGCCTCGTGTCTTCAGAAGCCTTACATTCATTGACCCCGATCCGGCCTTCAGCTTAAATACCACAGGCCACTGCTTGTTTGACCTTAACCAGGCTTTTGCCTCATCCATATGCCAGAAGGCATGGTAGCTGCAACACAGGAAGCCCCCGGCCTCAAGCATCATTGACTGCTTGATCTTGTCATCATAATGCCAGCAGGTATTCCAATCGGGAAAGCATTTCTTGCCGTAAAAGCGCTCTATGACCGGGATGATCGTCGGTGCATGCTGATGATGGTAATCGGTGTGGGCCCACCGGTAGATAAAAAAGTCGATACGCCTGACCTGTTCAATGAAATCGGGACTGCTGCTGTCGAGATCCAGATATTCAATGTTATTGGCCTTCAATATCTGCCGGTAAACGTCGCTGATATAATCCGGCTTGTGCGGCCAGGTATTGTGTATGCCTACAATCATAGCCTTGATTTTAGATTGTCAATAAGCAGCTGCTCAAGTGACCGGCACCTCAGAACGTTCAGCAGTGACCTGTGCCTTTCGCTGCTGCTGACAAAACGTCTCAGAAAAGGTATCTTAAGCAGTAATTTATCAGCCCTGGTCGGGTAAAGAACCTGGTACGCCAGTCCCGCTCCGGTGGTCCTTGCATATTCACTCCAGCTCTTCCCGAGTTCCGCATCGTTCATTATTATGGTTGACAACCGGTCAATCTCCGAATGGATCTCCGACTCTTCCCCGGGTGACGGCATGACGACTACGGATCCACCCCTGCACTGTATTACCGGGATGAACTTCATGGTTACCTTATCATCTATAGTCAGCCGGCAGAGCACCCCTTTATGCCACGATTCCGGCTCGCCGGGGTAGGGAAAGAAGAAATTGCCAAGACTGTATACCAGGGGCTTGCCGTTGCAGATCTCATAGCCGCTGATGACATGGGTGTGATGCCCGATAACGGCATCGGCTCCTGCATCGGCGAGGAAATGAAAATCCTTTTTCAGGCCAGGCCGCGGAAGGGGGTAATACTCATTACCGCCGTGATATACAACAATGACGTAATCGGTCATTGTACGCATCCGTTTGATGTCATTGTACGCATCTGCCGGATCATAGCCGTTAGCTCCGGTGAGGCCCATCTCCCGCACACTGAACTCATGCTCGCAGTAATTCAGGAAGCCAATCCTGATTCCGTTGATCTCTTTAACCACTGAAGCCGTCCCCGGATCACCTCCCCTGATTATCCCCGCAACACTTATATTATTCTCTGTGCATATCTGAACCGTTTCATCAATACCCTCCTCCCCGTAGTCAAAAATGTGATTGTTGGCCATGCACACCAGCCCTGCCCCGGCCTGCCTGAGCAGCTCAACTGCCTCAGGCTCCGCCCTGACCGAGGGGCCAGACTTCGCAACAGCCCTACGCAAGGCAGTCAGCGGACATTCAAGGTTGGTGATATGCAGGTCGCAACCGCCAAGGAGATGAGATACCTCACTGAAATGATCTTCAGAGAGGTCTGATCTGTCTGTCAGGGGTGCAAAATCACCCGAAAAAATCAGGTTAACCACAATACTGAAATTTTGTTTTTACTCCCATCAGGTAATTAAACCGGTAGCCCCGCCCGGTTAACGGCGTACCTTAGTCCCGGATACGGAACAGGCTAAGCCTGCATCCCTTCATACTCCCGCAGGACCCTCTCCACTATTGCCTGCTTTGACAGATGTGCTGCACCGTACGCAGCTATACCCTCCCTCTCAGAGTGCCATCCGGCCTTTCTGAGCCGCCACTCTTCAGGACTGATTTCAGAGGGTCCGTCACAGATAAGTCCCCAGCCGGTCTCCTCAATCAAAGATGATGTATCTCCTACTTCAGGCGAGATGGCCACAGGCAGGCCGCACATGATGTATTCCGCAAACTTGGTCGGTGATGCGACCCTGTTCATGATATCCCTGTCACGGAACAGTGTTGCAAGGTCGGCTGCGTTCAGATAGGTGTGCACCTTCCTGTTATCAGCCGACACAATTCTTATCCGGTCGCCCCGGATACCGTATTCAGCTGAATACCTTTCAGCAATTGAGGTGTCATTGGTCAGGAGAAGCAGCACGGCATCTTCTTCAAGGAGTGAGATCCGGGAAAAGAACTCAAACAGAAGTTCAGGCTTATGCCAGGGCATCTCGAGGCCCCCGGAATAGACCACCACAAAACTATTCTCCAGTCCGAGGCTGCTTCTCATCCTCTTTCTTAGTGACCCGGAATAAAAGAAGTAACTGCTGTCTGCATTGCCCGGATAACTGACGAACCTCCCGCTGTCCACCGTGCCTTGCAACTGCTTCAAATGATAATCTGCAAGCGCGCTGCTGACACAGAAGACCCTGTCAGCCACCTCCGTCATCCGGCGGTCATTCTCCTGCAGCTTCCTGTAGACCTTTAAAGTAGCCTGATCCTCTTCTTTCCGGTTGTAAAGATACTCCTCAGCAGCTGCAGCCCGGGAATCATAAATGATCCTGACCCTGCCGCCGGTTAATGACTTCAGGGCCGCTATTGACCTGTGAAAGGCCGCCGACCGGATCTGAATGATGACACTCTTTCGTGTGAAGAGCGCCGGGGCAACTACGGCAAGCATCATAAGTGTGTTCAGCCACCGGGTAAACGGCAGCTTCTCGGGAAGGGTAACCAGGAATGCAAGCCTGCCGTCGTACAACTCCCTTATTCCCCTCTTGTCAGCCCTTATCCTGCTGAAGAAAAATCTCCTGACAGGATTAATTTTTACAATCGTCCAGTCAAGGCCCTTCTCCCTGAATATGTTAACCCACCCTATGACCTGGGTCTTGAAGACTGTGTCAAAGTCGAGTGGGGCAAAATAATAGAACCGGGTTTTCTCCACCTTATCTGTTCATGCAAACGGATTTGCTCCGTTGTTTTCTCCTCTCGTGAAAAACCATCCGTTGAACCATAAAAGGGCCCTCAGCCCCGCACAGGCCATCCGCCCGTCTGTCTCCCTTCCTGCCAGCAGCTTTGCGAAGTGCTTCAGGTACCTTGTTATTATGTTGAAGATCACGCTGAAATAATATCGTATGAACCTGGGTGTGCTGAGATGAAGGAACCTGAAGACAAGCGATCCCTGAAGGTCATAATAGGCGAGCCTCGGATTTTTCCCCCTGCCGCCGATGCTGATGCTCCCCATGTGCCACAGCCTTGCATCAGGGGTATAGACCAGTTTGTAGCCTTCCTTCACGGCTCTCAGTGCCAGGTCAGCCTGCTCGGCATTGAACCAGAAGTATTTTGAGTAGCCGCCGGTCCTCTTGTACAGTTCATTGGGAAATAACCAGAATATGTCGTCAATCATATCCATCTCACGCTCCATGTCCCATTGCCCCTGGTCTTCCACATCCTCTGCAATGCGTCTCATCCGCAGATTCTTCCTGTCGGTGAACTCATAACCGATATGCTGTATTACACCGGGCCTGTCGTAGTGATAAACCTTGCCGGTGACAATGCAGCGATGCCCGTATTTCTCTGAACACTCAATCATCCGGCTTATAGAATCCGGAGCTATCACAGCATCGTTATTCATCACCAGGAAGAAATCGAATCCTCTCTCAGATGCCACTTTCATCCCATAATTCATTCCACCCACATAACCCCGGTTTTCTTCCAGGCGTACCAAATCACATCTTTCCGAACGGATGTTCATTAACCTTTCATAATCATCCTGACTGTATGATCCGTTGTCAATCAGTACCACCCTGAAATCAGGATAATCCGATTTCAATATTGATTCAACACACGCAGAAGTCATCTCCCATTGATTGAAGTTCAGGAGAATAACTGCCACACTTCCCTTATCCATTGTATTTTCTTTTCAATTCCCGGTATGTCTCTTTCACTCTTCTTCGGATTCCTCCTTCAAAGCACTGCAACACATTTATACCGGGATTTTCATTCGCCTCAACAATTATCGGTCCTTCTTCAGTAATTGCAATGTCCCATCCGATAATAAAAGTCTGTTCAAAAAGAGAGTGGGCTTTGCAGCATAAGGCAACAGACTCCTTCAAAAAGGGAATTTCATAACCCTCAAAAACAACCTCCGAGTCAGGATGTTGAAAGATCACTCCCTCCCGCAGATCCGATTGACTTGTTATGCCAAACCTGCCCAGCCGGTTATTGAATGGATCAATGGCAACATAGACAGAGCCATGCTGCCAGGAGTCAGTCTCAGAACTGCCGGTGGCAAAGGCCTGGTATCCTCCCAGGAATTGAAATCCGTTTATGGTGCTGATGGTATAGAGCCTGGTCGTGTTGAGGGCTGAACCGTTTACCGATCGGATTGCAGGGTGTGGTAAAATTCTTTTCTGGACTATCCATCTGCCCCTTGAGGTTATCTGCTCAATAACAGCCATGCCTGATCTGCCGTCCGAAAGAACTATTGCCCCGCTGTTCACTGAAAACCCGATGACACCGTACCCGCTTTCCATCATGGTGTTCTTCAGGAAATAATCTCCGTCTTCCAGTGCGGTAAAGGCCCCGGCCTCAATCATCGAATGGAAATTGCCGTTAAATATTAAGAACAGATTGTCTATAGTGTTGAAACCTCCTGCCCTGAGAATGGCTGAACAATAAAACTTATCCTTGATCAGGATATCCTCAGACCCTGATGTCTCTCCGACGGAATGACTGCCGACAAGCTCGCAGTATAGATGCCTGTACCTGGAGAAAGTTTTTTTCCCCATGAATCCTGCGATGTCTGTTCCCTTTGCATTTAACCCCTGGGAGTAATAATGGAAGTTGAACTCCCCCTCCCTCAATATCCAGCGAAGATGATCAGTCAACATAACTATCCGACTTTTGGTATCCTTCACATCATGGTACTTTTTAGCCCTTGCTGACAGATACAATAAAATGCCTGTCATTATACCGGCCCACTTTTTAATTATCATTTAGTGTTTCTTATTACCCTGTAAGAAACAACGTTTCTCAGGAACATGTCGGTAATCCAGAAATAGATCGGTATTAATACCGTGTAATAAGTAAGTCCAAATATCTGGTTGACAGTGAAATGCGATACTAGCAAACCAATGAAACCAGCAAGGATTACAGCAATCAGGTTTCTGTACTGGAAGGGAATCCCGTGATCTCTGACTGCAGCACCGGTAATTCTTATGAAATCATACCATAAATATATGAAGAGAGCCAGGCCTGCCAGGCCAACTTCTACAATTTGACCGAAGATCCCAACATCGACATCCCCCCTGTTCTCTGTGAAGCCCCATCCTGTTATTGGATTTTGTCTGATAAGCTCAATCTGGGGTGGAAGACGAAGTGAAAACTTGGTTTCCATCGATTCGGGCAGATAAGATCCCCCTCTGTCTATATCAAATACAGTCATAATCCTCTTTAGCGAACCGCCAAAAATCTCTTTCGAGATTGAGGACTCGGAGAACAGAACAAAGAAGAGCAGGAGGAACATGCCTGAGAGAGCAATCATTGCTTTGATCTTTTTTGACCGCCAGATGGTAAACAGTGCTATGAGTCCGAAAATAATGAACCATGATCGGGTGGCTGAAATAATAACCACCGCGAATGCAGTAATCGCTGTCAGCAGAAGGAATATAGAATGCTTCCTGTCAATCTGTGCAAGGGCAAGACTGACAATATAACCAAGTAAAACAGCATGCCAGCCGTACGGAGCAAACCTGATGTTAGCCTCCGGGTCAAGCCCTGCCATCAACTCGAAATCGCGCACCGGAGATGCCGAATAGATCAGGTAATAAATATATCCACCCCCGGTGAACAGAAAATAGACCGCATCAATAAAAACAAGAAAAACAACCGGTAAGATCAGGAACAGAAACTTGTATGCTTCTGATGGCTTTCTGATAAGTGCAGGCAGAACAAAAATAAATCCCCAGAAAACTGTCACTTTCAGGTCATCAAAGATAATTCCCGGGTTGGTACCGTAAAAAAGGGCTATCAGAAGAAGAAGTGCAAAGTATACAAAAAGTAGCTGAAAATGAGACCTGAAGATTGAGAGGAAGCGGGGAGAGACATAAAGTGCCTTCAGAAATGAGATTATGAAAAAAATCTGGATGAATGAAAAAGAGAACCCTGCACCAAGGCTGAAAAGTGGAATGCCTACAGCAGCATCGCGGGTATTTTCCGCAAATAATCCCCATGGACCTGAATAAAGGATGAAAAAGAGTGCAAGCCACCAGTAATCCTCTTTTGATAAAATAAATAGAATCAGCAGGGTCAGCGATGCAATGTACCTGAATGGCACCGGGAGTATGTAGTAGATCAATATCAGCAGGAAGAACAGCCCATACAGATACAGGGCACCCTTCAGGGGGTAATCAGGGATCTTAAGTATGTCACGACTGGCTTTCAACATCTATCTGATCAGTTTCAACCTGAGCCTTATCCAGGCCCTGAATGAAGTGATATTCACTATACACCAGAGCGCTGAAAGGAACCTCAGCCACAAGTCGCTGTACTTTCCGTTCACAATACCTGCCATTGATGCAAAGAGGCCGGCCTTTTCAGCAGGAGGAACATCCTTGTGCTCTGAACAATAATGACTGATTGCATCATACCTGATCCGGGGCATCCTTTTTCGAAGGAAATTACCTTTCCTGCTTACACCGTCAGCATGAACCCTGTACGATGCATATATCTCATCCGCTATAAATATCCTGTATTGTGATGCAATCCTCAGCCAGTACCAGTAATCGACAGAATACCATAGCTTTCTGGTTGACGCCTCATCTGAGAGACTGGTCATAACATCCTTCCTGATGCATACGGTGGGAGTATTGATCATGTTGTATTCCAGGAGATCGAAAAAACCCGGGTCCCTCTTCATCCTGAGAAGTTGTTCCTCCAGCTGGCTGATGTCAGCCGGAGTGAGACCCTGCTCATTCACCATATCCACTCTTCCGGAGATCATTGCAAACTCAGGGTGCTCTTCCAGAAACCTGACCTGTTTGTGTAACTTCGATTTGTCCGTCCAGAAATCGTCACCCTCACATATGGCTATATACTTGCCCCTGCATGCTGCAAGAGTGCGGGCAAAATTTCCCGTTATACCAAGATTTGTGTCAGATCCGAGAACCCTTATCACGCCGGGATGCATCCTTTCAAAACCGAGGCATATCTCCCTGGTGCTGTCAGTTGAATGATCCTCCCCGATAACCAGCTCATAAATGTAAGGTAACTCCTGGGTCATGATCCCCTCAATAGCCCGGGCAATGTAAGGCCCGTGATTATAGGTGATCATGCAGACACTGATCATGGGCCCGTGCTTCAACGCAACGTCACTGGTTTCTGACATATAATTTCCTGAAGCCCCAAAGTTCCTCAAACAACAACCTGTTAAAGAAGAATTGAAATGAGAAGAAAACGGTTACTACAGTAATGCTCCCTGAAATCAGGCATAGCCACAATGACGATGAAAGAGAATAGACAATCTGACCCGCCAGGGCCGCCGCAATACCTCCGAGGATAAGCTGCCGCAAATCGACCATCTGCTTCAGTAATCCATAGCCGGTGTATTTCCTGATAAAGGCAGTGTTGACGACCAATGAAAGGGTAGATACTGCCACCTCACCGGCCACAATATGAATCACGCTGTATCGCGACATGATTACAATGTTTGCTATACGCATACCATTCTTTATCAGCTCGGAAATAAACCCCTGTCTTATCCTGCCACATGCTGTGAGGGCCTGCACATTGATCATGTGTATGGGATACAGAATGCCTGCGAGGCAGAGGAGTTTAAGCAACGGGATCATCGGGGCCCATTTCTCCGTAAGGAAAATAATGGTGAATGGCCTTGCTGTAATGAAAAGGGTTATCATCAGAGGTATGATAAAGAAGAGTGAGCTTCTGATGAATTTCTTCATGGCAGCGGTCAGTTGTAACACATCATCCTGCAGCTTTGACAGAACCGGAAAGGAGACGGCACCTATTGCCGATACCAGGTTCTGTGATGCCAGCATCTGAAACTGCTGAGCCTTCGTATAGTATCCCACCTGGGCCACTGGAAACAACCTCCCTATGGTGAGTGTGTAAATATTGTCAAAAAGTGTCCGTAACAGGTTAGAAGCCAGTGCCCAGGCACCAAAGGAAAACATCTTCATGAATGAGGCGGCAGAGTATGTAAATCCTGGTTTCCACCTGGTGGTAATCCAGTATCCGACAGTTGCAAAAAGCCTGCCGGCAATCTGCTGTATCACAAGACTCCATACTCCATAACCGTTAAGAGCCGACAATATCCCAAGAATGCCTGACCCCAGTGTGGCAGCAAGTGATATCCGGGTCTTTCTTTTAAAATCAACTGCCCTGGTTAGCTGGGCTACCTGTATAATGTTAAATGAGTTTATTATCAATACAACAGACAGGACTCTCGTGAGATCCACCAGCTGTGGCTGATTGTAAAACCGGCTTATGCCCGGGGCAGCAAACCAGAATATGGCATACACCAGGAGGCTGGTAACCAAATTAGTGTAGAAAACAGTATTTGCATCCTCCGCACTTACCTCCTTCTTCTGGATGTAAGAAATCGAAAAACCCCCGTCAATAAAGACCTGTCCGATAGCAAAGAACACAGCTACCATACCTACTAGTCCGTAATCAGCAGGTGTCAGTATGCGTGCCAGAACCAATCCTACTATCAGCCGCAAACCCTGAAGTCCGAATTGCTCCGCCATACTCCAGGATATCCCCTTAACGGTTTTTTCCTTCAGGCCGTCCAATCTTTCTCCTTAAGACTCTTTATAAACTTCGCAGGAGCTCCTCCGACCAGTGTAAATGATTCCACATCCTTTGTAACGGCTGAATTTGGCGCAATTATGGCGTGATGACATATCCTGATTCCCGGATAAATGGTACTTTGCACACCGACATATACATTGTTTTCAATGACAATCGGGGCCGTGGGCCGGTATCTCTTGTCCTTGTCAGAAAGGCGATTGCCCCGTAATGCCTGCATCGCGCTTGAGTGGGTCCAGAACTGGTTGTACCCCACATGCACATAATCACCGATGGTGATGTTGTCACTGAAGTCGAGCACGGTGTTGTGCCCTATGAAAGACTCCCTCCCTACCCTGATGGTCCCCTCGCCATGCCCGGTAATAATCACCCTTCCCTCAACCACGCTGTTGTCATTAACCTCCATCCTTTCCAGCACCGCCCCTGCACCAATGGTTACATTATTGCCCAGCCTGACACCTCTCCCGAAGACAACGTCATCACCGATGCTGCATCCCGATCCGATCACCGTATCTCTTGAGAACATGACCCTTCTCCCCAGCCGGTTTCCCCGGGAATATTTTCTACGCATGCGGATATTCCACAGAAGAGTCTTCATTAAACCCGGAACTGCCTTGATCATCTTCCTTTTATTTTATTTAAAACCCTGTAAAGAACCGACCTGCGATGCAGGTAAGGAACCGGTACCGTCATATCGGAGAAGCCTTTCTTAAACCCGAAGATACCCGGGAGCCTCTCACTGTCCGCATAGCAGAGGTCATAATACCTGCAGCCGCTATCCCTGCTGTAGCGGATGGCCTCCCACTGCAGTATCTCTCCCTGGCCCAGGCTGGCCGAATGCCTGTCGGTCGCCCCAAGCCAGTAAATGGCGTAGTCCTTGTCATGGATCAGCCCGAGGGCACCAACCGGCCTGCCCCCGGCATAGGCAACAAACGGAATGAAACGTGCCTCCTCTTCTTGTCCGTTCAGTTCTGACAGGAACTCCCTTCCCATGGGCGTCAGCCCATTATTGTGGGCGCTTTCATCATACAGCCTGAAGAAGTCATCCATGACCGCCTTCCCGTGAGCCACGCTGACATCTGATTTCATGGCTTTCCTGATCATGTTCCGCCTTTTGGAGTCAACCGACCCTCTCCATATTGCACTCTCATCCCTGGAGAGGTCAACAATCATTGTACTGAATGACCTGATTGCATTCGGATACCGGCATTCAAACTCATTCAAAGCCGGGAGGGCAAAGCATTCAAGCCTGCCGCCGGCCATAACGGGTATCTCTGATAAACTGTCGCCGGTACCTGCTGCCGGCAGCCATCCTCCGTAAGGGATGTATTTGAACTGCCCTGAAAAGAGACCTGTCAGCATGCCCTCTCTTACTTCGTGTACCGGGAAAACAGCCAGTAACCTGTCGCCGTCAACCAGTCCGAAATAGTAAAAGTACGTTTTGTGATACCTGCTCACCAGGCGATTCCATCCCGGCCAGTGCGTGGGGGAGGAGAATGTGCCTCCCAGGAACTCCCTTACCCGCTGGTCATCCCCTTCAGTGAGCCGATGAACCTTCATCTGTGCCGAATCCGTTTATGGCATCAATGACATATGACACCTCACCGTCAGTGAGGTCGGCATGCAGCGGCAACGTTATGAACCTGTTGTGCTCGGCCTCGATGAAGGGACATCGCTGCGGGTACGGACTGAAGAGCGGTTGCATGCTTAGCGGCGTATAGTGACAGCCTGTAGCGATACCCTTCGACTTGAGGTGCAGTATCATCTCATTTCTCCTGTCATGCCTGATCCCGAACATCTGGTAGGGATAGCTCTCGGGCTCAAACGGAAGAAGGGGCTCAATGCCCTTTTTCCACCTTACACCGTCAAGATAGTGCCTTATTATCTCAGACCTCCTCCTGTTGAACCCCGGCAGCTTCTTTAGCTGCGCCAGCCCGATCGATGCGGCCAGGTCATTCATGTTGTACTTGTACCCCAGCACGTTCAGCTCATAGTACCAGTGCATGGCATCGCTGTCCTCTGCGGTGTACCTGCGGGAGCTCTTCCAGTTATCCTTGTCGATGCCAACCCATCGCATCGCCCTGACATCCCTGAACAGTTCCGGGTCGTCTGTTACCATCATCCCTCCGTCACCAGTGGTCATGAGCTTCTTCTCCTCAAAGGAGAAACAGCCTATATCACCCCAGGTTCCGAGCATCCGGCCCATGTAAATGCCTCCGGCGGTGTGGGCACAATCCTCCACTATCTTCATCCCCATGGCCCGCGCCCATGATGCAACCCCCTCCATCTCCACCGGGTGACCGGCATAATGGACCGGCATGATGGCAACACACTCCTTGTCATACTTCCTTTCGGCATCCTCAGGGTCCATTCCCAGTGTCACAGGGTCTGAATCGACAAAGACAGGTATGAGGCGGTTATAGAGCACCGCCGAGGCCGTTGAAGAAAATGTAAGTGATGGCACCATCACCTTCTTTCCCTCCGGGAACCGGAAACAGGCAAGCGCCAGGTGAAGGGCTGCAGTGGCGGAGTTGACAGCTATGGCCATCCGGGCACCTGTGAACTTCTCCCACTCCGACTCAAACTCCGAGACCTTCGGCCCGAGGCCCACCCACGACCTTTCAAAGGCCTCCCTGATTGCCTCAAGCTCCTCCCGGCCCAGGGAAGGCTTGAATAACCGTATGTTCATGGAACTATTTTTACTCATCTCATTCGGTCAGTTATGTTAACCCGGTTTATACATCCGCTCAACGGCGAAGGAATCCCTTATTCCCGTGCCGGCATATGTCAGAATATTCCCTGAAGGTCATGTTCCGGCTGTCTTTTGCTGACACCAAGGGTTCGCCCTCGAGCGGCCACTCAATGGCAAGGTCAGTATCACTCCACAGTATCCCTGATTCATTATCGGGGGAATACCTGTTGTCTACCTTGTAAACCACCTCGCTAAGGTCACTCATGGTGCAGTAACCATGGCCGAAACCCTTTGGTATATAGAGCATCTTCCTGTTCTCCTCCGATAAAACGATTCCTCTCCACCGGCCGAAGTCGGGTGACCCCGGCCTCAGGTCAACGGCCACATCGAAGACCGTGCCCCTGACGCACCTCACCAGCTTCGTCTCGGCATAAGACGCATGCTGAAAATGAAGTCCTCTTATCACCCCTTTTCTTACCGACCTCGAATGGTTCTCCTGAACCCACTCCCTGTGCAGGCCGGCCCTGGCAAACTCATCTGCGTCATAGACACGCATGAAAAAACCCCTCTCATCAGTGAAAGGAGAGAGGGTGACCTCAAACAGGCCGGCTATGTCAAGCTCCCGGAATTCCATCTCTTTGTATACTCCTCAATCTGTTCAACACAAAGCGTGTAAGGATCCCTGCTCCCGGAGCTCCTGTACCACTCTGCAGTCATCTTCACCGCCTCATCGAGGGTCAGAAGCGGCTTCCAGCCCAGGTAAGTAACAGATTTGGAAATATCGAGCATCAGGATACCGGCTTCGTGAAATTTCTTCTGCTCTCCTGAGATATCCATTACTCCGGAGCCCCAGTGCCTGATGAAAGTGCCGACCAGCTTGCCCACGCTCACAGCCCCTTCACTGTCAGGCCCGAAGTTCCATGCTCCCGCAAATCTGTACGGATCTTCTGCCATCCTGCGGCAGAGCATCAGGTAACCTCCCAGTGGCTCGAGCACATGCTGCCATGGCCTGACTGAATCGGGATTCCTGACAGGAATAGGGAGGCCCTTCTCAAAGGCCCTGATACAGTCAGGCACTATCCTGTCTGCGGCCCGGTCGCCTCCTCCAATGACATTTCCAGCCCTTGCCGTTGATAATGAAATCTTCCGTCCGGCACCGTCATTCTTGGCGAAGTATGACCTTCGGTACGACTGACAGGCAATCTCCGCACCGGCCTTGCTTGCACTGTACGGGTCATATCCTCCCAGCGGATCCTGCTCATTGTAGCCCCTCGGCTCCTCCCTGTTCTCGTATACCTTGTCCGTGGTGACGACGACCACCTGGCTGACCGAACCGCTGTTGCGGCATGCCTCCAGGAGATTTACCGTCCCCATAAAATTGGTTTCAAATGTCGAAACCGGATCGTTGTAACTTCGCAATACAAGCGACTGCGCAGCAAGGTGGAAGACAATCTCGGGCTTCTCGGCATAGAAAATCCTCTCTACCTCTGCCCTGTTCCTTATATCCGCCCTGTAATCCCTGATCTTCCCCTTCAGCTCTGCCAGGTTAAACAGGTCGTTCTCGTTTGCCGGATCAAGGGCAATTCCTGCCGTATCGGCACCCATTAGGTTCAGCCATATGGTAAGCCAGGAGCCCTTGAAGCCCGTGTGACCGGTGATCAGTACCTTTTTGCCCCGGTAAAAACTCTCCGTCAATCCCATAATTTCCAAACCGGATTCTCCTTCCACATCTTCTCAAGCAACTGGTTATCCCTGTAGGTGTCCATGCACTGCCAGAAGCCCTTATGGCTATAGACCGCAAGCTGCTTCTCTTCCGTCAGCATTCTCATCGGTAGACGCTCAAGGTCGGCTGACGGGTCGTCAGGTATCATATCGAGGAACTCCCGCCTGAAAACAAAGTAGCCCCCGTTGATCGGTTCACGGTGTTCCTGATGATCCGACTTTTCATTGAAACTCACCACCCTCTCTCCGGCAGTGACAAGATCACCGAAACGCGAAGGCGGAAAGACCCCGGTCACAGTACCCTTCAGCCCGTGTGACAGGTGAAATTCAAACAAACTGCGAAGATCGGTATCCGATACGGCATCGCCGTAGGTGACCATGAAGTTATCCCCGTCAATGAACCTGGCTGCGCTCTTAACCCTGTACCCGGTCATGGTCTCCGCCCCCGTCTCAACCAGTGTCACCTTCCAGTCTTCCCTTATTGTGTCATTGTGATGGCGTACCTTCCCTCCGCTTCCAAGATCAACCGTGATATCTGAGTTGTAGGCGAAGTAATTCAGGAAGTATTCCCTTATTATGTTGCCTTTATATCCGAGTGCCAGGATGAAATCATTAAACCCGTAGTGGGCGTAATGCTTCATTATGTGCCAGAGTATAGGCCTTCCGCCTATCTCAACCATGGGTTTCGGCTTGTACTCGGTCTCCTCACGGAGACGTGTACCCATGCCGCCGCATAAGATAATTACCTTCATCTCTGTTATCCTGAATTTGCTGTTTGATATACCAATCCCACTGGATTAACATGATTATATGTAATCCTCCGGTCCGTCAGTCACACTGCGGACAGCGTCCAACGTACTGTATGTGTGATTCTTAGGCCGATTACGGCCAAAAAGATTTTACCAATAATTACAAAGATAAAAAAGAACGCTTCACTTATTATGTCAATAACTTAG